>NZ_FNFB01000030.1 GCF_900100395.1 Nonomuraea maritima | reverse complement strand
CGACGATGCTGATCCAATGGATGGGTTTCACACGCTAATGACGTTGTCCGCCTGCCGCCGGTTCACCAAACGGAAGCTCAGGCCCGTGAAACGAGCCAGTCCTAGCGGCATGGCACGCCGGAACCAGCACGTCACCGACGGCATCCGGAACACGGTGGCCAAGCAGGTTGACAGCCTGCTCTGGGAGGTGGGCGAGGAGGGAGAGGAACCCTCCGAAGAGGCCAACTGAGACTGAAACTGAGACTGGACATAGCGAAAGGGGCCGACTGGGTAGGGTCGGCCCCTTCGCGTTTACTGCCTCAACCAGGCGCGGAGGATAGGGGATTTGAACCCCTGATAGGTTGCCCTATACACGCTTTCCAAGCGTGCGCCCTCGGCCACTAGGCGAATCCTCCGCCGACGAGCTTACCGGACTTCTCGGAGTGCGCAGGCCATGTTTTCCGGCCTCCTTCGGGATGCAGCGAGCACTGCGCCTTACGGCTAGACTGTCCGTGGACCCCTCGCGCGGCGTCATCCTGTGAACCTCCCCAGGGCCGGAAGGCAGCAAGGATAAGCGGGCTCTGGCGGGTGTGCGGGGGGTCTCTTCGTTGGGAGCCCCCTCGCAGGTGGGATGGTCGTATGAGCCTTGCGCTTTACCGCAAGTACCGACCCGGGACCTTCGCCGAGGTCAAGGGTCAGGAACACGTCACCGACCCCCTGCGGCAGGCGCTGCGTACGGGGCGCATCAACCACGCCTACCTGTTCAGCGGCCCCCGCGGGTGCGGCAAGACCTCCAGCGCGCGCATCCTCGCCCGTTCGCTCAACTGCGAGAAGGGTCCGACGCCCGATCCGTGCGGCGAGTGCGAGTCGTGCGTCGCGCTGGCCCCGACCGGGCCGGGCCACCTTGACGTGATCGAGATCGACGCCGCGTCCCACGGTGGCGTCGACGACGCGCGCGACCTGCGTGAGCGGGCCTTCTTCGCCCCCGTCTCCGCGCGCTACAAGATCTACATCATCGACGAGGCGCACATGGTGACCCGTGAGGGTTTCAACGCGCTGCTCAAGCTCGTCGAGGAGCCCCCGCCGCACCTGAAGTTCATCTTCGCGACGACCGAGCCGGAAAAGGTCATCGGCACCATCAAGTCGCGTACGCACCACTACCCGTTCAGGCTGATGCCGCCGTCGACGCTGCGCGCGCTGATGGAGGAGATCCTCACCTCCGAGGACGTGCCGTACGAGCCGGCCGCGCTGCCGCTGGTCGTCCGCGCCGGGGCCGGGTCCGCGCGTGACTCGCTGTCGATCCTCGACCAGCTGCTCGCCGGGGCCGAAGAGGACGGCATCACGTACGCGAAAGCCGTCTCCCTGCTCGGTTACACCGACGGAGACCTGCTCGACGAGGTCGTCGACGCGTTCGCGGCCCGTGCAGGGGCGAAGGTCTTCCACGCGGTCAACCGGGTGATCGAGGGCGGGCACGACCCGCGCCGGTTCGCCTCCGACCTGCTCGAACGCTTTCGCGACCTGGTGATCCTGGCGAACGTCCCCGAGGCGGCCACCAGCGGGTTGCTCGACCGTCCGGCCGACGAGCTGGAGCGCCTGGTACGGCAGGCGGCGTCGATGGGACCGGCCGAGCTGACCCGCGCGGCCGAGGTGTTCAACGCCGGGCTCACCGAGATGCGCGGCGCCACGTCGCCGCGGCTGCTGCTCGAGCTGATGTGCGCGCGCGTCCTGCTTCCCGGGGCCGCCCAGGACGAGGCGGCGCTGCTCGCGCGCGTCGAGCGTCTCGAACGCGGGGGCGCCGTCGCGCAGATGGCCGCCCGCTCGGCCGCTGCCCCCGCTCCTTCCGTGGCCCCCGTCTCCGCATCGGTCCCGGCGTCTGCTCCTGCCCCGGCCGCGGCGTCCGCTCCCGCCCCGGCTCCGGCCGCCGTACCGGCTGAGGCCCCGGCACCCCGGCCCGCGGCAGGTGCGGACGACTGGCCAGAACCGGCGCGTCCGGGAAGTCCGGCGGCTGCTCCGAGCGCTCCCGCGCCGCCCAGCGCGCCCGCCGAGCAAGGTGGTGGGGCTCCGGCGCCCGCCGCGACGGGCGCGGTGGCGGCGCAGTGGCCGGCCGTGCTCGCCGCGCTCAAGCAGCGCAGCATCGTCGTCTGGGCGAACGTGAGCACCAACGCCCAGGTGGTGGGTGTCGAGGGCAAGATCGTGACGCTCGGCTTCTCCCAGGTCGGCGCGATGAAGAACTTCACCGGCGGCGGCAAGGACGCCGTCGTCGCCGGCGTGCTCGGCGAGGTGCTCGGTGGCACCTGGAAGGTGGAGGCCGTCGTCGGCGGCTCCCCGGCGCCGTCCGCGTCGCGGGGCCCCGCCCGTTCCCCGTCGTACGGTGGCGGGCAGCAGGGCGGGCAGGTGGCCGGCGCCCAGGCGGTGCCGCAGGTCACCGAGACGTCGGGGCCGCAGGGCCGTACGGCGTCGCACGGCGGTTCTGGCGACGGTGACGGCGGCGGTCAGGACGACGCGCAGCCCTCGGCCCCTCCGCCGGCCCGTCCGACCACCGACGAGTCCTGGCCCGAGGCGCCCGACGACCCGGGTCCTGGTTTGCCGCCCGCGCCCGACCCGACCCGTACGTCCGCCGCGCCGTCCGGGAAGGGTCCGTCCGCGGGCCTGGCGGCCGCGCGTTCGGCGGCGAAGGCCGCCGCCCAGTCGGGTCCGCGCGTGCCGTCCCCTCGGGGCGGCGCCGCCTGGCCGGAGTCGATCCCTGGACGTGACAAGAACAACGACGTCGACGACGTCGACCCGCTCAACGACGCCGACGCCGACGTGGACGCCGTCTCGGGCATGGCGCTGCTCGAACGCGAACTCGACGCCCAGGTGATCGGCGAGATCGACCACACCTGACCCGACGGACGCGCCGCCGTGCCCGGGGTTCAGGGGTGGAGGCGGGTGCGGGCGGCGGCGGAGCGTAGGTCGGTCGGGGGGAGTTCGGCGAGGCGCTCCAGGATTTCGTAGTCGTCGCGGCCGTTGCGGGTCTGCGCGTACGTCCACAGGTCGTCGGGTGAGCCGCGCCGCAGCAGGCAGGCGCGCACCTGGGCCTCCAGCTCGTCGCGCTCGCGGCGGATCTCGGGTGACTCGGAGCGGGGCAGCAGCGGCCCGGTGTACGCCGAGGCCACCTTCGCCGGGTCGGAGCCGGTCAGCAGACGGCGCAGCTCGAGGAAGTCGGCCTCCACCGGGCAGGTCAGGCGGTACGGCTTGGCCGCGATGGCGTCGCCGAGCTGCGCGCGCAACCGGTGGATCTCGGCCCTGATGGTGACGGGGTTGCCGGCGTCGCCGTACAGGTGGAAGGAGAGCTGTTCGGCGGTGAGGCCGTGGCGGTGGAGGGCGAGGAGGGTGAGGATCTCGGCGTGCCGCAGCGACAGCGGCCGCTCGTGCTCGCCGACGGACGCCGTCGGCCCGCTCTCGCCGAGGAACGCCAGCCGGAGCGCGGGGGACGCGGCGGACCCTGGCGACATGGTGGGCCGCAGCAGAAAGCCGTCGGAGAACGGTTCGAGCAGGGCGACAGTGCCGTCCTTGAGGATCATGCGCCGCCCGGCGGCGGGAAGGAGCGGCACGCGCCCGCCGAGACCGCCCGTAGGGTCGCCGGAGATGACGCGCCCGGTGGACGACAGCAGGATGCCGGGCCGGCTGCGCAGCGACTCGTAGCGGCGGCGCAGGCGCTCGTCGCGCTGGTGCATGCGTACGGTGAGCTCGGTCTCGACGAGCTTGGCGGTGGCGGCGACCAGGGCGACGGTGGCGGGGTGGAGGCTGCTGGAGGTGCCGCTGACGTCGACGCAGCCGATGACGTGGCCGGAGTCGGGGTCGGTGATCGGGGCGGCGCTGCACGACCAGACGTGCAGCACGCGCATGAGGTGTTCGGCGGAGTAGACGTGGACGGGCCGGCCGATGGCGAGGGCGGTGCCGATGCCGTTGGTGCCGACGGCGTGCTCGGCCCATTGGTGTCCGGTGGCCAGGCCGATCGTGTCGGCGCGACGCATGATCGTGTGGTTGCCCTCGCGCCAGAGCGCCCGGCCGTCACCGTCGGTGACGACCACGATATGGCCGGTCTCGTCGGCGAGGCCGGCCAGCGTCGTGGTCATCAGCGGCAGCAGCGGCCGCAGCGGGTGCTCCAGCCGAACCTGCTTGACGTCGGCGGAGTCGTAGACGAGCGGGGCGCCGGTGACGTCCGGGTCGACGCCGGCATCGAGCGAACGACGCCACGACGCCCTGATGACATGCCGGGGGGCCTCGGGCCACGGCCGCCCGGTCGCCGCGGACTCGTGCGCGCTGCGCAGATGCCGCGAGTAGGCGTCGAGGTCGACGTAACTCATCGGTCACTCCAAGTAGTCATGTAGAGCATCCGTCTTGCGACCGTTCTGCGCAACCCGTTTGGGAGGGGATTGCGGAGAGTGATCGCGTGAACGCAACGTGTGTGCAACGTAGCGATGCGTAGGTTCCACTGGCATCACGTCGGCGCGGCGCGGCCGCTCCGCCGGGGTGATGGGCCGGGTCTCGGACGCTGGAGGGGGGCCCGAGACCCGGCAGAGACATCGAGCGCCGCACAAGTCGGGCTCGGCCGGACACCGGCTCTGGAGGGGGGCCGGAGTCCGGCCGGGCATCGGGGTTGGCCCGGCGGGCCGCACCCCGGTGCCGGGCGGCGGGCGGCTCGTCCGGGGTGCAGCGACGCACCTGCTGTCCCGGTAAGCGATCCCTGCACGAAACATGGTGACTCCACCAGTACATGACGCCGTCCAAACGCCGTAGGCTCGTGGCAGTCAAGAACGCTGAGCCATGAGGAGCGCACGACGGTGAACCCAGGGGATGTCAACCTGCAGCAGCTGCTGGAGCAGGCCCAGCTCATGCAGCAGCAGCTTGTGAGCGCCCAGCAGGAGCTCAACGACGCGCAGATCGAGGGCTCATCGGGCGGCGGCCTGGTCACGGCCGTCGTCAACGGTTCCGGTGAGCTGCTCGAACTCAAGATCGACCCGAGTGTGATCGACGGCGACGACGCTCAGGACACCGCCGACACGATCGCCGACCTGGTGATCGCGGCCGTCCGTGACGCCGTCCGCGCCGCCGCCGACCTGCAGCAGGAGAAGCTCGGTCCGCTGGCCCAGGGGCTCGGTGGCGGCGGTCTCGGACAGCTGCCAGGGTTCTAGGCATGTACGAGGGGGTCGTCCAGAACCTGATCGACGAGCTCGGGCTGCTGCCCGGCGTCGGTCCCAAAAGCGCGCAGCGGATCGCGTTCCACCTGCTGGCGGCCGACCCGGCCGACGTGAAACGGCTGGCGCACGCGCTGCTGGAGGTCAAGGAGAAGGTCCGGTTCTGCCGGATCTGCGGCAACGTGGCGGCAGAGGAGGAGTGCCGCATCTGCCGTGACGCCCGCCGCGACACGCACGTCATCTGCGTGGTCGAGGAGTCGAAGGACGTCGTGGCGATCGAGAAGACGCGCGAGTTCCGCGGCACGTACCACGTGCTCGGCGGCGCGATCAGCCCGATCGACGGCGTCGGCCCCGACGACCTGCGCATCCGCGAGCTCATGACGCGGCTGGCCGACGGCCGGGTGACCGAGCTCATCCTCGCCACCGATCCCAATCTCGAGGGCGAGGCGACGGCGACCTACCTTGCCCGTCTGGTCAAGCCGATGGGCCTCAAGGTGACACGACTGGCCAGTGGCCTGCCCGTCGGAGGTGACCTCGAATACGCTGACGAGGTGACCTTGGGCCGGGCCTTCGAAGGACGGAGACTGCTGGATGTCTGACGAGTGGAGCACGCTGGCGGAAGAGATTGCCGGGCACGCTCAGGACTACGTGGACGGCGTGACCCGGGTGGCGGGCGGCGAGGGCGGCGACGCCATCTGGTCGCTGCTGCTGGTCGAGGTCGCCCAGGTGTGCCTGGCGGGCGCCAAGCTCGGAGCCAACCGTGACGTGATACTCGCCGGCAACTACGAGCCGCCGATGAGCGAGGACCCCGACATCGACGGCGTCCGCACGGCGCTGGCCGAGCGGCTGGAGGCGGTCGACGACTACGCCGAGGTGTTCGACCCGTACAAGGACACGGGCGTCACGCCCTACCGGCTGTCCGACGACCTGACGGCGGTCGCCGCCGACCTCATCCACGGGCTGCGCCACTACCACGCCGGCCGCCCGCACGAGGCGCTGTGGTGGTGGCAGTACTCCTACTTCAACACGTGGGGCAACCACGCGGGCGCGGCCATGCGCGCACTCCAGGCGGTTGCGGCGCATTCGCGGCTCGACGTGGCCGAGGAAGTCACCGCGGTCTGAGCATCCACATAGTGGTACGAGCCATCTGATCCATGAGAAGCCCCCAGTAGACTGGCAGCCCACGTCCGAACTGGGAGACTCTCGTGGCGCTCGTTGTGCAAAAGTACGGTGGTTCCTCCGTCGCCGACGCGTCCTGCATCAAGCGGGTCGCGCAGCGGATCGTCGCGACGAAAAAAGCCGGCAACAACGTGGTCGTGATCGTCTCCGCCATGGGCGACACCACCGACGAGCTGCTCGACCTGGCCGAACAGGTGTCGCCGCTGCCTCCGGGCCGCGAGCTCGACATGCTGCTCACCTCGGGCGAGCGCATCTCGATGGCCCTGCTGGCGATGGCGATCGCCAACCTCGGTCACGAGGCCCGCTCGTTCACCGGCTCGCAGGCCGGAGTGATCACTGACTCCACGCACGGCAAGGCGCGCATCATCGACGTGACGCCGAGCCGCATCCAGGAGGCCATCGACCAGGGCCACATCGCGATCGTGGCCGGGTTCCAGGGCGTCTCGCACGAGTCGAAGGACATCACCACGCTGGGCCGTGGCGGTTCCGACACCACCGCGGTGGCGCTGGCCGCGGCGCTGGAGGCCGACGTCTGCGAGATCTACACCGACGTCGACGGCATCTTCACGGCCGACCCCCGCATCGTGCCCGCGGCCCGTCAGATTCCCCGCATCTCCTACGACGAGATGATGGAGATGGCGGCCTGTGGTGCGAAGATCCTGCATCTGCGGTGTGTCGAATATGCTCGCCGTTTCAGCCTGCCGATTCACGTACGCAGCTCTTTCAGCACCAGGGAAGGCACGTGGGTCGTCTCCGACCCTTACACCGAAGGAACCGAGATGGAGCAGCCGATCATCTCCGGCGTCGCGCACGACCGGAGCGAGGCCAAGATCACTGTTGTCGGGGTCCCCGACAAGGTCGGCGAGGCTGCCTCGATCTTCAAAACTCTTGCTGACGCCGAGATCAACATCGACATGATCGTGCAGAACGTGTCGGCCGCGGCCACGGGCCGCACCGACATCTCGTTCACGCTGCCGGTCGCCGACGCCCCGACGGCGCTGACGTCGCTGAAGAAGATCCAGGGCCGGATCGGCTACGAGTCGCTGCTGTTCGACGACCAGATCGGCAAGGTGTCGCTGATCGGCGCGGGCATGCGGTCGCACCCGGGCGTCACGGCCACGTTCTTCGCGGCCCTCGCCGACGCGGGGGTCAACATCGACATGATCTCCACCTCGGAGATCCGCATCTCTGTGATCGTCGGGCAGGACGGGGTCGACGCGGCCGTGGCGGCCGCGCACCGCGCCTTCGATCTCGACGCCGACCAGGTCGAAGCCGTGGTGTACGGAGGTTCAGGACGATGAGCAGAAGGCCCAATCTCGCCCTGATCGGGGCGACCGGTGCGGTCGGCACCGTCATGCGCGACATCGTGTCGACACGTGCGGACATCTGGGGCGAGATCCGTCTCGTCGCCTCGCCGCGGTCGGCGGGCAAGGCCCTGCGGGTACGCGGCGAGGACGTCGTGGTGCAGGCGCTCGCGCCCGAGGTGTTCGACGGCATCGACATCGCCATCTTCGACGTGCCCGACGTGGTGTCGGCCGTGTGGGTGCCGATCGCGGCCGAGCGTGGCGCGATCGCCGTCGACAAGTCGGGCACGTTCCGTATGGAGCCCGACGTCCCGCTGGTGGTGCCCGAGATCAACCCGCTCGAGGCGCGCAACCGGCCGCGCGGCATCATCTCGACGCCCAACTGCACGACGCTGTCGATGATGGCGGCCATCGGCGCGCTGCACGCCGAGTACACCCTCACCGAGCTGGTCGTCGCCTCCTACCAGGCGGTCTCCGGCGCCGGTGTGGCGGGTTCCGCGCGGCTGTACGACGAGGTCGAGGCGCTGGCCGGCGACCGCACGATCGGTCAGGCGGCCGGCGACGTGCGCAAGGCGCTGGCCAACAAGCTGCCCGCCGACTCGCCGTTCCCGGCGCCGATCGCGTTCAACGTGGTGCCGTGGGCCGGCTCGCTCAAGGAAGACGGCTGGGCCTCAGAAGAGCTGAAGCTCCGCAACGAGTCCCGCAAGATCCTCGGCATCCCCGAGCTGAAGGTCTCGTCGACCTGCGTGCGGGTGCCGGTGATCACGACGCACTCGCTGGCCGTGCACGCGCGTTTCGAGCGCGAGATCACGGTCGCCGACGCGCACCGCGTCCTGGAGGCGGCGCCGACGGTGGTGCTCATGGACGACCCGGCCAACGGCGTCTACCCGACGCCGCTCGACGTGGTCGGCACCGACCCCACGTACGTCGGCCGCATCCGCCAGGCGATCGACTTCCCCAACTCGCTCGACCTGTTCGTCTGCGGCGACAACCTGCGCAAGGGCGCGGCGCTCAACGCGGCGGAGATCGCCGAGCTGGTGGCCGCCGAGTTCTGACGCTCGTGGCGACGGGGTGACGCCGTGCGGGTCGCACGGGGTCACCCCGTTTCGCGTTCACCGGAAGAGGATGTCCCAGTGGGAGCCCTCGTTGGCGTAGATCGTCCCCGAGGGTGAGCGGTAGAGCGTCGACCCGTCGCCGCGGCGCCCGGTCTTGCGGGTGTTGGCGACGATGTACCGGTCGATGCAGGAGTTGTGGGAGATGTCGAGCTTGTAGCCGTTCCCATGGCTGTAGTGGCCGGGCGCGTGGCCCCGCTCGGTGCCGCCCGTGACGGTGATCGGGCAGCCGCTCTGCTGCTTCAGCGTGAGGATGTCGCCGATCGTCCCGGCGCGTACCGAGTCGAGTGAGGTGCAGGTGTGCCGGTGCTTGCTGGCGCAGTTGCCGGACGAGTGCACGTGCAGTCCCGCCTTCCGCAGCAGGGTGGTGGCGGAGAAGTGGGACATCTGCACCGAGGCCTGCCTCGGCAGGACGCGGCTCAGATCGACGAGAGGACGCCTGTGGGGCGCGTGACGCTGGGTGCGGGGGGTTTCGGCTGCCTTGGCGTGCGCGTGGCTCCTACGCGCTTTGGCGGCCGCGGACTGTTTCCTGGCCTGAGGGCCGGCTTCCCGACGGGGGTCGGTGCGGTCCTCGTGCGTGTACGGGCGGAACGTCTCCCAGTCGGGCCGGTCGAACGACCAGCCGGGGTCGTCGTACATCTCGGGAGGAAGCTGGTACTCGAAGTCCCTTTCGTCGAAGTTGAAGTCTTCCGCCTCGGTGATCCTCCAGCCCGCCTCCGCCGGGCCCGATCGCCAGTTCTCCGGCCCGTCGTACCAGACGCCGGGGCCGGATTCGTACATGCTGCCCTCCGCGCGCGGCCCATCGGGGTAGGTCGCGGCGGAGGCGGCCGAGGTCAGCGAAATTATGGTGATCTCGATGCCGAGGAGCGCGACCACGGATAGCCGCACTGTTCCACGTATACACATGTCGATGCCTTTTCGCGGAAATAGCCCTTCCGCCTGGAACGAACAATCCCACCAATCACGGGAGATGACTCATGCTCCGACGGCAACTTTGCTCTCAGTCTGCGATCACCGTGCGGCTCCATGACCTTCGTCGCTTCACGCCGTAAAGTGACCAACGTGTCCGAAGCCCGAAACCGTGGACCGGAGAGCACCCGTGAGGTCATTGTCGAGACGGCGTTGCGGCTGTTCCGGGAGCGGGGCTTCGAAGCGACCACCATGCGCGCCATCGCCGCCGAGGCCGGGGTCTCCGTCGGCAACGCCTACTACTACTTCTCCGGCAAGGAGGCGTTGATCCAGGCGTACTACGACCGGGCGCAGGCGGAGCACGAGGTCGCCTGCCGGGAGTTCCTCGCGACGGAGACGTCGTTCGCGGCCCGTCTGAGCGGGGTGCTGCGCGAGTGGCTACGCGTGTCCGAGCCGTACCACGAGTTCGCCGTCAAGTTCTTCAAGCACGCGGCCGAGCCGACCAACCCGCTGAGCCCGTTCAGCGAGCAGTCGTCGCCCGCGCGCGAGGCGTCCATCGCGATCTACCGCGAGGTCGTCGAGGGGTCGCACGACCGGATGAACGCCGAGCTGCGTGAGGAGCTGCCCGAGCTGCTGTGGCTGCTGTCCATGGGCATGGTGCTGTTCTGGGTGCACGACACCTCGCCGGGGTGCGCGCGGACGTACCGGCTGATCGAGGTGACCGTGCCGCTGGTCGACCGGCTGGTGGGGCTGTCGCATCTGCCAGGTTTGCGGGGCATCACGAAGGACTTCATCGCGGCGGTTCACGAGCTACGGGCCTAGGGGAACATACCGAGCGGTTGGTACGGTAAGACGCGTTCCCCTCGAGGACCGTGGAGGCCGCCGCATGACGCAGAACTGGGGCATGACCATCCCCTTCTACGACCGCTCGCTCGCGCGGTCGCGGGAGCTGATCGAGGAGCTGCCTGAACTCGGCTACACCGACGCCTGGTCTGCGGAGGTCAACGGCGTCGACGGGTTCACGCCGCTGGCCCTCGCCGCCCAGTGGGCGCCGGGGCTGCGGCTCGGCAGCGCCATCGTGCCCGTCTCGACGCGCGGCCCGGGGCTGCTCGCGATGTCCGCGGCGACGCTGGCCGACCTCGCGCCGGGACGGTTCACGCTCGGCATCGGCGCGTCCTCGCCGGCCATCGTCGAACGGTGGAACGCCGGCACCTTCGACAAGCCGTACGCGCGCACCCGCGACACGCTGCGGTTCCTGCGCAGGGCGCTCGCGGGGGAGAAGGTCTCGGAGACGTACGAGACGTTCCAGGTGCAGGGGTTCCGGCTGGAACGCGCGCCGAAGACGCCGCCGAAGATCGTGCTGGCCGCACTGCGTCCCCGCATGCTGCGCCTGGCCGCAGAGGAGGCCGACGGCGCGATCACGAACTGGCTGTCCCCACAGGACGTCCGCAAGGTCCGCGCCGAGATCGGCCCCGGCACCGAGCTGATCGCCCGGCTGTTCGTCTGCGTGAGCGAGAACGTCGACCAGGTGCGCGAGATGGGCAGGCGGATGCTGGCCGGCTACCTGACCGTCCCGGTGTACGCCGCGTTCCACGACTGGCTGGGGCGCGGCGACGTGCTGCGTCCCATGCACGAGGCCTGGGCGGCCGGCGACCGGCAGGCCGCGCTCAAGGCCCTGCCCGACGAGGTGGTGGACGCCCTCATCGTGCACGGCGACGCCGCCACCTGCCGGGCGCGCATCCAGGAGTACGTCGACAACGGGCTCGACACCCCTGTCCTCGCCCCGATCCCCGGCGGCGAGATCCCCATCGACCAGGCGGTACGCGAACTGGCTCCCACGAGATAGAGGCAGGCATGGACGAGGTACTGAGACTTGACGCGGTCGGGCAGGCGCAGGCGGTCAGGGACGGCCTGGTGTCGGCGCGCGAGCTGGCCGAGGCCGCCATCGCGCGCATCGAGGCCCTCGACGGCGAGCTGAACGCGCTCGTGCACCGCCGGTTCGAACGGGCGCTGGCCGAGCTCGACGCGATCCCGGAGGACGCGCCGTTCCGCGGGGTGCCGACCCTGCTGAAGGACCTCGGGTGGCGGCAGACGGGCGAGCCGTACCACGCGGGCTCGCGGGTGCACGACGGCCTGACGGCCGCGCCCGAGGGGTACGGCGTGGCCCGGCTGCGCGAGGCCGGGTTCGTCGTCCTCGGCCGGACGAACACCCCTGAGTTCGGCAGCACCATCACGACGGAGCCGGTCGCCTTCGGGGCGACCCGCAACCCGTACGACCCGGCGTACTCGGCGGGCGGCTCCAGCGGCGGCTCGGCGGCGGCGGTCGCGGCCGGGATGGTCGCGCTCGCCACGGCCAGCGACGGCGGCGGGTCGATCCGCATCCCGGCGTCGCTGTGCGGGCTGGTGGGGCTCAAGCCCACGCGGGCCAGGGTGAGCCTCGGCCCGGCGACGGGCGAGGGCTGGAGCGGGTTCTCGTGCCCGGGATTCGTCACCCGTACCGTGCGCGACACCGCCGCGGCGCTCGACGCCGTCTCCGGCACCTACCCGGGCGACCCGTACGGCGCGCCCGAGTTGCCAGGACCGCTCGCCGGCGAGGTGGGACGCGACCCCGGACGGCTGCGGATCCGGTTCCTCACCACGCACCCGCGCGGCGACGTGCCGGAGGCGCCGGAGCTGACGCAGGCCGTCACACGGGCCGCCGCGCTGCTGGAGTCGCTCGGCCACGACGTCGCGCCGGGCGGCCCCGAGGCGCTCGGCGACCCGGAGTTCTCCGCCCACTTCGGCGCCATCGTGGCGAACAACGTCGCCGCGCAGGTCGCCGCACTCGGCCGGGCGCGCGGCAAGCAGGTCGGCCCGGACGAGCTGGAGCCGCGCAACGCCGCGATGGTGGCCGCCGCGAGCGGGCACAGTGCGGCCGACCACATCCTCGCCACGCAGTGGATCGACGGCTTCCGCCGGCGCATGGCCGCCTGGTGGGGCGCCGGACACGACCTGCTGCTGGTGCCCTCGCTCGGGGTGGCGCCGTTCCCGCTCGGCTGGATCCCGCCCGACGACCTCAGCCTGGCCCTCGGCCGTACGGGGCACGCGGTGGCCTACACCTCGCCGTTCAACGCGACCGGGCAGCCCGCCGTGTCGCTGCCGCTGCACAGGGACGCGGCAGGGATGCCGGTCGGGGTGCAGCTGGTGGCCGCGTACGGGCGTGAGGACCTGCTGGTACGCGTGGCCGCGCAGATCGAGGAGGCGACGCCGTTCGAGCACCCCGCCGCCAGGTAGGAACTCCTGGCCTGGCCGACGCGTTATATCGTGAAATGCCAGGGTAGGGGGTTGCCATGATGGCGAAGGCAGCACGGGCGGCTGCGGCGTGGCGTACGTACCGAGAGGTGACCAGGCCGGGCTCGCCGAAACTGATGACGAGGGTCCGGGCCGTCCCACGCATGATCGGTTCGGTCATGCGCGGGCAGTACGCCGGGCTCGGCAAGGGCAAGCTGGCCATGTTCGCGCTCGGCGTGGTCTACCTCGTGTCACCGATCGACGTCGTGCCCGACTTCCTCGCGATCATCGGCGTGGCCGACGACTTCGGGGTGTTCCTGTGGCTGATGGCCTCGCTGCTCGGCGAGAGCGGCAGGTACGTCGAGCACGAGCGGCGCGTCATCCAGGGCGGCCTGGCCGGTCAGGAGAGCTGACTCCCCGCCGGGCCAAGCCGGTCAGGAGGGCTGGATCTCCTCCATCCGCAGCCAGGCGCGCGAGGGCAGTGGGTGGCCGAAGAGCCGGGCGGCGTTGCCGTAGGCGACCCTGGCGATGTCGGCGGGCGGCAGCGGGCCGAGGTTGCGCGCCACCGCCTGCTGCGTGTCGGGCCAGGTCGAGTCGGAGTGGGGATAGCCGCTCTCCTGGAGCACGTGGTCGAGCCCGACCGCGAGCCGTACGCCTGACAGGGCCTGGTCGTCGCGGGTGCCGAAGAAGAAGTTGCGGCGCAGCACCTCGCTGGGCTTGAGGCCGCCCTCCCACTGCGCCTCGCCCGCGACGGGGTGGTCGAGGGCGTAGTCGGCGCGTTCGGCCAGCATGGGCAGCCAGCCCACGCCGCCCTCGACGATGAGGATGCGCAGCGCGGGGAAGCGCAGCGGCAGGCCCGACCACAGCCAGTCGGCGCAGGCGAACATGGCGCCGGCCGGGATCAGCGTGGTGATCGCCTCGATGGGCGTGTCGGGCGACGGCACGGGCGACCACGAGGAGTCGCCGGTGTGCAGGCAGACGACGGTGCCGGTCTCTTCGCAGGCGGCGAAGAACGGGTCCCAGTGGCCGGAGTGGATCGACGGCAGTCGCAACCGGGTGGGGAACTCGGGGAAGACGACCGCCTTGAAGCCCCTGGCGGCGTTGGCCCTGATCTCTTTCGCGGCGACGTCGGGGTCGGGCAGCCACGGCAGCTGCAGGCCGATGATGCGCTCGGGATAGGTGCCGGCCCAGACGTCGATGTGCCAGTCGTTCCACGCCCTGACCAGGGCGAGGCCGAGCTCCTGGTCGCGCGTCCTGGCGAACGGCATGCCGGCCTGGCCCGCCAGCATGCCGGGGAAGCACAGCGCGGCCCAGATGCCGGCGGTGTCCATGTCGCTGACGCGGGCCTCGATGTCGTGGCAGCCGGGGCGCATCTGGTCGAACCTGACCGGGTCGAGCGTCTGCTGCTCGCGCGGCAGGCCGGCGCCCACGTCGATGCCGGCGCACGGGTAGGTGGCGCCGCCGTAGCGCCAGATCTGGTGACCCGCCTCCGTATCGACGACCTTGGGCGCGACGTCGGCGTATTTCTCCGGCAGGCGGCCCTCGAAGAGATCGGGCGGCTCGATCAGGTGATCGTCGGCAGAAATGATCACATAGTCGCGCCGCCTGGGGTCAGGGTCGGGGAGCAGCGGCGTAGTCACGCACGTAACCGTACGACGACGGGATAACGTCGAACAAGCTGCGGCGTATCCGTTGGGTATCCGAGCACCCCGGCCCGGGACCGTCGGGAGGGGATGTGTGACGATCCCGGGGGGTTTGCGAACCCGCATCGCGCAGTGCGGGCCCGGCTCGCCTCTACCCCTGCTCGGTCGGTTCAGTCAGCAGATGTGCGCGCAGTTCCCCGACGGCGTCGGAGGAGAGCGCGAGCGTCTCGGTGACGTACTTCTCCACCGAGCCGTGCCTGGTGGCGAGGTCGGCGAGGAAGAACCGCATGGCCTCGGGCGGCGCGAGGCCGAAGCCGGGCCACAGGTCGACGTCGCCGTGCCGGCGGCGCCAGCCGGCGACGAAGCGCTCGGTGGCGAGGCCCGTGAGCGCGTAGTCGGCCACGATGTCGTCCTCGCTCACGCCCGCCAGCGCCAGCACCAGCGCGGTGAGGACGCCCGTGCGGTCTTTCCCGGCGGCGCAGTGGACGACCACGGGCGCGTTGTCGGCCCGCGCGACGGTCTCGAGTGCCGTCCTGAGGTTGGCGACGCCGTCCTCGCTGACCTCCAGGTAGCGGTCGGCGAGCCAGCGGGCGAGGTCGGTCCTGGCGTCGTAGGAGGCGACGTCCCAGGGGCGTCCCTCGATCGGCAGGTTCTGGTAGAGCCGGCCCTCGGCCTCGGGGACGCGTCCGTTCCTGTCGACCTCGAACGGGTGCCGCAGGTCGATGACGTTGCGTACGCGCAGCGCCTGGAAGGACGTCAGGTCGTCACCGGCGAGCAGCCCCAGGGAATCGGCCCGGTAGAGCCGCTGCCACCGCACGGTCTGCCCGTCCTTGGCGGCATATCCGCCGACGTCGCGGAAGTTGCACAGGTTGGCGAACTCGATGTGGCGGATCATGCCCCATACCCTAATTGGCCGCGCCCTCGGGTTCCTTGGGCGTGGCCGACGCGTCGTCCGCGGCCCGGCGCTCGGCCACCTCGCGCCGGATCATCAGGATCCACCCGCCGATCGCGATGCCGATGAACAGCCACCACTGGATGCCGTAGGCGAGGTTGAGCCCGCCGCCCGCGCCGACGTCAGGCGCGGGCACGGGCGCGGGTGCCGCGGCGCTCTCCGGCTGCTGGGCGGTCAGCTCGACGTAGCCGCCCACCAGCCGGTACGGGAGCCCCTTGCCGATCGCGTCGGCGTCGATGAGCAGCACCTGACCCGGCGGCAGGCCGGAGCGGTTGGTGATGCCGCTCGATTCCTCGGTCTCGCCGGGTCGCAGCCGTCCGGTCACCGTCACCTGGCCGGTGGGCGGCGGGGGCACCTCGGGCGGGGCGTCGGCCGTGGGGCCGGCCGGCACCCACCCGCGGTTGACGATCACGCCCGTGCCCTGGCCGGTGACGAGCGGGGTGAGGACGTAGAAGCCGTTGCGCCCCTCCTGGGGGCGGCGGCGTACGACGAGGGCGTGGGCCGGGTCGTACGTGCCGGTGACCGTGACCTGCCTGAACCGGTCGTCCTGGCGGACCGGCCGGTCGGGGGCGGCGAGGCGATCGAGTGGCACGGGGGCGGCCTCGATGTTGGCGGTCACCCGCTCACTGTTGGCGGACCGCTCCTCGAAGCGTCCGAACTGCCAGCGCCCGAGCAGCACGAAGGCGGGGATGACCAGCAGCACCACGATGTGGAGCGCGATCCATCGGGGCGTCAGCAGGAACCGGTACACGCCATCCAGGGTAGGCACCACGTGGGGTGCCCCCGAACGTGGCCGCCCTGCTCAGGCGCTTTCGAGCTGGGCCCCGGCCCCCGGCAGGGCCGTCACCTCGCGCGGGCCGGCCACCTCGTGCCCGTCGGCGCAGCGGAAACGCAGCTCGACGGGGGCGCCGCAGTCGCGGTGGGTGAGCTGCACGGGCGGCCCGTCGTCGGCGAGGTAGCGGTCGCCCCAGTGCATGAGCGAGACCAGCAGGGGATAGAGGTCGCGGCCTTTCTCGGTGAGCCGGTACTCGTCGCGCTGGCGCTGGCCGGGCTCGCGGTAGGGCTCCTTGCGCAGCAGGCCCTCGTCGACGAGGCGGGTCAGCCGCGCGCTCAGCACCTGGCGCGGCGCGCCGGTATGGGCCTGCATGTCGGCGAACCTGCGTACGCCGTTGAACGCCTCGCGCAGCACGAGGAAGGTCCACTTCTCCCCGACGATGCCCAGGGTGCGCTCGATCGAGCAGTTGGTCACCCGGAAGGGAAGGCTCATCCGAGCAGTATACCTGAGTTCGATTGACAGACTCAGGCGTCGCCGTCAGGCTGAGTCCATGCAACGAACCCAGATCCGCCCGGTCCGCCCGGACGACGAGGAAGGCATCAGGCGCTTCCTCGCCGGGCTGTCGCTGCACACCCAGACACTCCGCTTCTTCACGGGGGTCGCCGCGCCCGTACCGGGCCTCGTGCGGGCCCTGCTGGCCGTGGACGAGCGGCGCGACGCGCTCGTCGCCACCGACGACACAGGCGAGATCGTCGGCCACGCGATGAGCTACCGGGGCGGCTGGTGCGACGTGGAGATCGCGGTCGTGGTGACCGACGCCTGGCAGGGGCGCGGCCTCGGGTCGCGGCTGATCGACACCCTGCTGCTGCGGGCGTCCTTACGGGGGGCGAGGACCGTCGGCATGGACGTGATGGGCGAGAACCGGCGCGTGCTCCGGCTCATCCGCAGGCGCTGGCCGGAGGCCAGAATGACGGTCAGTTCCGGTTCGGTGGAAGTAACCGCTATGATCGACTCGGCCCCTCCATTTGCGGAACAACGTTCTGGTGGCACACCATTGTCGGTGTGAAGAGTGTCAAGAACGGACGCGACGGCCGCACCCGCATCATCGAGGGCGCCCTCCGCCGGTTCAGCCAGGACGGCGTCTCCGCCACCACACTGGCCAGCCTCCGCGAGGAGAGCGGCGTCAGCGTCGGCAGTTTCTACCACCACTTCGCCAGCAAAGAGCACGTCTTCGGGGTTCTGTACGCCGAGATTCTCACCGCGTACCAGGAGGCGTTCCTGGCCGAGCTGGTGAGTCACGAGGACGCCCGCTCCGGCATCGAGGCCGTGGTGGCCTTCCACATGCGCTGGGCCGGCGAACACCCCGAACGGGCGAGGCTGCTGGTCAGCGAGCGGCCCCCGCGCAAGCACGAGCCAGGCGGCGCGGAGGTGGCCGAGGCGCGGCGCGGGTTCTTCAAGGAGGTCTCCGACTGGTGGCGGCCGCACATGAAGAACGGCCTGCTCCAGCCCGTCCACCCGACCATGTGTTACGTGCTGTGGCTCGGCCCGGCGCAGGAGATGTGCCGCCTGTGGTTCGCGGGCGCGCACACGCCGACCGACGAGGAGATCAGGGGGCTGGGCGAGGCGGCCTGGCAGAGCCTGCGCCAGCCCGCCGACTGAGCCGCCCCCTCAGGCGGGCTGCCTGACGCGGGTCGGAACGCGCCAGCTCGCGTGGTCGAGCGAGATGTCGAGCCGCAGGTCGCCCCGGTGCCGGCGCAGGCCCGGCACGCGCAGCCGGTCGTGCACGTCGAACCGGCCCCGGTGGGGGTAGCCGAAGCCCAGCTCGCCGGGCAGCACGCGTACGTCGTCGCGGTTGCCGCAGCGGGGGCACGTCCAGGACACCAGGTCGAGGCCGCGGTTGTAGTCGGAGCAGGCGCCGAAGTACTCCTCGGGCCCGAATCTGGACTCGCAGGCCAGGCAGGGGATCAGCATGGCTCGCTCCTCGCGCGACGTGGTGGCTTCTCTACAGATATCGCGCCTCGCTTGTCCCGCGCTTGCAGAACACTTGGCGTTTCGGTAACAGTCTGAACACTCTCGGTATCCGACCATGCGTGCGCATCCGCGGTGAAAAGATGGACTCGTGGAACGACTGCGCGATCATCTTCTCCGCTCCGGCTACACGATCGACGGCGTACGCGACCGGCTCGGCGTCGTCGCCGCCTCCGCGCTGGCCCGCGAGGAGCTCGTGCCGGCGCTGCGCGCCACCGACGACGGCGACCCGCTGGCCACGCTCGTCAGGCTGTGGTGGCTCGGCGTGCCCGTCCCGGCCAAGGCGGTCGCGCCGGAGGTGCTGGAGTCGGGGCTCGTGACGGCCGACGGCGACCAGGTCAGCGCGACCGTGCACCTGCAGCCGTGGGAGACCGGCGGCTACGTCGTCTCCGACAGGAAAGTGCGTCCCGGCGATCCCGTGCTGCGTCCCGACCACGTCGTCGGCGCGGGCGGCGCCTCGGCCAACCTGGCCCAGCTCGTCACCCGCCGCCCGGTGGGCCGCGCGCTCGACCTCGGCACCGGCTGCGGCGTGCAGGTGCTCCACCTCGACGGCCGGGCCGAGCAGATCGTGGCCACCGACCTCAACCCGCGAGCGCTGGAGCTGGCCCGGCTCAGCTGGGAGTTGTCCGGAATCTCGGGCGTCGATGCCCGTGCCGGATCGATGTACGACCCCGTCGAGGGCGAGCTCTTCGACCTGGTCGTGAGCAACCCGCCGTTCGTCGTCGCGCCCCCGCGCGAGCAGAAGCTGACCTACCGCGAGTCGGGCGGCGCGGGCGACGACTTCTGCCGCGACCTCGTCCGCCGCACCCCCCGCCACCTCAACCCCGGCGGCCAGGCCCACTTCCTGGCCAACTGGCTGCACGTCAAGGGTGAGGACTGGCACGACCGGGTGGGCGGCTGGCTGAGCGAGACCGGCTGCGACGGCTGGGTGGTCCAGCGCGACGTGCAGGACCCGGCCGAGTACGTCGAGCTGTGGCTCCGCGACGCCGCCGAGCAGGGCACCCCCGCCTACGCCGAGCACTACGACCGCTGGCTCGCCTGGTTCGACGAGCAGCGGGTCGAGGGCGTCGGATTCGGCTGGATCACCCTGCGCAACGCGCAGACGCTCGACCCGGTCGTCCGCGTCGAGCACCTCGACCACCAGGTCGTGCTGCCCGTCGGCGACTACGTCGACTCCGTCCTCGACGCCGTCGCGACCGCCCACCGGGCGGAGGACCTCGGGTCGGCGCTGCTGCGCACCGCCGACGGGCTGCTCGACGAGCGCATCGGGCTGCCCGGGGCCGAGGACCCGATCCGCATCGTGCTCCGCCAGACCCAGGGCCTGCGCCGTAGCCGCGAGGTGGGCACGGTGGAGGCCGCGCTGGCGGGCGTGTGCGACGGCGAGCTCGCGCTCGGCCCCCTGCTCAACGTGATCGCCGAGCTGGTCGGCGGGGGCGAGATCCCCGACGCGGACGCGGTCAGGCCGCTCATCGCGGAAGGATATTTCCTGCTTTGATCCGCCGTTGATCGGACGTCAACCCGGCGGGTGCAGGGTGTGGGCACGACACGGACCTGGGGGTTCGAGGGCCGTGTCGGGTCCGGCCGGCCGTCTGTGTGAGGCGGCCGGCCGCCACGCGGGGCATCCGGATCACCGGCCCCTGGCGACGCGTGGCGGCCAAGATGGCCGGCCGGGCTGACCATCGACGCGAGGAACACGCCCCAAGGACAGCCTTGATCAACCATGTGTGGATGACACGTCTGGACGACGAGCTGTACTCAGGACTCGACGACGGGATCAGCGGCGACGGGATGAGCGACGGGGTCGGCGAGGGAGAGGTCGGCGACGGCGGCGGCGTCGAGGAGGGCCTTGATGTCGCCGGCCTCGGGAGCACCGAGCCGGGAGAAGATGTCGAACGCCTGCCGTAGACAGTCGAGGCTGCGCGCCGCGTTGCCGAGGCCGCGCAGCGCCCGGCCCAGCACCGTGAGCGAGAGCGCCTCGCCGTACGGGTGGCCGATCTCGCGCGAGACCAGCAGCGCCTGCTCGGCGTGGCGTACGGCGTCGGGGTAGCGCTCGGCGGCGATGAGCGTCTCGGCCAGCCGGGAGCACACGCGCTGCTCCCACACTCGCTGCTTGCCGGCCCGGAAGAAGGCGAGGCACTCGGCGTGGTGGTGGACGGCCTCGGTGAGCCGGCCGACCCGCGACAGGACGATGCCGAGGTGGTAGCGGGCGCGGGCGGTGCCGGCGCCGCTGCCGATCTCGGTGAAGAGCGCGAGGCCCCGCTCGGCCGCGGCGATCGCGTCATCAGGACGGCCGAGCCCCAGGTGCTCGCGCGCGGAGTAGCTGAGCACCAGCGCCTCGCCGGCGGGCACGTCGTGGTCGCGGTAGAAGCGCATGGCGGCGTCGAACAGGGCGAGCGCCTCGGTGTGGCGGCGCTGTCGGCCGACGACGACGGCGAGCGCGTTCAGCACCTCGCCGGTGACGATCTGCTCGCCGCGGGCCAGCGACAGGTCGTACACCGCCCTGAAGTGCTCCTCGGCGTCCCGCAGCCGGTTGCCGGCGAACAGCACGCGGCCCAGCACGTAGCGGGCGCGCAGCTGGGAGGCGCGGTCGCCGATCCGCTGCGCGGTGGCCAGCACCGCGCGGGTGCTCTGGTCGAACTCGCGCGTGTGGGTGCCAGACTCCAGCAGCGGTTCCATCGCGACCAGCAGGTCGGCGGCGGGCAGGAGCTGATCTCCGGTACGCGCGGCGGCGGCGGCCTGGTTGATCGCGGCGAACAGCGCGTCGCCCTCGGCGATCAGCCAGGCGACGGCCTCCTCGGCGGAGGCGAACGTCCGGCCGCTGCCGACCACGACCAGGTTGTCGGGGATCATGCTGCCCTCGTACGCCAGGCGGTGCGCCGACTGGGCGGAGGCCAGGTAGAACCCGAGCAGGCGGCGCAGTGCCATCGTCATGGCCTGGGGGCGCTCGGTCCGGTCGAGCACACGCCTGGCGAACAGCTTGAGCAGGTCGTGGAAGCGGTAGCGGCCGGGCGCGGGCGCCTCCAGCAGGCTCGCGTCCACCAGCGACTCCAGCACCTCCTCGGCGTCGAGCATGCTCATCGACAGCACGGCCGCCGCCGCGTCGACGGCGATGTCCGGCCCGTTGGGCAGCGACAGCAGCCGGAACGCGCGGGCCTGGACGGCCTCCAGCTGGCCGTACCCGAGGGCGAACGTGGCCTCGACGGCCATCGTGCCGACCCGGAGCTCGTCGAGGCGGCGCTGCTCGTCGGCGAGCCTCGGCACCAGCGAGGCGACCGTCCACGACGGCCGCGCCGCCAGCCGGGCGGCCACGATGCGGACGGCGAGCGGCAGGAAGCCGCAGGCGGCGACCACGTCCATGGCCGCGCCGTGCTCGGCCGAGACGCGTTCGGCCCCGGCGACGGCGGAGAACAGCGACAGCGCCTCGTCGGGCTCCATCACGTCGAGGTCGACGAGCTTGGCCGAGGGCAGGTCGGCCAGCTTGACGCGGCTGGTCACGACGGCCGCGCACCCGGTGGAGCCGGGCAGCAGCGGGCCGACCTGCTCGGCGTCGCGGGCGTTGTCGAGCAGGACGAGGATGCGCCGGTCGGCGAGGATCGAGCGGTAGAGCGCGGAACGCTCCGCCAGGCCGTCGGGGATCACGTCGGCGGGGATGCCGAGCGCGCGCAGGAAACCGCCGAGCGCCGACTCGGGGCTGGTGGCCTCGTCGGTGTAGCCGCGCAGGTCGGCGTAGAGCTGGCCGTCGGGGAAGGCGTCGTCCACCAGGTGGGCCACATGCACGGCGAGCGCGGTCTTGCCGACGCCGCCGATGCCGGAGATCGCCACGACCGGCAGGCCCTCGGACGGCGACTGCGCCGACAGCAGCATGCGCAGCCGTCCGGTGACCTCCTTGCGGCCGGTGAAGTCGCCGGCGGCGGCGGGCAGCTGGGCGGGACGGGGGAGCTCGTGCGCGGGCGCCGGCTCCTCGTCCGCGGGCTCGTCGGCGTGCTCGTCGGAGAGTTCGGCGGGGGCGAGCAGCGTCGGGTCGGCGGCCAGGATGCGCTGGTGCAGGGCGCTCAGCTCGGGGCCAGGCTCGACGCCGAGCTCCTCGACGAGGGCCTCGCGCGTCTCGGTGAACACGGCGAGGGCGTCGCCCTGCCGGCCGCAGCGGTAGTGGGCCAGCATGAGCTGGGCGCGCGGCTTCTCGCGCAGCGGGTGGTCGGCCGTCAGCGCGATCAGCTCGGGGACGACCCGGGCATGGTCGCCGCGTTGCAGGTCGACGTCCATGAGCGTCTCGACGACGCTGATGCGCCGCTCGATCAGGCGGTCGCGCTGGTGCTCGGCGTACGGGCCGACGGCCCCGGCGAGCGGCTCGCCCTCGAACAGGGCGAGTGCGGCGCGTAGCAGGCGGGCCGCCTGGTCCGTACGGCCGGCCTTGCGGGCGGTCTCGGCCGCGGCGACGTCGCGTTCGAAGCGGGCCAGGTCGAGGGCGTCGGCGGGCAGGCGCAGGGCGTACCCGCGGCCGATGGACGTGAGCAGTTCGGGACGCGAGCGGGCCGGTCTGTCGGGTTCGAGCACGGTGCGGAGCCGGGAGACGTACGTGCGGAGCGCGCCGAGCGCCCGCGGAGGGGCGTCCTCGCCCCACACCCCGTCGATCATCTCGTTGGGGGTGATCGCGTGGCCTTCCCTGAGCAGCAGCATGCCGATGATGGAACGCTGCAGCGGGGTGCCGAGGTCGAGTTCCCGGCCGTCTCGCCACGCGCGGACCGGACCGAGCACGGCGAACTTCAGCCCGCCCCCACCGCTCTCACCAGCCATGCCGTCCGTCTCCAAGCCAATGGACCGATATATCACGAAATGATAGATCTATCGCTACTTGTCATAAAGATCGCCTGCTGTTCAGCCGTCGACCACGCCCCCTGGCGACATCGCGGGGGCGCGTCCTCTGCAGAGAGCATGGCAGCGGGAAAAAATACCGGCCCCGCCCTGATTTTCAGGGCGGGGCCTTCGTGGACGTTCTGTCAGGCTGCCTCGACCAGTCCGAGCCGCATGGCCAGCCGTTCGCGGACGGCCGGCCATTCGGAGTTCAGGATCGAGTAGAACGCGGTATCTCGGACCGTGTTGTCGGCGCCTCGGCTGTCCGCTCGCCGCACCCCGTCGAAGTGTGCGCCGAGGGCCTCGATGGCGGCCCGGGATCTGACGTTGCGTACGTCTGCCTTGAGAGTGATGCGGTGGACGTTCCACGTGTCGAAGGCGTGCGAGAGCATGAGGAACTTGCTCTCCCGGTTGACCCCCGTGCCCTGGGCGCTCGCGCCCAGCCAGGTGTAACCGATGTCCGCCACGGACGGGATGTCGCCCACCGCCCCACGGGTACCCGGCGGCCAGGGCATGGGGCCCTGCCAGTACTCCAGGTGCATGAGACGGGTGGCACCGACCACGCGGTCGGTGTTCAGCCACCGGATGGCGAAGGGCAACGAGCGGCCCTCCGCCTGCTCAGCCATGGCCGCCTCCACGTAGGAGACCACCTCGTCCCGACCGTTCGGGACCCGAGTGAAGGCATAGGTGCAGCGGTCTTCACTCGCCGCGGCGACGAGGTCATCGACCGCCGCGAGGCTGAGAGGTTCCAGGCGCACGGAGCGCCCGGACAGGGTGACAAGAGCGGGCATGTGCACATGATGGGGGGAAGTGGGGGCGCGCGTAACCATGCAGTTAGGGAGATCTTTTACCGGGTTCGGTGGTCCGGACGTTTTCGCAGGTCAGAGGCCTCTTTTGAAGGGTAGTAAACCTGCACTTGGGAAAACATTCGCCTAACCGTGACATGGCGCGGGGGCGAGCCCCTGGCGGTGTGCGCGCACCGTGCCGCGACGTGGCGGTGAGAGGTGTGCCAGGCCCGTCGCGAGGAAGTCGAGATTGGCCGCGATCCACGGCAGCCGGAGCGGGTCGTCGCTGCCCAGAGCGGTCATGCGCTGTTCCGTCGTGTCGCCGTGGAGCAGGCTCACCGCCACGCGTACGCGAGCGGCCGCGGGGTCGTCGCCGAACGCGTGTCCTGGCAGGACGCCGATACCGTGCTCCTCCAGCAGGACCTTGGTCAGCTCGGTCGAGCCGCCGAGCCCAAGGTGACTCAGATCGGGATAGAGGTAGAAGCCGCCCTGAGGGGCGTCCACGCGGGCGCCGATCGCGACGAAGCGCTCGTGGACGGCCCGCGCCACCAGGCCGTGCAGGCGGCGGCTGCGCGCGATCCGCTCGGTCAGCTCGGGCGGCTCGCCGAACGCGTACGCCGCCGCCTCCTGCACGGGCGCCGCAGGGGCCGACCAGATCTCGCTGGCCACCGCCAGCAGGCGCGCGCGCAGGTCGTGTCGCCCGGAGGGGAGCCGGGCGACGCCGATCCGCCAGCCGCCGAGGGCGAGGCTCTTGCTCAGCCCGGTGGTGATGATCGTGCGCTCAGGTGCGAGGTCGGCCGGCGACACGTACGGCGCGGCCGGGTCGTGGACGAGGTCGCGGTAGATCTCGTCCGAGATGATCACGAGGTCGAGGTCCCTGGCGACCTGCGCCAGCCGCCCGACGGTCTCGGGCGTGGCCAGGCGTCCCGTGGGGTTGTCGGGCAGCGTGACCAGCAGGGAGCTGACCGTCCTGCCCGCGGCGCGGGCCCTGGTCACCGCGGCCGTGACGAGGTCGGGGTCGGGCACGCCGCCCTCTCCTCGCGGCGGGGGCACCATGATGGGCCGCGAACCCACCAGGTCGGCCTGCGCCGCGTAGCTCACCCAGCTCGGCATCGGCAGGACGATGTCGCCGCCGATCGCCAGCAGCAGGCCGTACAGCAGCGGTTTGCTGCCTGGTCCGCTGACGACCAGGTCGGGGTCGGTGGCGAGCCCTCGCCGGGTCCAGTAGCCCGCGGCCGCGGCGCGCAGCCCGGGGGTGCCCGCGACGGGTCCGTAGCCGTTGCGTTCTGAGGCGGCGGCCAGTCTGTCGCGGAGCGCCGGGTGGACGGGCAGGCCGGCCTCACCGAAGGCCAGGTGCAGTACGCGTTCCCCGGCGCGCCGTCTTCGTTCGATGTCTTCGTTGGCGGCCAGTGTCGCGGAAAGGGTAACGGCCATGTTTGTCACGTTCCCAGCGTGGTTGGATGAAGGCATCAGCACAAGCGAGGCTTTTCGTGGGTAGGCATAAGGAAGTCCGATGCTGGAATTGCGACGATTGGTCCTGATCTGCGAGTTCGCGAGAAAGGGCAGTATCGCCGCGACCGCCGAGGCTCTGGGATACAGTCCATCGGCCGTCTCGCAGCAACTCGCGGCGCTCGAACGCGAGACAGGAACGGCGCTGATCGACCGCACCGCGCGCAGCGCCGAGCTCACCGACGCCGGGCGCCGCCTCGTGACGCACGCCGAGCGCATCCTGTCCATGGTCGAGGAGGCCGAGTCCGACCTGTCCGCGCACGCGGGCAAGCCCGCGGGCCGGGTCGTCGTCACCGCGTTCCCCACCGCCGCCGTGGCGTTCGCCCCCGCGCTCGCCCGCACCCTGCGCCGCCACGAGGAGCTCACCCTGCGGCTCGGGCAGAGCCGCTCAGGACGCGGCATGCGCGAGGTGCAGTCGGGCGAGGTGGACATCGCTCTCGTCGACGACTGGTACGGCCGCGCCCGCGACAGCGAGAGCCTGCGCGTCTTCCCCCTCCTGTACGACCCGCTCGTCCTCGTGGTGCCGCGAAGGCATCCGCTGGCCGACCCCGATGTCCCGCTCGACCTGCGCGAGCTGCGCGACGAGCCGTGGATGGCGACGCCCGACGGCGAGCCCTCACGCCTGGCGGTGGACCGGCTCCTCGTGGACGTGGGCGGCACCCGGCCGACGCCGTGGGAGTTCGAGGGCCTCGGGACCATCCTGTCGCTCGTCGCCAAGGGCATCGGCATCGCGGCCGTGCCCGCGCTCGCCCTGGCCGCGGGGGTACGCGGGCTCGCGGTGCGGCAGTTCCCCGGCAACCCGGTCGGCAGGGAGGTGCACGCGGTCGCCCGCGTGTCGAGCGTGCACCGGCCGTCGGTGTCGGTGACGCTGCGCGCGATCCACGTGGCCGCCCGGCTCATCGCCGCCGACCTCGCCCCGATCCGCCTCGCCGACCGGCGCGACAGCCGGCCCGCCGACGACGACCCGCTGGCCGCGTTCCCCGACCCGGAGAGCTCGCGGGGCAGGTCCGCGGGCCGCCCGTTCGGTGAGTGACCGCGGCACGGACGCGATAACGTCTGCCTCCATGGCGCCCACGTACGACATCGAGCACCTCCTGCTCAGCCGGCCCAGCACGCGCGTGGTCGCGGGCGTCGACGAGGTCGGGCGCGGGGCGTGGGCCGGGCCCGTCACGGTGTGCGCGGTCGTCACCGACCTGTCCGAGCCGCCGGCCGGCCTGACCGACTCCAAGCAGCTCTCGGCGGCGCGGCGTGGGCCGCTCGCCGCCGAGCTGGCCGGCTGGGCGGCGGGCGTCGGCTTCGGGGACGCCACACACGAGGAGATCGACGCGCTCGGCATGACCGAGGCGCTGCGCCGGGCCGCCCGCCGCGCGCTGGAGGCGCTGCCGGTGCGTCCCGACGCGGTGATCCTCGACGGCAAGCACGACTACATCGGCGCGCCCTGGCCGGTGCGGCTCGAGGTGAAGGGCGACGCGGCCAGCATCTCGGTGGCGGCGGCGTCGGTGCTGGCCAAGGTGCGCCGCGACGCGTACATGGCGACGATCGGCTGCGACGACTACGGCTTCGCCGACAACGCCGGCTACCCCTCGCCGCAGCACCAGGAGGCGCTCGCCCGGATGGGCCCCACGCCGCACCACCGGCTCTCCTGGTCGTACCTCGACGACCTGCCGCAGTGGCGGCACCTCAAGCGCCACCGCGACCCGCTGGTGGGCGAGGGCCAGGCGACGCTGTTCGGCTAGCCCCCCGCCGGGGGATGATGCGGTGCGTGCGGATCGGTGTCTTCGTCGTCGCGGCGCGCTTCCCCGGGCAGGAGCCAGGCCGGGTGCTCGCGGACGCCGTCGAGTTGATCACTGCGGCCGAGGCGGCGGGCTTCGCCGACGCCTGGATCGCCGAGCACCACTTCATGTCGTACGGCGTCTGTCCGTCGGCCACCACGCTGGCCGCGGTCGCCGCCGGGCGCACGTCGCGGATCGGCCTCGGCACGGCCGTCAGCGTGCTGTCCACCCAGCATCCGGTGGCCCTGGCCGAGCAGGCGGCCATGCTGCACCACCTGTCGGGCGGCCGGTTCACGCTGGGCGTCGGCCGCGGCGGGCCGTGGGTCGACCTGGAGGTCTTCGGCACCGGCCTCGAACGGTACGAGCGCGGCTTCGCCGAGTCGCTCGACGTGCTGCTCGGCGCGCTGTCCGGCGGGCCCGTACGGGCCGAGGGGGAGTTCTTCCTGTTCCGGCAGGTCGAGCCGGTGCCGGCCGCCCGGCTGCGCCCGGTGGTCGCCTGCACCTCCGACGGCACCGTGGCGCTGGCCGCGGCGCGCGGGCTGCCGATGCTGCTCGGCATGCACATCGGCGACGAGGAGAAAGCCGCCATGGTGGCGGGGTACGCCGCCCGTGGCGGCACCGCGAAAGACCATGTGGCGGCGGGCGTCGGGTACGTGGCCGACTCGACGGCCGCGGCGAGGCGGGAACTGCGGCGGTCGATGCCCAGGTGGCTCGGGCCGGGGCTCGCGGGCTACGTGCCGGTGGACGGCCGGCCGCGCCCGTCGCGTGACGTGCCCGGCTACGTCGACCTGCTGACGCGCATCCACCCGGTGGGCTCGCCCGAGCACTGCGCCGAGACGCTGCTGCGCACGGCGGAGACCGCCGGGGTCGAGCACGTCATCCTGATGGTCGAGGGGCTGGGCGAGCACCGGCGCACCCTGGAGAACATCCGCCGCTTCGGCGCGGAGGTGCTGCCCCTGCTGACGCGGTGAACCGGCGGGCCGGTGGGCCGGCCCGCCGGCCGCGGCTCAGCAGTCGACCAGTTCGGGCTTCTGGTTGAGGATCTGGGCCCGCGGGGTGATGAAGTCGGCCAGTTCCTTCGTCGCCGTCGGGTCGAAGACCGCGACCCGGTGGCAGTTCTGGAACGCCAGCCGCACACCGAAGTGCCGTTCCAGCGCGCCGCGCATCGCGTCGCTCGCCAGGCAGCGCAGCAGCTCGCCGCGCGCCTCCTCCGACGGCGGCGGCGTGTGGTTGTCGGCGAACACGGCCCCGGTCTCCGTGCGCTGCCTGACCAGGTCGCTGATCAGCGACCACGCGTAGGGAAGGGAGTCGCGGACGCAGGCGAGGAACGCCGCGTCGTCCACGTCACCGGTCTTGGCCTGGTCGAGCAGATCGTTCGGAACGGTCAGCGACATGCTGTCTCCTCTCGGATCGGACGGAACTGACGCTAGATCGGGCGGGGATCACCGTCATAGATCCCCGGCGGGCACAGTCGCGTGCCGGGGCCCGAAGACGAAGCCGTGATCGACCTGGCGGGTGAGGTCGTGGCCGGTCTTCGCGTTGCCCCACGCGCGGGCGTTGCGCAGGTGGAACTCCACGGTCTGGCGGCCGAAGCGCTGCCAGTCCTTCTCCTGCTGGTCGACGGCCTTGCGCAACACGGTGAGGGCATCGGCGTTGGCCGGCTCGAGGTCGCCGAGCGCGAACGGACGGCCCTGCTCCAGGGCGCGTACGGCGGCGGAGTGCTCGACCCAGGTGAGCAGGTCGTCACCGGCGTGCTCGCGCAGGAAATCGACGTCGGCGGGGCCGTGCACCTTGTTGCCGACGACGGCGAGGGCGACGTCGTAGGGCGCGGAGTGGTCGCGGTACTGCCGGTAGACGCCGACGCCCTGAAGCGTCGGCTCGGCGACGACGAACGTCAGGTCGAAGCGGCTGAACAGACCAGAGGCGAAGGAGTCGGCCCCGGCGGTCATGTCGACCACGACGTACTCGCCGGGGCCGTCGACGAGGTGGTTGAGCAGCAGCTCGACCGCCCCGACCTTGGAGTGGTAGCAGGCCACGCCGAGGTCGTCGTCGCCGAAGGGGCCGGTGGCGAGCAGGCGCAGGCCGTCGGGCGTGGTCAGGCCGAGCGGGTGGGACGCGAGGTCGTCGAAGCGCAGCAGGGTGGAGCCGCGTCCTGGAGGGGTGGTCTTGACCATGGCGTCGGCCGACGGGATGAGGGGGTTGTCGCCGCGCAGGTGGTTCTTGATCTCGGTGAGGTGGGCGCCCAAGGGTGCCGGCTGCCGGTCGGCGCCGAGCACGAGCGCCAGGTGCTGGTTGATGTCGGCGTCGATGGCGACCACGGGAGCGCCCTGGCTCGCCAGATGCCTGGCGAATAGGGCCGACATCGTCGTCTTGCCGCTGCCGCCCTTGCCGACGAACGCGACTCTCACTGCGCCTCCAGAATGAAAACCGTTTTCGTTCCTGTCGGTCGCCATCATGCCACACTGCGTGCATGAGCAACGTGGATTTGGCGGCCGCCGTACGGCTGAGGGAGGAAGGGCGGCACGAGGAGGCGCGGCAGGCGCTCGTCGAGCTGGCCCGGCGGTTCCCCGACGACGCCGAGGTGGCCTACCAGACGGCGTGGGCCCACGACGCCCTCGGCCTGGAGGCCGAGGCGGTGCCCTACTACGAGCGGGCGCTGGCGGGCGACGGCCTCGGCGCCGACGACCGGCTCGGCGCCTTCACCGGGTTCGGCAGCACGCTACGGGTGCTCGGCCGTCCCGACGAGGCGCTCGGGGTCTTCGCCAAGGGGCTCGCCGAGTTCCCCGGCGATCCAGCGCTGCGCACGTTCACGGCGATGGCGCTGCACAACGCCGGGCGCTCGGCGGAGGCCGTCTCGACGCTGCTCAAGGTGGTGGCGGAGTCCGACAAGGCGGGCGGATACCAGCGTGCCATCGCCTACTACGCCGACCACCTCGACGAGACGGTCTAACGGCAGGTCGCGTTGAGGCTGACCACGTCGCGGGCCGCCCCCGCCGCCTGCGGGCGCACGGCCAGGGCTGCCCGGTGCGGCCGCGGGTGCTCCCGCAGGGCGTCACGGACGCTGCGGCGGATGAACTGCCAGTCGGGCGCCGCGGTGTTCACCAGCGGCGGCACGAAGCTGAGGCTGCGGATCCTGGCGTCCCTGACCCGTTGCGACAGGTCGATGACGGCGGGCAGCAGGTCCTGCGGCAGGTCGGTGGAGATGAACCGCTTCGTGACCGCCGCGAGACGCTCGAAGCTGTTGAGCACCGTCAGCGGATCGGCCTGCTTGGCGACGGCGTTGAGCAGGCACTTCTGGCGTCCCATGCGCACGTAGTCGTCGCTGTCGGTACGGGAGCGGCCGTACCAGAGGGCCTCCGCGCCCGACAGCCTGCGGGTGCCCGCGGGGAGCAGGCCCTCGCGGTACTTGCCGTACACGATGGGCTGGTGGACGGTGACCCGGACGCCGCCCATGGCGTCGACGATCTCGGCGAAGCCCTTCATGTCCACCATGGCGTGGAAGTGCACGGGGATGCCGAGGATGCCGCTGACGGTCTGCTTGAGCAGCTCGGAGCCGCGTCGCTGCTTCGGCACGCCCGGCACCACCTCGGGATGGTCGTTGCCGTACTGGTAGATCTCGTTGAGCAGGCCCGGGTTGGTGGGGCCCGTGCCGGTGAAGCCCCACGGGAAGCGGTCGTGCGCGGGGCCCTTGGGCAGCGGCACCTGCTCCAGGTTGCGCGGCAGGCCGAACAGGACGGTGTCGCCCGAGAGCACGTCCACGCTGGCCACGGTCATGCTGTCGGTACGCACGCCGGGCCGGCCAGGCGCCGAGTCGGCGCCGATGAGCAGGAAGTTCACCCGCTGGGCGCCGTTCCACGGGTCGTCGGCGAGGATGGGAGCCGAGCTGTCGCCCGGGGTGAACAGGGTGGTCACGACGTCGCGCGAGATGTAGGCGAGGCGGGCGGCGTACGCGGTGGGGGCCACGACGAGCGCGCACAGGGACACCGTCAGCACGGTGGCGACGACGCGGCCGGCGGTGTCGGAGCGCGGGGGACGTACGAGGAGGAAGGACCACACGATGACCGCGGACCAGAGCACCGCCACCGCGATCAGGGCGACGGTGAACCCGATCATCCAGCGGGGCTGGACGGCCAGCGACAGCAGGTCGATGCTGAAAGCCGTGAACACGGTGAGCGCACCCGCCAGCATCAGCAGGTAGGCGGCCATGAGCGCCAGGCCGCTCTTGCGGCGTTCCACGGCGATGTGGGCGACTCCCCACAACACCGCCGAGGCGACCGTGAGCACGACGCTCGCGCCCAGGCCAAAGTCTCGCTCTTTCCCCGTCATACGGCCCCAACCCCCATTGCGTGCCGATCGACGAGACCTTAGTAAGGGAATGTGGGTCACAGCCGGTACGAAGGGGAAGTGGCCTGTCAATTCCCCGTCAAAACCACCTTGGGTACCGACGTGAGCATTCACCAGCGACACGGAAGCTACGGAATCGACGTTCCTTGGGCGGTGGCTGGGCTGGTTGGTGGGGTGGTGTTGGGTGGCGATGTGAGTGGTCGCCGGCGCTGCGGGGTCGACGTTCCTTGGGCGGTGGCTGGGCTGGTGGGGGTGGCGACGTGAGTGTTCGCCGGCGGCGCGGGAGTTATGGGATCGACGCCCCCTGGGCGATGGCGGGGCTGCTCGTTGGGGCGGGGCTGCTGTCGGGCCTTGCGGCGGTGTCGTTCGTGCTGGACGTGCTGCCCGCGGGCGCGGTGTTTCTCTTCGGCGCGCTCTACACGCTGGCCAGCGCCGCGAGCCACCTCTACACCTCGCGGCGCGGCAAGTTCGCCGTCTGGGGCGAGCGGCTCCGGCCGCTGCGCGGCGACGAACGGCTGCTCGACCTCAGCTGCGGCAGAGGCGACGTGCTGCTCGTCGCGGCAGGACGGCTGGAGCAGGGGCGGGCGACCGGCGTGCTGTGGCGGGCGACGAGCCGCGTCGAGCGGGCGGCCCGGCGCAACGCCGTCGCCGAGGGCGTCTCCGACCGGATGAGCCTCGTCCGGGCCGACCCGCGCGACCTGCCGTTCGAGGACGGCACGTTCGACGTCGTGGTGTCCGGCCACCCGCTGGGCCGCGGCGCGGGGGAGCGGGCCGTGCGCGAGGCGTACCGGGTGCTGCGGCCGGGCGGGCAGGTCCTGATCGCCGACGTACGGCACGCGGCCGCGTACGAGGAGGTCCTGCGCCGGCTCGGCGCGCGGGAGGTGCGGCGGCGCGACCTCGGCGGCCGGGCCTGGCGCGGCGGGCCATGGGCACGCACCGAACTGGTGGAGGGCACCAAGGCCACCGTGTAGGCCACGTTTGGCGGTCGCCTTCCGGGAAATTCGTAGGTGCCTATGAGCGACGTGGAAACCGGCACCATCACCACCAAGGTCCCCGCCCGGCTGGACCGGCTCCCGTGGACCCGCTGGCACTGGATGATCGTCATCGGCCTCGGCACCGTCTGGATCCTCGACGGGCTGGAGGTCACCATCGTCGGTAACCTGTCGGCCCAGCTGGCCAAGCCGGGCAGTGGCCTCGACATCACCCAGGCGCAGGTCGCGGGCGTGGCCGCCGCGCTCTACGTCGGCGGCGCGTGCACGGGGGCGCTGTTCTTCGGCTGGCTGACCGACAGGTTCGGACGCAAGAAGCTGTTCATCCTGACGCTGGTCGTCTACCTGGTGGCGACGCTGATGACCGCGTTCTCGTTCAGCGCGTGGTGGTTCTTCCTGTTCCGGTTCCTCACCGGGTTCGGTATCGGCGGCGAGTACGCGGCCATCAACTCGGCCATCGACGAACTCATCCCGAGCCGGCACCGGGGCCGCATCGACATCATCATCAACGGCAGCTACTGGCTCGGCGCGGCCGGCGGCGCGCTGCTCACCGTGCCGCTGCTCAACGACCTGCCGGTCAACATCGGCTGGCGAGTCGCGTTCGGGCTCGGCGTCGTGCTCGGCCTGGCCATCCTCCTCGTACGGCGCAACGTGCCGGAGAGCCCGCGCTGGCTGTTCATCCACGGCCGCGACCGGGAGGCCGAGCAGATCGTCCAGGACGTCGAGCGCGAGATCGGCCCCGAGAAACTGCGCGAGCCCGAGTACGAGATCACCATCCACCAGCGCAGGTCGATCGGGTTCATCCGCATCGCGCACACGCTGGTCGCCCTCTACCCCAAGCGCACGGTGCTCGGGCTGTCGCTCTTCATCGGGCAGGCGTTCCTCTACAACGCCATCACCTTCGGGTACGCGCAGATCCTGTCCACGTTCTTCCAGATCGACACGCACACCGGCTACTACTTCGCGGTCATCGCGGTCGGCAACTTCCTCGGCCCGCTGCTGCTCGGACACCTCTTCGACAGCGTCGGACGGGTGCCGATGATCTCCGCCTGCTACATCGGTTCCGGGCTGCTCCTGCTGGGCACCGCGTGGCTGTTCGACCAGGGCGCGCTCACCGCGGTGACGCTGACCGCGTGCTGGTCGGTGGTGCTGTTCGTGGCCTCGGCGGGGGCGAGCTCGGCGTACCTGACGGTCAGCGAGATCTTCCCCATGGAGACCAGGGCCATGGCCATCGCGTTCTTCTTCGCCATCGGTACGGCGGCGGGCGGCATCTCGGGCCCGCTCGTGTTCGCGTCGATGGTGGAGACCGGCGTGGCGCGTGACACGGCGATCGCGTTCACCATCGGCGCGGTGGTGATGATCGCGGCGGGCCTGGTGGAGGTGTTCCTCGGGGTGAAGGCGGAACGCAAGAGCCTCGAATCGATCGCGGCACCGCTCTCGACGGCCCGCCAGGACCCCCAGACGCCCTGAGAAAATTTCTCGTGCGGAGGTGTCGATGCAGCGGCCGGCCGTTCGTCATCCCTGCGCAACGCCCCCTGACGCACGAGGAGTGCAACCGTGAAGTACCTGCTGCTGCTCAACACCCCCTCGCCCGACCTCACCGACGAGCTGCCGGCCGAAGCGCCGACCGAGGAGGAGTTCTGGGCGTTCGACAAGGCCGTCACCGACGCGGGCGTCAAGCTCGACGGCAACGCGCTGGACGAGAACGCGACCACCGTACGCGTCCGGGTGAACGGTGAGCGCGTCGTCACCGACGGGCCGTTCGCCGAGACCCGCGAGATCGTCGGCGGCTACTACCTGATCGACGTCCCCGACCTCGACGCCGCGCTCGACTGGGCGGCCCGATGCCCCGGCGCCAGGTACGGCACGGTCGAGGTCCGCCCGATCTGGGAGTTCCCCCAGCCGTGACCGGGCCGGACGCGGCCGGCTGCGTCGAGGCGGTCTTCCGCGAGGGCCGGAGCCGGCTGCTCGCCCTGCTGGCCGCCCGGTTCGGCGACCTCGACCTGGCCGAGGAGGTCATCTCCGAGGCGGTCGAGGCCGCGCTGCGGCGCTGGCCGGTCGACGGGGTGCCGGACAAGCCGCTGGCCTGGCTGTTCACCACGGCGCGCCGCAAGGCCGTCGACCGGATCCGGCGCGACCGGACGTACGCGCAGCGGCTGGCGGAGCTGCGGGTGGAGAGCGACAGGACGGTCCCCACGCACGAGGTGGACTTCGACGACATCCCCGACGAGCGGCTGCGGCTGTTCTTCACCTGCTGCCACCCCGCGCTCGCGCCGGAGGCGCAGATCGCCCTCACGCTGCGCTGTCTCGCGGGGCTGACCACCCACGAGGTCGCGCGGGCTTTTCTGGTGCCCACGGCGACCATGGCCCAGCGGCTCGTGCGCGCGAAACGCAAGATCCGCGCCGCGCGCATCCCGTTCCGCGTCCCCGGGCCCGACGAGCTGGCGTCCCGGCTGCCCGGTGTGCTGCGGGTCGTCTACCTCGTCTTCACCCAGGGGTACGCGCCCAGCTCGGGCGACGACCTCGTACGCGCCGACCTGGCCGACGAGGCCGTCCGGCTCGCCCGCGTCCTGCACCGGCTGCTTCCGGACGAACGTGAGGTGACGGGGCTGCTCGCGCTGCTCCTCCTCACCGACGCCCGGCGGGCGGCCCGGATCGACGCGGCGGGCAGCCAGGTGCTGCTGGAGCACCAGGACCGTGCGCTGTGGGACGCCGACCTCGTGGCCGAGGGGCGCCGGCTCGTCGTGCCGGCTCTCACCGGCCCCGGCGTCGGGCCGTACGCGGTGCAGGCGGCGATCGCGGCGCTGCACGACGAGGCCGACAGCTTCGCGGCGACCGACTGGCCGCAGATCGTCGCCCTCTACGACGTGCTGCTCCGGATCGAGCCGTCACCGCTCGTCGCGCTGAACCGGGCGGTGGCCGTCGCCGTGCGCGACGGTCCTGATGCGGGGCTCGTCCTGCTGGACGGCCTGGCCGGCGACCTGAGCGACTACCACCTGCTGCACGCGGCGCGGGCCGACCTGCTGCGCAGGCTGGGCCGCCGCGCCGAGGCGGCCGCCGCCTACACGGTCGCCCTCGACCTCGCCGGCAACGAGGCCGAGCGGGCCACGTTCGCGCGCCGGCTCGCCGAGCTCACCGGCGGGTGACGTTCATGCGGTCGCGTCGAGCACGACGCGGAAGCGGGCGTCGCCCGCCATCATGTGCTCGTACGCCTTGGGCGCCTCCGACAGCGGCAGCACCTCGGTCATCGGACGGATCCGCCGGCGGAGGCTGAAGGCGAGGTTGTCCTCGTTCTCGATGGCCGTGCCGGTGAGGCTGCCGCTGATGACGCGGCCGCCGAAGATGAGGTCGGGCGTGCTCACGCTGACCGGGTCGGCAGGCACGCCGACGATCACCAGGTGACCGCGGTTCGCGAGGCCGCCCACCAGGGCGGTCATGGAGGCCCCGCTGGTGGCGGTGGCGATGATCGCGGCGGCGCCGCCGAGTTCCTGGAGGGCCTGCGCGGGGTCCTGCGCGGAGCTGTCGATGTAGTGGTCGGCGCCGAGCCGGTGGGCCAGCTCGGCCTTGGCGGTGCCGCGGGCGACGGCGGCCACGCGGTGGCCGAGGCGGGCGGCGTACTGGAGGCCGAGGTGGCCGAGCCCGCCGATGCCCTGCACCGCCACGAGCGTGCCGGGGCGGGCCTGCGCCTGCTGCAGCGCCTGGTACATCGCCAGACCCGCGCACAGCAGCGGCGCCGCGTCCACCGGGCTCAGCCCGTCGGGTACGCGTACCAGCCCGCTGCTCCTGACGTGCACCATCTCGGCGTAGCCGCCGTCGATCGTGGTGCCGACCAGCGGCTGGTCGGAGCAGTTGACGAAGTCGCCGCGGCGGCAGCCGTCGCACTGGCCGCACTGCCCGCCGAGGAAGCCGACGCCGACCCGTTCGCCGATGTGCCGGCCGCGCACCCCGTCGCCGACGGCGTCGATCACGCCGACGATCTCGTGGCCGGGGACCATGGGCGCCTGCGGGTCGGCGCGCCTTCCCTCCGCGGCCAGGGCGTCGGTGTGACACACCCCGCAGGCCTCGACCCGGACGCGTACGTGGCCCGGCTCCGGATGGGTGATCTCACGCTCGACCAGGCGGAACTGGCGCGAACCCGTCACTTCGAACGCTCGGTAGGTGGACATGTCTTCTCCTCGTCTCGGTCCGATTTAATATGACCGGTCGTCTTAAATGGCGTCAAGCGACTTGACACTCCCTGAGACGACCGGCCATATTTACCGCGGAGGTGGGCCATGGGCAGACCGAGCATGCGCGGCCGGATCGTCGAGGCCGCGCTGGAGCAGTTCCACACCCTCGGCTACAACGCGGCCGGGGTGAAGGTCATCACCGACGCGGCCGGCGTACCGAAGGGGTCGTTCTACAACCACTTCGACAGCAAGGAGACCCTTGCCGTCGAGGCGCTGCGGCAGTACGGCGACGGCCTGCTCGACGCCCTGCACGGCGACGCCGACCCGGTGGCCCGGCTGCGCGCCCACTTCGAGGGCCTGCGCGACGACTGCGTGGGGCACGACTACCGGCGCGGCTGCCTTCTCGGCAACTTCGGCGCGGAGATCGGCGACCACAGCGACGTGATCCGCGAGAGTGTCCGGCAGGGCTTCGCCCACTGGTCCGCCGCGCTCGCCGCCACCATCGAGGAGGCCCAGCAGGCCGGGGCCGTACGCGCCGACCTCGACGCCGCGACGGTGGCCGGCTTCCTGCTCGATGCCTGGGAGGGCACGCTCATCCGAGCCCGCGCCGACCGGTCGTCCCAGCCCTTCGACACCTTCTTCGCCACCGTCTTCGGCCCCCTGCTCGCCGCGCCTGACGGGTCAACCCGCCCAGACCGTGAGCAGGTCCTCCGGCCGCCAGACCTGATCCAGCGGTAGGCCGCGTACGGCGCCGGCCCGTGAGACAGCGATACGGGGGGGCGACCCGTGATGATCAGCGCTCTGCCTCTGGTCGTGAGCTTCTCCTCCGTGACCAGTCGGAGCTGCTTGTCGAGCAGCCGGAGGTCATGCGCTCGGCCCGTGAACTCACTCACCGTGACGCGACTCCGAAGTAAGAACCTATCTAAGTAAGATTTCATCTACTCAGGCCCTCTGTACGTCAGGCGGAATCGTCCAGAGGGAGGTGGGGGACGGCGGTGTGGAAGGCGGTGACGGCCGCCCTGATCGCGGGGTGGTCGCCGTTGCCCCTTCTGAACGCCGCCAGCGTGCGGCGGGCCAGCGGCAGGCGGGTGAGCCTCACGCCGGGCGGCGGGGCGGTGGCCGCGAGTCGGGGGACGAGCGCGACACCCTGACCGGCCGCGGCGAAGGCGAGCACGGTGTCGAAGTCGTCGACGTGGTGGCGTACGTCGGGCTCGAAGCCCGCCGCCTGGCAGGCCCTGATCGTCATGGCGTGGCAGAGCGTGCCCGGCTTGTTGGTGATCCACGCGTCGTCGCGGGCGGCGGCGACGGAGGCGCGGACGGTCAGGTACATCGCCTCACGGAACAGCGGCTCGGTCTCGATCGAGGCGTCGGCCGGCGGCGGGACGAAGTCGTACTCGTGCACGAGGGCCACGTCGAGCTCGCCCGCCCGCAGCGCCGCCGAGACGTCGGCCGGGTCGATCTCGGACACCATGGGGACGAGCCCCGGGTGCGCCCCGGTCAGCGCGGTCAGCGCGGGCGGCAGCAGCACGCGCGCCGCCGTGGGGAACGCCCCGATCCTGAGTGGCCCGCACGGCCCTCCCCGGGCGGCGGCGAGCGCGGCGGAGGCGCGTTCGAGCTGTTCGAGCACGGCGTGGGCGTGCTCCACGAGCACGTGCCCTGCCGCGGTGAGCGACACCGTGCGGCCGGTGCGTTCGAGCAGCCGGACGCCCGCCTCGCGTTCGAGTGCGCTGAGCTGCTGGGAGACGGCCGAAGGGGTGAACGTCACCGCCTCCGCGACGGCGGCGATCGTGCCGCGCCGGGAGAGTTCGCGGAGCAGGTGGAGCTTGCGCGGGTCGAGCATAAGTTGAGCTTACGCTCGACCGTAGAAATCCGTACTGGACCTGAAGAGTCATCAAGGGCCAGGCTCGGAGCATGATGAGAGGAATCCACGTCCCGCTGGTCACCCCGTTCGACGCGGCGGGCGAGGTCGCCGTGGAGTCGGTCGAGAAGCTCGCCCACCGCGTGCTCGACGACGGCGCGGCCGGGCTCGTCGCCCTCGGCACCACCGGCGAGGTGGCCGCGCTCGACCCCGCGGAACGCGCCCGCGTGATCGAGGCGTGCGCGCGGGTCTGCGCCGAGCGGCAGGCGCTGCTGACGGTCGGCGTGACGGGCAACGACACCCGCTCCACGGCCCGTGCGCTGCGGGAACTGCCCGAGGGGGTCGGCGCGGCGCTCGTGACGGTGCCGTACTTCCTGCGGCCCGGCGAGCACGGGGTCGTCGCCCACTTCGAGGCGCTGGCGGACGAGACGCCGGTGCCGCTGGTGATCTACCACATCCCCTACCGGACGGGACAGGCCGTCGGCGCCGCGACCCTGCGCCGGCTCGGCGCCCACCCGATGGTCGCCGGCGTCAAGTACGCCGCGGGCGGCATCGACCAGGACGCGGTCGACCTGCTGGCCGACCCGCCCGCGGGCTTCGACGTCCTCGGTGGCGACGACGTCTTCGTCTCGCCGCTGCTCGCGATGGGCGCCTCGGGAGGCATCCTCGCCTCGGCGCACCTGTCGACGAGGTCGTTCGCCGACCTGGTGGACGCCTGGCACGCCGGTGACGTGGCGCGGGCCAGGGAGCTCGGGCACCGGCTGTCGCGGCTGTCCGCGGCGCTGTTCACCGCCCCGAACCCCACCCTGCTCAAGGGCGTGCTGCACGCCGAGGGCCTCATCCCGACCCCCGCCGTACGGCTCCCGCTGGTCGAGGCCGACCCCGCTACCGTCACGGCAGTCCGTGAATGTTTTACGTGAAACCTTGACCTCAACCTTGCTTGAGGGAACAGGCTGGCGTCCATGACCGAGACGATGAGGGCGGCGGCGTTCGAGGAACCCGGCGGTCCCGAAGTGCTGAAGGTGATGGAGCTGCCCGCCCCTCAGGCAGGCCCCGGGCAGGTCCGCGTCCGGGTGCGGACCGCCGGCGTGCAGCCGGTCGACGCGTACGTACGGCGGGGCTACCTGCCGCCGTACGTGCCGGCCGTGGACGGCCCGCGCGTTCTGGGCAACGAGTTCGCGGGCGTGGTCGACCAGGTCGGGCCGGGCGTCACCGGGGTCGCGGCCGGCGACGAGGTGATGGGCTTCTCGCGGCTGCACGCCTACGCCGAGTGCGTCGTGGTCGCCGCCACCGACGTGACGCCCAAGCCGGACGGCATGCCGTGGGAGGTGGCCGGTGCGCTGACCGCCGCCGTACAGACCGCGGAGATGGCCGTCGACGGCATCGGCGTCGCCGACGGCGAGACGCTGCTCGTGCACGGCGCGGCAGGGGCGGTCGGGACGGCCGCCGTGCAGATCGCGCGGCGGCGCGGGGCCACCGTGATCGGCACCGCCCGCGAGGCCAACCACGACCACCTGCGCGCTCTCGGCGCCGTCCCGGTGACGTACGGGGCGGGGCTCGCCGGACGGGTGCGCGCGCTGGCCCCCGGAGGCGTCCACGCGGCCCTGGACGGCGCGGGCGGCCACGCGCTGGAGGTCTCGCTGGAACTGGTCGCCGACCGCCGTCGCGTCGTCACGCTCGTCGAGCACGCCAGGGCGGCCGAGCTGGGCGTACGGACCGTCCAGGGCGAGCGCACCGCCGAACGCCTCGCCCGCTACGCCGCCCTGTACGCCGAGGGCGCGTTCGTCTTCCCGATCCGGCGGACGTACCCGCTGGAGGACGCAGCGGGCGCGCACCGCGAGATCGAGACCGGCCACGGCCAGGGCAAGATCGTGCTCACCATCTGAGCCGGAGTGCCTCGGCGACGGCCACCTGGACGGCGTCCAGCTCGCCGCCGCCGCCCTCGACCGTCCACAGGGAGTTCTGCAGCACGCGGCCGAGCGTCCAGCCGGCCGCGCGACGCCGGTCGAGGCCGAGCGCGTCCACCATGAGGTCGAAGCGCCGCAGCACCGCGCGCGGCACGTCGCCGGTCGCGACCACCTCGTCCCAGCGGTTGTGCAGCGCGGGCAGCAGGTCGAACCCCGGATCACCGGCCAGCGGCTTCGGGTCGATGGCGAGCCACGGCTCACGGTCGGCCGCCAGCACGTTCTCGTAGTGCAGGTCCCAGTGCAGCAGCCGGTCGCCGGGCTCGGGCAGCAGCTCGGCGACGGCGGCGGCGCATCGGCGCAGGCACCGCCGGTCGTCCTCGCGGCGCAGCCCGGCGAGCGCGCCGTCGACGCCGTCGAGCATGCCCTGCGCGATGTCGGCCAGCCGGCGCATCCCCTCGGGCGCGGAACGGGCCACCAGGCGGCGCAGCAGCCCGGTCAGCAACTCCAGCGCCTCCATGGCGTCGGGCACCGCGGCCAGCGACCGGTCGGCCTCCAGCCGTTCCAGCAGCAGGGCGCCGGTCGCGGGGTCGGAGTCGAGCAGCAGCACCGAGCCGTCGCCCGCCCACGCGCGCAGTCCAGGCGCCTCGGTGGCGTTCTCGTCGGTGACCGGCTGGAGCTTGAGCGCCGCCGGGGTGCCGTCGGCCAGGACGACGGGCAGCACGAGGGAGACCACGCCGTGCCGCGGCTCGCCGTCGAGCCGCAGCTCCCACTCATCCAGGTAGCGCCCGGCCAGCGCGGGCAGCCCTGCGGACCAGGCGCGCCCGGCGGCCCCCATCCACTTCACGTGGGAGGCGGTCAGCGCCGGGGGCACCCGGACTGTCATCTCAGAAGTGCCAGGGGAACGGCGACCAGTCGGGCTCGCGCTTCTCCAGGAACGAGTCACGGCCTTCGGCCGCCTCGTCGGTCATGTACGCCAGCCGCGTCGCCTCGCCCGCGAACACCTGCTGGCCCACAAGGCCGTCGTCGATCGCGTTGAAGGCGAACTTCAGCATGCGCTGCGCCGTCGGCGACTTGCCGTTGACCTTGCGCGCCCACTCCAGCGCCGTGGCCTCCAGCTCGGCGTGCGGGACCACCGCGTTGACCATGCCCATGCGGTGGGCGTCGGCAGCGGAGTAGGTGTCGCCGAGGAAGAAGATCTCGCGGGCGAACTTCTGCCCCACCTGACGGGCGAGGTAGGCCGAGCCGAAGCCGCCGTCGAAGCTCGCCACGTCGGCGTCGGTCTGCTTGAAACGGGCGTGCTCGGCGCTGGCCAGGGTGAGGTCGGCCACGACGTGCAGGCTGTGGCCGCCACCGGCCGCCCAGCCGGGCACCACGGCGATCACGATCTTGGGCATGAAGCGGATCAGCCGCTGCACCTCCAGGATGTGCAGCCGGCCGGTCGCCGGGGTGCCGTCGGCGTACTGGTAGCCGTCCTTGCCCCTGATGCGCTGGTCGCCGCCCGAGCAGAACGCCCAGCCGCCGTCCTTCGGCGACGGGCCGTTGCCGGTCAGCAGCACGCACCCGACGTCGGTGGACTGGCGGGCATGATCGAAGGCGCGGTAGAGCTCGTCGACGGTCTGCGGCCGGAAGGCGTTGCGGACCTCCGGGCGGTTGAACGCGATGCGGACGGTGCCCTGGTCGACCGCGCGGTGGTAGGTGATGTCGGTGAACTCGAATCCCTCGACGGCCTGCCACGCCTTGGGATCGAACAGTTCGGAGACCATGGGCGAGAGCCTAACGGATGCCTCTTTCGCGACGTGCTGGGAGCACGGCGTCGCCGTCCGGTTGGGGCGGCACGGCGACGACGTGTCCGCGTACGGCCCCCCTAGGTGACCTCGGCCCGCAGCTCGGCGAGCAGGGCTCCCTGGTCGGCGAGCATGTCGGTGAGGATGCGCCGGGCGACGTCGAGCAGGTCGGCAAGCTCCGGTGTGGCCAGCGTGTAGACCACGGTGCTGCCCTCACGGATGGCACTCACGATCCCCGCCCTGCGCAGGACGGCGAGCTGTTGCGAGAGGCTGGACGCCTCGATGTCGATCTGGGCCAGGAGATCCCTGACGGGAAGCGGCCCTTCCTGGAGTAGCTCCAACACTCGGATGCGAGCGGGGTGGCCGAGCGTTCGGAAGAAGTCGGCCTTGGCCTGATGGACCTCCACGTGCATATCGTCCAGACTAATCCAGCGCAGTTGCATAATTCTTCAAGTCGTAAGCTTGTTGGGTAGCATGCACAGCGGGGACTAGGGAGTAGCCATGGGTCGAGGAAGAGCCAAGGCGAAGCAGACGAAGGTCGCTCGCCAGTTGAAGTACACGAACCACAACATCGACTACGACCGGCTCCGCGAGGAGCTGGGCGCTGACGTACGACGCGAGGAGATCTACCCGCCCACGTCGTCCGAGCAAGACCCTGAACGCGCGCGCTGACGCGGTTTCGCCTCGCGGGGCACGGGCGACCAGGTCACCGTGCCCTGACGCGCATCTCTGAGGTCAGGCGGCGCACGTGTCGTGGGTCGCGTCGAAGCCCTTGATCGCTTCGGTGTCGTCGGCGCGCTGCGGCTTGAGGCTCTTCCAGTCGTCGCCGATCACCAGCACGAGCCGGTTGGTCCGCGCCGCGGGAAGCTGCCTCGTAGTGGCCTTGATGATGTCGTTCGACAGCGTCGGCACGCGGGTCTCGCCGGTGGGGCCGTACATGATCGTGGTCTTCGCCTGAGGCTTCTTGGCGGTGTCGCCGGTCTTGGCGATGTGGTACCCGCGCTGCTCCAGCACTGCCGCCACCTCGGTGGCCAGGCCGCTACGCCAGGTGCCGTTCCGCACCTCGACTGTGATCTTGGAACGTCCGACCTTGGTCTGGCCACCCTTGACGCCCTCGACGCTCTGGTCCTTCGCGACGATCTGGAACAGCTTCCTGGCCTGCGGCTGCACCCACTCGACCCGGCCCGGCTGGGTGAGGGAGTAGTGCCACGGCGTCGTGATGAAGCGGATGCTCCCGATGTCGATGCCCTTGAGGCTCGTCGCGAGATCGAGCATGACGCCCGGCGTCAGGCCGCTGTCGGTCGTGACCGCCTTGGTGCCGGCGTTGAGCACGTTGTAGAGCCGCGTCGGGTTCGTGAGCGTGTCGCCGCTCATCACCTTTTTGATCATCGACGCGATGAACATCTGCTGCCGCTGGATGCGCCCGATGTCGGAGCCGTCGCCCAGGCTGTAGCGGGCGCGGACGTAGCCGAGCGCCTGCTCGCCGTTCAGCGTCTGGCGACCGGCGGGCAGGCGGAGCAGCGCCTTCTTGTCGTCGACCGGCTCGGGCAGGCAGACCTGGACGCCGCCGACCGCGTTGACCATGCTCTTGAAGCCGGTGAAGTCGACCTTCACGTAGTGGTCGATGCGGATGCGGGTGAGCGACTCGATCGTCTTCCACGTGCAGCCGATGCCGCCGGAGTTGAACGACTCGTTGATCATCCCGAGGTGGGCCTGCTGGCCGGGGAACTTCTTGGTGCCGCGACACGCCGGCAGCTGCACCAGCGAGTCGCGCGGGAAGCTCACCACCATCGCGTTGTCGCGTTCCGACGACACGTGGACCAGCATGATCGTGTCGGTGCGCTCGCCCGCGATGCTGTGGCCGTACTTGGCGTTCTTGCCGTCGCGCTGGTCGGAGCCGACGACCAGGACGTTCATCGCAGAGGTGGCGACCTTCGGCGGGCGGGTCGCGCCCAGGTCGGCCTCGCTGACGTCTTCATGCGTGACGTTTCCGGTCAGCATGGCGGTGATGCTCACGGTCGCGCCCACGACCACGAGGACGACCGCAAGGGTGATGCCGACCACCCAGCGCACCCAGCGGCGCCGCCGCCTGGGCGGTACGCCGGACTCGGAAGGTGGCGCGTCGACAAGCCCGCTGCTCACGTGACTCCCACAGGGATGAGGCCGAGGGCCACGCCCCACGAGCCGTTGAACGGGCCTGAGTGTACTCAAGCCAGCTCAGCGCCGTGCGCTCAGTCCGGCAGGTGAACCTTCAAGGAGATCGTGCCGCGCAGATCGAGCCAGGCCGAGCCTGGACCGCGGACGAGCCGCAGGACGACCTCCTCGCAGCCGGGGCAGCGGCCCACCAGACCCGGATCGGGGCCGTAGACGTGCAGGGCGCCGATCGGCCCCGACATCCCGCAGCTCGCGCAGCGGCCGGTGGCGGTGGTCACGTCCACGGCGAAGATCTCACTCAGCGGACCGGCCAGGGTGTTGCCGTCGAGGTGTTCCTGCGTCATGTCAGCCTCCGCTCGGGCCGAAACGTTCGGTTCTGATGCGCTCGGGCGCGTGGCCGAGCGCGAGCAGCAGGTCGGCCGCCGTCTCCACGAAGCCCGTCGGGCCGCACACGTAGCAGTCGGGCGCGAGCGCGGCCGGCCGGCCTGCCTCGGCCAGGTCGGCCTGCGTGACGCGGCCCGCCGGCCGGGACACGCCCTCGGGGACCGACCTCGTGTACAGGTAGGAGACGTCCAGCCCGGGGTCGGGGCGGCGCAGCTCGTCGGCGTAGTAGACGTTGTCTGGGCCGCGTACCGAGTAGACCAGCCTGAACGGCGTGTCGCTGCCCGCCTGGCGGCGCGCCCGCACCATGGCCATCAGCGGCACGATGCCGGACCCGCCGGCCACCAGCAGCACCGGCCGGTCGCCGCCCGGCCGCCAGACGAACCAGCCGCCCACCGGGCCGCGGATCTCGACCTGGTCGCCGGGTCGCATGATCTCGGTCAGGTACGGCGACACCTCGCCGTCCGGCACGGACTCCACCGTCAGGTCGAGGAACTCGCCGTCGGCGGGACCGGCCAGCGAGTAGCTGCGCCGCGTGCTGTAGCCGTCCTCGGCGGTCAGCCGGACGTCGACGTGCTGGCCCGCGAGGTGCCCCCGCCAGCCGGGCACCCGCAGGCGCAGCGTGCGCGCGGTGCCGGTCTCGGGCGTGCTCGTCACGAGCTCGGCGGCCTGCCAGGTCAGGCGGGGCATCAGTCGCCCTCGTAGCGCTGCTCGCGCCATGGGTCGCCGTAGTTGTGGTAGCCGGCGGTCTCCCAGAAGCCAGGGTGGTCGTCGTCCAGCAGGCGGATGCCGCGCACCCACTTCGCGGACTTCCAGAAGTACAGGTGCGGCACGATCAGCCGCGCCGGGCCGCCGTGACGGGGCTCCAGCTCCTCGCCGTCGAAGCGGTGCGCGATCCACGCCTTGCCGTCGAGGAGGTCCTCCAGCGGCAGGTTGGTGGTGTAGCCGCCGTAGGAGTAGACGAGCGCGTACGAGGCGTCGGTGTCGACGTCCTCGAACAGCACGTCGAGCGAGACGCCCTCCCAGGAGGTGTCCAGCTTGGACCACTCGGTGACGCAGTGGATGTCGACCGTCGGCGTCTCCTGGGGCAGGGCCTGGAACTCCGGCCACGACCAGCGGTGGGTGACGCCCGCCTCGGTGTCGATGGCGAACTCCCACCGGTCGAGGGGCACCCGCGGCGTCGGCCCCGCCGACAGCACGGGGAAGTCCTCCACCAGGTACTGGCCGGGTGGCAGGCGGTCGCCTTCGTCCCTGCGTCTGCCGTGGAAACCGCGCGAGATGACGTTCACGAAACCCTCCTGGATCTCCCTTCAGTATCCCCGTCGCGCGATCAGCGGCGGGGGCGGGGGGTCACCAGGCCGGACTCGTACGCGAGAACCACCAGCTGGGCGCGGTCGCGGGCGCCGAGCTTGGTCATCGACCGGCTGACGTGCGTCTTGGCGGTGGTCGGGCTGATCACCATGTGGGCGGCGATCTCGTCGTTGGACATGCCGCGCGCGACCAGGGCGGTCACCTCGCGTTCGCGGTTGGTGAGCACGTCGAGCCCGCCGGCGTCGGGCTGGGGGCGGCGGGCCACGAACTCGCCGATCAGCCTTCTGGTGATCGACGGGGACAGCAGGGCGTCGCCCCTGGCCGCCACCCTGACGCCCTGGAGCAGGTCGGCGGGCTCGGTGTCCTTCACCATGAAGCCGCCCGCGCCCGCGCGCAGGGCCTCGAACACGTACGCGTCGAGGCCGTAGTTGGTCAGGATCACCACGTGGACGTCGCTCAGCCGCTCGTCGGCGGCGATCCGCCGGGTGGCCTCGATGCCGTCCATGACGGGCATCTGCACGTCGACGAGGGCCACGTCGGGGCGGTGTTCGAGGGCCAGCGCCACGGCCTGCTCCCCGTCGGCGGCCTCGGCGACGACCTCGATGTCCTCCTCGGCGTCCAGCAGCGCACGGAAACCGGCTCGGATGAGCGCCTGGTCGTCCACGAGCAACACACGGATCACGACGGGTCTCCCAGGGGCAGCTCCGCGCGGACGGTGAAGCCGCCACCGGGGCGGGGTTCGGCGCGCAATCGGCCGCCGAGGGCGGTGACGCGTTCGCGCATGCCGGTCAGGCCGACGCCGGGCACGGGCGGGGCGTCCGGGGTGGCCAGGCCGTCGTCGTCCACCTGCACGACCAGCTCCGTGCCGGCGTAGTCGATGCGCACGCTCGCGGCGGCGCGGCCCGCGTGCCTGGTCACGTTCGTGAGGGCCTCCTGCACGATCCGGTACGCGGCCCGGTCGACCGCGGCGGGCAGCGTGCGGCGCTCGCCGCTGACCGTCACCGTGGCGGGCAGGCCGGTCGAGCGGGCACGGTCGACGAGATCACCCAGCCGGTCGAGCCCGCTCGCGCGCGGACCGGTAAGCGGTTCGGTGCCCTGGCCGGAGCCCGGCTCGATGTCCCGGGCGGTGCCCTGGCCGGAGCCCGGTTCGGTGTCCCGGCCGGTGCCAGGACCCGTGTCCTGGTCGAGGACCGGATCTGTGTCCTGGTCGTCGTCCTGGTCGGGGTCGCGCAGGATCTCCAGGGTGGCGCGCAGCTCGCGCATGGCGTCGCTGCCGGCCTCCTGGATGGCGAGCAGCGCCGCGGGCACCTCGTCCCCGCGCTTACGTGCCAGGTGGACGGCCACGCCCGCCTGCACCTTGATGATCGAGATGCTGTGGGTGAGCGAGTCGTGCAGCTCCCTGGCGATCCGCAGGCGTTCCTCGCCCGCGCGGCGGCGCGCCACTTCCTCGCGGGTCCGCTCGGCCTCCAGGGCACGCTGCTCGACCTGCTCCAGGTACGCCTGCCGGTGCCGGCTCACCGTGCCCGCCACCGTCGCGGCCACGAACCAGCCGAGCAGCAGCGTGGAGTCCTGTGTGATCTCCTGCACGGACTGCCCGGGAGCGGGGGCGGCCAGGTTCACCGCCAGAGTGCCCCCGAGGAACGCCACCCCCGCCAGCGCCGGGATCAGCAGGTGACCGGCCCGTGCGGCGGCGAACACCGACAGCAGGACGGGGAACGCGGCCGTCGGGCCCGGCTGCAGGTGCACCGCCAGCACCAGCATGCAGGGCGTGGTGACCAGCACCGCCACCAGCGGCGCCCGCCGCCAGGCCACGAGCGCCGCCGAGCCGATGAAGGCCGCCGCCGCGTCGAGGACCACCGCACCCGGGACGGCCGACACGGTCACCCCCAGCAGCACGAACACCGCCGCGGCGAGAGCGCCGTCCAGCGCGAGGGGACGCCATCCGCGCACAGACCTCATCCCTGCACAGTAGATCGTGTCGCGCGCCCGGTCATCGGCGCCAAGGGGGAGCCCCCCACTACTCCCAGGGAAGTACACAGAACCTCACCACACGGGGGTGCGGGCACCAAGGACAGGGCCTCGCCCACACGGGGACGCGGGCACCGGCGGCACATCGCGTCCACGGGGGTGCGGCGCCGCCGGCACCGAGGACCTCGTGCCCACCGGGCTGCCGGCGCACCATCCCCACCCCGAAGGACCCGCACACCCACAAGAGCTCGCCTCACACACGTCCACCCAAAAGGACGTGGGAGCGGGGCGGAGGCGTCAGGTGGGGTGGCGGGGTGGGCGGTTGGATTTGGGCCAGACGTAGGGGAGGTCGTCGGGTTCGTCGCCGAACACCGGGCGGTAGAAGGTGGGGTCCTTGCGGAGCAGGGCGGAGCGGTGGCTCAGGTGCAGGGCCGGGTCGCCGAGCCAGGGCGGCAGTTCGTCGGCTGCCGCGAGTTCGGCTTGGGTGCGGACCAGTGGTGTGCCGAGCAGTTCGGCCAGTTCGACGGCCATCGTCGTGGCGCAGGTGTCGGCTCGGCCCAGCAGTCGCCAGCGGTGGCAGATCTCCAGGCCGTACCGGACGAGCGCCTCCTCGTAGCCGGTCCACATCTTCGCGGCGGGGTGGTGCCGCCAGCCGTACCCGGGGACGGTGAGGGCGCGCAGCACCTGCAGGACCTCCACCCGCTGCTTGCCCAGCCGCAGCGGGTCGAGGACCGCGGCCGTGGCCGCGAAGTCCGGATAGGGCAGGAACGTTTGCATCGTCACCCCCGCTGACGTGCTCCGCGGCGATCGCGAACGCGGTGGCCGACGCCCTGCCGGAGATCGCCGGACGGGTCACGTCCGTGCCGTTGACCCCGGCTGTCGTGTGTGGCGCCTGAGGGAAGGGCCGTGGCGTGCGTCGCCACGGCCCAGCGGTCAGGGACTCCGGAGCTCATGGACGGGCCCGCGGCTCGTCCGGGCGGGACTCATCCGGAGGGTGGGCGGACGAGGTCCTCGAGGTTCATGCCGGCCTTGGAGAGCGCCTGCTCCAGCGCCTTGCGTCCGGCGGGTACCGGTTCCGCGGGCCGCCGGTTGTTCCCGGAAGGACGGCGGTCGTTCTTCGGTTTGTGTTCATCAAGCGTCATGCGGGTGTCCGTACCCGTACTTTTCTCCCGATTTCGGGCGTCCGGCAAAAGAATGACGTTTTCTCGCCGAAGATTCGACCCGTGACGGCCTGTCGTGCGTACAGGTTTCGACAGCCGCATTCGTCCCCCTCAAGAGGCAGGTTCTCTTGCTGCGCGAAACACGGGAAGAAGACGCCATGACCAGGCTGCCGCGGAACGTGTGGCCGCTGTCCGGCGACCCGCGGACCGTCCGCCACGCGCGATCCGTCGTCCGGGACGAGCTGACGGCGCTCGGCCTCGCTCCGGACCTCGTCGACGACGCGATGCTCATGGTCAGCGAACTGGTGACCAATGCCCTCATGTACGGCGAGGGCCCGTACGAGCTCGCCCTGCACGCCGACGCGCGCGAGGTCATGTGCGTGGTCGTGGACGGCAGCCCGCTGCTGCCCGAACCGGTGGAGGCGGACGCTTCGGCCGAGCACGGGCGCGGGCTCAGCATCGTCGCCCGGCTCTCCGACGGCTTCCACGGCTGCCACCCGCAGCGCTACGTCACCCGGCCCGACCTGGTGGGCAAGGCCACCTGGTTCGCACTGCCGCGCCACGGCCCGGCGGGAAACGTGGTGCCGATCCGCGCGGGCGTCTGACCTCAGGTAAACGGCTTTTTGCGCTTTTTATCTTGTTTGTGGGCTTAGTCGAATGATGGCGTTATGTCGCACACCATTCACGAGACGCGTAGGGGGAGAGGCGTCTGGGAGCACCGATGGAACACGCAACGGATCTCAGCGGGCTGCCGCTGCACGCTTTCAACATCGCGCCTGCCGGGGTCGCCATGACCAGTGGACCGGAGCACCGGCTCGTCTACATCAACGACGCCTACCGGGCCATCTACGGCGACCGCCAGCTCGGCATCCCCTTCCACCAGGCGTTTCACGACCTCGTCCACCGCAACTACTTCTCCGACCTCGACTACGTGTACGAGACGGGGGAGTCGCTCGCCCTGAAGGAGATGCCGTACGCGCTGACAGACGGCGGACCGGAGCGGTACGCCACCATCACCCTGACCCGCATCCCGCTGCAAGACGACGTGAAGGGCGTGCTCATGACGGTCGTCGAGGTCACCGACCAGGTCGTCGCCGCCCCCGAGGCCGAGCCCGCCGCCGAGAGCCGGCGCAGGTTCCTCCAGCGCTTCCAGGGCCTCCTGCAGGTCGACGGGGAGCAGGTCGTGTGGGTCACGGACGCCGACGGGATGGTGACCGAGCCCATCCCCGCGCTGCAGCGCGTGACCGGGCAGGCCTGGACCGAGCAGCGCGGCGAGGGCTGGCAGGACACCATTCACCCCGACGACCGGGACGAGGTCGTGGAGATGTGGTCCGAGGCGAGACGCACGATGACCTCGTTCGAGTACGTCTTCCGGATGCGGATGGCCGACGGGACCCACCGGCATGTCCGCGTACGTGGCGCCCCGGTGTTCCAACGCGGGGATCTGGTCGAATGGGTCGGGTCCTGCGTCGACGTCGAGCAGGAGTGGCAGCGGGAACGGCGGGAGAAGCTGCTGCAGGAGGCCGCCGCCGTCACCGCCAACATGGCCGGCCTCGACGAGGTGCTGACCCTGCTGGCCAACGTCATCGTGCCCGCCGTGCTCGACGGGTGCGGGATCTACCTCGTCCCCGAGTACGACGAGCCGCTGCCGGACCCACTCGTGGCGGAGCGGTTCGTGAGCATTGTCCGTGACCCGCTGCGGCCCGCCCCCGAACCCGGCAGGGTGGCCGTCAAGGGCCGCTGCGCCTTCGCCGAGGCGGTCAGGACGAGGAAGACGGTGTACCGGACCTTCCCGCCCGGATGCCCGCCGCCCGACCTGGCCCCGCGCGGGGCCGAGGAGTGGTTCAGGGCGAGCGGGGCCAACAGCGTGGCCCTGGTGCCGGTGGTCGTCGACGGCGTGGTGGCGGCCGTACTCGACGCGGTGATCTGCGGCGACCGGGAGCCGATCAACGACGCCGACATCGAACTGCTGAACGGGCTGATCGAGCACGCCCACACCCACCTCAGCAACGCCCTGCGCTACCAGCGCACCCAGCGCATCTCCCTCGCTCTGCAGCACTACCTGCTGCCCGACCCGCCCAAGCTGAGCGGCCTGGACATCGTCGCCCGCTACCGGCCCAGCACCACGGTCGCCGAGATCGGCGGTGACTGGTACGACTGCTTCCAGCTGCCCGACGGCTCGGTCGTCGTCGCCATCGGCGACGTGGCCGGTCACGACCTCGGCGCCGCGACCACCATGAGCCAGATCCGCAACATGCTCAGAGGGCTCGCCATGGACAGGAACGAGCCGCCCGGCGACATCCTGCACCGCCTCAACGTCGCGACCGAGGCGCTGTACGGCGAGGTCACGGCCACGTGCGTGCTCGCCAGGCTGGAGGCGTCGGAGTCCGGCGGGTGGCGGCTCACCTACTCCGTGGCCGGACATCCGCCGCCGCTGCTCGTCACCCGGGACGGCGAGGCCCACTACCTGGACGGCTCGAACGACCCGCTGCTCGGCGTCGTCTGCGAACGGCCGCGTACGAGCGTCGTGACGCACCTGCCCGCGGGGGGCACCCTGCTGCTCTACACCGACGGCCTGGTCAAGCACCCCCACGAGAACCTCGAAGGCGACCTTGCCACCCTCCAGCGCAACGCGGCCTCCCTGGCCCGCAAGCCGCTCGACATCCTGTGCGACCAGCTCCTCGCGCGGATGAGCACCCAGACGACGGACGACATCGCCATGATCGCCCTCCGCCCGCCCGTTCGCTGAGCCCGGCCGCCCCGCGTCCGCCCGTCCGTCCGTCGAGCCTGGCGGGGCCGCGGCGCGCGGCCGGATAATCGGGGCGTGCCCACCAGGCGGTCGTTCCTCCGGCTCGGCGGCGTCGCCGCGGCGGGCACGTTCGGCGCGCTGGTGCCCGCCCGGGCCGCGCACACCCCCGACGACACCTTCGTCCGGCTGCGCCGACGCTGGCTGGACGTGCTCGCGGGCCCCGTACGCGACCCGTCGGCCGAACCGTACCTGGCCCTGCTGGCGGCGCGCGGAAGGGCGGCGGCCCGCCACCGCGACACGATGGCCCCGACCAGCGACCGGCTCTGGCCGGACGAGGCGTACCCGTCGTTCACGGCCACGCCGCGGCGGCTGCGGGCCATGGCGCACGCGTACGCGCTGGACGGCACCGGCCTGACCGGCGACGCCGCGCTGGCGGCGGCCGTCGCGGAGGGCGTCGACCACTACCGGCGGCACGTGTACGCGGCCGGCGCCGACCCGGCCGGCAACTGGTGGCACTGGGAGATCGGCGTCCCGAAGGCGTTGCTGGAGGCCGCCGTGCTGACCGGCCTCCACGGACCGCGCGCCGCCGCGCTGCTGGAGGCGGTGGACCACTTCGCCCCCGCGAGCCGCCTCGGACGCCACGACGGCACCAGCACCGCGGCCAACCGCGTCGACCGCTGCGTCGTCATGCTGCTGCGGGCCATGGCGGGCGACGACCACGGCCGGGCGGAACTGGCCGCCTCGGCGCTGACCCCCGTGTTCCGCGTGGTCAGGGAAGGCGACGGCTTCCACCGGGACGGGTCGTTCATCCAGCACTCGTCCGTGCCGTACCAGGGCGGGTACGGGGTGACGCTGCTGGAGGGGCTGGCCACGCTGTACGCGGTGCTGCGCGGCTCGCCGTGGGAGATCGCCGACCAGCGCGTCTTCGCCCTGGTCGAGCGGTCGTTCGCACCCTTCGTGCACGACGGCGCCTGCATGGACCTCGTACGCGGCCGGGCCGTCGCGCGCCGGTCGTTCGGCGACCACGAGAGCGGGCGGGCGATCGCCGCCGCGATCCTGCTGCTCGGCGAGAGCGCTCCAGCAGCCGTGCGGGCGCGCTGGCACGCCCTGGTCAAGGGGTGGGCGGCGCGCGAGACCGTACGTCCGATGCTCGACCACGCCGGGCCCGCCCTCCACGCGCGCCTGGCGGCGGTCGTGGCCGACCCCGCGGTGCCCGCCGCGCCCGAGCCGGTCGGCCACCGGCTGCTGCCGTCGAGCGCGCGGGCCGTGCACCGGCGGCCGGGCTGGTGCGCGGCGCTCAGCATGGCCTCTGACCGGATCGGCCACTACGAGCACGGCAACGGCGAGAACCCGCGCGGCTGGCACACCGGCTCCGGGATGCTCTACTGGTGGGCCGAAGGGCACGGCGACCAGTACTCCGACGCGTTCTGGGCGACCGTCGACCCCTACCGCCTGCCCGGCACCACGGTCTCCACCAGGCGGTTGCCCGACGGGGCGGGCGCGGCCTGGGGCGACACCCGCACGCCCTGGAGGTGGGTGGGCGGCGCGACGGACGGCACGTACGCGACCGTCGGTCAGCACCTGAGCGGCCTCGGGAGCACGATGGAGGCGTTCAAGTCCTGGATCTTCCTCGACGACGCCGTCGTCTGCCTGGGCGCGGGCATCACCGGCGACGACGGCACGTCCGTCGAGACCGTCGTCGACAACCGCAGGACCAGCGCCCCGCTCACCGTGGGCGACGGCTGGGCGCACCTCGACGGGCACGGGGGCTATCTCGTGGGCCAGGAGCTGCGCACGCTGCGGGAGAGCCGGGCCGGCGGCGGGGTGTCCCGCGACTACGTGACGCTCTGGCTGGACCACGGCGTCGATCCGCGCTCCGCCGGCTACGCGTACGTGCTGCTGCCCGGGGCGAGCCGCGACGTGACCAGGGCACGCGCCGCCTCGGGGTGGCTGCGCGTCCTTGCCAACACCTCCCGGCAGCAGGCCGTCCACGTGCCGGCCATGGGCGTCACGGCGGTGAACTTCTGGAACGCCGGGAGCGTGGGCGGTCTCACCGTCTCAGGCCCGTGCGCGGTGCTGGTCAGGGAAGGCGCGCGGGGAACGGCGACGATCACCGTGGCCGACCCACGGCGCGATCTCGGCGGACTGTCCGTGACCTGGTCGCGGCCGGTGGCCGAGGTGCTCGACGGTGACGCGCGGCTGTCCGGGGACGCCCTGGTGTTCGGGTTGGCCGGCCTGGAGGGGGCTTCGCTGACGGTCGCCGTACGGCTGGCGCTCTAATGTGGAGCAATCGTACGAGGAGGGTCACATGGGCAGTGTCAGGCGGGCATTGGTGCTGGGCGGCGGGGGTATCGCCGGGATCGCGTGGGAGACGGGCGTGCTGGCCGGCCTCGCGCAGACCGGGCTCGACGTCCTGGCGGCCGATCGGATCATCGGCACGTCGGCGGGTTCCACCGTGGCCGCCCAGTTCACCAGCGGGCTGCCGCCGGCCGACCTGTTCGCCCGGCAGGCCGACCCGGCGCGGCAGACGACCGAGCTGTCCTCCGGAGTGGCGACGGAGGAGCTGTGGGTCAAGCTCCAGCAGATCGCCGAGAACGCCGGGGACGCGTCCGAGCAGCGGCGTGAGATGGGTGCGATGGCGCTGGCCGCCTCCACCGTCAGCGAGGAGCGGCGGCGCGAGGTCATCGCGGGGCGGCTGCCCGTGCACGAGTGGCCGGAGCGCGACCTGGTGATCGTGGCGGTGAACGCGCTCACGGGCGAGCCAAGGCTGTTCAGCCCCGGCTCGGGGGTGAGCCTGGTGGACGCGGTGGCGGCCAGCTGCGCGGTGCCGGGCGTGTGGCCGTGCGTGACCATCGACGGGGTCCCGTACATGGACGGCGGCGTACGGACGATGAGCAACGCCGACCTCGCGGACGGGTACGACCGGGTGCTGGTGCTGGCCCCGCTCGCCGAGCCGGGCGAGCCGTCGTGGGCGAAGCTGGACGGCGTGGTCGAGGTCGTCACCCCGGACGAGGCCTCGCTGGCCGCGTCCGGCCCCGACCCCCTCGACCCGGCCGTCCGCACCCCCAGCGCGCGGGCCGGTCTGGCCCAGGGCCGCGCCGCCGCCGCCCGCATCGCCGCCATGTGGCGCTAGCTCCGACCCCCGGCGGAGGAATTCATCCACGCATCCCTCGGTCTTATCGTTTATCGTTATTAACGAAGAACGATAAGACCGTGAGGAGCAGGTGTGAACAGACAGCCGGCGACCATCCGCATCGTCGAGATCGTCATGTACATCGGGCTGTACGTCGCCGCAGCCGTGGTGATGATAGCCATGATCTCCGTCTTCAACAGCAACCGGACCGGCGCCCGTCACGTCCACGTCAACCCCTACGCGACCGCCACCCCCGCACCCGTCTCCGCGCCCGTCTCCGCGCCGGTCTCCGTGCCCTCGGGGACGGTCACCCTCCGCGAGCCCACGTTCGAGGCCACGCTCACCATCGCCGAGCCGAGTCACTGGCAGAGTTTCCTGCTGATCCTGCCCGAGCTGCTGCTCGTCCCGGTGCTCTGCGCGGTCGCCGTATATTTGCTGCTCATGATGCGCAGCTTCCGCGAGGGCGACCCGTTCACCCCGGTGAACGCGGTCAGGCTCGCCTCGATCGGCCTGCTGCTGATGAGCATCGCCGCGATCCCGATGGTCGACGCCTGGGTGCTGCGGCTGCTGGTGTCCGGCACCCCGCTCGAAGGGACGGCCATCACCCCGGCCGAGGACTACAGGTGGGCGCCGATCGTCGGCCTCGGCGTCCTCGCCCTGGCCGAGTTCTTCCGCCAGGGCACACGGCTCCGCTCCGACCTCCAGGGCCTGGTCTGATGCCTCCGGAAGACGACCATCGCATCACCGTCCACCTCGACAAGCTGCTGGCCGATCGGGGCATGACGCTGACCGAGCTGGCCGAGCGGGTGGGCGTGTCCATCGTCAACCTGTCGGTGCTGAAGAACGGCCGGGCGCGGGCGATCCGCTTCTCCACGCTCTCCGCGCTCTGCCGCGAGCTCGACTGCCAGCCCGGCGATCTCCTGCGTCACGACCGATAGTCGTCCTCGCGGGACGGGTCTGAACCGGACGCCGGGAACCGGCGGGAACCGCAGGATCCTGGCGGGGAGGCCGCCGCACGGCGGCCCGCCACCACGAGGAGGAGCACGTGAGCATCAGGACGCACCACATCGGCGGCCAGGGAATGACGGCCTCGGTCGAAGGCCTGGGCACCATGGGGATGACCGCGATGTACGGCACGCGCGACGACGCGAGCTCGGTCGAGACGCTCGAGCGGGCCGTCGAGCTCGGGGTCACCCTGTTCGACACGTCCGACCTGTACGGCCCCTTCACCGGCGAGGAACTCGTCGGACGCGCGCTCGCCCCGCACCGCGACCGCGTCGTCATCGCCACCAAGTTCGGGGGAGCGACGTTCGACGAGACGGGCGGGGTCATCGGCGGGCCGAACGGACGTCCCGACTACCTGAGGCGCGCGGTTGAGGGATCGCTGCGCAGGCTCGGCACCGACCGCATCGACCTGTACTACCAGCACCGCGTCGACCCGGACGTGCCGGTGGCCGAGACCTTCGGGGCGCTCGGCGAACTGGTCGCCGAGGGCAAGGTCCGCTACCTGGGCATCAGCGAGGCGTCGGCCGAGACCATCCGCGCGGCCCACGCCGCTGCGCCCCTGACGGCCGTGCAGACCGAGTACTCGCTGTTCACGCGTACCGTGGAGACCAACGGCGTGCTCGACACCGTGCACGAGCTCGGCATCGGGTTCGTGGCGTACGCGCCGCTCGGGCGGGGGGTCCTGACGGGCCGGCTGCGCTCGCTCGACGGCCTGCCGGACGGCGACTGGCGCCGCAGCGCGCCCCGGTTCGACGGCGCGAACTTCGCGCGCAACCTCGCGCTCGCCGACCGCGTCGCGGCGCTCGCCGACCAGCACGGCGTGACGCCCGGGCAGCTGGCGCTGGCGTGGGTGCTCGCCCAGGGCGTGACCGCCATCCCCGGCACGAAGCGGCGCGCCTACCTGGAGGAGAACGTGGCCGCGGCGGCGCTCACGCTCGACCAGGACAGCCTGACGGCGCTGCGCGAGGCGATCTCGCCGGACGAGGTGGCGGGCGAGCGGTACGTCCCCGCCGGGATGAGGATCATCCAGGAGTGAGCATGAGGCACAACGACGTGGGGAGTTTCCTGCGGGCCCGGCGTGAGGCGCTGCGCCCGGCCGACGTCGGCATCGTCGCCGGCGGCCGCCGGCGCACCCCAGGGCTGCGCAGGTCGGAGGTCGCGCTGCTCGCGGACGTCTCCGTCGACTACTACGAACGGCTGGAGCAGTCGCGCAACGCCCATCCGTCGCCGGCCATGCTGGCGAGCCTCGCCAGGGCGTTGCGCATGTCCGTCGAGGAGCGCGACCACCTCTACCTGCTCGCGGGGCACGCGCCGCCGCTCAGGAACGCGACCGGCCGATACGTCGATCCCGCGATGATGTTCCTGCTCGACTCCCTGACGACCGTGCCCGCGCATGTCATGGACGACCTCGGCACGTTGATCGAGCAGAACCGGCTGAGCCGGGCCCTGGTCGGCTCGTGGGAACTCGGCGACGACCGGGCGGGGAACGTGATCTGGCGCTGGTTCACCGACCCGGCGTCGCGCGCGCTCAACGTCCCCGAGGAGCACGAGGTCATCGGCCGTGGCTACGCGGCCGACCTGCGCGCGTCGGCCGCCCGGCGCGGCGACGACGCCATCGCCGACCGCCTCATCACCGACCTCCTGGACGCGAGCGAGGAGTTCGGCGCGTACTGGGCCGAGATGGCCGTCGAACCGCTGCGTACCACCCGCAAGCGGCTCGTCCATCCGCGCGCGGGGGCGCTCGACGTGCAGTGCGACGTCGTCCTCAGTTCCACCACCGGCCACCGGATGGTGATCTTCCGGCCGCAGCCGGGGTCGGCCACCGCCGACCGCTTCGAGTTCCTCCAGGCGCTCGGCGAGCAGGCGTTCTGACTGTTCTGTGTAGTTGTGCACGCTCGCGGTGATCTGTGTGTTTGTACGCAGAACGCGGGCTTGCTGATCCCTAAGTTGATGGTCGTCGGGAGCGATCGCCGCTCCCGGGAACCCTCTCCTCACACTCAGGGACAGATCATCATGAAGCTCCGCAACGTTCTCGCCGGTACCGTTCTCGCCGGTGCGGTCATGGCCGGCGTGGCCGCCGCTCCCGCGCAGGCCGCCACCACGCAGGCCGCCGGTTCTGTGTCGTACACGAAGCACTGGTTCGACGGGTACTCCGGTTTCAGCCGGGGTGAGTCGCGGGGTGAGCGTTCGTACTACAAGGGCTACTACTACTTCTCCAACGGTCGTTACTACTTCGACGTGGACGTGTGGGACCGTGACCGCGACCGTGAGAACACCTACGTCGACTTCGTCTACCACGACGACCGTGGCTGGCACCAGGGTCGCCGGTTCGTGACGGGCGGGCACGCGAAGTACCGCTTCAGCTACAGCGCCCGTGGCGGTTTCGACGGCTTCAAGTTCCGCATCGGCGAGGGCCGTCCGGGTCACTTCGACTGGAGCAGCTACTCCAACCGCTCCTGGTGAACATGCGCACCACCCACCCGACCGCCGAGCCCAAGAACGGACCGTTAGCGACACGGGCCGCCGTGCGCCGCCGTCCAGCGCGGAACCGGCCGCCCGCCGGCCGCCCGGCAGGCGCCCCAGGACACGCCGTTCGCCGGCCCACCGGCCGCATCACTTCCCCGCGTACCGACGGGCCGGCGACCGGTGTCAGGTACGCCCGTTGCCTCGGCCGCCGTCCGTTCCGCGCCGCCGCGCGCCGCTGCCCGGCCCGCCTCGCGTCCGTCCCGGCCGCTCCGCTGTCACCACAACGTCCCTCGGCCGTGCCGCCCGCACCGTCACCCGCCCCGACACAGGACACCCCGATGCTCGTCCACGACTTATTACCCGGCTGACCCGCCCGGCGCTCCCGTAGGTACGGGTGGGTGTCAAGAGACTGGGGTGACGGGGGTAGTCTCGTCCCAGCTTCGGCCATGAAACCCCAGGTCATGGCTATTTCGGCGCAATCGCGATCCATGGTGATTCCCCCTGCGCCACTTCACCATCCACTCGCGGCCGAGCCGCGCTCCATCCCGATCCGAGGCCAGTTCCCCATGCCAGACCGCACCACCGACCAGCAATCGACCTTCGTAAGGGCGGAACTGCCCGCCGACCTCCAGGGCCGGGCGCTGCTGCCCGGCGACGAGGGATACGCCGACGAGACGAGCACCTTCAACCTGTGCGCCGACATCAGGCCGGGCGTCGTCGTCGCCGCCGCGTCCGCGTTCGACGTCCAGGCCGCGGTACGGTTCGCCGCCGCCGGAAACGCTCCCGTCGCCGCCCTGTCCACCGGGCACGGGCTGCCGCCGGTGCCGATCGGGCCGGACGCCGTGGTCGTCAGCACCCGCGCCCTGCGCGGCGTCACCGTGGACGCCGAGGCGCGTACCGCCCGGATCGAGGCCGGGGTGCGCTGGGCGGACGCCGTCGCCGAGATCACCAAGTACGGGCTCGCGCCGCTGAACGGCGCCGCCCCCGGCGTAGGCGTCGTCGGTTTCGTCCTGGCAGGCGGGCACAGCCCCACGCTCGGCCGGGCCCACGGGTTCGCCGCCGACCACGTGACCGAGATCGAGGTCGTCACAGCCGACGGCGCCCTGCGCACCGTCACCGCCGACAGCGACCCCGAGCTGTTCTTCGGCCTGCGCGGCGGACGGGGCAACTTCGGCATCGTCACCGCCGTCGAGATCGAGCTCTTCCCGGTCACCACCCTGTACGCGGGCTCCGTCTTCTTCCCCGGCAAGAGCGCCGCCGCCGTGCTCAACGCCTACCGCGCGTGGGTGGAGACCGTCCCCGAGAGCGTGTCGTCCTCCGTCGCGCTGCTGCGGATGCCGGACGCGCCGTTCCTGCCCGACCCGCTGCGCGGCCGGCAGGTGGTGAGCGTGCGGATCAGCTGCAGCGATCCGGCGGTGAACGGCCCCGCGCTGGTCGAACCGCTGCGCGCCGTCACGACGCCGCTCCTCGACACGGTGGGGGAGATGCCGTACGCCGACTTCGCCGCCATCCACGCCGACCCGCCGGGCCCGATCCCCGCCCGCGACCGCAGCGGGCTGCTGCGCGAGCTCACCGCCGAGACGGTCGACGCCCTGGTCGCGGTCGCCGATGAGACGACCGCCCCGCCGGACCTGGTGGAGATCCGGCACCTCGGCGGAGCGTTCGCGCGTCCGCCCGCGGTGCCGAACGCGATCTCGTGCCGTGACGCGGCCTTCACGCTCTTCATCACCACCGTCGGCGGAGACCCCGAGGTGGTCGGAGCCGCCCAGACGGCCGCGCTCGAACGGCTGCGGCCCTGGTCCACCGGCATGGCGCTGCCCAGCTTCCTGTCCGACCGTGACGCCACCGAGCGCGGCTACACGCCGGACGTCCACCGCCGGCTGGCCGCGCTGAAGCACCGCGTCGACCCGGCCAACCTCTTCCGCCTCAACCACAACATCCGCCCGGCCGCCTGACGGAACCCCGGCTCCGGTGCTGCGAGCGCCGGGGCCGGTGCGCTGTGTTTGGGTAATTTCTCGGCCAGGGCGCACTGTTCGTCAAGGTGTGCGGGCGGATGCCCGAATAGCGTCGGTGGCATGGAGATCGACGTGGTGCTGCCGTGCCTGAACGAGGCGGCGGCCCTCTCGTGGGTGCTCGGACGGATGCCGGACGGCTTCCGTCCGATCGTGGTCGACAACGGCTCGACCGACGGATCCGCGACGATCGCGGCCGAGCTCGGCGCGACGGTGGTGAGCGAGCCGCGCCGCGGTTTCGGCGCCGCCTGCCACGCGGGCCTCGCCGCCGCGACCTCGGACGTCGTGTGCTTCATGGACGCCGACGCCTCGCTCGACCCGGGGCAGCTGCCCCGGGTGTGCGATCCCGTCCTGGCCGGTGAGGCCGACCTGGTGCTGGGCCGCCGCGTGCTGCGGCAGGGCGCGTCGTGGCCGGTGCACGCCAGGCTCGGCAACGCCGTGCTGGCAAGGGGGCTGCGCCGCCGCACCGGTGTCCCGCTGCGCGACCTCGGGCCGATGCGCGCCTGCAGGCGGACGCCGCTGCTCGAGCTGGGCCTCGTCGACCGGCGCTTCGGCTACCCGCTGGAGATGGTCCTGCGGGCCGGGGCCGCGGGCTGGCGCATCGGCGAGACCGACGTGGACTACCTGCCGCGCAGGGGCAGGTCGAAGGTGACCGGCACGGTACGCGGCACGCTGCGCGCGGTCGGCGACATGCGCCGCGTGATGGCCCGCCAGGACAGGGCCGCGTGAACCAGGACCCACACGGTGGCGCTCCCCGAGGACAGATCGTGGTGATCGCCAAGGAGCCCGTGCCGGGGAAGGTGAAGACCCGGCTCGTCCCGCCGCTCACCCCGGACGAGGCCGCCGCGCTGGCCGGCGCCGCGCTGGAGGACACGCTGCGCACCGTCGCGCGGGTCCCGGACGCCGGCCGGGTGCTCGTCCTCGACGGAGCCCCGGGCGCCTGGCTCCCCACCGGCTTCACCGTGCTGCCACAGCGAGGCGGCGGACTGGACGAACGGCTGGCCGCGGCCTTCGAGGACGCCCATCGGGCGCTGCCCGTCCCCGTCGTGCTCATCGGCATGGACACCCCGCAGGTCGCCGCGGACCTGCTGGCCGACGCCCTGTCGCTGCTCGCCGGCCATGACGCGGTGTTCGGCCCGGCGAGCGACGGCGGCTTCTGGCTGCTCGGGCTGCGCGTCCCCGACGCCGCGCTGCTGCTCGGCGTACCGATGTCGAAGCCGACCACCGGAGAGATCCAGCTGCGCAGACTGAGGGAGGCGGGGATGAGCGTCGCCTTGATGCCGTGCCTGACCGATGTGGACACGATGGCGGACGCGGTCGAGGTGGCGGCGATGGTCCCGCGCTCCCGCTACGCCGCCGCGCTCGCCGGGATCGGGGCACGACGATGACGAGAGTGCTGGTGACCGGTTCGGCCGGGTTCATCGGAAGTCACGTGGTCGAGGCGCTGGAGGCGCACGGCCACGAGGTGACCGGCCTCGACCTGCGGTCCGGCGCGGACGTACGCGACGCCGCCCTGCTCGCCCGGCTGCTGCCGGGCACGGACGTGGTCGTGCACCAGGCGGCCAAGGTCGGGCTCGGCGTTGACGTGGCGGACCTGCCCGACTACGCCTCGATCAACGTGTACGGCACCGCGGTGCTGCTCGCCGCGATGGCCGCCCATGACGTGGAGCGGCTGGTGCTGGCGTCCTCGATGGTGGTGTACGGCGAGGGCGCCTACGACTGCGCGCGGCACGGGCGGGTGCGGCCTGGCCCGCGCTCGGCCGAGGACATGGCGCGAGGCTCGTTCGAGCCGCGCTGCCCCCGGTGCGGCGACGAGATGGCCCTCGCCACCATCGGCGAGGACGCGCCGACGGATCCGCGCAACGCCTACGCCACCACCAAGCTGGCGCAGGAGCATCTCGCCGCGAACTGGGCGCGCGAGACCGGCGGCACGGCGGTCGCCCTGCGCTACCACAACGTGTATGGGCCGAGGATGCCGAGGGACACCCCGTACTCGGGGGTCGCGGCGATCTTCCGGTCGGCGCTGGAGGCCGGTCGGGCCCCGCGCGTGTTCGAGGACGGCGGGCAGACGCGCGACTTCGTCCACGTCCGCGACGTCGCCGAGGCGAACGTGGCCGCTCTCACCGGCGGCGCGCCGGGAACGCTCGCCGTCTACAACATCGCCAGCGGGGAGCCGCACACCGTCGGCGAGCTGGCCGCGGCCCTCGCCGCGCAGCGGGGCGGCCAGGAACCGGTCACCACGGGGGAGTACCGGATGGGCGACGTCCGCCACATCGTGGCCGCGCCGCACCGGGCGGAGGCGGAGCTCGGCTTCCGAGCCCGCGTCGGCTTCGCCGAGGGGATGAAGGAGTTCGCCACCGCACCGCCGGCCTGACCCGTGGCACCCGGGGTATACCGCGTCGGCGGTACGGCCGTGCTCCTCCTGGCCCTGGTCGGCGCGCTCGCGCTGGCGATCACCTCGGGGTCGCTGACCGGCGACACCTCGGCCCTGCTGCGGTGGTACGCGCTCTCCTGGGTGCTCTTCGCCGCGGCGGCGTGGGCTTTGCGCGCGGTGCCGGAGCGCCAGGCGGTGTTCCTGCTGGTCGCCGGAGCCGCCGCCGTGACCGCCACGGGCCTGCTCGCACCGCCGACCACGAGCACCGACTCCTTCCGCTACATCTGGGACGGGCGCGTCCAGGCGGCGGGGATCTCACCGTACGCGCACGTCCCGGCGGACCCGGCGCTCGCCCCGCTGCGTGACCGCTGGCTCTTCCCGCAGGGCGCGGGCTGCAACGCCCCGTACCGGTATCCCGTCGACGCGCGGACGTGCACGCGGATCAACCGTCCCGCCGTCCACACCATCTACCCGCCGCTCGCGGAGCTGTACTTCCTGGCCGTGCACGGGCTCTCGCCGGAAGGCAGCAGGTACAAACCGCTGCAGATCGGCGGGGCGGTGCTGGCCTTCGCGACGACGCTGGTCCTGCGTCGCCGGGCGGCACCCGCGAGGGCCGCCTACTGGGCGTGGTGCCCGGCCGTCCCGCTGGAGGCGGTGAACAACGCCCACGTGGACGCCCTCGGCGTCCTGCTCGCCGTCGCCGCCCTGACCGTCGTGGCCTGCCACAGGGTGGGCGGCGGCATGCTGCTCGGTGCGGCGACCGTCGTCAAGTTCCTGCCCGCGCTGGCCGTGCCAGGGGCGCTGTCGGGGCTGCTGGCCAAGGACGGTCCGCCTGCGCGGCGGCGGGTGCTCGACGCCCTCGCGGTGCTCGGGCCCGCCGCCCTCGTCCTGGCGCTCGCGTACCTGCCGTACGTGCTCGTGTCCGGTGGGTCCGTCCTCGGGTACCTGTCCGGCTACCTGGACGAGGAGGGCTACGACGACTCCGGCGGCGACCGCTACGCGCTGCTGCGCCTGGTGCTGCCCGACGCGGCGGCCCTGCCGGCGGCTCTCGCCGTCGTCGCGGTCGCGGCCGTGCTGGTGCTCCGTCGCGGCGCCGCCGACCGGCCGTGGAGCGGGGCCCTCCTGGTGACGGGGATCGCGTTCCTCGCGCTCACGCCCGGATACTCCTGGTACGCCCTGCTGGTCGTCGCGTTCGCCGCCCTCGACGGCCGGTGGGAATGGCTCGGCGTCCCGCTCGCCGGGGCCGCCGCGTACCTGGGCGTTCAGCACCATCTCGGGACGGCCGCCTACGCCGTCGCCGCGTCGGCCGTGATCGCGGGCTCGCTCGTCCGGGCCCGGCGGTCATGACAGGGCCGCGAACCACCGTCCGGCCGCGTTCCACCGCTCGGCGGCGGGGAACCCGCACCGCTCGGCGAGCCCGCCGATGTCGTCGGCCGACACGGTGGCCCAGGCGAACCACTCGTCGGCGCGCCCGTCGTGGCGCAGCCGCATCATGTCCACCGTGCTCTTCGAACCGGGCTCGTGGACCTCGGCGATCACCCAGCCGCCCGGCCTGACCAGCTGCCGCAGGCGCCGCAGCAGGGTCTCCGGATCGCCGCCGATGCCGATGTTGCCGTCCATGAGCAGCGCCTCGGCCCACCGTCCTGTCGCGGGCAGCGGATCGAAGACGCACCGCAGAAGGGCCAGGCCGCCCGCGCGCCTGGTCAGCTCGACGGCGAGGGGCGTGACGTCGATGCCGAGCGCGAAGACCCCTCTGCGCGCGAGCGCCGCGGTCAGCCTGCCCGGCCCGGAGCCGACGTCCAGCGTGGGGCCGCCGCACCGCGCGAGGACCTCCTCGTCGCCCTCGATCGGCCGCAGCCAGCGCTCGGCGGCGAGCGGCAGGACGCGGCCGTCGGCGTACTCGACCTCCACGTTCCCCCCGCGCAGGCCGTGCTCGTAGAAGGCGCCTATCACGGGTTCCCGACGGCTCCCGCGACCCGGTACGGCCGCGGGAGCCGGAGGTCCGGCGGCGTCGCGTCATCGCCGCTCAATGATCCGACCGTCCCGCGGCCCACCACCGCACCGCGTAGATCACACCCGAGACGACGAAGAGCGCCAGGGCGACGAACAACCACCTCGCGAAGTACGGGGACGTGCTCAGCCCGACCGCACTCCGGTAGTTGCCCTCGGAACGGCCCAGGACGAGCGGGAACCACACCAGCAGCAGCAACCCGGACAGCGCCACCGGCACCCGCACGTGGTTGACCACCGCGGGCCGCCGCCTTGGGGGACGTGTCCTGACGACGCCCCGCCGCAGCACGCCGTCGGCCACCGAGTACAGCGGCCACAGCACCAGGTCGTGCAGGATGACGGCCCCGATGAACCACACCGCGAACCCGATGAGGATGCCCGCCCCCACCACCCGCGTGGCGGCGTAACCGGCGACCGCGAAGCATGCCGCCAGCCCCACGAGGTGCCACGGGCCCGCGCCGTACGCGCTGCGCCACTTCACCGGCTCTCCCTGCGGTAGGCCAGTTCGCGCACCCACTTGGTGTTGTGCACGCCAGGGGCGTTCGGCACGATGATCCGCGCGGGGAACCCGTGGTCGAGCGACAGGTCGGCGCCGTTGACCCGCAGCGCCAGCAGCGAACGCGGGTCGGCCACCTGCCGGACGCTGAACGACGCCTGGCCGAAGTAGCCGAACCGTTGCAGCGACCGTGCCGTGAGTTCCGCCGCGCCGGGCGGGATGCCGGCCAGGAGCGCCAGGTCCGCCAGCCGTACGCCGGTCCAGACCTGCTCGGTCGACCACCCCTCCACGCAGGCGATCGGCAGCGCGTACGTGTGCAGCGGCATCGCGAGCAGGTCCGCGCGGGACAGCCGCACCTGTTTCGCCCCGGCGACCGTCAGCCGCCACGCGTCGCCCGCGTCCGCCGCGGTGACGCCCAGGCCGGCCGCCGTCTTGTTGACCTGGAAGTCGTTGGGGCCAGGCCCGTACACGCGCCCGTGCGGCGCGAGCAGGGCCGTACGGCGCAGCGGCCCGTCCAGCGTCTGTCCCACCGACAGGCCGAACATCAGCGCGGAGCCGCCCCCGACGAACCCCAGCATTCCGCGCCGGGACATGGTGGGCGGCGCCGGCTCCGCCGCGACCAGGCCGTCGGGGTCGGGCGGTTCCGGCCGGGTGTCGGCCAGGCGGGTCCGCAGCTCCTGGCGCAGGCTCCGCGACCGCGCCGCGCGGATCGCCTTGGGCAGTCGCAGGGCCACGTGCAGCGCCAGTGCCGCGAGGAAGATCCACGCGCCGTACAGGTGCGCCGGATAGAAGGAGAACGGGAAGACGTAGAAGAGCTGGATGTTGAGGATCCCGGTGACGAACTGGAACACCGCGCCCCCGACCAGGAGCACCAGGCTGGCGCGTTCCATGGCCTGGGCGGGCGACCGTACCGGAGGCCAGTCGAACAGCTTGGGGATCACCGACCACAGCTTGGCGAGCAGCACCGGCACCAGCGTCAGCCCCAGGATGACGTGGGCTCCCTGGGTGATCCGGTACATCCAGGCGGGGTTCGTCGGCCAGTCGAAGAGGTAGAAGCCCAGCAGGCCCTTGCCCGGCGTCGTGTCGTTCCCGGGCAGCCGGGGCTGGTAGGCGGCGTACGACAGCAGTCCCGTGACGGCGACGATGATGAGCCCGACGAGCAGCACCAGACCGAACACCGATGTGAGCCAGGGCCCGCGCAGCGGGCTCCGCCAGAACCCAGGCAGGAACGGACCGGCTGGCGCGCCTCCCGTGTGTGCGCGTATGAGATATGTGCCCCCTTCGCTCCTGAATGGCTGCTTCGTCATAGATCGACCCCCGAGGCAGTTTTGTCGCTCTCAGGTTCTTTGCCGTAAATATCGCCATTGACGCGCAGAGTAGGGAAACGTCCGGTCATGTACCGGAGCTGCCGGGGCAAAACGCGTGATCACCGCTGTGCCGGCGTTCGTCAGAACGCCGGCACAGCGGGAGCTCAGCGACGGCCGGCCTTAGCCTTACGGACGATCCGCGTCGAGGTCAGGTCCTGGCCGCCGTCCCAGACGGCCTTGTTCTCCAGCAGGCCCCGCTTGAACGGTGAGACGGCGAAGGTGACGACCGCCATCTCGCCAGGCGGCAGGGTGCCGGTCCAGATGAGCGAGTCGCCCTCCTGCCTGACCGTGCCGATCGTCGCCTCCGGGCTCACCCGTATCTGGCTGCGCGCCAGCACGTTCGAGAGGTCGTCGACGACCCGGGCGTCCGTCAGGGTCGTGTCGCCGGCGTTCACGATGCGGATCCGGTACGCCACCCTGCCGCCGACCCGCGCCGTCAGCTTGTCGACATTGAGGTCCACGCCCAGCCGGCCCTGCTCGGCAGTCGAGACGGGGACGGTGAGAGGCGACGAGGTGGAGCTGGAGCACGACTCGTCACCCTCGTACCGGGCGACGACCTGGTGCCTGCCCTCGGACAGCCCGGTCGCGGTGTACGTGGCGATGGCGTCGACGTCGACCGGAACGAGCTCCGCGGCGCCGAGCGCCACCTCGCCGGACCAGAAGGTGACGGTGCCGCTAGGGGTTCCGGCAGGACAGGTCACCGTCGCGGTCAGCGCCACCTCCTGGCCCGACGCCGCCTGGTTCGGCTCGGCGGCCAGCTCCGTGGTGGTGGCCGACTCCGTACCGCTCGTCCTTGGCTTGGCGCGGTCCGAACGCGAGGTCGGCGGGCGGTCGGCGAGCGCCTCCGCGGCCGCCGAGGGAGCCACCAGGAGGCCCCCCGCGAGGCAGCCCACGGTGAACGCGGAAACCACCAGGCCCCCGTACCGAAGCCGCCGCTCCCCGTCTCCGTGTCGTTCGCGGCCTGATCTCCATGCGCGCATCAGCGTCATCCTCCGAGGAACACGTCGTGGCCAGGCAGCAGCCCGGCGTTTCAAGGAGGGTCGACACCACGCTACGACCCGCCACGACCAGCACCCGGCATTACCCGAACCCCGCGTGTCACAACACCCCACGGAGCTACCATCCGGCCGGTGGACACCGACACGCCGTCCGGCACCGCCGAGAACCTCAGAGCCGACATGGTCGCCCGGCTGCGGGCACACGGCGCCATCCGCAGCGACCAGGTCGCACGGGCGTTCGCGAAGGTCCCGCGCGAGAGGTTCGCACCCGAGGAGACGTCTCTCACCTCCGTGTACTCCGTGTTCGACGTCGTCATCACCAAGCGCGGCGCCGACGGCAAGGCGACCAGCTCGGTGAGCGCGCCCTGGCTGCAGGCCGAGATGCTCGAAGCCGCCCGGCTCAGGCCCGGCGATCGGGTGCTGGAGATCGGCAGCGGCGGCTACAACGCGGCGCTCATCGCCGAGATCGTCGGCCCCGAGGGGCACGTGGTGACGATGGACATCGACCCGTTCGTCACCGAGCGAGCCGGCCGCTTCCTCGCCGAGACCGGCTACCCGCACGTCCAGGTCGTCCTGGGCGACGCCGAGCACATCGAGCACGGCCCGTACGACGCCGTCATCGTCACCGTCGGCGCCTGGGACTGCCCGTGGGCGCACCTGCTGGCTCCTGGCGGGCGGATGGTCGTCCCGCTGCGGTTCTGCGCGATCACCCGCTCGATCACCTTCGTCCGGGACGGCGACCGGCTCGTCGGACTCGACCCGACGGTGTGCGGGTTCGTACCGATGCAAGGCGCCGGGGCGCACCACGAGCAGGTGGCCGCGCTGGCCGGTGGAGCGGTGACGCTGACGCTCGACGGCGGCCCGCCCCTCGACACCGCCGCACTCGACCGGGCGCTGACGGGCGACCCGAGCGAACTGTGGACGGGCATCGTCGCCCGGCCCGGCGTCCCCTTCGACACGCTGCACCTGTGGCTGGCCGTCCACGACGACGCCTTCGGCGTGATCTGGCCGAACCCGGCCCATGAGGGAGACCTCGTCAAACCGGTGCTCCGCTGGTTCTGCCCCGCACTCGTGACGCAGGACAGCTTCGCGTACCTCACCTACCGAGAAGCGAACAGCTCGGACATCGAGTTCGGCGTCCACGGCCACGGCCCCGACGGCGCCGAACTCGCACAGCGGCTCGCCGCCCACCAGCGAACCTGGCACCACGACTGGCGGGACCACCCCGGCCCGCGGTTCAGCCTCCACCCGGCGGACGCCGCGGTGCCGACTCCCGCCGTGGGCCGCGTCTTCCGCAAGCGCCACACCCAACTGGTGCTGGACTGGCGCTGACCTGTCAGTCGGCCGAGGGGGTCGCCGTCACCGCCAGAGCATCTCCAGCCCCAGCACGATCGCGCACAGCACCCCGAAGGACCCGGGGAAAGCCACGAACGCCACATGGATCGGGCTGCTCTCGTCCGGCAGGAACAGGTCCACCCACCCCAAGGTGAGGGCGAGGGCGGTGGAGATGCCCCCGACCCGCGAGGTCCACCCGAACAACTGCACGTGCCACGGGTCCGTCTCCCCCGACTCCCGCGCCCGTACGTCGATGCTGAAGAAGATCAGCAACACGGCGAGAAACGAGATCAGACTGACCATCTCAGCCGACGGCATCGGACGCATAGTGCGGACCATAACCGAGCCCCGACCCCTGTCCCCGCAGGTCAACGCGGTTTCGGACAAGGGTGTCTCCTGGCCGGCCGGAAGGCCACGGGATCAGGCGATGGCCTTTCAGGCTTGCCGTGCCCGGCAGAACCTCATGCAACGAAGAGTGCAGGCGGCGCGTTCGGCCGAATTTACTGACATTTCTGAGATGCGTGGCCTGGTGCGGCACACGTATATCGCAATTATGGCATTCCGCGTCGTGTGGTGACCGTACCCAGCTGGTGGAGAAGGTGCACCGGAATGCCGAACCGCTGGAGGACGCGTTCCGTGCCGCGCTGGAACGGTTCTTCGAGTTCAAGAGCTTCCAGAATCCGGACAAGATAGCGGAGGGCTTCTCCCACGTCAGCAAGGTCAGGCTGTGGAAGTCCGTGGCCGACAGGCTGACCGATCAGGACCCGAGCACGCCGATCGCGGCCGACGAGGTCCGCACGCGGCTCACCGAGATCGCCAGGCGCCGGAACAACATCGCACACACGGCCGACCACGATCCGGACGGTTCACGCAGGAAGAAACGGATCACCGTACGGGACGCCGAGCAGACCATCGATGTGCTCGAGTCGGTTGTGATCGCGATACTCCAGGCCCTCGGCGACCCGGCGCCGGCCACGGACTACGGCGTCCCCCTGTCGAGGCCGGCTCCCTCGGCGCTGCCCCAGCCCAGGCCGACGCCAAGCGCAAAGGCTTGATCCGCGCGCTGTCCAAGTGGAACGAGGAGAGCCTGCTGGGCGCTCTGGACGCGTACTGTCCTCCTGACGTGGCCGACACCATCCTCGCCGTGTACCGGCATGCGGAGAGCACCCCGCCTTCCGCGGTTATTACTTCGGGGAAGCCGCCCATCCTTCCGTCACCGCCTGGTTCAGCACCGGCAAGCACGAGGCGGCGATGTGGAGCATCTACACCGGCGTGACCAAGTCGGTCCTGTCGATCAACTTCGAGTGGATGCGCAACGGGGGAGTGTCGGTGGATCGGCTGGAGCGACTCGCTCAAGCCCTCTCCGTACTGCCTGGATGGGCGAACATGCCAGAGCTGCTGGTCGCTGCCAATTACGCGAAGCGACCGTCCTTCAAGCCGCTCGCTCTGGCCAGGAAGGACGCCTCCACGGTCATCCTCGGGGCGCTGAACGACCTGCTGGCCGTGGAGACGTAGCCCTCCATGAGGTAAGACCGATGTTCCACGTCATGCCATCGTGGATGCCATGCCATCCCCCATAAATTTGCCGTGACTGCGGTTGGTACAGGGTCTTCAGGCTGGAATGTGCAAGGAGTATGGTGAGGGCTGCGGCAGTGTTTTGGATCAGTGAAGGCGTCGCGCTGGCCGGGGGCCCGGCGTCGGGTTCGGGTCATGAGCGGGTGGACGGTCACATGTGAGGAGGCCCCTTGGTGTTCAGGCGTCCCTCCCGATGGGCGGTCGTTCTGCCGGTCGCGCTCGCGCTGGCTGTCGTGTCCGGTTGCGGTTCCGGCGAACAGGCCTCGGCCGGCGATGGGGGCAAGGAGGTGACGGTGTTCGCGGCGGCGTCGCTGACCGAGACGTTCACCGAGCTGGGCAAGGCTTTCGAGGCGACGCATCCGGGCACGGCGGTGCGGTTCAACTTCGGGTCCAGTGCGACGCTGGCCCAGCAGATCGTCCAGGGCGCGCCGGCGGACGTCTTCGCGGCCGCGAGCCCCGCCACGATGAAGACGGTGACCGACGCGTCCCTCGCCGGGCCGCCGGTCACGTTCGTACGGAACAAGCTGCAGATCGCGCTGCCCGCCGACAACCCGGCCAAGGTGGACGAGCTGAAGGACCTCACCGACCCGAACGTGAAGGTGGCGCTGTGCGCCGAGCAGGTGCCGTGCGGCGCCGCCGCGGTCAAGGCGCTGGACGCGGCCGGGCTGAAGGTCACCCCGGTCACGCTGGAGCAGGACGTCAAGGCCACGCTCACCAAGGTCGAGCTGGGCGAGGTGGATGCGGCCCTGGTGTACAGGACCGACGTGATCGCCTCCGGCGGCAAGGTGCGGGGCATCGCGTTCCCCGAGGCGGGCCAGGCGGTCAACGACTACCCGATCGCCACCCTGGCCAAGGCGCCCGGAGGTGATCTGGCCAAGCAGTTCGTCGACCTGGTGCTGTCCCAGCAGGGCGAGGACGTGCTCACCAAGGCCGGCTTCGAGGCCCCCTGATGCCGGCTGCCGTCAAAGCGATCGAGACGTGCGCATGAACCGTCACGAGTGCAACGCCATCTGCCTGGGCGGGCCCTGCCACGGCCTGCTCACGCACATCGACCAGGACATCGGCGTCCTGGACGTGCCGGTGCCGTACCGCACGCCCGACGAGCCGCGAGCGTGCGCCCGCTACCGCATCACTCGCGAGCGCGTACGTTACCGCGACCGGCCCACGTCCTACATCGCCCTGCACTGGCCGACCCCTGCGACTGCCCGGCCCCGTAGCCGTCACCACTGGTACGGCAGGTACTTCCCGTCCAGGGTGATGACGACGCGGTCGCCGCCCGGGTCGGGCACCCGCCGGACGTCCAGGCGGAAGTTGATGGCGCTCATGATGCCGTCGCCGCACTGCTCGTGGATCAGCTCCTTGATGGTCGGCCCGTAGACCTGGATGACCTCGTACAGCCGGTAGATCGTCGGATCGACGGGCACGGCGGCGTCGAGCGCGCCCCGGGTCGGCTGCGTCTGGAGGGCCAGCGCGACGTCCTCTCCGAGCTCCAGCAGGGCTGTCGCCGCGCCCGCCTCTTCCTTGCTCATCGGGTGCTGCCCGAGCAGCGCGGCCGTCGTCCAGGCGAGGGGCCGTCCGACCGCCTCGGCGAGCTGCGCCCACGTCACGCCCGTGACAACCTTCGCATTCCGTACGGCCTCAGCGGCTTCCTTCTTCGTGAGCACAGCGCCTCCGTCAGGTATGAGTTGCCAGCTATGTACCGGCAGCGACAGCCCGGGAAACGGCGCCCGGCCAGCTGAGGACGGGGAAGTTGCGGCAGGTTGGCGGGCACCACGACGAACCCGTGGTGCAGCCACAGGCCGAGCAGGATCCCGGTGCCCGCGCTGACAGGATGCTGCACGGCTTGGCGAAATGACGCTGTTCGTGCACGCGCTGAATGAAAGAGCGCACCATTCGTTCGGCCCGGCGAATCCGCCGATGACCAGCGGCTCCCGGGCGATGCCTGACGGGGTGTGGCGGCGCTCATCGTGGCAGTCGTGTCGTTCCGTCACATGGACGAGCTGTGCCTGTGCCACGGATGACAACGGTGTGACCCCTCGCAGAGGCGATGACGAATCCTCATCGCCCGCCCCTGCGAGGGGTCACGACCCTGCCGATGACCGGGAGGACCCTGTCGTCATCGCCCCTGCGAGCTGAAAGCTCATGATCGGCAAGGGCCGTTGACAGGTCTGCTCACCGATGGCGTGCCGGCCGAACCCGTGGCCACTCCGCTCGACTGGTCAGGACTGATTGGCGCAGACCGCATAAGGGGTGAAACTCGCAGTGAACTGGCTGTCGTTGAAAGCCCACACATCCCACGCGGTATTTGTCGCGTTCGGCGCGGATGTCACCACAGAGACGACGCTGTCGTCTCCCGAGATGCCGCCGCTCAGCAGCCTGTATCCGCCGGAAATTGCCACCTTTCCCGCGGGGCACTGAGTTGATTCGCTAGCTAGGTTTACCCCCCCGGGCACGGTGAATGGGGTTCCGGTGACGACCTCATAGCCTGAGACTCCCGCAGGCCCAGCCGGACCCTCGGGCCCAGCCGGACCCTCGGGCCCAGCCGGACCCGCAGGCCCAGCCGGACCCGCAGGCCCAGCCGGACCCGCAGGCCCGCGCGGCCCGCGCGGTCCGGGCGGGCCGGGCGGACCCTGCCTACCGTGCGGATGGGGATACCACGGCCAACCCGCCGGCCCCTGCTCACCGGACGCATCTGCCGGTCCTTGAGGGGCCGCCTGTCCCTGGGAATCGTTGTGCTGCCCCGTCACCTGGTTCTGGTTCAGGTTCGCACTCTGACGCTTGGGCTTGTCGTTCTCGTTGTGTTTCAGGTTCGAGCGATGAGAAGAGCGGACAGCGAGGCGAAGGTGTCCGTCGCGAGCTGGAGAGGTGGCCGCACGCGCAGGACTGGAAGATGCGAAGGCGGCGACGTCGACCAAGGCGACGGCACCTGCGCTCAGCACCGTGCCGATTGCGAAAACCCTGAAGAGGCTGCCAAGCTTGGGCAATTGATCTCCTCATAATGGGATTGCACACATAGATGTGCAATGTCGGAATTTCCCCGGATAGACCCGCCGACTACAGGTCTCCCGGTACGGATCATCTTGCAGCCATTCATTCGTTGCGCCTGTGCCGACACACAGGCGCCGAGTGCCGCCATCTGTCAATTTGTCGCTTTATTGATGGCAGCTGACGACCGGGCTCGACCTCCATCCTGTTCGGCGCGGGGGTGGCGATGAGGGGTCACAACGTGGACGAGGGATGAGGCACGGCAGCCGCCGCGCGAGCCCCTGCGAGGGGTCGCAATCCGGAGCCGTCGGAGCGAGTCCGGTCGTCAACGCCAATGCGAGCCGGATCACTTCGGTGGACGGGCAAGCGTCATCGCGATCATGCCTGACCGCGAGCCGAGCGGATGCAGGCCGAAGGGCCGGCTGCGGACGGTCGACAGAAGCGTGGATCGCGGAGAAGGAGATGATCCCTAAGACGGCCGAGTTCCTCAAGATTCCCAGGAGTGGCCGGCAACCAGGAACGACCTCTACATGAAGATGGGCCTCTACCTCGTCTGTGACCCTCGGAGAGGGTTGTCACAGTCGAGGCGAGGCCCAACCTGTACCAGAGTTGGTGTCCGAGGGGGGACTTGAACCCCCATGCCCATCACTGGGCACTAGCACCTCAAGCTAGCGCGTCTGCCTATTCCGCCACCCGGACTTGGTGCCTGCACGTGGGACCGTCATCCCGCGTCGGCTCAGTAAGGTTAGCAAACTCTGCGCACTGCGTCATACCAAGTATCGCGAGCCGTCTCCCGGCGGGCGCCGGCGGCGCCGAAATGGGGCCGCCGAGGGGCTGCGATGGGGGGCTCATGGGCTTGTGACAAGGGTGTCCGGGCGGTTGAGGGTGGTTTGGGCGGAGTGCTGTTGGCCAATTTCTGGGACTCAGGTGAAAAGCCCTTGCGACAACCTTGAGTACTGCTACGGTTACGGACCGTTGAGGGGTGAGTCCATGGACCGGCCTCACGACGTGAGGCCGGTTCTGGAGTGGAGGTCACGTGACGCGCACGGCGGTACATCGGACGAGGGCCATCGCCCTCTCCGGCTGCCGCCTGCGCGTGACGACACCGGCACAGAACTCGGCGCAGGACACGGACATCGAGCGGGCGGGCCGGATGGCGCGGTTCGCGACCGGTGCCCGCAAGGTGTTCCTGCGAGCGGCCGCGATGGGCGCCCTGGTGGTCGCCGGGTGGCTGCTCACCGTCCTGTTCGGCATGCTCGGCGCCGCCCCGACGGCCGCGACGACGCACGCCGATTCCGCCGCGGCGGCCGCTGACTCATCGGAGTCGGCGGCGACCGCCGCACAGGGCGCCGAGGAAAGCACGGCGTCCCCCCTCATCTCGGTGTCGAACGACGCCGAGGCCATGGCCGGTCGTACGGTCGACGGCCTCAACAGCCAGCGGGATCCCGGCCTTCCGGCACGATCCACCGCCGGAGAGATCCTGCACACCGATGGTCTGGTGCCCACCGGCGGCAACAGCGGCCCGTTCGGGCCTGTCTCCGGGGATGTCGCGAGGTCCGTGTACGACCCGCGGCTCCAGGCCGGGCGCGCGCCTCTGGCGCGCCTGCTTCCCCCGGTCGTCCGCACAGCGGCGGACGACCCTTCTTTCTCACCTGACTGATCCGCGCCCGCGGGACACCGCCAGGCGCTCTTCCAGGCCACAACCTTCACCGGTACGACGCGGCGTGCGAACGCCGGCGGACTGACCGTGCCGGTAGGCGGTCTCCTTCCCGAACGCGATGCGGCGGAGCGTGGTGCCCATTCCTCCGCTCGCTGGTGAAAAGCACGTCAGTCAACGTCGTTCGCGAGTCCGAGGTCTCCGCTGTGCGGGAATCTCCACACGGCCTCGGGCTGCCCGCGAACTGTTCAGGTATCCCCCCAGAAATCACTAGGAGCAATCCATCATGCGTACGTGGGCGAAGGTTTCCACCCCGGCTGCTCTGCTGGCCGCGGCCGCCATGTCGTTCGGCGGCAGCGCCACCGCGCTGGCCGACACCTCCGGCGACGGGTCCATCGGCGGCGGCAACCAGCTCGACCTGCCGATCTCGCTGCCGATCGACATCAGCGGCAACTCCATCGGCGTCATCGGCTCGTCCAAGGCGAGCTCGCAGGGCGGCGCCGAGGTCGTCGGGCAGGGCCGCTCCGGTGGCAACTCCGACCGTACGTCCGGCAACGGCAGCGTGCTCGGCGGCAACCAGGTGAACGCGCCGATCACCGCCCCGGTCAACCTCTGCGGCAACGCCATCTCCCTGGTCGGCAGGGCCGACGCCGGCTGCAAGGGCGGCTCCAGCGTCCGGCAGAGCGGCTCGGGCGGGGGCTCCGGCAACCGTACGTCCGGCAACGGCAGCGTGCTCGGCGGCAACCAGGTGAACGCGCCGATCACCGCGCCGGTCAACATCTGCGGCAACGCTGTGGCGATCTTCGGCGACGCGACCGCCGGGTGCAAGGGCGGCTCCAGCGCCCGGCAGGGCGGCTCGGGCCACAGCGTGGGCAGCAACCGTACGTCCGGCAACGGCAGCGTGCTCGGCGGCAACCAGGTCACCGCGCCGATCACCGCGCCCGTCAACATCTGCGGCAACACCCTCGCCCTCGTCGGCCGGGCGTTCTCGGGCTGCACCGGCGGCTCGTCGGCCGGTGGCGGCGGCAAGAACCACTACGGTTCGCCCAAGCACGCCCCCCGCCCGGGGTCGAGGTCGGGGTCGGGGTCGGGCAACGACACCGACGGGCGCTTCGGCGTCGGCAGCGGCAACCAGCTCATCGCGCCGATCGTCGCGCCGGTCAACATCTGCGGCAACGCCGTGGGCAACGCGACCGCGGGCTGCACGGGCGAGATCAAGCTGCAGCAGTCGGGCAACGGCGTGGGCGGCAACCGCACCACCGGGCAGGGCGGGGTGCTGAGCGGCAACCAGACGCTCGCCCCGATCGCCGCGCCGGTCAACATCTGCGGCAACACCCTGGCCCTCGTCGGCCGGGCGTTCGCCGGCTGCAAGGGCGGCGCCACGGTCAAGCAGTCCGGCGGGGGCGTGGGCGGCAACCTCACCTCCGGCCGCGGCGGGGTGCTGAGCGGCAACCAGACGCTGGCCCCGATCGCCGCGCCGGTCAACGTCTGCGGCAACGCCGCCGCCGTGATCGGCCGTGCCGTGGCCAACTGCACCGGCGGCAGCAGCGTCCACCAGCAGGGCTCGGGCGCGGGCGGCAACCGTACCTCCGGCCGTGGCGGGGTGCTGAGCGGTAACCAGACGCTGGCCCCGATCGCCGCGCCGGTCAACGTCTGCGGCAACGCCGCCGCAGTCCTGGGCGACGCGGCTGCCGGGTGCCTCGGCGGGGCGAGCGTCGGCAAGTCCGTCGGCAGGGGCGGGCCGGTCGCCCGTTTCGCCCGTTCCGACGTCAAGGCCGCCGACGCCAAGGGCAAGATGCTCTCCGTCGTGCCGCAGGACGTGAGCGGTTTCACCAAGGGCCTCAACCACGGCGGGCCGATCCCCGGCATGGGCGCCGCGCAGCTGCCCGTCCTCGGTGACGTCTCCAGCACGCTCGGCCTGCCGCAGCTGCCCGGCCTCCCCGGCCTGCCCAACGAGCCGCAGGCCCCGGCGCAGCCGCTCGCGCCCAAGGCCCCCAAGGCTCCGAAGACCCCCAAGAAGCACGCCCACGCGGCGCCGGTCAGCTCCAAGTCCCCGGCCGCGATCTCCGCGCTCGAGCCGGCCACCAGCCTGCTCGCCTCCACCCCGGCCGGCAGCGTGGTGACGTCCACCACCCGCTCGCTGCCCGTCGGCGACCTCGGCCTGATGAGCGCCGAGCAGCCCGCCGGCGTCACCGGCATGAACTCCGGCTCGCTGGTCGCGCTCGTGTTCGGCGCGATGCTGGCCGCCTCGGCGACCCTGTTCGCCTCGGCCCGCCGGGTTCGGGTCGGCCGTAAGTAGAGTCCGGTTCCTGCCGCACAACATAACGGCTCCCGCTCACGCTCAGTGAGCGAGCAGCGCTGAACGCTTTGCCCGTTCCGGGGGCGCGGCCCGGGGCGGGCGAAGCCATGCCCGCACTCAGAGAGTGCGGCGGACGCGCATGACTTTGCGGCGCAGCCGCACGTGACGGCTACCGTCGGGGTGGACCCGCACGCGCGCGAGCTCCCACTGACCGTACTCTGCGTGTTCGGTCAGCAGCTGACGTGCTGCTTCGCGAGTGAGGTCGCGCGGAATGAAGATATCCATGTAGGAGTAGTCGAGCACAACGATTAGTCTCCAGGGTGAGTCAGGGCGCTATGCCGCTCGATGGGCCTTATTCTGCGTGCTTGTGGGTGGACCCGGAAGCTAGTGGGTAGCCCCGGGGGAAGGAAAATTCCGCGAGTCGGGTTACCTTTCAGTCTGTGCCGACTCCCGGCAGGGGGATTGCAAGCGAACAGTGAGGTAGGAAGCAGCGTGCCAGCCAACAACGGCAGCACCGGCGGAACACGCCTGGTGATCGTCGAGTCGCCCGCCAAGGCGAAGACGATCGAAAAATACCTCGGTGCGGGCTACACGGTGGAGTCCAGCATCGGTCACATCCGTGACCTGCCGGAGAAGGCCGACGACATCCCCGAGAAGTACAAGGGAGCGCCATGGGCGCGCCTCGGGGTCAATGTCGAGCACGAGTTCGAGCCGCTGTACGTGGTCAATCCGGACAAGAAGTCCCAGGTCGCCAAGCTGCGGCAGCTGCTGAAGGATGCCGACGAGCTCTACCTCGCGACTGACGAGGACCGCGAGGGCGAGGCCATCGCCTGGCACCTGCGCGAGGTGCTCAAGCCGAAGGTCCCGGTGCACCGCATGGTGTTCCACGAGATCACCCCGCAGGCGATCAGGGACGCCGTGGCCAACCCGCGCGACCTCAACCTCCGCCTCGTCGACGCCCAGGAGACCCGGCGCATCCTCGACCGGCTCTACGGCTACGAGGTCAGCCCCGTCCTGTGGAAGAAGGTCAAGCCGCGGCTGTCGGCCGGCCGCGTGCAGTCGGTGGCGACGCGGCTGGTGGTGGAGCGCGAGCGCGAGCGCATGGCGTTCACCTCGGCCCACTACTGGGACCTTCAGGCGCTGTTCGACACCGGCAAGACCGAGGAGCGGCCGCGCGACTTCACCGCCACGCTGACCGGCGTCGACGGCAGGCGGGTGGCGCAGGGCCGCGACTTCGCCAGCACGGGTCAGCTGAAGAGCGCCGACGTGCTCCACCTGTCCGAGGCCGCCGCCGCCGAGCTGGCCGGCCGGTTGCAGGGGGCGTCGTTCGCGGTCAGGTCCGTCGAGCGCAAGCCGTACACGCGCAAGCCGTACGCGCCGTTCCGGACGACCACGCTGCAGCAGGAGGCCAGCCGCAAGCTGGGGTTCTCCGCGAAGTACACGATGCAGGTGGCGCAGCGCCTCTACGAGGAAGGCTTCATCACCTACATGCGTACCGACAGCATCACGCTGTCGGAGACCGCCATCGCCGCCGCGCGCTCGCAGGCCATCAAGCTGTACGGCGCCGCGTACGTGCCCGACAAGCCGCGCGTCTACACCAGCAAGGTCAAGAGCGCGCAGGAGGCGCACGAGGCGATCCGCCCCTCGGGCGAGGAGTTCCGCACGCCCGGCGAGACCGGCCTGACCGGTGACCGGTTCCGGCTGTACGAGCTGATCTGGCAGCGTACGGTGTCGTCGCAGATGAAGGACGCGGTCGGCGAGTCGATCTCGGTGAAGGTCGGCGGCCGGTCCGCCACGGGCGAAGAGGTCGAGTTCAGCGCGTCCGGCCGGACGATCACGTTCTACGGGTTCCTGAAGGCGTACGTCGAGGGGGCCGACGACCCGGCGAGCGACCGCGACGACGCCGAGAAGCGGCTGCCCAACCTGGCCGAGGGCGACACGCTCAGCGTGACGCGGCTCGACGTGGCGGGCCACTCGACGAAGCCGCCCGCGCGCTACACCGAGGCGTCGCTGGTCAAGGAGCTGGAAGACCGCGAGATCGGGCGTCCTTCGACGTACGCCTCGATCATCGGCACGATCCTCGACCGTGGTTACGTGTTCAAGAAGGGCACGGCGCTGGTGCCGTCGTTCCTGGCGTTCGCCGTGGTCAACCTGCTCGAGCAGCATTTCGGCAACCTGGTCGACTACGACTTCACCGCCGATATGGAGAAGGTGCTCGACGACATCGCCAACGACCGGGCCGAGCGGGTGCCGGAGCTGCAGCGGTTCTACTACGGCGCCGACGGTGACGAAGGTCTCAAGGAGATGGTCACCGACCTCGGCGACATCGACGCCAGGGAGATCAGCTCCTTCCCGATCAAGGGCACCGACATCGTCATCAGGGTCGGGCGTTACGGCCCCTACCTCGACCGCGACGGCGCCAGGGTCAACGTGCCCGAGGACATGACGCCCGACGAGTTGACGGCGGAGAAGGCCGAGGAGCTGTTCTCGCGGCCGACGGGCGACCGCGAGCTCGGGCACGACCCGGTGACCGGCCACATGATCGTGGCCAAGGACGGTCGGTTCGGGCCTTATGTGACCGAGATCCTGCCCGAGCCGCCGGCCGAGGAGACGCCGAAGAAGCGCACCAAGAAGGCCGACGCCGCCAAGCCGCGGACGAGTTCGCTGTTCAAGACGATGTCGCTCGACACCGTCACGCTCGACGACGCGCTCAAGCTGCTGGCGATCCCGAGGGTCGTGGGCGAGCTGGAGGGTGTCGAGGTCGTCGCGCACAACGGGAAGTTCGGCCCGTACCTGAAGAAGGGCACCGACTCCCGGTCGCTGGCGTCCGAGGAAGACCTGCTCACGGTCACCATCGAGCAGGCGAAGGAGCTGTTCGCGCAGCCCAAGCAGCGCGGGCGGCGCGCCGCGGCGGCCGCGCCGCTGCGTGAGCTGGGCAACGACCCGGTCTCGCAGAAGCCCGTGGTGGTGAAGGAGGGGCGGTTCGGCCCGTACGTCACCGACGGTGAGACCAACGCGTCGCTGCGCAAGGGCGACACGGTGGAGGAGATCACCATCCAGCGGGCGGCCGAACTGCTGGCCGAGCGGCGCGAGAAGGCTCCCGCGGCGAAGAAGACCACGACGAGGAAGGCGCCGGCGAAAAAGACGACGGCGAAGAAGCCGGCGTCCAAATCGTAAGTAGCATCTGACGTGTGTTCGTCCTGATCTTCTTAGCCGGTGTCCTGCTCGGGCACGCCTATCTGTGGTGGCGGCTGGTGCGCCAGACGACCGGCCAGGGGCGCCTGCGCAGGGCGATGACCTTGGTTCTCGTGCTCATGCTGGCCGCGCTCATGGCGACGTTCCTGGGCGCCAGGCTGGGGCTGGAGAGCTGGGTGGCCTGGCCGGGCTACCTCTGGATCGCGGTGATGTTCTACCTCGTCGTGATCCTGGTGGTGCTGGAGATCCCGCGTGCGGTCGTGGGGGCGTTCCTGCGGCGCGAACGGGCGCGCGAGCCTGTCGCGGTGCCCGCCCTCTCGGCGCCCGCCTCCGATCCGGTGGTTGAGCCCGCGCCCGCGTCGGTGGAGGCTGCCGATCGCGGCGAGCCCGCTTCGCCCGACCGGCGCCTTCTCCTCGCGCGAACCGTCGCCGTGGTCGCAGGGGTCGGGGCGGCAGGCACGGTCGGGTACGGCGTCACGACCGCGCTGGGCGATCCCGTGGTCGAGCGGGTCGGGGTCACGCTGCCGAAGCTCGACCAGCGGCTGAGCGGGCTGCGGTTCGCCGTGGTGAGCGACATCCATCTGGGGCCGCTCACGGGCATCGGGCACACCGAACGCATCGTCCGCATGATCAACGGCCTGGAGGCCGACGTGGTCGCGATCGTGGGCGACCTGGTCGACGGCTCGGTGGCCCGGCTCGGGCCGCTGGCGCAGCCGCTGAAGCACCTCGAGTCGCGTTACGGGGCCTTCTTCGTGACCGGCAACCACGAGTACTTCGACCCGGCGGGCCCGGGGGAGTGGATCGAGGAGCTGGGGGAGCTGGGTGTTCGCTCGTTGCGGAACGAGCGGGTGGAGATCAGGCACCAGGGCGCCGTGCTCGACCTGGCCGGGGTCAACGACGTCGGCGGGGCCTCCGCGGGCGAGCCGCCCGACTTCGCCAAGGCGCTCGGCGGGCGCGACACCAGCCGCTCGTCGGTGCTGCTGGCCCACCAGCCGATCCAGGTGACCGAGGCCGCCAGGCACGGCGTCGACCTGCAGTTGTCCGGCCACACCCACGGCGGTCAGATCGCGCCGTTCAACCTGGTCGTGGGGCTGCAGCAGCCGGTGGTCTCGGGTCTCGCCCGGTTCGGCGACACGCAGGTGTACGTGACCAGGGGCGCGGGATTCTGGGGCCCGCCGGTGCGGGTGGGCGCGCCGCCCGAGATCACCCTGGTTGAACTGCGCAGCTGACTTCAGGTAATCGAGTGGTCACGGGACGCCATCCTGGCGTAGTATCCGTCCGGATACTTTCAGGAGGTGCGACATGGTTCCGTCGCCCATGGAGCAGGCGTTGCGTGACGACGTCGCCCACTGGGCCAGGCACGGCGGGCTGCTGCTGAGGCGGGCCAGGCGTGCCGCGAGCCTCAACCAGAAGGCTCTGGCCAGCGTGAGCGGCACGTCGCGCACGACGCTGTCGGCGTACGAACACGGCCGCAAGTCGCCCACGCTCGAGACCGCGGGGCGCATCCTCGACGCGGCCGGGTTCCGGTTGACGCTTGAGGCCAAGGTCGAGTGCGTGACGCTGGCGACCCGCGACGGCCGCGCCTTCCACGTGCCGAGCCGGTTGTGGCGACTGCCGGTGCCGGCGGCCCTGGGGGTCGCGCGCGTCGGCGACCGGGTCTACGATCTCGCCGTCCGCGCCGAGCGGCGGGCCGCGTACGCCGCGCTGCTGTGCGGGGGCGAGCCCGACGAGCTGCTCGCTCACGTCGACGGCGTGCTGCTGGTCGAGCTGTGGGACGATCTCCCGCTGCCGGAAGAGGTCCGCGCGGCGTGGGAGCCATTGGTGCAAGAGGCGCGACAAGAGACCGGAGTAATGTTTTGACGAAGTTTTTCCGGTGTTATTCAAGGTGTGTTACCTGCACCTCGGGTCGATCTCGTAATACCCTCAGCCCCGAGCAGCCGGGAATATCCGGCTTCTCGCTAGTCTGCCCGTCTTCGCTCTCCTCCTGGATACGCTGAAATCATGACTGCCCCTGGCCGTAGCCGCCCGACACATGTGCTGGCCAATGCGCCGTTCCGACGGCTGTGGACGGCCATGTCGGTGTGCAGTCTTGGCGACTGGCTCAACCTGCTGGCCCTGACGGCGCTGGCGGGCAACCTCACCCAGGGTGACTACCGCGTCCAGTCGCTGGCCGTCGGCGGCGTCTTCGTCGCGAAGATGCTGCCCGCCGTGCTGCTCGGGCCGCTCGCAGGGGTGTTCGCCGACCGGTTCGACCGGCGGCTCACGATGGTCGTGGCCGACGTGGCCAGGTTCGCGGTGGTGCTGTCGATCCCGTTCGTGGGCAGCTACCAGTGGGTCATCATCGCGACGCTTCTGGTCGAGTGCGTCAACCTGTTCTGGGTGCCGGCGAAAGACGCGACGGTGCCCAACCTGGTGCCGAAGAACCAGCTCGAGTCGGCCAACCAGCTCAACCTCCTCGTCACGTACGGCACCGCGCCGGTCGCGGCCCTGCTGTTCGCCGCGCTGTCGGTGGTGGGCGACCTGGCCACCGGTCTCGTGCCGTTCCTCGACGGCCGCGATCCCACCACCGTGGCGCTGGTCGTCAACGCCTGTGCCTACCTCGTCTCGGCCGTGCTGATCTTCACCCTGCGCGACATCCCGCGGCGCGACGGCGCGGTCTCCACGCCGTCCGTGCTCAAGCAGGTGTTCGAGGGCTGGCGGTTCGTCGGCGGCGACCGGCTCGTCCGCGGGCTGATCATCGGCATGCTGGGCGCGTTCGCCGCGGGTGGGGCCGTGGTCGGCGTGGCCAAGATCTACGTCGAGGCGCTGGGGGGCGGCGACGCGGCGTACGGCGTGGTGTTCGGGGCGGTCTTCGTCGGCATGGCGCTCGGCATGTTCTTCGGGCTGCGGCTGCTGAGCGAGTTGTCGCGGCGGCGGCTGTTCGGCCTGGCCATCACCGTGGCCGGCCTCGTGCTGGTCGCGATCGCGCTCGTGCACAACCTGGTGATCGTGGTCATGCTGACCGTGGCGCTGGGGGCGTGCGCCGGCATCGCCTGGATCATCGGTTACACGCTGATCGGGCTGGAGGTCGAGGACGCGCTGCGGGGCCGTACGTTCTCGTTCCTGCAGTCGACGGCGCGGGTGACGCTGCTGCTCGTGGTGGCCGTGGCCAACCCGCTGGCCGCCCTGTTCGGCATGCACGAGATGGCGTTCGGCCGGCTGACCTACCGGTTCGACGGCACCAACCTGGTGCTCCTCATCGGCGGGGCGCTCGCCGTGGCCGTCGGCGTGCTCGCGCTGCGGCACATGGACGACCGCAAGGGCGTCCCCCTGACCGCCGACCTCATCGCGGCGGTGCGCGGCGAGCGGTTCCCCACCGAGGCTCCCGAGCACGTGCCCGGTCTGTTCGTGGCGTTCGAGGGCGGCGAGGGCTCCGGCAAGACCACGCAGTCGCGGCTCATCGCGATCTGGCTGCGCGACCAGGGCTACGACGTCGTGCAGACCCGCGAGCCGGGCTCCACCAAGGTCGGTATGCGGCTGCGGGCCATTCTGCTCGACGCCGCCGAGCGCGGCATGTCGGCGCGCGCCGAGGCCCTGCTCTACGCCGCCGACCGCGCCGAGCACGTCGAGAAGGTGATCCGGCCGGCCCTCCAGCGGGGCTCGCTCGTGCTGACCGACCGTTACGTCGACTCGTCGCTGGCCTACCAGGGCGCGGGGCGCGTGCTCGACCCGGCCGACGTCTCCAAGATCAACGCTTGGGCGACCGGCGGGCTGGTGCCCCACCTGACCGTGCTCATCGACACGCCGCCCGAGGTGGGCCTGACCCGGCTCGGCGGGGCGGCCGACCGCATCGAGTCCGAGCCGCTGGCCTTCCACGAACGGGTGCGCAAGGAGTTCCGCGCGCTGGCGGCGCGAGCGCCCGAGCGCTACCTCGTGATCGACGGCCTGCAGCCGCTGGACGTGATCACCCGGCAGATCCAGGACCGCATCCGCGAGATCCTGCCCGACCCCGTACCCCACGAGACGGAAGACGCCACGGGCACCATGCCCGCCATCCGCGACTAGCCGGTCAGGCGAGCGCTGTAGGCGCGCAGTTCCTCGCCTGCATCGAACAGAGCCTCCAGGACCGGGACGCAGGGCTCGACGATCTCTGGGTCGGTGATCTTGCGGGCGCCGGTGTGCCGTCCGGTCTCGTCGTACCGCACTTCGTACAGCGCAGTCGAGTTGAACAGCACGAGCTCCGGCACGGGGCCGTCGGCTTCGTACGGACGTACCGCGGACACCGGCACCACCCGGCTGTTCTCGCCTTCCTCGGCGCGCATGGACAGCAGCGGGAGCTCCCAGCGCAGGTACGGGGTGAGCGGTTCCGCCACCACCCTGATCCGCCGGAAGTCCATCCGGTCGGGATTGTCGGCACGGAAACCGGGACGCATCTCGTCAGCCAGTTCCATCGCGCGGTCCCAGTCGCCGTCGAGCATCGCCAGATAACTGGGCAGATCGCCCTCGTCGAAATGCTGGGCGCGTTCGAGTTTCCACACGATCCCGGCAGCTGCCTCGAACTCCTTGGCGAAGTCGGCCCCGTACTCGGCCGTGTCCATGGTGGTCGCGGGCGCGGTCCGTACGCGGCTCAGCACGTCACTCATCTCAAGCCTCCTCCGGTGTCCACTTTGTCCAGACGGCCGGCCCGAGGTCAAGATCGGTCAGGCGTACGGACATGGTGGGCGTCGGCGGCGGCTAGCCTTGGGCTCGTGACGGTTTTCGATGACCTCGTCGGGCAGGACCAGGCGACAGCCGTGCTGTCGAGGGCCGCGGCGGCGGCCGGCGAGATCGTCGAGGGCGGGCGGGGCGCCGGTATGACGCACGCCTGGCTGTTCACCGGCCCGCCGGGTTCGGGCCGCGAAGAGGCCGCCCGCGCGTTCGCAGCGGCGCTGCTGTGTCCCGACGGCGGCTGCGGCCACTGCGACCAGTGCCACCAGGTGCTCGTCGGCTCGCACCCCGACCTCGAATCCGTACGTCCGCAGGGGTTGTCCTACGGCGTCAAGCAGACCCGCGAGCTGATCCTGCGCGCAGCCGGGGCGCCCACGCAGGGCCGGTACCGGGTGATCCTGTTCGAGGACGCCGACCGGGCCACGGAAGCCGCCGCCAACGCCCTGCTCAAAGCCATCGAGGAGCCGCCGCCGCGTACGGTGTGGCTGCTCTGCGCGCCCGCCCCCGACGACCTGATGATCACCATCAGGTCGCGCTGCAGGCTGGTCACCCTGTCCACCCCCGCCACCGAGGCGGTCGCCCACGTGCTGGCCACCCGCGACAGCGTCCCGTGGGACATCGCGAGGTTCGCCGCCCGAGCCGCCCAGGGCCACATCGCGCGGGCCCGTGCGCTCGCCCTCGACGAGGGCGTACGGCAGCGCCGCGAGGCGGTGCTGGGCATCCCGCGGTCCCTGACGGGCGTCGGCGAGTGCATCGCGGCCGCCGAGCGGCTGGTGAAGACGGCCGAGGAGGAAGCGGCCGCCGCCACCGCCACGCTCAACGAGAACGAGACGTCCGAACTGCGCAAACTGTACGGGGAGGGGTCGACGGGCAAGGGACTCAACCGCGGCCTCGTCCGCGGCGGCGCGGGAGCGCTCAAGGAGCTGGAGGACCGGCAGAAGTCGCGGGCCACCCGCCTCAAGCGCGACTCGCTCGACGCGGCGCTGCTGGAGCTCGTGTCGTTCTACCGCGACGTGCTGGCGATGCAGCTCGGGGCGGAGGTCGAGCTGGCCAACGACGACCTCCGCTTCGACCTCGACCAGCTGGCCAGGTCGTCCACCCCGGAGGAGACGCTGCGCCGGATCGACGCGATCCTGCGGGGCCGCGAACGCCTGGCGGCCAACGTCAACCCGCAGATCGCCGTCGAGGCGATGATGCTGGCGCTGCGTTCCTGAGTTCCCGAAGCAGCAGATGAGGTTCGGCGGCGTCTCTGTTACGTGGAAGTCGAACTACTCACCCAACATGAAGCGCTGGCTCGGCAGCGCGTCGACGTAGCGTCGATCTTCGCCGAGCACCACGTGGGGCTCGTGCGCCTGGCGCTCCTCATGGTCGGCGACCAGGCGAGCGCCGAGGACATCGTCCAGGAGGCGTTCGAACGCACGCACGCGGGCCGGTCCCGGATCCGTGACGCCGACAAGGCGCTGGCCTATGTGCGTTCCTCGGTGCTCAACGGGTGCCGGTCGACGCTGCGGCGGCGGGCCAGGGGGTTTCGCCGGGGGGTGCCGTACGAACCGCCTGCCGGGTCGGCGGAGAGCGCCGCGCTGGTGGGCGAGGAGCGGCGCGAGGTTCTGCTCGCCCTACGCGCGCTGCCGCGCCGGCAGCGCGAGGCCCTGACGCTGCGTTACTACTTCGACCTTCCCGACCAGGAGGTCGCCGACGCCATGGGCATCGGCGCGAGCACGGTCAGGTCCACGATCACGCGGGGGCTGGCCGCCCTCGCCCGAGCACTTGGGGAGGACGCATGAGCAGCCCGGTGGAGGACCGCCTTCGCGGGGCGCTGGCCGAGGCGGGGGCGAGCCTGGACGTCAGCACGCTGCGTCCGCTGCGGGCGCCCGAGCGGCGGCGTTTCCGTCTCGACCTGCGGCTCGTGACCGCGGCGGTGAGTGTGGTGGTGGCCGGTACGGCGCTCGTCACGGGGTTGGGCGGCCACGGGGAGGAGGACCGAGCGGTGGTGGCGAACCCGCCGTCGCCTCCGACGGAGCTGGCCGTGTTCCTCTGCATGTCCGAGTCGCCGCGGTGCTCCGGCCGCATCACGCCTGAACAGACGAAGGAGCTCGAGGGCGAGTTGAGGCGGCTGCCGCAGGTCGAGAGGCTGACTTTTGTCAGCCAGGTGACCGCGTTCCAGGACTTCCGCAAGACCTTCGCCCACAACGAGAGGTTCCTGGACGAGGTGAAGCTCACCGACCTGCCTCCGTCGTTCCGGCTTCGGACGAGACCGGGGGCGGACCTGGTTCGGCTGAATAGGTCCCTTCTCGGGATGACCGGAATCGAGAATGTGGTGAGGGAAGACATCTTCGCGCCGGACACCTTCACAGGAGCGGACATCAGCGCCTTCCTCTGTCAGGACCATACGGCAATACCCGAATGCGGTGCGAAGCGTGAGATAAGCGACAACGGCGACATGATGGTCACCGAGGAAGGCAAGGCGGCGACGAAAAGCCAGCGGAAGGCCATTCGGGCGTTGATCGATGCGCTGCCCGAGGTGGAGTCCTACGTCTTCGAGGACCAGGAGACGGCGTACGAGAACTTCCGGCGCTCGTACCAGGACAACAAGCGGTTGCTGGAGGCGACCAGGGTGCGGGACATGCCGGAGTCGTTCCAGATCACCCTCAAGGCAGGTGCGGACGAGAGCCGCGTGCTCGCCAAGTTGCGGAGACAGCCGGGAATGTCCCAGGTCGTCTTCCGCCCGTGCATGGCCGACTACGCGACCCTGAGCACCCGTTTCGGCGTCATTCCGACGGACCACAAGGCATGCGGCACCGCCAACTGATCCGCTGCCCCCTGCTGCTTTCGCGTTGATCGACGTAGTGTGGCGAGGAGGCCGACACTTACCCCCGAAGGCCGGTCAGGAGGCGAGCCCCGCCCATGGGAATGATCATGGCTGTGAGCTTCACCCGTTACGGGCGGCTCTACTACCTCGATCCCGGCGAGCACAGCCCCAAGGTGGGCGACAAGGTGCTCGTCCCCACGGACTGGGGCCCCGAGGTGGCGGAGTGCGTGTGGGCGCCGCAGTGGACCAGCGAGGACATCGACGGACTGCCCATCTGCGCCGGGATCGCGGGCGAGGAGCACCTCGCCCGCGACGAGACCAACACACGCCGCAGGGCCGAGGCCCGGAGCGTGTCAAAGCGGCTGATCAAACGGCACGAGCTGCCGATGAAGGTCATCGGCATCGACTACCTCGACCAGGACAACGTCTACACGGTGTACTTCTCGGCGCCGCACCGGGTCGACTTCCGTGCCCTCGTCCGCGACCTCGCCCGCAACTTGCGCGCCCGGGTCGAGCTGCGCCAGGTCGGCCCGCGCGACGAGGCGCGGCTGCAGGGCGGCATCGGGCCCTGCGGGCGCGACCTGTGCTGCGCCACGTTCCTGAAGGACTTCGAGCCGGTCTCCGTACGGATGGCCAAGGACCAGGACCTTCCGGTCAACCCGCTGCGGATCGCGGGCGCCTGCGGGCGGCTGATGTGCTGCTTGAAGTACGAACACCCGCTCTACCAGGAGTTCCGTGCCTCCGCCCCACGCGTGGGGGTCGCTGTGGAAACCCCGCAGGGGGCGGGGACGGTGGTGGGGCACAACGTCCCGTCCGACTCGGTGGTGGTCCGGCTGAACGACGGCGGGCGGCGCTGCGCCTGCTCGAAGGCGAGCGTCTGCGCACCTCGCAAGGCGTACGACGCCACGTACGGTGAGGACGCGCCGGCCTGAGCGCACGATGTTGGGGAGGATTCGGGCGATCGACGGGAGCGAGAACCCCCGCACCTCCTGTAGACTCTTGTCCGCTGCACATGCACGCCGCCTTAGCTCAGTCGGCCAGAGCACTTCACTCGTAATGAAGGGGTCTCGGGTTCGAATCCCGAAGGCGGCTCCAGGCCAGAAGCCCTCCGGGATGATCCCGGAGGGCTTCTGAGTGTCTAAGTGAGTGACTATGACGCCTTGGAGCAGTCAGAAGGGTGGCCCTGGCTGGTCAACCCAACTGGCTTCGGGAAGGCTGCCGAAGTCTCCGGGCGCATAGTCAGGATGTCTTTGCGCGGTGGCTGGTCCTAGCGTTCGCTTCATTCGGATGTACTCGATCTCAGCAGGCTCGTGATAGACGCGTTCGAGGATCTTGTCCATGAGGCGGGTGATTGCTTCGGCGTCTTCGTTGCTCACTGGGTCCAAGTCAAGGGGGCCGTGTGCGGCCTCGTTACCTGCAAACCGGATCTCGTGAGCTGCTTCGGCAATAAGAGGAGAGATATGCGCCCCGGCGCGTAGCTGATCAATCTTATGGACGAGGCTTCCGTTAGTGATGCCCTTGTCCTTTGCAACTGCCTCTACCGTGCTTCGCGCCATCAGCACTGCTGCCCGCGTTGCTCCTGCTGCCAACGACGCATGGGCTTCCCGCGCTAGGTCAGTGATGCCTTCAGGAACATCTGGGTAGCGCAAACGATTTGTGGCAGCCGACGGCCACCGCCCAATTGTCTTATCGTCCTCGAACACCTCGACGAGCGGCATTCCGCAGCGGGCGCACGCGTGCATAACCACCGTCTGATAGTCGTCGGTATGCTCCCCATGGTGGATCTTGTAACTGTGCTGGCGAATGAAATGCGAAGCGATTCGGCAATGAGGGCATACCGCAGTGGCCATAGCAAGCAATGCTAGAGGCCGCCGATCCCCTGGCCAATCGACTTTGCGGATGGCTCCCTCGGCCTGAGGGCAAGCCGACTCTGAACAGCTGTGACAGCCCTTTAAGAGGCGCTGAAGATGCGGTCCATGACCACGGCACCTTCCTGAAGAACGGGGCGTATCTGCTTTCGGTAGACGAGTTCGGTTACCGCTGTACTGCTGTGACCTACCAGCCGAGATATCTCCTCTAGTGGGATGCCCTGGTCTGAGAGCAGGGACACGAAGCTGTGCCGCAGCTCTCGGGGCGTCCACTGGTCGGGGTCGAGGGCGGTCTTGGAGATGACAGCGCGAAAGGCGCGCCGCACGTTGTGGGAGTCGAGGGGCGTGCCCACGGTCGATGCGAACACGAGGCCGTTGTCAGTCCATCGCGCCCCTGCCGCCTTCTTGTCCTCCTCCTGCTGAGCCTTCTGCGCTTTGAGCGCTTCCACGCAGCGCTGTGGGAGCGCCAGAGTCCGCCGGGACTTCCGGGTCTTGGTGTCTCCACCGGTACGGACGGACCGCCACACGGCCACGTGCGGCGGCACAGCGGGGTCAGCGTCAGGAACGCCCTCCAAGTCCACGTGATCCCACGTCAGCGCGCGAAGTTCCCCGGTGCGTGCGCCCGTGAGCAGGGCCATCACCAGATACCCATGCATCCGGGTTCCCTCGGCGGCCTTTAGCACGGCGTCCGCCTGAGCCAGTGTGAGCGCCTTGGACGGATGAACTGCGCCGGGATTGATGGAGACTTTGGTGTGCCCCGCGTTGAGTGGAGGTGGATTTCTGGATTCTTGTGCCACTTGATGAGAGGAAAGTGGCATGGGACGACGGGGCTACCCGCCGGAGTTCCGGCGTAAGGTGCTGGACTTACTCGAAGCAGGCCGCACGGCTACCGAGCTGGCCTGCGACCTGGACATCAGCACACAGACGATCTACAACTGGCGGCGGCAAGACCGCATCGACCGCGGCCTGGAGCCTGGCCTGACCAGTGGGGAGAAGGCCGAACTGGCGGCCGCGAAACGGCGCATCGCCGAGTTGGAGGCCGAGCTTCACGCCACTCGCCGGGCCATCGAGCTGGTACGAGAGGCGGCGCCCCCAAAAGTCGG
>NZ_FNFB01000012.1 GCF_900100395.1 Nonomuraea maritima | reverse complement strand
GACGTCCTGCGTGGTCATCCGCTCGCGGACGACGCGCTCCATGCGGGCCAGGCCCAGGCGGACCTGGTTCTGGATGAGCTCGCCGACGCTGCGCACGCGCCGGTTGCCGAAGTGGTCGATGTCGTCGACCTCGACGATGACCTCGCCGTCGGCGCCCGGCATCGCGTACTCACCCGCGTGCAGGCGGACGAGGTACTCGATGGTCGCGACGATGTCGGTCTCGGCGAGCGTCCCGTGGTCGATGGGCGAATCGACGCCGAGCTTCTTGTTGATCTTGTAACGGCCGACCTTGGCCAGGTCGTAGCGCTTGGGGTTGAAGTAGAGGTTCTCCAGCAGAGTCTGCGCCGACTCCTTGGTCGGCGGCTCGCCCGGCCGCAGCTTGCGGTAGATGTCGAGCAGCGCGTCGTCCTGGCCGGCGGTGTGGTCCTTCTCCAGGGTCGCCCGCATCGACTCGTACCGGCCGAAGCGCTCGAGGATCTGCTCGTTCGTCCATCCCAGCGCCTTGAGCAGGACGGTGACGTGCTGCTTGCGCTTGCGGTCGACGCGGACGCCGACGCTGTCGCGCTTGTCGATCTCGAACTCGAGCCAGGCGCCCCGCGACGGGATGACCTTGCAGGCGTAGAGGTCCTTGTCGGAGGTCTTGTCGACGGTGCGCTCGAAGTAGACGCCGGGCGACCGGGTGAGCTGGGAGGTGACGACGCGCTCGGTGCCGTTGACGACGAACGTGCCCTTCGGCGTCATGAGCGGGAAGTCGCCCATGAACACCGTCTGGCTCTTGATCTCACCGGTGGTGTTGTTGACGAACTCCGCGGTCACGAACATCGGCGCGGAGTAGGTCATGTCCTTGTCCTTGCACTCGTCCACGGAGTGCTTCGGGGGTTCGAACCGGTGGTCCCGGAACGACAGCGACATGGTCCCCGAGAAGTCCTCGATCGGACTGATCTCTTCGAAGATCTCTTCGAGACCCGACTGGGCCGGGACGTCCTTGCGCCCGGCCTGCTGAGCCGCCTCCACCCTGGCCTTCCACTTCTCGTTCCCGAGCAGCCAGTCGAAGGACGCGGTCTGGAGGGCGAGGAGGTCGGGAACCTCGAGCGGTTCCTGGATGCGAGCGAAGGAGGCGCGACGGGGGCCAGCGGGTACGGCGGAGGCGTTGCGCGAGGCTGCCAACAGATGTCCTTCCGGAAGTCACGGATGGTGTCGACTGCGCGCATGACAAACGCCCCGGACAGAGTCCAGGGCATCGACAGACGGCACGGGAGGGCAGCATAACCCATAGAGAAACGAGTGTCCACAAATATTGTGAGCGTCAACCTCGGTGCCGCCATCAGATTGCCACACCGGCAGCGAACTCGTCAACTTGCCGGCCGGCGCGTCTTCCGGGTCGGAGTGTCCGCCATGACCTGTCCTGGACGTCCATACGCGCGAAAAAGCCGCAGGAACAGGGGCTCTCGCGCGGTCACCAGATCACGGACGCAGGCGGACAAAGATCCCATCATAAGATGACTGGATTAAAGGGTGTTTAATGTCTTCATGGAGAAAGATCTGGACCCCCAGGAGACCGCCGAGTGGCTCGAATCGCTCGAGGCGGTTCGCCGGGCGGCCGGCCCCGAACGGGCCGAGTTCCTGTTGAGAAAGCTGGCCACAAGCACGCGCTATCTCAACACCGTCCCGACGGCACAGGAACCCCCCTATCCGGGGGACCTCCAACTGGAGGAGCGTATCGCGGCCTACGACCGCTGGAACGCAGCGGTCATGGTCAGCCGGGCCAGCAAGCTGGGTCTGGGCGGCCACCTGTCCACCTACGCGTCCGCCGCGTGGTTGTACGAGGTCGGCTTCAACCACTTCTTCAACGGGGCCGAGGACCAGGTCTACTTCCAGGGCCACGCCTCCCCCGGCATCTACGCCCGCGCCTTCCTCGAGGGACGGCTCACCGAGGCCCAGCTCGACCTGTTCCGGCGGGAGACCGCGGGCGGCCTGCCGTCGTACCCGCACCCGAGGAACATGCAGGACTTCTGGCAGTTCCCGACGGTCTCGATGGGCATCGGCCCGCTGAACGCCGTCTACCAGGCGAGGTTCAACCGCTACCTGCACAACCGCGGCATCAAGGACACCTCCGCCAGCCACGTATGGGCGTTCCTCGGCGACGGCGAGATGGACGAGCCCGAGTCGACGGCCGCGCTCACCCTGGCCGCCCGTGAGGGGCTCGACAACCTCACCTTCGTCATCAACTGCAACCTGCAGCGGCTGGACGGCCCCGTACGCGGCAACACCCGCATCGTGAACGAACTGGAAGGGGTCTTCAGGGGCTCCGGCTGGAACGTGGTCAAGGCGCTGTGGGGCTCGGAGTGGGACGATCTGCTGCGCTCCGACGAGCTCGTCTCCAGGCTCGGCCAGGTGCCTGACGGCCAGTTCCAGACGTTCGCCGCGTCGTCCGGCGACTACATCAGGACCCACCTGTTCGAGGGCCTGGACGTCGCCCAGGGGTACTCCGACGAGGACCTGCGGCGCATCGTCGCGGGCTCGCGGGCCGGTCACGAGCCGCGCAAGGTGCACGCCGCCTACCGCCACGCCGTCGACCACCGGGGCGCCCCCACGGTCGTGCTGGTCCAGACGGTCAAGGGGTGGACGCTCGGCGAGGGCGTCGAGGCGCGCAACGCCAACCACCAGATGAAGAAGCTCTCCAACGACGAGTTCCGCGCCATGCGCGACCGTCTCGGCCTGCCGATCTCCGACGAGGCGCTCAGCGGTGAGCTGCCGCCGTACGCGCACCCCGGACCCGACTCCCCCGAGGCGCGGTACGCGGCCGAGCGGCGCCGCGAGCTGGGTGGCCCCATCCCCAGCCGGACCGTGTCCCACCACGCGCTGGCGCTGCCCGCCACGCGGCCCTTCGACCGGATCGCGAAGGGCTCGGAGCAGCCGATCGCCACCACGATGGCGTTCGTCCGGCTGGTCAAGGACCTCATGCGCGAACCGGAGTCGGGCCGCCGCTGGGTGCCGATCGTGCCCGACGAGGCCCGGACGTTCGGCATGGAGTCGCTGTTCCCCACGGCGAAGATCTACTCCCCGCTCGGCCAGCGGTACGAGCCGGTCGACCGCGACCTCCTGCTGGCGTACAAGGAGGCGACCGACGGGCAGCTGCTCATCGAGGGCATCACCGAGGCGGGCTCGATGGCGTCGTTCACCGCGGCGGCGACCAGCTACGCCACGCACGGCGAGCCGATGATCCCGTTCTACATCTTCTACTCGATGTTCGGCTTCCAGCGGACCGGCGACCAGATGTGGGCGGTCGCCGACCAGCTCGGCCGCGGCTTCCTCGTCGGCGCGACCGCGGGCCGCACCACCATGACCGGTGAGGGCCTCCAGCACGCCGACGGGCACTCGCAGCTGCTCGCCTCCACCAATCCGGCCTGCCTGGCCTACGACCCGGCCTTCGCGTACGAGGTGGCCGAGATCGTGCGTGACGGCCTCGAGCGGATGTACGGCCCGGCGGCCGAGGACGTGTTCTACTACATGACCGTCTACAACGAGCCGATGCCCCAGCCCGCGATGCCCGAGGGCGTGCGCGAGGGCATCGTCAAGGGCATGTACCGCTTCTCCGAGGGCGGCGGCCAGGCGCACCTGCTGGCCAGCGGCACGGCGATGCACTGGGCCCTCGCGGCGCAGCAGCATCTCAAGGACGAGTACGGCGTGGGCGTGGACGTCTGGTCGGTGACCTCGTGGAGCGAGCTGCGCCGCGACGCCATGACCACGACCGGCGTACCGTACGTGCAGCAGGCCCTGGCCGGCACCGAGGGCCCGGTGATCGCGGTCAGCGACTGGATGCGGGCCGTGCCCGACCAGATCCGGCCGTGGATCGACCGGCCGTGGACGTCGCTCGGCACCGACGGGTTCGGCCTCTCCGACACCCGCGAGGCCGTGCGCCGGCACTTCGGCGTCGACCCGCAGTCGATCGCGCACGCGGTGCTCAAGGCGGTCGGCGCCTGACCCGGTGACCCGTACGGCGGTGGCCCTCTCCCCATGGCGGAGGGGGCCGCTGTCGTTCGGCGCCCAGGTGGCGGCGGCAAGACTTGACCGTCTGTTGCCCTGCCATTGCGGAGCCGAGCCCCGGGCGTGAACACACGGCTGCGTTCCGTGTGCTCAACTTGCTAGGGGATGACACATGGTTACCTGGCGCTGTATTTCGGTCACTAAACGTATTACTCTGTTCGCCGGCACGCTCGCGGTGCTGCTGTCGGCGCTGCTGGCCGTGACACTCCTGCTCGCCTTCCACGAATACGCCACCCAGACGCTCACCCGCGAGCTCGCCGCCGCCCGTGGGCGGCTGGCCATGCAGGTGGAGCTCCGGCAACCGGTCACCCCCCTGACCGTCCGCACGAACCGCAACGTGCAGATCGTCGACTACCTGGGCGCGGTGGTGGCCTCCACCCCGCAGCTGGACGGCAAACCCGCCATGGCCGGCTCCCCGGGACGCGACCAGAGCTCGTCCTCCGTCGTCTGCGGCGGCGTCTTCCCCTCAGGCGAGTGCGACATCGTGGTGGCCCAGCCCGCTCTCCGCGACGGCCACTTCTGGACCGTCTACGTCGCATCCCCCACCATCCCGGCCTACGTCGAGCCGTGGCTCGCCGCGACGGTGCTGGGCGCCGCGGCGGCGCTCGCGGCGGCGGTGACGCTCCTGGCACGCCGGATCGTCGTCGGCTCCCTCCGTCCTGTCGCCATGATCCAGACGGAGCTCGACCGGATGGCCGACGTCCGTGCCGACCACAGGGTGCCCGTTCCGGGGAGTCAGGACGAGATCCACGACCTGGCCGAGACCGTCAACCGGACGCTCACCCGGCTGCACGCCGCGGTGACACAGCAGCGTCACTTCACCTCGAACGCCTCCCATGAGCTGCGCACACCCATCGCGGCGATCCAGGCGGAGGTCGAGGACGCCCTGCACGCGCCGGACGAGACCACCGTCACCGCTCTCGGCACGAAGATCCTCAGCAGTCTCGAGCGCCTTCAGGCGATCGTGGACGACCTGCTGCTCATCACCCGGCTGGAGTCGGGACGCCCCCTCGATGACGAACCGGTGGACCTCGCCGCACTCGTACGGGCCGAGTGCCGGCACCGAGGGGACACCACCGTGAACTGCTTGCTCGAGCCGGGCGTGATGGTGTCGGGCGACCGCGCCTGGCTGTCGCGCCTGCTGACCAACCTGCTCGACAACGCCGAACGGCACGCCAGGTCCAAGACGACCGTACAGGTGCGGCAGCTGCCCGCCACCCGGCAGGACGCGCACCGCTTCCCGCACGGCGTCGCGGTGCTGGAGGTCATCGACGACGGGCCGGGCATCGCGGAGTCGGAGCGGGAGCTGGTCTTCCAGCGCTTCGCCCGCCTGGACACCGCCCGCGACCGCAACCGGGGAGGCACCGGGCTGGGCCTGCCGATCGCGCGGCAGATCGCCTGCGCCCACGGCGGCACCCTGCGGATCGCGGACACCCCCAGCGGCGCGCACTTCGTCGCCCGCCTGCCGCTCGCCCTCCAGAGGCAGCTCGTGCAGTAGTGGCTCGTCGGCAGGTCAGAGCCGGGTGAGCACGTTCTGTGCGATCAGCCCCACGGCCGAGGCGGCCGCCACGGTGAGTACCGCCACGCGCACCCTCCCGCCGTCGAGGTAGCGCCGGAGCGGGGCCGAGGCCAGGAACCCGAGCACCATGGGCGCGACCAGCGCCGCCCCGATGCCCAGCGCGCCGGCGGGCAGCTCCCCCACGACGGCGAGGATGACGAGCGACTGGGCGGCGCTCAGCAGGAAGAACATCGCGAGCGTGGCCCTGATCTGGGCGCCCTTGGCGTTCTGGTAGACGAGCGCGACGGGCGGACCGCCGATGCCGGTGGCGGTGCCGGTGATGCCGGACACGAAACCGGCCGAGGTGATCGTGAGGCCGTTGCGCGGGACGCTCAGCGACCGGGCCGTGAGCACCACGGCGAGCAGCACCATGGCGGCGACGAGGAGACCGCGGGTGTAGACGGAAACGTAGACAATGACGGCTGCTCCGATGATGCTCCCGGGTAACCGTCCGAGGGCGGCGAAACCGAAGCCTCGCCAGTCGACGGTCCGCCACTCGCGCGCCAGCGTGAACAGCGGCAGCGTCATGTTCACCACCTGGATCGCACCGGGCATGACGTCGGGTTCGAGCATCGTGAGCACGGGCGCCGCGACCAGCCCGGCCCCGAACCCCACGCTGCCCTGCACCACCGCCCCGACGAAGACCGCCAGACCGCCGACCAGGAGCACCAACGCCGTCTCACTCATGCGACCCAGTACATCATCATTACTCTCTGTTTCCATTCACCATACAAGAGTGACGATGGGTTGCTACAGTCGTCGCATGACGCCGACGTAGCCTCTGGAGTATGAGCATGAAGCCCAAAGCCACGACGATTCGCGTCAGCGTCGCGACGAGAGACCGACTAGCCCGCATCGCCCGACAGGAGGGCCGAGCCATGACCGAGGTGCTCAACGAAGCCATCGCAGACTACGAGCAGAAGCTGTTCTGGCAGACGGTCAACGAGCAGATCGAGCAGACGCAGCGCGAGAACCCCGAGGCCTGGGAGGACTACCTCGCAGAGCGCCGGCTCGTGCTGGGCCGGCCGTCACGCGCCCGACGCACAGCCCCTGAGTGGGAGGGCTTGATCACTTTCCCTGAGGAGAGGAATGACACTGACCCAAGGTGACCTCTGGTTCACCCATTTCGGCGACCCGACAGGCCGCGAGCAGGGTTACGGACGGCCTGCGCTGATCATCAGCAACGACAGTCTCAACCAGTCGAGGCTGGGGCTCGTCTTCGCGGTGCCACTGACCACCCGCGAACGCGGATATCTCACCCACGTCCGCATCGGCACCGACGGCACCGGCCTGGCCAAGCCGAGCTGGGCGATGGTCGAACAGGTGCGGGCCATCTCACCGGACCGGTTCGACTTCTTCGTGGGCCGCGCGTCCCAGGAAACCGTCGCTGAGGCCGTGACCGTGCTGAGGCGCATGCTCTGAGTTCGCCACCCGGCGAACACGTATTTCGCCGGGTGGCACGGGCCATCGTGCCAGACGTCGTACGGCTCGTGGCGGCCGAACACGGAAATTCCGGGGAACGCAAGAGCCGCCCGGCGGGGGGTTGCCCGCTGGGCGGCTCTCATGGGTTCGGGTGGTTCCCCCGATGCGGGCGCGTGAGGATCACGCCCAACCCCCGGCAGTGTGAGCCAAGGGCCCCCGTCACCCCCGCCCGGCTCATGACCGGGCGGGAGCGCGGGAAGACCTGACGCCGGCTCGCCCTATTTGGCGAGCAGCGAGCGCAGGACGTACTGCATGATGCCGCCGTGGCGGTAGTAGTCGGCCTCGCCCGGCGTGTCGATGCGGACCACCGCGTCGAACTCGATGTCGCCGGCCCTGACGTGCACCGTGCTCGGGATGCCGCCGCGGTTGAGCTCCTCGACACCGGTGATGTCGAAGGTCTCTTCACCCGTCAGGCCGAGCGACTGCGCCGAGGCGCCCTCGGGGAACTGCAGCGGCAGCACGCCCATGCCGATCAGGTTGGAGCGGTGGATGCGCTCGTAGGACTCGGCGATGACGGCGCGGACGCCGAGCAGCGCGGTGCCCTTGGCCGCCCAGTCACGCGAGGAGCCGGAGCCGTACTCCTTGCCCGCGAGCACCACCAGCGGGGTGCCGGCGGCGGCGTAGTTGACGGAGGCGTCGTAGATGAACGACACCGGGCCGTCGGGCTGGGTGAAGTCGCGGGTGTAGCCGCCCTCGGTGCCCGGCGCGATCTGGTTGCGCAGGCGGATGTTGGCGAACGTGCCGCGGATCATCACCTCGTGGTTGCCGCGCCGCGAGCCGTAGGAGTTGAAGTCCCTCACCTCGACGCCGTGGGCCTGCAGGTACTGGGCCGCCGGGGTGCCGACCTTGATGGAGCCGGCCGGCGAGATGTGGTCGGTGGTGACCGAGTCGCCGACCTTGACCAGCACGCGGGCGCCCGCGATGTCGGTGACGGGCTCCGGCTTCTCCGGCATGCCGTCGAAGTAGGGGGCCTTGCGCACGTAGGTCGACTCGACGTCCCACTCGAAGGTGTCGCCGGTCGGGATCGGCAGCGAACGCCAGTGGTCGTCGCCCTTGAACACGTCGGCGTAGTCACGCTCGAACATGTCGCGGCCGATCGAGGAGTGGACGACCTGCGCGATCTCCTCCGGCGACGGCCAGATGTCGCGCAGGTAGACCGGCGCGCCGTCGGAGCCCAGGCCGAGCGGCTCGTTGTCGAGGTCGATGTCCATCGTCCCGGCCAGCGCGTACGCCACCACGAGCGGCGGCGAGGCCAGGTAGTTCATCTTGACGTCGGGGTTGATCCGGCCCTCGAAGTTGCGGTTGCCGGACAGGACCGCGGTGACGGCGAGGTCGTTGGCCTGGATGGCCTCGGAGATCTCGGGCAGCAGCGGGCCCGAGTTGCCGATGCAGGTGGTGCAGCCGTAGCCGACGAGGTTGAACCCGATCTTGTCGAGGTACGGCTGCAGCCCCGAGCGCTCGAAGTAGCCGGTGACGACCTGCGAGCCGGGAGCCAGCGACGTCTTGACCCAGGGCTTGCGGTTGAGGCCCTTGTCGACCGCGTTGCGGGCCAGCAGCGCCGCGCCGAGCATGACGTACGGGTTGGACGTGTTGGTGCACGAGGTGATCGCGGCGATCGAGACGATGCCGTGGTCGATCTCGAACGAGGTGCCGTCGGCCAGCGTGACCGGGACCGGCTTGTGCGGGCGGCCGCCGTTGGCGGTGGCGTTCGAGGCCGGCGCGTCGGAGGCCGGGAACGACTCCTTCGACGCCTCGTCGACGTCGTCGGTGACGTAGTTGCGCACGTCGTGGCGCCAGGTGACCTTGGCGTCGGACAGGGCGATGCGGTCCTGCGGGCGCTTGGGGCCGGCGATCGACGGGACGACCGTGCCGAGGTCGAGCTCGATGTACTCGGAGAAGACCGGCTCGGGCGCGGACGGGTCGAGCCACAGGCCCTGGGTCTTGGCGTACGCCTCGACGAGGGCGATCTGCTCCTCGGAGCGGCCGGTCAGACGCAGGTAGTCGACGGTCTGGCCGTCGATCGGGAAGATCGCGCAGGTGGAGCCGAACTCGGGGCTCATGTTGCCGATCGTGGCCCGGTCGGCCACCGGGACGGACGCGACGCCCTCGCCGTAGAACTCGACGAACTTGCCGACCACGCCGTGCTTGCGCAGCATCTCGGTGATGGTCAGGACCAGGTCGGTGGCGGTGGCGCCGGCCGGCAGGCGGCCGTTGAGCTTGAAGCCGACCACGCGCGGGATGAGCATGGAGATCGGCTGGCCGAGCATCGCGGCCTCGGCCTCGATGCCGCCGACGCCCCAGCCGAGAACGCCGATGCCGTTCTCCATCGTGGTGTGGGAGTCGGTGCCGACACAGGTGTCGGGGTAGGCCTTGCCGTCGCGGGTCATGACGACCCGGGCCAGGTGCTCGATGTTGACCTGGTGGACGATGCCGGTGCCCGGCGGGACGACCTTGAACTCGTCGAACGCGGTCTGGCCCCAGCGCAGGAACTGGTAGCGCTCGCGGTTGCGCTCGTACTCGCGCTCGACGTTGCGCTGGAAGGCGTCGGGGTGGCCGAAGTAGTCGACGATGACGGAGTGGTCGATGACCATCTCGGCCGGCGCGAGCGGGTTGATGCGCGCCGGGTCGCCGCCGAGGTCGCGCACGGCCTCGCGCATGGTGGCGAGGTCGACGACGCAGGGCACGCCGGTGAAGTCCTGCATGATGACGCGGCCGGGCGTGAACTGGATCTCCACGCTCGGGGCGGCCTTCGGGTCCCACTCGCCGAGCGCCCGGATGTGGTCGCCGGTGATGTTGGCGCCGTCCTCGGTGCGGAGGAGGTTCTCCAGCAGGATCTTCAGGCTGTACGGGAGGCGTCCGGAGCCCTCGACGGCGTCAAGCCGGAAGATCTCGTATGACGCGTCTCCGACGCGTAGCGTGTCACGGCTGCCGAAGCTGTTCGCGGACACGGTGATTCGCCTCCTCGTTAGACCGGTGTTCAGTGCAAATCCTGCCGCACGCCCGGATCGAACAGCACGTTAGGTGTGCCTAAGTGACAGGTCGCGGCGGATCTCTCGACGTCAAGATATTATCAGGGTATCTCGACATCAAGTTAAACGGGCGCGAGCCGCCAGAAGAGCAGGCCCACGATCGCCACGGACAGGATCGGCGCGAGGATCTTCTGCTCGAACTTCCTGCCGGTCTTGATGCCGATCTTCCACGGCAGCACGAACGTGACGGACAGCGGCCAGAGCACGGGACAGCCGCGTTCGGTCAGGCAGTCGCCGACGACGTGCGCGAGACAGCCGATCCCGACGACCAGCCCCAGCCAGGCGTAGCCGACGTCGAGGGAGAGGAAGACGGCGAACAACCCTGCGGTGAGCCCGATGTTGACCATCGCGGACCCGAGCTTGTTGCCGGGGATGCCGACGCCGATGGCCCGCAGGGCGAGGCCGACGAGCAGGACGACCATGATGTCGCGTCCGAGGGGATAGGCGTTCGCCAGCCAGTGGACGCCGAACCCGGTCGCGGCGGCGAAGATCAGCGAGTGCGTCGCGCCTCGGTGGCCGCCGGCGAGCCAGTTCACCGTCTTGCTGAGCGCCCATGTGACGGGCCCGAACGTCTGCGCGATCGTCGCGCTCGGATGGTCGAGGTCGGGCAGCATCGCCGCGCCCGCGCACACGATCGCCCCGGCGATCAGCTCGGCGGGGCTGAGGGCGGTGGCCATGATGCCCGTCTCGATGAAGCGCGAAGGCGCGTCGTTCAGCATCGGGAGTGCGGCCAACGGCGGAGCGAGCCCCAGCCAGGCGATGGCCCCGGTCATCGCATGCGTGTGCCCCATCATGATCGGGACTGTACGGCAAAGAACGCCTTTACGCGTCCCGCCCCGGCGAGCCCCGCAGGGCCGGGGCACGGGCATCTCCCCTGACAGCAACCAGCGCCTCACCCCAACCCCCGGCAAAGCCCCCACGCGCGACAACCCGCATCGCACCTGGACCACAAGGCCATCCCGCGCGAACCGCGGAATGACGAAATCCTCGGGCCCCGCCGGGGAAAAAGTCTGGAAACGCAGACGAGGTCGTTCTCCACGGCGACAGCACCCCCCAGCCCTGCCGACGCGGAACGACCTCGTCTGCTCTGAACAACGCGTCCCCTTCCGATCCTGTTCCCCAATTCCGCAACTTTTTCGTGATCTGGCTCACTTTGCGTAGGGGCTTGTTGGCGAGCGGTTCTCGATATATCTTTGACGCATCGAGAATAGATCACGATATAGGAGGAAACAGTGAGTAACCCTCTCGCTGCGGGCCAGCCCTGGCCCGGCGCTCACGAGTACAAGCGCGCCGCCAAAGAGGCGCTGCGCAGCCTCGCCGAGGCCTTCGAGCACTTCGGCGACCACCACGGCGGGCCGCGCGGCGGCCCGCACAGCGGCTCCCCCGGCGGCCACCACGGCGGTCATCACGGCCCGCACCACGAACACCGAGGGCGGGGAAGACGCGGTCCCGGTCCGTTCCCCTTCGACTTCGGGCGCGGCCCGGGCGCGCCCTGGGGCGGCGGCCAGCGCGGCTGGGGCGGACGGGGCCGCAAGGCCAAGCGGGGCGACGTACGGGCGGCCATCCTGGCCCTGCTCGCCGAGGAGCCCCGCAACGGCTACCAGATCATCCAGGAGATCGCCGAGCGCAGCGAAGGCGGCTGGAAGCCCAGCCCCGGAGCCGTCTACCCGGCGCTGCAGCAGCTGAGTGACGAGGGCCTGGTCATCTCGTCGGAGAGCGAGGGACGCAAGACGTTCCGCCTCACCGACGAGGGCCGCGCCTACATCGAGGGGCACCCCGACGAGGTCCGCGCCCCGTGGGACGAGATGCGTCCCGACATCGACGACAACACCGCCGATCTGTGGCACATCGCCCGGCAGTCCGCGTTCGCGATGATGCAAATTCTTCAGACGGGCAACGACGCACAGATCCGCGAAGCGCGTAAGACTTTGGTGGAGTCCCGTCGCAAGCTCTACCAGATCCTGGCCGAGGACGAGCCCGACGACGAGTGACGACGAACGGTGAGATGGTGAGCACGACGGAAGCGTCGGCGGGGGCGACGGCGCCGGAGCGATCCGGGCCGTCGCGCCGAGCGGGCACGACCGCGGGCATGACCGGAGCCCCACCGGCCGCCCGGATATGGCACAGCGAGGAGCCTGACATGGACCATGACGACCTCCGCGTCGGCGACGCCGAGCGGGAGCAGACCATGGCGGCCCTGCGCGAGCACTTCGCCCAGGGCCGCCTGACCAATGAGGAACTCGACGAGCGGCTCGATCAGACGCTGGCCGCCAAGACGTTCCGCGACCTCGCGCGCGTGACGGCCGACCTGCCGGGCTCCGGGCCCGCCGCGCCGTCGGCGGAGCCGCCCCGGCCATGGCCGGGAATGGGGCCGGGAATGGGGCCGGGAATGGGGCCGGGCTGGGCGCCGGGGCCTCCCTCCGGCCTTCCAGGTCCGTTCCACGATCCGGCGGGCTGGAGGGCGGCCGCGCACGCGCACCGGCAGCAGATGCACGACATGCGCCACGCGAGCAGAGAGGCGCGCCGCGCCGCCCGTTCCCAGTGGCGTCGGCATCATCACGGCCCGGGTGGCCTGCTTCCCGCGCTCCTCGTGCTCGTGGTGCTGTCGCTGGTCTTCGGCCTGTCCGGGCTGTTCAAGGTAGTGCTCATGATCTGGCTCGGCGCACTGCTCTTCACCGCGGTCAACCGCCGCCTACGCCGCTGAGGCCCGCCTGACGACCCGGCGTCGCGGGTTCAGGCGCGCCATGTGACACCCGGTTCGCCTACGGGGTGGATGGTCGGTGTTGCAGGCCGGTCAGGAGGAGGGTGACCATGCGGCGGGCGTCGTACTGCGAGTCTTTGCCGGCGCCGATGCAGAGGTTGCCGACTCCCCGCAGCAGTTCGAGAGCCTCGATGTCCGTACGGACCTGACCCGCCCGGGTGGCGGCGGCGAGAAGGTCGGCACAGACGGGCACGAGACGGTCAAGGAAGTACGCGTGCAGCGTCTGGAACGCGGCGTCGTCCGACTGCAGGGCCTCGGCCAGGCCGTGTTTGGTCACCAGGAAGTCGACGAAGAGGTCGATCCACCGCGTCAGGGCGGTGTACGGCGAGTCGGCGCTCGCCAGCAGTTCCGGCCCCGCCGCGGCACAGGCCTCGACCTGGTGCCGGTAGACGGCGGCGACGAGATCGGCCCGCGTCGGGAAGTGCCGGTAGATCGTGCCGACGCCGACGCCCGCCCTGGCCGCGATGTCGCGCACGGGCACGTCGACGCCCGAGGCGACGAACGCTGCGGCGGCCGCTTCCAGCAGCGTCTTCTCGTTGCGCCGGGCATCGGCCCGCTTCCGAGGGGCCGGCCCGCTGCCGACGTCGGCCCGCTTCCCGAGGGTCGCCGCGCTGCCGAGGTCGGCCTGCTCCCCGGGGGCCGATCCGCTGCTCATGTCAGCCACTGCCGCTGCCGCCTCCGTCACTCGACTTGCTAATCGGAACACGGTTCCGTATCGTCTTTAGCGGAACACGGATCCGTTTTCCTCATGATGCCAGATCATCCTGCCTGTCGAGGAGAACACCCCATGCACGACCCCACCCCTGTCATCTCCGTCCGCCCCGTGGTGCTGCCCGCGCCTGCCCGCGGCGAGGACCTGCGCGTACGCGTCTCGGCCCCCGTCACCGGCGGCGAGCTGCCCGTCATCGTCTTCTCGCACGGCTTCGGCGGGTCGCTGGACGGCTATGCCCCGCTCGTCGACTTCTGGGCCGCCCGCGGCTTCGTCGTCGTCCAGCCCACCCACCTCGACTCGCGGACGCTGAACCTCGCTCCCGACGACCCCCGCCATCCCGAGATCTGGCGCCACCGCGTGGACGACCTGACCCGTGTCCTCGACCGGCTGGACGTCCTCGAAGCCGCCGTGCCCGGCCTCGCGGGGCGCGTCGACCGGGACAGCGTCGCCGCGGCCGGGCACTCCTGGGGCGCCCAGACGGTGAGCATGCTGCTGGGCGCGCGGGTCCTCGACGCCGACGGCGCCCCGGGCAAGGACATGTCCGACCCGCGGATCAAGGCGGGCGTGCTGCTCGCCGTGCCCGGCACCGGCGGCGCCGACCTGACGCCGTTCGCCGCCGAGCACTTCCCCTTCATGAACCCCGGCTTCTCGGAGATGACCACGCCCGCCCTGGTCGTCGCCGGCGACCGGGACCAGTCCGCCCTGTCGGTGAGGGGGCCTGAGTGGTTCACCGACGCGTACGCCCTGAGCCCAGGGAGCAAGAGCCTGCTCACGCTGTTCGGGGCGGAGCACTCGCTCGGCGGCATCTCCGGCTACCACTCCACGGAGACGACCGACGAGAGCCAGGAACGGGTCGCCCTGCTCCGGCGGCTCACGTGGGCCTACCTGCGCGGCGCGCTGCGGCCCGGCGACCCGAGCTGGTCGGCGGCGACCGCCGAGCTGGCCCGCGACGCCGATCCACTGGGCCGCGTCGACTCCAGGTGACCGGTCAGGAGTTGACGCAGCGCAGCACCGGGAAGGCGGTCAGGGCGCGGGCGTCCAGGTCGCTCGCGGTGGTGACGTGGAAGACGGCGCTCTCGCCGGGCAGCAGCGTGACGAGCTGGTCGTCCACGACCGCGTCCGGGTCGAGCCGGTCGGGGAAGAGAGCGAGTTCGCGCAGCACGGTGACGGCGGTGACGGTCACCCGGTACCCGGAGCCGACCCGTTCCACCGACGCCTCCCAGACGGCCTGCGGGTACGCGACGGCGGTGTCGTTCGCGTAGCAGCTCACCGCGCGCGCCTCGTCGAGGCGGGCCACGAGCAGCTCGGTCGCCGGGTCGCCGGGCGTCGCGAGCCGCGGCGGCAGCGCCACCCGGGTCACCGCCCTGGGCGCCACGCGCACGGAGACGACCTCCTTGGCCAGCGGCTCCCCCGTGAGGGCGTGCCGGACCAGGTCCAGCTCGCCGGACCACGGCTCGGACGTGTCGTTGACCAGGGCCACCTCACCGTCCCGCACGGTGATCAGCCGGTCGGCGTAGGCCCGGCGCAGCGCGTACCAGAGCGGCTTGCGGCGGCCGTCGCCGTCGACCGCCGACCACGACGTGACCGGCCAGCAGTCGTTGAGCTGCCAGACGACCGTCCCCATGCAGTACGGCATCAGCGACCGGAACCGTTCGATCCCGTACGCCACCGCCCTGGCCTGGTTGAGCTGGGTCAGGTAGTGCCAGTCGTCGAACGTCTCGGGCCGCGGCAGGTGCGTGCCGAGCCCGCGGAGCAGCTTGCCCTCGCCGTCGATCGCCTTCTGGTGGGAGGAGGCGGGGGTGAGCGGCTCGTCGGAGGAGGCGCGGCGCAGCGTGGCGTACGCCGGCGGCCCCTGGAACCCGAATTCGGCCACGAACCGGGGCCGGTAGGCGGCGTAGCGGGTGTAGTCCTCGCGGTTCCAGACGTCCCAGATGTGCGTCGTGCCGCGGGCGGGGTCGTTCGGGGGCAGGTGCGGCGCCCCCGAGTAGGGGCTGCCCGGCCAGTACGGCCGCGTCGGGTCGAGCTCGGCGACGATCGACGGGAGCAGGTCGTGGTAGAAGCCCGCGCCCCAGCTGCGGTGCTCCAGCCGGTCACGCCAGCCCCAGTCGGCGTACCCCTCGAGGTTCTCGTTGTTGCCGCACCACAGCGCGAGGCTGGGGTGGCGGGCGAGCCGCGCGACGTGCCGGCGCGCCTCGGCCTCGACCTCCGACCGGAACGGCTCCTCCTCGGGGTAGGCGGCGCAGGCGAACGGGAAGTCCTGCCACACCAGCAGGCCCAGCTCGTCGGCGAGGTCGTAGAAGTCGTCGCTCTCGTACGTGCCGCCGCCCCAGACCCGTACCAGGTTGACGCCAGCGGCGACGGCCTGCCCGAGCCGTTCGGCCAGGCGGTCGCGGGTGACGCGGGCGGGGAAGCAGTCGTCGGGGATCCAGTTGACCCCCTTGACGAACACCGGCACGCCGTTGACCGCCAGCCGGAACGCCTCGGGCCGCAGTTCGACGTCGCGGAAGCCGATGCGGCCCGTCCACGCGTCGCCGCCGTCCTCCCCTGACAGGCGGACGGACAGGTCGTACAGCGACTGGGCGCCGTACCCGCGGGGCCACCACAGGTCCGGCTCGGGCACCCGCAGCCTGAGCGTGGCCGTGCGGCCTTCGAGCCGCTGTTCGGCGCGGACGCCGGCGACCTCGGCGGTCAGCGTGAGCGGGTGCCCGGTGGTGTGCCCGGTGGTGTGCTCGGTGGTGCGCTCGACGCGGACGTGCACCTCCACCGTGCCGTCGGCGCGCGCCAGCGGACGGACCTCGGCCAGGCGGGCGCGGCTCCAGCTCTCCAGCCCGATCGGACGCCAGATCCCGGCCGTGACGACGTTCGGTCCCCAGTCCCAGCCGAAGTTGCAGGCGCTCTTGCGGACGAAGGCGTACGGCTCGTCGTAGGCGGCCGGCCGCTCCCCCAGCGCCGCCCGCTGCTCCTCGGCGTAGGCGTAGGCGGAGCCGAAGCGCACGACGAGCTCGTTGTCGCCGTCGCGCAGCAGGTGGCGGACCGGGAAGCGGTAGCCGCGGTGCTGGTTGGCGGTGCTGCCCAGGCGCACGCCGTTGAGGGTGAGCGTGGCGACGGTGTCCAGGCCCTCGCACACGAGGTCGGTGCGCTCGTGCCCGTCCGGCGACCAGGTGAACGTGGTGCGGTAGGTCCATTCAGAACGGCCGATCCAGGCGAGGCGGTGCTCGTTGTCGTCCAGGTAGGGGTCGGGGATCAGTCCGGCGGCCAGCAGGTCGGTGTGCACGCAGCCCGGCACGCCGGCGGGCACGGCTGTGCCGTCCCGTCCGGTCAGTGACCAGCCGTCGTGCAGCGGACGGTACGAACTCACGGGTGTCTCCTAGGGGCAGGTGCCGAGCCGGGCGCACGCCACGTGGTGCCCCGGTCCTGCCTCGGCGAGCACGCCGGTGCCGCCGTGCACGTGGTACGCGCAGGCGTCCACGGGCACGGCGTCGTCCCAGGGCTGGTGCAGGCGCGGCACGGCGGCCAGCAGTTCGCGCGTGTACGGGTGCAGCGGCCCCCCGAAGACCTGCCCGGTCGGGCCCATCTCCACCACACTCCCCCGGCGCAGCACCACCGTGCGTTCGGCCAGGTACGTCCCGAGGGACAGGTCGTGGGTGATGTAGAGCACGCCGAGGCCGCGGGCCTTGAGCTCGGCCAGCAGGTTGAGCACGTCGATGCGGGTGGAGGCGTCGAGCATGCTGGTGATCTCGTCGGCCACCAGCAGCCTGATCTCCAGCAGCAGCGCGCGGGCGATGAGCAGCCGCTGGAGCTGGCCGCCGCTGAGCTGGTGGGGGTACTTGCCGAGCACCTGGCCGGGGTTGAGCCGCACGTCGTGCAGCGCGGCCTCGACCCGTCGCGCCCACTCGGGCCCTGGCGTCGACGGGTGGTACACGTCCTTGATCATCGCAAACACGCGATCGGCCTTGAACACCGGGTTGAACGAGCTGAAGGGGTCCTGGAAGATGCCCTGGACGTGGCGGTAGAACTCCTTGCCCGGCCGCACGTGACTCCCGTCGAAGGTGATCGTGCCGCTGGTGACCGGCTGCAGGCCGAGGATCATCCGGCCGATGGTGCTCTTGCCGCTGCCGCTCTCGCCGATCAGCGAGACGACCTCGCCCGGGGCGACCTCGAAGCTCACGTCGCTGACGGCGGTGACACTGCCGCCGCCGAGCATGCCGGTCCTGAACCGCTTGGTGACGTCGTCGAGTCTGAGCATCAGGCCTTCCAGCAGGCTACGTGGTGGTCGGAGGCGAGGGCGGTCACCGGCGGGTCCTCGGCGCACCTGTCGTCCGCGACCGGGCACCTGGCGCGGAAGCGGCAGCCCGCGGGCGGGTCGAGCAGCTGGGGCGGGCTGCCGGGGATGCCGGTGAGCCTGCGGTCGGCGTGCCGGACGCCCACCTCGGGCAGCGCGTCGAGCAGCAGCCGGGTGTACGGGTGCCGCGGCGCCTGGACGATCACGTCGGCGGGTGCCTTCTCGACCAGGCGGCCGGCGTACATGACCATGATCGTGTCGGCGAGGTGGTGGGTGAGGGCGAGGTCGTGCGTGATGAAGATCATGCTCTTGACGTAACCGCGGTCGCGGAAGCCGAGCAGCGCGCGGACCACCGCCTTCTGGGTGGAGACGTCGAGCGCGGACGTCACCTCGTCGGCGATCAGCAGGGACGGGTCGAGCAGCGTGGAGATGACCATCACCACGCGCTGCCGCATGCCGCCCGACAGCTCGATCGGGTAGCGGCCGAGCACGTCGGGCGGCAGGCCGACCTGGGCCATGCGGCTCTCCAGCTCGGCCGCGTCCAGCGCGACGCCGCGCGACCTGAGCAGTTCGGCGACCAGCTTGCGGATCCTGCGGGTTGGGTTCAGCGCGCTCATGGCGTACTGCGGGATGAGGGAGACGCGCTTGAACCGGAACTCGTTCATCCGGCGGTCGTCGCCGATCGGCAGTTCCTCGTCGTCGAGCACGGCCGTGCCGCCGAGGTGGCGCATGCGGCCGTCCATGCGGATGAGTGACTTGCCGAGCGTGCTCTTGCCGCAGCCCGACTCGCCGACCAGGCCGAGGATCTCGCCGTCGGCCAGTCCGAAGGTGACGCCGTCGAGCGCGTGCACGTCGCCCTTCAGCGTCCTGTACACCACCCTCAGTTCGCTGACCCGCAGGCTCATAGCTCCCTCAGCTTCGGGTTGAAGACCTCGTCCAGGCCGACGTTGGCGACGTACAGGGCGCCGACCACGGCGGTGATGGCGGCGCCGGGCGGGACGAACCACCACCACATGCCGAGCTGGAGCGCGCTCCACTGGGTGGCGTTCTGCAGCATCAGGCCGAGGGAGACCGCGTCGGTGGGGCCGAGGCCGATGAAGTCGAGCGACGACGCGATGAGGATCGAGCCGCCGAACAGCAGGATGAACGTCATGAACAGGTACGAGCTCATGTTCGGCGCGACCTCCCTGCTGATGATCCGCAAGGTGCCCGAGCCGCTCATCCTGGCCAGGTCGACGAACTCGCGCGAGCGCAGCGAGAACGTCTGCGCCCGGATCGCCCGCGCCGCCCACGGCCACTGCGTCAGCCCGATGAACAGGCCCTGCAGGGCCACGCTGCGCAGGCCGAGGTAGGCGTTGATGATCAGTAGGACGGCGAGGGCGGGGATGACCAGGACGATGTTCGTCAGCATGCTGAGGATCTCGTCGACCAGGCCGCCCCGGTAGCCGGCCACGAATCCGACGAACATGCCGATGACCGCGGCGACGCCGCCGCCGATCGCGCCCACCAGGAAGGTGCTGCGCAGGCCGTGGACGAACTGGGTGAAGACGTCCTGGCCGAAGGTCGTGGTGCCGAACCAGTGCTCGGCCGAGGGCGGGCTCATGGGACGGGGGCCGTACTGGTTGGGCGGCACGTCCGTGAGCAGCGGGCCCATCAGGCCGGCCAGGAGCAGCACGGCGACGACGCCGAACCCGGTGAGCAGCTTGCCGTTGCGGACGGCGAAGTAGAGCGCCTCGCGCCGCACGCCCTCCCGTGGCCGAGGGGCCGCTTCCTGCAGTGCCGTCATGCGTTCGCACCCGCCATTCCCGCCCGCGTCCGCGGATCGACCACGACGTAGACGATGTCGATGATGAAGTTGGCGATCAGGACGCCCAGCACGATGAACAGGAACGTGCCCTGCAGCAGGAAGAAGTCCTGGTTCTGGATCGCCTTGAGGATCAGGCTGCCGAGCCCGGGATAGGCGAAGACGATCTCCGTCACCAGAGCGCCCGCCACGATCACGCCGAGCTGCAGCGCGAGGCCGGTGATCTGCGGCAGGACGGCGTTGCGGAAGGCGTACCTGCGGATCAGCCGGGCCGGGGCGCCGAGCGCGGACAGGTAGTTGGCGTAGTCCGACTCCAGCTCGTAGATGATCATGTTGCGCATGCCGATCGCCCAGCCGCCGAGCGCCACGAGGAAGAGCGACAGGAACGGCAGCGTCCAGTGGTGCACCAGGTTCAGCAGGAACGTCGCCGACCAGGTGGGCTGCAGGGCGAAGCTGTAGCCGCCGGCCACCGGGAACCACCCGGCGACCACACCGAGCCCCCACGCGAGCAGCACCGCGAGCCACATGTACGGCGTGGCGGTCAGGATGTAGCCGACCGGCAGGACGGTGTTGTCGAGCGCCCTGCGACGGGCGGCGTACGCGCCGAACCAGTTGCCCACCACCCAGCTGAGCAGCACGGACGGCACGACGAGCGCCAGCGTGTACGGCACCGCGTTCCCGATCACGGTGCTGACCGGCGTCGGGAACAGCCAGATGCTGAGTCCGAAGTCGCCGCGCAGCATCGCCCCCCAGAAGTTGACGTACTGCTGCCACAACGGCCGGTCGAAGCCGAACAGCTCGGTGTAGTAGGCCCGCATGGCCGCGACGGCCTGCGGCTGGGTGACGTTGGCCCGGGCGACCATGCCGGCGACCGGGTCGCCCGGCATGAAGCGCGGGATCATCCAGTTGACGGTGACGGCGACGAAGAAGGTGAGCCCGTAGACGAGGAGTTTGCGGAAGAAGTAACGGCGCACGTGTGCACTCTCCGTGAGAGCCCTCCGCCCCCGGGTTCGCGGGCGGGGCGGAGGGAAGCGGTCTGCCCGGTCAGGAGCCGGCGGGCTGGAGCTGGGTGAGCGTCTCGAAGCCGCCGAGCTCGAACCAGTTGCGCCACATCGTGGCGCCGGTCTTGGGGGCGTTGCCCTGCGCCGACGACCAGTTCTTCCACACGCTGGTGCTCGACTGCGCCCACAGGCCGTTGTACCAGAGCGGGATCGCCGGAAGATCGTCCAGGTGGATCTTCTGGAGCTGCGAGATGACCTCCTGCATGCCCGCGACGTCGTCCGTCTTGATCCGGTCGAGCTGCCGGGTGAGGTCCCACGCCTTCTCGTTCTCGTAGCGGGCGTAGTTGACAGTGTTCTGCTGCTTCTGTACGGGCAGCTGGAAGATGTACTCGTAGTAGGTGTACGGCGAGTTCGACAGCTGCCTGTCGTTGTTGACGAGCAGGTCGAAGTTCCCCTCGGTGCGCTGCTCGACCAGCGCGTTGAAGTCGGGGAACTCCGGCGTCACCGCGATGCCCGCCTCCTTGGCGCCGGCCGCGATCGCGCGGGCCGACTCCATCCAGTCGGTCCAGCCGGACGGCACGATGAGGGTCAGGTCGATCTTGGAGCCGTCCTTGTTCTCCACGAGCCCGTCACCGTCGCGGTCGCGGTAGCCGGCGTCGGCGAGCAGCTGCTTGGCCTTGGCGGTGTCGAAGGTGAACCCGGAGGACGAGACGACGTCCTGGTCGACGAACTTCTCCCACTGCGGCAGCAGCCCGGTGGGGCTGGAGGCGCGCACCAGGTTGCCGTACACGCTCTCCACGATCTGCTTGGTGTTGATCGAGTGGGCCAGCGCCTTGCGGAAGGCGGCGTCGTCCATCGGCTTGCGCGTGGTGTTGGGCACCAGCCAGGCGGTGTTCGCCGACAGCATGTACGGCGGCTCGGCGTAGTACGTCGTCAGCCCGAAGTTGCCGTTGACCAGGTTCGCGACGCCGGGCAGGAAGTTGTTGCTGAGGTCGAGCTGCTTCTGCAGGAGCATGCCCATGGCGACCTCGTTGCTGGGCGTGGCGATGTCGACGATGTAGCGGGGCTTGGGCTCCATGTTCAGCGCCGTCTTGCCCCACCAGTCGTCGCGGCGCTGCAGCACCACGCGGTCCTGGCCGCTGCTCATGACCTTGTACGCGCCGGTGCCGACGGGATTCTCGTTGACGCCGTCCAGGACCTCCTTCTCGCCGCGGTCCTTCCAGATGTGCTGCGGCACGATCGCGCGGCCGTAGAGGTTGAAGTCCCACTGCTGGTAGTTGGCCTGGGAGAAGGTGAAGCGCACCGTCTGGTCGTCGACCGCCTCGATGCTCTCCAGCCAGGTCCACAGGTCGGCGTAGGGGATCGTCTCCATCTTGCCGAGCTCGTAGGAGAACTTGACGTCGGCGGCGGTGAACGGCTGCCCGTCCGACCAGGTGATGCCGGGGCGCAGCTTGACCTCGTACGTCGTGTCGTCGATCCAGCTGCCGCCGGCGGCGAGCCACGGCTTGAGCTGCGCGGCGGTGGCGTCGTAGTGGAACAGCGTCTCGTACACCAGGCCCTTGGTGCCGACGGCGTGGTCCCACTCCCTGATCGGGTTGTAGTTGGCCGGCGGGCCCCACTGGGTGCCCGTGGTGTAGAGGGTTTCGTTGCGCGGCAACTCGCCGCGGTCGGCCACCGCGCCCTGACCCTGCGGTGGGGAGACAGCGGGCGACGGCGTGGACCCGCCGCCGGTGCACGCCGCGGCGAGCAGGCCCGCCGCCACGAGCGGGATCATGAAACGAGCCCGGTTACGCATCGCTTCTCTCCTTCCTCCGCGCGACGGCGCGAAGGGTCGCGGTCTGTCGAGACACCCCCGATGGGCCGGTTTCCCGAGATGTTGGGAGCGCTCCCAACCATGGCGCACACCACGCCGCCGCCCGGAGACCGGTAAGCGATCACTTTTCAATTGGCCCGGGCCCCGAAGGGCCCGCGTCTAACCGGATAAGTACCGCGAACGTAAAATCCCTGACACTCAAGGTCAAGAGGTCGTGACGCTTTCGAGACACCCAGGACGGGTCAGAGCCAGCCCATGCGCTGGGCCGTGTTGATCGCCTCCAACCGGTTCTGCGCGCCCAGCTTCGTCATCGCGCTCGACAGGTAGTTGCGCACGGTGCCCTCGGTCAGGTGCAGCTCGCCGGCGATGCGAGCGATCGTCGCGCCCTCGCCCGCCAGCCGCAGCGCGTCGCGCTCGCGATCGGTCAGCGGGCTGTCGCCGGCCGCCATCGCCGCCGCGGCCAGCTCCGCGTCGAGGTAGCGGCCCCCGGCCATCACCTTGCGGATCGCCATCGCGAGCTCCTCCGCCGAGGCGTCCTTGCCGAGGAATCCGCTCACCCCGGCCGCCATGGCGCGGCGCAGGTAGCCGGGACGGCCGAGGCTCGTCAGGATGACGATCTTGCACTGGGCGCTGATCTGCTCGGCGGCGCTCAGTCCGTCCATGCCGGGCATCTCGATGTCGAGCACGGCCACGTCGGGACGGTGCTCGGCGACGGCGGCCACGACCTCGTCGCCCCTGCCCACCTGGGCCACGACCTCGATGCCGTCCTCCAGGTCGAGCAGCGCCGCGATGGCGCCGCGGATCAGGTGCTCGTCGTCGGCCAGCAGCACGCGGGTGGTCATGCCGGCACCGCCGCCCGCAGCACGTACCGGCCCTCGGGGACCGGACCCGCCTCCAAGGTGCCGCCCGCCGCGTGCAGCCGCTGGGTCAGGCCCGCCAGGCCGTTCGCCGCGTGCTCGCCCACCGGCCCCCTCACACCGTCGTTGGACATCTCCAGAACCCCATTCTCGATCGAGATCGTGCAGCGTTCGGCCTTGCTGTGCTTCAGTACGTTGGTCGCGCCCTCGCGGACGACGGTGGCGAGCAGCGTCCTGGCCTCCGGCAGCAGCGGGCCGGTCTCCGCCCGCACCTCGCAGCGGACGTCGGCCGCCTCCAGCACGGCCCGCACGCTGGCGAGCACCTCGTCCAGATCGATCGCCCGGTAGTTCTGCACGGTGGCGCGGACCTCGCGCAGCGACGTCCTGGCCAGGTCACGTACCTCGAACATCTCGGCGGCGGCGGCCTCCCGGTCGGCGCGCAGCACCTCCTGCGCCTTCGCCGTACGGGCGGCGACGTCGGTGAGGCTCTGGCCGAGCAGGTCGTTCAGGTCGCGGGCGAAGCGCAGCCGCTCCTCCGAGACCGCCAGCCGGGCCAGGGCGTCCTGGCCCTCGTGCGCGGCCTTGGCCGCCCGCCACAGCCACAGGTTCGCCAGCACGCCGACGACGCTCACCACGGTCAGCAGGCTCTGCACCATGAGGACCTCGACGGCCAGCCCCTGCACCAGCGCGATGTACAGGGTGACCACCGCGATCGACGCGAGCGACAGCGCGACGAGCGTGCGCCTGCGAACGAACGGCGCCAGCGCGGCGAGCCACGGGGGGTAGACCCACAGCATCGGGAAGACGGTCAGGAGCAGGGCGATGACCCCGCTCGCCACGAGGACGCCCGTGGGCCGCGGCCCTTCCCGCATGGCCACCCGGAAAGGCCGCGTCATGAGCACCTGCCCGACCAGCAGGAGCACGGCACCGGCGGCGGCGAACGGCCACGGCAACCCCGCCTCAAGACGGATGTACAGGTCGTAGTAGCCGACGGCGGACAGCACGACGATGAGGTCCGTCGAATAGACGATCATCCAGCGGACCTTGTCGAGCTTCGACGCCTTCCTGATCACGCGGGCACCGCCGCTCGCAACAGGAACTCACCCGTGTTCGTCGCGCCGGCGGAGAACGACCCGCCGGCCGTGACGAGCCGCTCCGACAGGCCGCGCAGGCCGTTGCCGGGGCCGGAGCCTGACTCGCGTACGCCGTCGTTGCGCATCTCCAGCACCCCGCCGTCGATGGTGATCGCGCAGCGCGTGGCCGTGCTGTGCTTGAGCACGTTCGTGGCCCCTTCGCGGACGGCCCACGCCAGCAGCGTCCGCGCGGCCGGTGACAGTTCGTCGGCCCGGATCTCCACGACGCAGCGGGTGCCCGCGGCCTCCAGCGCGGCCCGCACCCCGGCCAGCTCGTCGTCCAGGTCGAGCGTCCGGTAGCCGTCGACGGCGACCTGCACCTCGCTCAGCGCCGCCGCGGACAGGTGGCGCACCTGGGCCATCTCCGCCTCCGCCCGCGCGGCGTCCTTCGTGGACAGTTTGGCGGCCAGCTCGCTCTTCAGACTGATCACCGAGAGGCTGTGGCCGAGCAGGTCGTGCAGGTCACGGGCGAAACGCAACCGTTCCTCTGCCACGGCGAGCCGGGCCTTGGCCTCCTTGCCGTCATGGGCGTCCCTGATCGTCCGGTAGAGCCAGCGCCACGACAGCATGGCGAAGATCAGACCGGCCGCGCTGAGGGTCTCGGTGAGCAGCACACCGGCCCAGAAGCGGCCCGTGAGGAACGACACCCAGCCGGTGACCAGGCCGATCAGCGCGACACCGAGCACCGCGGTCGCGCGGGCCGAAAGGTAGAGGGCGGCGGCCGACAGCCACAGTACGCCGACCTCCATCCACGTGGGCGTGCCGTCCAGCTCCCTGTGCGGCAGCAGCGCGAGCGCGCCCAGCACGCAGGCGCCGGCGGCCAGCAGTTTCGGCGAGGGCGGGCGGGGGCGGTCGTAGGTCTCGCGCAGGAGGAAGGGGAAGAGCGCGTAGAACCCGAGCTGGAAGGCGACGGCGGCGGCGAACTGCGGCAGCGGGATCACGCCGTGCCGCCAATAGAGATAGGTGAGGGTGAGGTACAGCAGCGCTAAGAACGCGATCAGTCCGTCCATCCAGTAGAGCAGGACTTTTCGCGCCGTGTCCGGACGCGCCGCCATCACGTACTCCCCGCAGATCGGATTCCCGCCGGAATCCTACCTTCAGCAGGGATTAATCCCTTAGATCGGACAAGACGGCCGCGCTGGTGGTGCCGCGCAGTGAGAGCCAGGCCAGACCGTGACGGTCGGCGTACGACCGCAGCGTACGGGCGTCGGCCCGGCTCAGGTCGCCCGCGGCGGCCACCACCGGCGTCAGGGCGATGCGCGACCACGCGTCCTCCGGGTCGGCGAGGCCCTGGGCCTCGGCGATCTGGTCGCGGGCGGCGCGGATGGCCACGGCCATCCTGCGCAGGCGGCCCTCGCGCGCCGTACGCGGCTCGACCGGCGCCAGGAGGTTGACGGTGGTGACCTCGGCGCCCGTGCGCCGGGTGAGCCGCAGCGCCGAGACGTGTGCCGGGTCGAGACCGTCGGTCCGCAGCGGCAGCGTGAACACCACCCGCAGCGGACGCTCGTGCTGCAGGGCGCGCAGGACGCGCGCCCGCCGGAGCGCGACGGCGCGATCGGCGCCGTCGCGGAGCTCGAACTCCACGGCGCCTGCCTCGAGCGCGCCGATCGCCCGGAGGTAGGCGGCGGCGAGAGCGGACGGCCGCGCGCAGGCTGCGGCAAGTTCCTGCCCGTCGGGACCGCCGAAGACCGGCACCGCGACGCCGCCGAGCGCACGCAGCCGCCCGACCCGGCCGCTGACCGGGTCGGCGCCCCGGTCGCCGCCGGCCCACCTGGGCGCGCAGCCGTCGCCGCCCGCGACGAGGTGGCCCAGCGCGTAGTGGCGCGTGCCCGTGCGGCGCGCGTCGCCGGACAGGTCGAAACCGGGGTCGCGGGCGAGGTCGACGAACCGCACGAACGCGGGCGGCGGCGCCGGCGGCGGCACGACGGGCGGGGACGGCGAGACGGCCGGACGGGTCGCCACCGCGACGGGCCTGGCCGCGTCCGCGGGAAGCAGGCGCACCGCCACCGCGGTGCCGACAGCCAGCGAGAACGCGGCGAGAACGGCGAGCGGACGTGGGAGCATGCCGGGCTCCCTCTTGTGCCGAGGCATGAGACACCCCAAGTAGTCGTTCGGCTACGGTAAGGCACCGGCGCCTGAACGTTAGCAAGCCCGGCGACGCGGCGGGGGGCTTTTCCGGTTCGCGTTCGGCGGGGGCGGATAATTAGGGCATGAAGCTGCGGATCTTCACCGAACCCCAACAGGGCGCCACATACGACGACCTGCTTACCTTTGCCCAGGCCACCGAGCGGCTGGGTTTCGACGCGTTCTTCCGGTCCGACCATTACCAGCGCATGGGTGACGGCGACCCTGGCCCCGGCCCGACCGACGCCTGGATCACCCTCGCCGGCCTCGCCAGGGAGACCTCCGGCATCAGGCTCGGCACGCTGGTGTCGGCCGCCACGTTCCGGCTCCCCGGGCCGCTGGCGATCAGCGTCGCGCAGGTCGACCAGATGAGCGGCGGCCGGATCGAGCTGGGCCTCGGCACCGGCTGGTTCGACCTGGAGCACACCTCGTACGGCATCCCGTTCCCTCCGCTCGGCGAACGGTTCGGCCGGTTCGAGGAGCAGCTGGAGATCATCACCGGGCTGTGGACCGCCGAGAAGGACTACTCCTTCGAGGGCAGCTACTACCGCCTCGCCGATTCACCGGCCCTGCCCAAGCCCGTGCAGCGTCCCCGTCCGCCGGTGATCATCGGCGGCGCCGGGGCGAAGCGCACGCCCCGGCTGGCGGCCACGTACGCGGACGAGTACAACGTGCCGTTCCACTCGCCGGACGAGACCGCCGAGGCGTTCGGCCGGGTGCGCCGGGCGTCCGAGGAGACCGGGCGCGACCTCACGTACTCCTTCGCACAGGTGACCGTGGTCGGGGCCGACGAGGCCGAGTTCCAGCGGCGCGCGGCCGCGATCGGCCAGAGCGCCGACGAGCTGCGCGCGCGGGGCCTGTGCGGCACGCCGGCCGAGGTGATCGAGAAGATCGGCGCGTACGGGGAGATCGGCGCCGAGCGCGCCTACCTCCAGGTGCTCGACCTGAGCGACCTCGACCACCTGGAACTGATCGCCGCGGAGATCCTCCCGCACGTCTGACCCACCTGCCCACCCCGCGCCCGCGATCCGCAGGCGCGGGGCCCTGGGCGCGAGGTTTGCGGGCGGGCGGCTTCCGGGCCTGGGCTCGACCGGATGTCAGTGCAAAGGCGACAAATCATTGGCGATGGCTGGGGCCGCCAGGGCAGACTGGCCGCGTGCTGCTGATGATCTCCATGACGGCGCCCACCGGTGCGGGGCCCGCCACCGACCTGGGCTTCCTCCTGCACAAGCACCCTGAGCGCGTACAGGAGTTCAGCCGGTCGTTCGGCACCGCGACGGTGTTCTACCCGGAGGCGGGCGCCGAGCGCTGCACGGCGGCGCTCCTGCTGGAGGTCGACCCGATCACGCTGGCCAGGTCACGCGGCAAGGGTTCGCCCGACTTCAGCCTGTCGCAGTACGTCAACGACCGCCCGTACGCGGCGTCCTCCCTGCTGGCGGTGGCGCTGGGTGATGTGTTCCGCACCGCCAGGTCGGGCCGCTGCAATGCCCGTCCCGACCTGGCGCGCACGCCGCTGCCGCTGGAGGTGCGGCTGCCGGCGCTGCCCTGCAGGGGCGGCCCGGAGCTCGCGCACCGGCTGTTCGAGCCACTCGGCTGGACGGTGGACGCGCACCCGGTGCCGCTCGACGAGCGCTTCCCCGAGTGGGGCGAGTCGCGCTACGTCACGCTCACCCTGCGCGGCTCCGTGCGCGTCGCCGACGCGCTCAACCACCTGTACGTGCTGCTGCCGGTCCTCGACGACGCCAAGCACTACTGGATCGCGCCCGACGAGGTCGACAAGCTCGTACGCGCGGGAGGCGGCTGGCTGCGCGACCACCCGGCCCGCGGCCTGATCACCCGCCGCTACCTGGGACGACGGCGCACCCTGGAGCGCACCGCCCTGGCCCGGCTGGCGGAGCTCGGCGACGAACTCGAGGACCGCCTCCACCCCGCGATCCCCGAAGACACCCCTGCCACCGCGCTCCCCTGCACAACGGACGAGGACGCACCCAACACCGCGCCGCCCTTTGCGACCGACGCGGCTGCACCCAACACCGCGCGTCCCCTCACAACGGACGGCACCGTCCCCGACACCGCGCTCCCCCACCCGGCCGACGTAGCCGCGCCCGACCCCGCGCTTTCCCACGCGACCGACGAGGCCGTGCCCGGTGGAGGCGGCGGGTTGAGCGGGCGGCGGCGGGTGGCGGTGCTGGACAGGTTGGAGGCGCTCGGGGCGACGAGCGTGATCGACCTCGGGTGCGGGCGGGGCGAGCTGCTCGGCGAGCTGCTCGGCCGCCCGCGGCTCACCCGCGTCGCCGGCATGGACGTCTCCCCCATGGCCCTCGCCGCAGCCGCCCGCAAGCTGCGCCTCGACCACATGTCCGAGTCGCGGCGGGCCAGGCTCACCCTGTTCCAGGGCGCGCTCACCTACGCCGACCGGCGGCTGTCGGGCTACGACGCCGCCGTGCTCATGGAGGTGATCGAGCACGTCGACCCGCCGCGCCTCGACACCCTCGAACGCGTCGTGTTCGGCGCCGCCGCTCCCCGCCACGTGCTGGTGACCACCCCGAACGCCGAGTACAACGTCCGCTACCCGTTCCTCACCGGGATGCGCCACCGCGACCACCGCTTCGAGTGGACCCGCGCGGAGTTCGCCGCCTGGGCCACCGCCGTCGCCGACCGCTTCGGCTACCGGGTCTCCTTCGAGCCGATCGGCGACGACGACCCCGAGGTGGGGCCGCCGACCCAGATGGGAGTGTTCACCCGTGATCACGCTTCCTGAGCTCTCGCTGGTGCTCCTCGTGGGCGTCTCGGGCAGCGGCAAGTCGACGTTCGCCGGCCGGCACTTCCGGCCCACGCAGGTCATCTCGTCCGACTTCTGCCGCGGTCTGGTGTCCGACGACGAGAACGACCAGTCGGCCACCCCTGCGGCGTTCGACCTGCTGCACCACATCGTCGGCGTGCGCCTGGCGAGGGGCCTGTTCACGGTGGTCGACGCGACCAACGTCCAGTCCGCCGCCCGCCGCGGGCTGATCGAGCTGGCCAGACGGCACGACGTCCCTGCCGAGGCAATCGTGCTGGACGTGCCGCGCGAGGTCGCGGTCGAGCGCAACGCCGGCCGGCCCGACCGCGACTTCGGCGCGGGCGTCGTGGCCCGCCAGCACAGAGACCTGCGCCGGTTCCTGTCCCGCCTGTCCGGCGACGGGTTCCGGCGGGTGCACGTCCTGCGCGGGGTCGAGGAGATCGAGGCCGCGCGGATCACGTACGAGAAGGCGTGGTCCGACCTGACCCACCTGACCGGACCGTTCGACATCGTCGGCGACGTGCACGGCTGCCGGTCGGAGCTGGAGACGCTGCTGGCCGAGCTGGGCTGGCAAGGGGTGCGGCACCCCGAGGGCCGCACCGCGGTCTTCGTCGGCGACCTGGTCGACCGCGGCCCCGACACGCCGGGCGTGCTGCGCCTGGTCATGGACATGGTCGAGGCCGGCACCGCGATCTGCGTGTCCGGCAACCACGAGGACAAGCTGCTGCGCGCCCTCAAGGGCCGCAAGGTCACGGTCGCGCACGGCCTGCGCGAGTCGCTCGACCAGCTCGCCGCCGAGCCGCCCGAGTTCACCGAGCGGGTCCAGGCGTTCCTCGCGGGCCTGCGCGGCCACTACCGCCTCGACGGCGGCCGGCTGGTCGTCGCGCACGCCGGGCTGAAGGAGAGCTACCACGGCCGCTCCTCGGGCCGCGCCCGAGCGTTCGCCCTGTACGGCGACACCACCGGCGAGACCGACGAGTACGGCCTGCCGGTCCGCTACCCGTGGGCCGAGGAGTACCGCGGCAAGGCCATGGTCGTCTACGGCCACACCCCGACGATCCGCCCGGAATGGGTCAACAACACCATCTGTCTCGACACCGGCGCGGTGTTCGGCGGCCGGCTGACCGCGTTGCGCTATCCGGAGCGGCAGCTCGTCCACGTCCCGGCCGAGAAGGTCTGGTACGAGCCGTCCCGGCCGCTCGGCGCGGGCGGGCACGACCCCGCCCTGCTCACCGTGACAGACGTCATCGGCACCCGGTACGTGGAGACGAGGTTCGGCGGCCCGGTCAAGGTCGACGAGGAGAACGCCGCCGCCGCGCTGGAGGTCATGAGCCGGTTCGCGGTCGACCCGCGCTGGCTGCTGTACCTGCCGCCGACGATGGCGCCGCCGGAGTCGTCCCTGCTCGACGGTTACCTGGAGCACCCGCACGAGGCGTTCGAGGAGTTCGCCGCGGCCGGGGTGGACGAGGTCGTGTGCGAGGAGAAGCACATGGGCTCGCGGGCGATCGCCGTGCTGGCCAGGACGCCGGAGGTGGCGCGCGAGCGGTTCGGCGTGAGCGACGGCTCGTCGGGCGCCGTCTACACCCGTACCGGCAGGCCGTTCTTCGACGACACGGCGCCGCTGGTCGACCGGCTGCGCGAGGCGTGCGAGCCGCTGTGGGCCGAGCTGGGCTCCGACTGGGTGGCGCTCGACTGCGAGCTGCTGCCCTGGTCGGCCAAAGCGGGCGAGCTGATCCGTACGCAGTACGCGTCCGTCGGCGCGGCGGCGCGGGCGGCCCTGCCTGAGGCGGTCGCGGCGCTGGAGGCGGCGGCCGGACGTGGGCTCGACGTCGGCCCGCTGCTCGACCGCACCCATCACCGGTCGCACAACGCCGGGCTCTTCCGCGACGCCTACGCCCGTTACTGCTGGCCGGTCGACGGTCTCGACGGCGTCCGGGTGGCGCCGTTCCAGATCCTCGCCTGCGAGGGGCGGGCCACGGCGCTGGAGCCGCACGCCTGGCACCTGTCCACCCTGGCGCTGCTCGACTCCCCGCTGATCACGCGGACCCGGCACGTCACCGTCACGCTCGGCTCGGCCGCGTCACGCGAGGCGGCGATTGTGTGGTGGGAGGCGCTGACGGCCGAGGGCGGCGAGGGCATGGTGGTCAAGCCCGCCGCGTACGTGCCCGGCCGGGTGCAGCCGGGCGTCAAGGTCCGCGGACGCGAGTACCTGCGCATCATCTACGGCCCCGACTACACCGACGCCCTCGACGTGCTGCGGCGCCGTTTCCTCGGCAAGAAGCGCTCTCTGGCGCTGCGCGAGTACCGGCTCGGGCTGGAGGCGCTGGCGCGGCTGGCCGACGGCGAGTCGGGGCGGCGGGTGCACGAACCGGTGTTCGCGGTGCTGGCGCTGGAGTCGGAGCCGGTCGACCCGCGCCTGTAGGCGAGCGCATACGCATGTGGCCTGTGGGTAGTCGCCGTTTTTGTGGCTACCCAGCACACCCGGCGTGAGCACCTCGGTCACGTCGTCTTCATCGCGGCGGCCGCCGCCGTCGGCGGGTTCCTGTTCGGTTACGACAGTTCCGTCATCAACGGCGCGGTGGTGGGGATCCAGCGGCACTTCCAGGCCGGGTCGGTGGAGATCGGGTTCGTGGTGGCCATCGCGCTGCTCGGCTCCGTCGTGGGCGCGTGGGCGGGGGGCGGCCTCGCCGACCGGTGGGGGCGTACCAGGTCGATGCAGGTGGCCGCGCTGCTGTTCGCGGTCAGCTCCATCGGGCAGATGCTGCCGTTCGCGCTGTGGGACCTGGCGCTGTGGCGGGTGCTGGCGGGGTTCGCGATCGGCATGGCGTCCGTGCTCGGGCCCGCCTACATCGCCGAGGTGGCGCCGCCCGCCTATCGGGGACGTCTGGGCTCGTTCCAGCAGCTCGCCATCGTCCTCGGGATCGCGGCCTCGCAGCTGGTCGACTATGTGATCGCGACGCTGGCCGGCGGCGACGTGAACAACGCGCTGGGGCCACTGCAGGCCTGGCAGTGGATGCTGGGCGCCTGCGTCGTGCCCGCCGCCGTCTACCTGCTGTTCGCGCTGACCATCCCCGAGTCGCCCCGCTACCTGGTCATGTCCGGACGACCGGAGCAGGCGCGCGAGGTGCTGGCCGAGGTCGAGCCCCGCTACGTGGACCTCGACGAGCGCGTCGCCGAGATCGGGCGCGTGCTGCACACCGAGCGGGTGCCTGGGCTGCGTGACCTGCGCGGGCCGGCGCTGGGCCTGCTGCCGATCGTGTGGGTCGGCATCGCGCTGTCGCTGTTCCAGCAGCTCGTGGGCATCAACGTGATCTTCTACTACTCGTCGGTGCTGTGGCAGTCGGTGGGCATCAACCAGAGCGACTCGCTCCTGATCAGCTTCTCCAGCTCGATCATCAACCTCGTCGGCACGTTCATCGCGATCGCGCTGGTGGACAAGCTCGGACGCCGGCCGCTGCTCATGATCGGCTCGGCCGGGATGGCGATCTCGCTGGGCACCGCCGCGTGGGCGTTCAGCGCCACCCGGGTCATCGACGGCGAGGTCTCGCTGCCGGACCCGCAGGGCGCGATCGCGCTGGTGGCGGCCAACCTGTTCGTGCTGTTCTTCGCGCTGTCGTGGGGTGTGGTGGTCTGGGTGCTGCTGGGCGAGATCTTCCCCAACCGCATCCGCGCCGCCGCGCTCGGCGTCGCCGCGTCCGCCCAGTGGTTCGCCAACTGGGCGATCACGGTGTCGTTCCCGGCCCTGTCCGACTGGGACCTCGGCCTCACGTACGCGGCGTACGCGGTGTTCGCACTGCTGTCGTTCGTCTTCGTGGCCAGGTTCGTCAAGGAGACGAAGGGGCGCGCGCTGGAGGAGATGGGCTAGCGGGCGGCGAAGTCCTGCGTCCAGTAGATCTGCCCCTCGGCGTTCTTCGCCGCGCCCACGCCGATGAGGGTGTGGTCGCAGTTCATGATGTTCTCCCGGTGGCCGTCACTGTCCATCCACGCCTTGACCACCGCCGCCGCCGTGGGCTGGCCCATGGCGATGTTCTCCGCCCAGGCCGAGCCGCTGAAGCCGGTCGCGTCGATGCGATCGGTCATGTCGCGGCCGTCCTGGGAGGTGTGGTCGAAGTAGTCGTTCTCGGCCATGTCGGTGGAGTGCCCGATGGCGGCCTCGCGCAGCCGCGCGTCGTGCTTGAGCGGGCCGCAGCCGCCCTTGGCGCGTTCGGCGTTGGTCAGCCGGACCACCTCGTTCTCCACGGCCGTGCCGACGGACGAGACGGGCGCCCGCTTCTCGGGCGCCTTCGTCGTGCGCGCGGGACGCGGCTCGGACGGGGCGGGGGTAGGGGTGGACGTGGGAGTGGGCGTGGGGGCGGGGGTGGCGCAGGTCAGCCGTACGGCCTTCGACCTCGCGGTGCGCCCCCGGTAGTCGGTGGCGACGGCGTAGTACGTGCCCGGCTCGCAGCGCAGCTTCAGGGCGATGCGGTCCTCCCGGGTGGCGCCGCTCTTGACCACCGGGTCGTCGCCGGGGACGGCGCGCTTCACGCGGACGCGCAGCAGGGCCGGGCGCACGCAGTCACGGCGGACGGCGGCGGTCTCGATGCGCAGCGAGGAGACGCCCGGCCGGGTCACGCTGACGCGGCAGTCGTCCGACTCGGCCGGCGTCGACTTGGCGGCCGGCGTCGGTTCGTCGGTCCGCGTGGGCGCTTCCGTCGCCGCGATCGGCTTGGGTTCCACCTCGCCGACGTCCTCGCCGCCGGTGGACGGGGCGCAGGCCGCGAGACAGAGGACGGCGGCGAGTACCCCAAGGGGTGTGCGCATGGGGGTTCCTCCAGAGGCGGGGAGACGCTCGTCGTCCCGCATTCTGTCGGTTCCGTTACAAATTTGTCACTGAAATACGGACATTTCCGTTGTGATTAATGTCAACCCACGAGACATCCATCACCCCAGCCACACACCTGAGCCCCGCGACACCACGGGCTCAGGGCGCCATGACCACGCGCAAGGAGACGCCCACCACCGCATACCCGCAGAAGCACTGACGCGCGGGGAACCACGCCCAGGTGGTGGGCGACCCACGCGCCCGCCGAGCCGTCCGCCACGGCCGCGCGCGGCACCACCCAGGGATGGCGTCAGCGGGTGCGGTGAGTTGTCACTTCCTGACGAGGAGGGTCACGCACTCCACGTGGTGCGTCATCGGGAAGGCGTCGAAGGCGCGCAGTTCGGCCAGCCGGTAGCCACGTTCGTCCAGCCAGGCCAGGTCGCGGGCGAGGGTGGCCGGGTCGCAGGAGACGTACACGATCCGCTGGGCCTCGAGCCCCGCGATCCGGTCGACCACCTCGCGCCCCAGCCCGGCCCGCGGCGGGTCGACCACCACGAGGTCGGCGCGCTCGATCTGGAAGCGGTCGAGCGCCTCCTCCACGCGTCCGCGCTCCACCCGCGCCTGCGGCAGGTCACGCAGGTTGACCCGGGCGTCGCGGACGGCCGCCTCCTCCGACTCCAGCCCGAACACGGCCCCCTCGGGCCCCACGGCCTCCGCCAGCCCCGCCGCGAACAGGCCCACCCCGCAGTAGAGGTCGAGCGCCCACTCCCCCGGCTCCGGCGCCGCGTACTCCAGCACCGCGTCGAGCAGCGTCACGGCCGCCCCCGGGTGCACCTGCCAGAACCCGCTGCCTGCGACGCGGAACTCCCGGTCGCCGACCTGCTCGTGCAGCAGCCCTGAACCGCGCCGCGCGACCGTACGCCCCTTGCCCTGGTCGAGCAGGATCGAGGCGGGGGCCTCCAGGTCGGGCACGGTGACGCTGCGCCGGGGCCGCGGCGCGACGACCACGGCCCGCTCACCCTCGGAGGAGGCGATGACCTCGACCGACCGCGCCCCCGGCCACACGTGGCCCTCGACCCCGACGGCCTCCACCTCAGGGTGGGCGATCAGGCAGGCGTCGACGACCTCGACGTCGTGCGAGCGGTGACGGCGGAAGCCCAGCTCACCGCCGGGCAGCGCGGCGAACTGCACCCGCGTACGCCAGCCGAGCCCGTCCTTGGCGCCCGGCACCTCCTCCACCACGACCTCGCGCTCGATGCCCGCGAGCCGCCGCAACTGCTCGGCCACGACCTCCGCCTTGAGCCGCCGCTGCGCCTCCAGGCCGGCGTGCTGCCAGTCGCAGCCGCCGCAGCGACCAGGCCCGGCGTAGGGGCACGGCGGCGTGACGCGGTCGGGCGACGGTTCGAGGATCTCGACCGCGTCGGCCCGCAGGAAACGGCTGGTCTCCTCGGTGACGGACGCGATCACCCGCTCGCCGGGCAGGGCGTGCCGGACGAACACCACCCGCCCCTCATGGCGCGCCACGCACCAGCCGCCATGGGCCACCGGACCAACCGTCAACTCGAGAGATGCCTGTTTCACACCGACACCCTAATGCCATGACCTTGGTAACTACTTCTCCCACTTGATCCACTACCCTGGGTGATCGTGAACGATGGAAGGGTGGTGTGGCGGCGACTCGGTTTCGGCGGCGCGCTGCTCGCCACGCTGTTCGCCTGCGCCTCGCTCACGCCGTCGCTGCTGCCCCGTTCGTGGCCGTACCAGGGCGTGATGGGCGCGATCACCGGCATCCTCGGCTACTCCGTGGGGGCGTCGATCGGCTCGGTGGCCAGGCTCATCGTCCCGTGGCGGCCCTCCGAGTCCGCGCGGCGCATCGCCTGGCAGCTCATGCTGGCCGGCTGCGCCACCCTGGTGACGGTGACGCTCGCCTACAGCTACGACTGGCAGCGCGAGCTGCGGGAGCTGATGGGCATGGACACCCGCATCACGTGGTTCCCGCCGCTGATCCTGGCGATGGCCACCGCCCTGTTCGCCGTCCTGCTGGTCCTCGCCCGGCTCGTCCGCCTGGGCGGCCGCAAGCTCATCACCTGGCTCGACCGGTACGTCCCCGCGTACGTCGGTCACGCCGTCGGCGTGCTCGTCATGGCCGCGCTCGTCGCGGTGTTCGCCAACGACGTCCTGTTCAGCGCGTTCGTGAACCGGATGAGCGGCATCTCGTCCGTCGCCAACCAGGGCACCTACCCCGGCGTGGTCAGGCCCACCTCGACGCGCCTGTCGGGCGGGCCCGGGTCACTGGTGAGCTGGGAGTCCCTCGGCAGGGAGGGCCGGCGCTTCACCGCCACCGCCGCGCGCCCGGCCCGCCTGTCCGCCTTCTCCGGGCGACCGGCCACCGAACCCATCAGGGTGTACGTCGGCCTGCAGGGCACCCCGTCACCGCGGGAGCAGGCGGCCCTCGCGGTGCGCGAGCTGGAGCGCACGGGCGCGTTCCTGCGGCCGGTGCTCGCCGTCCTCGGCACGACCGGCACCGGCTGGGTCGACCCGCAGATCGCCGACACGCTGGAATACCTGTACAACGGCCGCTCGGCCATGGTCGCCCTGCAGTACTCCTACCTGCCGAGCTGGGTGTCGTTCCTGGTCGACAGGGAGAAGGCGGCGGCCACCGGCAAGGCGCTGTTCGAGGCGGTGCACGAGCGGTGGTCCCGGCTGCCCGCCGCCGACCGGCCGCTCCTGGTGCTCGCCGGCGAGAGCATGGGCTCGTACGAGCTGGAGGAGGCGTTCGGCGACCTGGCCGGCCTGGCCGCACGAGCCGACGGGGCGCTGTTCATCGGCCCGCCGAACGCCAACCCCATCTGGCAGCAGCTCACGTCCGGACGCGAGCGCGGCAGCCCGGTGTGGCGGCCGGTCTACGACGCGGGCCGCACCGCGAGGTTCGCCCAGTATCCCGCCGACCTGTCCCGGCCGCCCGGGCCGTGGCCCCGCCCGCGCGTGGTCTACCTGCAGAACGCCTCCGACCCGGTCGTCTGGTGGTCACCCCGGCTGATCGTCCAGCGGCCGGCCTGGCTGCACGGCGAGCGCGGCCCCGGCGTCAACCCGGGGATGAACTGGTTTCCGCTGGTGACGTTCTGGCAGGTGCTGGCCGACATGGCGACCGCGCTCGACGTCTCCCCCGGTCACGGCCACCGCTACGGCGGCAACATCGTCGACGGCTGGGCCGCCGTGGCGGCACCGCCCGGCTGGAGCGCCGACGACACCGCACGGCTGCGCGCTCTGATCAGCCCCTCGTGATCTGCTGGTCGTCGCCGGCCGTACTGTGCCACGGCCGCCGTACGGCCCCTGGAGCGAACGGCTCCGGCCGGCCCTGCAGGCGGTCGGCGGAGTGCAGCTGCCAGGGCACGCTGGTCACCATGACGCCCGGCTTGAACAGCAGCCGGGCCTTCAGCCGCAGCGCGCTCTGGTTGTGCAGCAGGTGCTCCCACCAGCGGCCGACCACGTACTCGGGGATGAACACCGTGACGACGTCGCGCGGCGAGCGCCTGCGCAGGGTCTTGACGTAGTCGAGGATGGGCTGCGTGATCTCACGGTACGGCGAGTCGAGCATCTTCAGCGGCACCGGGATGCCGAGCCGTTCCCACTCCTCCTGCAGCCGCTCCGCCTCCTCACCCTCCACCCCGACGGTGATGGCCTCCAGCGTCGAGGGACGGGTGGCGCGGGCGTACGCGATGGCGCGCATGGTGGGTTTGTGCAGCTTCGACACCAGCACGATCGCGTGGTTGCGCGCGGGCAGCATGGCCGGGTCGTACTCGCCGGACAGTTCCAGCTCGGTCGCGACGTTGTCGTAGTGGCGCCTGATGCCCTTCATCATGAGGAAGAGCACCGGCATCGCGAGCACCACGATCCAGGCGCCGACGAGGAACTTCGTCAGCAGCACCACGATGAGCACGAGCCCGGTCATGACGGCGCCGAACGCGTTGATCACGCGCGAGCGCTGCATCTGGTGGCGGACCCGCAGCTCGGTCTCGGTCCTCAGGCGGCGGGTCCAGTGGATGACCATGCCCGTCTGGCTGAGGGTGAACGAGACGAACACGCCGACGATGTACAGGTTGAGCAGGCGGCTCACGTCGGCCTGGAACCCCCACAGCAGCAGGCAGGCGCCGGCCGCCAGGATGACGATGCCGTTGGAGAAGGCCAGCCGGTCGCCGCGGGTGTGCAGCTGGCGCGGCAGGTAGCGGTCCTGGGCCAGGATCGAGCCGAGCACGGGGAAGCCGTTGAAGGCGGTGTTCGCCGCGAGGAAGAGGATCAGCGCGGTCACCACCGAGATCACCACGAACGGCGGCGACCCGCTGCCGAACACCGCGGCGGTGACCTGCGAGATGATCGGCTGCTGGTAGTAGCCGGGGCCGACCGGCGTGCCGTCGGGCCGCAGCAAATCCTCCGCCACCACCGAGGGCTCGGCCACCTTCACGCCCGAGGCCAGGCCGAGCGCGATGATGCCACCGAACATGGTGATCGCGACCAGGCCCATCATGAGCAGCGTCGTGGCGGCGTTCTTGCTCTTGGGCTTGCGGAAGGCGGGCACGCCGTTGCTGATCGCCTCGACACCGGTCAACGCGGCACAACCGGTCGAGAACGCGCGCAGCACCAGGAACGCAGCGGCGAAGGCGGTCAGGTTGGTCTGCTCGGGCTCGATGGTGAAGTGGGCGCTCGGCGCCTGGAGCTCCTCCCTCAGCACCAGCAGCCGGAACCCGCCCCAGGCGACGAGCCCGATGACACAGAACATGAACGCGTACGTGGGAATGGCGAAGGCGGTGCCGGACTCGCGGATGCCGCGCAGGTTGACCACGGTGAGCAGGACGACGATGGCGACGGCGACGGCCGGCTTGTGCTGCCCCACGAAAGGGATGGTGGCGCCGACGTAGTCGACGCCGTTGGCGACGGAGACCGCGACCGTGAGCACGTAGTCGACGAGCAGCGCGCTCGCCACGGTGAGCCCGGCGTTCTTGCCGAGGTTGGTGGTGGCCACCTCGTAGTCGCCGCCACCGCTCGGGTAGGCGTGCACGTTCTGCCGGTACGACGCGACGACCGTGAGCATCACGACGATGACGGCGATGGCGATCCACGGGCTGAAGGAGTAGAACGAGACCCCGGCGAGCGACAGGATGACGAGGATCTCCTGCGGCGCGTACGCGACCGAGGAGAGCGCGTCGCTCGCGAAAACGGGCAGCGCGATCCTTTTCGGGAGTAGCTGCTCGTGGAGCTGCCCGCTACGCAGGGCCCGCCCCACGAGCAAGCGTTTGACAAGATCTGTTACCTTCGCCACGTAACGAGATGCTAGCCCTATGCGTGCGCCCCAATCCCGGCGCGGTCCTGTCGGGCCATACTGGTGTCGAGCAACCGGCCGATCCGCGACGTTGCGGGGGGAAATGCATATTGTGATCATGGGATGCGGCCGCGTGGGGTCCACCCTCGCGCACATCCTCGAGGACAGCGGCCACTCCGTCGCCATCATCGACCGCGACCCGCAGGCGTTCCGCCGCCTCCGGGCCGGGTTCCGCGGACGGCGGGTGACCGGCGTCGGCTTCGATCGCGGCGTGCTCACCGAAGCCGGAGTCGAGTCGGCGGCGGCTTTCGTCGCGGTCTCCAGCGGCGACAACTCCAACATCATCTCCGCCCGCGTGGCGCGCGAGACGTTCGGCGTCGACAACGTCGTGGCCCGCATCTACGACCCCCGCCGCGCCGAGGTCTACCAGCGGCTGGGCATCCCGACGGTGGCGACCGTGCGCTGGACCGCCGACCAGATCATGAGGCGCATCCTCCCGGAGGGTGCCGAGCCGCTCTGGCGCGACCCGACCGGCGCCGTCGTCCTGGCCGAGGTGGCCGTCAACCCCTCCTGGATCGGCACCCGCGTGACCGACCTCGAACTGCGCGCGGGGACGCGGGCCGCGTTCATCAACCGCATGGGCGACGCCCTGGTCATCACCGACGACACCGTGGTGCAGGAAGGCGACATCCTGCACGTCATCGCCGCCGAGAACGACATGGACCGAGTCAACAAGGTGCTCGCCGCCGCACCGGAAGAGGACGACTGATGCGCGTCGCCATCGCCGGAGCGGGCGCCGTGGGCCGCTCCATCGCCGCGGAGCTCCTCGAGAACGGCCACCAGGTCCTGCTCATCGACGTCGACCCCCGCGCCATCAAGATCGACAGCGTCCCGCGCGCCGAGTGGCTGCTCGCCGACGCCTGCGAGATCGCCTCCCTCGACGAGGCCGGGCTCAACAACTGCCACGTCGTGGTCGCCTCCTCAGGCGACGACAAGGTCAACCTCGTGGTGTCGCTGCTCGCCAAGACCGAGTACGGCGTGCCGCGCGTGGTCGCCCGCATCAACCACCCCAACAACGAGTGGCTGTTCAACGAGTCGTGGGGCGTCGACGTGGCCGTCTCGACGCCGCGCCTGCTGAGCGCGCTGGTGGAGGAGGCGGTGAGCGTCGGCGACCTCGTGCGGCTCATGACGTTCCGCCAGGGCCAGGCCAACCTGGTCGAGCTGACGCTGGCCGAGGACGCGCCGGTGGTGGGTCAGCGGGCGGGCTCGGTCCCGTGGCCGGTCGACTCTGCACTGGTGGCGATCCTGCGCGAGGGCAGGGTGCTGGTGCCGACGGCGGACGACCCGCTGGAGGCGGGCGACGAGCTGCTGTTCGTCGCCAACCAGGAGGTCGAGCAGGAACTCGCCAGCCTCCTGTCCCAGAGCTGACCCACCCCGGGCCCGCGACACGACCGCGCCGGCTCGCAATTGCGAGCCGGCCCGCTCTCGCACGGGCCCGGGAATCAGACCGGCCGCTTTCGCAGGGGCCTGGTAATCAGACCGGCCCGCTTTCGTACGGGCCGGAAATCAGGCCGGCGCGCTTTCGCGCGGGCCCGGGATCAGGCCGGCGCACGACCGTGCGGGCCAGGGATGGCCCTGTGACGCTTCAGCCGGGTTCCTCGCTGCCGCAGCCCGACTTCAACAGCGGGGCGGGCAGCTTCATCAGGGTGAACAGCCGTCCCTCGCACGCGGCGGCCCGCGACGGGAGACGGTCGCTCGCGATCGCGGGAGCGGCGGCGAGCAGGAGGGCGGCGGCCGTCATGGTGACGGCGGCGACGAGGCAACGGTACATAGCGGTCCCCGAGGTGAACGATGGATTCCCGGCTTGTACCCGTGTACGGACCGCGACTCCTCCAGGGTTGCCCCCGAACCTTTTTACCCACCGGCCCGAAGCCCGTCGGACGTCCCTGGCTGAGCACCGATGCCACGGCTACGCGGCGGTATACAAGGACGACATTCCCCACGGCCTGACCTGCGGCGGCCCTTGGAGGGCATCGAGACGAGCTCCACGTCTGTTGTCCAGTGGACAATAAAATGCCCGTCATGGCACCCAGACGCAGGCGCGACCCCGCGGAATCACGCGCCGAGCTGCTGGCGGCGGCCGCCGAGCTGATCGGGCAACGGGGTCCGGACAACGTCAGCCTGAGGCAGATCGCCGAGGCCGCCGGTGTCGCCCATGGGCTCGTGTCCCACTACTTCGGCACCTATGCAGCCCTGGTCAGGGAGGTGTTGCGCGTCGAGAACGACCGTATCGAAGCGCGGGTCCGCGAACGCATCCGGGCCGAGGACGGCGTACCCACCGCAGCGGGGATCCTGGACGTGGTGTTCGACACCCTGGCGGACGAGCGTTACCTGCGCCTGTTCGTCTGGGCCGAGATGCACGCCGACTACCAGGGCGCTGCGCGGCCGGAGCTGATGGAGCTGATCGACACGATCGAGGCCGGGATCCGTGACGCGCTCGCGGGGCGGCCCGTTCCCAGCAGGTCGCGCATCGAGGCGGTGGCGCTGATCGGGTTGTCGGCCGCGTACGGGTTCGCCATCGGCGGCCGGTCGTGGCTGGCGGGCATGAACCACGATCCGGACGACCCGGTGCACGCGGCGGAGTTCCGTACCCAGCTCGCGCGCATGATGGGCGCCCACATGGTGGAGGAGTCCGGGCTGGAGCCGGCCGGCTGAGTCCACCCTGCTCACCCGCATCCTGCCCGCCCGGCACACTTGTTCTCCATGTGGAGAATAATGGTCAAGCCCCGCCGATCGAACGGACAGGACCAAGAGCATGGCCGAGCACCCCGACCTCACCCCGGCCCAGCAGCAGGTGCGCCCCTCCGCCGAGGACCGCGACCGGGCGGCCCGGCGGCTCCAGGAGGCCACCGCCGCGGGCCGGATCGAGCTGACCGAGCTGGACCAGCGGCTGACCGAGATCTACGAGGCCAGGACCCAGGGCGAGCTCGCGCACGCGGTCCGCGGCCTTCCCGAACCGGCCAGGACGGACTCGCTGGTGGTGCGGGACGAGCCCACCTCCCGCTTCGCCATCAGCGTGTTCGGCTGGTTCAGCCGAAAGGGCCGCTGGGTCGCCCCGCGCGTGTTCACGTCGTTGTCGGTGTTCGGCGGCGGCGAGGTCGACCTGCGCGACGCCCGATTCGCCAGTCAGGAGATCCGGGTGCGCGCCTTCGCCCTGTGGGGGTACACGGCGGTTGTCGTGCCCGACGACGTGGAGGTCGAGGTCAGGGGATTCGGCCTGTTCGGCGTGTTCGACAGGAGCGCCGTCCGCAGCGGGCGGGCGACGCCGCGGATCATCGTGAGCGGCCTCGCCCTGTTCGGCGGCGTCGGCACGAAGGCCAGGGCAGCCCGTCGGTGAACATTCCCGCATCGCCACCGGGCCCCGGAGGCGACGGCAGAACGTGAGGCCACACCCCAGCATTCGACCCCGACCGCGACGAACGCGGACCGGGGTCGAAAGGGCGAGGGCCGAAGGTCAGGCCGGGGCGACCGGAGGCTTCATCGGAGTGCGGCCGCGGCCGAGCACCCACAGCATGGCCCCGAGCGCCGCCACCTGCAGCGGCCAGCCCATGACGATCTTGGCGAACCCGAGCGCCGCCACCGCCTGGTCGCCGCCGCCGAACAGGTACACCGGCCCCTGGACGGCCACCCGCACCGCGCACGGCAGCATGAGCAGCCAGGTCAGCCGCACGCACAGCTTCACCACGCCCGGGTCTTTACGCCACCCCGTCGGGTCGCCCGTGACCGAGCCGATCAGGAAGCCCACCACCGGCCATCGGACGACGACCGACAGCAGCATCGCCACCATGTAACCGGCGTTGTAGAGGATGCCGGGCAGGAAGTAATCTTTCGCGTCGCCCGTACGGCTTGCGAAGAACGCGCCGATCGCGATGCCGATGAGGCTGTTGATCACGAACTGCGGCGTCGACCGCTGCAGCACCCGTACCAGCAGCAGGAGCACCGACAGCGAGATGCTGATGACGAGCGACGTCTTCAGGTCTTGGGTGATGACCCACGAGAGCGTGAACGCGATCGTCGGGACCGCCGCCTCGATGATGCCCCGCACGCCGCCGAAGGCCTTGGCGAGCTGGGCTCGCACGGCGGCCTCGACGGTGTCGTGGGCGACCTCTTCCGCCTCAGCGCTCACCTGATCAACTCCCGGGTCGTAGCTCGTAACGCGGATTGAACATCACCTTGCGGCCGTCCTGCATGCTCACCAGGCCCTCGGCCTTGACCGTACGGCCGGGCTCGATGCCCGCGATCCTGCGGCGGCCGAGCCAGACGAGATCGATCACGTCGGATCCGTCGTAGAGCTCGGCCTCCAGGGCGGGGGCTCCGCCACGCGGACGCAAGGTCACTGTACGTAGCGTACCGGCCACGCAGAAGCGCTGACGCCCGCCGCACCTGACGATGGGGGTGGCGCCGACCTCGTCGGCGTCCTCACGCAGCTCCTGGGCCTCGATCTCGGACTGGGGGGAGGCCAGCCGACTGAAGAACCCACGCAATCCCCCACGTTTGTGGGGCTCTGCCGTACTCATGATGACTCAGCCTATGTGAAGTCGGCGCTCAGCGTATCTCGCTGATCTCGGGCCCCCGCCGGAACGGGTTGAGACCCGACTGGTCGTCGGCGTGGTCGTCCTGCTGATCGTTGGGACGGCGCAGCGGGATGGGCTCCTCACGGGCCATCGGCTCGTCGCCGCGCACGACCACGGTGTCCTTGATGATGTCGATGAACGGCGCCGCCACCGCCTCGTCCCGCGCGGCCGGGCCGGCCATCACCGCGATCAGGCACCAGCGCGGACCGTCGATGCCGATGTAGCGAGCCGAACGGGTGCCGCCCTCGACCGGCATCTCGCCGACCAACTCGCTGCCGAACGGGCCCTCCTGTTCCCGCAGCTGCCCGACCTGACCGACGATCTTGGTCGTGATCTCGTCCCACAGCCCAGAGCTGCGCGGCGCGGCGACGGCCTGCAGTTGCATCGTGCTCTCCCCGTTCAGGACGACCACGCCGACATGCAGGTCGCCGACCGAGGCCAGGCGTACGTCGAAGTCGGGGTTGTGCGGCAGCCGCAGACCGCCGAGGTCGGTCCTGTCGGTGTCGGGGTGGGGCTCGTCGGCGTCCCACGGGCCGGACTCGCGCCTGGGGGCGGCCTGCGGCTGCTCGGCCACCTGCGCCGGCTGCTCGCGACGACGACGTCGGAACACTTTCCTCACTCTCCCTGTTCGTGTGGCCGCTGGGGCCTCGTTGTCTCGTCGGGCCGCGAGTGGTCGGCTCCGGCCCCCGTTGCCCGGCGGTCAGCGTCCTGTGGAACCGAAGCCGTTGGCCCCGCGTACGGACTCGGGCAGGTCGACGACCTGCGCGAAGCTCACGCGCTCGACCCGCTGGACGACCAGCTGCGCCACCCGGTCGCCCCGCCGGAGCCGGAACGGCTCCTTGGCGTCGGTGTTGATCAGCGTCACCTTGATCTCGCCCCGGTAGCCGGCGTCGACCGTGCCGGGGGCGTTGACCAGCGTGACGCCGTGGCGCGCCGCCAGCCCGGAACGCGGGTGCACGAACGCGGCGTAGCCCTCGGGCAGCGCGATGGCCAGCCCGGTGCCGACGACCGCGCGTTCGCCCGGCATCAGCTCGACGTCCTCGGCGGCGTACAGGTCGGCTCCCGCGTCCCCCGGATGGGCGTACGACGGGGTCGGCAGCTCAGGATCGAGCCGCTGGATCAGCACCTCTACGTCGCTCAAGATTCACCTCGTAGTCGTGGTGTTCGGCGGTGATGACGGCGAGATCGCCGTGCTTGGCGAAGTGTGCCATGTCCACCTCGATGAACAACGCCGCCGCGCGGACGGCGACCGGACCGTCCGGCGCGCCGACACGTCCCTCAGCCTCAAGGTACGCTTTCCTGCCCATGATGCCGTTGCACCAGGCACGCAGGTGGAGTGTCGTGCCCACGGGGACAGGGAGAAGGTAGTCGGTCTCCAGGCGTCCCGTGACATAGGGCTTGCGGAAGAGGTAGACGGACATTCCGATGACCTCATCCATGGCGGCGGACAGCACCCCGCCGTGCGCGAGCCGTGGCGCGCCCTGGTGTGCCTCCCCCACCGTGAACTCGGCCTCGACCGTGGTGCCGTCGGGGGTCCTGGCCGTGAGGTGCAGGCCGGTGGGGTGGTCGGAGCCGCATCCGAAGCAGCGGCTGTAGTGGGAGGCGAGGGTGGCGCCAGGCGCCGGCGCGCCGGGATGCGCCGCGGGCACGACCGCGCCGGGCGGCGGCGTGGTGAGGGAGGAACGCGTCACGGGTGACGAGGTTACTCGCTGCCGCCCCACCCGAAGCGACAAGGTTTCCCCTCTGACGCTCCCACCCGAAGCGACGAGGTTTCCCCCCTGACACCCCCACCCGAAGCGACGAGGTTTCCCCTTGACGCCCCCACTCGGAGCGACAAGGTTTCGTCATCGCCCAGCGCCGCAGAGCCGGACGCGCCGCCGCGCGCGTGATGGCGCGGCCGCGTCGGGTCAGGCAGGTGGTTCGTCGCGCGGGGACGGCACTGCCGCGCTCGGCGCCGATCGCGGCAGACCCTCCGCTCCCGGTTCCCCGGCCTGGGTGAAGGGTCCGCCGTGCGGGTCGTGATCGGTCGAGCGTGCGGCCTCTGCGCCGAACGCGTCCGCATGCTTCTCAACACCGGACGCGTCCGCGCGTCCCCCACTACCGGACGCGTCCGCGCGTCCCCCACTACCGGACGCGTCCGCGCGGTCCGCACTGCCGGACGCGGACGGACGTTCGCCGCCGCCGGGCGTGGACGGGCCCGTGGGAGTGTCGGGGGCGGTGTCGCGGTGGCCGGCGTCGCCGGAGGGGGTGCTGGGGTGGTTGGTGCCCGCGCCGGGAGGTTCGTCGTGACCCGGTGGCAGTTCCGGAGGTTTGTGACGCAGCTCAGGGAGCGCCCGGTAGAGCACCGCCGCCACCGGGACGGCGACCGCCGCGCCCGCGATGCCGGCGAGGATGCCGCCGACGGCCAGCACGAGGATGATCGCCAGCGGGTGGAAGTGGAGCGCGCGCCCCACGATCAGCGGCTGGAGCACGTGGTTCTCCAACTGCTGCTCGACGATGAGGATGCCGAGGAAGATCAGCGCGTAGACGAGGCCCTTGGCGCCCAGTGTGACGAGGGTCGCGACCGTGCCGGCGAAGAAGATGCCGACGATGGGGATGAAGCTGGCCAGGAAGATGAGCACGGCCAGCGGCGCCCACAGCGGGACCCCCATCCCGGCCAGCACGATGCCCATGATCAGGCCGTGCACGGCGGCCACCGCGACGGTGCCCTGGACGTAGTGGGAGAGCGTGCTCCAGGCGGCCCGCCCCGCACGGTCGACCCGCGGGGCCACCCTGCCGAACGCCCTCAGGAACCACGACCAGATGCGCTCGCCGTCCTTGAGCAGGAAGAAGGTGACGAAAAGCAGCAGCACGATGGACGCGAGCACCTCGACGGCCACCGCTCCGGCCGACAGCACGGTGCCGGTGATCGCCGTACGCTGGGCGTTGACCAGGGCGATGACCTCGTCGACGTAGCCGGTGATCTGCGCCTGCTGGAGGTGCAGCGGCCCGGTGATCAGCCACTCCTGGACGGACCTCGCCGTCGCCTGCACCTGGTTGACCAGGTTGGGGAACTCTTCGCTGGCCCGCGCGCCAACCAGCCACCCCGTGCCGACGAGCACGGCGAGTGCCACCAACATGGTGAGCCAGGTCGCGTAGATGGGCCGCATGCCCGCGTTGCGCAGGCTTCTGGTCAACGGGTACAGCAGGGCGGTGAGCAGCAGCGCGATCGCCACGGGCAGCGCCACGAACGAGAGCCGGGCGATGACCTGGGCGGAGTAGTTGACGACCACGCCGAGCAGGATCAGGCACCCGCACCACGCGGCCATCTTGGCCAGCACGGGCGGGACGAGCTTGGTGGGGCGGTCGGACAGCACGTGTTCAAGACTGGCATGTCCGCGCCCAGGATGCGCGCGGATATCGAGCCGGTCAGCTCAGAGCGTCAATCTGGAACCGCCGCCTTGAGCCAAGAGCCCCAGCATCCGGGCATTTCACCCCGGACGTCCCCCGTCCTGAGGGATTGAGGTCTGCCCTCGCCGAACACGTCCTGAGGCATTGAGGTCTGCCCCCGCCGAATCCGCCTTGAGACCCTTGAGGACAGCCCCCGCCGACCACGCCCTCAGACCTTGAGGACAGCATCCGCCGACCACACTGCGGCCTCCGTGCGACCGCGCCCGGTCGAGGGCTGCCATCCGTGCGCGAAGCGAAGCGCCGTCGGACACCGGGCGACCCTATTCTGCGCATGAGCCGTCCCACGGCACACCGAAGCAGAGACATATGCACCACTTACCGACCCCTCACCCCAGAAAGATCGGGTCTGTGCAACATCGTTAACGCGTGTCACCGTCAAGGTCATGAAGGCCCTGGCAGTCCTCATCATGCTGACATCCCTCACCATCGCCCCCTCCCCTGCCCACGCCTCCGGCGCCCCCCTGACCGTGGAGGTGCTCTCCAGCCGTCCCGACCAGGTCAGCGGCGGCGACGCCCTGGTCAGGGTCCGGCAGACCCGCGGCCACAAGAACCAGAAGATCAAGGTCCTGCGCAACGGCGAGGACGTCACCTCCGCGTTCACGAAGTCCGGTGACGCCCTGCAGGGCCTGGTCACCGGCCTCACCGTCGGGAACAACACGATCACCGCCGTCGCGGGCCCGTCCCGGCAGAACCTGAAGGTGCGCAACCACCCCACCGAGGGGCCGATCTTCTCGGGTCCGCACCAGCAGCCGTTCGTGTGCAAGACCGAGCGCAGCGGCCTCGGCCCGCCCGTCGCCGACAACCAGGACGGCCAGGGCATGCGGGTCGAGGGCGGCTGGAGCCGCGACTGCTTCGCCCCCACGGTGACCGACCGCCTCTACCGCTCCACGGACGGCACGTTCAAGCCCATGCCGGCCGACCGTCCGGCCGACATGTCGACGACCACGCTGCTGAACGGCCGTACCGTCGACTTCGTGGTACGCCGCGAGCGCGGCGTCATCAACCGCTTCCTCTACTCGATCGCCATGATCGAGGACGGCTGGAACGGCCGGGCGATCTACCGGTTCGACGGCGGTGTGGCGATCGGCCACAACCAGGGCACCCTCGGAGGCGGCGCGCTGGACCCGTACGGGCTGGGCAAGGGCTACGCGATCCTGCACTCCTCGGGCACCCGCACCTCCACCCACTACAACCTGATCCTGGGCGGCGAGACGGCGCTCATGCTGAAGGAACGCTTCATCGAGCAGTACGGCGTGCCGCTGTACACGGTGGGCGTGGGCGGCTCTGGCGGAGCCATCCAGCAGTACGTCTACGGCCAGAACTACGGCGACAGGGTGATCGACGCCGCCATCCCGCAGTACTCGTACCCGGACATGGTCACCCAGACCATTCACGTGGGCGACTGTGAGCTGCTCGAACGGTACATGGACGGAAATCCCCGCTGGGCGCGCTGGGAGGACCGTACGGCCCTCATCGGCATGAACGCGAGCGAGACCGTCCCCAACCCCTACACCGGCACGCCTGGCTCGGACGAGTGCGTGAACGGGTGGCGCGGCCTGACCCCGCTCACCATGAACCCGCTGTGGACCTCGAACAACGACCCCGAGTGGGCGCTCATGGACCCGCCGGGCGTCAAGGACACGGTGGAGTGGACGCACTGGGACGACGCGCGCAACGTCTACGGCGAGGACAAGGCCGGCTACGCCCGCTCGACATGGGGCAACGTGGGCGTCCAGTACGGCCTGAAGGCGCTGCGGGACGGCGTGCTCACCCCGGCGGAGTTCCTCGACGTCAACGCCAAGGTCGGCTCCTGGAAGGACGCCTCCGAGATGGTCCAGGAGGGCTGCCCGTTCGTGCAGACGGCGTGCCCGGCGGACCTCGACCCGTGGAGCACCCGCAACATGAACCTGGGCGACCCGGCACCGAGGCGCGCGCCCGACCCGATCGCGATCAGGAACGTGGAGCGCAGCGGCCTGGTGTTCCGCGGCGACATCGACATCCCGATCATCGACTGGCGCCACTACCTGGAAGAGCAGCTCGACATGCACAACGCCCACCAGTCGTTCGCGTCGCGCAAGCGGATGCTCGACCATGACGGCGACGCCGGCAACCAGGTCATCTGGTTCACCGACGCCCGCCCGAACGGCGAGGAGTTCGACCAGACGCCGCAGGCGCTGCAGGTGATCGACGCCTGGATGGCGAACCTGAGGAAGCACCCGGAGCGCGGCGTGGCGGGCAACAAGCCGCCCGAGGCGGTCGACCGCTGCTTCGCCACCGACGGCACGCCCATCGCGTCAGGCCCGCGCGTCTGGGACGGCGTCCTCAACGACCGCGCCCCCGGCGCGTGCACGCGTTACTTCCCGCTCTACTCGACCTCCCGCATCGTCGCGGGCGGCCCGATCGAGGGCGGCGTCTACGCGTGCAAGCTGCAGCCGGTCGAGCGGGCCATCACCAAGGGCCTGTACGGCGCCTGGAAGCCCACGTCCGCCGAGCGCGCCCGGCTGAAGCAGATCTTCCCCACCGGGGTCTGCGACTACTGATCGGCGGTCTGGGGTACCGGCAGCTCGCGCATCGTCCGCATGGGTGAGGTGACCAGCCACAGGAAGCCCAGGCAGCCGCCGAACGCGGTGACCAGCAGGGTGTTCCTGATGCCGATCACCTCGCCCAGCACGCCACCGATCACCCCGCCGAGCGGCAGGGTGCCCCAGACGACGAAGCGCATCGTGGCGTTCATCCGCCCGAGCAGCGGCTCGGGCGTGATGGCCTGGCGGAAGCTGAGCTGGGTGACGTTGTAGATGACGATGCTCGCCCCCATGACGAACTCGCCCAGGACGTACAGCGACAGCCGCCAGTCGGCCTCCATCCAGGGCAGCGCGAACGACAGAGGGGCGGGCATCAGCGCGAACAGCCACATCGTGGGCCCCTGCCCGAGCCACCTGGCGACCCTGGCGTTGACCAGCGCGCCGGCCAGCCCGCCGATGCCGCCGGCGGCCATGAGCAGGCCGATGGTGCCCGCGGCGAGTTCGAGTTCGCGGGCCAGCAGCAGCAGGATCATCGGGTGGGCCATCGCGCCGAACATGTTGCCCGTGGCGGTGCAGGCCGCGATGCGGCGCAGCAGCGTGTGCCCGAAGACGAACCTGACGCCTTCGGCGATCTCCTTGCCCAGGTTGCCGCGGCGCGGCTCCTGGCGGACCTCGTGCTTCTTGATCGTCCCGAGGCACAGCGCCGACCAGGCGAAGCCGACCACGGTGGCGATCAGCGCGAACGGCGCTGTGAGGAACTGGATCAGGTAGCCGCCGGCGCCGGGCCCGCCGAGCTGGGCCACCGTACGCACGACCTCCAGCGCGGAGTTGCCCGCGACGAGCTTGTCCCGCCCGACCAGGTGCGGCAGGTAGCTCTGGTACGCCACGTCGAAGAACACGGTGAAGACGCCGAGCGCCAGTGCCACGACGTACAGCTGGGGGATCGTCAGCACGTCCAGCCACCAGGCGACCGGCACGGACACGAGCGCGGCGGCCCGCCCCCAGTCGGCGACGACCATGACGACGCGCTTGCGCATCCGGTCGACGACGGCTCCTGCGGGCAGGCCGATCAGCACGAACGCGAGCGTCTGGCAGGCGGCGAGCAGGCCCACCTCGAACTCGGAGGCGTGCAGGGCCGACACCGCGACCAGGGGCAGGGCGAGGACGAGCACCTGGGTGCCGACCTGGCTGGCGGTGTCGGCGAGGAAGAGCCGCCGGAAGTCGTGGTCACGTAAGACGTTCACGCCCACACCATGCCAGCACCGATTGGGAACATTCAACCGGAGATAGGGTGGCCCTTCATGGAACGCCGCCGCCCCGCGACCGAGGCCGAGGCCCGCGCGCTCGCTTCGTCCGTACGCCTGCGCATCCTGCGGCTCTGCCTCGACCAGGCGCTCACCAACAAAGAGATCGCCGGCCGCCTCGACGCCAACCCTGCCACCACGCTGCACCACGTGCGCAAGCTGGTCGAGACCGGGTTCCTGGCCGCCGAGCCGAGCCGTCCAGGGCCGCGCGGCTCGACCGAGATCCCCTACCGGGCGACCGGGAAGTCGTGGGAGGTCAACGTCCGCGAGAGCGGCGTGCCGGGCGGCGGTGCGGCCATGCTGGAGGCGTTCCAGCAAGAGGTCCGGCTCGCCGACCTCGAGCAGAGCCGGTTCGTCAGGCTGGGGATCAGGCTCACTCCCGAGACCCACGCCGAGCTGCTGCGGCGGCTGCGTGAGGTGCTCGACGACTTCCGCTCCCACCAGGACGACGGCGACGCCTACTCCCTGTTCGTCGCCCTGCACCCCGACGTCACCCGCGACGCGTGAGCCGCCGGGCGCCCGCGCGGGCGCCCGGCGACCGATCAGCCGAGGGCGACCTCGACCTTCAGCTCCTCACCCAGCTCTTCCCCGCGGTCGAGCACGAACTCCTCGACGTTGCCCGCCGCGCACAGGTCGTCCTGCGCCAGCCGGACGAGCTCGGCGTCGGACGCCCAGACCGTGAGCCGGGAGACCTCGGCGCGCATCGACAGCTTGGCCTCCGACTTGGCCTTGCGCACCTGCCGGAGCACGTCGGAGGCGACGGTCAGCACCGCCGGGTCGCCCGCGCCCCGCTCGAGCTCGGGCCAGGACGCGCGGTGCACGGAACCCTCCTGCCACCACGACCACACCTCTTCGGTCACGAACGGCAGGAACGGCGCGAACAGCCGCAGCAACACGTCGAGCGCCTGCCGCAGCGCCGCGTGCGCCGACGCCGCGGCCGGGCCGGTCTCGTACGCGCGAGCCTTGACCAGCTCGAGGTAGTCGTCGCAGAACGCCCAGAAGAAGCGTTCGACGGCCTCCAGCGCCCGGGTGTGGTCGTAGCCCGCGAGCGCCTCGCCGGCCTCCCGCGCGACGTCGGACAGCGCGGCCAGCATGGCGAGGTCGAGCGGCTCGGTGACCTCGCCGTCGCTCTCGGCCATGCTCAGCACGAACTTGGACGCGTTGAGGATCTTGATGGCCAGCCGCCGGCCGATCTTGAGCTGGCCCGCGTCGAAGGCGGTGTCGACGCCGTAGCGCCCACTCGCCGCCCAGTAGCGCACCGCGTCGGAGCCGTGCTGGTCGAGCAGGGCGAGCGGGGTGACCACGTTGCCCTTCGACTTCGACATCTTCTTGCGGTCGGGGTCGAGGACCCAGCCCGAGATCGCCACGTCGCTCCACGGCAGCGTGCCGAACTCGGCATGGGAGCGGACCACGGTCGAGAACAGCCAGGTGCGGATGATCTCGTGGCTCTGCGGCCGCAGGTCGGCCGGGAACACCCGCCGGAACAGGTCGTCGTCGCTGCCCCAGCGGCCGGCGATCTGCGGGGTCAGCGACGAGGTGGCCCAGGTGTCCATGACGTCGGGGTCGGCGGCGAACCCGCCGGGCACGCCGCGCTGCTCCTCGGTGTAGCCGGGCGGCACGTCGGAGGACGGGTCGACCGGCAGCATGTCCTCGGTCGGCAGGATCGGCGCGTCGTGGCGGGGCTGCCCCGAGTCGTCGACCGGGTACCACACCGGGAACGGCACGCCGAAGAAGCGCTGACGGGAGATCAGCCAGTCGCCGTTCAGCCCCTCGACCCAGTTGTCGTAGCGCACCTTCATGTGCGGCGGGTGCCAGCCGAGCTCACCGCCGCGCTCCAGCAGCCGCTGCCGCAGCTCCTCGTCGCGCCCGCCGTTGCGGATGTACCACTGGCGGGTGGTGACGATCTCGAGCGGCTTGTCGCCCCGCTCGTAGAACTTCACCGCGCGCGAGACCGGCCGCGGCTCACCGTCGAGGTCGCCGGCCTCGCGCAGCAGCTCGACGATGCGCTCGCGGGCGCTGTGCACGGTCTTGCCGGCCAGCTCCTTGTACGGCTCCTCCTCCACGCCCTCCGGCGGCTCCGGCAGCATGCGGCCGTCCCAGCCGATGACCGGCCGGGTCGGCAGCTGCAGCTCGCGCCACCAGGTGACGTCGGTGACGTCACCGAACGTGCAGATCATCGCGATGCCGGTGCCCTTGTCGGGCTCGGCCAGGCGGTGGGCGAGCACCGGCACCTCGACGCCGAACAGCGGCGTCAGCACCGACGTGCCGATCAGCTCCTGGTAGCGCTCGTCGTCGGGATGGGCGACCAGCGCCACGCAGGCGGGGATCAGCTCGGGCCTGGTGGTCTCGATCCAGACCGGACCCTTCTCGCCGTAGAAGGAGACCCGGTGGAACGCACCGGGCCACTCGCGGTCCTCCAGCTCGGCCTGGGCCACGGCGGTGCGGTAGGTGACGTCCCACAGGGTCGGCGCCTCGGCGAGGTAGGCCTCGCCCCGCAGCAGGTTGCGCAGGAACGCGCGCTGCGACACGGCCCGCGACTCGTCGCTGATCGTGGTGTAGAGCAGCTTCCAGTCGATGGACAGGCCGACCCGCCGCCACATCTCCTCGAACGCCTGCTCGTCGACGGCGGTCAGCTTGTGGCACAGCTCCACGAAGTTGCGCCGCGAGATCGGCACCTCGCGTTTGCCGGGCTTGTCCGGTGGAACGAACTCGGGGTCGTAGGGCAGCGACGGGTCGCAGCGCACGCCGTAGACGTTCTGCACCCGCCGCTCCGTGGGCAGGCCGTTGTCGTCCCAGCCGATGGGGTAGAAGACCGACTTGCCGATCATCCGCTGGTAGCGGGCCATGATGTCGGTGTGGGTGTAGGAGAAGACGTGACCCATGTGCAGTGCGCCGGACACCGTGGGCGGGGGCGTGTCGATGGCGAAGACCTGCTCACGGGGCTTGGAGCGGTCGAAGCGGTAGACGCCTTCGTCCTCCCAGCGACGTACCCATACCTGCTCCAAGCCGTCGAGGGTCGGCTTTTGGGGCATGGATGGGCGGCGTAGTCGCTGTTGAGTCATGCCTCCTTATGGTACGGCTTCGCCGACTGCCCGGCGGTACAGACTAGTGTTCGTTACGAAGGGGAAGGGAGATCGTCATGGCGGAGGAGAAGCCCGACGTGGCTTGGCGGGTCATCGGCGGGCTCGTCGGCATGGTGACCGCCTGGGGGGCGAAGAAGGTCCTCGGGTACGCCTGGGTCAAGGCGACGGGCAAGGAGCCGCCCGTCGACACCGAATCACCCGAGGTCAGCCTGGCTGAGGCGATCGGTTACGCCGTCGTCATGGGGGTCGGCATGTCGGTGGCGCAGATCGTGGTCAACCGGACCGCCAAGAAGCGCTACGACGCGTGGAAGGCTCTGAAGCAGGTGACTCCAGAGCTGTGAGGAACTCGTTCGCCCAGCGGTCCACGTCGTAGGTGGCGACCCGGCGGCGCATCGTACGCATCCGCCGGGCCAGCTCGTGCGGCGTGGCCCGCATCGCGGCCAGCATCTGCCGCTTGACGTCCTCCACGTCGTACGGGTTGACGAGGTAGGCCTGCCGCAGCTCGTCGGCGGCCCCGGCGAACTCGCTGAGCACCAGCGCGCCCTGCAGGTCGTGGTGGCAGGAGATGTACTCCTTGGCCACCAGGTTCATCCCGTCGCGCAGGGGTGTCACGATCATCACGTCGGCGGCGAGGTAGAGCGCCGCAAGCTCTTCCTGGCCGTACGACTGGTGGAAGTAGTGGATCGGCTGGTAGCCGAGCTGGGCGTGCTCGCCGTTGATCCGTCCGACCTGCAGTTCGATGTCGTCGCGCAGCCTGCGGTACTCGTCCACGCGCTCCCGGCTCGGGGTAGCGATCTGCACGAACACCGCCTCGTTGGCGCGCAGCTTGCCGTCCTTCAGCAGCTCGCCGAACGCCTCAAGCCGCTGCCCGATGCCCTTGGTGTAGTCGAGCCGGTCGACGCCGAGCAGCACGTGGTCGGGGTCGCCCAGCTCCATCCTGATCTCCTTGGCCCGGCTCACGATGTGCGACTCCCTGACGAGCCCGTCGAGCTGCGCGAAGTCGACGGAGATGGGGAACGCCTGCGTGGTGACGATCCGGTCGTCCAGGAAGATCTCGTTGCCCTTGTACGGCAGCCCGAGCAGGCGGCGGCACAGCCGGCGGAAGTTGGACGCGCCGCCGGGCAGCTGGAATCCGACCAGGTCGGCGCCGAGCAGCCCCTCGACCAGCTCCCTGCGCCACGGCAGCCGCCAGAACAGCTCGGTCGGCGGGAACGGGATGTGCAGGAAGAACCCGATGCGCAGGTCGGGCCGCAGCCTGCGCAGCATGGCGGGCACGAGCTGCAGCTGGTAGTCCTGCACCCACACCACGGCGCCCTTCTCGGCCGCGTCCGCGGCGGCCTCGGCGAAGCGCTGGTTGACGCTGCGGTAGGTCTCCCACATCGCCCTGTCGAACACGGGCGTCGCCACCACGTCGTGGTAGAGCGGCCACAGCGTCGCGTTCGAGAAACCCTCGTAGTAGAGCTCGACCTCGCGGGCCGACAGCGGGATCGGGATGAGGTTCATCCCGTCCTGCTCGAACGGCTCGAGCTTCTCATCGGGCGCCCCGTGCCAACCGGCCCAGGCGCCGTGGCGGCGCTGCATCACCGGGGCGATCGCCGTGACGAGCCCCCCCGGGCTCCTGCGCCATGAGGCCGTTCCGTCCGGCTCGATCGTCCGGTCCACCGGCAACCGGTTGGCGACGATCAGAAACGAGCTACGGCCAGTCACGCAGTCCTCCTATGGGGTCATGTGTCAGGAGAGCCGCCGAGTGCGCGGCTCACAGCGGCCGCCACCGACTCAGGCTCCGCCTGGGGGAGGATCGCGGCGATGTGCGAGTCGGGCCTTATGAGCCAAGCCTCGTCCGGACCGGCGCCGAGCGTGTCGGCCAGGGATCCGGTCCCGTGCATCTCCGCGAGCCCGCGAACGGCGAGCGGCGCCGTAATGACCTTGCCCAAGACCTGGGCAAACAAACTCGAATCGCACATATCGCCCAGAAGTACGAGGAATCCGTCCCGGCACAGCTCGCGCAATCTGCCCCCGGGGATCGCCGCATCGGGCAGGATCACGCCCGGCGCGGGCTCGCACAGCGCCCCTCTGGCGGGCCGCCCGCGGAACGGGCGTGACGGCTCGGGCGTGGTCAGCGGCGAGTCCACGTACCAGAACGGCTCGGCGAACCGGCCGGAGTCGACCTCCGCCATCCGGCCGCCCTCCAGCGCCGCCCGCCGGCGCATCCGCTCCTCGACGGTGCGCGGCGCGAGGAAGCGCATGGTGGCGCCGGTCACCTCCAGGTTCTCGCGCGCCGCCGCGTGCCGCTCGACGTGGTACGACTCCAGCAGCTCCTCCCCCGCCCACCCGCCGAGCACGAACGCGAGCTTCCAGGCCGCGTTCTCGGCGTCCGCCACGCCCGAGTTGAGGCCGCGCGCCCCGAACGGCGCCGTCAGGTGGGCGCAGTCGCCCGCCAGCAGCACCCGCCCGACGCGCATCCGGGAGGCGAGCCGCGCGTGGAAGCGGTAGGTGCTGTGCCACAGCAGCTCATGCGGCCGGTCGCCGATGATCTGCCGCACCTTGCGCGCGATGTCGCCCCGCGTCGGGACGAAGTCGGGCGCGATCTGCCAGTCGATCCGGTACGTGCCGCCCGGGCACGGATGGATGAGCACCTGCCGGCCGGGGTTCCAGTACGGGTCGAAGTAGAAGCGCCGCTCGTTCTCCCACCCGGGCAGCTCGGCCTTGATGTCGCAGATGAGGAACTGGTCGTCGTACGACTCCCCGGTGAAGGACACCCCGAGCGCCGACCGCACGACCTGCGCCCGCGCCCCGGCGCAGACCAGCGCGTACGGCGCCCGCAGCACCCGCTGCCCGCAGCGCACGCTGACGCCGGAGGGGTCCTGGGTCAGGCCGGTGACCTCGTGGTCCCAGCGGACCTCGACGAGCGGCTGCCCCGCCACGACCTCGTCGAGGATCTGCTCGGTACGGCTCTGGGAGATGTTCACACACGCGGGCAGCGGCCCCTGCTGCTCGAACGACCAGGTGAACAGCTCGCGGGACCGGTAGTAGGTGCGGGCCGTGGTCCAGGCCAGCCCTTCCTCGGCGATCCGGCCCGCGCCGGCGGCGGCCCAGATGTCGAGCACGTCGCGCTGCTGGCAGATCGACTTCGACCCGCCCGGCCCCCTGGACGGCCGCTGGTCGAGCACCAGCACCTGGATGCCCCAGCGGGCCAGCAGCAGCGCGGCGCTCAGCCCGACGGGGCCCGCGCCGATCACGATGACCTGGGCGTCGAGGTCCTTCCTCACCACCGGTCACCCTCCTCTCCCCGTACGGACGGCGTCAGACCGGCCGGCGCGACTGCACCACGTGGAAACGGCCCGCCACGTAGCCGGGGTCGGTGAGCGAGGCGGTGGCCGCCGGGTTGGCGCCCGTGCCGTGGTAGTCGCTGAACGCCGCGGACTGGTTGACGAACACCCCGCCGGTGAGGTTGCACGACAGGTTGACGCCGGCGTCGAGCGCGGCCCGTTCCGCCTCGTCGAGCACGTCGGCGGAGGTCGAGTAGACCGAGGCGGTGAGCGCGCCGCGGGCGCCGACCGTCCGGCGCAGCACGTCGAGGCTCTCGCGCGTCGAGGCCGTCGGGACGAGGAACGCGATCGGCCCGAAGTGCTCGCGCCCGTAGACGTCGGACCGTTCCGCGCCGACCTTGACGATCACCGGCGTCCGCACCACCGCGTCGGGGAACTCCGGGTGCTTGACCGCCCGCGACTCCAGCACCACCTCGCCGAGCGACGGCGCGGCCTCCACCCGGGCGAGCACGTCGGGGTTGACCAGCGCGCCGGTCACCTCGACCGCGCGGGCGTCGTCGCTGAGCAGCCCGCCGACCGCGGCGGCGAGCCCCGCGGCGACCTCGTCGAAGCTCTTGTGCCCCTCGTCGGTCTCGACGCCGCCCGCGGGCACGAGGACGGTCTGCGGCGCGGTGCACATCTGGCCGCTGTAGAGCGACAGCGAGAACGCGAGGTTGCCCAGCATGCCCCGCCAGGAGTCGGTGGAGTCGACGACGACCGTGTTGACCCCGGCCTTCTCGGTGTGGACGAGGGCCTGGCGGGCGTTGCGCTCGAGCCAGTCGCCGTACTCGGTGGAGCCGGTGAAGTCGATCACCCGTACGGCGCGGTCGGTGGCGAGCGCGGTGGCCAGGCCCGTGCCCTCCTCGACGGCCAGCGACACCAGCGCCGGGTCGAACCCTGCCTCCGCCAGCGTCTCGCGGGCCACCTGGACGGTGACGGCCAGCGGCAGCACCGCCCGCGGGTGCGGCTTGACGATCACCGGGTTGCCGGTGACCAGCGAGGCGAACAGCCCCGGATAGGCGTTCCAGGTGGGGAACGTGTTGCAGCCGATCACCAGCGCCACGCCTCTCGGCACGACGGTGAAGCGCTTGTCCATGACCAGCGGCTCGCCCTTGGCCGGCTTCTCCCAGCGGGCGGTCGCCGCCGCGGACGTCATGGCCGCGTACCCGTAGGCGACGGCCTCCAGCGCGCGGTCCTGCGCGTGCGGCCCGCCCGCCTGGAAGGCCATGACGAACGCCTGGCCGGTCGTGTGCTGCACGGCATGGGCGAGCTCGAAGCTGCGCCGGTGGATGCGCTGGATGATCTCGACGCAGGTCAGCGCGCGGGTCAGCGGCCCCGCGTCGCGCCAGGCCGGCAGCGCCGCGAGCGCCGCCGCCACGATCCGGTCGACGACGGGCTCGGGATAGGTGACCCCCAGCTCGATGCCGTACGGCGAGCGCTCGGCCCCGATCCACGCGCCCGTGCCCGGCTGGTCGAGCGGGAAACGCTTGCCGAGCAGCGACTCGAACGCCTCCCGGCCCCGCTCGGCGGCCTCCTCGCCGTGGACTCGCGGGCTCGGCGACTCGGGGAAGGCGCTCCAGTGGCCGCGCTCGGCGATGGCCGCCAGCGCCTTCTCCAGGGTCTCGCGGTGCTGCTCGAACATCATCTTCACCCTCTTGACAGGGATCGTCCCGGACGATGTTGTGTTTACCGAACATTCGGTCAGTAGACAAGGCAGACCTGCCTCGGGGAGCGCGCGTCGTGGGTCTCGCCGCACCGAACCGAGACGAGGCTGACGATGAGATTCGGCGATCCCCCCGCGCCGCACGAGTTCGACCCGATCGAACGCGCGTCCCGCGACGAGCTCATGGCGCTGCAGCTCGAGCGCCTGCGGCGGACGCTCGCGCACGCCTACGCCAACGTCCCGCTCTACCGTCGCAAGCTCGACGCGGCCGGTGTCCACCCCGCCGACTGCCGGTCGTTCGACGACCTGGCCGCGTTCCCCTTCACCACGAAGCAGGACCTGCGCGACTGCTACCCGTACGCGATGTTCGCCGTGCCGCGTGAGCGGGTGGCCCGCATCCACGCCTCCAGCGGCACGACCGGCGCGCCCACCGTGGTCGGCTACACCAAGCGTGACCTCGACGTCTGGGCCGATCTCATGGCCCGTTCGATCCGCGCCTCCGGCGGGCGGCCCGGCGACGTCGTGCACGTGGCCTACGGCTACGGGCTGTTCACCGGAGGCCTCGGCGCGCACTACGGGGCCGAGAGGCTGGGCTGCACGGTGGTCCCCGTCTCGGGCGGCATGACGTCCCGGCAGGTACGGCTCATCGCCGACCTGCGGCCCGACATCGTGATGATGACGCCGTCCTACCTGCTGGCGTTGCTGGACGAGTTCGCCGCGCAGGGGCTCGACCCGCGCGCGTCGTCACCGCGCGTCGGCATCTTCGGCGCGGAGCCGTGGACGGAGGAGATGCGCGCCGAGATCGAGGAGCGCTTCGACCTGCACGCTGTCGACATCTACGGCCTGTCGGAGGTCATGGGCCCCGGCGTGGCCAACGAGTGCGTCGAGACGAAGGACGGCCTGCACATCTGGGAGGACCACTTCTATCCCGAGATCGTCGACCCGGTCACCGGCAAACCCGCCGAGGCGGGCGAACTCGTGCTGACCAGTCTCACCAAGGAGGCCATGCCGGTCATCCGCTACCGCACGAGCGACCTCACCCGGCTGCTGCCCGGCACCGCGCGGCCCGCGTTCCGGCGCATGGCGAAGGTGACCGGACGTACCGACGACACGATCATCCTGCGCGGCGTGAACGTGTTCCCGACCCAGTTCGAGGAGCTGGTGCTGCGCACGGAGGGCCTGTCGCCGCACTTCCAGCTGCACCTGACGCGTCCGGCCAGGCTCGACGTGCTGACGGTGCGGGTCGAGGCTCGGCCCGGGTTCGGCGGCGACCGGCTCGCCGCGGGCTGGGCGCTGCGCCAGGCGGTCAAGGACGCGGTGGGCGTGAGCGTCGAGGTCGAGGTCGTCGATCCTGGGACGCTGGAGCGCTCGATGGGCAAGCTCCAACGAGTCATCGACAAGCGGGATAATTGATGACATGGCCTCCCCGACCCCGACCCCCGCTCGTCAGCGCAGGCGCGGACACGACCCCGAGTCGGTGCTGGCCACCGCCGTGGGCGTGTTCAACGAGCGCGGCTACGACGGGACGAGCATGGAGGACCTCGCCCGAGCGCTCGGCATGACGAAGTCGGCCATCTACTACCACGTGCCGGGCAAGGAGCAGCTCCTCGCCCGCGCGCTCGACCGGGCACTCGACGGGCTCTTCGAGCTGATGGCCGACGACGGCGCGGCCAAGGGAACGGGCATCGAACGCCTCGAGTGGGTCGTCCGGCAGAGCGTGCGCATCCTCGTCGACCGGCTCCCGTACGTCACGCTGCTGCTGCGGGTGCGCGGCAACAGCCCCACCGAGCTGGCGGCGCTGGAGCGGCGGCGGGAGTTCGACCGGTTCATCGGCCGTCTGGTCACCGAGGCGGCGGTGGAGGGCAGCATCCGGCCCGACGTCGATCCTGCGCTGGTGACGCGGCTGCTGTTCGGCGCCGTCACCTCGATCAGCGACTGGTACCAGCCGGCGCGCGGCGCCTCGGCCGACGACCTGGCCGACGCCCTGCTGAAGATGACCTTCGGGGGTCTGCGGGTCTAGTCGGGGCGTTCGGTGCCGCGGGGCCGGTCGGGGGGTTCGGCCTCGACGGCGGGGCGGCCGGGGGCGGAGAGCTTGCCCTTGCGCAGGTCGTTGCGGACCGCTTCGGCGAGCTTCTTGGTGGCGATGCGGTTGAGCGCGCCGCCCGCGACGGCGCCGGTGAGGAACGGGCCGAACGTGGTCAGGTGGCGGCCCAGCGTACGCATGAGGCGGTTGCGCAGGGCGGTCTTGGTGGCGGCGCCCAGGGCCAGCGTGACGGAGGCGGGGGCCAGCGGGTCGATGCCGCGCTGCTTGGCCCAGGCGGTGGCGAAGACGACGGCGCGCTGGGTGCCGGTGCCCTCGACGCGGACGCCGTAGACCTCGTGCAGCTCGGCGAGCAGCTTGACCTCGATGGCGGCGACGACGATCGTCTCGGCGACGAGCTGGGCGGGGGCGGAGAGCAGGAGGGGTGGCGCCGCGAACTCGGCCGCGGCCAGCGCTCCGCCGATGGCGCCGACGGTCATGGTGCCCTTCTGGGCGGTGCGCACCAGGTCGTCGGCGAGTTCTTCACCGGTGAGGCCGTGATGGTGCTCGGCCAGGGTCTGGAGGTCTCTGATCGGGATGCGAGGTGCGATGTTGAGGAAGACGTCGGCCAGCCAGCGACCGCGTCCTGCCCCGGACTTCCTGGCCTTCTTGGCCCCCGCGGACAGCGCCCGGGCTAGGCGGCCGAGCAGCCTGCGCCGCTCGGCCGGTTCGAGCTGGTCAGGCTCGGTGAGCCTGCTAACGAGCTCGCCGACCTCGCGTTCGGGGTCGGCGATCTCTTTGCTCGTCTTTCGATCTTTTTCTGATCTGGCCACGCGAAGCCTCCATCCTGTGGTCGCGACCGCTCAAGGTGGCGGGCATGCCCTGCTACCCCGAGCTCCTTCGCCCCATGGTCAGGCGGCGCACTCCCGGCAGACCTGCTGGCCGTTCTTCTCCGAGGCCAGCTGGCTGCGGTGGTGCACCAGGAAGCACCGCGCGCACGTGAACTCGTCAGCCTGGCGGGGGATCACCCGCAGGGAGAGCTCTTCGTTCGACAGGTCGGCACCGGGCAGCTCCAGCGATTCGGCGAGGTCGGTCTCGTCGATGTCGATGCTGCCGGACGACTTGTCGGTGCGCCGCGCCTGGAGTTCCTGGAGGCTGTCCTCACCCAGGTCGTCGTCTGTCTTGCGCGGGCTGTCGTAGTCGGTAGCCATTGTGCTTACTCCATCCCCCTCATCATCCCTATGTCGTCACGCTCGTCGCGCGTCTTCCAACGTCCGAGAGGCCCATCTTGTGCCCGTTCCGCCCAGGAGATTTCCCATCGGTACCCCGCAGGAACGGACAACGAACCTCCCAACACGCCGGCGCGCGCCACCGACGGCAATGGTTAGCCAAATATGGCGAAACCCACAGCCTTGGCGTCATGCTCCACCGTGTTCGACGGCACATCCAACCACATGTGCGGCGAGAACGAGACGCCCCCCGTACATCAACACGCGGACGAGACACCAGCGGTATCCGTGTCAGCGGCTCGGCAGCCTCATGGTGACGACCAGTCCCCCGCCGTCACGCGGCACGGCGGTCACGTTTCCCCCGTGTGCCTGCACCACCGCACGGACGATGGACAACCCCAGACCCGATCCCTTGGCCGAGTCCACGCGGTCCGCGTGGAGCCTCCTGAACGGCTCGAAAAGGCTGTTCACCTCGTACGCCGGAACGTGCTGTCCCGTGTTCGCCACCTGAACAACCAAGGCGCCGTCCACCATTCCCGTACGGATCCAGACTTTTCCGTTTTCAGGGATGTTGTACTTCACGGCGTTCTCGAGCAGATTGCTGACCGAGCGCTCGAGCAGCACGGGGTCGCCCACGGTAGGCGCGCTTACCAGTTCGGTGGTCAGCGTGACCCCGTGTTCCTCGGCGAACGGCGTCACCTGGTCGACGGCCGTCTGGGCGACCTCGCGGACGTCGAGCGGCTTGCGCACGGCCAGCTCGCGTTCGCTCCTGGCGAGCAGCAGCAGCCCCTCGATGAGCTTCTCGTTGCGCGCGTTGACCTCGAGCAGCGTCCGTCCGAGCGCCTTGAGGTCCTCCGACGCCTCCGGGTCGGACAGCGCGATCTCCAGCACCGTCCGGTTGATGGTGAGCGGGGTACGCAGCTCATGGGAGGCATTGGCCACGAACCTGCGCTGGGTGTCGAAGGCGACGTTGAGCCGGGTGAGCATCGCGTCGAACGTGTCGGCCAGCTCCTTCAGCTCGTCGCTCGGCCCCTCGAGGGCGATGCGCTGGTGGGCGAGCGTGCTCTCCGACAGCTTGCGGGCCGTGGCCGTCATCTGCGCCACCGGCCGCATGGCCCGGTCGGCCACGAAATAGCCGATGATGAGCGCCAGGATCGCGACGCCGAGCAGCGCGTAGAAGGCGCTGCCGAACAGGGCGTCCCTGGCCTGCTGCACCGCGTCACCCGCGAGGCTCCGCCACTCGGACTGCAGCTGGGCGTCCTGCAGCGGCGGCAGCCCCAGGTCGAGGGCCGGCCACGCGTCGCTGATCGCCCTGCCGATGATCGCGTAGACGGAGAACAGCAGCACCGCCGCGGCCGCGAACACCAGCGCGCTGTAGGTGAGCGTCAGCCGCCACCGGATGCTGACCTTGCCCGGCAGCTCCTTCATCCGCTCCAGCGCCGTACGCTGCGGCGACTGCGTGGGCGGTGGCGGGCCGTCCCAGGCGGGCGGGCCGCTCGGCGGCGGCGCCCCCTGGACGCGGGTCGTCGCCTGTGCCGAGTGCGGGCTGATCATCGGATGCGTCGGTTCGGTCCGCCGGTCCGGCCCCTCGCTCACGACGCCTCCTCAACCGGCGCTGCCCACGCGTGACACCGCCCGGCGACCGCCTCGCCACACGAGCTCACAGCTTGTACCCCACGCCGGGCACGGTCTCGATCACCTGAGGCTCGCCCAGCTTCTTGCGCAGCGTCATCATCGTCACCCGGACCACGTTGGTGAACGGGTCGATGTTCTCGTCCCACGCCTTGTCGAGGAGGTCCTCCTGGCTGACCACGGCGCCCTCGGCCCGCATCAGCTCCTCCAGGACGGCGAACTCCTTCTTGGTGAGCACGACCTCCTTGCCGTCGCGCTCGACGATCCGCTTGCCCGGGTCGAGCCGGATGCCGGCCCGCTCCAGTACGGGCGGCAGCGCCGGCGCCGACCGCCGGCCGAGCGCCCGTACCCGGGCGACCAGCTCGATGAATACGAACGGCTTGGCGAGGTAGTCGTCGGCCCCCAGGCCGAGCCCCTCCACCTTGTCGTCCACGTCGCCGGACGCCGTCAGCATGAGGATGCGCGACGCCGACCGCTGCTCGACCAGCTGCCGGCACACGTCGTCGCCGTGCACCACGGGCAGGTCGCGGTCCAGCACGATCACGTCGTAGTCGATGTACGAGGTCCGCTCAAGGGCGCCACCGCCGTCGTACGCCACGTCGACGGCCATGGCCTCGCGCCGCAGACCCGTCGCGATCGCGTCGGCGAGCACCCGCTCGTCCTCTACCACCAGCACGCGCACGCCTGGAACACCTCTCTCCAATTCTGATGGCTCATTGTGGTCACAGCCTTGATAAGCGCACGGTAAGGCATGCCCACGGGAGAGCGACGCGACGGTGAGGCAGACCACGCGAAAATCTAGGTTTCGGGGGGCGACGCCCCGGGGTATGCCAGCGGGACACCCAATGACCGGACGGCGTCCGGCAAAGCGTCAGGCAAGGGGACGACTTCGCCCCCACACGGTACTGACCCCAGGAGAGTAGGTGAGATGGGCGAGTTCACCACCACGATCGAACATCGCCTCGACCAGGCTTACCGGGACCTCCGCGAGGCCCGCAGCGCCGGCGACGACTACCTCGCCGACACGCTCACCGCCGAGATCGAGGACCTCCGGCGGCTGGCCGACGACCACGGCATCCCGTTGCCCCGCTAGCCGCTCGAGAAACGGCCGGAGCCCCAGGGCTCCGGCCGTTCCGCTGTCAGGCGTCCCGCTCTGGGTCGAGCGGAGCCAGCAGGTCGTGCAGTTCCTCGAACAGGCCGGGCGCCGCGCACAGCGCGTACGACGGGCCGACCGGCCTGCCGTGCAGCCCGCCGAGCCGGGCCCCCGCCTCGACGGCGATCAGCCCGGCGGCGGCGTAGTCCCACGGGTTGATGCCGCGCTCGTAGTACGCGTCCACCCGTCCGGCGGCCAGTGAGCACAGGTCGACGGCGCACGAGCCGCCGCGCCTGATGTCGCGCACGCGAGGCAGCACCTTGGCCACCACCTCGCCCTGCACCTCACGCCTGCCCGCGAAATACCCGAACCCGGTCGCGACCAGCGCCTGGGCGAGCGGCACCCCGGTGTTGCAGCGCAGCCGCCCGCCGCCGAGCCAGGCGCCCCGGCCGAGCGCCGCGGTGTAGACCTCACCGCGGGCCGGCACGTTGACCACTCCGGCGACGACCTCGCCCTTCACCTCGACGGCGATCGACACCGCCCAGTCGGGCAGCCCGTACAGGAAGTTGACGGTGCCGTCGATCGGGTCGACGATCCAGCGGACCTCCGACTCGCCCGGCGCCTCACCCCCTTCCTCGCCGAGGAACCGGTCGCCGGGACGGGCGGCCCGCACGCGTTCGCGGATGAGCTGCTCCGAGGCCGTGTCGAGCGCGGTCACCACGTCGGTGGGGCTGGACTTGGTCTCGACCTGCCGGGACATCGTGGGCCGCTTGGCGAGCAGCATCTCCCCCGCCTCGCGGGCGATGTCCTCGGCCAGGCTCAGGTAGTCGGTCATCACGCCACCGAGTCCGGACGCTTCCACTCCTGGCCGAGCACGTGCTGCGCGAGGAAGGCGAGGACGGTCTCGTACCAGGCGATGATGTTGCCCGGCTTGAGGATCCAGTGGTTCTCGTCGGGGAAGTAGAGGAACTTGGCCTCGGCCCCGACGCGCTGCAGGTCCCACCACAGGCGCAGGCCCTCGCCGATCGGCACGCGGTAGTCCTTGTCGCCGTGGATGACGAGCAGCGGGGTGGTGATCGCCTCCAGCGACTCGTGCGGCGAGAGCGCCTTGTACCGCTCGTTGCCGGGAGCGCCGAACTCGCGCTGCCAGTACATGGACATGTCGGTGGTGCCGGAGAACTGGTCGAGGTGCCACAGCGACGCGTGGGTGACGATGCACTTGTAGCGGTCGGTGTGACCGGCCAGCCAGTTGGCCATGTAGCCGCCGTACGAGCCGCCGAGGGCGGCGATGCGCTCGCTGTCGACGTCGTCGCGGGCCAGGGCCACGTCGACGAGCGCGTCGAGGTCGGCCTGGGTGCGCGGGCCCCAGTTGCCCCAGCCGCGGTCGATCATCTCCTGGCCGTAGCCGGTCGACATGCACGGGTCGGGCAGCAGGACGGCGTACCCCTGCTGGGCCATGATCCAGGCCTGCCAGCGCCACGTCCAGTCGTTCCAGGAGCCGAGCGGGCCGCCGTGGATGAACATCAGGAACGGCGCCGGGTCGGCCGCCGAGGCGCCTTCCGGCAGCACCAGCCAGCCGCGGACGGTGGCTCCGTCGTCGGCGGTGGCGGAGATCTCGGTGAGCGTGCCGGGCACCTCGGGGCGCGGCGCGGGCGAGGGCAGGTCGACGATCTCGCCGTCGGCGACCGCGATGCGGGCCGGCCCGGGGGCGAGGTCGACGGCGCTGCGCAGGGCGTAGACGAAGCCGCCGTCGGGCGACACGCCGAGGGCCTGGTAGGCGGCGTGGTCGCCGGTGAGCCTGCGCACCTCGCCGTCCAGCGGGACGTGGAAGACGGGGCGGCGGCCCTGGTGGTCGGCGACCAGGTAGAGGGACGCGGAGTCGGGCGCCCACGCGACTTCCGACGGGAACAGGTCGTGCGCGTACTCGGAACCCTCACCGGTGTCGAGGTCGGCGATCCACAGTTCGCTGCGCGCGGACACGTCGTAGCCGGTGTGGCGGTCGCGGGCGCAGGCCACCTTGGTGCCGTCGGGCGAGACGGCGAGCGGGCCGCCGAAGTCGTAGTGGTCCTCGGCGAGCAGCACGCGGCGCTCGCCGGTGGCCACGTCGATGGCCACCAGGTCGGTACGCATCTCGCCCCTCGGCAGGAAGGTGCGCCACGTGACGAGCACGGTGGAGCCGTCCGGCGTCAGCTCGAACGAGGCCTCGCGCAGCGCGTCGCCCGCGTCGGGCGTCAGGTCGCGCACGTCCTCCAGCCGGTCGGCGCCGAGGCGGCCGGCGAACAGCCGGGGCCTGCCGGGCCCGAGGTCGTGGTCCCAGTACCGCACCGGGTAGCTCTCGTGCAGGATGGCGCTGATCCCGGCGTCCTTGCGGGCCTTGCGCTTGTCGGCCTCGGCCGACTCCTCGCCGTCGTACACGTCGGAGACGAACACGACCACGTCGGCCGCGGTGCGCACCGTGCCGATGCCGCCGGGCCTGGTCGCCACCTGGCGGGCCTCACCGCCGGCGCGGGGCAGCAGCCACAGGGAGGGCACCTCCTCGCCGTCCTTGACCGTGGGGTCGGGACGCGAGGAGGTGAACAGGACGTCACCCGCAGCGGTGAACACAGACGACGACTCCCCCTTGGCCGAGCGCGTCAGCCGGTACGGCTCGCCGTCCACGGGGATCGCCCACAGTGCGGTGCCGTAGGACTTGCCGTCGGGATTGAGGGACTGGACGGTCGAGACGAGCCGCGATCCGTCCGGGGAGAGCCGCAGCGAGAGGACCCTGGGAATGGCCACATAGTCACGTATGTCGTTGAATGCGCTCACCCGACCGAACCTACCGCGCGGCCGTGACCACTGACACGTCCCCTAGGGTTGTGGCGTGGGAAACTACGACGCCTTGCTGGTCCTTTCGTTCGGCGGTCCAGAAGGCCCCGACGACGTGATGCCGTTCCTGGAGAACGTCGTACGCGGCCGGGGGGTGCCGCGCGAACGGCTGCTCGAAGTGGCCGAGCACTATCTGAGCTTCGGCGGGATCAGCCCGATCAACCAGCAGAACCGCGACCTGGTCGAGGCGTTGCGCCCGGTGGCCGGCGTGCCCGTCTACTGGGGCAACCGCAACTGGCACCCGTTCGGCGAGGACGTCGTGCGGCAGATGCGGGCCGACGGCGTCCAGAAGGCCGCGGTCTTCGCCACGTCGGCGTTCGCGGGTTACTCCAGTTGCCGCCAGTACTACGAGGACATCGCGCGGATCTCCGTCGAAGGCGGTCCCGAGCTGGTCAAGATGCGCCACTACGGCGACCACCCAGGGTTCGTCGCGGCGATGGCCGACCACACCCGCGCGGCGCTGGAGCGGCTCGGCCGCGACGACGCCCGGCTGGTGTTCACCGCGCACAGCGTCCCGGTCTCCATGGCCGAGACCGCGGGCCCGTCCGGCGGCCTGTACGAGGCCCAGCTGCGCAGGAGCGCCGAGCTGGTCAGCCAGGCGCTGGGCCGCACCGAGCCGTGGGACCTCGTGTGGCAGTCGCGCAGCGGCCCGCCGCAGGTGCCGTGGCTGGAGCCCGACGTCTGCGACCACCTCCGCAAGATCAACGCGCCCGCCGTCGTGCTGGTGCCGATCGGGTTCGTCTCCGATCACATGGAGGTCGTCTACGACCTCGACACCGAGGCGAAGGCGGTGGCCGCCGAGCTCGGCCTGCCGCTGGAGCGGGCGGCGACCGCGGGCACGCACCCGCGCTTCGTCCAGATGGTGCGCGAGCTGATGGACGAGCCGGAGCCGGTGCCGTGCGCGCTCACGTGCTGCCCGCCACCGCGCCGCCGTCCCCGGTCATGAACGCACGTACGCGCGCGCGTCAGGCGTAGGCGCGCGCGTACGCGTCGGCGATCGCGAGCACCTTGTTCACGTAGTCCCAGGAGTGGTTGTAGAACCAGATCGCCTTCCGCAGCCGCTCCCCGCCCTCGCCCGCCTTGTTGGCGCACAGGTAGTTGGCGGCGCTGGGCACGGCGTCGTACGGGCTCCAGATGTCCTTCTTGCCGTCACCGTCGCCGTCCACGCCGTAGTGCTTCCAGGTGGCGGGCATGAACTGCATGGGCCCGAGCGCGCCAGCGCTCGACGGTCCGTTGTTGCGCCCGTGCGAGCTCTCGACCTGGCCGATCGCGGCGAGCACCGTCCACGGCAGGCCGGGGCAGCGGGTGGCGCTGGCCTTGTACAGCTCCAGGTAGCTGGAGGGCCGGCCGACGTTGACCTGAGGCGGCTGCCGCTCCTGCCGGGGCTGCTGCTGTTTCGGGACGGCGGCTCCCGTGGCGCCCACCGTGACGACCTGGGCGCCCGCGCCGAGCGCCTTGCGCACCCTGGCCTCGCTGATCGTGCCTGGTTTGCCGTGCAGCAGCACCGCCACGCCCTGCGCGAAGCCGAGCGACCTGCCGAAGTCGGCGCTCACCAGGCCGTCCACGCCGGGCAGCCCGAGCGGGGCGGAGGCCGCGACGCGGAGCCTGGGGCCGTTGTCCACCTGGTACATCGCGCCCAGCATCATCCCGAGCCTGCGCATCGAGGCCGAGTCGGCGACCAGCTCGCCCCTGGCCAGCGCGCTCCACACGGCGGGCTGGTCGGCGACCGGCTGCGGCGTCCACGAGCGGAAGTCGGCCGGGTCGACGGCCAGCAGGTTCAGCCCGGTGCCCGACAGCTTGACCGCGCCCGCGTCCACCACGATCACCTTCTGTACGTGGGTCAGCTTCGCCAGCCGCAGCCTGGTCTCCTTGGGCAGCGTCCCCGGCGCGACGGCGAGCACGCGCGGCGGCGTCACGGTGATGCCGGGGCCGCCCCGGCCGAAGTCCTGCACCGGCTGGGCGGTGGGCGTGATCCGGTCCAGCCCGGACGAGGCGGTCTGCTGGGCGCGGGGCTGCCTGCGCACGCTCTCCTGGGCCGTGTCGACGCGGCCCGTGTTCACCATGCCGTCGCTCAGGAGCAGAACCACTCCTCCGGCCGCCGTCGTGACCGTGAGTACGGCGGTGACCAGCAGCATGACCGTACGGAACGCGGGAAGACCGGACACTCGGGACACGTTAACGCACGACCCCATCAAAGCACTTGCCTTACGGACATACGGTGCGCAATGGTTTAGGTCGCGGATGTAAGGAGGAGCCTGGGTGGTCGGGCCTTACCGGGGATTGTTCGACGGGCCCGGCACCAAAGGATTCGTCCTGGCCGGTTTCTTCGGCCGGATGCCGATGTCCATGCAGGGCATCGGGATCATCCTGCTCATCTCCACGCTGACCGGTTCGTACGCCACCGCGGGCGCGGTCGCCGCCGTCACCAACATCGCCTTCTCCATCGCCGCCCCGCTCTCCGGCAGGCTCGTGGACCGCTTCGGGCAGGGCCGCGTGATCCCGCCGTTCGCCGTGCTCAACGCGCTGTCGATGGCCGCCCTCATGCTCTGTGCCGGGCTCGGGCTGCCCGGCTGGACGCTGTACGCCTCCGGTCTCGTGGTCGGGGCCACCTCGCTGTCGATCGGCTCGATGGTGCGCGCCCGCTGGTCGCACCTGTACGCCGGCTCGGCCAAGCTGCACACCGCCTTCGCGTTCGAGTCGGTGATCGACGAGGTCATCTTCGTCACCGGCCCCGCGCTGGTCACGGTGCTGGCCACCGGCGTCAACCCGTACGCGGGGCTGGCCGTGGCCACGATCTCGATGTTCATCGGCTCGCTGGCGCTCGCGGCGCAGCGGCGCACGCAGCCGCCCGTCCAGGAGAGCAGGACGCACTCCGGCAGCCCCATCCTCATCCCCGGCATCGCGCTGCTGTCGGGCGTCTACCTGGCGCTCGGCGCGGTGTTCGGGTCGGTCGACCTCATCACCGTGGCCTTCGCCGAGGACGAGGGCGCGAAGTCGGCCGCCGGCTTCCTGCTGGCGGCGTTCGCGGGTGGGTCGATGGTGTCGGGGCTGTGGTTCGGCTCGCGGCACTGGCGGCTGTCGCTGCGCGGCCGGTTCGTCCGCGCGCTCGGCGTGTTCGCGGTGGGGCTGTCGCCGATCGCCTTCATCGGCGACCTGCGGGTCATGGCGGTCGCGCTGTTCCTCGCCGGTTTCGCCATCTCCCCCACGCTCATCACCGGCTTCTCCATCACCGAACGACTGGTTCCCTCGTCGCTGCTCACCGAGGGCATGGCGTGGATCTCGACGGCGATCGGGTTCGGCGTGGCGCTCGGCGCGTGGGCGGGCGGACGGCTCACGGAGACGGTCGGCGCGTCGGACGCGTACGGCTTCGCCCTGGGCGCGGCGCTCCTCGCGATGGTCGTGGGCGTCGGAGGTTCGAGTTTGCTGAGACTTCCTGACGCTTCCACGCCGGCGAAGGGTTGATCCGCTACCGTCGGGACATCCCACGCAACACCCACAACACCGGAAGCAACAGTTATGTCCCGACAAATCAGTTCATTGCTCGCCATTGCGGCTGTTTGCGTAACAATTGCACCGGCGCCGGCCTTCGCGCAGACCTCTCCCAAGAAGGCTCCGGTCGACTGCAGCGCGGTCAAGTGCATCGCCCTGACCTTCGACGACGGTCCCGGCCAGTACGCAGGCACGCTGCTCGACACGCTCAAGAAGTACGACGCCAAGGCGACGTTCTTCCTCGAGGGCCAGTACGCGAAGAGCCGCCCGCAGTACGTCAAGCGCATGGTCGCCGAGGGCCACGAACTCGGTAACCACAGCTACCGCCACCCCGACTTCACCAAGAGCTCAGAAGCCACGATCAAGGCCGAGATCCAGCAGACCCAGGACGCGGTGAAGAAGGCGGCCGGCGTCGAGCCGAAGCTGCTGCGCCCGCCGTACGGCATGACCGACGTCCGGGTCTCGGAGATCGCCGAGCAGTTCGGCATGCCGCAGATCCTCTGGACCGCCGGCTCCGAGGACTGGGCCTCCAAGAACGTCGAGGCCATCCAGAAGCAGACGCTGGCGGTCGCCAAGCCGAACGCCATCATCCTCATGCACGACTGGGTCAAGCAGACCGTCGACGGGATGCCCTCGCTCATCAAGACACTGCAGCACAAGGGCTACCACCTCGTGACGGTCTCCGACGTGATCAAGGAAGAGAAGCTGGAGCCCGGGGACGCCTTCCCCCTCCCGCAGGGCTGGGAGCAGTGAGTATCGTTCGGCTCTGACCGAACGATCTTCTGGAGGTGCCCGTGGCGTTCACCAACTGGGCGCGCAACCAGTCGGGCCTTCCCTCCGAGGTGCGCACGCCGGCGTCCGTCGCCGACGTCGTGCGCGCCGTGCGCGACGCCGCCGCCTCCGGGCGGCGGGTCCGCATGGTCGGTGCGGGCCACTCCTTCACCGGGGTGGCCCTCACCGACGGCATCATGCTCCGCCCCGACGCGCTCACGGGCGTCCGCTCGCACGGCGGCGACCACGTCACCGCCCTGGCCGGCACCCGCTTACGCGTGCTGAACGACCTGCTCGCCGCGCGCGGCCAGGCCCTGACCAACATGGGCGACATCACCGAGCAGACGGTCGCCGGCGCGATCCAGACCGGCACCCACGGCACAGGACGCGACAGCGGCGGCCTCGCCGACCAGGTGACCGAGGTGGAGCTGGTCCTCGCCGACGGCTCGGTGGTCACCGCCGCGCCTGGCGACGAACTGTTCGACGCCGTCCGGGTGGGCCTGGGCGCGCTGGGCGTCCTGACCGCCGTGACGTTCCGCGTGGAACCCGCGTTCCTGCTGCACCACCGGCGCCGCACGATGGCGATCGGCGAGATCCTCGGCTCCCTCGACGAGCTGACCTCCACCCACGAGCACCTCGACTTCTTCTGGCTGCCGCACACCGACGCCTGCCTGGTCAAGACCAACGACCGGCACCCCGGCCCGGCGCGCCCGCCAGGGGCGTTCGCGAGCTGGCGCGACACCGTACTGCTGGAGAACATCGCCCTCGGCGCCACCTGCGCGCTCGGCGCCCGCGTGCCCGCCATGATCCCCCGCATCAACGCCGTCGCCGCCGCCACGCTGAGCGACTCCGCGTGCGTGGACGCGTCCCACAAGGTCTTCACCTCCCGCCGCGACGTGCGCTTCCTGGAGATGGAGTACGCGGTGCCGCGCGAGCGGCTGGCCCAGGCCCTGCGCGAGACCCGCGACCTGGTCGACCGGATGGACTGGAAGATCAGCTTCCCGGTGGAGGTGCGGGTGACGCCACCCAGCGACGCCTGGCTGTCCACCGCCTACGGACGCCCATCGGCGTACATCGCCTGTCACGTCTACCGGCCGACGCCGCACCCCGCGTACTTCGCGGGCGTCGAAGAGATCATGACCCGGCTGGACGGCCGCCCCCACTGGGGCAAGCTGCACACGCGCGACGCCGCGTACCTGGCCGGCGTCTATCCCCGCTTCGCCGACTTCCTCGCCCTGCGCGACCGTCTCGACCCCGGCCGCCTGTTCGGCAACGCCTACCTCGACGCGGTGCTGGGCCGATGACCGCCTCACACCCTGCGTTCGGTAAAGAGTGGCCTCGCGAATAGGCCCGAGGGCGTGTCCTCGGGTTCGCGCGACGCTCCCGACCGGCACCCTTGCACCTCGTGCCCCGACGACTCGGCCTACCCTCCCTGTACTTCGCCGCGGCCATGGCCACGGCCGCGACGACGGCCGTCCCTCTCGCCATGTCGCCCGCCTCCGGACTCGCCCTTCGGCCCGCCCCGTCCGAGCCCACCCGTCCGTACGTGGTCCTGGCCCGCGGCCGGCCCGCCGCCCGCGCCCTCGTCGGCGAGCTCCGCTGGAGGGTACGGCGCTACTACACGGCCGCGCTGCCGGGCTTCGCCACCTTCCTCACCCCCCGCGAGCTGGCCGACCTGCGGGCCGACCCCCGCGTGCGCGCCGTCGAGCCCGACGGGGAGATCCGCGCCGCGCCGGCCGGCAGGCCGCAGACCCCGTCCGCCGCACAGGCGCCGGGAACGGGCACCACGGTGTACGTCGTCGACAGCGGCCTCGACTCCGCCCGCGCCGAGTTCGGCGACCGGGCCTGGCACGCGTTCGACGCCACCGGCGGCACCGGACGCGACTGCGACGGCCACGGCACCCAGGTGGCCGGACGCGTCCACGACGCGGCGCCTGCCGCCAGGATCGGGTCCGTGCGCGTGCTCGGCTGCGACGGCTCAGGCACGCTGTCGGACCTGCTCGCCGGGCTCGACTGGATCCACCGCCACTCCCGCGGCCCGTCCGTCGCCACGCTGTCCGTCGACGGCGACCGTTCCGCCGCGCTCCGCACCGCCACGCGCCGGCTGGCGCGCTCGGGAGTGTTCGTCGCCGAGTCCGCGCGCTCCGAAGGCTGCCGGATCACCCCAGGTGGGCGGACATTCTCCCCGTACACCCCCGAACTCGCCGGAGCCGCCGCCCAACTTCTGGAGCTCCATCCGGCTTCCGGGTCTTCCGCGCTCGCCACTTCTCTGAAGTGCACGGCGGCGGGCGGCGTGATTCGTCAGAATCCGACAGGGGCGCCTACCCTCCACGTGCGCGACGGCGGGTTCTGAAGGGGATGGATCCGACAAATGTGACCGGCGTCACATCGCCCCGGGGCTATCCCAGGAAGGCGATGTTCGGACATGCCGGGTACGGTGCTGGCAGGCAACCGGCACACGCGAGAGACTCAAAGGTCCGGGGGAAGAATGGCGACGCTGACGAAGGGACTCGCATGCAGGAGCTCCGACTCGTCGCGGTGAGTGAGGACGGCACCTACCTCGTCCTGGCTACGGCCGGGCGCGGAACGCGCTTCACACTTCCCGTGGACGACCGGCTCCGTGCTGCCGTCCGCGGCAACTTCTCCCGTCTCGGCCAGTACGAGATCGAAGTGGAGAGTCCGTTGCGCCCCAAGGAGATCCAGGCCCGCATCCGCGCCGGTGAGACGGCGGAGGAGATCGCCGCGACCGCCGGGATCCCGGTCGAGCGAGTCCGCTGGTTCGAGGGGCCCGTGCTGCAAGAGCGCGAGTACGTCGCCCAGCAGGCGCAACGCGTGTCCGTACGGATGCCAGGCGAGTCCGCGCCCGGTCCGACCCTCGGCGAGCTCGTGGCCGACCGGCTCACCCGGCGCGGCGTGCCCACCGACGAGATCGACTGGGACTCCGCCAAGCGCGACGACGGCCTGTGGCGGGTCAAGCTCGGCTACGTCTGGAACGGGCACACCCGTCACGCCGAGTGGCTGTTCGACCCGCGCAAGCGCCACGTGACGCCGCACGACGACGAGGCGCTGCGCCTGTCGTCCGCCGACTTCAGCCCCGAGCCGACCACCGTCGAGGACACCACGGTCACGCCCTTCGCGCCGCGCGTGGCCAAGCTGCAGCCGGTGCCGCCGCTCGCCTCCGAGGCCGTGCAGTTCCCCTCGGTGGTACGTCGCGAGCCGGAGGAGCCGGCCGTCGGCTACACCCCGTCACCCGCGCCCCGCGACACCCCGTTCGACCGCGACCGCCGCCGCGACCCCGACCGTGAGACCAGCCGCGAGACCGCGTTCCGGCCGGAACCCGGCCGAGAGTCGGCGTACCGCCCCGAACCCGGCCGCGAGTCGACCTTCCAGCCCGAATCCGGCCGTGAGCCGACGTACCGCCCCGAACCCGGCCGCGAGCCGGTGTTCCGGCCTGAACCTGGTCGTGAGACGGCGTTCCGGCCCGGTTCCGGCCAGGAGACGGCGTTCCAGTCCGAGCCCGGCCGAGAGACCGGGCAGCACGCCGACCGCCGGCACGAGCCCGCCTTGCCGTACGACCAGCAGCCGGATCAGCAGGAGCCTGGCCGGGAGTCGGCGTTCCGGTCGGGCGCCGGGGCCGAAGGCGGTCACCGGGAGCCCTTCACCTCTGAACCTCCGGCTCGCGACAACGGCTACACCCGCCCCGGCGACTCCGCGTCCCGCCGCGGCGGGTCTTCGCCGTGGCTGCCCGACTTCGGCTCGGGACGCTCCGCCGACCGCGAGGACGACTCCATCTACGCCCCGGCCACACGCCCGTCCGCCCCCGCCGCGAACCCGCCCACCCACGACCCATCCCAGCCCCAGCCTGCTGCTCAGCCGCAGTCGGCCCAGCCGCAGCCCGCTCAGGCGCAGCCCGCTCAGGCGCAGCCCGCTTCCGTGGAAGCATCCGCCCAGCCCCTGAGTGCTGCGGCCGCGACGACTCCCGAGGCCCCGGCCGCTGCAACTCCGGCCGCTGCAGCCCCGGCCACTGTGGCCCAGTCCCCCGCTGCGGAGACGCAGTCGTCCGCCGTTGCGGAGAGTCAGGCGCCCGCGACCAGTACGGCTCAGCCGTCGGCCGCTGCGGAGGGCCAGACGTCAGCGACCCCGCAGACCACTACCGAGCCCGCGCAGCCGGCGGCTCGGAGCGAGGCGGTCGCACAGACCCCTGCCGCTCAGGCCGAGCCGGTTGTGCAGAGCCCGGCAACCCAGGCCGACGCACCCACGGGTACCGGGGAGAAGGCGGCTCAGTCGGAGGCGTCCCCCGAGACCGGCACCGCTGCGGCCGGTTCGGCAGTGGCGACCGACGCGCAGCCGGAGAGCCCGGCAGTCGCGGCCCCCGCCACCGAGGGCGTGCCGGCGGCGAACGCGGTTTCGGCGCCCGCCACCTCGGCCGCCACGCCGTCTGCCACCCCGGCCGCCGCCGAGCCCACCACCCCGACCACCACTGAGCCCACCACCCCGGCGGCCGCCGCTGAGCCCGCCGCTCCGGCCGCGGCTGAGCTCGCCAACGCGCCGGCCGCCCCAGCCGCGGCTTCGGTTGGCACCTCGGAAGCCGCCGCCCCGGAGGCCGGCGCTTCGGTCAGTGCGCCTGCCTCCTCTGCTCCCGAGGCCGTCGCCGACGGCGACGCTGCTCAGGCGGTCCCCGCCGCCACGGAGGCGTCCGCTGAGGCATCCACCTCGGAAACGTCCGCTGCGGAGGCGTCCGCCGCGGACGGTGTGCGGCCGTCGGCCGAGAGTGCCACGGCTTCGGCCGCCGAGACGGCGGCCACGGAAGCCACCACGAATCCCCCCGCCCCGGAAGCGGCTGCTCAGGAGGGCAGCTCCACGGATCGGCCGGGCGCCGCCACGACGCCCGCCACGGCGGAAGGTACACCGACGGTGGACACCAGTACGAGACCGGAAACCGGCGTGCCCGCGACGCTCACGGCCGAGGCCACCGCCTCGGACGCCTCGAACGCGGCGGACACCGCAGGCACCCCGGCCGCGAAGGCGGAGACCACCAAGTCCGAGCAGGCCCCGGTACAGGCAACCGCGCAAGCCGCTGGGGACGGCGGCACCGGCGACGTCCCCGCCGGGAAGGAAGCGGCGACCGACGCCGTACCGGACAGCGCCAAGGACAGCGCCAAGGACGCCGCCGCCGCCGAGGCCGTACCGGCCGAGGTCAAGGAGGCGGCTGAGGCCGTACCCGACGGAAAGGGCGCGAAGCTCGAGGCGGCGGCCGAGGACGAGCAGGAGGTGCCGCCGAGCAAGCCTCCGGCGCCCAAGCCGAAGCCGGCCCCGCAGGTTCCGGCGGCGCGCGCGAGCAAGGACGAAGGCAAGGACGACAAGCCGGTACCGGTGCCCTCGCCCCCGCCCGCTCCTGCCGCCCGCCAGCCGCGCAAGGGATCGCGTGGCCGCCGCGCCTCCGTCCCGACGTGGGACGAGATCATGTTCGGCGCCCGCCGCCAGGACTGATCAGGAGGCCCCCTCCACCACCGGAGCCCGCATGACGCGAGGGCAACCCCCCTCCACGCGCCCACGTGACGTGCCGGCTCGGGTTCTTGCCACGACGTGGTTCCGAGGTGACGGGGTCATGCCCGCACGCGGTCACGACTTGGGGGGTTCGTCCGCGAAGGGGGACAGCCATTCCGGGGTGACCTCCGCCGGGAAGGCCGCGGCCTGGGCCTTCGAGACGTCGACGGCCGCGTAGCCGCCCGTGCCCGCGCCGACGCCGGCGATGAGCGTCAGCACCCCGGCCCGCCGCTGGAACCAGGTCTGCCGCATCCGCCACCCCACCACGGCCCGGCGCTCGAAGACGGCCTGGGTGCGCCGCAGCGAACCGGAGCGCATCGACAGGCGGGCGCCGTCGTAGCCGTGTCCGAGGGACGCGTACCGGTCGAGACCAAGAGGGATGCCCAGCGCGGCCAGCACCAGCGCCAGCACCAGCAGGACCCACCACAGCGTCAGGCCGCTCACCCACGCGCCCGCCAGAGCGACGAGAGCCGTCATCAGCCACGGGAAGATCGCCCGGAACAGGCGGCGCTTGCGCGCCACCCGAGGGTGGGGACGCAGGTCGGCGCGGAAGGGTCCGATGGCGTCGGCGGTCACCTGGTACGCCACGGCGCGCGGCACGTCGGGCAGGAGCTGACCGCGCGTCTCCGAGTCACCGAGCCCGGTGACGATGGCCCAGACGCGGACGACCCCGGCCCAGCGTTCGGCGAGGCCGTCCACGATGTCGTACCCGCGTACGCGCCGGGACTCCAGTGAGACGCTGCGCCGGTTGATCAGGCCGCGCTCCGCGACGAGGTAGCCGTCGCGGCGCTTGAGCTGGAAGTTCCAGTTGAAGACGGCGTACATGAGGCCGCCCGTGACCGGCATCGCGAGCACGAGCAGCAGCGCGGCGGCCAGCAGCAGGTACGGGTGACCCCAGAGCCACTCCCCCGCGCTCAGGGCGGCGTCCTGGCCGAGGCCGAGATCGCCGCCCCACTGGAACGCCAGGCCCACCGCGCCGCCCGCGAAGGCGAACGGGGTGAGCAGGTACGCGCCGGACAGCGGCCCGTACAGCAGCCACCTGCGGGGGACGGCGATGATCGACTGCTCCTGCGCTTCGGCCGGTGCGGCCGCCGCCTCGGGGACTTCCTGGCGTCCCGCGCGGCGCAGGAGGATCGGCTTGAGCCGTTCGGCCTCTGCGAGCGTGACGCCGTCGAACTTGGCCTCCTCCTTCCCGCCGCTCGCCCCCGTGTCGATCTTCATGACGGCGAGGCCCAGCAGGCGGTGCATCGGGGGTGTGGAGATGTCGACGCCGCGGATGCGCTCCAAGGGGATGGTCCGGATGGAACGGCTGATCAGCGACCGTTTCGTTTCGAGGCGGTCGCCGACGATCTCGTACGTGAAGGTGGCCCAGCGGATCACCGCGACCAGCACCGTGCCGACGACGCCGGCGGCGGCCCACGCGTACGACCTGGGCGAGAAGCCGCCCACGAACAGGACGCCGATCAGGGGGACGAGCAGGGAGGGCAGCATCCGTACGGGGTCGATGAGCAGCACTTTCGGGCTGAAGCGCCGCGGCGCCCGAAAGGGCGGCTGACCGGGAGGGGGCGGGGGTCCTGGGACAGGTTGAGGGTCACCGCCGGGCCTTGGGACGGGCGGTGGTCCGGGTCGAGGGTCGCCGTCGGGCGGGACCCAGGAGGGGGGTGTGGGCTCCGCGGGCCCCTGGCCGGGGTCGGTCATGTCGCGTCGTCCCTGAGTTCTTCCGCCCGGCGCGCCAGCTGCTCGGCCAGCCCGGCGGCGACCCGGAAGTCGAGGCCCTTGATCGTGGACGACCCCGCGTGCGAGGCGGTGCGGATCTCCAGCGTGGCCAGTCCGAGCAGCCGCTCGAACCACCCCTGCCCCTTGTCGACCGTCTGGATGCGGCTCACGGGCACGAACACCCATTCCCTGGTCAGGTAACCCGACCTGGCGTACACGACGTCCCCTGAGAGCTCCCAGCGGTGCACGGCGTACCGGACGAACGGCTCGGTCAGGAGGAACGGGAGCGTCAGCACCACGGTGGCGACCGGCAACGACCAGGGCGCGTCCGCGAACCACCCGGGCACCCACGACCACCCGCTGCCCCCCACCCACCGTGCCACGACGAGCGAGGCGACGAGAAACAGGACGAACGCGACCAAGGACTCCAGCAGCCACAGACCGACGGCCTTGCGCGAGACGCGGTTCACCGGATCACGCAGCGGGCCTGTTGTCGTCACAATGTCCAGCTTAGGCCGCGAACCATCGGTTTATCGGACACCACGGAGAAAAGATCCGTTCGGCGCTGCCGGGGTTTCCGTCACCGGCCCGCGTCCGAAACCCGCGCCCGTTTCTCGGCGGCGTCGCGCCACGTCGCGAGCCACGACGGGACGTCAGGAGGGTGCGGCGGCACATTGCGCCGCGATCCGGATACGCTGCGCACTCGGGTCGCTCCGCTGTGGCCAACGTCACTACGCGGATGCCCTCATTATGCCTGGTTTCGGATCCTTTACCGAGCACGGACCATCGGGAAACGGTCTGCGCATCGCCGAGACGCGCGTAGCATCGTCGGGCATGGGGCTGTGTAACACGGCATCACGCCTGCGACGGATCGCTGTCAGTGTGACGGCGGTGACCGCGGTGTTGGCGTCGGCAGGTTGTGGCAGCCTCGGCTTCGTCGGCAGGTCGCAGGCCAAGGACATCGCGCAGGTCAACGTCTCGAGCCCGGAGCTGCGCGACGGCAAGCCGCTGCCGCGCGAATACTCCTGTCACGGCAACCAGGGCAGCCCGCCGCTGCGCTGGTCGAGCCGTCCGCTGCCGCAGGCCAAGTCGATCGCCATCGTGGTCGACAGCCACGCGACGTCCGAGTCGGCGGTGCACTGGGTGCTGTACGACATCCCGGCCACCACGACCGAGCTCGGCCCCGACGCCGCCGCCGATCCTCCCGAGGGGTCGCGCCAGGCCAAGGTGACCAGTGGCAGGACGGGCTACGACGCCCCCTGCGAGGACCAGGGCAACTATCGGTTCTCCGTCTACACGCTGAGCGGCAAGGTCGATCTGGGCCCGGACGCGGAGCTCTCCGAGATCCTCAAGGAGATCGCGCATCTGACCATCGCCCGAGGTCGGCTCACGGCGGTGAACATCGAGTGACTGGACGAATACGACAGGTAGTACAGCTCTACCAATTCTTCACTTAGGGTGTGACAACTCTCTTAGTGGTCCGACACAATCAGATCCAATCGTTAGGCACTGGTGATCAAAGGGGGAAGGTCGCGTCGATGGCCGCGCGACCTCATCGGTGCCAGAGGGAGGCCATGGCTTTGAGGGTGGTGCAATGATCGCGGTCGTAGTGAGCTTGGTCGCTGTCGTGCTCCTCGTGCTCGTCGTCGTGGCACTGGGCATGCGTTCGATGAGTCGCAGGGAGAGTTCACTTCCTCCGGAACGGCTGAAAGAGATGGCCGAGAAAGAGGAGATGACCCAGACGCGCTCAACCGACCAGTTCGCGGCGCACGAGCCGCGAATGGCCAATTTCAGTCCTGACTTCAGCCCGATCGACGAGCCGAAGCCCAAGCCGGTCCGCACCGGCCAGCGCGGCAGGCGCGGCGTCGACGAGTGGGGCAACCCCACCACCGACTCCGACGACGAGGAGTTCTGGGCCAACATCCGTAGCGACGCCGAGGAAGGCGGTTTCGGCGCGGGTGGCACCGTGGCGGCCAGGAAGGCCGCCCCGTCCCCGTCCCCCACCCCGGCTCCATCTCCGGCTCCGACCCCGTCCCCCGTCGAGCGCCCCGCCGCCGAGCCGCTGGAGCGCCCGCGCTCCGCCGAGCCGCTGCCCGAGCGCCCGGCCCGCAGGTCCGCTCGCCGGTCCGCGCCGCGACCCGCGGCCGCCTCCGTCGATCCCGACGCCACCACCGTGCAGGGGCCCCTCCCCCAGCGTCAGCCCGCGCCCGCCCCGGCCGGCCTCGCCGACCTGGTCGACCCCTCACCCCGCCCTGTTCCCTCGCAGGCCGAGCTCGCCGAGCAGCGCACCGTGACGTTCGCGGCGCCGACCCCCGACGTGATGACCATCCTCGGCGCCGGCGCCCATCCGGTGCCCGCCCCCACCCGTCCCGAGCCCGCCCCCGCGCCGCGGCCCGCGGCCGCGACGACCAGCGGATCCTTCCCCGCGGGCAGTGGCTCGTACGGCTCCGGCACCGGAACCCCCGCCGCGCCGGGCAGCGGACCGTTCCCGGCCACGCCCACCTCCGGCGCCTTCCCCGCGACCGGCCCCACCACGAGCGGCAACTTCCCGATGGCCGGCGCGCCCATCCACGGCGCCCCGACGAGCGACCCCTTCCCCGCCTACGGGGGCACCGACGCCCTCGACACGACGGCGGCCTACTCCCCGACTCCGGCGGCGACCACGTCGGGCTCCTGGCCCGCCTCGCCCGACATCTTCGACGACGCCCCGGCGGCTCCCGCGGCCCCCGCCCCCGCCTACACCCAGCCCAGCTCGTGGCCCGCGTTCGAGCAGCCCACCACCCGCTCCTCGTACGAGGTGAGCGCCGGATGGGCGGTGGCCGACGACGCGGAACCCACCACAGGCCCCTCGCCCGCCACCGGCACCCCGACGGCGCCGAACCGGGCGGTGTCCGCCTACGACGACGTGCTGTCGGCCCCGACGCCGCCGCAGTCGCCGTTCACGGCGGGCGCGTACGAGACCGGTGATGTGACCACGACCCCGGGCGGCGGCGCCGCCTGGCCCGCCCCGCCCGCGAGCGACACCTCGGGCAACTGGCCCGCGTACGACCCTCAGCAGGACACCCCGGGCAACGAGCGCAGCAGGCGTCGTCGCGCCCCGGAGCAGGACTATCCGCACGACTATTACAGATGATCTTTAGCGCCCATTAATCGGTAAAACCAGCGCTACTCGCCCCTCAGCGAGAGGCGATGGAGCAATAGGTTTGCTCCATGTCCAGCGACACGAAGAGTAGCCGACTCAACACCCTCCGCCACGACTTGCCGGCCTCCCTCGTGGTCTTCCTCGTCGCGGTGCCCCTCTCCTTGGGCATCGCGATGGCATCCGGAGCCCCGCTGGTGGCCGGACTGATCGCCGCCGTGGTGGGCGGCATCGTGGGAGGCGCACTGGGCGGGTCCGCGGTGCAGGTGAGCGGGCCCGCCGCCGGACTCTCCCTGGTCGTGGTGGACCTCGTCCACACCTACGGCTGGCGGGCCACCTGCATGATCACCCTGCTGGCCGGTGTCGTACAGCTGCTCCTGGGAGTGCTCAAGGCGGCGAGGGCGGCGCTCGCGGTGTCGCCCGCCGTCATCCACGGCATGCTGGCGGCGGTCGGCATCATCATCGCGCTGTCGCAGCTGCACATCGTGCTCGGCGGCAGCTCCCAGCACTCCGCCATCGCCAACCTGGTCGAACTGCCCGGGCAGATCGCCGACCTGCACGGCCACAAGGTCGCGGTCGGCGTGCTCACGATCGCGGTGCTCGCCCTGTGGACACGGCTGCCGCAGCGGGTCAGATCGGTCCCCGCGCCGCTCGCGGCGCTGCTCGTCGCGGCGATCGTCGCGTGGGCGTTCGGCTGGGACGTCACCCGCGTCGACCTGTCCGAGAGCGTCACCGAGTGGGCGTTCCCTGTGCTGCCGCAGGGCGACTGGCACATGGTGGTGTCCTCGGTGCTGCTGGTGGCGCTGCTGGCCGGATGCGAGTCGCTGCTGTGCTGCGTGGCGGTCGACGGCATGCACGGCGGCCGCCGCTGCGACCTCGACCAGGAACTGACCGGTCAGGGCGTCGCCAACATGGTCACCGGCGCGCTCGGCGGCCTGCCGGTCGCCGGAGTGATCGTGCGCAGCACGACGAACGTCAAGGCGGGGGCGCGTACGCGCGTGTCGTCCATCCTGCACGGGGTGTGGGTGCTGGTGTTCGCGCTCGGGTTCGGCTGGTCGATCAAGCTGATCCCGCTGGAGGCGCTCGCGGCGCTGCTGGTGTTCATCGGCGTGCAGATGGTCAACCTGGGCCACGTCAAGAAGGTGCACGGCCACGGCGAGGTGCCGGTGTACGTGGCGACCATGGCCGCCGTGATCGTGCTCGGGCTGGCCGAGGGCGTCCTCGCGGGGCTGGCGCTGGCCGCGCTGCTGGCGCTGCGCCGCCTGACCCGGGTGACGGTGCTGAAGCACGCCGACCGCGACGGCCGGCTGCACGTGACGATCTCGGGCTCGCTGACGTTCCTGGGCGTTCCCCGGCTGACGCACGAGCTGCGGGCGATCCCCGATGGCACGACCGTCGACCTCGACCTGAACATCGACTTCATGGACAACGGCGCCTTCGAGGCCATCCACTCCTGGCGGCTCGACCACGAGCGCATGGGCGGCACCGTGCACATCGACGAGCTGCACGACGAGTGGTACGCGCTGGCGGCCAGCGGGGGGCGTACGTCGCCCGTCAAGTCGCCGCCGAGGGCGCCCGACCGCTGGTGGCTGCCGTGGGCGCACCGGCGCAGGCCCGAGCCGCCGCGCCCGCTGCCGTCCGACGACGAGACGGCGGAGTGCCTGCTCACGGCCGGCGCCCGCGAGTACCACAGCCGTACGGCGCCGCTGGTGCGGCCGATCTTCACGGAGCTGGCCAGGAAGCAGCAGCCGACGCACCTGTTCATCACGTGCGCCGACTCGCGGATCATGCCCAGCCTCATCACGTCGAGCGGCCCCGGCGACCTGTTCACGGTGCGCAACATCGGCAACCTCGTCCCTCGTCGGGGCACTGAGCCGCACGACGACTCCGTCGTGGCGGCGATCGAGTACGCGACGCAGGTGCTGAGCGTCAGGACGATCACGGTGTGCGGGCACTCGGGGTGCGGGGCGATGGCGGGCGTGCTGAGCGGCGGTGTGCAGGCCGGCAGCCTGCCGGGGCTGCGCAGGTGGCTGCGGCACGGCGACCACAGCCTGGCCAGGTTCATCGAGACCGAGGGCGACCGCCTGCACAGCGGGGCGCTCGACGTGCTGTGCCGGGTCAACGTCCAGCAGCAGCTGGAGAACCTGCTGACGTACCGGAAGGTGGAGGAGCAGGTCAACGCCGGGACGCTGGAGCTCGTCGGGCTGTTCTTCGACATCGGCTCCGCCCGGGTGCACATGGTGCCGCCGCTGCGGCCGGAGTTCGCGTCCGTGGCGGCGCGTCCACTGATGACTGCCGACGACTAGCCGGTATTTCTGCACAGACGTCGCAGGAAGGGCGATCTAGAGTCGGTGCCGTCCGCGAGGGGCGTTCCTTGGCCCGTGGCGCTCCTCGCGGGAGCGGTCCTTCTCCCAGGGACCTGAGGGGCGAAGGCGTCGGCAGCCTTCGCCCCTCCTCGCTGTCAGCGTGGTGTGCCGAGCTCGCGGCGGTAGGCGTCCAGGACGAGTCCGTGGAAGTGGTGGACCGCGTGCTCCGACAGCCCCGAGCCTCCGGGGTCGTAGACGATCTTCCCCTGGGTGAACGCGGGGGTGCTCATGCCGCGCTGCACGCTCTCCACCAGGGCGATGTCCTCCTTCTGCAGCACCTCGTCGATGTAGCGGATGCTGTCCAGCTCGGCCTCGTCGGGCTCAGCCGTCTCCAGGTAGAAGTCCCAGGTCTCGCGGGTGCGGTCGGGGCCGTCCGGGATGATCTGCAGAACCATGAAGTTGCCGCGGCCGGGATAGCGCAGCAGGCACGTGTTCGGCCACAGCCACCAGACGGCGTGCTCGGTGACGGTCGCGCCCGACACGTCGTACGCGGAGTTCTCCGACGTGCCGGCCTTGGCCATGTGGCTGGAGTAGATCCCGTACGTGGTGACCTCGTAGGTGCTCATGTCGACCAGGGACACGAAGTCCTTGTGGGCCACGTGGCAGTGATAGCACTCCAGGAAGTTGTCGACGACGTTCTTCCAGTTGGACGCGATGTCGTAGGTGAGGCGGCGGGCCAGGGTCAGGCCGGCCACGTCGGGCGCCCTCGCCTGGATCTCCGCCTCGAGGTCGCCGGCCTGCTCCGCCAGCGGGGCCGCCTCGGGATCGAGGTTGACGTACACCATGCCGCCGAACTCGGTGACCTGGACCTGGTCGAGACGGACCGCGGACGGGTCGAAGCCCGGCATGCCGCCGGTGTTGCGCGCCCGCCGCAACCGGCCGCTCAGGTCGAAGTTCCAGGCGTGGTACGGGCACACGATGCTGCGCCGGACGCCGGAACCCGACAGCAGCTCATGCGCCCGGTGCTTGCACACGTTGTAGAAGGCCCGCAGGGTGCCGTCCTCGTCGCGGACGGCGACGACCGGCAGGCCGGCCACCGTACCGGTCATGTAGCTGCCCGGGTGGCGCAGCTGTTCGACATGGCAGAGCCACTGCCACGTACGGGCGAAGATCGCCTTCTGGTCGACGGCGAACCAGCGGGGGTCGGTGTAGGCGTCGGCGTGCAACGACATCGACAGGGCGGGGTTCGGGTCGTATCCGGCTGAGATGCGGCCGTACTCGGCGATCGGGTCGGGGGTCACCGTACCTCCACATGCCTGGTGGATGATCACGGTAATGATCGATCTGCCCGCGGCACAAGGCTCTTGAGCGGGGTGGTGCCAGCAAGGTGCTCGCATCTTCGCGCCGCCGCGCGAATCCGGGGCGATCGGACGGCCCGCGCGTCGTCACGGGGCCGGCGCCCGCCGGCTGTTCATATATCAGCACCGTTTTATCGGCTTTCTTGGTGCCATGGTGAAAAAGCAAGGGACAGGCGCCTAACCGCAATGGCGTACGGCCCCCAGCACCGCAGCGATCAGTTCTACCAGAGCTACCTGAGCTCCGATGATGAGAGTCATCACCTCCCACCGCTTGGACGGCTCCCGCTGACCGGCCTTCCGGCATCGCTTCTGGCTCATAGAACACCTCCCTCCCTGGTCCGGCGCAACCGGTGGTACGCCGATCAAGGCAGTGAGGTGAACGCCTCAGCCGATCTTGTATTTCAGAATAGTTTCGGAAGTCGCGTCAGCAAGGACACCACACCGTTTTGCCATTTCTTATTGCAAAAGGCCATTCCGGCGGCCGCCCGCCGTCAGGATCGGGCGACGAGAGCCGCGGGAGAGTCGAGCACGAGCCGTACGAGACGGTCGGCGACGTCATCGTCCAGTGACGAGCCCATCATGAGGCGGCGGTAGAGGATGGTGCCGGCCCACACGTCCTGCACCAGGTCGGTGTCGAGCCCCTCCGGGAGGTCGCCGCGCTCGACGCCACGGCGCAGGGCGACTGCGATGTTCTCGCGTTTGCGCTGCAGGAACGCCTCCCGGAAGCGGGTCATCAGCTCGGGGTGGGGCAGGAGACCGGTGGCGAGCGCGGGCAGCCCGGCGGCGAGGTCCTCGTTGGCGTAGTTGTCGATCGTCATGTCGACGGCGAGGCGCAGTTCGGCGCGGGTGTCGCCGAGGTCGGGGATCTCGTCGGCGCGGAAGACGTCGGCGATGGCGTCGGCGAGGAGCGCCTCCTTGCTCGGCCACCAGCGGTAGATGGTCGACTTGCCGACGCCCGCCGCCGCGGCGACCGCCTCGATGGTGAGGGACGAGTAGCCCTGCGCGGTCAGGACGTCCCGCGCCGCGCTGAGGATCTTCGTGGCCGAGCGCGGGCCGACCGCCTTGTCCGAGGTGAACATCAATTCCATGCTGTCGAACGATACGTAGCGTTTCGTTGTGCGGTCAAGGCATGCTACGGTTCTGCCCATCGAACGAAACGCGACGTTTCGTATCGTCCGATGAAGAGGAGTGATCGTCATGCAGGGTTACACCGTTCCGCTTTCGCCGCGTGGCCAGGCCAACCTCGCGCCCACCCCGCCGTGGCACTACGCCGGCACGGCGGTCGCCGTGGAGTTCTTCGCCGATCCGGCGGCCGCGGAGGCGACCCTTCCCCAGGGCCTGACGCTGGACCCGGACTCCGCCGGGCGGGGCGTGGCGATGTTCGTGGACTGGCAGTACTCCGCCGGCGGCGAGGAGTACCTCGACCCGGCCCGCTCCCAGTACCGGGAGTTCCTGGTCACCTTGGACGCCCGGTGGAACGGCACCCCGGTGGCGTGGTGCCCGTACATCTACGTCGACAACGACGCGGCCCTGGCTCGCGGCTGGGTGCAGGGGTTCCCGAAGAAGCTCGGCAGCGTCCACCAGACCCGGGCCTATCCCGTCGGCGGACCCGCCACGCCGGCCGTCGCCGCCGGTGGCCGGTTCGGCGCCACCGCCTCCACCGCCGGGCAGCGCATCGCCGAAGCCCTGGTCACCTTGGAGCAGCCGGTCGACAACCCCGCCGCCCTCATGAACCGCCCGGTCGTCAACCTGCGCCACTTCCCGCGCCTCGCCAAGGGGCAGCACGACCAGCCCGCCGTCCACGAGCTGGTCATGGCCGTCCTCGACAACCCGGCCGTCGGCGAGGCCTGGGTGGGCACCGGCGAGCTGTCGTTCCTTCCCGCTCGCGGCGAGGAACTGGCCGACCTGTCCGTCCAGCGCGTCGGCAAGGGGTTCCGCTTCCACCTCGCCTACACCGTCGACGACCTCAAGACCCTCACCGACTACACCCTCTGACGCACGTCCAGGGGCCTGACAGATCCACCCCGCGCACCCGGGGCTGTCCGCGCTGCTTCTCCTCCCCCAACAGCCTTATCGGGCTCCGAATGACGAAGGACGACAACGTGACCACTCCGCCTGCCACCGCCCTTGAACCGGCTCCCGACACCCGGCGGCCTGGATTCCTCGCCGAGCTACGAGACGCCGTCAGTTTCCGTGCCGCTTCGCTGGTCGTCGCGGTCTTAGCCGTGCAGATGGGGTTCGTCCTGTCCTATATCGGGGCTTTCCACGCGCCCGCGCCGCACCGCATACCCGTCGCGGTCGTCGCCCCCGCCCAGGTGTCCGGCCAGATCGTGACCCGGCTCAACGAGCTGTCCGGCGAACCCGTCCTGGCCCGTGCCGCCGGCAGCGAACAGCAGGCCCGCGCCCTCGTCCTCGACCGGACCGTGGACGCGGCCGTCCTCGTCGACCCGCGTGGCACCACCGACACCCTGTTCGTCGCCTCCGCCGGCGGCCCCGCGGTCTCCACCGCCGGCCAGCAGATCGCCGAGGCCATCGAGCACCAGCAGCACCGGCAGGTGAAGGTCACCGACATCCGCCCGCCCGCCGCCTCGGACGGCCGCGGCATGTCGTCCTTCTACCTCGTCCTCGGCTGGATCGTCGGCGGCTACCTCGCCGCCGCCGTCCTCGGCATGGCCGCCGGAGCCCGCCCGGCCAACCTCCACCGTACGGTCATCCGCCTTGGGGTCCTCGCACTGTACGCGATCGCCTCCGGCCTGGGCGGAGCGGTCATCGTCGATCCCGTCATGGGCGTCCTCACCGGCCACCTCGTGCAACTGTGGGCCCTGGGCGCACTCACCGTGTTCGCCGCGGCCGCCACCACCGTCGCCCTCCAGAACCTGCTGGGCCTGCTCGGCGTCGGCGTCACCGTCATCCTGTTCGTGGTACTCGGCAACCCCAGCGCCGGCGGCGCATACCCGGGCGTCCTCCTGCCTGACTTCTGGCGCGCCATCGGCCCCTGGCTCCCGCCGGGCGCCGGCACCACCGCCGTCCGCAACACCGTCTACTTCGCGGGCCACGCCGTCACGCAGTCCCTGTGGGTCCTCGCGGCTTACGCCCTCCTGGGCGCCGTCGCCGCCACCATCACCTCCGCCCTCCACCACCGCCGGGCCCTCGCCTGAACCGGCTAGACGAGGTTCGCCTCGTAGGCGGCGATGACCAGATGGACCCTCGTACGGGCGTCGAGCTTCAGCAGCAGGCTGCTGACGTGCGTCTTGACCGTGCTCAGCGTGACGTACAGGGTCTGGGCGATCTCCGCGTTGGACAGGCCGCGCGCCACCAGGACCAGCACCTCCCGTTCGCGTTCGGTGATGTCCAGGCGACGCGTCGGCGGGCGTACGTGACGCTCGATCAGCCGCCGGGTGGCGCTGGGCGCGAGCAGGGAGTCGCCGGACGCGACGGCTCGTACGCTCCTGATCAGCTCGGTCGGCGGGGTGTCCTTGAGCAGGAAGCCCGCGGCGCCGGCCCGGAGCGCCCCGTAGACGTACTCGTCCAGGTCGAAGGTGGTCACGATGAGCACGCGGGTGTACGGATTCGCGGCGCAGATGCGGCGCGTCGCCTCGATGCCATCCATCTCCGGCATCCGTACGTCCATCAGCACAAGTTCGGGCGTTTCACTCGCGGCGACGGCCACCGCCCGCGCGCCCGTCGCGGCCTCGCCGCACACCCGGAATCCTGGCACGCTGTCGATCAGCCGACGGAAGCTCGCCCTGATGAGCGGCTGGTCGTCGGCCACCAGCACCTTGATCACAGCGGTAACCTCGCCATCACCCGGAACCCACGCTCTGGGCGGACGCCCGCCTCGAACTCGCCGCCGAAGACGCGTACGCGCTCGCGCAGACCGTTCAGCCCGTGACCGTAGGGTCGCTCTCGCGCAGTCCCGCCGTCGTCGGTGATCTCCACGACCAGCTCCTCCTCCCGCCGTTCGATCAAGACCGTGGCCCGCTCGGCGCCGGCGTGCTTGAGTACGTTGGTCAGCGCTTCCTGGACGATCCGGTAGACGGTGAGCTCCATCTCTCCCCGCACCTCGCCGTCGAGCCGTAACTCCACCTTCAGACCAGCGGCTCTCGTCGTGGCCAGGAGATCGTCGAGGTCGCCGAGCCCCGGAGCGGGGGCCAGGTTCGCCGGGCCGTCCTCGCGAAGCACGCCGAGCAGGCGCCTGGTCTCGCGCAGCGCCGACCTGCTGGTCTCCTCGATGGAGCTGAGCGCCCGGCTCATCTCCTCGGCGTCGCCGACCTGCCGTTCGACGCCGGCCTGCACGGCGATCGTGCCGAGGCTGTGGCCGATGACGTCGTGCAGCTCGCGGGCGATGCGCAGACGTTCCTGCGCCGCCTCCGCACGGGCCCGTTCCTCGGCCTGCGCGGCCAGTTGCTCGGTGTAGAGCCTGCGCTGGCGTACCGCTGTGCCGGTGGTCCAGGCCGCCACGACGATCGCCGGCACCAGCCCGAGCTGGTCGAGGGTCTGACCCCGCAGCGGGAACTCCACCACTCCCTGCATCGTGACCGCCACCGCCGCGAGCAGCGCGGGCACCGCCTTGCTCCGGGTGGCCAGGGTGTAGAGCACGAGCGGCAGGCCGAACGGGTCCGCCTGCGGGACGAGGAACTCCCGCATCCCCAGCCCGCCGATCAGCACGACCACGAACACCGCCCGCGGCCACAAACGCCTGACCGCGAGGGGGAGGCTGGTGGCCAGGGCCACCGTGAAGTCGAGGACGTCGGGCGGCGCGGGGTTGCGCGACGTGACGAGCCCGAGGAAGCCGGCTGCCAGCAGCAGGGCCACCACGGTGTCGAGGGACACCCATGCCCAGTTCGGTATCCGGCTCAGCAGGGGAAGACGAGGCGGATCGTCCACGTCCTCGACCCTAACCACCGGGCCCGGCCGTGCACATCGGTCTCAGGACCGATGCGGGTGCCGGCCGCCCAGGCGGATCGTGAAGGACATGATCGAAGTCATTGGGCTGACCAGGCGCTTCGGGCGAAGTGCCGCCGTCGACGACCTGTCCTTCACCGTCAACCCCGGAAAGATCACCGGATTTCTCGGGCCGAACGGCGCGGGCAAGACCACGACCCTGCGGATCATCCTCGGACTCGACCGGCCGACCACCGGACGGGCCACCGTGAACGGCGTGCCGTACCGGACATTGGACAGGCCCCTCACCCACGTCGGCGCCCTGCTCGACGCGAGCGCCGTGCAGGGCGGACGTCGTGCTGATCAGCACCTGCAGTGGCTGGCCAGAACCAACGGGATCTCCTTCAGGGGTATCAACGGGTTGTTGGAAACCGTCGGGCTCGGTGATGCGGGGCGCCGGCGGGTGGGCGGCCTCTCCCTCGGCATGAAGCAGCGGCTCGGGGTGGCCGCCGCCCTGCTCGGCGATCCCGAGGTGCTGCTGCTCGACGAGCCGCTCAACGGGCTCGACCCCGAAGGCATCCGCTGGATGCGCGGACTGCTGAAGTCGCTGGCGGCCGAGGGGCGGACCGTGCTGGTCTCCAGCCATCTCATGCACGAGATGGCGGTCACCGCCGACCACCTGATCGTCATCGGACGGGGCCGGCTGCTGGCCGACACGGAGATCACACAGTTCGTACGGCCCGGAATGTCGCTGGAGGACACGTTCATGCGTGTCATCGAAGAGAGCGCGCCGTGAACACCGTCGCCGCCGAGTGGATCAAGTTGCGTACGTTGCGTTCGACCTGGTGGGTGCTGGGCGTGGGGGTGCTGACGGCGCTCGGGCTCACCGCGCTCGGCGCGTCCACCGTGATCTCGCGCTGGGACCCGGGCCGGACGGGCGAGCAGGCCGCGATGGGGATCGTCGTGGCCGTCCATGTAGGAGTCGTGCTGGCTCAGCTGCCGCTCGGCATGCTCGGCACCATGTCGATCAGCGGCGAGTACACCTCCGGCATGATCCACACCACCTTCGTCGCCACGCCTTCGCGCTCACGGGTGCTGCTCGCCAAGGCGTCCGTACTTGGTGGGCTTGCCGTCGCCGCCTCGCTTCTCATCGCGATCCCCGGCTACCTGTACGGGCTCACAGTGGCGTCGGCGTTCGACCCCACGCTGCCACCGGTTGAAGCGTGGACGGTGATCGGCGGCGGCATGCTCGGGATCGTGACGACCACGATGCTCGGGCTGGCACTCGGCGCGACCTTCCGCAACGGCGTCGTGGCCACCTCCGTGCTCGTGGTGGTGATGGTGCTGGTTCCCTTCGCCGGGCGGATGTTGCCGGGTGGTGAGGTGGTTAACTCGATCTTGCCGGGTTATCCGGCGCTGCAGCTCGTCGAGCAGATGCCGGACATCATGCCGGACGCGGCCGCCTTCGCCGTACTGGGCTTCTGGGCTGTCGTGCCGCTGCTGGTCGCGATCCTCGCCGACCAACGGGTGGCCTAGCGTCGCGCCTCTGGCCGGTCGCGCGCCGGGGTGTGCCCTAGGGTCGCTGCCATGCGACGACGGACGGGTTTGGCGGTGGCCGGGGCGCTCGTGCTGGCCTGGGGAGAATGGATGAACTGGCGCTGGTCTCGAGCCCTCGTGGGGAACCGTCGGGGCGTTTCCGCGGCGGTGGTCGTACTGGGATACCGGAACCCTCAGGCGAGAGCGAACATCGTCAACCGCCGGCGCGTCCGCGCCGGCCTCCGCTCCATCGCAGCCGAGCACGAGCGGCACACCCGCGTGATTTTCACCGGCGGTGCGACCACCACCGACGTTGCCGAGGCCCAATTGATGGCCGACTATGCGAAGTCGGTGCTTCAGTTCAACGGCACCATCGTGCTCGAGCAGGAAAGCAGAACCACCTGGGAGAACGTCACCAACGTCATCCCGCTCGTCGAGGACGTCGACCGCATCAAGATCGTCTCTCAGCCGGCGCACGCACTCAAAGCCCGCGCATACCTGCGCCGCCAACGTCCCGACCTCGCCGACAGACTCGTACCGGCGGCCGACTACCGTCCCGGCGAGTGGCTGCTCCTCAAACCACTCCTGGCCCTGTACGGACTCTGGACACTCCGCGACATCAAGAAAGGCGAGAAGAAAGTCTCGCTCTGGCCCGCGGCGGTGTCAGAAGCTGTGGCCGGTGGCCGTTCAGCCGACACCGGAGAATGAGGGCGCAGGCCAGCCGAAGAAACGTTCTGCCGATACACGCCCCGCCCGGAGCCGTGCGGGTCAGACGGATTTCACTCAGGAACGGGCTACTTTCTCCGGCATCGCGAGCTCATCCAGGACGAGCTCTATCGCCTGGTCCTCATGTCCTCGTACCTTGAGCTGGCGGACCCGGCCCACCAATTCCGTAGCTCTGAGCGCATCGGCTAGTAGCCCGGGCGGGGCCGTGGACCAAAACACGCTTCCGCTCCGTTGCGCATGGCCCAGACTGGTGTCCGCACAGCCATTCGCACCGTCGCCGCCCCACAACAGGATGCGCGGCTCCACCATGGATGAGCATGGCACGGCCTTCATCTTGAGGTTCCCGCACTGACATCTGGCCCCTGGTCCAGAACGCCCCTACGATCATCTCCATGACGGGGCGAAATGTGTGCTTCAGCATCGGTGCGGCAATCCTCTTTCTTGCTGGATGTGCTGCCCTCGCCGTCAACTCGCCAGTGGGTATCGGCAAGGCCGCCGCTCTCGCCATCGTCGGAGTCGGCTTCATGATCGGTGCTGTGGCCCTGGCCATTGGCGTGGACAGCCGACACCGCCGCAGGAGCCCTTACCAGGCGACGAGCAAGTCAACGCACCCGCACTACGGGGTAAGGCTGTAAGCCGTCCGACGCGCCGCGCCGTGATGCCGGGGCTGTGTCCGGAAGTTATTCATGCTGATCATCGCAGGTGGGAAGCGGCGGCGTCATCAGGGGTCAGAACAGTAGGAGGTCGCGGCGGAGATCCTCGATCAGCGAGGGGATGTGCAGGTCTGCGGGAAGGGCGTCGTAGCCCGGAAAGCCGCCCCAGGCCATGGAAACGCGTAGATAGTCCACCAGCGTGATGCCCTTGCGTCGCTCTACGAAGAGCAACTGTGGATCAGGGGACGAGCCGGGGCCTTCGATGTCGTGTGTCGCTCCGCTGATGTTGGCCTTGTGGAGTTCGTCCGGGGCGAAGATGAAACTGAGATCGGTTCCCGGGTCGGAGGGCCACTCTTCCCAGGCGTCGAGCAGGAAGCGTGCCGATGGCAGCACCAAGGGGTCCGGAAGCAGGTCGGATTCCTCGTGGGGATTGCCGTGGTAGCTGACGTGCGGGAGCGAGGGGCCGCCGTCGCCGCAGAGGTTGACCTGGCCCACGATCAGGAGACAACTGCGGAGGGCGAGGGGCAGCGGTCCTGTCGCTGCCTCCAGACGTTCGAGCGCTGCCACATCTTCGGTTGCGGGTTGTCGCCGGACGTGCTCAGGCGAGGCGAAGCGGTATCCAACATCACCGAGTCGCTGGACGATCATGTCAACGTTGGCCGCAACCCTGCTCATCGTCTCGTAAGCGACGTTCTCGGCATCCTGCAACCGGGGCTGAGGTACCCCAGATGAACCCAAGGCCCGTATCTCGTTCCAGACGGCGAAGTGCTCGCCGGAGCGGTAGCGATACGCCCATGAGGTCATGGCCAGGATGGTAAACCCCGGTGATGAGAGGGCGATCATGGGCCGGCGCTGCTCATGGAACGGGCAGGGCCCTCGTATGTGTGGAGGGTCCTGCCCGTGGTGTCCGGCTGGTGGTGAGGTGGGCGTTCAGTTGGTCGAAAGGCTTTCGGGTTCTGTGCGTCAGGCGAGGTATTTCTCCCAGGGGCCGGTGATGGCCAGGGTGAGCCCTGGGTCCTGCATGTTGACGAAGAGGACCTTGCCGTCGGCGGTGAAGGTCGGGCCGCAGAATTCCGAGTCGTTGAGCTGGTTGCGGGCGATGGCGTACGTCGGGCCGCCTGGGGTTGAGCTGAGGACGTGGGAGGCGCCTGAGCCGTCCTCGGCGAGGACGAGGCTGCCCCATGGGGTGACGGTCACGTTGTCCGGGCCGTCGAAGGTGAGGTCGGTGTACTTGACCTGCGTGCCGTCCTCCGACGCGGTCTGGTGCGGGAAGTACGTCACCAGCTGGATGGTCTGGGCGCGGTAGTCGTAGAACCACACCATGCCGTCGTGGGGAACCGCGTCAACGGGGAGCTCGCCCTCGTCCCATGCGTACGAGTTGACCACGTAGACGCCCTCGTCGGTGCCCCACACGCCCTCGAACTTGCGTCCGCGCGTGACCTGGCCGTCGGTGAACTGCTCGCGTACGGGCGTGGTCCGTGCGTCACGCTCGGGCACCTCGATCCACCGTACGGGGAAGGGGCGGCCCAGCTGGGCGGAGGTCAGGTAGGCGACGTCCGGCAGTACGGAGCCGTCGTCCATGATGATCTGCATTGCGGCGAGGACGCCGGCGTTCGGGGCGAGACGGGTGAGCACGCCGGGACCGAGCTTGAGGCCGTGGGGGGCAGTCCAGCGGTAGAAGAGGCCGTTGGGTCCGTCGGCGTCCTCGGAGAGGTAGATCTTGGTGCGGTCCTTGTCGATGGCCAGCGCCTCGTGGGAGTAGCGGCCCAGGCACTTGATGGGACGCGGGTCCGCGCTGCCGTCGGACCAGACCTCGAAGACGTAGCCGTGGTCCTTCTGGAAGACGCCGGACCGGCCGTTGTCCTCCCAGCTGTCCCCGGCGCGGTCCTCGGTCTCCTCGCAGGTCAGCCACGTCCCCCAAGGGGTGGGGCCGCCCGCGCAGTTGGCGACGGTGCCGGAGAGGGCGACGTACTCGCCGCGGTTGCGGCCCGCGCGGTCCGTGCTGATCACGGTGCAACCGCCCGCGTCGATGGCGCCGGGATCGTAGACGGTGCCCTTGACGTGCGGTACGCCGAACTCGGCGCCTGGGTCGATCTCGTGATTCTGGATCAGGGTGTAACGGTCGCGGCCGGCGCTGTAGACGGCCATGCCGTCGTGGTCGGCCGGGGTGAGTCCTTGGCCGTGGTCGAGCCGGGTGACGCCGGTGCGGGTGACCACGGTGTAGCGGAAGCCCTCGGGCAGGGCGAGGATGCCGTCGGGGTCGTCCACGAGGGGCGGGAAAGGTAAGCGGTCGGCCCTGCCCGGGCGCGGCCTGCCCGGGTGGGAGTCGGCCAGGGACGGGATACTGCCGGTGATGGCAAGGCCCACGCCGACGGCGCCGCTTGCGAGGAGGGCACGGCGAGAGGGAGACACGTAGGTTAGCTCCTGTTCCATACGATGACGGCGACATGGCCAACCAACTGCCGGAAATCGACATCTACGCGTCTGTTGTGTGATGGGTCGGCGATATTGGGGCGAAGAATCAGGGTAATCCTGCGGCCGGCCGCTGTGAGCCGCTCTCCCTCAGGTGCATTTCTCCACATTTCGGGCACGGACGTGGGCGCCTACTCATGCCCGACTTCGTCGCGACAGCGATCGCCCAGCACGCCAAGGTACGGGCTCACTCCCGATGGACCGGCCGGGGCACTCTGCTGCGGCGCGACTACTTCAACAAGAAGATCTGGAAACCTGCCCTGGCGGTCGCCGGCCTTCCCGCAGACGTGACCTTTCACGATCTTCGTCATACTTTCGCGAGCACAACCCTGGCCGAAGGCGTACCGATCTCCGAGCTGTCCCGTTGGCGCGGGCACAAGTCCATCACGACCACCGTGGACCTGTATGGCCACCTGGTCCAGGAGGCGACCGGCCGCGCCCGTGACGCTCTGGACAAGGCGTTCAAGCCAGCGCCACATGTGCCCGGAAAGTACCCTGGCGGATCTTGAGAGTGGTTACGGTGCAGGTCGCCGGGTGGATGAGGTGACGAGTCGGCCTGTAGGCCGGGTTTTGTCCTTCTTGCGAAGGGGCGACCATCCATCTAGGACCGCCGTTGCCGGCGGTCTCGAGCGGTCTACCCGCGCGGCTCGGGCGGGCAGCCCTCGAACGTCGCGCGCGGAACCCTCCTGAGAGGGATCCTTCTTGACCTTGCTCCGGGTGGGGTTTACCTAGCCGCCCACGTCACCGTGGGCGCTGGTGGTCTCTTACACCACCCTTTCACCCTTACCTCCCGCCAACCGGGAGGCGGTTTGCTCTCTGTGGCACTGTCCCGCGGGTCACCCCGGGTCGGCGTTACCGACCACCCTGCCCTGTGGAGCCCGGACCTTCCTCGGCGGGCCCGAAGGCCCGACGCGGCCGCCCGGCCGACTCGTCGGTATGCAGGGTACCAAATCCCCGCCCACCGCCGATCCGGCCATCAGGCTCCGTGCGCGCTCCATGCCCGCCCCGTGCGGGCTCTCGGGCTTCGCTTCAGCGCAGGTGTGCGGTGTCGTTGAAGGACTTCACCACCGCCGGGCCGTCGGCGTAGTACTCGATCAGCGACAGGCACGCCAGGTCGAGGTGCATCCGGTACAGGGACTCCAGCGGCGCCATCAGGGCGTGACGCAGCAGCAGCTTGATCGGCGTCACGTGCGACACCGCCAGCACCGTCTTGCCCTCGTACCTCTCGACCAGCCGTTCGCCCGCCGCCCGCACGCGACGGGCGGCCTCGGCGAAGCTCTCGCCGCCGGGCGGGGCCACCTCGGGGTCGGCGAGCCAGGCGGTCAGCTCGGCGGGCCACTGGCGTTGCACCTCGGTGAACGTGTGGCCCTCCCAGGCGCCGAAGTCGGCCTCCCGCAGGTCGTCCTCGACCTCGACGTCGAGGCCGGTACGCGCGGCGACCGCCTCGGCGGTCTGCCGGGCGCGCTTGAGGGGGGAGGTGACGATCGCGTCCAGCCGGTACGGCTCCCGCGCGAGCCGCTCGGCCGCCGCCGCTGCCTGGGCCAGGCCGTTGGCGGTGAGCTCGGCGTCGCCGCGGCCGGAGAAGCGGCGTTCGACGGACAGCGGGGTCTCGCCGTGCCGCAGGAGCAGCAGGGACGTGGCCACCCGCGTGGGCGGGGCCCAGCCGGTGCCCGACCCCGCGGCGGTACGCGTCCCGGTGCCCGCGCGTTGCTGGGCGGCGGCCACCGAGGCGGTCGGCGCGGACAGCTCGGCGATGGCGCCGGCGTCGAGCAGGTCGGTCTGCTTCCCACCGCGCAACGCACCGCCCGCGCCACCGGACGTGCCACCTGACATGGCGTCCGAGGTGGCACCGGACGTGCCGCCCGGTGTGGCGCCGTTCGTGGCCTCGGGGGCGGTGTTGGCGGGTTTCCAGGTGCGGCCCTGGGCGGCGGCGTCCATGGCCTCGTTGGCCAGGCGGTCGGCATGGGTGTTGCGTTCGCGGGGGATCCACGTCCACTCGGTCACCCGCAGCCGCCGCACCAGCGCGCCGGCCTCGGCCGCCAGCGGGCGCAGGCCCTCGTGCTTGACCTTCCAGCGGCCCGCCATCTGCTCGACGACGAGCTTGGAGTCCATCCGTACGGCCACCGAGGCCCCGTCGCCGGCCAGCTCGAGCACGGCCTTCAGCCCGGCGATCAGGCCGCGGTACTCGGCGACGTTGTTCGTCGTGACGCCGATCGCCTCGGCCGCCTCGGCCACCACCTGACCGGAGGCGTCACGGACGACGGCGCCGTAGCCCGCGGGGCCCGGGTTGCCGCGCGAGCCGCCGTCGGCTTCGACGATGTACGAGGTCACAGGCCCGACTCTGAGGTGCGTACGAGGATGCGGCGGCATTCGTCGCAGCGCAGCACCTCGTCGTGGGGCGCGGCCTTGATGCGGTTCATCTCGGCGATGGACAGGGCCACCTTGCAGCCCTGGCAGCGGCCGCCGTGCAGCATGGCGGCACCGATGCCGTACTGGTCCTTGAGCTTGTCGTAGAGGCCGAGCAGGTCGGCGGCGATCTCGCCGGCGACGGCGGCGCGCCGGCCGCGGACCTCTCCCGCCTCCTTCTCGATCTCCTGGAGGGAAGCGTCGCGGCGGTCCTCGGCGGCGGTGAGCGCGGCGCGGACCTCGTCGCGCTGGGCCACCAGGTCGGTGACCTTGGTGTCGGCGGCCTCGCGGCGCTCCATGATCTCGAGGACGACCTCTTCCAGGTCGCCCTGGCGCCGGTGCAGCGAGGCGATCTCGGACTGCAGGCTCGCGAGGTCGCGCGGGGAGGTCACGGCTCCGGAGTCGAGGCGCTTCTGGTCGCGGTCGGCGCGGGTGCGGACGGCTTCCACGTCGTGCTCGGCCTTGGTCTGCTCGCGGGCGAGGTCGCCGGCCTCGGTCTCGGCCTCGATCACCTGGGTGGCGAGCCTGGCGTACTGCTTCGACTTCTCGTCGATCTCGGCCAGCTCGGGCAGGTTGCGGCGGCGGTGGGCCAACCTGTCGAGGGCGGAGTCGAGCTCCGCCAGGTCAAGCAGTCGCTTCTGCGCCTCAGGGGCTGCTTTCATGATCAATATCCTCTTGTCCAAGCATCGGTGACCGTGGCGGAGACACGCGTTTCAACGGTAACGCCACTCTCGCGCAGGATGGACGCCGCGCTGTCGAGCCAGGGCCACTCGGTCGCCCAGTGGGCCGCGTCGATCAGGGCCGGGCCACCCGACTCCACGAACTCGCTCGCCGGATGGTGGCGCAGGTCGGCCGTGAGGAACACGTCGACGCCCGCCGTCGCGGCCGCGGCGAGCAGGGAGTCGCCCGCTCCCCCGCTGACCGCGACACGGCGGACCGGCCGCGCCGGGTCGCCCGCCACGCGCAGCCCGCCGGGTGTGTGCGGCAGCCCTTCGGCGGCGCGGGCCGCGAACGCGTCCAGCGTCGTCTGCTCCGGGAGCTCGCCGATGCGGCCGAGGCCGCGCCACGGGTCGTCGGGGAACGGCTGGAGCGGCACCAGGTCGCCCACCAGGCCGACGGCGCGGGCCAGGGCGTCGGATACGCCCGGGTTGGCCACATCGGCGTTGGTGTGCGCGGTGTAGAGGGCGATGTCGTTCTTGATCAGGGTGTGGACCAGGCGGCCCTTCGGTGTGGTGGCGGCCACGCTGGTGGTGCCGCGCAGGTAGAGCGGGTGGTGGGTGACGATCAGGTCGGCCCCCCACGCGAGCGCCTCGTCGGCCACGGTGGCGACCGGGTCGACCGCGAACAGCACCCGGCGGACCTGCTGGGCCGGATCACCGGCGACCAGCCCCACGGCGTCCCACGACTCGGCCCGGGCGGGCGGATAGGCCGCCTCGAGCATCTCGATCACGTCTGTCAGCGTCACAGCAGCCACGTGCGCAGACTACCGGCCACACGCGCGACGTCCCGCGCGGGGCGCGTGACGACCACGACCACGATCTGACCGGACGGCGCGTCACGGTGATCCGCGCCGGCTCGTCGGCGGCGCAGCTCGCGCCACGTGTCATTCACACGACATATCCGGATAAAGAGTGTCATTGGAGCTGGTGAGGGCCGCGCGGTACCGTCCAAGCATGACGCTCTCCCTGCACCAACGCGCAGTCGTCGCCGACACCCACAACGACCTGCTCATGGCCGTCTCCGCCCGCCCGCCGGAGCGGTGGGCCACGTTCTTCCGCGAGCAGTGGCTGCCACAGCTGCTCGACGGCGGGGTGAACCTCCAGGTGCTGCCGGTCTTCATCGACGACCAGTACCGTCCCGAGGGCGCTCTGCGGCAGACGCTGCGGATGATCGAATGCGCGCACGTGCTGGCCGAGGGCAACCCCGACCACGTCCGCCTGTGCCTCGACGCCGCGGCGATCGACCAGGCGCTGGACGACGGCAAGATCGCGCTGGTGCTGGCGCTGGAGAGCATGCCGGGCCTCGACGCGAGCGTCGAACTCATCTCCACCGTGCACCGCCTCGGCGTACGGGTGGCGTCGATCGCGCACTTCGGCCGCACGCCGCTCGCCGACGGCAGCGGCGAGGACGCCACCGGCAGCGGGCTGACCTCACACGGCATCGAGGCGCTGCGGGAGATGGAGCGGCTCGGCGTCGTCTTCGACGTCTCCCACCTGGGCGCCTCCGGCGTGGCCCACGTGCTGGAGCTCGCCACGAGGCCCCTCATGGCCACCCACTCGTCGGCCCGCGCGCTGCGCGACCACCACCGCAACCTCACCGACGACCAGCTGCGGGCCGTGGCCGCGACCGGGGGCGTCATCTGCGTCAACTTCTTCGCCCCGTTCCTTGCCGAGCGCGCCGAGGACATGACGCTCGACCGGCTGCTCGACCACATCGAGCATGTCGTGGACGTGGCCGGCATCGACCACGTCGGGCTCGGCCCCGACTTCATGCGCGAGGTGATGGACGACCTGACGCCGCCGTGCTGCGAGGGCCTCCAGCTGCGGGGCGTCGACGTCAGGGCGTGCGTACCCGGGCTCGAGGGTCCGGCCGGGCTGCCCATGGTGACCGAGGGCCTGCTCGCGCGGGGCCTGCCGGAGAAGGACGTCATGCAGATCATCGGCGGCAACGTGCACCGGTTCTTCGGGGAGACGCTGGCGTGAACGACGCGCAGACCGCCCGCATGCTGGAGGACCTGGAGGAGCTCGTCGTCTGCGAGTCGTTCTCCAGCGATCTGGAGGCCGTGGCGCGCAGTGCCAAGGTCGTGGCCGCGATGGGCGCCAGGCACCTCGGCGCCGCCCCCGAGTTCCTGGTGATCGACGGCGTCACGCACCTGCGCTGGACGTTCGGCACGCCGAAGGTGCTGCTGCTCGGCCACCACGACACCGTCTGGCCGATCGGCACGCTCGCCACCCACCCCTGGTCGGTCACCGACGGCGTCGCGCGCGGGCCGGGCGTCTTCGACATGAAGGCGGGGCTGGTGCAGATGTTCCACGCGCTGGCCGGGCTCGGCACGCTCGACGGCGTCACGCTGCTGGTCACGGGCGACGAGGAGGTCGGCTCGCTCACCTCCGCGCCGCTCATCGAGGACAGCGCGCGCGGGATGGCCGCCGCGTTCGTCGCGGAGGCCAGCGCGGACGGCGGCGCGCTGAAGACGGCCCGCAAGGGCACCTCGATCTACAGGCTCGACGTCCATGGACGGGCCGCGCACGCCGGTCTCGAACCGGAGAAGGGCGCGAACGCGGGTGTCGAGCTGGCCCACCAGATCCTCGCCGTCGCGGCGCTCGGCTCGGGTGCGACGACGGTGACGCCGACGGTGCTGTCGGGCGGTTCTGCGCAGAACACGGTGCCGGCCGCCGCCTCGGTGGCGGTGGACGTACGGGCGGCGGAGGTGCGCGAGCAGGACCGCGTGGACGCGGCCATCCGCGCGCTGCGGCCGGTCGTGCCGGGCACCCGTCTGGAGGTGCTCGGCGGCCCGAACCGGCCGCCGCTGGAGGCCGCCATGTCGGCCTCCCTGTACGCCCTGGCGAACCGGCTGGCGGCGGAGCTGGGGCTCGGGACGCTGCCGTCGGCCGCGGTCGGAGGCGCCTCCGACGGGAACTTCACGGCCGGGGTCGGCTGCCCGACGCTGGACGGGCTGGGCGCGGTGGGCGGTGGGGCGCACGCCGACCACGAACACGTGCTCGTGGCCGAGATGCCCCGGCGCACCGCCCTGCTGCGCGCCCTGGTGGAAGCGGTCCGCTAGACGACCGGGCCGAGCTTCCTGTCCATCACGCACCGGTTGGAGAACTGCTGCCGGTACGCGGTCGGACGGCCGTACCACTGGCCCCTGATGTCGACCGTCACCGGGTTGTACACGAAGACGCAGGGGCCCGGGTTGACGTTGAGCGCCCGCACGTTGCCGCGCACCTGGCGCAGCGCGTCGCAGGCCTCGTGCGCGCGGGGGTGCGTGCCCCCGTCGGGGCCGCACGTCAGCGTGTAGGTGTACGCGCCGACGTGGCGGTGGTCGTGTCGTGGCCAGTGCGTGCTGCGGTGGCGCGAGTGGGTCCAGCGCGTGCTGCGGTAGCGCTGCGGGGGCGTCCACTGCGTGCCGCCGTTGCCGGGCGTGACGGTGATGGTCAGCACGGCGGCCGGGGCCCTCTTCTTCTTGGCCTCCGCCGTGCCCGTCGAGAAGGGCACCGCGAGAGTCGCGGCCGCGCAGAGACCGAGTGCGGTGAGCCTGCGTCCGATGGACTGCGTCATGAGAACCTCCTGGTCGACTGCTGTCCCGGGTGGGACCGCGGACTCATCATGACGACGTTTCGCGTTTTCCCCGTCACCATCCGTCGCGTGGCGCGCTCATCGTGATCGGATGGTTACAAGCTGACGTTTTCCCTGGTCACGAAGGTTTCGATGGTTCTCTCACCGCGGTTGTCAACTGGCTGTTCACCGCGGTCCACGATCTCTGTAATGTGACGGGAGGAAAGCAGAGCAAGGAGATCCGCATGGCGGAGTTCACCCCCACCGTTCCTGCGCGCGTCCTACCTCCTGTCCACGTCCGCGACCTTCCAGAACCGCCCTCGTCCACCTGGCGCATCATCGGCCCCGGCCTGGTCGGCGCCGGGGTCGGGCTCGCGTCCGGCGAGTTCATCCTCTGGCCGTACATCGCCTCGCAAGTCGGTCTCGTGTTCATCTGGGGCGCGGCGATCGGCATCATCACCCAGTGGTTCCTCAACATGGAGATCGAGCGCTACACCCTCGCCACCGGCGAGACCGCGCTGACCGGCTTCAGCAGAATGTGGAAACACTGGGGCCTGGTCTTCGTGCTGATGACCCTCTGCTCCAACCTCTGGCCGGGCTGGGTGACCACGTCCGCGACCATGGTCACCTACCTGACCGGGTCGGGCCAGGGAGCCGTGCGGTGGATCGCGATCGGCATGCTCCTGCTGATCGCGCTCGGCCTCACCCTGGCGCCCGTCATCTACACCATCCTCGAACGCGTGATCTTCGTGAAGATCGCGCTGGTGGCCACGCTGGCCGTGGTGGCCGTCCTCATCGCGATCAACGCGGAGAGCTGGGTCCAGCTGGGCCGGGGGCTGACCGTCGACGCGAGCTTCCCCATCCCGCCGCTCGACTTCGCCGTCCTGATGGGCGCCATCGCGTACGCGGGCGCGGGCGGCGGCCAGAACCTGTGCCAGAGCAACTGGATCCGCGACAAGGGCTTCGGCATGGGCCTGTACGTGCCGCGCCTGGTCAGCCCCGTCACCGGCCACGAGGAGGCGGCGTCCTCGACCGGCTACCAGTTCCCGCCCACCGCCGAGAACCTGGCCCGCTGGAAGCGGTGGTGGCGCTTCGCGAACATCGAGCAGGCCTGGACGTTCGCGGTGGTGGCGTTCGTGACGATCGCGCTCATGTCGATGCTGGCCTACTCGACGGTGTTCGGCCGGCCCGGCCTGGAGAACAGCATCGCGTTCCTCGAGGTCGAGGGCCAGGTGCTGATGGACGTCGTGGGCCCCTGGTTCGGGGTGCTGTTCTGGCTGATCGGAGCCCTCGCCCTGTTCGCCTCGGCGATGGGCATCGTCGACTACACCTCGCGGCTGGCGTCCGACACGATCAAGACCGTCTACCTGCGCGACAAGCCGGTCTCCGTCAACCGCGTCTACTTCGCGATCGTCTGGGGCATGGCGCTGCTCGGCACCGCGATCCTGCTGCTGGGCTTCGACCAGCCGCTCATCCTCCTGGTCTTCTCGGCGTGCTTCGCGGCCGTGATGATGTTCGTCTACTCGATCCTGCTGATCGTCCTGAACCGGCGGGCGCTGCCGCAGGCGCTCAAGGTCCGCTCCTACCGGCTCGGGGCGCTGATCTGGTCGGTGGCGTTCTTCGGCACGCTGACCGTCCTGGTCGTCATCCAGCAGGCACGGCAGCTGTTCGGCGGCTGAGCGCCACGTGACCGGGCCGCGCGCCGCGGCCCGGTCACCAACGCGGAACGAACCTTGCCGCGATCACCGGCACACTGGGCACATGCTGGACACCTCCGCCCGTCTGCTCAAGCTCCTCTCGCTGTTCCAGGCCCATCGCGACTGGTCGGGCCCTGAGCTGGCGGCCCGGCTCGGCGTGTCGACCCGGACCATCCGCAACGACGTCGAGCGGCTGCGCTCGCTCGGCTACCCCGTGAACGCGACCCCGGGAGTCGCGGGCGGCTACCGGCTGGGCGCCGGGGCGGCGCTGCCCCCGCTGCTGCTCGACGACGAGGAGGCCGTCGCGGTCGCGGTCGGGCTCGGGCGGGCCACGGGCGGTGGCGTCGAGGGCATCGAGGAGAGCTCCGTACGGGCGCTCGCCAAGCTGGAGCAGGTGCTGCCGTCGCGGCTGCGCCGGCGGGTGAGCGCCCTGAACGCCTACACCGTGCAGATGCCGGGCCCGGCGCCGTCCGTGCGTCCTGAGGTGCTGACCACGATCGCGAACGCGGCCCGCGACCGCGAGCGGCTCCGCTTCGACTACACCGGGCACGACGGCGAGCAGAGCGTGCGGGACGTGGAGCCGTACCGGCTGGCGCACCGGCGTGGACGCTGGTACCTGGTCTGCTACGACGTCGCGCGGGCCGACTGGCGCACCTTCCGGGTCGACCGGGTGCGGCCGCGCCCTCCGGCCGGGCCCCGGTTCACGCCGCGCGAGCTGCCCGAGGACGGCGACGTGGCCGCGTACGTCGAGAAGGGGGTGAACACGGCGATGTGGCGGCATCGCGCGACGGTGCTGCTGCACGCCCCCGTCGAGGAGATGCGGGCGCTGAAGCACCTCCTGGAGTTCGAGCCGGTGGACGACGCCACCTGCCTGGCCCACCTGGGCGGCGACGACCTGTTCAGGATGGCGGTGTGGATCGGGTTCCTCGGCGTGGACTTCGAGGTGCTCGACCCGCCGGAGCTGGCCGAGCAGGTGCTGCTGCTGGCCGACCGCTACCGGCGGGCGGCGGGGCCCCGGTGAAGGTCATTCCTTCTGCGTCTCTGCCAGGTAGTCCTCGCGCACCCGGCTGCGCGACAGCTTGCCCGTCGGGGTGCGCGGCAGCTCGGCGCGGTACACGATCACCTTCGGGTGCTTGAACCGGGCGATGCGCGGCTCGCAGTGCTCCAGCAGCTCGGCCGTCAGGCCGGGGCCCGGCTCGACGCCCGCGGCGGGCTGCACGAGCGCGACCACGTTGTGGCCCCACTCCTCGTCGGGCACCCCGATGACCGCCACGTCGGCCACCGCGGGGTGGTCGAGCAGCGCGGCCTCGATCTCCGCGGGGTAGATGTTCACCCCGCCCGAGATGATCAGGTCGGTACGCCGGTCGCACAGGAACAGGTAGCCGTCCTCGTCGAGGTAGCCGATGTCGCCGGGCGCGTACCACTCCCCCAGCATGCTGGCGGCCGTCCTGCCCGGGTCCTTGCGGTACTCGAACGAGCCGAGGCTCGACTTGACGTAGATCAGGCCCGGCTCGCCGGGCGGCAGGTCCTTGCCCGCCTCGTCGCAGATCTTCGCCTCGAACCCCGGCGCGGGCCGGCCCACGGTGCCCGGTCTGGCGAGCCACTCGTGCGGCTTGACGGAGAACGCGATCGTGGACTCGGTCGAGCCGTAGTACTCGTACAGGACCGGGCCCCACCAGTCCATGATCTTCTGCTTGACCGCGACCGGGCAGGCGGCGGCGGTGTGGACGACCTGGCGCAGGCTCGACATGTCGTACGCGGCCCTGGTCTCCTCCGGCAGCTGCAGCATCCGGTGGAACATGGTCGGCACCATCATCGCGTTGGAGACGCGGTGGCGGTCGATCAGATCGAGGACGCCGGCCGGGTCGAACCGGGGCGCGATGACCACGCTGTGGCCGAGGTGCAGCGCGAACTGGGTGTGCGCGCAGGGCGCCGAGTGGTACATCGGCGAGGTGACCAGGTGCACGTCGTCGCCCGGCCGCAGGTCGACGACCTCGCCGAGGAACCAGGTGTACAGGGGCGCGATCGCCTCGGGTTCCGCGCCGGGCAACTTGCGCTGCACCCCCTTGGGGAAGCCGGTGGTGCCGGACGTGTACCACATGACGGCCCCCGCCGCCCGGTCGGCGGGCGCGTCGGCCGGCTGTCCTTCGGCCAGACCGGCTGTGCCGACCTCGCCTCCCGGCACGGCGTACTCGGGCCCGGTGACCACGACGGCGGCGTCGCAGTCGGACAGGATGTACGCGATCTCCGAGGCGGTCAGGTGCCAGTTGATCGGCACGTAGTACAGGCCGATCTGCCCGGTCGCCATGAGCATGACGACGGCGTCGAGCCCGTTGGGCAGCACTCCCGCCACCACGTCCCCCGTCGTCAGCCCCCGGGCGCGCAGCCCGTGGGAGACCTGGTTGACGCGGGCGAGCAGCTCGCCGTACGTGGTCTCCGAGCCGTCGGCGTCGATCACGGCGCGGCGGCCGGGGTCGGCCGCGGCGATGGCGTAGAAGCCGGGCAGCCCGCTGACGTCCATCACAGCTCCAGCAGGTCGGCGAGGCGGGCACGGTGCAGACGCGGCGGGCCCAGCAGCACCTCGTCGGCCTTGGCCCGCTTGTAGAACAGGTGGGCGTCGTGCTCCCAGGTGTAGCCGACGCCGCCGTACAGCAGCAGGTGGTCGCGGGCCACCTCGAAGCAGGCCCGTCCGACGTACGCCTGGGCGAGTGCGGCGGCGCCCGGCAGCTCGCCGGGCGACTCGTCGGCCGCCCAGGCGGCGTACCGGACGATCGACTCGGCCTGTTCGAGCTTGCCGTGCATGTCGGCGAGCTTGTGCTTGACGCCCTGGTACGAGCCGATGTAGCGGCCGAAGGCGACGCGGATCTTGGCGTAGGCCACGATGGCGTCGAGCGCCGCGCGCATCACGCCGAGCTGCTCGGCGGCGAGGGCCACGCACAGCCGGTCGTGCAGTTCGGCCTCCGGCGCGCGGCCGAGCGGGCGGGCCGGAGCGCCGTCGAGGACGACGGCGGCCTGGCCGCGCGTCAGGTCGAGGGTGTCGAGCGCGGTCCTGCGCACGCCGGGCCCGGCGAGCTCGACGGCGACCAGGACGAGGCCGTCGCCGGTGCGTGCGGGGGCGACGAGCACGTCGGCCTCCATGCCGCTGAGCACCTGCGGCAGGGTGCCGCGCGCGGACGTGCCGTCGAACAGCACCTCCGTCCGGTCGAGCGTGGCGGTGACGCGGCCGTCGGCGATGCCGGTCAGCAGCTCCTTGTCGGACACGGGACCCGCCGCGATCGTGGCGAACACGGTCGAGAGGAACGGGCCGGGCAGCAGGGCCGCGCCGGTCTCCTCGAGCGCGACGGCCAGCTCGGCCATGCCGGCGCCCGCGCCGCCGTGCTCCTCGGGCACGATCAGGCCGGACAGGCCCAGCTCGCCGTTGAGGCGGGCGTACACCGCGGGGTCGTAGCCCTCGCGGACCTTGGGCAGCGGCGCGGCGGCGCGCAGGAAGGCGCGCACGGCCTCGCGCAGCTCCCGCTGCTCGGGACTGAGTACGAGCTTCACGCCTGGGTCCCCACCTTCAGGTCCTTGAACGGCACGTTCTTGTCCATCCGCGGCTCCGGCGGCAGGCCGAGCACGCGGTCTCCGACGATGTTGCGCATGATCTCGTTGGTGCCGCCGCCGAGCGCCAGGCCGGGGGCGGATGCGATGACGCCGGCGAGGGGATGGCCACCCACCACCGCCTCGGGGCCGACGAGCTGCGTGGCGAGGTCGGCCCGGAACAGCGTCAGCTCGGCGAGCAGCAGCTTGGCGGCACTGCCGCGCGCGCCTGGGAAGACGCCGGCCCTGGTCTCCTGGGCCAGCCGCTGGTTGAACAGCGCGAGCGCGCGGGTGCGGATGTGCAGCTCGACCAGCTGGTCGCGGACGTACGGGTCGCCCGTGTCCACCATGGTGCGCAGCGCCTCCAGCGACGCCGGGTCGTCCTTCTGGCCGCCCATGCCGACGCCCGCCGAGATGGACAGCCGCTCGTGCAGCAGCGTCGTGACGGCCACGCTCCAGCCGTCGTCGACGTCGCCCACGCGGTGCTCGTCGGGGATGGTGACGTCGTCGAAGAAGACCTCGTTGAAGTTGGCGCGTCCCGACATGTCCTTCAGCGGCCGGACCGTCACGCCCGGGTGGTGCATGTCCACCACGAACATGGTGAGACCTTTGTGCTTGGGCACCTCGACGTCGGTACGGGCCAGCAGCAGCCCCCAGTCGGCGTGGTGGGCGACCGAGGTCCACACCTTCTGGCCGTTGACGATCCAGTGGTCGCCGTCGCGGACGGCCCTGGTCTGCGTGGCGGCGACGTCGCTGCCCGCTCCGGGCTCGGAGAACAGCTGGCACCAGATCTCCTCGCCGCGCAGGAGCGGGCGGACGAACCGCTCGCGCTGGGCGTCGGTGCCGCGGTCGACGATCGTGGGCCCGGTCATGCCGAGGCCGATCGAGAACAGGTAGGTGGGCAGGGTGTAGTGGCGGGCCTCGTCGGCGAACGCGCGCTCCTCGGCCTGCGTCAGCCCCTGGCCTCCCCACTGCCGCGGCCAGGTGATGCCGGAGTAACCGGCGTCGTAGAGCCCGGCCATGAAGCTCTTGGCGCGGGAGACCGGGTCGGCTTCCGGGTAGTCGTCCGATGGAACGTTGTCCTGCAGCCAGGCTCTGGCCGCACGCCGATACTCGTCCAGGTTCACATCGACTCCTCGCATCAGTGCTCACTTACTCTAGGTCAGCCACCGAGACCCGTACAGAGCAATGCTCTGGTGTTCTTTATGGTGTTTTGTGATGTAATTTCCCTTTTTTGAGGGAAATCCTCTTAATGTGATCACCCAAGGAGATGGTGTGATCACACGGCTGGGGCGTTCCATCCGCGCGCGACTGGCGCTCTTCGCCAGCGTCGCCATGGCCCTGCTCTGCCTCGTCGCCTGCACGCTGCTGCTGTGGTCGACGCACAACACGCTCGTCGACATCCGGACGAACGAGATCATCGGCAGCGCGCTCCGCGCCGTCCACCTGATCAAGGAGCACGAGCTGCCGCAGACGCTCGACAGCGAGCCGTACAGCATCCAGGTGATCGACCCCGAGGGCAGGGTGGTGTCGGCGACGCCTGACCTGCGGGGGGCGGCGCGCCTGACCGCACTCGCCCCCGAGGCGGGCGGCACCAGCCGCATCGACACGGTGTGCGGCGTGCCGCGGTTCCACGACAAGTGCCAGGTGACGGTCACCTTCCGCGTGTACGACCAGCAGGGCGACTGGATGGTCCACGCCTTCGGCCCCGTACCGCCCTGGTACGTCAGCCTCGCCGCGGTCGTCCTGCTGACCGGTGTGTCGGCGGCGCTCGTGGTGCTGACCTGGTTCGGCGCCTCGCGGATGGTCGCGAAGACGCTCGCGCCGGTCGACAGCATCACCGGCCGGCTGGCCGAGATCACCGCCGGCAACGTCGGGATGCGGGTGCCCGTGCCGGAGAACGCCGACGAGATCAGGGCCCTCGCCGAGACCGCCAACCAGACGCTCGCCCGGCTGCAGGAAGCGGTCGAGCAGCAGCGCAGGTTCGTCTCCGACGCCTCGCACGACCTGCGCAGCCCGGTCACCGCCATGCGCGCGGAGCTGGAGGAGGCCATGCTGGCCGCCGACGAGACCGACTGGCACGAGACCGGGAACCGGCTGCTGAACAGCCTCGACCGGCTGCAGAACATCGTCACCGACCTGCTCACGCTGGCCAGGCTGGACGCCGGGGAGCCGGGCCGGCTCGCGCCGGTGGACCTGGCCGAACTGGTCAGGGCGGAGACCGCGCGACCGCGCTCGAAGAAGGTGGTGACCTCACTGGAGCCCGGCGTCGTCGTCACCGCCGACCGGATCCGGCTGGCCCGCCTGCTGACGAACCTGCTGGACAACGCCGAGCGGCACGCCGAGAGCCGCGTCATCGTGTCCGTGCGGCGGATCAGGCAGCAGGCCGCGCTGGAGGTGGTTGACGACGGGGCCGGCATCGCGCCCGAGCACCGCGAGCTCGTCTTCCGGCGCTTCACCCGGCTGGACGCCTCCCGCAGCCGCGACGCCGGCGGCACCGGCCTCGGGCTCCCCATCGCGCGCGAGATCGCGCAGGCGCACGGCGGCACGCTGACGATCGAGGATTCCGACAAAGGTGCCCGTTTCGTCCTGAGCATCCCCATAACGGATTAGTACTACCTATTTCGGCATAGGGGTGCCTAGGGCTACCATGATCAATCCGAGCGAGATTCCGGTTACATCCCGGAGACTGTCCTTTTCGAAGCAGGTAACCGTTTTGTCCGATAAATGCCATTTATCAGAAGTCAAAGCTCCCGCGACGGCGACAGGATTCAGCCGAATACGGCGTGAGAAGTTGCTGAGGACGGCCTGCGAGGTGATCGCCGAGCAGGGCTTCGGGCACACGAGGACCATCGACATCGCCAAGGCCGCGGGCGTGAGCCAGGCGCTGCTCTTCTACCACTTCGACACCAAGGAAGGGCTGTTCGCCCAGGCGTTCGGCTACGCCGCCCGCGTCCACCTGCAGTCGCTCGCCGACCTCGAGGAGTCCGCCGGCGCGCCCCTCGACCGCCTGCGCTCGCTGCTGCGGCTCTGCTCCCCCGCGATCCCCACGAAGGGCTGGCGGTTCTGGATCGACGCCTGGTCGGAGGGCATGCGCAGCCCCGAGCTCGAGGCGACCTCACGCCGCATCGACGCCCGCGGCCGTACGCTCATGCGCGGCATCATCGAGGCCGGCGTCGACTGCGGGCAGTTCGCCTGCCCCGACCCCGACGCGACCACGTGGCGGCTGTTCGCGCTCATCGACGGGCTGGCCGTCCAGACCCACCTGCACCCCAACGCGCTCTCCCGCCGCCGGGTGAACGCTCTCATCAGGACGGCGGCGTCGTACGAGCTGGGCGTGGCGGCCGAGCGGCTGTGAGGACCTGGGTGATCACCGTCAGCTCCCACGTGCCCCGGGGATTGAGCGCGAGCAGCTCCCGCCTGACCGCCTCGGTGAAGTCCGCCAGGCGGGCGCCGAGACGGGCGGGCGAGGTGTGGGAGTACGACAGCTGCAGGCCGACGACCTCCTCCAGCCCGTAGGTCAGGCGCTCCTCGTAGTGGGCGACGTCGAGGGCGCTGAACGGCGAGCCGGCCAGCACGTCGTCGTGGTGCTCACCGGAGGTCTGGTAGGAGTTGGGCGCGGTCGCCGTGTCGACCGCGAAGGCGTCGCGCACCCGCCGCATCACCGGCTCCCACGGCTCCTCGGGGCCGCCGTCGCGCGCCGGCCCGAGAAGCGCCACGACGCCGCCGGGCGGCAGCAGCTCGTCGAGATCGGCCAGCACCGCACGGCGGTCCATCCAGTGGAACGACCGGCCCATGACGACATGGTCGAACGGCGGCAGCTCGCGCAGCCCGGTGGAGTCGCCGCGGATCCAGCGGATGTTCGGCGCGCCCGCCGCCAGGCGTTCGCCCTCGGCGAGCATCTCGGCGTCGGGATCGACCGCGAGCACCTCGCGGACGCGGCGGGCCAGGGGGATGGCGATCGTCCCCGGCCCGCAGCCGAGGTCGAGCACCGTGCTGTCGGCGCCGAACGTCATGGCCAGGTGTTCGATGGCCGACGCGGCGTGGCGGGGACGGTATCGCGCGTAGTAAGGGGCCGCGCCGCCGAACAGGTCGCCCATGGATGGGACCATATACGGGTTCCAACGTGTCCGATGGAAGGTTTGTCTGTGAGGCGGCTACTCACGGTCCTGCTGCTCACCTGCGCCGCCGTGGGGCTGGCGTACGCACCTGCCCAGGCGCACAACGTGCTGATCGGCAGCGACCCCAAGGACGGGGCCACGCTGACGGCGGCGCCGCGGCAGGTGACGCTGGTGTTCGACCAAGCGGTGCGCAAGGGGTACGCGCAGATGGAGGTGACCGGAGCCGACGGGGCGGTGTTCGCCGACGGGGCGGCCGACGTCGCGGCGGAGCGGGTCTCGGTCAAGCTCAAACCCTTGCCGCCCGGCGGCACGTACGTCGTGGGCTACCGCATCCTGTCGGCCGACGGCCACCCGGTCACCGGCAAGATCAGCTTCTCGGTGGCGGCGGGCGCCTCCGCCGGGGCCCCGGTACCGGAGACCGACAGTGCCGACGTCTCGGGTGTCACGGGCGCCGATGCCGCCGAGGCGGCCGCCAACGGCGGCGCCGGCATGGCGGTGCTGTGGATCGCGGGCGCCCTGGTGCTGCTCGCGGCGGGCACGGTCGTCGCCCTCCGCCGCTCCTCCCCCACCTCAGGCGCGGCGGCCCCCGAGGCCGAGAACGAGGGGGCGGACGCGTGACGATCACCGCTCTCCCGCTCTCCCGGCAGCGGATCGGCGGGTCCGTCGTCGCCGGCGCGTTCGGCGTGGCCGCCGTGGTCGCGGCCGTCGCGGCGAGCACGTTCACCGCGCAGGAGGCCGTGCCCGGCGTCCCGATGCCCGGCGTCGTGGTGGCGGTCGGGCTGCCGATCGTGCGTGTGCTGCTCGACGTGGCCTCGGTGGCCGTGGTCGGGCTGAGCCTGCTGCCGAAGGTTCTCGGGTTCGACGACCCCGAGCGCACCGAACCGGTCCTGCTGAAGGTCCGCCCGCTCGTGGTCACGGCCGCGTGGGCGTGGGCGATCTGCGCGCTGATCACCGTCGTCTTCCAGACCGCCGACCTCAACCCGGGGGCCGTGCCGACGTTCGGGATGATCGCCGCGTACGTCGGCGACGTCGGCGCAGGTCAGGGGCTGCTGTTCAGCGCAGCCTGCGCGCTGGCGGCGGCCGGCATCGGCCTGATGGCCGTGCGGTTCGGCGAGAAGGTCCCGGCCGAGCTGCGGATCATCGTGGCGCTGTTCGGGCTGCTGCCGATCCCCGTCACCGGCCACGCCGTCGCGTCGGTCTGGCACGACCCGCTCATGATCTCGATGGAGCTCCACGTCATGGGCGCCGCGGTCTGGACCGGGGGGCTGGTGGCGATGGCGACGTTCGTCGCTCCGCACCGCGAACTGCTGGCCGTGTCGCTGCCGAAGTTCTCGAAGATCGCCACGGTGTGCCTGCTGCTGGTGGGCCTGTCCGGGCTCGTCACGGGCCTCGGCACGATGGCGCTCACGCCGGGCGTGACGCTGCCCGACGCCCTGCTCACCAGCCACTACGGGCAGCTGGTCGTGGTCAAGGCGGTGCTGGTGGCGCTGCTGGTGCCGCTCGCGGCGCACATCCGCTTCCGGCTGATGCCCGCCATCCGCGAGCACCGGGCCACCGCCCTGGTGGGCTGGGCGGTGGCCGAGGTGAGCGTGATGGGCCTGGCCTACGGGGTGGCCGTGGCCATCACGCGGTCGTCGATCGTCTGATCGGGCTCAGGTCGCCGCGGGGGCCGCGACGGGCACGCGGGGCGCCGGTTCTCCGGCCTCCCGCGGCCTGCGCCGGCTCACGATCCACTCGATCGCCAGCCACGAGACGAGCAGGCCCAGCCCGGCCCACACGGCCGTCGCCGTGGCCAGCGGGGGCGCGCCGAGCAGGCCGTCCTGACCCTTGATCCAGCCGTACACCGGGCCCATCGCGGCGCTCTGCGCCATGAGCGCGCCGTACGCGCCGGCCGTCACCACGACGGCACCCAGCACCGCCCGTACGGCGGGTATCCGCACCAGGAACGCGACATCCACCAGCAGCCCGGCGGCGATCAGGAAGAACGGCACGGCCGACGGCGGGAAGCCGGTGAAGGTGAGCAGCGGCCAGATCACGGTCCTGAACCCGACGTAGGTGGCGGCCACCAGCGTGGCGGAGCCGAACCTGCCGATCAGCGCGCGCGCCACGACCAGCACCGACAGCCCGACGATCACGGCGTAGACCGGGTAGAGGGCGTCGGGCACCGGAAGGGTGAAGCCGGTGATCATCGTACGGTCGACCGGGCGGCCCATCTGGTCGGCGGCGAACCGCAGCAGGATCTGCTCGGCGTAGACGACCTTGTTGTCCCACGCGCCGAGCGACAGGATGCCGTACTCCTGATGCTGTTCGGGGAAGTGCACGTTCTCCAGGAAGAACGTGAAGAACGCGCCCAGCACGACGGTCCGCTCACGTCCGGGCGGCGCGCCCATGAACCAGCCGCGGATCACACCCGCGATCATGAAGAACGTTCCGACGTACAGCATCATGTGCGACGGGCTCCACGACGTGATGTCGAGGCCGTTGATGCGGTGGTTGATCAGGTCGAGCGGCACCGCGACGAGGAAGACTCCCGTGCCCCACTGGATGAGCCGGAGCGCGGCCTTGTCGACGCCGTAGCCGGTGTAACCGTGGATCACGGTCAGCGCGACGACGATGGCCGTACCGACGGAATTGAGCAGGTGAGGCGGGGCGAGGTCGTCGCGCAGCCACTTGAAGTGCCACGAGACGTCCCAGGCCGAGCCCAGCACTTTGAGGGTGAACGCCACCAGCCAGCCGAAGTAGAGCACTCGGAACAGGTCGTGCGGCGTCTCACGGCCTGCAGGCCCCCGGGTCCAGTAGGGCAGGGCCCACGCGGCGGCTTTCTTGAACGATGCTGGAGACTTCACAGGACCGAATCTTACGGTGATCGGCGTTGACGACAGAGGGGGCAGGGTCGTTGATCTGGCCGCTCTCTGCTCGTCGCCATAATGCGGACATGTCGTTAACGATCCGTTCTGTACTTCCGGACGATTCAGTATCGATTGAAGAAGTCCGTATCGCCGGCTGGCGCGTCGCCTACCGCGGTCTGCTGCCGGACGCGTTGCTCGACGGGATGGAGGTGCGTCCGCAGCTGGTGGAGGCCCGCGCGAACGCCATGAAGGACGGACGGCTGAAGGGCCACGTGGCCGTGCGCGACGGCGCGGTCCGCGGCTTCACCCTGTACGGCGACAGCCGCGATGACGACATTCCCGGCATGGAGGTGTACGCGATCTACATCCTGCCCGAGGATTTCTCGACCGGCATGGGACGTGCGCTGATGGATGCGTCGACCGCGGCCATGGTTGCCGCGGGCGGCACGGAGGTCGGGCTGTGGGTGCTGACGGACAACGCGCGCGGGCGGCGGTTCTACGAGCGGTACGGGTTCACGCCGTCGGGCCGTACGAAGGTGGACGAGGACGACGGCGTTCGGCTGGAGGAGCTCCACCTCCGGATGGCGCTTCCCCCTTCTTCAGGCGTACGGGCAGGTGCTTGAGTCCGTTCTGGAAGTTGGACGTGAGGCGCATCGGAGCGCCGGCCGGCTCGACGTCCCAGGACAGCAGCTCGCCGAATATCGCGCGGAACTGGGCGCGGGCCAGGTGGGCGCCGAGGCAGACGTGCGGGCCGAAGCCGAAGCTGACGTGGTCGTTCGGGCTGCGGGCGACGTCGAAGCGGTCGGGGTCGGGGAATACGGCCGGATCGCGGTTGGCGGAGGCGTGATAGACGACGACCTTGTCGCCCGCCCTGATACGCCGGCCGCCGAGCGTGAGGTCGCGGGTGGCCGTCCGCCGGAAGTGCACGACGGGCGGCCAGAAGCGGAGCATCTCCTCGACGGCGGAGCCGAGCAGCGACGGGTCGGCGCGCAGGCGGGCCAGCTCGCCGGGATGGTCGAGGAGGGTGAGCAGCCCGCCGGGGATGCCGTTGCGCAGGGTCTCGTTCCCGGCGACGGCGAAGAGGAAGAACATGTTCTCGAACTCCTCCTCGGTGAGACCGCCTCTCCGCATGGCCGACATGACGGATTTATCGTCTATAGGGGTTTTCGCCAGGGCGTGGGCGTAGGTGAACATGTCGGCGAGCGCGGCCCTCGAACGGGGATTGACGCCGGGGCGCGGTTCCGGCCGGGCCGCCACCGCGAGCCTGCCCATGGGGCTGAGGGAGGCGACGTCCGCCGTCGACAGGGCGGCGTAGTCGTCGTCCTGATAGCCGATGACGCGGGACGCCCAGTCGTACAGCAGCCGGCTGTCCCGCGGCGGCACTCCCATGACGTGGGCCAGCGTCCACACGGGCAGGTCGGCGGCCACCTCCACGAAGTCGCACTCGCCCGCGGCGAACAGCGCCGCGGCCCGCTCGGCGATCGCCCGCTCCAGCGCGCGGACCGCGCGCGGGGTGAAGGCCGCGGCCACGATCCGGCGCAGCCTGGAGTGGCCGGGCGGGTCCATGTTGAGCATCATGGCCTGGACGAAGCGCAGGTCAGCCGGGGTGTCGGGGTCGCGGATCTGGGTGGCGCCGAGGTGGGACGAGAAATCCTCCGGGGTACGCAGGACGTGCTTGACGTCGGCGTGCCGGAACACCGCCCAGTAGCCCGGTCCCGCACGCCACGGCCCGACGGCCGGTTCGGGGACCCAGCAGACGGGGTCCTCCTCCCGTAGCCGGGCGAACAGGCCGTAGGGAACGGCGGTCGCGTACGTGGACGGCAGGAACACGTCGCCGGTTTCAGGGGGATTCGCCGGCATTCCGCCTCCTGTCGTCGTGGGCTTCCACACGCCCGCTGTCCACAGGCAACCCGGGCGACGGCTCGTTGTCCACAGTTCGCCGCGCTCGGCGATTCGGCTCCGCGCCGGGCGTGCAACATGGGCCGGGCGAGGGCGTAGGCGGCCGCCTTACCTGGCGGGTAATCGCCATGCCCACCTACCACGCAGGAGACTTCCCCCGCCCGAAACGCCAGAAAGGACTCATCATGACCACTCGCGACACCGTTCATGAGCTGCTGCGCCGGATCGGCGAGAGCGACCCCGAGGGCGTCGCGGAGCTGTTCGCCGAGCAGAGCGACTGGCGGTTCAGCTGGCCGGACGAAGGGCACCCGTCGGTGCCGTGGATCCGGCCGCGGGCGAGCCGCGCCGACGTGGCCGAACACTTCGGCGCGCTGGGGGCGCACCACGCGCCCGAGCGGAACCGCACCACGGTCACCCGCATCCTGGTCGACGGCGACGACGCGGTCGTGCTCGGCACCATCGCGCAAACCGTCAAGATCAACGATGTGTCCTACACGTCCCCGTTCGCCCTGCATCTCACCGTCGAGGGCGGCCTGATCACGCGCTACCACATCTACGAGGACAGCCTCACCGTCGCCCGCGCGCTGTCGGGCGACACCGGTCCCGACCGGCGGGTTCCATGATCGCCCAGGTCGGCGGCGCCGCGCCGCGCGCGGGCACGGCGCGCGGGCGCCGTCTCAGCGATCTCTCAGGTGCGATAAGTAGGCTCACCGCATGAAGCGTGTGGCCGCACTGGTGGTGGCACTCGCCCTCATCGGGGTGACGACCTGGCTCGTGTGGCCGTCGGCTCCTGATGTCCGGGGCCAGGACCAGAAGATAACCGTCGTCGACGGACCTGCCGGCGACCAGCGGGTGGAGCTCGACACCACGTTCTTCCCGCCGCCCGGCGGCGGGAAGGCGCCTGTCGTGCTGCTCGCCCACGGGTTCGGCGGCAGCAAGCAGAGCATGCGTGACCAGGCGGTCCGCCTCGCCCAGGAGGGCTACGCCGTCCTCACCTGGTCGGCGCGCGGCTTCGGCCGCTCGACCGGTCAGATCGCGCTCAACTCGCCCGACTACGAGGTCAAGGACGTCCAGCAGCTGATCGACTGGCTCGCCAAGCGTCCCGAGGTGCAGCTCGACGCGGCGGGCGACCCGCGGGTCGGCATCGCGGGCGGCTCGTACGGCGGCGCGATAGCGCTGATGACGGCGGCCTTCGACCAGCGGGTCGACGCGATCGTGCCCCAGATCACCTGGTCCGACCTGGCCGACGCGCTGTTCCCCAACGCCGCCGCGACTGCCCCGTCCGCCGGCCAGAGCTCGGCGGCCGAAGAGGGAGACGCCGCCCCGAGCGGTGGCGGGGCCGAGCAGGCCGGCGGTGTCTTCAAACGCATGTGGGCCGGCATCTTCTTCGGCCAGGGCGTCTCGCTCGACGCGACGTCGCTCCTGGGCCCGCGCGACGCGGCCGGGCCGCTCACCCCCGAGCAGGCGCGGTGCGGCAGGTTCCTGCCCGAGATCTGCGACGTCTACCAGAAGGTCGCCGAGACCGGCACCGCGACGCCCGAGGCCGTCGCGCTGCTGCGCAGGTCCAGCCCCGTCACCGTGGCCGACCGCATCAAGGCGCCGACCCTGCTCCTCCAGGGGCAGCGCGACTCGCTGTTCCCGCTGAGCCACGCCGACGCCAACGCCAACGCCATCGCCGCGGCCGGCACGCCGGTGAGCATGGGCTGGTTCGACGGCGGCCACGACGGCGGCAACGGCGAGGCCGACTGGCTGTTCGAGCAGTCCAGCGCCTGGTTCGCCCGCTATCTCAAGGGCGAGGGCTCCGGGGCGCCGCCGGTGAGCGCGTTCACGGTGACGCGTGACGGCGGGCGCGACCCCGGCACCCGCCAGCGCATCCTCCTGCACCCGGAGACCGGATCCTACCCGGGGCTCGGCGGCACCGACACCACCACCGTCGAGCTGCAGGGCCCCGAGCAGAACATCGTCAACCCGCCCGGCGGCTCGCCCGCCTCCATCTCGACGGTGCCCGGCATCGGCGGCCTGCTTGGCGGCCAGGCCGGCGGCGTCTCGATCGACATGCCCGGCCAGAGCGCCGCGTTCGAGTCCGTGCCGCTCACCACCCCGCTCCAGCTCACCGGCAGCCCCTCCGCCACGATCAGGGTGAGCGGCCAGGGCACGGCGACGCTGTTCGCGAAGCTGTACGACGTCGCCGACAGCAGCCAGCTGCCCGTCCTGCCCGCCGGGCTGGTCGCTCCCCTCCGGGTCACGATCCCCGAGGGCGCGGGCAGCGTGACGGCCACGGTCCAGCTCCCGGCCGTCGACCACCGCTTCGCCGTGGGCCACCGGATGCGGCTGGTGGTGACGACGACCGACATGGGGTTCGCGACGCCCGCCCAGCCGGCCACGTACCAGGTCTCGCTGGCCTCCCCCGTGCTCGCGGTCCCGACCGTCCGCACGCTGGCGGCGGCTCCGACCGGCGTCGCGTGGTGGGTCTGGGCCATGCCGCTGGCCTCCGTCGTGGTCGCGACCGTCCTGCTGGCCGTCGGCCGCAGGCGCCGCCCGGCACGCGGCGCGTCGCCCCTCGAAGGCAACCTGGCGACCAGCCCGAACGGGGCCACGGTGACCGCGGCCTCCGCGTCGGCGGACGGCGGGCCCGACGTGCCGTTGGAGATCAGGGGCCTGACGAAGGCCTACCGCAACGGCGAGCGGGCCGTCGACGGGCTGTCGTTCCGCGTCGAGCAGGGCCAGGTCCTGGGGCTGCTCGGCCCGAACGGCGCCGGCAAGACGACCACGATGCGCATGATGATGGGCCTCATCCAGCCCGACGAGGGCGAGATCCGCATCTTCGGCGAACGCGTGACGCCCGGCGCTCCCGTGCTGTCCAGGCTCGGCTCGTTCGTCGAGGGGCCCGGCTTCCTGCCGCACCTGTCCGGGCGCGACAACATCGACCTCTACTGGGCGGCGACCGGCCGTCCGACCGCCGACGCCCACTTCGACGAGGCCCTCGAGATCGCCGGTCTCGGCAAGGCGCTCGACCGGGCCGTACGCACCTACTCCCAGGGCATGCGCCAGCGCCTGGCCATCGCCCAGGCGATGCTCGGGCTGCCCGACCTGCTCGTGCTCGACGAACCCACCAACGGTCTCGACCCACCTCAGATCCGCGAGATGCGGGAGGTACTCAAGCGCTACGCGCGCGACGGCCGTACCGTCATCGTGTCCAGCCACATGCTGGCCGAGGTCGAGCAGACCTGCAGCCACGTCGTGGTCATGCAGCGCGGGCGGCTGGTGTCCACCGGTCCGGTGTCGCAGCTGCTCAGCTCGGCGGCCGTCGCCAACGGGCACGGGCCTCGGCTCGAAGACGTGTTCCTCGACCTCATCGGAGACAAGCGATGACCACCGCGACGGGCTACGCGCCCAACCGCACGCTGCCGTTGCGGGTGGAGTTCGTGCGGCAGTTCAAGCGGCGGCGGACGCTGGCGATGTTCGGGCTGCTGCTGGCACTGCCCTGGGTGCTCGTGATCGCGTTCCAGATCGGGCCGCAGCGCGGCCAGGAGCAGTCGCTGCGCATCTCCGACCTGGCCACCCAGAGCGGGCTCAACTTCGCCGCGTTCGCGCTGTCGGTGTCGGCCAGCTTCCTGCTGGTGGTGGCGGTCGCGCTGTTCTGCGGCGACACCGTGGCGAGCGAGGCCAACTGGTCGTCGTTGCGCTACCTTCTGGCCGCTCCGGTCCCGCGTGATCGGCTGCTGCGGCAGAAGTTGATCGTGGCTCTCGCCTACTCGGCCTCAGCCGTGATCTGCCTGCCGCTGATGGCGCTGCTCGCGGGCACTCTGGCGTTCGGCTGGGACGACATCCAGGTGCCCGTCACGGGCGAGGTCATCCCGGCGCTCGACGTGCTTCCCCGCTTCGGCATCGTGATCGGGTACGCCCTGGTCAGCCAGCTCGTGGTCGCCGCACTGGCCTTCCTCATCTCGACCATGACCGACTCACCGCTGGGCGCGGTGGGCGGAGCCGTCGGGCTGTGGATCGTGTGCACGATCCTGCAGGCCGTGGAGGCGCTGGGCGTACTGCGCGAGTTCCTGCCCACGTTCTGGAACAACGCCTGGCTGGACGCCCTCCAACCGGAGCTCGACTGGAGCGGTATGACAAAGGGCGCATCAGTGTCCATCACGTACGCCGCCATCCTCATCGCAGTGGCCTTCCGCCGCTTCCGCCACAAGGACGTCGTCAGCTGACCCACCCGGGCCCGCTCCCTCCACGACGTGTGAGCGGGCCCGCGTCCAACCGACCCGCCCCCACTCCCCCACCAAGGCGAACACCACCGAAGCCCGGCCGGCGCACTCCCACGCCCCCTGCGAGAAGAACCGGACCTGAGCCGACCAGCACCACCTCAGTCCACCGGCGAACAGCCCCGAGGCTCGGTCAGCGCGGCCCCTTTCAGACCGCCCCGAAGGTGACCATCTCGATGCTGCCCGGACCCCGCACGAAGCGGCGCATGGCGTCCGCTGTCAGTGCCCGGCCGACCCCCTGCCCCCTCGCCTGCTCCGAGACGACAAGCCAGCGGCCCGGCTGCTCAACCATCGGACCGAACCAGTGCTCCACTTGAGCTGCCAGGCCAAGAAAGCCGGGAAAGTCGTGCTCTGCCGCGAGTCCGACGATCACCCGAGCAGTATGACGAGACGGGGCCTGATGTGGCACTGGGTCGCGCGGTCGAGAGCAGTCACGGCCCGAGCGGGTCGAGGGGTTCGGACTCGTTCAGGACGAGAAAGTCGACGACCACCGCGGTGATCCGGCCGTCGTCGTCGCGGCCGAACCACACCGGGTAGGCGCCGTCGCCGAAACCCGACTCGCAGGCAGTCAAGGCCGGCTCGCCGGCGGGCCCGGTCAGTGTCACGGTCCGGGTTCCCGCGACGAGCGGTTCGGGCCCGCTGCCGCACAGCAGGTCGATCCAGGCGGTGCCGCCCTCGCCACTGCCCAGCACGGTGGCGAAGTGGTTCAGCAGCGATGCGTCGAACAGGCACCCCATTGCGCCGTCGACCCCGAACCCGAAGAACTCTTCGTCGCCGAGTTCGCTGAGGTCCTGTTCGGGAAGCAACGCCTGCTCCCAGTGGACGGTCGGCGCGTCATGCACGACGAGCACGGCCGCGCAGACCCGAACGTGGTCGGGGTCGTCGGAGAACCGTACGACCGACAGCCGCAGCGGATAGCGCCCAGGGGGAACCGTCTGCGTGAAGGCCGTGAAGTCCTGCGGAAACAACAGTCCCGTGGGATCGCCGGCGATGAGGCTGCCGGTCGGCAGCACCAACTCCCCCTTGTCGTGGATCTCGGTGACGACCAGTTGGCCCGTCGGGCCGACGAACCGGATGCCGCCCACGAAGAACGCATCGGGATATGCGGGGCACAGTGGGCCAGAGCGCTGCGGACTCACCAGGTTCTCCTGTCACCCCGAATGCGCCGGCATCCGGCCGGCCACCTCGCGAAGGATGGTTGCTTGTTCCTCTGCGTGCGACTACTGCTCACTGACATGCCTGGCCCGATCAGTCCTCAAGTGCTGCCCACCTGACCGGCAAACGCTACAGCGACTCCCGTGCAAGATCAGAATTCGGATTTCGTACCTGCACGGCCGGCGCCGCGAAGTGCGAGGTCCTCGTCTGTCGATGGGCGCGCCCATCAGCCACGCATCGATCCGCGTGAAGTCCGGCCGGCTCGACCCCCCTACGCTCCCTCCCGAGAAGAACAGGACCCCCAGCCGGCAGCACCGTCCCACGCCCCCTTACCGAAGTCGGGTCGGTGCGGCTCCCACGGCTGGGACGCGCCGTGGGCGGTGCGGGTCGGGAGGGTCTGCGGCCCCCAACGCGATGACCCGACCGGGTCCACGAGCCCGCCCGAGGCGAGCGGGGTGAGCTGACAGTGCCGTCGCCCCGTCCAGGCCGACCTGGACGGGGCGATGAGCCCTCGAGCCGCAGCCCGGTGGAGCAGAGTGTCGGCGCCGGCGAGGTGCCGGCGCACTCCCGTGGCCGTCGCCCATGCGCCGACCGTGGCAGCAGCCCAGCCAGTCATGACGAGGCGGCAACGTCCGCGCACCCAACCAGGACGGGCCGCGCGACGGCGAGATGCCCGTGCACACGCGCGGCCGTCACCCACGCGCCAACCACCCCCGCCGCCCAGCGTGGCCAGGCGAACGGGGTGGCGGCGTTGTGAGCACGGCCGGACGGGTCGAAGCGAGGTGGCGGCGTTGTCAGGCTCGGACGGGCGGGCCCGACGAGGTGGCGGCCTCGTGGGCCGCCTGGGGGCGATGGTTCCGGGCAGAGGGCGATGCTCCAGGCCCGGGGTTGGTAGTCCCGGCCCGGGGCGATAGGTGAGGTTCGTCAGTCGGGGTCGGTCCAGTCGAAGGACTTGGTGACGGCTTTTTTCCAGCCGGTGTAGCCCTTTTCGCGTTCCTGCTCGGTCCAGGTGGGTTCCCAGCGGCGGTCCTCGGCCCAGTGGGCGCGTAGTTCGTCGGTGTCGCGCCAGAAGCCGACGGCCAGGCCGGCGGCGTACGCGGCCCCGAGCGCCGTCGTCTCCGAGACGACCGGACGGCTGACCGGCACGCCGAGGATGTCCGACTGGAGTTGCATGCACAGGTCGTTGGCGGTGACCCCGCCGTCCACCTTCAGCACGTCGAGCGCCACGCCCGAGTCCTGCTCCATGGCCTCGACGACGTCGCGGCTCTGGTAGCAGATCGACTCGAGGGTGGCGCGCGCCAGGTGGGCGTCGTTGTTGTAGCGCGACAGGCCCACGATGGCGCCGCGCGCGTCGGCCCGCCAGTACGGGGCGAACAGCCCGGAGAACGCCGGCACGAAGTACATGCCGCCGTTGTCCTCGACCTGCCGGGCCAGCGTCTCGACCTGTTCGGCGGAGGTGATGACGTGCAGCTGGTCGCGCAGCCACTGCACGGCCGAGCCGGTCACCGCGATCGAGCCCTCCAGCGCGAACACCGCGGGCTGGTCGCCGAACTTGTACGCCACGGTGGTGAGCAGGCCGCTCTTGGAGCGTACGGGCGTCGTGCCGGTGTTGAGCAGCAGGAAGTTGCCGGTGCCGTAGGTGTTCTTGGCCTCGCCTGGCGCGAAGCACACCTGTCCGACGGTGGCGGCCTGCTGGTCGCCCAGGATGGCGGTGATCGGCACCGGGGCGTTGACGGCCTGGGAGGCGACGCCGTACCCGGCGGGGTCGGACGACGGGCGGATCTCGGGCAGCATCTGACGCGGGATGCCGAAGAACGACAGCAGTTCGTCGTCCCAGTCGAGCGTGTCGAGGTCCATGAGCATCGTCCGGCTGGCGTTGGTCACGTCGGTGACGTGGACGCCGCCGTCGACGCCGCCGGTGAGGTTCCACACGACCCAGGTGTCGGTGTTGCCGAAGACGGCCTCGCCCCGCTCGGCGGCCTCGCGGACGCCTTCGACGTTCTCCAGGATCCACTGGATCTTGCCGCCGGAGAAGTACGCCTCGGGCCGCAGTCCGGTGCGGTCGCGGATGATCTGGCCGCGGTCGTCGCGATCGAGCGCCGCGGCGATCCCCGCGGTACGGGTGTCCTGCCAGACGATCGCGTTGTAGTACGGCCGGCCGGTGCGCCGGTTCCACACCACCGTGGTCTCGCGCTGGTTGGTGATGCCCATCGCGGCGAGGTCGCTCGCCTGCAGGTTGCTGCGCTGGAGCGTGCTCTGGATCACGGCGGCGGCCCTGGTCCAGATCTCTATGGGGTTGTGCTCGACCCAGCCCGCCCTGGGCAGGATCTGCTCGTGCTCGAGCTGGAACTTGGCTACCTCGGCACCCTCGTGATCGAAGATCATGAAGCGGGTGCTCGTGGTGCCCTGATCGATGGCACCCACGAATTCGGGCATGTCGTCCTCCATAAGGGCTGGATCGAGGCTTGACCCCCGTCACTCAGGGTGGCCGGCTCACGGGTTGTCGGAGGGCTTCACCACGTCGCGGTTCACGTCCATGGGCAGGAACCGGGCGATCGCGAGCTGGTAGAGGCCCGCGCCGACGGCCGCGCCGATCAGGGGGGCCACGATGGGCACCCACCAGTAGAAGTCGCCGTACTGATCTCGCCAGGCTCCGCCGTACCCGGTGAGGAAGCTCGCCAGACGCGGCCCGAAGTCACGCGCCGGGTTGATCGCGTAGCCGGCGTTCGTACCGAACGCCATGCCGATCCCGACGATGAGCAGGCCGATGACGAACGGCCCCATGTTCGCGCTCGGCGCCATGTTGTCGAGGTCCGACAGCGCGAAGATGACGAAGAGCAGGATGGCGGTGCCGATGATCTGGTCGCGGAAGCCGCCCCACATGCCCACCGGGAGGGTGCCGTTGCCGGGAAGGGTGGAGAAGACCGTCTGGGTCTTGATCGTGTGCCCGGGGTCCACCATGGTGAGGACCTCGTTGTAGTTCCACCGCACGATGAGCGCCGCGACGAACGCGCCTGCGGTCTGCGCGAGCGCGTACGGCACGACCTTCTTCCACGGGAAGCCACGGAAGAGGGCGAAGGCCAGGGTGACGGCCGGGTTGATGTGCGCGCCGGTCGTGCGGCCGGCGACGTACACACCCATCGCGACACCGATGCCCCACGCCCAGGCGATGCTGTCGTGGTCGCCGAGCTGTCCGGCGACGACCTGTGCGACGACTCCGACACCGAACAGGATGAGCACCGCCGTGCCGGCGAACTCGGCTACCAATTCCCCCGCGAGTCCCATGCGTTTCAAGCGTTCTGCCATCGCCCGTTCCCCTTCCTCCGGCGAACGCGAATGCCCTGATCCATTCCCGCATTTCGACGAATGCATACGGGCATGTCAGAGATTTCCACAGAAAGTGGAAAAGATCGCTTGGTCAGATCTCCCGGACGAAGGTGACCATGCTGCGGCCTGGGCCGTGATAACCGTCCACGGGGTCGCCGGCCGCGAAGCCCATGCGGCGATGGAAGGCGACGGAGGCCGCGTTGACAGGCGAGGTGATGGCCCGTACGACGTGCCTGCCATCGGCACGGGCGAGGTCGAAGAAGCGCTCGTACATGACGCGGCCGAGGTGGCTCGCGCGCACCTCGGGCGCGACGCCCACGAAATGGATGTACGCCTCCCCCGGCAGGGACGGCGACATGAACCCGACGAGGAACCCCACCATCTCGTCACCCTGTTCGGCGATCAGGCTGGTCCGGTGGAAATGGTCAAGAAAGAGCCGCGGCAAAGCGGGCAACACCGGACGCCCCCACCACTCGTCGACCACGGCGGTGATGGCGTCGTAGTCGGCCGGAGTGGCGGCGCGCAGGGAACGGGTGAGGTCGGGCAAGGCTCAGCCCCAGTGAGGCGGCCTGTTCTCGAGGTAGAACGCGTCCTGGTCGTCCCGCGACCAGTCACCCCACCCCAGGTCGAGGTCGTCGGACGTCTGCTCGGGTAGGAAATCTTCCACGGATGACATGCTACCTGGGCGTACAAACCGGTACCTGGTGTCTCCCTTGCTACGGGGACAGGTCCGGATCACGGCGGTACGATACGAAGGCAGGTGTCGCCTACCCCCCGTGAGGCTGCGCATGGCCACCCCGACCGGCTGGCGGCGAGAAGGCAATCTACCGGCGGAGCTCACCAGCTTCGTGGGCAGGACCCGACTCCTCGCCAACCTCAAACGGCACCTCAGCGAGTCACGTCTGGTGACCGTGACCGGCATCGGCGGCGTGGGCAAGTCCCGCACGGTGCTGCGCCTCGCCCACCAGGTGCGCGCGAGCTACCCCGACGGCGTCTGGTTCGCCGACCTTGCCCGGCTGCAGGACGCGGGCATGGTCAAGCACACCATCGCCTCCGCGCTCGGCATCGCCGACCAGTCCTCGCGCGCCGAGTCAGAGACGCTCGCCGAGTGGGTCGGCGAGCGCGACATGCTGCTCATCATCGACACCTGCGAACACCTCATCCAGGGCTGCGCCGAGCTGGTGCACGAGCTGCTCGAGGCCGCGCCCAACCTGAAGGTGCTGGCGACCAGCCGCCAGTCGCTCAACCTGCCGTACGAGCACGTCGTGCCGGTGCCGCCGCTGCAGGTGCCCGGCGACGACCCGACCGAGAGCCTGTTCACCAACGAGTCCGTCCAGCTCTTCGCCGACCGGGCCGGGGCGAGCGTGCCCGAATTCGTGCTCGACGAGGACAACATCGGCGCGATCGCCGAACTGTGCCGCCGCCTCGACGGCATCCCGCTGGCGATCGAGCTGGCCGCCGTACGTCTGCGCGCCCTGTCGGTCGACCAGGTACTCGGGCTGCTGACCGACCGCTTCAGCCTGCTGGCCGGGGCGAGCCGTACGGCACTGCCCCGCCACCAGACGCTGCGCGCGGCCATCGGCTGGAGCCACGAGCTGTGCGAGCCGGAGGAGCGGCTGCTGTGGGCCCGGCTGTCGGTGTTCGCCGGCGACTTCGAACTCGACGCGGCCCGCTTCGTCTGCTCCGACAGCCGCCTGTCCGCCGAGCGCATCACCGACCTCATCGGGGGCTTGGTCGAGAAGTCCATCCTGATGATCCGCAGCAACCACGCCGGCGTGCGCTACAAACTGATCGACACCCTCGCCGAGTACGGCCAGGAGTGGCTCGAGAAGCTCGGCCAGTCCGAGCAGATGCAGCAGCGGCACCTGGAGTACTACCTGAGCCTCGCCCAGCGCGGCGAGGAGGCCTGGTCAGGCCCGCGACAGATCTACTGGTTCATTCGCATGCGCCAGGAGCACGACAATGTCCGAAGCGCACTCGATTACGCACTGCGGACTCCTGGCAAGGAGCCACTGGCGTTGACGTTGCTGTCGTCGCTCTGGTTCATGTGGGTTTGCTGTGGATTCGCCCGCGAAGGCCGCCTCTATCTGGAGCGGGCGCTGGTCGCCAACCCCAAGGCGAGCAAGGAGCGGTGCAAGGCCCTTTGGGTGCTCTCCTACGTGCGTAGCTGCCAAGGCGACAGCGTGGGAGCGCTCACGGCGGCCGAGCATTGCAGCACCGAAGCGGTCAAGGTCGGAGACTCGCGTGCGGTGATCCTGTCTTCCAAGATGCAGGGCACGGCGGCGCTGCTCCAGGGTGATCTCCAGAAGGCCAGCGCGCTGCTGGGCGTGGCGATCGAATTCAACACCGAGAACAAGGAGCTCAATCCCGGCCTGCTGCCCGCCGTCGTCGAGCTCGCGATCGTGCTCACCTCGCAGGGCGAGCTGTACGAGGCTGAGTCCCTCCTGGTGGACTGTCTACAGGTCTGTGTGGAACGCGGCGAGCTGTGGGTCGGTTCTTATGCGAACTGGGCGCTGTCCGTGACCAGGCTGCACACGAAGCGGACAGACCTGGCGCTGGGAAACGCCCGAGAGAGCCTTCGAATCAAACGGCACTTCCACGACACGCTCGGAACCCTCATCACGCTCGAGACGGTGGCGCGGATCTACGCGGCGGTGGAGCGAGTGGATGTCGCGTCTATGCTGCTCGGCGCACTGCACCAGAACTGGCGCTCGGCGGGCTTGCCGATGCTGGGGGCACCGTTCCTGACGGTCGACCATGAGAAGTGCGTCAAGGAGTGTGAGCGGCGCCTGGGCGTCGATGGTTACAAACAGGCTTTCGTGCTGGGCACCGAACTCGACCTAGACGAGGCGACCACGCTCGCACTGGGCGACCTGGACGCCTCGTCGTAGGGTCAAGGGGCGGGCAGGGTCAGGACGCTTGGAGCCACTGGGTGCTCGTCGGCCACGCCTTGATGTAGCGCGCGCTGCCGAGCGAGTACTCGATGTGGCCCCGCACCCAGTGTTCGAGGCCTTGCACGTAGGCGAGCACCGCAGGTGAACCCCAGGTCTCGACCGAGGCGCGTAGCCTCACCATCTCCGCGACGGCGTGGTCGTGCATCAGCGCCACTTCGTCGAGAGCCTCCTGCAGGGAGTAGCCGCGATGGGTCATCAGCACGTTCACCAAGTTGTGGCGGGCTTTGTCGTGCTCCCGTTCCTTGGCATACGAAAAGAGGTCGTTGTCCCACACGACCAGGTCGTTGGCGTGCTCGGTGAGGGCCCGGATGTCGGGGTGGTGCCATTCCTCGGGGCCTAGCCGCTGATGGCCCGCGATGTCGATGAGGGCGTACACCGGATACATGGCGCCGGTGCGCCGACGCATGAACACGTAGTCCTCAGGAGTGGGAACCACATCCGACTCCCGGTTCGCCGCCTCCCACACCTGGGCGAAGATGTACTCCTTCGTCGCGGTGCACCACCGGTCGAGCTGATCGCGCTCGGCATGTACCTCGATGCGGCCCTTGAGCTCTTGGAGGGACTTGGCGAAGACGTTCGTGACGGGCTCGTCGGACTCGATGTCGTGGAGGACACGGAACATCTCCGGGAGGGCACGGGCGATGAGGCCTGTGTGCTTGCTGAACGTCTCCGACTCACAGAAGCCGTCGTCGAAGGCGAAGAGCCAGATACACCAGTCCATGAGGAGCTTGAGCATGTCTCGGTCCACGAGCGGATACGCTCGCGCGGTGAGCCAGCCGAACTGGGCGCTCCGGTATCGGTCGAGTATCTCCGGCTCCTGCAGCATGCCGGACTCCAGCAACCATCGGAAACTGTCTTCGCTCGCCTCTGTGACATGCGGATTTACTTGGCTTTCGAAGGGGCAGCGTAATGCGGGAATACGGAGGGGATGGCGCGCAGATGTAATGCCCATAAACGCATGGTCGACGCCTGAGTCCATATTGGCTATATAGCGTGATGTAACCTCTTTATTACGTTTAAGACATGTCCTTATGCGCCCAGCCACTCCTGAACATTGAACAGCCTCGCGGTTTCCATCGCGGACGGCCGGCCTGCGTGGGGGTTGGCGCCGGCGGCCAGTAGGGCTTGGACGACTGTGGGTTCCTTTTTGAAGACTGCGCCGGCCAGCGGGGTTTGGCCGCGGTCGTTCGGGCGGTCGGGGTCGGCGCCGTGGTCGGTGAGCATGCGTACGGTGTCCGCGTGGCCGTGGTAGGCCGCCAGCATCAGCAGGGTGTCGCCCTTGTCGTTGGCCAGGTTGGCAGACACCCCCGCCTCCACGTACGCGCGCAGCGTCTCGGTCTCGCCCTCCCGGGCCAGGTTGAACACCCTGGTGGCGAGCTCCACGACCTCCGGGTCTTCGTCCATGTCTTACATTCTGCCTCGATAGGGTGCCCTGCACGGAATCGTTCCGGTACGTCATGGGTTCTGGTGATGCGTACCTACGGAAAGGCTGTCCAACGTGTTCGACCCGATGGATCTCTACGAGCTCGCCGACGAGGTGCCCGAGCTGACTGATCCGGTGTTGCTGTATCACTTCGAGGGTTTCGTTGACGCTGGTGGCGCAGGACGTCTCGCGGTGGGCCACCTGCTGGCCGAGCTGGAGCACCAAGTTGTGGCGACGTTCGACGTGGACCGGCTGCTCGACTACCGGTCCCGCCGGCCGGTCATGACGTTCGACACCGACCGCTGGGTCGAGTGCGAGTCCCCCGAGCTGTCCGTCCACGCCGCGAAAGACGCGACGGGCACGCCGTTCCTGCTGCTGAGCGGGCCCGAGCCGGACCGTGAGTGGGAGCTGTTCACCCGGGCGGTGGGCGAGCTGGTCGAGAGGCTGAAGGTGAGCAAGCTCGTGACGCTGCACGGCATCCCCATGGCGGTCCCCCACACGAGGCCGCTCGGCGTCACCGCGCACGCCACCCGGCCGGAGCTGATCAACACGCAGCCGAACGTCTTCGGACGGGTGCAGGTGCCCGGCAGCGCGGCGGCGCTGGTGGAGCTCCGGCTCGGCGCGAAGGGGCACGACGTGGTCGGGTACGCGGTGCACGTCCCCCACTACCTGTCGCAGGCCGAGTACCCGACCGCGGCCGTCACCGCCCTGGAGGCCGTGACGAGGTCGACGGGGCTCGTCTTCCCGCTGGACGCGCTGCGCGACGCGGCCGACCGTACGACGACGGAGATCGAGGAGCAGATCAGCGCCTCCAGCGAGCTGTCCACCGCCATCCGGGGGCTGGAGCAGCAGTACGACGCCTTCGCGGGCGGGGAGGAGCGGGAGAACCTGCTGGCCGAGACGACGCCCATGCCCACGGGCGACGAGCTCGCCGCCCAGTTCGAGCGGTTCCTCGCCGAGCGCGAGGAGGAGTAGGGTCCGCGCCCGGTTCGTCAGGCGGGCGGGTGAACGGGTGGGACGGGATAGCCTGGCGCGATGAGGGAGATTCGCGTCGGTCTGGTCGGTTACGGCGTTGCCGGGGCGTACTTCCACGCCCCTTTGATCCAGGCCACCCCCGGCCTGACGCTGTCGGCCGTGGTGACCCGCGACCCCGAACGCCAGGCCGAGGTCGGCGGCAGGTACGGCGCCGCCGCCGTGACCGACGTCCGCGACCTGTGGGAGCGTTGCGACCTCGTGGTGGTCGCCTCGCCGAACCGCACGCACGTGAGCACGGCCACCGCCGCGCTGTCCCACGGGCTTCCCGTCGTCGTGGACAAGCCGCTGGCCCGCACCGTCGCGGAGGGCCGCGAGCTCGTCCGGCTGGCGCGTGAGCGGGGGCTCATGCTGACGGTGTTCCACAACCGCCGCTGGGACGGGGACTTCCGGACGCTGCGACGGCTGGTGGCGGAGGGGCGGCTCGGCGACGTGCACCGCCTGGAGTCGCGCTTCGAGCGGTGGCGGCCGGTGCCCAAGGGCGGGTGGCGCGAGCGCGGCGGACCTGAGGAGGTCCCCGGCTTGCTCTACGACCTGGGCAGCCACCTCGTCGACCAGGCCGTCCAGTTGCTGGGGCCGGTGCGCGAGGTCTACTGCGAGAGCGACGTACGGCGGGCGGGGGTGACGGGGGACGACGACACGTTCATCGCGCTCACGCACGAGAGCGGCGCGCGTTCCCACCTGTGGGCCAGCTCGGTCGCAGCCCGGCTCGGCCCCCGCTTCCGCGTGCTCGGCTCGACGGCGGCGTTCGTCAAGCACGGCATGGACGTGCAGGAGGAGCGCCTGCGCGCCGGGATGACGCCCGATTCGCCGGGGTTCGGGGACGACGAGGAGGACCGGTGGGGCTTTCTCGGCACGCCGGGTGACCAGCAGCTCGTGCGCACCGACACCGGCACGTACCTCGACTTCTACCGGGGCGTGGCGGCGGCGCTGCGTGAGGGCGCCCCGCCGCCCGTCGACCCGGAGAGCGCGGTCGAGGTGCTGGCCGTCCTGGAGGCGGCCCGCCGCTCGGCCGCCGAACGAACGGTCGTCCAGCTGACCTGACCACGGCCGCACCCACCCTTGCTCAGTCGCGTAGGCGCGACTTCATGGCGGTGGTGTCGGCCGGGGTCCAGCCATGGTGGGTGAGCCAGGCCATCGGGCCGCCGAAGCGGGTGTCGAGGATGGTGAGGAAGCGTTCCATGTAGGCGGCCCGGGGGACGTGGTAGTCCGCGGGGCGGGAGTCGAGGTCGTCGCGGTATGCGTCGCTCTGACGGAGGCGCTTGAGTATCTGCTCCAGGCGTTCGCCGGTCGCCACGTAGTCCGCGACGATCGCCTCCCGGGTCACCCCGGTGATCTCCAGGGCCAGCGCCGACAGCACCCCCGTACGGTCCTTGCCGGCCGCGCAGTGCACGAGCGCGGCCCCGTCGTCCAGCGCCATCGCGCGCAGCGCCCCCACCACGGCGTCGGGCCGGTCGCGCAGGTAGCCGTAGTAGAAGCCGCTCACCCGCACCTCGTCGTCCGCGACCCGCCCCACCCCGGGCAGCACCCGGTCGCCGTCGACCCCCTCGGGGACGTCGGCGTCGACGTCGGTGCGCCGGCCGCCCTCGAGGAACAGCGTCAGGTGGTGGTGACGCACCTCGGGCACCCGGGCGAGCGGCCCCGGGCCTTCCAGCAGCACCTCGGCCGTCGAGCGCAGGTCGACGACGTGCCGCAGGTTCAGGTCGGCGACGAGCAGCCGTACGTCCGCGCGGGTGAGTCCTTGCAGGTTGTCGGCGCGGAAGACGCGCCCGAAGCGGGTCCGTCCGCCGTCGCGGGTGGGCAGCCCGCCGAGGTCGCGCGCGTTGACGGCGCCTTCAAGATCGATCCACCTTGTGATCTCCCTCATTGTCAGACCCTATATGTCCCTCAAACATGAGCAAATCCCTGCCGTATGAAGCAGCATGAACCTGTGACTCCTCCGCTCCCTGAAGGGAGCGGCTTCTCGCCAAGCCGCTCCCGCAGCCTGGCGAAGGGCAAGCCCTGCCCTGAGGATGTTGACCGCCGCGTTCACGTCGGCGTGCGCGGCATGCCCGCACGCCCTACAGGCGAACTCGGCCTGGGTGACGCGGTTCTCCTTCACGCAGTGCCCGCACCGGGCGCACGTGCGGGAGGTGTCGGCGGGATTCACCGCGATCAGCTCTCGACCGGCGCTTTCAGCCTTGTGCGCGAGGACCGTCAGGAACACCCCCCAACCCGCATCCAGAATCGAACGGTTGAGCCCGGACTTCTGCGCCACGTTGCGGCCGGGCGCTTCCATCGTGCCGGACGCCGAGCGGGTCATGTTCGCGATCCGCAGCTCCTCGTGCACGATCACGTCGTAGTCGCGGACCAGAGTGAGCGCAGCCTTGTGAGCGCCGTCGAGGCGCTGACGCCGCACCTTCGCATGCAGGGCAGCGACACGGGCCACGGCCTTGCGGCGGCGTTTGGAGCCGCGCTTCCTGCAGGCCAGGTCGCGCTGCGCGGCGGCGAGACGATCGGCAGTCGCGGCCAGATGGCGAGGGTTCGCCAGACGCTCACCGTCGGAGGTGGTGACCAGCGAGGCCACGCCCAGATCGACCCCGGCCACCGCGCCCGTGGCAGGCAGCGGCTCGGCCGGCACGTCATCACACGACAGCACCACATACCAGCGCGAGCCCTCCCGCTTCACGCTGATCGTCTTCACCCGGCCTTTGACCGGGCGGTGCTGGTGGACGCGGACGTGCCCGACGCCCTGCAACCGGACGTAGGACGCGGCGACGGCTGTCGGTGGGACTCCCAGCCCGAGCATCCCGCCGCGTCCTACGTCCGGACGCGGTCGAAGAACGCGCGAAACGCCTTGTCGAGGCGGCGCAGCGTGGCCTGCTGGGACGAGAACGACCACCGGCCCTGCCCGCCGGCATCATCGGCACGGATGTGCTTCAACTCGGCCGACTGCTCGCCGTACCGGACGCTCACACCCGCTGTGGCGTAGGCGGTGCGGCGGTGCTCCAGCGCGGCGTTGTACAGCGTACGGTGGTCCTCCAGGCACGCCGCCAGCGCCGCCGCCTGCTTGCTCGTGGGGCGCAGCAGGAACTTGAACGATCTACGCACGGCCACCGCCCTGGGGCCGCTCGTACCGAGTCTCGATGTAGCGCTGCACCGCCTCGGCCGACACCGCGCCGACCGTGGCCACGAAGAAGGACCGTGACCACAGTGTGGGCAGTCGGGAACGCAGGTGGCCGAACTCGGCGCGAAGGTGGTGGGAGGTGAAGCCCTTGAACTGGCTGGCCACGTACGAGGGCGAGTTCGTCGGGTGGGGCTTGACGAACAGGTGCACGTGGTCCGGCATCACCTCAACCGCCACGATCTCCCAACCGTGCCCGTCGGCCTTGGCACGGATCATCTCCTCCAGGCGGTCCTTCACCCGGCCGCCCAGGCCCGGGGGGCGGTACTTCGGGCACCACACCACGTGATAGCCGAGGTCATACGCCGCACCGGGGGAAGTGCGCACTTGCCGTGCCACACGATCCTTGTAACAGGGCTGTCCATCTCATGCGCGACGAACGGAGATCTTTGATGCGCAGACCAGGCAGGTCACTCCACGCTCGGGCCTTGGCGGCCCTCCCGCTCCCGATTCCCCCGTCGCCTGAAGGCGATGGTCCCCTCGGGAGAACCTGATGGATCCACGAGCTCTGCCCCCACGGCTGGTGATCGATCCTTCGCTGCCCCCGGAGACCTCGGCCGAACTCCTGTCGAGTCCGCACATACTTCGCCAGACACGGTCCGGAAAGCGCGTGAGCACCACGTCCCACCCCGCGCTGCTCTTCCTCGTGCCCGCCTCCCTCGTCTGCCTCTCGGTGCTCACGGACCGCCCGTGGGTGTTCGTGGCGGGGATCGGCGCGGGAGTGATCGTGTTATTCCGCTGGATCGCGACGGACAACACCTACCGCTCCACCAGACGCCGGCTGCAGCTGGCGCAGACGCACGCCGACCGGTACGTCCTGCCGGAGGACCTCGACCATCCGTGCCAGATGCTGCTGCACCGGGCGCAGAACGCCGTGGCGGCGATTCTCGGCTCCCACGTGCACCGCGCGGGCCTGATCGACAGCATCGACAACCAGGTGTCGCTGCCGGAGGAGATCTGGCAGATCGCCCATCGGCTGAGACGGCTGTCGGCCATGCACGCCGAGCACCGCAGGATCGTCCCCCGGGATCTGCCGCCCGGCATGGAGGAGGCGTTCAAGCCGTACACGACCGCGCTCGACGCCGCCTGGACGTCGCTCACCCGCCGCGTACGTCACCTGGAGAAGTACGCCAAACAGGTGATCAAGGCCGACACGGTCTACCACACGCACGCCCGGCTGGAGGCGATGGCCGCGAGGACGCCCGACTACCAGCAGCTCATCGCCGACACCGTGCGCGACGACCTGGCGCGCCGGCACATCAAGGAGCTGTCGGAGCAGGCGGCGCACGTGCGCAGGCAGTTCGAGGAGAGCATCGGGCAGGCCCGGCAGACCGCCGGTGAGCTGCTGAGCACGCCGTTCACCGACCCGCCCGCGCGCCCGCCCGAGTGGCCGCGCGACGCGACCCGCCGGGCGAGCGGGTACGGCGCCTGAACGCGACGCCCGCGGCCGTCAGCCCGCGTCGGGACGGGCGCCTTCCAGCAGCTTCATGGTCCGGCGCAGGCCGGCCTCGTCGCCGAGGCTGCGGTAGATGTCCCTGGCCTGCTCCAGCGGTTCGACGGCGGCCGCGGGCTCGTGCGCGTCCAGGTGCGCCTCGCCCAGGTAGCGCAGGCTCAGCGCCATCCACCACCGGTCACCGAGCTCCTCGAACTCCGCGACCGCGCGCCGTAGCTCGTGCTCGGCTTCTTCCACGAGGTCGAGGCCGGCCAGCGTCCGCCCGGCCGACACGGCGGTCCTGGCCACGCCCCACGCGTCTCCGAGCGCGGCCAGGATGTCCTCGGCCCGGCGGATGTAGTCGAGTTCGCGCGGCCCGTTCTCCGGGTCGCCGACCTCACCGGCGGCGCGCAGGCAGCGGGCCTCCTCCCACAGCTCGCCGCGCTTCCTGAACATCTCCGTCGCCCGGTCGAGGCTGACGCCGGCCCTGGCGAACAGGTTGGCGGCGCGCCGGTGCTCGCCCGCGTCGTGCTCGTCGCGCGCCTGGGCCGCCAGCACCTCTCCGTACACGCGCAGCGTCTGGGCCTCCGAGTAGCGGTTGCCGTCCCGTTTGAAGGTCTCGAGCGCCTCCTCGAGGAGGGCTCGCGCCTTCTCGGGCTGCTGCTCGGCCAGGCACAGTTCGGCGAGGTTGCGCTGGGTGCGGGCCATCCACCACAGGTCCTCCTCGGCGCGGAACCCGTCGATCGCGTTGACGAGGTAGCCCTGCGCCCGGTCGAGGTGACCGTCGCTGAACAGCGTCATCCCGATCGCGCGCTGCGCCCGCGCGGCCCACCACGGCTCCTCCAGGTCGGTGAAGAGCTCCAGCGCGCGTTCGGCCTCCTCCTGCCCCTGCCGGCGCAGCCCGAGGCCGCCGTGCACGGCGGCGGCGTCGAGCAGCGCGATGGCCAGCGCGCGCCCGTCGCCGGACTTCTCGGCCGCCTCGCGGCCGATCTCGGCCACGGCCGCCCAGTCGGACCAGTACGCCCGCAGCGAATGACACAGCGAGCAGAACGCCCTGGCCAGCCCCGCGGTCAGCTCCCAGTGCCGAAGTTGGCGGGCCTGACTGATCATGGCGAGCAGGGAGAGCCGCTCGGCGTTGAGCCAGTCACCGGCCCGCAGCTCGCCGTCGTCGGTGGAGCGCCGCCCGCCCCGGCTCCAGTCCTGCGGCCAGCGGTTCTGCGCGGCCTCCTCGGCGCGGCGGCGGTAGCCGGAAAGGACGCGTTCGATGGCGGGACGGCGCCGGTCGCCGTCGACGTCGCCCAGCTCGGCGGCGAACACGCGGACGAGGTCGTGGAGCCGGTAGCGCATGGCGCCGGTCTGGTCGGTGCCGGAGCACTCGGCGAGCTGCGCGTCGATGAGCGCTTCGAGCTGGTCGGCGCCGTCGAGCACGGAGACGTCGAGCAGCTCGCCGGCCACCCACTGGGGCACGTCGGGCGCGGTCAGGGAGCCGAGCAGGCGCAGCAGGCGGCGCTGCATCCCGGTGCAGGCGTCGTAGCTGAGCTGGACGGAGGCGCGCACGCTCTTGTCCACCGTGTGGGCGACCTGGAGGTGGTCGAGGCGACGGCGCTTGTCGGCGAGCCGGCCTGCCATCTCGCGCAGCGTCCACTGCTCGCGGGTGGCGAGCCGGCCACCGCAGAGGTTGATGGCGAGGGGCAGGTGGTCGCAGAGCCGGACGATCTCCTTGGCGGCGTCGAGGTCGGAGGCGACCCTGGCGTCGCCGGCCAGCCGGGCCAGCAGCTGGATGCCCTGCGCCTCGGTGAAGACGCCGAGCTGGGTGTCGTGGGTGCCGCCGAGGAACAGCGGCACGCGGGACGTGACGAGCACCGCGCACCCGGTCTCGGCCGGGATCAGCGGTTTGATCTGGTCGGCGTCGTGTGCGTTGTCCAGCCCGATGAGGATCCGGCGGCCCTTCGTCCAGGTCAGCCAGAGCCTGCGCAGCTCCTGCAGGCCGCCCGGATCGGTGGTGAGCCGGACGCCGAGCGCGCGCAGGAAGCCGATCAGGACCTCTTCCGGGTCGACGGGGGCGTCCACGCCGCGCAGGTCGGCGTAGAGGCGTCCGTCGGGGTACAGGTCGGCGATCTCCTGCCCGAACCTGGTCATGAGCGCCGACTTGCCGACGCCGCCGCGGCCGTACAGGGAGATGACGAGGGGTGGTGAGAGGTCGGAGACCTTCTTGCGGCGGCCGAGCACCTCGCGCAGCTCGGCGAGCGGCTCCTCGCGCCCGGTGAAGTGCTCGGGCACGGGCGGCCACTGGTCGGGGGCGACCGGGCCGGGCCCCAGCGGGGGCTGTGGCTTGGGCCGCGTGTCGGTGGTGGCCCAGGTCGTCAGACCGACGAGGACGGCCGCGCCCATGGTCACGCCGATCTTGGCCTCCAGTGGGATCTCCCACTCGACGGAGGCCGCGAGCGCGGTCGCCGCGGCGGCCGCGAGGCCGGTCGAGACGCGCGCGGTCCAGCGACGCCGACGTCGCCGCTCCGGTAAGTTCCCCGACAACGAGCACCCCCTTCGGGGTGATTCAAGCCGATGGGGTACGGCCGGCGCCAGCCGTACCCCATCTTTTGCCTAGCGGCCGTTCACCTGGCAGGTGGCGGTCATCGTCTTGCTCGGGTCGCTCTCCGAGGTGGCGGTGAGCTGGACCGTCGCCTTGCGGTCGGCGCTGTCGGCGTGGACGGCGTTGACCTCCACGGTCTCCCGATCGCCGAACTTGACGTTGGCCAGGGCGTTGGGCAGCTGGGCGGTCCAGCCGTCACCCTTGACCGTGGCCGTGAGCCGGTAGACGTCGGAGTCGAGGTACTTGCTGACGTCCTCCGGGTGCTGACCGGCCTGGACGGGGGCGGCCTTGCCGGTGTTGAACAGCGGGAAGCGGCAGGTGGAGACGTTCTTGTCGCCGTGGCCGCCGGAGCCGTGCAGCAGCTTCACGCCGCGCTTCTGCGGGCCCGAGCCGTCGAGCGAACGGATGGCCACCGTGTAGGACAGCAGGCCCTCACGGTCGCGCTCGACGTCGGTGACGTAGAAGTGCAGGCGGTTGTCCTCGTCGACGAACTCGTACTGGCTGCCGGAGTCGGTGCCCGCGTGGAAGAGGGCGTCGGCCAGCTGCCGGTAGTCGCCGATCGTGATCGGCACCTGGGTGCCGTCGGGCAGGACGTAGTCGGTCATGTTGATGTCCTGCGGGTTGGCGTCGACCACCCACTCGAACGGGGCGCTGTCCTGGTTCTTGGTCTTGGCCAGGAGGACGCCGGAGTCGGGAGTGAAGGAGTCGGCGCCCATGCGGTCGACGACCTCGACGGTGTAGTTGTCGTAGTTGCCGCCGTCGCAGAGCGGGTCGGTACGCCAGTCGCAGTCGGGGTTGTGATCGCCGGTGTCGAACGAGATGTTGATGCCCGACAGCTGGTCCTTCTTCGGCTGCGCGACGCGGGCCAGCACCTTGGCGGTGACCACGCCCGACTGGGCGAGCGCGTCACGCGACAGGCGCAGGACGTTCTGCTCGTCCACCATGCCGAGGTCGATCTTGTTGCGGAGCATGTGCTGGGCGCCCATGGACGCGCCCGCGACCGGCGGGATGATCCAGCGCGAGTGCGGACCGCCCGGGCCGTTGAAGCTGCCGCGGCTGAGCATCTCCCAGACACCGGTGTAGGCCCGGCGCGGCGGAACGCCGTACGGGTTGTTGTAGTTGTCGCCGATGCCGAAGATGTGGCTCAGCTCGTGGGCGTAGGTGCCCATGCCGGAGCTCTCCGTCTGCACCGAGTCGACGCCGAAGCGGGCGTTCGGCCAGAAGCTGGAGCCGGCCTGCCACGAGGTCCAGTCGACGTAGCGGGTGGTGGACCAGTTGGGCAGGTTCTCGTCGCCCTCGGGTCCGAACTCGTCCGGCACGTCCTCCTTGGTGGGGAACTTCATCATGCCGAATTCCTGCCAGGTGCCCGACTCGTCCTGACCGGCGCTCAGGTAGAAGACGAAGTCGAACTGGTCGGCGACCTCCTGGCCGACGGCGGAGAGCCAGGCGGCGTTGCCGTCGGTGCGCAGGTTGCGGTTGCAGTTGTCGCCGGCCGGGCAGTGGTTGCGCTGGTACTCCATGCCGTACTCGTGGTCCTTGCCCGGCATCTGGTACGGGCCGAACCCGGTCAGGTCCACGCCGATGCGGCCACCGGAGTCCTCCATCCAGTACTCGTGGATGGTGTGTCCCCGGTTGAGGTCGTTCGGGGTGTTCAGGAAGTCCTGGTAGAACGTGGCGACCTGGTCACGCGGGATGTCGGCGGCCGACGGGCTCGGGTTGCCGAAGACCGTCGAGTTCGCAGGCTGCGTCACCACGAACGGCTGGTTCGGGTAGTCGAGCAGCACGAGCGCGCCCTTGAACTGGCGCGTGGAGCCCTTGCGGTCGGGGTCGTTCCACTTGGTGCCCGGGGGCTTCTTGTAGTCCGACCAGGTCATGTGGTCGGGGTTCTTCCAGTTCTGCGGATCGAGCGGCGTGATCTCGGGGACGGGTCGTTTCCGCAGGGTCTGGGCCTCGGCGGGGTTGTCGAGCTGCCAGGGCTGGGTCTGCGGCCAGTGGTCCTGCCGCCAGGGGGTGTCCGGGTCGGCAGGGGAGGGTGCGGCGGAAGCAGGTGTGGCGACCAGGCTCATCGGGATGAGCGCGATGGCGGTGAGCACACCGGTTAACAGCTTCTTTCGGGCTATCACACGGAATGACGGTAACGATGTTGTTGACGGAGATCACCGGATGAATGTAGGGAAGAGCTGTACCGAAATTTCCTACATATGTTGAAATCTCCAGGTGAACAGGTGGGCCAGTGGCGGACCTGCAGAAGACCGTGGACGAGCTCGCCGCACGCCTCGGCCGACCGTTGCTGCTCGAGGACCGGGTGCAGCGCGTGGTGGTGTACAGCGAGCAGAACGGCACCATGGACGACGTGCGCCGCGACTCGATCCTGCGCCGGCACACCGTGCCGGAGGTCAGGCAGTGGTTACGCGCGAGCGGCATCCACCGGGCCACCTCACCGCTGCGCACCCCGGGCGCGCCGCACCTCGGCCTGTTACCCCGGGTCTGCGTCCCCGTACGGTACGCCGACAGCCTGCTCGGCTTCCTGTGGTTCATCGACGCGGACCCGCCCATGTCGCATGAGCAGGTGGACGAGGCCGTGGCCGTCACGCCGCCCATCGCCCTCGCGCTGTTCCACGAGAGCCTGGCCACCGGCCTGGCCTCGCACCGTGAGCTGGAGGCGGTCACGGGCCTGCTGCTCGGCGAACGGGACGCGGCCAGGCAGCTCATCGAGGCGGGCTCGTTCCCGCAGGCGCAGCCGGTGACCGTCGCGGTCGCGAGGCCGTACGAGGACGAGCCGGACGACACCCTGCGGCTGGCGCTGGAGCAGGGGCTGCTGGCGCTGCGCCGGCGGCTGAGCGGGCACCACGCGCTGCACCTCGTCCGCTACGACCACGCGGTCCTGATCACGGCGGGCCCGCCGGTGCCCGCCGAGGAGATGCACGCGGCGATGCCGATGCCGGTGGTCGTCGGGCTGGGGCGCACCCGTCCGGCGCTGGAGGAGGCGGCGGACTCCTACCGGGAGGCGCGGCACGCGGCCGAGGTCGCGGCGCGGGTCCCGGCGCTCGGCCGGACGGCCGAGTGGGCGAGGCTCGGCGTCTACCGGATGCTCACCCAGCTGTCGGACCAGGAGCTGCATCCGGGCCTTGAGGAACTGCTGGCCGACGTCCAGCACCTGCCGCTGCTGGAGACGCTGGAGACGTACCTGGACCTGGCGGGCAGCGCGGTCGCCACGTCGCGGGCGCTGCGGCTGCACCGTACGTCGCTGTACTACCGGCTGCAGCGGGTGGAGGAGCTCGCGCGCACCGACCTGAAGGACGGCGGCGAGCGGCTCTCGCTGCACCTCAGCCTCAAGCTGGCGCGACTGTCCGGACGCTACTCCCCCAGGGATCTCCATAATTCGGCTTGATTGCACCTTTGTTCGCATATCTCGTTTAATTGACATAAGGGCCGAGATCCTGTGGGAGACCAGATGCCGCCTGCGGCGCGTGCCGGGCCGGTCCAGGGCGAGGGCTCCGTACCTGTGGTGATCCACTCTGCCGCGCTGGTCCTGCCCATGTGCGCCGGTCCCCTCCGCGACGGCGCGCTCGCCGTCCGGGGCGACCGCGTGCTGCGCGTCGGATCGCGGGCGGCCGTCCGCTCGGCCTTCCCCGCGGCCGAGGAGCACCGGTGGCAGGGGATGATCGTGGCCGGCCTCGTGGACGCCTGCTCCTCCGTCCAGGCCCCCGCCCCGGGGGTGACCGCGCGGGCGACCGTGGTCACGGACGTGGCCGAGTCCCTGGGGTTGCCCGGCATCTCGTACGTCGAGGTGGCCGGCGACGAGCAGGAGTGGGAGGGCGGGGAGCGCGACCGGGTCATCACGGCGGTCCGCGAGGTCGAGCGGCCGCGCGTGGTCGGGCTGGCGGCTGCCACCGGCGACCCCCTGGTGCTGGAGGACCTCGCCGTGCAAGCCAGGACGTTCGGCCTGCGGCTGCTCGCCGACCTGGGCCGGCACCCGACCGCCGCGTTGGACGAGGCCAGGCTGCTGGGGCCGCTGTGCCACGTCACGTGCCCCCGACCCTTGGACCCGGGAGAGCGCAAGCTGCTGCGGCTGCGCCGGACGGCGGTGGCGATCTGCCCGTCCGCGCTGCACGCCGGTGACGTGCTTGCCCTGCTGGACGAGGGCAACACCGTCGCCTTCGGCAGCTGTCCCCCGGCGCTGGAGGCGGGCGGGCGCCCGTCACGGGACACGGGTGGGTGCGGGCCACTCGCGCCGGCGGCGGCCGTACGGCGGGAGATCCGCGGGCACGGCCCGCACCCCCACGACCTGGACCGCCGGCTGGTCGAGGCGGCCACCCTGGGCGGAGCCGCGGCCCTCGGCATGGACGACGGACGCGGCCGGATCGGCGCGCTGTGCCCCGGCGCGCGCGCCGACTTCGCCGTCTACGACGCCCGCGGCCGCTACCCGTACGCCCTGCTGCTGGCGGAGCCGCCCTGCCTGGCCACGGTCGTCGGCGGCGTCATCCGCGATCCGGCGTTCCCACGCTGAACTGGCCGTCCACCACGGTCAGCAGCTCGCGCAGGTGCTCGCGCTGATCGTCCGACAGCACCGCGAACAGCTCCTCCCCCGCCTCCCGCCGCGCGCCACGCGCGGCCTCGGCCATGGCGTGGCCCCGCGGCGTGATGACCACGAGGGTCGAGCGGCGGTCGGCCGGATCGACCTCCCTGCTCACCAGCCCGGCCTCCTCCAGCGCGTCCACCACGGGGGTCAGTGAGCGCGGCACGATGCGCAGCTGGTCGGCGAGCTGCACCATCCGCAGCGGACGCTCCACGCCGTCGAGCGCGCGCAGCGCCCGCGCCTGGCCTGGGTTGAGCCCGAGGGGCACCAGCCGGTGCACGTAGAGGTGCCGTAGCCGTCTGCTGACCAGATGCAAGAGCTCGGCGAGCTCCTTGTCGTCCATGTCGGCAAGTTTAGCGGGATTAAATATGAGTTAACCTCTGTTTGAATGCGCAGCGGGAAGGAGGCTTGCCTTGACGGAGGAACCACGCGCGCCGATCGGGCGCATCGTCCGGCTCTTCGGCCCTTACCGGGGCCGGTTGTCCGTGGTCGGCGCCTTCATCCTGCTGTCCTCGCTGGTGTCGCTGGCGTCCCCGTTCCTGCTGCGCGAGGTGCTCGACACGGCCATCCCGTCGCACGACGCCGGGCTGCTCGCGCTGCTGGCGCTCGGGATGATCGCGGTGGCCGTCACGACGACGGTGTTCGACGTGCTGCAGACCCTGGTCTCCACGACCGTGGGCCAGCGCGTCATGCACGACCTGCGCGTCGCGGTCTACGACCATCTGCAGCGCATGTCGCTGGCGTTCTTCACCCGTACGAAGACGGGCGAGGTGCAGTCGCGCATCGCCAACGACATCGGCGGCATGCAGGCGGTCGTCACCTCGACGACCGCCTCTCTCGTCTCCACCCTCACCACCGTGATCGCCACGTTCGTCGCCATGGTCGCCCTCGACTGGCGGCTCACGACGATCTCCCTCGCGCTCATGCCGTTCTTCGTGTGGATCAGCCGCAAGGTCGGCTCCGAGCGCAAGCGCATCACCTCGGAACGCCAGCGCAAGCTCGCGGTCATCGCCACCATGGTCCAGGAGTCGCTGTCGGTCAGCGGCATCCTGCTGGGCCGCACCATGGGCCGCTCCCCCGAGCTCACCGAACGCTTCAGCCGGGCCTCCGACGAGCTGGCCGACCTCGGCGTGCGCACCAGCATGGCCGGACGCTGGCGGCAGTCGTCCGTCCAGCTGGTCATGGCGGCGATGCCGGCGGCGATCTACTGGGCCGTCGGCCACACCGGCGCGATCACGGTGGGCACGCTCGTGGCGTTCACGACGCTGCAGACCGGCATGTTCCGTCCGCTGGTGCAGCTGCTGCGGCTCGGCGTCGAGGTGCAGACCTCGCTGGCGCTGTTCGGACGCATCTTCGAGTACCTGGACCTGCCGATCGACATCCGTCCCGGCACCCGCTCGCTGCGGGACGCACGCGGCGAGGTGCGGTTCGAGAACGTCGAGTTCGCCTACGGCGACGCCCCCACGCTCTCCGGGATCGACCTGACCGTGCCGGCCGGCGGCAACCTGGCGGTCGTGGGCGAGACCGGATCCGGCAAGACCACGCTCAGCTACCTGCCGCCCCGCCTGTACGACGTCACCGGCGGCCGGGTCACGATCGACGGGGTCGACGTGCGGGAGCTGACGTTCGATTCGCTGAGCGAGGTGGTCGGCGTGGTGTCGCAGGAGACGTACCTGTTCCACGCCTCGATCGCCGACAACCTGCGCTTCGCCCGGCCGTCGGCCACCGACGAGGAGCTGGTGGCGGCGGCGCGCGCGGCGCGCATCCACGACCACATCGCCGCGCTGCCCGACGGCTACGACACCCTGGTGGGCGAGCGCGGCTACCGCTTCTCCGGCGGCGAGAAACAGCGGCTGGCCATCGCGCGCACGCTGCTGCGCGACCCGAAGGTGCTCATCCTCGACGAGGCGACGAGCGCCCTCGACACCCAGACGGAGCGGGCCGTGCAGGAGGCGCTCGACGCGCTGGCGCGGGGGCGTACGACGATCACGATCGCGCACCGCCTGTCCACCGTCCGCGACGCCGACGAGATCGTCGTGCTCGACCGCGGGAAGATCGTCGAGCGCGGCACCCACGACGAGCTGATGGCGGGCGGCGGCCACTACGCCGCGCTCGTGAGCCGCGACGATCCCCTGCTCGACCCCGCCTGACGTGGAGTGCCTCACATTCCGGTCGTGACGGAAATCGCGCATTGGAGCGGACGTGTTCACCTCCCGGTGCGTCGTCAAGGCTAGGAAGATCCGTGTCCCCCAGGTCAGCCCCTACGTTCAGGGCTCTGCGTCATCACAACTACCGGCTCTGGGCGGGCGCCGACGTCATCTCGGTGACCGGCACGTGGATGCAGGTGCTCGGGGTCAACTGGCTCGTCCTGTCGCTGACCGGGTCGGCGGCCGGCGTCGGGCTCAGCCTGGTCATGCAGGCGCTGCCGACGCTGCTGCTCGGCATGTGGGGCGGCGCGCTGGCCGACCGGCTGCCCACCCGTCCCGTCGTGATCGCCGCGCAGCTCGCGCAGGCGGCGCTCGCCGCCGCGCTGGCCGTGATCGCGTTCACGGACGTGCGGTCCGTCCTGCCGATCTACGGTGTGGCGCTGGCCGGCGGCGTGGTCACCGCGCTCGGCGGGCCCGCGCTCGGCCGGTTCGGCGCCGAGGTGGTACCGCCCCGCGACCTGCAGAACGCGATGGCGCTCGGTTCCGTACTCAACTCCGCCGGCCGCATCCTCGGCATGAGCCTGGCGGGCGCGCTGCTGCCGGTGATCGGCGACGGCGGCCTGTTCACGATCAACGCGGTCACCTTCTTCGTGGTGATCGCCGCCGTGGCCGCCATGCGCCGCCGGGAGTTCCACGTGCTGGCCGCCGCCGAGCGGCAGCCGGGCGCCGTCCGCGACGGTCTGCGGTACGTGCTGCGCACGCCCTGGCTGCTCGTGCTGCTCGGGCTCTGGTTCGTCTCGGGCAGTCTCGGGCGCAACTTCCAGGTCACCATGGCCGCCATGAGCGCCGGGCCGCTGGGCGCGGGGGCGGCCGGGTACGGCCTGCTGTCCACGGTCTTCGCGGCCGGCACGGTGTTGGGCGGATTCCTGGCGGCCTCCAGGCCGAACCTCACGTTCCGGCTGCTGTTGACCGTGACCTTCGCGACGGGGCTCACGCAGGCCGTGAGCGGGCTGATGCCGTCGCTGTGGACGTTCGGCGCCGCGATGCTGCCGATCGCCGCGGGCGCGGTCGTCCTCGACACCGCCGTCTCCGCACGGGCCCAGCTCGGCAGCCCCGAGCCGATGCGCGGCCGGGTGATCGCGACCCTGTCCATCGTCAGCTCGGGGGCGGGCGCCTTCGGCGGGCCGCTGCTCGGCGGGTTCAGCGACGCGCTGGGGCCGCGCGCGGCGCTGGAGATCGGCGGGGTGGCGTGCATGGCGGCCGCGCTGCTGGCGACCGTGACGCTGGCCAGGCTCTCGGGACGGACGGTGGCGCAGGCCGTACGACCAGGACGTCGCCTGGAGCCGGCCCTGGAGAACGCCTGACGCGGTGGCGTACTGGGAGCTCGGCCAGGCCAGGGCCCGCATCCGCGAGCTGCTCGAGCGGGAGTGAGCCGCCGCGGGAGGCGTACGCTCTTCCCGTGCACAACACCAGATACGCTCCCTCCGGCATGGTCTGCACCGTCGACCACCTGGCCTCCGGCGCCGGGCTCACCATGCTGGAGCGCGGCGGGTCCGCCGCCGACGCGGCCATCGCCGCGAACGCCGTGCTCTCCGTCGTCGCCCCCCATCTGTGCGGTCTGGGCGGTGATCTCTTCGCCCTCGTCCACGACGGCGAGGTCACCGCGCTGAACGCCTCAGGACGCGCCGGTTCCGGCGCCGACCCCGACCGCCTGCGGGCCGACGGCCACACCCGCATGCCCCACCTTCACGACATCCGGTCCGTCCCGGTGCCCGGCTGCGTCGACGGCTGGTCCGCCCTGCACGCCCGGTACGGCCGCCTGCCCATGGCTGAGCTGCTCTCGCCCGCGATCAGGCTGGCCCGCGGCGGGTTCCCCGCCTCCCCGCTGATGACGGCGGGCGCCGCGAACGCGGCCCGGCGGCCGGGCGGCTCCGACTTCGCCTCCGTACGCGCCGCGGGCGACCGGCTGACCAGGCCCGGCGTGGCCCGCGCACTGGAGGCGGTGGCCGAGCACGGTCGCGACGGCTTCTACCTGGGCGAGTTCGGGCAGGGGCTGGTCGAGCTGGGCGCGGGCGAGTACGCCGAGGCCGACCTCGCGGCGCCGAACGCCGACTGGGTCGAGCCGCTCAAGGTGCGCGCGTTCGGCCACGACATCTGGTCGGCCCCGCCCAACTCCCAGGGCTACCTGCTGCTCATGTCGCTCGCCGTCGCCGACGGGCTCGAGCTGCCCCCGGCGCCGAACCACGCCGCCTGGGCCCACCTGCTGGCCGAGGCCGCCAGGGTGGCCGGGTACGACCGGCTCGACGTGCTGCACGAGGACGCCAAGGATCTCCTCGACCCCGCCGAGATCGCCCGCCGCCGGGCGCTGATCGACCCGCTGGCGCGGGTGCGGCTGCGCGGCCCGGTCCAGCACGACGGTGACACGACGTACCTGTGTGTGGTCGACGGTGACGGCATGGGCGTCTCGCTCATCCAGTCGAACGCGTCGGGGTTCGGCAGCATGGTGTTCGAACCCCGTACCGGGATCAACCTCCACAACCGCGGCATCGGGTTCTCGCTCAAGCCCGGCCACCCCGCCGAGTACGGCCCTCGCAAGCGCCCGCCCCACACCCTCACGCCCGCCCTCGTCACGCGTCCCGACGGCTCGTTGCGGACCGTCGTCGGCACGATGGGCGGCGACGCGCAGCCCCAGATCCTGCTCCAGGTCATCACCCGGCTGCTGAAGCACGGCGAGGAGCCGGGCAAGGCGATCTCCGCGCCGCGCTGGAGGCTCGGCAGCGGCGGCACCGGGTTCGACACGTGGGAGGCCCCCGACGACGCGGTCGTCGACCTGGAGGAGGGCGCGACCTGGGCCGACGGCCTGTCGGCGCTCGGCCACCGGGTGGCGGCCCTGCCCTACGGGGGCTCGTTCGGGCACGCGCACCTCATCGACGTGCGCGCCGACGGCCTGCTGGCGGGCGCCGCCGACCCGCGCTCCCAGGTCGGGTCCGCGATCGGACGCTGACGCCGGCCTCCCCAGAAACGGCCCTCAGGTTTGCGGGCCGTTTCTGGGTAGGGGGCGCCTATGACCGAAACACCACCGAACCGCTACGGCATGAGCGACGAACAGCAGATCGAGGTCGACGAGTGGACCGACGACCTCGGCCTGCGGCACGAGATCGTCGGGGACGACCCCCGGCACCGCGACACCCTCGACGAACGCCTGCGGCGGGAGGCCCCCGAGCGCCTGCGCGAACCCCGCCCCAAGCACCGGCTGACCCAGCCGGACGCGGGGGCCGGCGCCGACGTCGAGGACGAGGAAGTGGCGAACGACTGGGGCAGGGACGACGACGACCTGTCGGCCGAGGAGCGGGCGGTGCGCATCGACCCCGAGGAAGACCTCAGGTGATCTGCCGCAGGGCGGGCAGCAGGGCGTGCAGATCGTCGACGATCATGTCGGCGGTCGCCGCCTCCTGACGTTCGGCGTGCAGGTAGCCCCACGGGCCGCGGCGCAGCAGCGCGGTGCGCATGCCCGCGGCGGCGGCCGGCAACACGTCGTTGTCGACCCGGTCGCCGACGTAGAGGATCTCGCCGGGCTCGCGCCCCGAGACCGCGGCCACCTTCGCGAAGAAGCCGGGGTCGGGCTTGGCCACGCCCCACCCGTCGGAGGTGTGCACGGAGTCGACCGGCAGGTCCATGGCCACGAGCGCGTTGTACGCCCGCGCCGGCTGGTTGCCGGCGATGATCACCTGGAGGCCCGCGGCGCGCAGAGCGGCCAGGGCCTCGCGGACGTCCGGGTAGAGGTCGTCGGCATCGAAATGGTTGCGCAGCCCGTCGGGGTCGTCGCGTTCCCATGCCAGCTCCTCGGCCTCACGGTCGAGGTCGGGACGCAGGAGCAGGAAGGCGTCGTTGAGCGAGCGGTCGAGCGCGGCCGTGCCGCCGATGAGACCCATCAGCACGAACGGGCTCACTCCGAGCCTGCGGGCCCAGGCCGTCCAGATGCGGTCTTCGCTGATCAGCGTCTCACCGACGTCGAACACCACAGCTTTGATCATCACTCCCCCAACCACAACCGGACATATTTTGCTATGGGGGATCATTTCAGACGGGCCGCCTCCACCCAAGCCGAGACGGCCCACCACTGAAGTTACGCGGCGTTCCGGCCCGGCGCGAAGAGAATCTTGCCGGAGCGTCCGGTGCGCTGGGCGTGGGCGAGGGCCTCCCGGTAGCTCGCCAGCTCGTACGTCGCCTCCACCTCGGCCCTGAGCGCGCCCTGCGCGACCAGCTCGGCGAGCTCGGCGTAGACCCGCTCCAGCTCCTCGCGCGGAGTGTCACGCAGCCAGTTGAGGATGAAGAAGGCGCGCAGCGAGATCCCGCGGTAGATCAGGTCCGGCAGCGGCACGGCCGGCGACCGGCCGGTGGCCGCGGCGAAGACGACCACGCTGCCGCCGGGCTCGACGGCCGGCGCCAGCTCGGCGACCTGGGCGGAGTCGCCGGTGCCCTCCAGGAGCAGGCGCAGCTGCGCGCCGTCCAGGGCCTTGACCGCCCGCTCGCCGAGTCCCTCGCCGTCGACGAGGACGACGTCGGCGCCGAGCTTCCTGACGCGCTCGGCCGCCTCCTCGCTGCGCACCACGGCCAGCGTCCTGACGCCGGCCTTCTTGGCGAGGGCGACGACGTACTGGCCGACGGCGGAGTTCGCCAGGTTCAGGCCGACCCAGTCGCCCGGCTCGAGGGCGACGTAGTCGTTCAGCAGGGCGCGGGCCGTCGCCGGGTTGACGGGGAGCATGGCGAGCTGCAGCGCGTCGGCCCGGTCGGTCACGGGGACGACGTGGCGGGCGGGCACGACGGTCTCGTCGGCCCAGGTGCCGTGCCGGAACGTGGGCAGCACGAGGACCCGCCGGCCGACGAGCGATTGATCCACCCGCGAACCGGCGCGCAGCACGCGTCCCACGCCCTCGGCGCCGAGTTCGTTCGGCAGCTGCGGCTGCACCCCGAACCAACCGGCGGCGAACAGCACGTCGGCGTTGTTGATCGGCGCGGCCTCGATCGCGACGAGCACGTCCTGGTCGCCGAGCCGCACGTCGGTGCCGTCGTGGAGGCGGACGGTGCGGTCGAGGTCGGGGCCGATGTCGGTGAGCGTCAACTTGCTCATGGTGATGCAACTCCTGGATGTAATGGGCTTTTCAAAAAGACACTTACAGTCTTAGCACACGCCCCGGCTGTCCGTAAAACTCTTTTGCAGTTAGACCATGTCGAGCAGTACGCTGGGGCGCGTGGCAGGCAAGCAGGCATCAGGAGCGGTCCCCGAGGCCGCGGCGGCGATCATCGAACTGCTCAACTCCCGGCCCCACGCCACCCCGGCGCTTCCCGACACCCTCGACGACCCCGAGACGGCGCAGGCGATCCTGCGCCCGTTCGGCCTGCCAGAAGGCTCACCCCCGCCGCGCGAGCTGCTCGACGACGTCCGCGTCGTGCGCACCGACCTCATGGCCGTCGTCGCCGACCCCGGCGCCGCACAGGCGTGGGCCGACCTCGGCGAGCACACGTCGGCGGTCACCGTCCGGCACGCCTTCTCCGCGCCGGGCGAGGTGCGGCTGCGGCAGGTGTCCGGCGAGCCGGTGGTGGGCGGGATCGTCCTGGCGGTGGCGAGCCTCATCGCCGCCGGCTCGTGGTCGCGTATCCGCGCCTGCGCCAACGACGACTGCGCGCACGTGTTCTACGACACCACCCGCAGCCGCACCCAGCGCTGGCACTCCTACGAGATGTGCGGCAATCGCCTGAACGTCGCCGCCTACCGAGCCCGCAGACAAGGCTGAGGGGTCAGCCGGCCGTCGGCATGGCGTGCGGCTTCGCGCTCTGGAATACTCTTCGTGTCCGTTCGGATACGGAAGGAAGATTCCATGGTCGCCACGATCGAGGAAGACCTTCAGATGGACGCGAGCGCGCCGGAGTCCCCACGCACCGCTCGCGAGCTGTTCGATGCCCTGCCACCCCTCCCCGGTTTCCGGGCCGAGGTCATCGAAGGGAAGTTGATCGTGAGTCCCATGGGCTCCCCCGAGCACGCCTGGATGGCCGTGGCGCTGCACGACACTCTCCGCCCGCTTGCCCACGAACGCGGCTGGCGCGGCGCTCCCGGCCTGCTGAATGTCTGCATCGCCGGGCCCCGCGACTCGCTGGTGCCCGACTACACGCTGACGCCACCCGCGTGCCCCCGCTGGGGGGAGGGTGAGTTGCTGTCGTCCGGGCTGATCATGGTCGCGGAGATCGTCTCACCTGGCAGTGTCCGGGTCGACCGGGAGGACAAGCCGCGCCTGTACGCCGTCGGCCGCGTGCCCGTCTACCTGCTGGTCGACCCGATCGGAGAGACGCCGGGCGTCACCGTGTTCAGCGACATCAAGGACGGCGCCTACCAGACGACCACCAGGGTCGCCATGGGTTCGCCGATCACGTTGCCGCCGCCCGTCGACACCAAGCTCGACACCTCGATCTTCATGGCGTGAGCTTCTCCATCGCCTTCGTGATGCGCTTCTCCGACACCGGGGTGGGCGTGCCGAGGGTCTGGGCGAAGAAGCTCACCCGCAGTTCCTCGATCATCCAGCGGATCTCCACCACGTCGGGGTCGCGGCGCCGCGCCGGGTGCAGCTTGTCGAGCAGGTCGTGGTAGTCGTCCTCGACCTTGTGGACGCGGGCCATCCACTCTTCGTCGCGCCACGGGTCCTCGGGCAGCTTGGCCAGGCGGCGGTCGATCGCCCGCAGATAGCGCAGCAGGTCGGACAGGCGGCGGTCGCCGGTGGCCGTCACGAAGCCCGGGTAGACGAGCTTGCCCAGCTGGTCGCGGATGTCGTCGGTCGCGCCGCTCGCGCGCATCGCGTCGAGGCGCGCCCCCGCCTCGTGCCAGACGGCGAGGATCTGCTCGACCTTCGCGAGCACGTCGGCCGCCGTGTCGTACAGCTCGGCGCGTACGTGCTGGTGGAGGCGGTCGAAGGCGGCGGGGTCGCGCACCGCGCCGCCGGCGTCCAGCATGAGCTTGTCGGCGGCGGCGCTGACCACGTCGTCGAACAGGGCCACCGCCCCGCCGTGCGGGCTGCGTGACAGCGCCAGCTTCGACTGGTTGGACAGGCCGCCGAGCAGCGACTTGGCCGGGTTGGTGACGTTGAGCAGCAGCAGGCGGCGCACCCCGGGCCAGTGGGAGCGGCGCTGCTCGGCCTGGGTCTCGAAAATCTTGATCGACGCGGACGAGCCCGCGTCGACCAGGGCCGGGTAACCCTTCATGCGTCCTTGCTCGAACACCTCGGGCAGCGTGCCGAAGCTCCACGTACGCAGACCCGTCCGCTCGAGGTCGTCGCCCGCCTGGGAGAGCGTCTGGCGCAGCCGCGGCGCGAGGCGGCGTTTGAGCGCGTCGAGGTCTTTGTCCTCGGCCACCGTGCGCTTGCGTTCGTCGATCACCCGGTAGGTGATGCGCAGGTGGTCGGGCACCTGGTCGAGCTGCCAGGCCTCGCGCGGCACGCGTACGCCGGTCAGCCGCAGCAGCTCGCGCTCGACCGCCGCGAGCAGCGGCTCACCGCCCTGCTTCACCCCGGCCAGCACCTGCTTGGCGTAGTTGGGAGCGGGCACGAAGTTGCGCCGCAGGTTCTTCGGCAACGACCGGATCAGCGCGGTGATCAGCTCTTCGCGCAGGCCGGGGATCTGCCAGTCGAAGCCGTCGGAGGAGACCTGGTTGAGCACCTGGAGCGGCACGTGGACGGTCACGCCGTCGGCGTCGGCCCCCGGCTCGAACTGGTAGGTCAGCCGCATCCGCTGACCGAGCTGCTTCCAGGTGTCGGGGTAGTCGCGGGTGCTGACGTCGGCGCCCTCGTTGACCAGCATCTCGGCCGAGAACGTGAGCAGGTCGGGCTGCTCGTGGCGGGCCTTCTTCCACCAGGCGTCGAAGTGCCGGGCCGAGACCACGTCGGCCGGGACGCGCTGGTCGTAGAAGTCGAACAGGGCCTCGTCGTCGACCATGATGTCGCGGCGGCGGGCGCGGTTCTCCAGCTCCTCGACCTCTTCGAGCAGCTTGCGGTTGTCCTTCAGGAAGCGGTGGTGGGTGTCCCAGTCGCCCTCGACGAGCGCGTGCCGGATGAACAGCTCGCGCGACAGGTCGGGGTCGATGCGGCCGTAGTTGACCTTGCGGCCGACCACGAGCGGCACGCCGTACAGCGTGACCTTCTCGAGGGCGATGACGGCGCCCTGGTTCTTCTCCCAGTGGGGCTCGGAGTAGGTGCGCTTGACGAGGTGCTGGGCGAGCGGCTCGACCCAGTCGGGCTCGATCCTGGCGTTCACCCGGGCCCACAGCCGGGAGGTCTCGACCAGCTCGGCCGACATCACCCACTGCGGCTGCTTCTTGGCCAGCGCCGAACCGGGGAAGATGGCGAAGCGGGCGTTGCGGGCGCCGATGTACTCCTGGATCGGACGCCGCCCGTCGTTGCCTCTCTTTTCCATGACGTCCTTGACGCCGATGTGCGACAGCAGGCCGACCAGCAGCGACGCGTGCACCTGCTGGGGCCCCGCGGGGCTGCTGTTCGGCTGGACGCCGAGCGCCTGGCGCAGCTGGCTGTAGATGTCCTGCCACTCGCGTACGCGCAGGTAGTTGAGGAACTCGGCCTTGCACAGCCGCCGGAACGCGCTGGAGGACAGCTCTTTCTGCTTCTCGCGCAGGTAGTTCCACAGGTTGAGGTACGCCATGAAGTCGGACTCGGGGTCGGCGAACCTCCGGTGCTTCTCGTCGGCCTGCTGCTGCTTGTCGGCGGGACGCTCGCGCGGGTCCTGGATGGACAGCGCGGCGGCGATCACCATGACCTCGCGCAGGCAGCCGTTCTTCTCCGCCTCGAGCACCATGCGGCCGAGACGCGGGTCGACGGGCAGCGTGGCGAGCTTGCGGCCGATCGGGGTGAGCCGGCCGTGGGCGTCGAACGCGCCCAGCTCGTGCAGCAGGTTGACGCCGTCCTTGACCTGACGGCGGTCGGGCGGCTCGACGAACGGGAACGCCTCGATGTCGCCCAGCCCGATCGAGGTCATCTGCAGGATGACGGACGCCAGGTTGGTGCGCAGGATCTCGGGGTCGGTGAACTCGGGCCGGTTGAGGAAGTCCTCTTCCTCGTACAGGCGGATGCAGACGCCGTCGGAGGTGCGGCCGGAGCGGCCCTTGCGCTGGTTGGCGCTGGCCTGCGAGATCGCCTCGATCGGCAGGCGCTGCACCTTGGTGCGGTGGCTGTAGCGCGAGATGCGCGCGTAGCCGGGGTCGACGACGTACTTGATGCCGGGGACGGTGAGGGACGTCTCGGCGACGTTGGTGGCCAGCACGATGCGGCGGCCGGTGTGGCGCTGGAAGACGCGGTGCTGCTCGGCGGCGCTCAGCCGGGCGTACAGCGGCAGGATCTCGGTGTTGCGGAACTCGGCCTTGGCCAGGGCGTCGGCGGCGTCGCGGATCTCGCGCTCGCCCGACAGGAACACGAGGACGTCGCCCGGGCCCTCGCCGACCAGCTCGCGGCACGCCTCGACGATGCCCTGCGTCTGGTCGTCGTCCTCGTCGAGCGGCCGGTAGCGGACCTCGACGGGGTAGGTACGGCCGGAGACCTCGATGATGGGGGCGTCGTCGAAGTGGCGGGAGAACCGCTCGGGATCGATCGTGGCGCTGGTGATGATGACCTTGAGGTCGGGCCGCTTCGGCAGGAGCTGCTTGAGGTAGCCGAGGATGAAGTCGATGTTGAGGCTGCGCTCGTGGGCCTCGTCGATGATGAGGGTGTCGTACTGGTCGAGCGTGCGGTCGTGCTGCAGCTCGGCCAGCAGGATGCCGTCGGTCATCAGCTTGACGAGGGTGCGGTCGCTCGCGTGGTCGGTGAAGCGCACCTTGTAGCCGACCGCCTCGCCGAGGCCGGTGCCGAGCTCTTCGGCGATGCGCTCGGCGACCGTGCGGGCGGCGATCCGGCGCGGCTGGGTGTGGCCGATCAGGCCCCGGACGCCACGGCCCAGTTCGAGGCAGATCTTGGGGATCTGCGTGGTCTTGCCGGAACCCGTCTCACCCGCGATGATCACGACCTGGTGGTCGCGGATGGCGGCGAGGATGTCGTCCTTGCGCTGGGAGACGGGCAGATTCTCTGGATAGGTCACCACCGGCACGGCGGCGCGGCGACGCGACAGGCGCTGCTCGGCGCGTTCCACGTCGGCGAGGATCTCCGTGACGATCTTGTCGCGGGCGTCGCGGGAGCGGATCCGGCGCATGCCGTCGAGCCTGCGCCGCAGCCGGCGCTCGTCGCGCGGCATCAGGGCGGGCAGGCGGGACTGGAGGTCGGCGAGTGGAGAGGACAAGGAAGACGTTCCCATACTGCTTTCAGGATATTTGAGGCCCGCATCCCTCGGAGCCAACGGCCCATCGTGCCCGATGGCGACGGTCAGCCGCATCCGATTATCGGGCGGCCTCCGCGGCGTGGGCGGCGCCGATGATGCCCGCCTCGTTCTGCAGCTCCGCCGGCACCACAGGGGTGTCGAGGTGGATACGGGGCAGGAACTTGTCGGCCTTCTTGCTCACACCGCCGCCGATCACGATGAGCGACGGCGAGAACAGCATCTCGACGTGCTTCAGGTAGCGCTCGACCCGCTCCGACCACTTCTCCCAGCTCAGGTCGTGCTCCTCGCGGACCCGGGCGGCGGCGCGGTGCTCGGCGTCCTTGCCGTTGAGCTCCAGGTGGCCGAGCTCGGTGTTGGGGACGAGCACCCCGTCGGTGAACAGGGCGCTGCCGATGCCCGTGCCGAACGTCAGCATCAGCACCGTCCCGTGCTGCCCCTTGCCCCGGCCGAAGCGCATCTCGGCGAGGCCGGCCGCGTCGGCGTCGTTGAGCACGGTCGCCCCGTCGAACAGCCGGGCCGCGTCGGTGCCGATCCACGAGCGGTCGACGTTCGCGGCCGAGCGGACGACGCCGTCGACCACGACGCCAGGGAACGTGATCCCCACGGGGCCGTCCCACGAGAAGTGGCGGAGGATCTCGGCCACCACCTCCGCCACGGCGTCGGGCTCGGACGGTTCAGGTGTCGCGATGCGCAGCCGGTCGGCGACCAGCTCGCCGGTCTTCGTGTCGACGGGCGCGCCCTTGATGCCGGACCCGCCGATGTCGATGCCCAGGACGTTCATGGTGATCCTCTCCCCCGGTCGACGCGGAACACTCTCCCACGATATTTCCGGTCCCGGCTGAACCCGTTCCCCGTGCAGCGCGTATCTCGCGTCACAAGCGCTCATTAGGAGGCACCGGATGCGGCCACGCATCATCACACTCTGCGCTGTCGCGGCCGTGCTGGGGGCGACGCTCACCGCTCCCGCGCACGCCGCTACCACCAGGACTCGATTCGACGTCATCAACCTTGTGTCGGACGTCAAGGGCAGAGCCCCTGTCACCGACCCCAAGGTCGTCAACCCGTGGGGCCTGGCCATGGGCAGGACGCTGTGGGTCTCGAACACCGGCACCGGAACCGCCACCGTCTACTCCGGCACCGGCAGGAAGGAGAAGACGGAGGTCGCGATCCCGGGCGGATCGCCGACCGGCCAGGTGTTCAACCCCGGCGACGGCTTCACCGTCAAGGGCAAGCCCGCCACGTTCATCTTCAGCAGCCCGAGCGGCGCCATCACCGGCTGGAACGCCGAGGTCGACCCGGCCAACGCGGTCATCGCGGCCTTCACCCGCGGCGCCGACTACAAGGGCCTGGAGCTCGTACGGACCCGCGACGGCGCCTTCCTGCTCGCCGCCGACTTCGCGAGCGGACGCGTCCACGCCTTCGACGAGGACTTCCGGCGCGTCTCCCTGAGGCGCTGGCAGTTCAGGGACCCGAAGATCCCCTCGACCTACAAGGCGTACAACGTCGCCGTCGTGAACGGCAACGTCTGGGTCGCCTACGCCGTCCGCGACAAGGCCACCGGCAAGCCGGTCCTCGGCGCGGGCAAGGGGTTCGTGAGCCGGTTCACCCCCGACGGGCGGCTGACCGGCCGCATCGCGAGGACCGGGCTCAACGCGCCGTGGGGGCTGAGCCCCGCGCCGAAGGGCTGGCGTCAGTTCGCCGGGGCGCTGCTCGTCGGCAACTTCGGCGACGGCACCGTGCACGCCTACCGGGGCGGACGGCACCTCGGCGCGCTGCGCCTGGCGAACGGCCGGCCGATCGTGCTGCGCGGCCTGTGGGACCTGCAGCCGGGCACCGCGGCCGTCGGCGGCGAGAGCGCGCTGTGGTTCTCCGCCGGCGTCGACGGCGCCAAGCACGGCCTGATCGGCGTCATCGCCCCGCAGGGCACGAAGGTCCGTTCCAGCGGCGCTGCCGCTCCTCAGCCGACCCTTCCTGCCGCTCGTCCCTCCCGCGCCCCGTACGGCGGGTACTGACCGGGACCTCCTGCGCCGTCGTCCCCGGCCCAGGCGAGAGCGCAGCTCGCCGCTACGACGGCCGGGGGCGGCGGTCACCTGACGTTTCCGGCGCGGCCGGCGCGAGCCGCGCCGGAAACCCCTTCCCGGGCGCAACAGCCGCGAGCGCCACCGGTTACAGTCGGGGGCGTGAGCGAACGATCTTTCAGCGAGTGGCTGCGAAGCGAGTGCGAACCTGACTGGACGGCCGTGGTCACCCACCCGTTCGCCATGGCGATCACCACGGGCACGGTCGCCGACGAGGACATGCGGCGCTACCTGGAGCAGGACTTCCAGTTCGTCGACTCGTTCACGGCGCTGCTGGGCGCCGCCGTGGCCGCCGCCGACACGTTCGAGGCGCGGGTGCCGTACGGCACGTTCCTCGGGCAGGTGGCGACGACCGAGGAGAAGACGTACTTCCACCGGGCGCTGGACGAGCTGGGCGGGCGTACGGACGCGCCGACCGAGCCGGTGACGGCGGCCTTCCGGCAGCTGATGGACGACGTCCGCGCAAGCCAGGACTACCTGCTGATCGCGGCCGTGCTGTGCGTGGCCGAGTGGTGCTACCTCGGCTGGGCCTCGCGGGCCACCGAGCCGCTGCCTGAGAACTTCGTCCACCGCGAGTGGATCGACCTGCACGAGGGCGCCGAGTTCCGCGCCTGGGTGGCGTTCCTGCGCGGCGAGCTCGACCGCCTCGGCGCGGCCCTGCCCGCCGAGGGCGGCGACGAACGCCGGCAGCAGGTGCTCGGCGTGTTCCGGCGGGCCGTCGAGCTGGAGCGGGCGTTCTTCGACATGGCCGCCGGACAGACGCGCTAGCCGGGCAGGCGCGCCGGCCGGACAGACACGCCAACCAGGCAGGCTCGCTAGTCGGGCAGGTGGAGTGCCGAGGCGAGGTCGGCGAGTGCGCAGTAGTGGACGGCCGTCATGCCGAGCTCCCGCGCGGCCTCCACGTTGGCGAGCCGGTCGTCCACGAACAGGCACCGCTCCGGCGGCACGCCGGCCCGCTCGGCGGCGATCGCGTAGATGCGCGGGTCGGGCTTGGCGACGCCCACCCGGTGGCTGCTGACCACGTCGTCGGCGAAGTACGTCAGCCCCAGCAGGTCGAGGTGACCCTCCAGGGTGTCCATGGCGTTGGTCACGAGGATCACCGGCACGTACTGCTGCGCCCTGGCCAGCAGCGCCCTGACCTCGTCGTCGACCCAGAAGCGGATGTCCATGAACTCGGCCACCGCCTGCCGGGCACGCTCGTCGCCGCCGAGCGCCACGGCGACCGACTCGGCCCACTGCGCCTCGGTGGCCCGGCCGATCGTGGCGGGCCCGATGAACGCGGGGTCGAAGGCCGTCTTCATGAGGGGAAGGCCGTAGCGGGCCTCGATGGACGCCTGCGCGGCGTGGTCGAAGTGGCGTAGCACGCCGTCGAAGTCGGTGAGAACCGCGTCGAAGGGAAGCACGGTTCCCTATTCTGCCGTGAGTCCGGCAGGTGCCCCGGCCGAAGGTGCCGGCGCCACAGGCGGCACTACCATCTCCGAGACAGGATTCGGCAGCGGTGATCGGAACGGTAGGGCTTGACTTCCCCCCCACGCCAGAGCGCGGATGATTTGGGCCTTCACGCGGTGCGCGGTACCCGCGGCTCATCGTTATCGGCAACGGCTGATTTCCGGCTCAAAGGTGCGATCCTGTGGTCTCCGGCCGTCAAGGAGAAGCGATGAGCGATCACCGGCTGCCACGTGAGCTGGGCGAGCTGTTCGCCGACGGCGGTGGCGACCGGCGGCTGCCCGTGGCGTTGCCGCCCGGCGAGGTGGTCTGGCCCGACCCCGGCTACACCGGGCAGGGCCGCGCCGAACGTCCGGCGTTCTGGATGAGCGACGAGCCGGCGACGGGGGCCGACTGGGCGCGGCTGCGCGCGTGCCACCCGCACAGCGGGCTGTGGCCGCTGCTGCTCGACGAGTCGGCCCAGCCGTGGTCGATCGGCCAGGTGGTGCCGGACGACCACCGCCATATCGACCACTTCACCGCCGAGGGCTTCATGACGGAGGTGTGGCAGGAGTGGGTGACGCAGATGCCGTCCGACGCGCTGGAGGAGCTGGAGCCGTACGGGGCGATCTGCCCCGGTCCTGCGCCGCGGGGCGTGCCGCTGGCCGAGCCGGAGGCGGTGGCCGACTGGCTCGCGGGCGAGCTGGCGGCCAGGGGCATGCCGCTCGGCCTGGTCGCCGCGAGCCGGGGCGCCGACGCGCTCGCCGTCATGGGCTGGCAGGGCGCGCTGCACCACAACGAGTGGATGGTGCCGATGGCCGCCGTGGTGCGCAGCTGGGAGGACCGGTTCGGGGCGCGCGTGGTGAGCGTCGGGTTCAACACGCTCGACCTCAGCGTGGCGGCCCCGCCGCTCGACCGGGAGCACGCCCTGCACGTCGCCGCCGAGCACTGGGCGTTCTGTCCGGACAACGTGGTGCAGGGCGCGGGCGACCTGGAGGGGTACGCCGCGCAGCTCGTCGGTGGCCACGCCTGGTCGTTCTGGTGGGACTGAGCGCGCGGGACTGACGGGCGTCATGGGATGCGGGCCACGGCGCCGTACGTGCCGGACGCGCCGGGGTGTTCCGGACGGGCGTCGCCGGGCCCCGGCCGCCATTCCGGCACCCACACCAGCCCCGGCTCCTCCAGCACCAGACCGTCGAGCAACGCCGCCACCTCCTCCCTCGTACGGATCGCGTGGCCGGGCAGCGTCATGGCCATGAGGTCGTGGACGGCGGGCAGGAGTTCGGCCGGCACGGCGTCGAACGTGGTCTGCAGCAGCGACAGGTAGCTCCGCTCCGGCACCACCTGGCGCAGGCGTTTGATCACGTAGTGGACGTACTCGTCGTCGTTCATGTGGTGCGTCGACACCAGGAGCACCGCCATGGGACGGTCCCAGTCGAGGAACGTCTGCAGCACCCGGTCGTCGAGCACGTCGTCGATCTCGCGGACGCCGCCTTCGACGACGCGTACGAGGTCGGTGACGGGCTCGATGGTGGCCCTCGCGGCGGCGAGCACCATGGGGTCGTCGTCCACGTACACCACGCGGGGGGCCGCGCCTCCCAGGGCGTCGCGGGCGACGTCGTGCAGCTGCCCGCCGGGTGGCAAGCCGCTCGGCACACCGCTGCCGACGACCACGTACTGGTCGACGCCGGCGGCCGCCAGGTGCCGCACCACGCGGCACAGGAAGGCCAGCACCGCCCGTGCCGCCGCCGTCGTGACGGGGGCGGCCGCGTCGTAGCGGCGCACGACGTCCCTGTCCGCCGTGAAATGGTTCTTCCCACCCGCGGCGGCGTCGAGGACGCGCGTCGTACTCGCTCGGGTCAGCTCCAGCTTCGCCAGATTTCGGATGGCACGCTGATGCATTGAGTGTTGCCCCTTTCCCCTCGCCCACAATCTCGGGAAAAGTTGTCCTTTCGGACCCCACTCGATGACCCAGAACTTATGATCCCCGCCTCGGAGCGGAAGACAACCGGAATAGCTATCGATTTCGGGTATATGTGCGTAACCTATGGCACGCATAATGATCTAAGAATGCGGGAAAAAGGTCATTTCCCGAGCGAACGCGAAAGCCTTTCACGATGCTCGTTGAGCAGCTCCACGGTCTCCTCGCGCGTCGTCGTGGTCACCGACAGCTTCGTGAAGGCCTGGTGGTACGCCTCGACCGCGGTCGTGTCGGTGATCAGCTCATCGGACTCGACGCCGTGCGCGCAGGCGACGTCCGACTCGAAGGGCTCGGCGAAGCGCCAGAGCGTGAACGGCCCCGTACGCGGCAGGTAGGCCGGGTCGTCCATCGGCACCACGTGCAGCGAGACGTTGGGCCGCTTGGCGTGCTCGATCAGCGCGTCGAGCTGGCGGAGCAGGCCGTGCGGGCCGACGATCGAGCGCGTCAGCACGCTCTCGTCGACGACCGCCCACAGCACGGCGCCGCCCTCGCGGGCCATGGCCTCCTGGCGGGCCAGCACGATGGCGAGCGCCTCGTCGACGGTCTGCTGGCCGAGCGTCGCCGGGCCGGCCACGGTGATCGCGGCCCTGGCGTAGTCGTCGGTCTGCAGCAGCGGCGGGACGAACTGCGGATGGTAGGTGCGGATCACCGTGGCGCGCTGCTCCAGCGCGTACGAGGCGGCGAGCCAGACCGGCACCGACTGCGCGTCGTACCAGGCGGGCTCGCGTTCGCCCCTGGCGAGCATCAGCACGTACTCGCGGATCGGCGGGGCGGTGACGCCGTAGACGGTCAGCAGGCGTTCGACGGTGATGGGCGCGGGGGCCAGGCGGCCTTCCTCGACGGCGGGGATCGCGGCGGCGCCCCTGCCGAGGGCCGTGTCGACCTGCTCGACGGACAGCCCCGCGGCCACCCGCAGGCCGTGCAGGCGCTTGCCGAGCGCCCGGCGCTGCGCGTCGCCGAGCGGCGCCGCCGCCTCGGGGATCTCGGGGGCGGGCTCGTGCTCCTCGGGCAGCCCTTCGGCCTTACGGGCCAGCTCGACCACGCCGCGCAGGACGACGAGGGAACTCTCCGACAGGCCGGAGGCGGCGATACCGAGGGTGGCCGCGCGCATCTGGATGTCCTCGACGGAACCCGACTCGAGGTAGTCGTCGCCGACCAGCCAGCCGACGCTCACCTGCAGGCAGGAGGCGAGCGCGCGCAGCACCTGCAACGTGGGGTTGGTCTGCTTGCCCGTGCGCAGCTGGCTGACGTAGGCGCGCGTGATCGGGATGCCGGCCTCCGTCAGGGCGGAGGCCACCTGCGCGCCCGTGAAGCCGCGCTTGGTCAGCGCGAGATCGAGCCGCTCGGCGAAGTTGGCCACTGCACACCTCCTACCGCCCGTGAACGTCTCAAGCGTAAGGGACGCCGGGCGCAGTGTCCCCTGCCATGTGGGCCAGCTCTGTCCCACCGGCCGGTATCAACCTATGCGCAAACTGTCAGTTGACATAGCCGCGATCGTAAGGAGACTATCAGCCTGTCTGGTAACTGAGGCTTAACAGCCGGAGGAGGTGGCCGACGGTGACCATGGATTCCACGGGCGCTTCGCCGCACCTTGAGGCGACCTCCCTCGGCCAGGAGCAGGCCGTCCGGCGCATCTGCGCCCGGGTGGCCGCACCGGCGGCCGGCGTCGACGTGCAGGTCGCGAGCCTGCCGCTGGGCGGGGTGCAGGTCTGGCTCGACGCTCCACGTCAGCGCTGGCACGTCCACCACCGGATGGCCCGCGAGCTGCGGCTGGCCGGATGGCATACCGAGACAGGACCCGACCGGCTGTTGCTGCTCGGCTGGAGCGCCGTCTTCCTCGGGCACCGCGCCCGCATGCTGGGCGCCGCCCTGAGCGGGCGGCTCGCCCACTTCGACCGTACGGCGTTCATGGCGGTCATGCTCGCCACCCGGCTGCGCCACCAGGGCTGCCCGCCCGGCTACCTGGCGGCCGTGGTCGAGGCGCGCTGCCGCGACGAGCTGCGCTGGCCAGAGCGGCTGTCCGACCTCCGCGGGCTGGAACGCCGCTCCTCGCTGGAGCCGCTGCGGCTCAGGCTCGCGCAGGTGGCCGGGCTGGAGGCCAAGGTCGCGCGGCGCTGCGGCGAGCATCTCGCGCTCGCCGGGAAGGTCGCCCGGATGGTGGCGGGAGGCGCGCCGCAGTACCTCCTGGACGCCCCGGCACGCGACCTCTGGACGGACGGACTCGGCGACGTCTCCATGCCCGCCGGTCGCAGGCGTGCCCACCCGGCCTCCGGCACGGCCAGGGACGTCTCCGGCCGCGGCGCCGGACTGACCGAACGCCTGGTGTGCATCAGCGTGCCCAACGTGGACGTCGGCGGCACCGACGACGTGAGCGCGGTGATCACACCATGAACCCCCGCACCGCGGCACCCGCCGCGACCACCAGGGACGGCCGGCACCACCACGGCCCCCTGACCACCCCCAAGGATCACGGCCGCCCGACCACCACAACCACCACACCCACGGTCAGGGCGGCCGGGAAGACGAGCGCGCGCGAGCGCGCACACATTGCGGCGTTGCCATCAGGCGGCGGCCACATCGCGGGCCACGCGACCGGGCGAGCGACCGGCCGGGGTGCCGTTCGCCCTCCTGGTCGGGCGTCCGCGGTGTGCTCCGGCTGCCCTTCGCATGAGATCGGTGGCAGCGTCATCGGCGCCGGACCCGGCGTTTCCCCCCAGCACCGTGCGGCACGTGCCCGAACCATTCGGCGCGGTGTTGCTGACCAGCGCGGTAGCGGCTGGCGTGCTGGCCAGGCGGAGGGGTTGCACCAGGGTCCGGTTCACTTCCCGCCGGCCCGGCCGGGCGCGGGGCGTGCCGCGCCCGCGCCGGGCCCGGCGGGATGCACAGCGGCCCGCCCCAGGGCGGCGCCGCCGGACGGGAACCCGAGCCAGGGAGGCGATCGGCGTGATGGGCGCCAGAACGCCGGTCCACGGACCACCCCAGGTGCCGCCCAGCGGGAGGTTCCCATGGAGGGCCGTGTGCGGGAAGCCCTCCGTCCCGGTGGCGGCCCCGCCGGCCGCCGTTCTGCTCGCCGCCACAGCGCTGGTGCGGGTCGCCGTGGCGTCGGGACGTGGGGCCGGGCACCGGCCCCATCGCGCGGCGGAAGAGGAGCCGGCAACACCGTGCCGGCTCCTCGCCGGCCGCCGCCTGCTCGGCGACCGACCGGCCGGCGCGCTCGAACGCGCGCCCGAGCCCGCCAGGAACTCGCGAACCATCCCCCATCGGATCGACCACCCGCTAAGGACAGGAGCGAGCATGCTCACCACGGGGCCCACCTCAGAGGAGCTGCGCAGGCCGCGGCCGCACGAAGTCCACCCGAAGGGCGCACGGCCCGGCGAGGACCGCGACGAAGGGGCGCGACCGGCGCGCACCGTGCACCGGCTGCGCCGCATCAGGCAGGTGTCCGTCCAGGCCATCACCGAGATCGACCAGGCGCTGAGCCACCGCGCCTCCTGAACCCCCGCCTTCCCGCACAGGAGAACCCTCATGCGCACCGTCCCCGCCCCCGCACGCCGGGATGCACCGTGAACCGCGGCAGAGTAGGCGTGATCGTGGCGCCTCCCAACCCGTCGGCCGAGCCGGAGCTGACCCGGCTGCTCGGGTCACGCGCCGACATGCACGTCGCCCGCTTCCCCGTACGTCCCGGGCTGTCGCACGCCGACCGGCTGGAAGGCTACAACGCGGCCCTGTACGCCATGACGGACGCGTTCGGCGGCCTGCGCCTGAACGCGATGGTCATGGCCTGCAGCGAACCCCGCTACCTGCTCGGCCCCGACGAGGACCGCGAGCAGTGCGCCGACCTGTCGGAGGCGACCGGGGTGCCGTTCGCGTCCTCCACGCTGGCCACCCGCGAGGCGCTCGACCACGCGAGGGTGAGCGACATCGTGCTGGTGTCGCCGTACCAGCCGTGGGTGACGGAGCTGGCCGAGCGGTTCTGGAAGTCGGCCGGCATCAACGTCACCCAGGTCGTCCAGGTACGCGCAGAACACGGCTACTCCTCCTACGCGGTCACCCCCGCCGAACTGATCAGCCAGGTCGAACTGGCCGAGCCGCCCGGCGACGCGGTGCTGCTGTTCACCGGCACCGGCATGGCCACGCTGCCCGTACTGGCTCGGCTCACCCGCGGCAACGACCGGACGCTGCTCACGTCCAACCTCTGCACGGCCTGGTGGGCGCTGTCCCGGGCCACCGGCGGGCACGTCACGCTCAGCCGGGTGCCCCATCGCCGTCACACGCAGGAACAGGAGCCCAGGAGACACACCGCATGAACGGCGTCGTCGTCGCCGGGGCCGGGCCCGCGGGGCTGGCCGCGGCGCTCGTCCTGGCCAGGGCCGGGATCCGGGTGACCGTCCTGGAGCGCGAGAACGAGCTGCCCCGCCGGCCGCGCGCGTGCACCTTCCACCCCGCCACGCTCGACCTGCTGGACGAGCTCGGCGTCGCCTCCCGGCTGGTCGCCGCCGGGCGGGTGGTGGACCGGGTGCAGTGGCGCGACCGGTCCGGGATGGTGCTGGCCGAGATGGGGATGAACCGGCTCGACGGCCTGACCCGGCATCCGTTCCGTATGCACCTCGACCAGGCGTCGCTCACGGCGCTGCTGCTGGAGGCCCTGAATGCCTGCCCGGAGGCGGAGGTGCGCTTCGGCGCCCACGTCGACGGCGTCGCCGAGGGCGGCACGGGCGTCCGGGTCCGCGTCGGCCACACCTGGACGCTGGGCCGCTACCTGATCGCCGCCGACGGCGCCCAGAGCACCGTGCGGGGCGTGCTCGGGCTGCCCCTGCCGCGCTCGGCGCACCAGGCGCAGGCGCTGCGGGTGTTCGTCGACTCGCCGCTGGACCGGATGCTGCCGAGCCTCGCGCCGCTGACCCACGTACGCGACCTGCAGCAGTCGTGCACGCTGTTCGGGCTGCCCGACCACTGGCGGATCATCTTCAAGATCCCGTGCGACGCGCACGAACCCCTGTCGCCTTCGAACCTGTCGCTGCTGGTCCGCCGGGCGCTCCCGGGCCTCGGCGGGCCGATCAGGATCACCGGCGCCGACCGGTTCTGGCTGTCGCGGGGGGTGCTGAGCTCGTACCGGTGCGGGCGGGTGCTGTTCGTGGGCGACGCCGCGCACCTCACCTCCACGGTCGGCGGGCTCAACATGAACGCCGGCATCCACGACGCCGTCGAGCTGGCCGGCGTGATCACCGCCGTGATCGGCGGGCAGGCACCGGCGGCCGCGCTGGAGGCCTGGGCCTGGCGGCGGCGCTCGGTGGTGCTGCAACGGGTGCTGCCGCCCCGCGAGGCGCGGCGGATGGGGGTGCGCGAGCACGACAGCGCGCGCCTCGACGCGGCCACGGCCGGGTTGCGGGCCATCGCCGGCGATCCGGACGCGACCCGCGCGTACCTGGCGCAGGCATCGCTGCTGGACACCGTGCCGCACACGGCGTCATGGGCGGCGTCCCGCGCCGTGCCGAACCCCGTCGGGAGGTCATGAACCTCGCGACCGCGTACAGAGAGCGCGTACAGAGAGAGGAGGTGAACGCCGATGTGGCGGACCATGTCCGACGACGCGCGCCAGGCCGTCCGCGACCTGTGCGACAAGCACGGCGCCCGCCTGTACGACTACTGCCGCACCGAGCTCGCCACGGCCGACGCCGAGCAGGCGGTCGCCGGAGCCGCGCTGACAGCTCACCTGTACGCGGACCGCGTCGTGGACCCGGCCCTGCGCCGGGCGTGGCTGTACGCGGTGGCACGGGCGCACCGCGCGGTCGTCGCCGGGCCCGCGAGCATCGGCTCGTGGTCACGGCCCGGCCGGATGTCCGAGCTGCTGCCCGAGGCGCTGCTGTCCCTCGACCGCCCGCAGCGCGAGCTGCTCGACCTGTCCGTACGGCACGGCCTGGCCGACCAGGAGCTCGCCGCCATCTTCGACCTGCGCCAGGACGAGGTCCGCGCCGTCGTCACCCGGGCCGCGAACGGCCTGGAGGAGTGGTTCGCGGCGATCGTGGCCGCGCGCTCCCGCGACGGCTGCCCCGACCTGTCGGCGCGGGTGTCCGAATGGGTCACCGCGCCGGGGCGACGGGCCAGGGCGCGGATCGGCCGGCACATCCAGTCCTGCGCGACCTGCCGGGCCGCGCCCAGGACGATGACGGCCGGGGCGCTGCTGCGCCGCCTGCCGATCACGGCACCGCCCGGCACGCTTCCCAACCGGCTGGCGTCGGCGCAGCCGCTGCCAGGACAGGGGCCTCTCTGGCGGGCGGACGGCTTCCCTGTGCAGGCGCGCCTGCAGGTGGATACCGGAACCCCGGTCCCGCCGAGCGCCGATGCCATGCTGCCCGCCCCGGTCGCCGACCCCACGACGGCGACCGCGGGAAAGCCCTGGTCGGCGGCGGGCGCGGCCGCCGCCGACCAGGAGCTTCCTGCCGCGCCCGCGGTCCGCGGGCGACACCCGTTCACGCCGCCGAGCCGTACCAGGCCCTTCCGTGGCGGGGCGTACGGCGACAAGCTCGTCTACACCGTCACCACCGTGGGCGAGAGCAACGGGGCGCGCGCCCTCATCCGGTACGGCGGGATCGAGCCGGCGGGCGGCGTCCGTCCTGAGGACGAGGACTTCTGGCGGGAGCCGCCGCCGGACGACGACGCCGAGACCGGCGCGCCGCTGCGGCTGGTGGCCAGGCTGGGCCTGGCCATGGGGGTGGTGCTGCTGGCGGCGGGCCTGGTGTGGGCCGTCATGAACGCGCGCGAGCACCCGGTCGTGATCACGAAAGCGGCCGCCCAGACGAGCGTGCTGCTGCACGGCCCGTCACGCTGGGCGGCCGAGGTCACCGCTGCCGCGCACGAGGTCCCGGGCTCCGCGGAGCCCGGGACGCTCGCCGCCGGAGGCTAGAAGAAGCTGGCCTCGGCGTCGGGCTGCGGCAGCTGCACCCGCTCGGGCCCGTGGAACTTGCCCTTGCCCTTCGGCAGGTGCGGCATGTCGGACACGAACGGCACGACGACGCTGCTCTTGCTGAGGTCGACGGTGACGTTCGCCCCGGTCGCCTGGTCGCCGACGTAGTTGGAGTCGGTGCCGGCGATCACCAGGCCGATGCGGTGGCCCTGCTTGAAGGTGTAGTCCTGCGGCAGGGTCTGCCACTTGACCTTGCCGTACTGGCCGACGCGCAGCGGCGACGACTGGCTCAGCGAGTCACGGTTCTGCACGTCGATCCAGCCGCGGGCGATGACCTCCAGCGGCCGGGTGGCGACGTTGGTGACGGTCTTGCGGTAGCAGGCGTCGTCGTCCGCGGTGCTCTCGCCGTAGCAGTCCTCCTCGGTGAGGGTGGTGATGCCCTGCCCGCGCCGCCAGTCGACGCGGGTGTCCTCGCCGAAGTCCACGAGCAGCGCCGTCAGGTTGGACGTCGGCTGGTCCAGCTTGACCCGCAGATCGACCGTGGGCGTGCCGGACAGGCGCATGTCGGCGGGCAGTTCCTCCGTGGTGAACGCGATCCGGCCCGGGTTCGGCGTGCCGACGTCGGCGACCATGGCGTTCTCGTTCATCCGGGTGTCGGTGAACGTGGCCGTGCTGCCCTTGGCGGGACGGTCGAGGCCGAGGGTGCCGTCGGCGGACGGGCGCAGCGTGGTCTTGCGCGTGTGCGGCGCCGGCCAGTCGCGCTCGGTGGTCCACTGCGCCGGGGCCACCTCGACGTCGGCGCGCGGCTCCTTCATGATGCCGTTCTGGACGCCGTGCAGCCAGTAGTCGAACCAGCGGTGCAGGGTGTCCACCCACAGCCCGCGCCGGCCCTCGAAGTCGAACGGGTCCACGTGCTGGGTCTGGCCGACCCAGATCTTGCGCGGCACGTTCCGCTCGGCCAGCTCCTGCCACCAGGTGGAGAAGTTGTCCGGCTTGACGTTGAGGTCGTTGACCGTGTGCACGACGAAGACGCTCGCCTTGACCTTGCGGACGTCGGCCAGCGTGCCCGAGATGTAGTCGCGCTCGGCCCACAGGGCGTTGTAGTTGCCGGTCTCGTCGCCGTCGGCGGCGTTCAGCGCGTCCCGGACGGCCTGGCACTTCTCGTCGGGGTCGGTGTCGACGGCGTTGGTCAGGTACGAGATGTAGTCGTAGTTGTAGATGACGCCGTTCGAGCGCTGGTACTTGTACCAGGAGCTGATCGCCGAGATCGGCACGATCGTCTCCAGGCCCTTGACGCCGGTGGCGGCGACGGCGTTGGCCAGCGTGCCGTCGTACGACTTGCCGATCATCGCCGACTTGCCGGTCGTCCAGTCGGCGACGGCCGGGCTGCCGTCCGCCTTGTACGCCTTGGCGCGGCCGTTCAGCCAGTCGATGACGGCCTTGCCGCCGAGCACGTCCGCGGCGCCGCCCATGTCGGGGCAGCCGTCGGACTTGGTGGTGCCGATCATGTCGACGTTGAGGACGGCGTAGCCGCGCGGCACGAAGTAGTTGTCGTAGAAGAGCGGGAACTTGGTCACGTTGCCGTCGGCGTCGTAGACCTTGCGCTCGCCCTCGTTGCCGCGGCCCGAGTTGTCGTAGTACGGGCTCTCGTCGATGATCACGGGAACCTTGAGCCCGGGGCCGGACTCCCGCGGCCGGATGATGTCCACCCGTACCTTGTCGAGCTTGCCGTCGGAGTCGCTGTCGACGGGCGACTCGACGTACACGTGCTCGCGAATGGCGTCGGAGTAGGAGAAGACGGGTTGGGTGTGCCCGTCCTGGACGGTGATCTTGGGAGCGGGGGCGGGGGCGGCCTGGGCCGGGGTGGCCACGGCCATGGCGACGGTGAGGGTTACGGCGAAGAGGGCGGGTCGTAAATGTGACACGCGTGACCTCCGTGACTTCTGATCAAATTACACGCAAATCTTCCAGAAGCACCAGAAGCTGGCAAGATCGAAGTATGGACGTTCAGGAACGGGTCCGCGGCTGCCTGCTGGGCGGTGCGATCGGCGACGCGCTCGGGGCTCCGATCGAATTCCAGTCATTAGCGGACATTCTTCGCGAACATCGCGGCAGTATTCAGGGATATGTCGCGACATGGCGCGGAGCAAAGGGCCTCGTCACGGACGACACCCAGATGACCCTCTTCACCGCAGAAGCCCTCGCGGCCTTCCGCACCACGCCCCCCGCTCCCCGATTTCATGAACCCCAAGAGCCAGGTGCTGTCCCACAAGGACCTGGCGGTGGGTTCGAGGGGTACGCGGCGGCGGTGCGGGCCGTGCGGGCGGCTTACCTGCGGTGGGACGACACCCAGCACCACCGCGCTCCCCCGCCGCCGGACCGCTCCCACCGCACCGGGTGGCTGCGTGAGGAGGGCTGGCTGTACTCCCGGCGCGCCCCCGGCAACGCTTGCCTGTCGGGCGTGCGCACCCCCTTCCCCGGCCCTTCGCCGCTGGGCCGGCCCGGCCCGGTCAACCCCGCCTCCAAGGGCTGCGGCACGGTGATGCGCTCGGCGCCGTTCGGGCTCGTCGCGTACTCGCCCCTGGTGCCCGGCCCCGAGGAGGCGTTCGAGCTGTCGGCGGCGTGCGCCCAGATCACCCACGGGCACCCCACCGGCTACCTGGCCGCCGGAGCGTTCGCGGCCATCGTCGCGTACCTCATGAGCGGCGAGGCGCTGGAGCCGTCCGTCCGCCGCTCGATGGACCTGCTCGCCGCCCGCCCCGCGCACGAGGAGACCACGGCGGCGCTGGACGCGGCCCTCGAGCTGGCCGCGAGCGGGACGCCGTCGGCGGAACGGGTGGAGTCGCTGGGCGGCGCGTGGATCGCCGAGGAGGCGCTGGCCATCGGGGTCTACTGCGCCCTGGCCGAGCCCGACGTGGAGCGGGCGCTGCTGCTGTCGGTCAACCACTCAGGCGACAGCGACTCGACCGGCTCGGTCTGCGGCAACCTGCTGGGCGCCTGGCACGGCGCCGCCGCCCTGCCCGCACCCTGGCTGCGCCCGCTGGAAGGACGTGAGACGATCGAGCGTCTTGCCACGGAGCTGTGCTCCTGATCGCGCCGCAGGCCCGCGGTTCGTAGGGTGGAACTACTCGATGAGGGGTGAGTGCATGCGGAACGTCGCCCGGACCTCGCTCGTGGACTCCGCCATCCAGGAGCTCCGCCGAGAGATCGCCGAAGGGGCGTGGCCGGTCGGGACGAAGATCCCGTCCGAGAACCAGCTGGCCGAGAGCCTCGGCATGAGCCGGCTGTCCGTACGCGAGGCGGTGCGCGTCCTCGCCCACGCGGGGCTGCTGCACACCCGGCAGGGCGACGGCACCTACGTGACCGCGACCGACGAGTCCCAGGTGGCCCTGCGGCGCCGGCTCGACACGGCCGCCGCCATGGACATCATCGACGTACGCCGCGGCCTCGACCTCGTCGCGGCCCGGCTGGCGGCGAGCCGGCGCACCGACGACGACCTGACCGCGCTCCGCGACCACCTCGCCCGCAGGGACGCCGCCGGGCGGGCGGGCGACCTCGACGGGTTCGCCGACGCCGACGTGGCGTTCCACCTGAGTGTGGCGAGCGCCGCGCACAACGCCCTGCTCGGCGATCTCTACCGCAGCATGAGCGACGCCCTGCGCGACAGCGTCAGGGACCAGGAGGAGGCGGCCCTCCACCCCGACACCTCACACGAGGAGCTCCTCCAGGCGATCGAGGACGGCGACCCGTCCCGCGCGGTCGCCGTCTCCATCGCCATCCTCGACCAACAAGAACGCCACCTCTGACACCCTCGACACCCCACCTACGTCCTTTTTCGGGGGGTGGGTCACCGGCAACGCCCCTGCTCCGAGACAGCCGGCCTCTGGTGGTGGCGGTGTTCTCCGTCGGGGTGGCGGCGTCGGTCAGGTTTCGAGGCCCAGCATGACGTCGGAGGCCTTGACCATGGCGAGCACCTCGCTGCCCTCCCGCAGGGCGAGTTCGTCGGCCGCCTCCACCGTGATCGACGCCACCAGCCGCACCCCGCCCGCGTCCAGCTCGACGTTGGCCGTCGCCTCGCCCTTGGTGATGCCCACCACCCGAGCCGGAATCTTGTTGCGCGCGCTCAACCGCATGCCTGTCCCTCTCATTCACGCCATGGGGGGACGACTCTCCTCGCGACCGGCCCGGCGAAGAGGCGGAAGGCCGGCTCGCCTTCCGCCTCCACCCGTCGGGACGGGACGGCCCCCGGCCGTCCGAAGCGGGCACGTCCCGCGACGGACTCCCGAGCTCAGGACGTCTTGTTGGTCATCAACTCCGAGATCTTCCACTGGTTGCCCTCGCGGGCCAGCACGAACAGCTCGCGCATGGTCTCCTCGCCCTGCTTGCTGGTCGCGCGGACGATCGCGTTCTCCGGGCCGGCCGCACGCGCCTCGTCGATGGCGTGCGAGCCCTGCTTGTCGGCGTCCTTCACCTGGTCCTTGAACAGCGTGCGGATGGCTTCCGTGCCCTCCGCCGTGGCCTGGCCGTCCCAGGCGACGATCGCGTCGCGGCTGAAGCTCTCGATGATCTTGTCGACGTTGCCGCTCTTCAGGGCGTCGAAGAAGTTCTGGACGACCGAACGGGCCTCGGCGCCGCCGGTGGGGGTGCCTTGGGTGGGGGACATGTCCGAAGGGGACATGTCAGGCGATTCCATGGGCGGCGCCGGGCTCGCCGCACCCTGCATCGCCTGAGTGGTCCCCGAGGAGCAACCGGTGACGAGGAGGGCGGGAAAGATCGCGGCCAGCAGGAGTGTCCTGGCTTGAGAGTGCTTGCTCATGCGCGCTTGATGCCCGCGCCCGTCCGGGGCGAATGCCCGGTTTAGGCACTTCGCACAACGCCTTTACTCCCCACTACTCAACGTCACGGCTCGCTGATACATGAGAGACCGTTAAGAGCTGTGATCGTTGCGGAATCGCGACCGGTGATCACCGGTGTGCCTATACCGTCCATCCAGTGCCGCGACTCCAGCAGAATGCCGAACCACTCCCCAACCGCGAGGACGCCGAACGCTGCGAGAGCGTCGAATCGGGACGGCGTTGCGTGCTACCCGTCACCCACCGCAGCCCGCACGTCTACCCGCCCGACGAGACCCGCTAGACGTGATCCGCCAGACGTGACCCGCTAGACGTGACCCGCCAGGGCGCCTACCCCGGCCCGCTGCCGCAGGCTCACCTCCACGCGCGCCCCGTTCACCCGGACGGCGTGGACGGGCACCGACACCCCCTCCTCGTCCAGGCAACGCCCGGTGACCAGCGAGAACACCTGCTTGTGCAGCGGCGAGGCGACCGTCGGCTCCCCTTTCCTGGTGCCGACGATGCCGCGCGAGAGCACGTACGCGCCGCTGAAGGGGTCGAGGTTGTCCAGAGCGTACAGATCGCCGTCGTAGGTGCGGAAGACGGCGACCTGCTCGCCGCCCACGAGGGCGCACACACCCCGCTCGGGCAGCAGCGCGTCGTAGGCGCAGATCGGGGTCCAGCTCATCGGGCCATCACCGGCCTGATCTGGCCGCGCTCGCTGGCGAACACGATCGACGGGTCGGGCATCCCCGGCGCGTTGACGAAGCTCACGAACCTGCTGAGCTTCCCCGGGTCGTCCAGCGTGGCCCGCCACTCGTCCGCGTAAGTGGCGACGTGCTGCTCCATCTGCGCGTCGAGGTCGGCGCAGATGCCGAGCGAGTCCTCCATGATCACCTCTCGCAGGTAGTCGAGGCCGCCGTCCAGCGACTCCAGCCAGGCGGCCGTCCGTTGCAGCCGGTCGGCGGTGCGGATGTAGAACATCAGGAAGCGGTCGATGGTCCGCAGCAGCTCGTCCGTGCTCAGGTCGGTGGCGAGCAGGTCGGCGTGGCGCGGGGTGAAGCCGCCGTTGCCGCCGACGTACAGGTTCCAGCCCTGCTCGGTGGCGATGACGCCGAAGTCCTTCGAGCGGGCCTCGGCGCACTCGCGGGCGCAGCCGGAGACCGCCGACTTGAGCTTGTGCGGCGAGCGCAGGCCGCGGTAGCGCAGCTCCAGCGCGATGGCGAGGCCGACGGAGTCCTGCACGCCGTAGCGGCACCAGGTGGAGCCGACGCACGACTTCACGGTGCGCAGCGCCTTGCCGTACGCGTGGCCCGACTCGAACCCGGCGTCGACCAGCCGCCGCCAGATCTCAGGGAGCTGCTCGACGCGGGCGCCGAACAGGTCGATGCGCTGCCCGCCGGTGATCTTCGTGTAGAGGCCGAAGTCGCGGGCCACCTCACCGATCACGATGAGCTTCTCGGGCGTGATCTCGCCGCCGGGGATCCGCGGGACGACCGAGTACGTGCCGTTCTTCTGGATGTTGGCGAGGAACGCGTCGTTGGTGTCCTGGAGGGCGGCGCGTTCGCCCTCGAGCACGTGCCCGTTGTGCAGCGAGGCCAGGATCGAGGCCACGGCCGGCTTGCAGATGTCGCACCCGCGTCCCTGCCCGTGGGCGGACACCAGCTCAGAGAACGTCGTGACGCCGCGCACCCGTACGATGTCGAACAGCTCCGCGCGCGAGTACGCGAAGTGCTCGCACAGCGCCTTGCTGAGCTCGACCCCCGACTTCTCCAGCAGCTGCTTGAGCATCGGCACACAGCTGCCGCAGGTGGTGCCGGCGCGGGTGCACGCCTTGACGCCGGGCACGTCGGTGACGCCCTGCTCGGCGATGGCGGTGCGGATGTCGCCCGCGCACACGTTGTTGCACGAGCAGACCTGCGCCTCGTCGGGCAGGTCGAGCGCGGCGCCCGCGCCGCTGAACAGCAGGTCGGCGGGGGCGGCCGGCAGCTCCTTGCCCACGAACGGCCGCAGCGTCGCGTACGGCGAGGCGTCGCCGACGCAGATGCCGCCGAGCAGAGTCCTGGCGTCGTCGCTGACGAACAGCTTCTTGTAGACGCCGGCCACCGGGTCCATGTAGGTGACGTCGAGCGCCCCGTCCATGGCCCCGAACTGCGCCACCTCGACGCCGAGCAGCTTGAGCTTCGTGGACAGGTCGGCGCCCTCGAACGTCGCCGAGCCGCCCGTGACGCGGTCGGCCGCCACCTCGGCCATCGTGTTGCACGGCCCGACGAGCCCGTACACCGTGCCGCCGGCGAGCGCGCACTCGCCGATGGCGTAGATCGACGGGTCGGAGGTGCGCATCGCGGAGTCGACCACGACGCCGCCCCGCGCGCCGACCTCCAGGCCGCATGACCTGGCCAGCTCGTCCCGCGGCCTGACGCCCGCCGAGAACACCACGACCTGGGCCTCCAGCAGCGTGCCGTCCGGCGTGCGCACCCCGGCGACCCGGCCGTCCGAGCCGGTGACGATCTCCTGGACGCCCGAGCCGGCGTGCACGCCGAGCCCGAGGCGCTCGATGTGCCCCTTCAACACCGAGCCGCCGCCCTCGTCCACCTGGCGGGGCATCAGCCAGGGGCTCATCTCGACGATGTGCGTCTTCAGGCCGAGCGCCCGCAGCGCGTCGGCGGCCTCAAGGCCGAGCAGCCCGCCGCCGACCACGACGCCCGCCACCGCGTCCTTGGCCGCCGTACGGATCGCGTCGAGGTCCTCGATGGTGCGGTAGACGAAGGCGTGCTCGGCGCCGGGCACCGGCGGCACGAACGGGGCCGAGCCGGTGGCGAGCACGAGCACGTCGTACGGCGTGCGGCCGCCGTCGGCGGTGACGACGTGCCTGGCCTGCCGGTCGACGGCCGTGACGCGGGTGGCCGTCCGCGTCACGACGCCCTCCGGCACCGCGTACGTGAGCTCGTCAGCGCTGACCCCCGACAGGTACGACGTCAGCGCCACCCGGTCGTAGGCCGGGCGCGGCTCCTCCCCGATGACGGTGACGCTCCCGGCGAAGCCGTTGCCGGTGAGCCGCTCGACGAACCGGTGGGCCGCCGGCCCGTGACCCACGACGACGATCCTGCTCATACCGAAGCCCCTTCCTGGATCCCTTCCTGCGAGCACAGCCAGCCGACGATGCCCTCCACCGCGTCGCGGCAGGTGCCGCAGCCGGTCGTCGCCCTCGTGGCGGCGGCCACCCCGGCGACGTCGTTCGCGCCCGCCTCCCAGCACGCCCTGATCTGGCCCTTGGTGACGTTGTTGCACAGGCAGACGGTGGCCGCGTCCGGCATCAGCGTGGGGCTCCCTGCGGCGGGTGCCTGCGCCGATCCGGGAAACAGCAGGCCCGCCGGGTCACCCGGCACGGGCGCCCCGCGGTCGAACAGCTGGGTGAGTGTGCCCACGGCGTCGCTCTCGCCCAGCAGGATCACGCCGACCAGGCGTCCGTCGCGGATGACGAGCTTGCGGTAGGTGCCGCGGGCGCGGTGGCTGAAACGCACCACCTCGGCGTGCTCCTCGCCGAGCTGCGTCTCGCCCATCGCGGCCAGCTCAACGCTCCTCGCCTTGAGCCGGGTGACCGTCCTGGAGCCGCGGTAGAGCGCCTTGCCGCCGGTGATGACGTCGGCCGCCACGGCGGCCTGCTCCCAGGCGGGCGCGACGAGGCCGTACACGGTGCCGTCGTGCTCGGCGCACTCGCCGACGGCGAAGATCGACGGGTCGTCGGTACGCAGCTCGTCGTCCACGACGACGCCGCGGCGCACCTCCAGCCCCGCCTCGGCGGCGAGGCCGGTGACCGGCCGCACGCCGCAGGCCAGCACCACGAGGTCGGCCTCGACCAGCTCGCCGTCGGCGAGCCGGACGCCGTCGTCGTCCACGCGGGAGGCGGTCACTCCGGTGCGGGTCTCGACGCCCAGGCCGGCCAGCGTCTCGCCGAGCAGCTCGCCCGCCTCGACGTCGAGCTGGCGTTCCATCAGGTGGTCGGCCAGGTGCAGCAGCGTGACGGGCAGGCCGCGTCCGGCCAGGCCGCGGGCGGCCTCGACGCCGAGCAGCCCGCCGCCGACGACCACCGCCCGCCGTGCGCTCGCGGCGGCCTGGACGATGCGCTCGCAGTCGTCGAGCGTGCGGAACGGGATGGCCCGCTCGACGCCGGGGATCGGCGGCACGATCGCGTCGCTGCCGGTGGCCAGCACCAGCAGGTCGTACGGCTCGCGCCGCCCGTCCGCGGTGACGACGTGCCGCGTCTCGCGGTCGACGTGGGTGACCGTGCTGCCGAAGACGGCGGTGACGCGGTGCGCGTCGTACCAGGCGGCGTCGAGGAGGCGTACCTGCTCGGGGCGGGAACTGCCGGCCAGCACGTTCGACAGCAGCACCCGGTTGTACGGCCGGCGCGTCTCGGCGCCGAACACGGTGATCCGCATCTGCGGGTCACGCGCCCGCACCTCGCTGACCAGCCGCGACCCGGCCATCCCGTTGCCCACGACGACGAGTCTCATGAGATCCTCTCCACCCTGACCGCGCAGACCTTGAACTCCGGCATCCGCGACGTGGGGTCGAGCGCCGGGTTGGTGAGCCGGTTGGCGCCCTCCCAGTGGAAGGGCATGAACACGGTGTCGCGCCTGATCGAGTCGCTGATCCTGGCCACGACCTTGGTCTCGCCCCTCCTGCTGCTGACCCGCACGACGTCGCCCGGGGCGATGTCGAGCCGTGCGGCCAGGTCGGGGTGGAGCTCCACGTACGGCTCCGGGGCGGCCTCGACGAGCGGCGCGATCCTGCGGGTCTGCGCGCCGCTCTGGTACTGCGCGAGCACCCGGCCGGTGCTCAGGTAGACCGGGTAGTCGTCGTCGGGCTCCTCGGCCGGGGGCCGGTGCTGCACCGCAACGAACCTGGCACGGCCGTCGGGCGTGGCGAACGCGTCGAGGAACGGGCGCGGCGTGCCGGGGTGTCCGTCCTGCGGGCACGGCCAGAACACGCCGGGCCCGGCCGCGATGCGCTCGTACGTGATGCCGGAGTAGTCGGCCGGGCCGCCCGCGCTGGCGCGGCGCAGCTCGTCGAACACCTCGGCCGGGTCGGAGGCGAAGCGGTGGCCGAGGCGAGCGGCCAGCCCGGCGATGACGTCCAGGTCGCTGCGGACCTGCGGCGGCGGTGCGACGGCCCGGCGGCGCAGCAGGACGCGGCCCTCGAGGTTCGTCATCGTGCCGGTCTCCTCGGCCCACTGGGTGACGGGGAGGACCACGTCGGCCAGGACGGCGGTCTCCGACATGACGATGTCGCAGGCGACCAGCAGGTCGAGGTCGCCGATGCGGGCGGCCACCCGTTCCGAGTCGGGGGCCGAGACGATGGGGTTCGACCCGAACAGCAGCAGCGCGCGCGGCCCGTCCGGCCGGCCGAGGGCGTCGAGCAGCTCGTACGCCGACCGCCCGGGCCCCGGCAGGTCGTCGGCCGGGATCCCCCAGACGCCCGCCACGTGCTCGCGCGCCGCCGGGTCGTCGATCTTGCGGTAGCCGGGGAGCTGGTCGGCCTTCTGTCCGTGCTCGCGTCCGCCCTGCCCGTTGCCCTGGCCGGTGAGGCAGCCGTACCCGGAGCCCTGCGTCCCGGGCAGGCCGAGCGCGAGGGCCAGGTTGATGAAGGCGGTGACCGTGTCGGTGCCCTTGGCGTGCTGCTCGGCCCCGCGCCCGGTGAGGACGTAGGCGTTGCCCGCGGCGGCCAGCGCCCTGACCGCCTGCCGCATCCGGTGGACGGGCACCCCGGTGACCCGCTCGACCCGTTCTGGCCACCAGGCGCTCGCCGACGTGCGGACGTCGTCGAAGCCGGTGGTCCTGGCGGCGACGTACTCCTCGTCCACCAGGTCGTCGGCGATGGCGAGGTGCAGCAGGCCGAGCGCGAGGGCGAGGTCGGTGCCGGGGGTGGGCTGCAGGTGCAGCCAGGCCCGCCTGGCCGTCTGGGTGCGGCGGGGGTCGATGACGATGAGCCGCGCGTCCTCCAGGTGACGGACGAACGGCGGCATGGTCTCGGCGACGTTCCCGCCGGCCAGCAGCACGACGTCGGCCTCCGCCAGGTCGGTGACCGGGAACGGCATGCCGCGGTCCATCCCGAACGCCCTGATCGAGGCGGCCGCGGCCGAGGACATGCAGAACCGGCCGTTGTAGTCGATCTGGCTGGTGCCGAGCGCGACCCTGGCGAACTTGCCGAGCGCGTACGCCTTCTCGTTCGTGAGGCCGCCGCCGCCGAACACCGCCACGGCGTCCGGGCCGTGCTCCGCGCGGATGGCGGACAGCCGGTCGGCCACGTAGTCGAGTGCGACGTCCCAGGCGACGGCCTCGCCGTGCAGGAGCGGGGTGGTGAGCCGGGTTCCGTTGGTGAGCAGCTCCCCTGCCGTCCACCCCTTCTGGCACAGCGCGCCAGAGGCGTTGGCCGGGACGTCGGTCCTCGGCGTGATCGCGAGGCCGGCGCCGATCTCCATGCCGCACTGCAGAGCGCAGTACGGACAGTGCGTCTTCACCGCCATGGGCTCCTCCGCTTCAGACCCGGGCATGGGCGAGGCCCGCCACGACGCTGACCTTGCGGACGTAGCACCACCAGGTGACGGCGAAGCAGGCCGCGTAGAAGACGCCGAAGGCGAGGAAGGCCGGTACGGGGGTGCCTGAGGCGGCGAACGACATGCCGAACGCCCGGTTGATGAGGAACCCGCCGACCGCTCCGACGGCCGAGACGATCCCGATGGCGGCCGACGCCTGCTGCCTGCCGTACAGCAGCGCCTCCTCGCTCTCGCCGCGCTCGGCGACCGCACTGGCCTGGAAGATCGCGGGGATCATGCGGTACGTCGACCCGTTGCCGACGCCGGAGGCGAGGAAGAGCACCTGGAAGGCGAGGAAGAACAGCCAGAAGTCGCCCGATGCGCCGGCCCGCCAGACCAGCAGCACACCGCCGCCCATCACGGCGAAGTTCCACAACGTGACGGGCGCGCCGCCGAACCTGTCGGCCAGCCAGCCGCCGACCGGCCGGACCAGCGACCCGAGCAGCGGTCCTGCGAAGGCGACGGCGGCGTGCGGCGCCGCGGGGAAGAGGCTCTGGCTGAGCAGCGGGAACGCCGTCGAGTAGCCGATGAACGAGCCGAACGTGCCGATGTACAGCAACGACATGATCCAGGTCTGGGCCTTGCCCGCCACGGCGAGCTGCTGCCGGGGGTCGGCCTTGGCGCTCGTGAGGTTGTCCATGAACAGCCAGGAGCACGCGGCGGCCACCACGATGAACGGGATCCAGAACCACCCGGCGGCGGCCAGCCCGAAGGAGCCGATCACGAGCGGCATGACGAGCTGGACGGAGCTGACGCCGATGTTGCCGCCCGCCGCGTTCAGCCCCAGCGCCACGCCCTGCTTGTGGCGGGGGTAGAAGTAGGTGATGTTCGCCATGCTGGAGGCGAAGTTCCCGCCGCCGACCCCGGCCAGCGCCGCGATCACGAGGAACATCCAGTACGGCGTGTCAGGGTCGCCGACGGCCACCCCGAGCAGCACGGCCGGCACGAGCAGCAGCAGCGCGCTCACCACGGTGAAGTTGCGCCCGCCGAACCGCGCAGGCCCGAACGTGTACGGCACCCGCAGCACCGACCCGACGAGGTTCGGCAGCGCGACTAGCCAGAAGAGCTGGTCGGTGGAGAACTCGTGCGACCCCATCTTGGTCGCCACGACGCTCCACAGCGTCCACACGGTGAAGCCGAGGTGCTCGGCCACGATCGAGACGACGAGGTTGCGGCGGGCGACGCGCCTGCCTGTGCTGTCCCAGAAGACCGGGTCGTCGGGGTGCCATTCGGTGGTCCAGCGCGCCATCGACCTCTCCCTAGCTCGGCTGTCCGGTGGACCCAAAGTAGGAAGCGCTCGTTACGCACGCTGACCGTGCGTGTCCGTGCGGGAGTTACGAGTGATTCACCGCGGTAACAATGGCCGCACAACCGTCACGCAGGAAACACGCTGGAAATGATCGGTTAGTCCACCTGCTCTCGGGTAACACGGACAGAGCAAGGGGGGGAATATGATCAAGAAACTTCATCAGATGGGCATCCGGTCGAGCCATATGTACATGGCCAGCGTCGCCTCGATCGGCCTGTCGTTCGCGAGCTGGGTCATGTCCAAGCAGGCCGAGCAGGCCGGCATCGACCGGGCCGACCGCTGGGGCATCTTCATCGGCGAGTGGGCGCCCACCTTCATGGCGATGGGGATCGCCCTGCGGATGGAGGAGACCCACCGCGACCTCGAAGAGGGCGAGATGGGGATGTTCGACGAGTCCCAGACGAGGCGCGCCACCACGCCCGCCGGCATCTGAACCGTCCGCGGCCACGCGGGTCACGTCTTCGTGCGTGGCCCGCGTGACCGTGTTCTGCGCTGTGTTCTGATGCCTCAGTCGCGGCGGCCGGCCAGGCGCCGCAGGGGCTCGTCGGTCAGCCGGTACCTCAGCCAGTCGTCCTGGTTGACCGCGCCCAGCTTCTCGTAGAAGCGGATCGACGGCTCGTTCCAGTCGAGCACCGACCACTCCAGCCGCTGGTAGCCGCGTTCCGCGCAGATCTCCCCGAGCCGCCGCATCAGCGCGAACCCGTGACCCCCGCCACGGTGCTGCGGGCGTACGTACAGGTCCTCCAGGTAGACGCCGTGCACGCCGCGCCAGGTCGAGTACGTGAGGAACCACAGCGCGAACCCGACGGTCTCGCCGTCCTGCTCGGCGACGTGGGCGAAGGCGGCGGGGTGGTCGCGGAAGAGCGTGTCGCGGAGCTGTTCCTCGGTCACCCGGACCTCGTGGGCGGCCTTCTCGTAGGCGGCGAGCTCGTGGACCATGTTCAGGATCTCGGGCACGTCGGCGGGCGTGGCTGGACGAATCATGAGCCTCAGCGTACTGGCCGCTTACCGTGCCATCTCGTCCCGCACCCGGCACCCCGGCGCGGAGCACGTCCCTCCGTCCTGGACACTGGTGCTCTGGCGTTCCCGCATTTCAGAAAGGTTTACACCATGGAACATCGCGTGTTGGGACGTACCGGGCGCGAGGTCAGCGTGATCGGGCTCGGAGCCTGGCAGCTCGGCGCCGACTGGGGCCAGGTGACGGAGGACGACGCCGTCGCCACACTGGAGGCGGCGGTGGAGGCGGGCGTCACCTTCATCGACACCGCCGACGTCTACGGCGACGGGCGCAGCGAGCAGATCGTCGGCCGCTTCGTCAAGCGTCACCCGGGGCTGACCGTGGCCACCAAGATGGGACGCAGGCTGGAGCAGATCCCGTCCAACTACGTGATGTCCAACTTCCGCGCCTGGAACGAGCGTTCCCGCCGCAACCTCGACGTCGACACCCTCGACCTCGTCCAGCTGCACTGCCCGCCCACGCCGGTCTACTCGACCGACGCCGTCTACGACGCCCTCGACACCCTGGTGTCGGAGAAGAAGATCGCCGCGTACGGCGTCAGCGTCGAGACCTGCGAGGAGGCCCTCACCGCGATCGCCCGCCCGGGCGTGGCGAGCGTGCAGATCATCCTCAACGCGTTCCGCCTCAAGCCGCTGGAGCAGGTGCTCCCGGCCGCCCGCGCCGCCGGGGTGGGCATCATCGCGCGCGTCCCGCTGGCCAGCGGCTTGCTGTCGGGCAAGTACGACGAGCACACGACGTTCGCCGCCGACGACCACCGGGCCTACAACCGCAACGGCGAGGCGTTCGACGTGGGCGAGACGTTCTCGGGCGTCGACTTCGCCACCGGCCTTGAAGCGGTCCGCCGCCTGGTCCCGCTGGTGCCGGAGGGCGCGACGACGGCCCAGTTCGCACTGCGCTGGATCCTCGACCAGGAGGGCGTCTCGGTGGTGATCCCCGGCGCCCGCAACCCCGCCCAGGCCGCCGCCAACGCCGCCGCCGCGGCGCTGCCGCCGCTCGACGCGGCCACCCAGGACGCCGTCCGCTCCGTCTACGACGAGCTCATCCGTCCGCAGGTCCACCACCGCTGGTAGTCCCGGCTGGATCAGCAGGCCCCCGCCGCCCTCTGGCGCGGGGGCCTCGTCGTTTGGGACGGCCGTTATCCGATCTTGGTCCAACCGATACTAGTTCTGTTGTGGGCCGCCCATAGGTTTCAGCTGCTTCCCATAGCGACAGAAAGACCCAAAAGCGCTCGAACAGCAGCGAAGAGGTCCTCTGTGCAGCCACCAGACGGTCGGCTGCCGTCCGGGGATCCGGGACGGCGTGCCGTCCGTCCCGTTCCCCCCGGAGTCCTCATGCGACTACGCCGTACTCGTCACGGCGCGCTCGTCCTCGTCACCGCGTTACTCGCGGCCGCCGCTCCCGGCGTCGCCGCCGCAGACCCCGCGCCGCCCACCCCCGCGGACCAGGCCACCGGCGCCACCGACGCACGACCCAGGACGCTCACCCTCATCACCGGCGACCAGGTCACCTCCACCGGTGGCCGCATCACCGTACGGCCTCGCAAGGGGGTGCAGTTCGTCCGCTTCGCCGACGGCAAGCACCAGTACGTCTTCCCCACCGACGCCATCCCCCTGCTCCGCGCCGACCGGCTCGACCGCCGCCTGTTCGACGTGACCGAGCTGCTGGCGAGCGACTACGACCGGCTCCCCCGCCTGCCGCTGATCGTCTCCGACAACTCCACCGCGCGCGGCCTGTCGGCGAGCCGGAAGCTTCCCGCCGTCGACGGGTTCGCCGCCAAGGTCGCGACCGACGACCTCGCCCAGCGCTGGGAGACCCTGAAGACGTCCCTCACCAGCGGCAAGATCTGGCTGGACGGCATGCGCGAGCTCTCCCTCGACGTCAGCGTGCCGCGCACGGGCGCCCCCACCGCCTGGTCCCGGGGGCTCGACGGCACCGGCGTGACCGTCGCGGTGCTGGACAGCGGCGTCGACGACACCCACCCCGACCTCGCCGGCAAGGTCTCCGCCCGCAAGAACTTCGTCACCGACTACGAGGGCGACAACGACCTCAACGGCCACGGCACCCACGTCGCCTCCACGGTCGCCGGCAGCGGCGCCGCCTCCGGCGGGACGCACAAGGGTGTCGCCCCGGGCGCGACGCTGCTCGACGGCAAGGTGTGCTTCGACTACTACGGTCGCGGCGCCTGCCCCGAGTCGTCGATCCTCGAAGGCATGCAGTGGGCCGCCACGTCGGGCGCCCAGGTGGTCAACCTGAGCCTCGGCGCCGACGACACCCCCGGCGTCGACCCGCTGGAGGCCGCCGTCAACGACCTCAGCGGCGAGTACGGCACCCTGTTCGTGATCGCCGCCGGCAACTCCGGCGCCGAGCAGACCATCGGCTCGCCGGCCTCCGCCGACGCGGCCCTCGCGGTCGGCGGCGTCACCAAGGCCGGCGTGGTCGACAGCTACTCCAGCCGCGGCCCGCGCCTCGACGACTACGGCGTCAAGCCGGAGATCACCGCGCCCGGCACCGACATCGTCGCCGCCCGCAGCTCGTTCAGCGCAGGCGCCCCCGAGCCGTACGTCTCCTTCACCGGGACGTCGATGGCCACCCCGCACGTGGCGGGCGCCGCGGCCATCCTCACCCAGGCCCACCCCGACTGGACGGCCGCGCAGCGCAAGTCGGCCCTCGTCGGCTCCGCCCGGCCGAACCCCGACTTCGGCGTGTTCGACCAGGGCGCCGGTGAGCTCGACGTCGTGCGGGCGCTCGACCAGGCGGTCAGCGCCACCCCGGCCACGGTCAACGTCGGTTTCCTGAAATATCCGCAGAACGACGAGACCATCACGCGCGGCGTGACGTACCGCAACACCTCCGACTCCCCGGTCACACTGCGGCTGGCCCTGGACACCGCGGCGCCGTCCGGGGTGTTCAACCTGAGCACCGACTCGGTGACCGTGCCGGCGCGCGGCGAGTCCACCGTCGAGCTGCGCACCGCGGTCTCCGCGGCCGGCAGCGCGTACGGCTCCCTGTCCGGCAGGGTCGTCGCGAGCGCCGACGGGATCAAAGTGCAGACGCCGTTCAGCGTCCACCGCGAGCAGCCGAGCGCGGACATCAAGGTGAGCGCGCTCGACAGGACCGGCGCGCCGGCCGCCCAGTCGGTCACCATGATCGCCGACCACGCCAGCTTCCAGGCGTACTACATCATGGAGCCCGAGGCGACGCTCCGCCTGCCGCACGGCACGTACTTCGTCGCCACCGTGATCGACGCTGAGGACGGCACGACCACGGTCGTGACCGACGCGGTCCACACCGTCGACGGTCAGGAGGACATTGTCCTCGACGGCCGCAAGGCCCGCCCTCTCGACATCACCATGCCGGACAAGACCGCCGCCCCCGTGGCCGTCACGGTCGAGTCCGAGCACCCCGGCACGTACCGCGAAATGATCGCCGCCCTCGCCGGTGACTCCCCTGGCTCCCTCTACACCGCCGACCAGTCGTCGCAGCCGACGCCCAAGCTGTCGACGCAGGTGACCGCGCTGTTCGCCAAGCCGAACCGCGACGGCGGCTTCACCGGCAGCCCGTACGTCTACCAGGCCGGCTGGCGCGTGCCCGGCTCGTACGTCACCGGGTTCACCCGCCACGTGACCAAGAAGGACGTGGCGAAGGTCAGCACCGAGTACGCGGTCAACGTCCCCGGCGCGCTGGGCTGGCGCACCAACACACCGTCCACCCCGGGCATCACCTTCCCCACCTGGTACGAGCTGCCGCCCGTCCCCCTGCCGACCACGCGCACCGAGTACTTCGTGGGCGACGTCGCCTGGGAGTCGGTGTTCACCGAGGGCACGGAGGGACCCGGCTGGCCCGTGCCGATCGCCCAGTTCACCAAGCAGGCGGTCTCCTACCAGCCGGGCAGCTCGTCCACCGAGCGCTGGAACGGCGCCGTGCTCGGCCTGACGATGAAGCCGTCGCTCGGGCTGTACCCGGTGGTGGAGCGGCGCAGCGACGAGCTGGTGCTCCGCCTCGGCGGGCTCGCCGACGCCGCGGGCCACTTCGGCAACGCGGACGTCGACTACGGCGGCCAGCACCTGTCCCTGTACCGCGACGGCAAGCTGGTGGAGCAGCGTGACGACGCGCTGGCGGGCATCTACGTCGACCCCGCTCCTGGCCGGTACCGGGCGGAGCTCGACGTGACGAGCCCCGCTCTGCGGCTGTCGACGCGGCGTACGACCGTGCTGGAGTTCCCCTCGGAGCACACCGCCGACTCCGTGAGCCCGTCGCTCACCGCCGTCGGCTTCGCGCCGAACCTGACCATCGACAACACCGCCAAGAAGCACCAGACCATCCACATCCCGCTGACGTTCACCCAGCAGGGACCGGCCAGTGACGTAAAGACGCTCGAGGTCGACTTCTCCTACGACGACGGCGCCACCTGGCAGACCGCCCCGGTCACCCGGCACGGCGCGGAGTGGAGCGCCCGCGTCAAGAACCCGGGCGAGCGCGGTTTCGTGTCGCTGCGCGGCCGCGTGGTGAACCAGTCCGGCAACACGGTGACCTCAACGGTGATCCGCGCCTACGAGATCAAGTAGCCACGCCCAGCACGTTGTGGCAGGCACCGAAGACCGTGCCCGCCACAACGTGACAGTCGACGAAGGCCGTGCCCACCACCCGGGCACGGCCTTCGTTCTCGCCTCCACGCTGAGCGACCTCCATGGGCGGGGCGGCCCACCCGTGAAGCACCCTTCGCCATCGGGACCTCGTCGGGGCGGCGGCCTGCCGATCGGGCGTCGTCGCCGCGGTCTTCCTGCCGGTCGAGGCGAGGGCGTCACCCGGCGGCGATCGGGCGTCCGTGCTCCAGGTAGACCGTCTCGCCGAGCTCCCTGGCGACGACGGCGGCCTTGATCCGGCGGGCCATCCGTCCGGCCAGCACCTCCTCCAGCTCGTCGGCGGGACAGAAGCGGTACGCGCTCAGCTCGTTGTCCGCGAACCGGATCCGCCGCAGCGTGTCCTCATCCAGCTCACCGCCGTCGAACACGAAGAGGATCTTGTCCCCCTGCTCGGGGTGAGGCGCCCAGTCGGCCACGAGCAGACGTCCGATGGGCGGCTCGATGTCGAGCTCCTCGCGTACTTCCCGCACACACGCCTCGTACGGCGTCTCCCCCGGCTCGACGATTCCGCCCGGGATGTCCAGCCCCCGCTTGTACACCGGCTGCACCAGCATCGCCCGTCCCTCGGCGTCGAAGAACAACGCCCCGGCGGCCGCCCCGGCCCGGGCGAACGGCGGCATGCCCTGATCCCCCACATCCCCGACCCTACGCGCCCACCCACCCCGAACCCCACCCGGATCGACCTACCGACCCACCCGTACGAGGACAGGCCATGCCATCCCACCGGCCGGGACAGAGCCCACGTCACCCAGCCGACCCCGCACGGGACAAGCCCATGTCGAGCTGACCGCCCCCGTACCGAGCACCTTCCGGCGGCGCCGCGCGGTCGACCTGTCTGCCGAGCCGGAGCTGTCCCGTGGCAAATGGCGGCGCTCACAACGTCACGCCCCGCGCCCCGCTTTCGGCGCGCGTTCCCGATCGTGGAAGAGGGGGCTCGTAGGCTGCGAGGGCAGGGCCTTACCTGACCCGAAAGGGGCGCGCCGTGGTGGCGGCGCGCCCCTTTCGTACGCGGGGGCGTCTACGGCGTCGACCCGTGCTCCGCCCGCTTCCCCCGCGCTTGACGGAACGGGGCTTCCTTCGGCCGCTGCAAGGAGCTGCTGCCTAACCGTGGTGGCCGTCCCAGACAATGAGGCGCACGCGGCGGTCGAAGATGAAACCGCCTGCGTAGTAAGTGTTCGTCGCGAAAGGGCTGGAGTAGATCAGGTCGAGGTCAGGGCTGCCGGCGACGGCCGGAGACGCGCCGGCGGACAGCATGGCGGCCGTGGCCAGCGCGGCAGCGGCCGGAGCGAGGATGAGACGCATCGGGACAGTGGACATGGGCGTGCCTCCAGTGCGATGAACGGCGAAAGATCCACATGCGGTCATTGCCTTGCGTTTCACCACTTAAAGTAACCAAAATGCTACTTTCTGACATCAGAATCGGGCATAGAACGAACCGACCCCATAACGGGAGCAGAGCCAGTAGCGTCCCCAGAACATCCGAACCAGACACATCCCCGCACCGGGACGCCGCCCCACAGACACACGACCCCACCGCGACACACCGGCGTCAGAGCCACCACCCGCCCCGCCAGGACAATGCCCACAGGACCCCATCCGCCCCGCAGGAACCTGCAGCGGATTAGTCCTTCGGCGGCCGGAACCACCGGCCATCATCTCCCCAAATCGAGCACCAGCCCGTGTCGTGCACCCGCCTCCCGACGGCAATCCGGGAGCCGCCCCCTTCACGCGGCCGCAAGCGCCCCGTCACCTTCAAGGCCGAGACATGCCCGATTCATCCCATTTAAGCGCCGCTTGTCTCGACACCTTCCGCAACCGCTGTGGACGATGGAGAAGAAGCGCAGCCGCCACGTACGACTGCGTACCAGAGAGGAGACGACTATGTTCGGCGATCCCTGGCCTCGCGACCGCGACAGGTGGCGTCACCGCGACGACCGGTACTGGTGGCGTCGCCGCCGCCGTCGTCGTCGTTGGCGCTGGGACTACTGACAACGGCGCAGATAGTTCCTTCGATCTGACCCGCGTCGATGACCGGGGAAGTACAGGTCATCGTCCGGATCAGGCCTCTCGGGGCGGACACATGACCGCCCCGAGCAGGCCCCGCCGCAACAGCGGCGACCCCCGGTCCCCTTGAGGTGGAAGCCCTGCAACCTTTCGTCCGGTGTCCCAACGGGTGAGAGGAGATCGCCTCTCCACCCTGGCCGGAGCGTGTCAGGCTCCTGCCGGCGCCAGGCGCGCTTCACTGTCGTCAGGACGCTCGCCTCGGGGTTCATGTCGCCGGGTGGTGCCGCGCCGGAACCGGGCCGGAGTCGTGCCGGTGGTAAGGCGGAAGACACGTCCGAATGACGACTCGGAACTGAAGCCGACCGTGGCCGCGACCGATCCGATCGACTGGTCGGTGTCGCTGAGAAGCTCAGCCGCGATCATCATCCTGATCTTGGTCAGGAATACGGCGACGGTCGTGCCGGTGCTGCGCGTGAAATGACGGATGAAGGTCGCACGAGACATGGCGGCGACCCCGGCCAGCTCGGCGATGGTCCATTCGCGGCCGGGGTCATGGACCACAGCGTCGATCGCGGCCCGCATCCGCCCGTCCTCGATCGCCGTCCACGGCGTCCTGTCCGTGGGGTGACGGCGGGGTGTGTGCCGGAGCAGCATGGTGAGCAGGACGTCGCAGAGCGAGGACAGGATGACCGCGGTCCCGTGCCCTTCGTTGTCGGCCTCGTCCCGCATCAGCGCGGTCAACGCCCGCGCGTGTTCGCTCGCCTGCGGGCCGAGGTTGACGTGTACGACCTCGGGCAGCGTGGCGAAAAGGATGTCGCCCGCCCCCGGGCGGAACGTGTAGCGCCCGCAGAACAGGTCCACCAGTCCTCCGTCACCCGTGGCCCGCGCGGTCGTGAATGCGGCGCCGTTCTGCCGGAGGATGCCGGCCTCTGCGCCGGCCCCGCTGTGGACGGTGTGAGCTTGCCCGCGAGAGAGCAGCACGATGTCACCCGCGACGAGGCGGACGGTTCTGTCCGCGAGTTCGAGAGCGCATTCCCCTTCCAGCACGAAGTGGAACGGCGCCTCACGCGCGGGAGCATCCGGATGTCCGACGACCGTGCGCCCGGTGAACAGGCACCTCGTATCCAGGGTGCCCTCCAGGTGCGCGAGGCGGACCAGCCGACTGAGCGTATCCATGAGCCTCCTGCGATAAAAATTGAGACTCCAACGTCTATACGGATCATTTCCAGTGTCACATGGTTGGAGGTGTGAGCGGAACAGAGAGCATTGGCATCACGGCCGACGTGCTGGTCATCGGTTTCGGCAAGGGCGGGAAGACCCTCGCGGCGACCATGGCCCGCGAGGGGCGGAAGGTCGTCATGCTGGAGCAGTCCGATCAGATGTACGGAGGCACCTGCATCAACATCGGCTGCGTACCGACCAAGGCGCTGGTCCACCACGCCGACGTCCGTCGCCCGGGCGACGACCCGCAGAGCTGGTACCAGGACGCGATCGGCGCGGTCACCGACCTGACCACGATGATGCGCGGCAGGAACTTCCAGATGCTGGACACCCTCGACACCGTCACCGTGGTCACCGGCAGGGCCTCGTTCCTCGACGCCAAGACGGTCGAGGTAGCGGCGGGCGACGACCGCCTCACTGTCAACGCCGACACCATCGTGATCAACACCGGATCCGTGCCCGTGATCCCCGACATCCGCGGAATGCGTACGAGCGCGTACCTGGCGACGAGCACCGACCTGCTCCACACCAAGGAGCTGCCACGACACCTCGTGGTGATCGGCGGCGGTTATCTCGGCCTGGAGTTCGCCGCCATGTACCGGCAGTTCGGATCGGAGGTGTCGGTTCTCGAGGCGTCACCCAAGTTCCTGGGCCGCGAGGACGACGACGTCGCCGAAGTCGTCGTCGACATTCTCCGCGACCAGGGAATCACCCTCATACCCGACGCGAGGGTCACCGAGGTCAGCGACGGCTCCGCCGACACCGTCATTCGTTTCGAGATCGACGGGCGTCCGCGGACCCTGGAAGCGGACAAGATCCTCGTCGCCACCGGGCGCGTCCCCGCCATCGAGGGACTCGGCCTGGACCGGGCGGGCATCCGCGTCACCGAACGTGGCGCCATCGAGGTGGACGAGTACCTGCGTACGAGCCGGCCGCACATCTACGCGATCGGGGACGTCAACGGGGGACCGCAGTTCACCTACATCTCCCTCGACGACCACCGCATCGTCGCGGACGGGCTTCTCGGTGACGGCACCCGTTCCACGGCTGACCGACGGGCCGTCCCGCACACGATGTTCATCACCCCGCCGTTCTCCACCGTCGGCCTCACCGAGACCGCCGCCCGGGAACGCGGCTACAACGTGCGGATCGCCGGCAAGCTCGTCGCTCAGACCGCAGCCACGCCGCGTGTGCGGATCATGGGCGACACCCGCGGCCTGATCAAGCTCGTCATCGACGCGGACACCGATCTCATCCTCGGCGCGGCACTGGTCAGCATCGACTCCCAGGAAGTCATCAACCTGATCGCCCTGGCCATGCGTCATGACGTTCCCGCCCGTGAACTCGGCAACTCGATCTACACGCACCCCAGCACGACCGAGGTCCTCAACGAAGTTCTCGGCACGGTCGCGCACGTGCGGTCTCCGTCCGGCGCTGCACTCATGAGCACGTAGCAGCCCAGACAGTCGACCCCCGTGCTCCTGGAGAACGAACATGCTGTAACCCTCGTACTCGTGCACGGCGCCTGGCACCGAAACAGCGTGTGGCACCTGTTGCGATACGAACGCTCCGACTGGACGCGCGTACCGTGCGGAACCCTGATTCGGCCGCGGCCGAACCGCCCGAGAGCCGCCCGAGCATGACCCGGGACGCGGCGCGTGAACGAACGCGCGTAGAACCGTACCGGCCAAGGTTGTCGCAGCTCAGAAGGGGTATGGCCCTCGTCTGGCCGTCCAGGGGCCGGTCCTGTCGGACGTGAGCCGGCCATCAGGCGACGGCAGAGGGGGCGGGGCAATGGAATTCCAGCGATCCGACACCGCGGTGGTGTTCATCGACCCGCAGAACGACGTGCTGAGCGAGAACGGATCGAGCTGGGCAGCAGTCGGCGCGAGTGTCACCGAGAACGGCACGGTCGAGAACATGGAGCGCATCTTCAAGGCCGCGAAGGAACGGGGATATGACGTCTTCATATCCCCCCACTACTTCTATCCGAGCGACAGCGGTTGGACGTTCAACGGGCCGCTGGAGACCGAAGAAGCCCGAACGGGCATGTTCGCACGAAGCGGCCCGCTGGATCTGACCGGCTTCCGCGACTCGGGAGCGGACTGGCTGGAACGCTTCAAGCCGTACATCGAGGACGGCAGGACGATCGTCGCGAGCCCACACAAAGTGTTCGGGCCGCAGACCAACGACCTGGTCCTCCAACTGCGCAAGCGGGGCGTCGACAGGATCGTGCTCGGCGGCATGCTGGCGAACATGTGCGTCGAATCCCACCTGCGCGAGTTTCTCGAGCAGGGCTTCGAAGTGGCCGTCGTCAGGGATGCGACCGCCGGCCCACGGCATCCGGAGTGGGGCGACGGCTACGAGGCGGCGATCGTCAACTACCGCTTCCTCGCCCATGCGGTGCCCTCGACCGAGGAAGTGCTCGATCGCATGCACCACTGAGTCCAGACGTCCTGGCAGGGTGGGCCGAACGCCGGCACGAGCGAGGCGGTGGCCGGAGAGGGTGGGGTCGTGAGCGCTCAGGTGAAGCCGTCCGTGTGCACCGTCTACCGGCGCGCGCTCATCCCGCCATCGATCCCGAGTGCGGCCCCCGTGCTGAATCCGGCTCCGTCACTCAGCAGGAACGCCGCGAACGCGGCGATCTCCGCGGGAATCTGATGCTTGAGGGCGTAGAGGACGCTGCTGAGGTTGAGCGCCGGCTCGGCATGCCAACGCGTCGCTGTCGATCTCGGTCACGGGGCCGACCGCCAGAACGACCATCCCGCTCTGATCTGCGACAAGACGTTGGAAATCCACCATATGAGGCTCGAACCCTGCCCTGAAGTGCAGGCACCGGTAGTCATGCGACGAGCAGCACCTCATCGGTGGTGCGCTGCGCGTAGTCGCTCGGCTGAGGGAACTCCGGCAGAGGCGCCCAGCACCCGCGAAGTGCAGGTGCGCAGACTTCGCCCACGCCCGCCCGACAGAAACCGGTACGACTTCGCGATCTCCGTTGCCCCTGACGCCGACTCGCCCGAGCGCTGCCCCGCCCTCGAATCGGCTTGGCGCCACTCGCCCCTGAAGGCAGCATGGTCACCATGCCGGAGTTCATCGACCCGGTCGGCAGGTTGCTGACGTCTTTTCTGGCCGCGGTAGCCGAGTTTCGCGCCGACCATGACTATCCGGTGCCTTGGTTCGTTGACGACGTCGATCCGCAGGCTCTTGTGGACCCGGCGGCCTTCGAGGCCTACGCCGCGCGCGTGGTCAACGAGCGGACCGCATCAGGTGTGCGCCCCGGACTCGTGCCGATGACCACCCTGTGGTGGGTCGACGGCGAGCAGTTCCTGGGAAGGCTGGCCATCCGTCACCGTCTCACTCCGGCACTGGAACAGTGCGGCGGCCACATCGGCTACGACGTCCGCCCCAGCGCGCGCCGCCTGGGTCACGCGACGGCCATGCTCGCGGCGGCGCTGCCGATCGCCAGGTCCATGGGCATTTCCGAGGCCCTGGTCATGTGCGACAAGACCAATACCGCCTCGCGAAAAGTCATCGAAGCCAACGGTGGACAGTTGCTCGACGTCACCGAACACAAGCGTCGTTACTGGGTCCCACTGCGCAGGCTTGATTCCCCTCAGGGACGTTCGTCTTCCCGGAGGCCGCGAGACGAGGCCGGTCGCTGTGCACCGGATCACCCGCGCCGTTTCGACGCTTTCGCAGCCCTCCGCCTCGAATGAAACACGCTTATGGCAGGCCCAAGCTGAGTCGACGCTCACCGGCCACGGATGGCCGCTTCGATGCGTGAACCCAGTCCCGTGAACGCAACGAGTATGAAAACACTCAGCACTGCTCACCGTCGCCGATCACGAGAAGCACGGTGCCCGATGCGTTTCGACCCCGTCGCGATCACCAAGTGGAGCGTTGGACGATGATGATCGCGATCACGAGGAGCGCGCCGCACACCATAAGCGCGGGGACAGCCCCCGCGAGGTCGGCGATCACGGCCACAGCCAGTCCACAGACGATCTTCCCCGCGTACTCGGCCTGGGCGAGCAGCGAGTGCACGGTCGCCCTGACGGCACCGACCGTCTGGCTGTTGACCCAGATGGTGCCGAAGCTGCGGGTCAGCGGCAACGCTCCTGCGGCCAGTAGCACAGCGAGGCTCGCGCTGGTCGCCTCGTACGCGAGGGCGAGGCAGCCGGAACCGGCCGCGGCCACGCCGCATGCGACGGCATAACCGCGCCGAGCGGTGTGCGGGCCGCTGATCCGAGGCTGCACCACACGCAGGACGACTGCCCCCACCAGGCACATCAGCACACCCAGGCCGGTGAACCAGACGACCGGGTCGACGGCGGGTGCGAGAACGACCAGTCGCAGCGGATACAGCCGGCCGAATGCGTCGGCGACGCCGGTGACCAGAAACGTCGCGGCGAAGACCGCTAGGAGCACACGGCTGTCGCGTACCAGGCGTGACCCGCGTACCAGGATCACCCAGGCAGCCGACCACCGTCTCCGGGATACCGGAACGAAGCGCTGTTCGCGGAATCCGACGACGACGTACAGGCCGAGGAGCAGCATGGCGGCTCCGGCAAGCACCATCGCCGTACTGCGCTCGGTCAGCCAGGCCAGTCCGCCGACACCCGCCAGCCCGACGACGGTCCCGATGAGCTGCGCCTGCTCCGCCCTGATCAGCACCACCGGGACGCGCGCCGGATCGTCGAGCTCGTCGCTGATCCACGCCACATCCGCACCGCTGGCGAAGGTCCACGACACTCCCCAAAGCATCTGGGTGGCCATCAGCGCCGGGAAGTCGCTGACCAGGGCGGTGGCGACCATGGCGATGCCCATGAGCACGTGGGAGACGACCAGTGACCACTTGCGGCTCAGGGTGTCGGCGACGACGCCGGCGGGAACCTCGAACACCAGCGCCGCGACGGCCTGCGCAACGCCGATCAGCACCAGTTCCGACGCCGTCAGACGCGCGTCGACGACGAGGTAGACGCTGGTCACCAGCCACCAACCGCGATGCAGCACCGCTCGGCACCAGACCCACCGCACGAAAACGGTCCCGTGATCTGAGCGGACGTCCCTCACCGGGCCGACCCGCCGCTCTTGTCCAGCGACATCCGCTCGATCGTACGAACCGACCGCGCTCCAGCGCCAACGAATAAGCGACCGTCCGATCTCGTGACCGTCAGACGATGAACCGGAAGGCTTGGTTTCTTGCCCTGGCCCGCAAGTACCATCCACGACCGAGATAGATCAGGAGGCGTCCAAAAGCCTGCTGTCAGTTCGGAGGTGAATCCGAGATGAGAATGGCCCACTTGGCTCCCCTAGGCACCTCAACCTCGATGCTCCGGACCAACAGCCCGTTCGGGATCGTACCGATCCGAACGTTGGTCTGCCTGCTGGAGCATTGATAAGGCAACCGAGACTGATCAACCAGGACAGTCATCACGCCACTTGCTTCCACACAGTCCATGTAGAGGCGAAATGACGTCCTCATCTTGAGCTTCGTGCTCCAGGTGGTGTTCCGTCCCTCCCCATCGACGTGATGAAGGAGCACCCTTTCTTCGACCCCCTGCGCAAGGTCTGCGAGGGGACGGCTGACTGCGGGCAGGTCAACCAAGCCGCGAGGCACCAGCTCGGAACCCGGAACCGGCTGATCGCGGATCGAAGCCGCACAACCTCCCAAGAGCGAGATCGCGGCAATGGCCACGAGAACTGTGCGCACATCGAACCCTTCGGCGATCGAGTTCGAGCAAGGCTACACAGGCTGAATTCGTAGAGTCAGAGAGTCGTGACGGTCCGCCGTTGTAGGTGTACGACCGATGTATGCGCTACGGGCAACGAGGCGGGTACACCCCCGCAGAGCAGGAACGACGGGAACGGCTGCGGTTACAGGCAGCCGACTGGTTCGAGGACGGGCACGGCACCAGACAGATCGCTCGTGAGCTGCGAGTCCATGAGCGGACAGTGGCCAGATGGCGCAAGTCCTGGCGGGAGGGCGGCACCGAGGCGCTGCGCTCGAAAGGGCCGGTCTCACGCGAAAAGCTGACACCGGCGCAGTGGGCATGGCTGGAGACCGAGCTCAACCGGGGCCCGCTGGC
>NZ_FNFB01000016.1 GCF_900100395.1 Nonomuraea maritima | reverse complement strand
GGCAGCTTGGCTTTCACCGCGCCGCACCCGGAACAGGTTTTGGAGGAGGGGTACCAGCGGTCGGCCGCGACGATCCGGCCACCCGCCCAGGCGGTCTTGTAGGTGAGCCGGCGGCGGATCTCGCCGAATCCAGCGTCGGCGATCTTGCGGGCGAGGCGCCGGTTACGGAGCATGCCGGCGACGTTGAGGTCTTCAATCGCGATGGTGCCGTACTCGGCGGCCACGGCGGTGGTGAGCTTGTGCAGAGCGTCTTGGCGGAGGTTCGCCACCCGGTGGTGGATCTTGTTCCGCTGGGCGTTGGCTTTCTCCCACCGGCGGGACGGCTTGCGGCCGGTCCCGCGGTCGGGGCCCTGACGGCGGGACACGATCCGGGACACGCGGCGCAGCAGCTTACGCGCCCGCTCGTAGTGCCCGGGATTGGGCGCGGTGCGGATCTCGCCGGCGCTGTCCGCCATCACCGCGAGGACCTTGATCCCGAGGTCGATCCCGACAGCCACGTCCGGCCGTGCCACGCGTTCCGGGTCGCGCTTGACCTCGACCTGGAAGGACACGAACCAGCGGCCGCGTTCGTGCCGCACCGTGGCGGACAGGATTCGGGCCGTCCCGTTCTGGACGCGCTGCAGGAGCTTCACCGTGGGTTCGTGGGTGCGCAGTGTGCCGAGCCGGGGCAGCGTGACGTGCCGGCCGTCGGCGTCGACGCGGATCGTGCCGGTGGTGAACCGGCAGGACAGCCGCGCCTTCCGCTTCGACTTGAAACGGGGCATACCAACTCGCTTGCCCTGGCGCTGCCCGCGCTTGGACTTCGCGTAGTTGTCGAACGCCGCGGCCGCGTTCGCCAGGCCGGTGGAGTACGCCTCTTTGGAGTTCTCCTCCCACCACCCGGCGAAGTGCGGGTCGGTGTGCTTGGCCTCGTTGAACGCCTTCCGCAGCGACGGCAGCGACCACGGCCGCCACTCGGTCAGCTGCGCCTCGGGCACGCCGTAGGACTCCTCCGCGCGGCGCTGCCACCACGAAGCCTCGACCCAGGCGACCGCCCAGTTGTACGCGGCACGGGCGGCGCCGCAGTGCGAGCGCAGCGCGTGCTCCTGAGCGGCGTTCGGGTCCAGAGCGAACCGGAACGCCTGCACCACGTAACCGGGCTGCGGCTGGAACTTTTTCACCCGGCGTCCTCGCCGGTCGCGGCGGCCACCGCGCGGGCGGCCCGGTTCTTCGCCGCCCGCCCGTACAGGCGGGCGCACATCGATGTCAGTACCTCGGTGATGTCCCGGACCAGGTCGTCGGTGGTCTCGGCGGGGTCCAGGACGACCAGACGCCGCCCGGACGCCGACAGAACCGCTTCGAGGTGCTCGACGCCGAACCGGGCCAGCCGGTCGCGGTGCTCGACCACGATCACCGCCGCCCGCGGGTCGGACAGCAGGCGATGCAGCTTGCACCGCCGCCCGTTCACTCCCGAGCCGACCTCGGTCACGACCTCGGCGACCGGCAGACCAAGACCGGTGGCCCCCTGGACCACGCGCGCGACCTGCCGGTCAAGATCCGGTTTCTGGTCCGCGGAGGAGACACGGCAGTACGCCACCACCCGGCCGGACGCCTCCGGGGCGGGCTCGTCGACCAGCCACGTTCCGGACGGCGTCTGGCGCACCGGGACCGGCATACGGCCCTCTTTCGCCCACGCCCACGCGGTCTGGTCGTGCACGCCGTTGCGTGCCGCCCACTCGGAAAGCTTCACGCGCTCAAGATAACAAATGAGAAATGCTGAGGATGACTGATTCATTGCGCAGCAGTTGTGGACCCCGCGCGATCTGCAGCGGCGCGGCCACCCCTCCGGTGAGTTCGCGCCCCTGGTTCAGCGTGTGGTCGAGCTGTCGCGCGAGGAGCGGGAGAGACGCCGGAGGAAGGTACGCGTCCGCGCCGGCGTCGAGCAGCCGCCGCACCGGGCCGTGGTACTGGACCCCGAGCTCGTCGTCGTCGATCTCGGTGACGACGACGCGAGCCTTCGGGAACATCCGAGCTGGGTGGCGAGCGCGACCCGGGCCGCGGTCGACAGCTGCATCGCGGTGGCCACGACGGTCACGCCGTCGTAGTCGGCCGGTGGCGGGTCGCCGGCCTCGTCCGACCCGTCACGACGGACGACGGCGCCATGGACCACGGCGACGGTGCTGGTGACCGTCGCGATCGAGGCGCCGTCACGCGTGAGGATCAGGTTCTCGCCGGGTTCGAGGGCGTCGATGAGCGCCACGACGTCGTCGGGCAGGCGCGCCACGTCGACGCGCTGGGCGGGGCGGGCGTCGCGCGGCTCCGGACGTGCGGCGCGGTGCGCCTCACCGGCGGCGCGCTGCTTCTCGCGGGCGGCCTGCTGCGCCTCACGGGCCGCGCGCCACGCTGAGCGGGCCTTACGCTTGCGGATCACCATGCCGGGATCGTCCTCCCCTCGGCCGCGGGGACATCGTCGTGTCTGAGCCAGGGGTGCCGCGTAACCAGGTGATCACATGAGTCCCTTCCGATGCTGCGATCTTGTTGGACGCCGCCACACGATCAAAGGTTCGCCACCGGTCGGCGTACGGACGACAAGACAGAGCACGAGCACACGGCTGGTAGGGTGCACGCGTGGAGCTGATCGAGGTGGACAGAGCCTAGCCACCGAACCGCCGGTGGCTTTCACTTCGTGCGGGCATCACCCGCACCGGTGAACGACTGTTTTTCCCAGGTGTCCGCCCGTTCCGGGCGTTGACCGCTCACCGGCACGTTCGCATCGCACCGACCCCGGTCCCGGGTGCGCGAGCGCGCCTGCCTGCCACCACGCCCAGTACGAGGGCGCCGCGGCAGTTCTCCGTCGATCTCTCGCCGCGTCGGCACCCGACCCCGTGGTCCCTTCACGTTCCCCTTCAGATCTTCAAGGACCGCTCATGTCTACCAAATCCGCCGTCACGCTCCGTGACCTGACCTTCGAGTGGGCGGACGGCACCGTCGCGCTCGCCGACGTCAACGGCACCTTCACCACCGGCAGGACCGGGCTGATCGGCCGCAACGGCGCAGGAAAGTCGACCCTGCTCCGCCTCGTCGCGGGCGAACTGCGGCCGAGCAAGGGCCAGATCGACACCGTCGGCGAGGTCGGCTACCTGGCGCAGAACCTCACGCTGCGGCAGGAGACCACCGTCGCCGAACTGCTCGGCATCCAGGGAATCCTCGACTCGATGCGGGCCATCGAAGCCGGAGACGTCGACCAGCGCCACTTCGACGCCATCGGCGACGACTGGGACATCGAGTCCCGAGCCGACGAGGCGCTGCACCAGATCGGGTTCTCCGCCGGAGACCTCGGCCGCCGCGTGGCGGAGGTCTCCGGCGGGGAGGCCATGCTCATCGCGATCACCGGGCTCCGCCTCCGTCGCACGCCGATCACCCTGCTCGACGAACCCACCAACAACCTCGACCGCCCCACGCGGGCCAGGCTGGCGGAGTTCGTCGACCAGTGGCCCGGCACGCTCATCGTGGTGAGCCACGACCTCGAACTCCTGGAGCGCATGGACGCGACCACCGAGCTGCACGGCGGCACGCTCGACACGTTCGGCGGCCCGTACAGCGCGTGGAAGGAGCACCAGGAGCAGGAGCAGCTGGCCGCGGTGCAGGCCGCCCGCTCGGCCCAGCAGGCGCTCAAGGTCGAGAAACGGCAGCGCGTGGAGGCCGAGACGAAGCTGGCCCGCCGCGAGCGGACCGCGAAGAAGACCCAGAAGGACGGCGGCATCCCGAAGATCCTCGCGGGCAATCGCGCCAGCAAGGCACAGGCGTCGGCGGGAGCGCTGCGCTCGACGCTCGACGACAAGGTCCAGGCGGCGCAGGCCGCCGTCGACGCCGCGGACGCGCGCGTCCGCGAGGAGCAGCACATCAGTCTCGTCCTGCCCGATCCGGACGTCCCTCGCGGACGGCGCATCGCGGAACTCCAGGACGAGAACCGCACCGTCGTCATCCAGGGCCCGGAGCGGGTGGCGCTGATCGGCGCCAACGGCAGCGGCAAGTCGACCCTGATCAAGCGGCTCCTCCACGGTGGGCCTCCGGTTCCCGGGCGACCGCACGGCCGCCTGTTCACCGAGCTCGTCGGATACCTTCCGCAACGGCTCGACGGGCTCGACGACGAGGCCGGCGCGATGGCCAACGTGCGGGCGGTGGCCCCGGGGACTCCCTCCGGCACCATCCGCAACCAGCTCGCCCGGCTGCTCCTTCGCGGCGACAGCGTGGACCGTCCCGTCCGCACGCTGTCGGGTGGGGAACGCTTCCGGGTCGCGCTCGCCCGCCTGCTGCTGGCAGAGCCGCCCGCGCAGCTGCTGGTGCTGGACGAGCCGACGAACAATCTCGACATCGCCAGCGTCGAGCAGCTGGCCGAGGCACTCGACGCCTACCGCGGCGCGCTGCTCGTCGTCAGTCACGACCTCGCGTTCCTCGAACGGATCGGCGTCGACACCGTCCTCGAGCTCGACGAGGACGGACGCATGCACCAGCGCCGCAGCCTGAACGGCTGATCGCCGTGCCCCGGATGGGCGGGCGGACTTCTCCCGGCCGCCCATCCGGCGTGGATGGCGGGCGGCCGGGAGAGGCCGCCCGCCCATCTCGCGTCGGCGCCGTCCGAGCAGGGCTCAGGCGGCGGAGCGCTCGGTGACCGGGCGGCGCCGCAGGCTCACGGTCGTGACGGCGGGCGGGGTGTAGGCGGTCCGGTTGGGGCCGGCGTCGGTGCCGGGCGGGGTGATCTCGTCGATCCGGTCGAGGATCTCGTCGTCCAGGGTGACGTCCGCGCCGGCGAGCAGGTCGTCCAGCTGCTCCATGGTGCGCGGCCCGATGATCGCCGAGGTGACGCCAGGGTGGGCGATCGCGAACGCCATCGCGAGGTGGGTCATCGGCAGTCCGGCCTTCTCGGCGAGCGGGACGAGCTGCTCGACCGCTTCGAGCTTGCGCTCGTCGCTGAAGTGCTGCGGCGTGTAACCGGATCGATGGGTGTCGGTACGGACGCCCCTGCGGTAGCGGCCGGTGAGCAGGCCCTGGCCGAGCGGGCTCCAGACCAGGGTGCCCATCCCGTAGCGCTGGGCGACCGGCAGGACCTCGCGTTCGATGCTCCGGTTGACGATCGAGTACGGCGGCTGCTCGGTACGGAAACGCTCGAGGCCGCGCCGCTCGGCGACCCACTGCGCCTCGACGATCTCCGAGGCAGGGAAGGTGGACGTCCCGATCGCGCGTACCTTGCCGCTGCGGACCAGGTCGGACAGGGCCGACAGCGTCTCCTCCACGTCGACCGTCGGGTCGGGACGGTGGATCTGGTAGAGGTCGAGGTGGTCGGTCCGCAGGCGGCGCAGGGAGTTCTCGACGGCGGTCATGATCCAGCGCCGCGAGTTGCCCCGGTGGTTCGGATCGTCGCCCATCGGATAGTGCACCTTGCTCGCCAGGACGACGTCGTCGCGGCGGCCTTTGAGCGCCTTGCCGACGATCACCTCGGATTCGCCGGCGGAGTACACGTCGGCGGTGTCGACGAAGTTGATCCCCGCGTCCAGCGCCCTGTGGATGATCCGGATGGATGCGTCGTGGTCGGGGTTGCCCATCGCCCCGAACATCATGGTGCCCAGGCAGTACGGGCTGACCTGCATCCCAGTCCGCCCCAACGTACGATATTTCATGATTGCCCCCAAGGAATCGACCAGTGAGTGAGTGGCTCCGGCGGGGACGCGGCTCAGTCGGGCCCGCAAGCGCTCCTCGTCGAGCACGCGCCACCGGATCGGTCACATCCATGCAAGCAACGCGGCGAGCGCCCGGCCTTCACGATCCTTTCGGGTGGTTGCACAATCCTCTTGGGGTGGACGTCACGGCAGCGCCACGGCGGGACCTGCGCCGTCCCGCAACCGGGCCGCGTCGACGCTGGGCGGAACGCCGAACTGGCGCCGGTACTCCCGGCTGAACTGTGACGGGTTGTCGTACCCGACGCGCTGCCCGACGCCGGTGACATCGTGCGGACGGTTCGCCAGCAGCAACCGCGCCGCCTGCAACCGGATCTGCTTCTGAAAGCGGATCGGGCTCATCCCCGTCACCACCAGGAAGTTCCGGTGGAAAGCGGACACGCTCATCCCCGAGAGCCGCGCGAGCTCCTCGACCCGGAACGGCTGCGTGTAGTGCTCCCGGATCCACCGCACGGCCCGGTCGATGTGGCTCAGGCTGCTGTCCGCCAGGCCGAGCTGACGCACGGCCTCGCCCTGCTCCCCTGTCAGCAACCGCCACAGGATCTCCCGCTTGACCAGCGGGGCGAGCATCTTCCTGTCGCCTGGACGATCGAGCAGGCGCAGCAGCCGTACGACGGCGTCGAGCAACTCGTCCGGGGCGTCACTGACCGCGATGCCCGGCGGTGCGGCTGCGGTGGACCGCGGCAGCTCCCCCGGCCCGGCCTGCAGCAGCAACTCAGCGATAACGGCTGGTTCCAGCGTCATCCCGAAGCCCAGCGAGGGGCGCGCGGTGTCGACGAAATGCCCTGTCACCGGCAGGTCGACCGAGGCGACGAGGTACTGGCCGGCGCCGTACTCGTAGACGCGGTCCCCCAGCGCGAGGCGCTTGCCGCCCTGGGCGACGATCGCCAGCACCGTGCCGGACATCGAGGACACCGGCGCGACGGCATGATCGGCCATGCAGACCCGGACGCCGTCGATGGCAGTGGTCAGGCCGGGCCGCGCATGCCGTCGCAGCAGCTCACGAAGCTCGTCCAGAGACATGCCCCCCATTCCAGCACGCGAGCCTTCGCCGCCCGCCAGGAGTGTCCCGTTCTGACCAGCGAAGCCCCAAGCCTCGCTCCCCCCGGTTTCACCGGATGATCGCGATGGGGAGCATCCTGATTCGCGGGTGGCGGAACCCGCGACAGGCGCCATTCGGGGCGCGAGCGCTTCAGGCCGCGTGGCGGACGCTCGCAAAGATCATCGGGGGTTGTCCATGGGGGAGAACGGCGTGCCGGAAACCGCGGCGGACGGCCTGAGCCGCCGCCATTTCGTCCGCGCCTCCGGTCTGACCGGCGCGGGCGTCGTCCTGTCGACCGCCTGCCAGATCCCGGCGCTGGCGTCCGACACGCCGCCACCGCCTCCCACCGCCGGAGGCCCCGACCCGACGGTGTGCGGAAGCCCGAACAGCATGGACCGCCTGTGGGTCTCGATGCAGCGCTGCCACGGCAACAACAGCTGCCTGCAGAACGGCGACGACTACGTCGTGATGCCCGGCAACAACAACACCTCCGGGTACACGAACTTCATCCTCGTCCCCACCCAGCGGATCAACGGGATCGAGTGTCCCTGGATCTGCAACAGCCACGCGCCGAACTACTGGGACGCCGCCGCCTACTTCGCCACGCGACCGCCGACCGTGGTGCGGACGCCGGTGGGGCTCGGCATCAACTCGCAGCGCGCCCGGACCTTCAACCAGCTCCACATCCACATGGCCACCGCCCGCCCGGTGTCACGCAACGACCTCGAGGCGCAACAGAGCATCGCCGCCCGCAACATCCCGGACTGGGCGCACACCCGCGTCTCGGTCCGCGGGTTCAGCGAGCAGCTCGGCGTCCTGCCGCACGTCTACCGGGTGCTGATCTGGCCCGGCTTCAGCCACGACAACCTCTTCGACATGCTCAGAACCATGCTCGTCCACGCACTAGGCCAGGGCGCGACGGTAGCCGATGCCCAGGAGCAGATGCGCTTCCAGACGTTGATCGTCATCCCCCGCACGTCCGGCGGCTACTTCATCGTGAACAGCGAAACCCAGCTCCGCGACCCCAACAACCACCAACTGGCAGGCACCAACACCTGCGACCCCCTACTCCTCCTCCACCCCTGAACCGTCGCTGCCCCGGCCGGGAATCTCCTCCCGACCGGGGCACACGTCCCCAAAATCTGCGAGCCTTCATTTCAGGACCGGACGAATCCGTTGACGATGAGGGGAAGCGACGCGTCGAGGCCGGCGACGTTGAGGACACCGTCATCCTGCGGGTCGCCGATCGTGTGCCCGACCGCCGTCATCGCCGCGACCACGACACGCACGTCCGGGTTGACCGTACGGCGGTAAGCCGCGAGAGCCTGCGTCGGGTGAGAACGGCCGGCCCACGTCTCGTTGTCGGTGAACACGACGATCCCGTCCACCCCCATCTGCTCGTGGGCCGCCCACGTGAACGGCAGCGACAGGTCCGTCCCGCCGCCCGAGGGACGCCAGGATGCGATCTCGCGCAGGTTGGTACGCGGCGTCACCTTCGACGCGTGCACGCTCGTGTCCACGTCGATCACGTGGACGTTGCCCTGCTCGATGCGGGCGAGCATGACCGCCATGGCGTTGGCGACCTCGTATGCGGCGCCGATCGGCGATCCACCCACCGTGACCACCCCGCCGTGCCACTGGCCACTCATCGACCCCGACGAGTCCACGGCGACGAGCAGCCGCTTCCCGGACGGCTCGACCGTGCCGAACGCCGCCTCGTACGTCTCTTCCAGCGCATCCAGGATGGCCGGCACCGGGCGCCAGGTCTGCCGGTCAGCGCGCCGGTTCTGCTGCGCCTGCCCGGACGCGTAGACGCGCATGGCGAGCCAAGCGTCCATCGGATGGATGCGGGCCCGAAGGATCGCCTCCCGGTCGGTGAGGCGCCGCACGGCCCGCGAGGTTGCCTGCGCCATGGGCGTGAGCGTGCCGAGCCGGGTCATCCTGGCGAGGTTGCGGATGAGCGCGGTCATGCCGACCGTCTCGATCAGCGCCTCCCACACGGACGGGTCCTTCAGTACCGCGTCGGGCAGGAACTCCCACGGCACCTTCGCCGTCGTGACGACGTCCACCGCCTGAGCCGGACTGGTGACGGCCTTGGCCGTCAGGAACCGGTCCACGGTGGGCAGCTTGTCGCGCGCCTCGTCGTCGGAGACGTTCCCGGCGATCCACCCGAACAGCATCTTCCGCTGCTCGTCGTCCGCGACGGGGTGGGCGATGCGGAGCACGTCCCGCAGGTCGAACGCCTCACCCTGCGGCGTCTTGCGCTGACGCGCCTTGCAGGCCTTGAACGCCACGTCGTCCGGCGCGCCGGTCAGGAACCACGAGCCGAGCGCGGTCCGCAGGGACCGGCCGACCGTGGGCGCCGTGCCTCGCGCGGTCGGCTTGCCGCCGAGGTTCTTGTAGTAGCCGAAGAACGCGGCGAGGTGGTCGGTGGTGCGCGCCACCTTGGCCAGCGCGAGCTTGGCGGCCTGGCGAGTGTCGGCGTCTCCCTTGGCGTACGCCGCGGCGAGGGCGAACAAGGCGGGACGCTGCTTCGGGGCGCGAGGCGGCCGAGCGGTCGAGATGTCCGTGAGCATGCGAACGACCCGCGGGCCGTCCTCGGCGATGGCCTGGAACAGCACCGCGGCGTTGTCGGCGGTGAGCTTGTCCTCACCCACGTAGTAGGTGCCGCCCGTGGTGCCGAGGATCAGGAAGTCCTCCAGCTTCGTCCACAGGTCCTTGCCGAAGACGTATCCGCCGGCGGGGTTCCGCACCTGGTCGGTACGGCCGGGGATCGGCTGGTTCTGCGGGGTCGCCAACGCCGAGACCGCGGCGAGGGGATCACGTGCCATGGTGCGCTCCTTGCGTTCGACCCGCCCGAAGGCGGATATGCGAAGGGGAGCGGATGTGGTGATGCCCAGCGGTGATGACAGACGCTCTGCCGACTGAGCTACCACCCGGGCGGGTGGGCAGGACTCGAACCTGCGACACACTGTTCCGATAACCGATGAGCTTCGACCCGCTCCCCTGCCTGCGTTCGTCAGCCCTGCCAGCGGTACGGATGTGGCGGACCTACCGGAGGCGTCCTGGGCCGCTGGACGACAGGCCGGCGCTGGCCGGCCCGGCAGGATTTGAACCTGCGTCACCCGAATTCGAGTCGGTAACCGATAGAGATTCGACCCGTACCACTGGCGAGACTGACGAACGATCAGGTCGGGAACTGGCGCGGATATGGGATGCACGCCGGCGATTTGGTGCTCTGCCAATTGAGCTACACAGACCGAAGCCTGCGGCGGGGCTCGAACCCGCAACCACCCCATTAACAGTGGATAACCGACACGCTTCGACCCGCGCCAGCACCAGACCTGACCAGCTCACACGTCCCACAAAAGGCGCAGATGCGTGTATCGGATCGCACCTTGCCAAAAGCGACAACCGACACCCATTCAACCCGCACCTTTTCTGGGCCTCGTGAACCTGTGACCGACAGTACCGATCTTCGTACCGCGCCACACCCGAATATCCGGCGAACCCCGAAATATCAGCACATGGCCACAAGCAATGCCCTAACGAACGAGGCAATGCGCTTTGGATGTCACTCAGGCCATACGCCGAGCGACAGACCATGTAGTAGTACAGCTCGAACTCTCATCTGCCATGGGTGCGACCCGCGCCGATCACGTCGAGTAGTGCTCTAACCAGGTGATACGGCTCATAACGTCTCCCGTTGGCTTCCGGCGGTTTACGACTTCGGACGGAACTGGAACGGAACAGGAGATGCACTCGGGGGCCGCACTACGGCGAAACCCTCAAGCGGGCGGATTTTCCTCGGGAAGCGGCGGCCGGACACGTTGACGGATAGCTCCCTCGCACGCACCAAACGCAAGGAAGTTGCGGCGCGCCTGAGTCAAGCTCAGGTAACCGTTGGGACCGCCCAGCACGACATCGGCATCCGGGTCGTCCTGGCCGTCGTCCTCCCAGAAGCACACTGGGCAGATCTCGAACCCGCCCCTCTCGGACAAGGTCACGTATCCGCAGCATGGGCACGCATACGGCCCATCCGCCGACTCTCGAAGTACTGGATAGTTACGCAACCCATGATCCATAGCGCTCAGTCTGCCTCACCTGCACGACGAGTCGGCCTATAGGCCGCGTCCTCGATGCCCACAACGTCAGACGAGCTGTCCAGAAGACGATGTCGGGCTGCCCGCGTACCACTGGACCCCTCCGGAGATGCGGCACAGCTTCGTCTCGTTGCTCTCCGACTCAGGCGTCCCGTTAGAGGACATCGCCCGGCTGGTCGGCCACAGCGGCACGGCCGTCACCGAAGCCGTCCACCGCAAGCAGATCCACCCCGTCCTCTTGCAAGGAGCGGCCGCGATAAACAGTCTCTTTCGGTGTTAGTCACTCACCAATGCGAAAGGGTGCCACCCTAGCGGGTGACACCCTTGCCGACCAGTGTCGATCTGGTCGGGACGACAGGATTTGAACCTGCGACCCCTTGACCCCCAGTCAAGTGCGCTACCAAGCTGCGCTACGTCCCGGTTGTGTCGGCCGCCCCCTGCGGGGCGGGACGTCATAACCTTAGCGCACATCGGAGGTGCACGCGTACACGCGTGAGCGGAGCGGAGGCGGCCGGGTGGCTCGGAAGGCGACCATCGATCGTGCGGAGTTGGCCAGGCTTGTCGCCGAGGGCAGGAGCGTTCAGGAGTTGGCCGATCATTTCGGGGTCAGCGAGTCCGGGGTGCTGCAGGCGAAGCGGGCCGCCGGGCTGGCCAAGCCGATGCTCGACCACAGCGCGGCCATCCCCTGGAAGCTGTCGCGCGCCCACAGCCAGTCCGGGCCTGCCACGAACCTGCGCAACCTGTCGGCCGCGGCCCAGGGCAGGCCGCCGGCCTCCGAGCGGCTGAACACCGCCCTGCGGTGGGCGCAACGGCTCGTCGACTCCGGGCTCGACGTCCGGTACGACCCGGCGGAGGGGTTCGGTGAGGTCCCCGCCTCCCCAGAGGGCTCACACATCGCGAAAGTGCTGGACGCGGCCAGGAAAGCACTGGAAGGCCGCTGACTGCGGCGTTTCGACGTAGCACTTCTCGGGCAGTCGCTGGTCTCAACACAGAGACCGGAGGCACAACATGACCACCTGGGCATGGGTGGCCGTCGTCGTGGTCGCGGTGGTGGCGCTCGCCGCAGTGGGTTTCTTCATGCTGCAGCAGAAGCGCCGCTCGCACCTGCGCCAACGCTTCGGCCCCGAGTACGAGCGCGTGGTCGCCGAACGCGACAACCGCCGCATGGCAGAACAGGAGCTGCTCGACCGCGAGCAGCGGTTCGCCGAGCTGGACATCCGCCCCCTTCCGCAGGACTCCCGCGACTCGTACGCCGCTCGCTGGACCGAGGTTCAGGAACGGTTCGTGGACGCGCCCGCGTTCGCGGTGACGGAGGCGGACCAGCTGGTCACGGCCGTCATGGCGGACCGCGGCTACCCGACCGACGATTTCGAGCAGCGCGTGTCGCACCTGTCGGTGGAGCACGCGGCGACGCTCGACCACTACCGGGCGGCTCACGAGATCAGCGGACGGGCGGCCAGGAAGGAGTCCTCCACGGAGGAGCTCCGGCAGGCCATGGTGCACTACCGCGCGCTGTTCGAGGAACTGCTCGAAGAGACCCCCCGAGGACGGTGAGACGATATGGCAGGCGACGAGCTGAAAGTTCCGTCGCAACGCAACGACGGCACCCGTGACGGACGCGACCACGACCTGACCGGCCGATACGTGGCCGGCAAGGTCCCCGCCGACACGGACCCTCTCGACACGCCCCCGACTGACCGCGACCCGGCCGGCAGGGCCAGCAGCGGCCTGGGTCGCAACGACCCCGACTCGAACGACATGGGTCGAAACGCCACCGAACGATCGGACGCCGAACGACTCGACGCCGAGCGATCGGACACCCGCGAAGCCGAAGTCCGCAAGACCGAAGCCCGCGACGCGGGCGCCCGTAAGAACGACGTCCGCAAGAACGACGTCCGTAACGACGTCCGAAGGGCCGAGGCTGAGCGGGCGGATCGGCCCGGCGACGACCGGGCCGTAACGAACGGGGACCCGATCACCGCGGACCCCGCCCACACGTCCCCGGCTCCCGGCCACTCCCCCGTACGGGAGCCAGGCCACGACGACGCCACGCTGCCCGGCGGCGGGGCGGACCGCGAGCCGGCCTTCCGGGACGGTTCGTACGCCGAGGGTGGCGGGCCGGAGCAGGCGCGGCCGGGTGAGGCGGCAGCGGCACATGCCGCGCCCGGCGAGGTGGTCCTGTTCGAGCGGGACCCGGCCGAGGTGCAGGCCCGGTGGCGCGACCTGCAGGCGTCGTTCGTGGACGACCCCGGCGAGGCCGTCCAGCGGGCCGACGGACTGGTGGGTGAGGTCGTGGAGTCGCTCACCAGCACGCTGAACAGCCGCACCGCCGCCCTGCGCGACCGGTGGAAGAGCACCGGCGACTCCGGCACCGAGGAGATGCGCCAGGCGCTGCGCGAGTACCGCGACGTCCTGGAACGTCTGCTCGCCCTCTCCGGCAGTTCCCCCAGTCAGTCCCAGACCAGGAAATGAGGTGACCTGACATGCTCGCGATCGTCGCAGCGATCATTTTCGGGTTGGGCTTCCTGCTCGATCTCGTGGGTGCTTCGATCCCCGGCGGGATCTCCGGGATGACGTTCGTCCTGCTGGGGCTGACGCTGCTGGCCCTGCACCAGGCGGGCGTCGGCACGGCCGGCGTCCGCACCGGCGGCGGCTGGCGCGCCCGAGCGCGCCGTTGATCGGGTGACGCACGGTGAGGCCGCACGCGGGATGCGTGCGGCCTCGCCTTTTGCGCACTCAGGTCTTGCCGGGAAAGCGCATGGTGACCGTGCTGCCCGTGTCGCCGACGCGCAGCGCGAGGTCGGACGACAGCAGACGGGCCACCCACAGCCCCATGCCGCCCACGGCTCCCGGCGTCGGCCCGGGTTTCCAGGCTCCCCCGTCGTGGATCTCGACGACGAGGTCGCCGCCGAGCATCCAGGTGCGGATGTACGCGGTGTCGGCGCCGTGGGTGACGGCGTTGGTCGCCACCTCGTTCACGGCGATGATGAAGTCGCCGATGGACTCTTCCGGCATGCCCGCGTCGCGGGCCTGGTCCTCGGCGAACAGCCGCACGCGCGGCAGGTCCTTCAGCTCGAAGTGGAGCTGTTTCACGGGCGCGCCGGGCGGCGGGCTCGCGAAGCCCGCCTGAGGCTCGACGTCCTCGTTCACCCGGCGACCGCCCTCGTCAGCCGACCAGCTCGGCGCGTAGCTGGTCGAGTACTTTGCGGAGGATTCGTGAGACATGCATCTGTGAGATTCCGAACTCGGCTGCGATCTCGGCCTGTGTCATGTTGCCGAAGAACCGCAGCAGGAGGATGTGCTTCTCGCGGGACGGGAGCGCGTCGATGAGCGGCTTGACGGCTTCGCGGTCGACCATGGTGCTCAGGGTGTCGTCGTCCTCAGGGATGACGTCGCCGAGCGAGGCCGCGTCGTCGTCGGTGCCGAGCGGCGCGTCGAGCGACAGGGTGCTGTAGGCGGCGGAGGCGTCGAGGGTGAGCAGGACGTCCTCCTCGCTGATGTTCATCTTGGCGGCCAGCTCGGCCACGGTCGGGGACCTGCCGAGGTCCTGACTGAGGTCGGCGACCAGCCGGTTGAGCTCGGAGCGGCGTTCCTGGTAGAGGCGGGGCACCCGGATGGCCCAGGTGCGGTCGCGGAAGTGCCGTTTGACCTCGCCGGTCATGGTGACGACGGCGTAGCCTCTGAACGCGTGCCCGAGGGTGGGGTCGAAGCCGTTGACGGCTTTCATCAGGCCAACATACGCGGCCTGGAGGAGATCCTCCAACGGTTCGCCACGGTAGCGGTAGCGGCGGGCGATCTCCATGGCGAGCGGACGGTGCATCTCGACGATGCGTTCCCGCAGGCGTTCCTTCACGCTGTCGGGCGTGTGCTCCCCGGCCGTCTCGGCCAGGAGTTCTTCCGCGGTCATGTCCTCGAGGAGGTGTTGCTGCACAGCCATCGCTGCTCCTCATATGGATTCGCAGGCGGCTCCCCGAGGCAGAAAAAGCCCACGCAGAAGCACGCCTCGCTCTACTCTCGAGACCAAAGCCCTCTGCTGGACCTCGGGTCCAGTGTCCCCCCTCCCGCGGGAAGTATTCCTCCGTCGCGCGGTGACAGTAGGGTTGCTCCGTGACAATGCCGGAGAACGGCGAGGGGCCCGTGGCCGCCCTGAGCCTCACGTCGTCGACTGTTGACGCGATCACTGTGATCCGCATCGACGGCGTGCTCGACGCCACGACTCGGGAGCAGTTCGCCGACTACCTGGCGATGGCCGGCTCCGACCTCATCCTTGACCTCGCCGGTGTGACGTTCATGGATTCGCGCGCGCTCGGGCTCATCGTCCACCACTGGCAGACGAGCCTGGCCTCGGGGTCGAAGTTCGCGCTGATCGGGGTCGAGTACACGAAGTCGAAGGTCATGTGGATCACGGGGCTCGCCCAGCGCCTGCCGATCTACGAGACGCTGGACGACGCCGTGGCGGCCCTCAAGTAGGCGGCCCTCAGGTAGGCGGCCCTCAGGTGGCGCGCTTCGCCGACTTCTGCTGGTGCTCCTCCACCAGCAGCCGGGCGAGGTCGGCGACCTTGACCTGGTGGTGCTGGGAGACGCGGCGCAGCTCCTCGAAGGCGGCCTCGGCGGTGCAGCCGCTGGTCTGCATGATGATCCCCTTGGCCTGGTCGATCACCGACCGGCCGGCGAGGGCCTCCTGCAGCTGGGCGGCGCCCGTACGCACCTCCTCGAACTCCCATATGTTCGACATGGCGACGCCGACCTGCTCGGCCAGCGTGTCGGCGAGCGCGTGGGCGCCCTGCGGGGAGAACGCGCCGGGACGTACGGAATACAGGCCGATCAGCAGCATGGCGGGCGCCACCTCGACCGGCACGACGAGCACCGAGCGCACGCCCCAGCGGCTGGCCAGGGCGTCGTAGCGGGGCCAGCGGGTCTCCTTGAGCACGTCGGTCACGGCCGCGCGGCCGCCGCTCTGCCGGGCCTCGATGGAGGGGCCTTCGCCGAGTTCGCGTTCGCCCTCGACGAGCATGATGAGCTGGCTGTGAGATCCGGAGACCAGCACCCGGTGGTCGTGCCAGTGCTCGGCGGAGGCTCCGGAACACCCCGGCACGCCCGCGGTCAGCGCCGTGGTCAGACGGCGGAGCACGCTTTCTGTCGAGGTGTCCTCGCCGAGCCGGCCGATGGCGGCCAGGTCACGCGCCAGACCGGGGGTGATCATAGCGATGGATTCCATAGCAAGAAGCTTCTACCCCTTATGGCTAGCATTATCCCGCGTGGCGTAGCGTCAGACCATGACGATGCCGGACCTCGAGCACGCCCTGGACGCACTTGCCGGGCGCGTGTCGTCTTTGCGCGAGGCGCGGATCGCCTACCCGGGTGACCTGGCACCCATTCTGGACGCCACGCTGGCGGAGCTCGACACGGCCGCCGAGCTGCTGGCCGAGGCGCGTGAGGCGCTGCGCAAGGCGCCCAAAAGGGCCAACGGCAAGAAGGACGGCGCGCAGCGCGAGCTGAAACTGCTGCGCCAGGTGTTCCGCGCCTTCCCCGTGCCCGTCATCGTGCTCGACGGCGGCGGAGTCGTCCGGCGCATCAACCCCGAGACCTCCCGCGTGCTGGGCAGCCCGGACGGCTACCTCGTGGGCCGGTCGTTCCCGCTCCTGGTGGACGTGTCGCGGCGCGCGGCGTTCCGTTCGCATCTCACGTCGGTGCTGCAGACCGGGCAGCCCGCGGCGTTCGAGACGCGGCTGGCACACCAGGGGCGCACGCACGTGGTGCAGCTCGCGCTGACCCGGCTGACCATGCCCGGCGAGCCGCAGCAGATGGTCGCCGCGGTGGCGCTCCCGACCGAGGTGCAGCTGCCCGAGCCTGGCGCGCGCCGGCCCGAGCAGTCCGACGGCGAGCTGCTGCTGGCCGCGGCCCGGCGGCAGGACCTGCTGGCCAAGATAGGCGCGCTCCTGCTGGACGAGGAAGCCTTGTTGCGTCCGGTCGCGCTGCACCGCGCCACCCGGCTGCTCGCCGCCGAGTGGGCCGACTGGGTGATCGCCGACCTCGTCCGCGACGGGGTGCCGCGCCGTTCTGTCGTGCTGGCGCCCAAGGACCACCCGCTGGGCGACCTCCTCCGGCAGGTGGAGTCCGCCGAGCCGGCGGGCAGCCAGATCGTGACCCAGGTGCTGGAACGCCGTTCCGGTGTGGTGCTGGAGATGGTGGACGACGAGACGCTGCTCGGCTTCTGCGCCGACGGTCCGGTGCTGACCGTGATGGGGGCCGGCTCGCTGGTGAGCGTGCCGATCGGGCGCGGCGACGGCGTGCTGACGCTCGTCCGCGCGCACGACAAGCAGCCGTACGCGCTGGCCGACCTCGCGGTCATGCAGGAGGTGGGCCTGCAGGTCGGGCTCGCGGTACGGGCGCAGACGAGCTTCCAGAGCCGCTCGCGTGCGGCGGACGCGCTGTCAGCGAGCGTCGCGCCGCGCAACCTGCCCGACGTGCCCGGCTACGAGGCCGCGGCGGTCTACCATCCGGGCTCGTCTCCGGGCTCGTCGGTGGGCGCCGAGTTCTACGACGTGTTCCCGCTCGCGGACGGGTGGGGGTTCGCCCTCGGCGGCGCGGCGGGCAAGGGCGAGGAGGCGGCCTCCGTCAGCGCCATGGTGCGCGGCGGGCTGCGGGTGCTCAGCGTCTGGGAGACCGACCCCGACCTGGTGATGCGCAAGGTCAACGAGGCTCTGGTGGCGCAGGGCAGCGGGATGTTCGTGATGGCGGTGGCCGGGTTCGTCCAGGGCCGCCGCATCCTGCTGTCGTCGGCCGGGCACCACCCGGCCGCGCTGCTGCAGCCCGACGGCCGGGTGCGCTTCGCCGCGGGCGGCGGCGTGCCGCTCGGCATCTCCGCCGAGGCGGAGACCTGCGCGGAGACGCTGACGGTCGCGCCGGGCGAGACGCTGATGCTCTACTCGGAAGGGCTCGTCTCCTCCAGGAACGAGCGCGGCGAGACGTACGGCGAGGAGCGGCTGGCTGACGTGCTGAGCCGATGCGCGGGCCAGTCCCCGTCGACCGTGGTCAAGGCGGTGGAGGCCGACCGGCACGCGTTCTCGGGCGGCCAGGTTTGGGATGAGATTGTGGTGTTCGCCCTCAGAGGTATCTGACTGCGGGGTTTGCTAATCAGCGGAACCTGGGTATGGTCAAAGGCGAAGTACGTCGTGCCTAAGACGCAGGCACACCCTTTCAGGCTTTCCACGCTGCAAGAGGTGTGCCATGAATATCGCGATCGTCGCTTCCACCAACGGCAAGCAGCGCCAGCGCATCCTGTCGGTCGCGCGTGAGCTGGGCCGTGAGCACCACGTCACCATCTACTCCCGCCGTGACAACGCCGAGGACAAGCCCAGGACGCGGGTGGCCCCGGGGGTCACGCTCGAGCACATCGACGTGGGTCCGGCCAAGGAGCTGACGCCCGACGACGTGGCGCCGTACCTCAACGATGTCGGCGATCATCTGATGCGGCGGTGGAACCAGAACCGGCCGGACGTGATCCACGCGCACTCGTGGACCGGCGGCCTGGCCGCCGTGGCGGGCGCGCGCGACCTGGGGGTGCCGGTCACCCAGACGTTCCACACCGTTGACAGCACGCACCTGGAGGTCGAGCGGGCGCTCGGCCGCCGGGCCAACGCCGTGATCGCGGGCTCGGGCGACGAGGTGTCCGCCCTCATCCGCCTGGGGGTGCCGCGCAACAACATCGCGGTGGTGCCGTACGGCGTCGACACCGAGCGCTTCCAGCGGCGCGGCGCGGTGGCCTCGCGCGGCAGCCGCAAGCGGCTGGTGCACGTCGGGCCGCTGTCGATCGAGCGCGGGGCCCACACGATCGTGCGGGCGCTGCAGGGACTCGGCGACGTCGAGCTGGTCATCGCGGGCGGCCCCGAGCCGGAGGACCTCGAGCAGGACCGCGACGTGCGGCGCCTGCGCGCGCTGGCCGAGCAGCTGGGGGTGGCCGACCGGGTGACGCTGCTGGGCCAGGTGAAGCGTACGGCGGTGCCGAAGCTGATGCGCAGCGCGGACGCCGTGGTCTCGCTGCCGCGCGAGGCCGTGACGGGGATCGTCGCCCTCGAGGCCATGGCGTGCGGCGTGCCGGTGATCGCCTCGGCCGTGGGCGCGCACCTCGACTCCATCATCGACGGCGTCACCGGTCTGCTGGTGCCGCCGGACCGGCCGGCCCGCACGGCGCGGCTGGCCCGCGAGCTGCTGTACGACCCGACGCTGCGCACCGCACTCGGGTACGCCGGCGCCGACCGGGCGCGCTCGCGCTACTCCTGGGAGCGGGTCAGCCAGGAACTCATCCGCGTGTACGAGGCGGCCTGCGCCTGACGACAGCTCTTCAGAACGGGCCCGGTGGCGCGGGCCCGTTCACCGTGCGTCGCGCGTGACCAGCCTGGCGGCCTTGAGGCCGAGGTGCAGCGTCAGCCGGTCGTCGCCGTCCGCGAGGTCGCGGTGGGTCAGGCGCTCGGCCTTCCCCAGCCGGTAGTAGAGCGTCTGGCGGTGGATGCCCAGCTCGGTGGCCGCCTTCTGGGCGTGGCCGCCCTGGTCGAGGTAGACCTCCAGGGTCTGCGCCAGCTCGGTGTCGAGCGCCGCGGTCTCGGCGGCCAGCTCACGCAGGTCGCCCTGACCCAGCCGGGCCAGCAGGCGGTGCACGCCGAGGTCCTGCCAGTGCGCGACGGGCGCGTGCTGGGGGAAGTGCTCGGCGATGCGCAGGGCCTGCCGGGCCTCCCGCCAGCTCAGCCAGGCGTCCGCCGGGTCGCTCCTCGGCCCGCCGACGCCGGCCGCGGTGCCGTACGCGCTCTGCATGGCCTGTGCCACCTCGTCCGCGAGGTGGGCGGGGCTGAGCAGGGCGACCGGGGAGCCGGGGCGGGCGAGGACGCCGCGCGGGAGCGCCCAGAGGGCGGCCAGGCGTTCGGCCGACTCGCGTACGGCGATGGCGGTGACGGGCCCGGACACCTCGACGGCCACCTCGGCGGCGGCGTCCGCGCGCTCCTCTGGGTCGGCCGACAGCAGCGCGCGCAGCTCGCGGCCGAGGTCCTGGCGGCTCCTGGCCTCCTGGGCGAGGGCCGCGGCGGCCCGCGCGACGAGCGGCGCGGCCGCGCGCAGCCGCTCGTCGGTCAACTCTCCCGAGTCGAGCAGCCAGACATAGCCGTACGTGACGTCGGCGTGCCGCAGGGGCCAGCAGACCCGGGCGAGGACCTTGAGCTCGTCGTCGGCGGGGATGCGCACCGGGCCGCTCGCCCGCGCGATGCCGTAGCGCTCGAAGTAGTCGCGCACCTCGCCCGTGGCGCGCCGGCGCAGGATGGACTCCTGGCGGACCGTGTCGATGTCGCCGTGCTGGGCGCCGTAGGCCAGCAGCCGGAACGAACGGTCCTCCAGCGTCGTGGACGCCCCCAGCCGGGCGGCGAGCTCGTCGACGATCTCTTGTAGGTCACCGGAGTTGTGCATTTGTATGACAGCGTCCCACATCGGGCGTTACGCACGTCGATGGCCCCCTCTGACCTGGCTTTTTAGACTTGAAGCATGCTGGGTCAACTGCTCCTTGCCGCTTCTCAGAGCGGTCTCGTACGCCGTACCGTGTCGGGTTTTCCACTCACCAAGAAGGTCGTGGAGCGCTTCGTGGCGGGCGAGAGCACCGAGGAGGCCCGCAACGCCGTCGAACGGCTGCGTGACGCCAAGCTCGCCGTGACCGTCGACCACCTCGGCGAGGAGACGCGCGACGCGCGCGACGCCGAGAAGACCGCGAACGCCTACGTGACGCTGCTGGAGTCGCTGCGCCCGCTGCGGCTCGGCGACCGCGGCGAGGTCTCGGTGAAGCTGTCGGCCGTCGGGCAGCGCATCGACGACGCCATGGCCCTGGAGAACGCCCGCGCCATCTGCGCCGCCGCCGCGTCCGTGGGCGCCTCCGTCACGCTCGACATGGAGGACCACACCACGGTCGACTCCACCCTCGCCATCCTGCGCAAGCTGCGCGAGGACCATCCCTCGACGGGTGTGGCGATCCAGGCGTACCTGTTCCGCAGCGAGGAGGACTGCCGCGACCTGTCCGCCGAGGGCTCCCGCGTCCGGCTGGTCAAGGGCGCCTACCGCGAGCCCGCCTCCGTCGCGCACCAGGGCAAGAGCGCGGTGGACAAGGCGTACGTGCGGTGCCTGCGGATCCTCATGGCAGGGAAGGGCTACCCCATGGTGGCGACGCACGACGACCGCATGATCTCGATCACGGAGCTGCTCGCCGACCGGTTCGGGCGGTCGATCGGCGACCACGAGTTCCAGATGCTCTACGGAATCAGGACCGACCTGCAGGAGTCCCTCGCCGGGGCCGGCCACACGGTCCGTGTCTACGTCCCCTACGGCGACGACTGGTACGGCTACTTCATGCGCCGCCTCGCGGAGCGCCCGGCCAACGTCGCCTTCTTCCTTCGTGCCCTTGGGGGTAAGTAAATGGATGCCATCAGCAACGTCCCCGTGCCCGCGAACGAGCGCGTGTACGGCTACGCTCCCGGCAGCCCCGAGCGGGCCGCGCTGGAGAACCGCATCAAGGAACTGGCCGGGGCCTCGGTCGACCTGACCATGACCATCGGCGGGGAGCAGCGCCTCGGCGGCGGCGCCGCGATCGACGTGGTGCAGCCGCACAACCATGCCTCCGTCCTGGGCCGGACCAACGACGCTTCGGCCCAGGACGTGCAGGACGCCATCGACAGCGCGCTGCGGGCGGCTCCCGCCTGGCGGGCGCTGTCGTTCGACGAGCGGGCGGCCGTCTTCCTCAGGGCGGCCGACCTGCTCGCCGGCCCGTGGCGGGCGACGCTGAACGCGGCGACCATGCTGGGCCAGTCGAAGTCGGTGCAGCAGGCGGAGATCGACGCGGCCTGCGAGCTGATCGACTTCCTGCGCTTCAACGTGTCCTACGCCCGTCAGCTGTACGCCGAGCAGCCGATCTCGTCGGCCGGCGTGTGGAACCGGATGGAGTACCGGCCGCTCGAGGGCTTCGTGCTCGCGATCACGCCGTTCAACTTCACCGCCATCGCCGGAAATCTGCCGACTTCTGCGGCTTTGATGGGGAATGTCGTCGTCTGGAAGCCGTCCCCCACGCAGCAGTTCGCCGCGCACTTCACGATGCGACTGCTGGAGGAGGCGGGGCTCCCGCCGGGCGTCATCAACCTCGTCACCGGCAACGGGCAGGCCGTCTCCGAGGTCGCGCTGACCCACCCCGCTCTGGCCGGCATCCACTTCACCGGCTCGACCGCGACGTTCCAGCACCTGTGGGCCACGGTGGGCGGCAACATCGCCTCCTACCGCACCTACCCGCGCCTGGTCGGCGAGACCGGCGGCAAGGACTTCGTGCTGGCGCACCCGTCCGCCGACCCGGCCGTGCTGACCACGGCCCTGGTCAGGGGCGCGTTCGAGTACCAGGGCCAGAAGTGCTCGGCCGCCTCGCGCGCGTACGTCCCGCGCTCGGTCTGGAACCGCGTGCGTGACGACCTCGTGGCCGTCGCCGAGTCGCTGACCGTGGGCGACGTGACCGCCGACCTGTCGACCTTCATGGGCGCGGTCATCGACCACCGGGCGTTCGCCAAGCACAAGGAGGCGATCGACCGGGCCCGCGCGGCGGCGAACATCGACGTCCTCACCGGCTCCTACGACGACTCCGCCGGCTACTTCGTCAAGCCGACGATCCTCGAGTGCGCCGACCCGACGGACGAGATCTTCGTCAAGGAGTACTTCGGTCCGATCCTCGGCGTGCACGTCTACGAGGACGGCCAGTTCGACGCGGTGCTCGACCAGATGGAGGGCATCGCCCCGTACGCGCTGACCGGGTCGATCATCGCCCAGGACCGCTACGCGGTCGCGTCGGCGTCCGAGCGGCTGCGCTTCGCGGCGGGCAACTTCTACGTCAACGACAAGCCGACCGGCGCGGTCGTCGGCCAGCAGCCGTTCGGCGGCGGGCGCGCGTCCGGCACCAACGACAAGGCCGGCTCGATCTTCAACCTGACGCGGTGGGTGAGCGCCCGCGCGATCAAGGAGACGTTCGTCCCGCCGACCGACCACCGTTACCCGCACATGGGCTGAGATCTCTCGGCCGCTCTGATCACGACGCCCGGGTCATGGATCACATGACCCGGGCGTCGCTCGTCGTGCGGCCACGCCACCGTCGCGGGGGCGTGGCGTGGCCGCACGACACCACCAAGGCCCGACCGGCCCGCCACCACCACCCAAGCCAGAGCGGCCCTCCCACCGCCGCCTGATGCCCCAGGAGCCCGTCCGGCTCTGCCCGCCACCGCTGCCCCGGGCAGTGCGAGGCGGGCGTGGCGTAATGTGCAAGTCCTGTGTCGTTGACGCCATGAACGGCCCGCCACCAGCATGGAGACATGCGACGGGTGCTGATCGTGATCTTCCCCGGCTTCCAACTTCTCGACCTCGCCGGACCGGCCGACGTGTTCGGGACGGTGGCGGTGCTCTCCCCCGAGGACTGCTACCAGGTGGAGGTCGTGGCCGTACGGGCGGGCGAGGTGACCGCGAGCAACGGCGTCACGGTCACCGCCTCGGCGCTCGGTGAGGTCGCGGGCCCGATCGACACGGTCCTGGTGGCGGGCGGGTGGTCGGTGCCGGACCACGTGGAGGACGAGGAGCTCGTCGCGGGCATCACCGCGCTGGCCCGGCGCGCCCGCAGGGTCGCGTCCGTCTGCAACGGCGCGTTCCTGCTCGCCCAGGCCGGTCTGCTGGAGGGACGGCGCGCCACCACGCACTGGGTGGCCGCCGAGGACATGCGACGCCGCTACTCCGGCGTCGAGGTGGACGCCGACCCCCTCTACATCGAGGACGGCGACGTCTGGACCGCCGCCGGCGTCCTGTCGGGCGTCGACCTGGCGCTGGCGCTGGTGGCCAGGGACCACGGTCACGCGCTCGCCGCGATGGTCGCCCGCGGGCTCGTGGTGTACCTGCACCGCGCGGGCGGCCAGAGCCAGTTCAGCACGCCCATGCGCGCCATGACGCCCCGCAGCGAGCCGCTCAGGGAGCTGCAGGCGTACATCGACTCCAACCCCTGCGCCGACCTCAGCGTGCCCACGCTCGCCGCGCGGGCGGGGATGAGCGAACGCCACTTCTCCCGCGTGTTCACCGAGCAGACCGGCGTGTCACCCGGCCGGTACGTCGAGCGCAGCCGGGGCGAGTCGGCCAGGCGGCTGCTGGAGGTGACCGGCCTGCCGATGGACACCGTGGCCAGGCAGGCGGGGCTCGGGTCGCCGGAGACGCTCTACCGCGTCTTCCGGCGGCACTGGCGGATCACCCCGGGCGAGCACCGTCGCCGTTTCCGATCGAAGGAGAGGTAGAACCATGCACGTCGTCATCCCCCTCTATCCCCGCTTCACCGCCCTCGACGCCGTGGGGCCGTACACGGTGCTGGCCTTCGCGCCGGGCTTCACCGTCACGTTCGCCGCCGAGCGGCCCGGGCCGGTGACCGACGACCGGGGCTCGCTCACGCTCACGGCCACGGCGTCGTACGCGGACGTGCCTGCACCGGACGTCGTCGTGGTCCCTGGCGGCCCTGGCACGCTGGACGTCCTGGAGGACGAGGCCCTGCTGGGCTGGATCCGCCAGGCGCACGAGCACACCCGCTGGACCACCTCCGTCTGCAGCGGCTCGCTGCTGCTCGGCGCGGCCGGCCTGCTCGAGGGCGCGCGGGCCACCACCCACTGGGCCCTGCTCGACTTCCTCGGGAACGTCGGGGCAGAACCGGTCGCCGAGCGCGTGGTCGAGCACGGCAGGATCGTGACGGCCGCCGGGGTGTCGGCGGGCATCGACATGGCGCTGACGCTGCTGGCGCGGGCGTCCGACGCGACGACCGCGCAGAGCGTGCAGCTCGCCATCGAGTACGACCCGCAGCCGCCGTTCACGTGCGGTTCGCCGCGGACCGCACCCGAGGGCCTGGTCGAGCGCGCCCTCGCGATCATCACCTGATCAGTCACCGGGCTCCTCCGGGAGCGCGCCGAGCGGCAGGACGTCGAAGTGCACGACGACGCGGCCCGTGCCCTCCTCCGGCGATGAGTCCGCCCGGCCGTCGGAGAGCGCACGGTAGCGTTCCAGCACCTCGAACACCTCGTCGCGCATGCGCGCGGTCTCCTCCGCGCTGAGGCGCAGCGACCGCCGCCCGAAGGCGCCGGCCGCGCCCCACTCGGCCGGCGCCTCGTGTGCCGCCTTCCGCCAGCGGGCCAGCTCGGCGCCTCGCTGGCGGACGAGGTCGTCCAGCAGGACGTCCATCGCGCCGGCCGTCTCGAGGTCGTCCGGCGGGTCGCCGTAGCTGAAGCCGCCGGGACGGATGCGCCAGTACTTCTCCTTGCCCCGCCCCATGCCGGGCACGACCTCGATCATGCCGTGCCGGGACAGCTCCCGCAGGTGATAGCTCGTCGCGCCGGTGTTCTGGCCGAGCAGGCCGGCGAGCCGGGTGGACGTCGAGGGACCGTGCTCGTCGAGCAGTTCGTAGATCCGCAGGCGCAGCGGGTGGGCGAACGACTTGAGGGCGTTCGCGTCGAGCGTCCGGGCGGAGTGGCTCTTGTGCGGCATGCTGTGCAAGCCTATCTTTGCAAAGGAATCTATGCACACTTTCCCTTACACAATAGCGGAGTGAGCCATGGCCGGCCTGGGACGATCGTTCGGTTACCTGTGGGGGTCCACGGGGTTGTCCAACCTGGCGGACGGGTTCGTGAAGGTCGGCGCTCCCCTGCTCGCCGTGTCGCTGACCCGCTCCCCCACCCTCGTGTCCCTGGTCGCCGCCGCCGGCACGCTGCCCTGGCTGGCCCTCGCCCTGCACGCGGGCGCGCTGGCCGACCGCGCCGACCGCCGCCGCGTCATGGTGGCGGCCAACGTCGCCCGCGCCGGGGTCCTGGCCGTCGCCGCGCTGCTCGCCGTCTCCGGCCTGATGAACCTCTGGGTGCTGGTGGCCGCCGTGCTGCTCGCCGGGGCCTGCGAGGTCTTCGCCGACCTGACGGCGCAGTCCGTCCTGCCCATGACCGTCGCCGCCACGGACCTGACGCGGGCGAACAGCCGCGTGTCCGCCGCCCAGCTGATCGGCAACGACTTCCTCGGCGCTCCCGTGACGGGCCTGCTCGTCGCGATCCTGCCCGCCGCCGTCCTCGGCGCCCCCGCCCTCCTCTACGGCGCCGCCGCCCTGCTGCTGCTCGGCATGCGCGGCGCGTACCGCCCGGCCGCCCCGGCGGACGGACGGCGACCGCCGCGCCAGGAGATCGCCGAGGCGCTGCGCTATCTGTGGGGCCACCGCGTGCTGCGCGGCCTGGCGATCACGGCCGGCCTGCTCAACCTGGCCAACGCCGCGTACTTCGCCGTCTTCGTGCTGTGGGCCGTCGGCGACGGGTCGCGGGTGGGGCTGACGCCGGGCCAGTACGGCCTGATGATGACGGCCTTCGCGGCCGGCGCGGTGCTCGGGTCGTTGCTGTCGGAGCGGGCCGCCGCGCTGTTCGGCGAGACGCGGACCCTGCTCGGCTCGTGGCTGACCGTCAGCCTGCTGCTCCTCGTGCCGGTGGCCGTGCCGTCGCCCGTGGCGCTCTACCCGACCGCCGTCCTCTGGGGCCTGCTCGGGGCCGGGGCGAACGTCCTGGTGATCTCCACCAGGCAGCGGCTCATCCCGGCCGCGCTGCTCGGCCGGGTCAACTCGGCGTACCGGTTGCTGGGGATGGGCGGGATGCCGGTCGGCGCGCTGCTCGGCGGCGTCGTGGCCGAGGCGGCCGGGATCGCGACCGTCCTGGTGGGGGCCACGGCGCTGTGCCTGGCGGCGATCCCCGTGGCGTGGCGCGCTCTGTTTGATCAAATTTCCGGCCGTTTGACCAGCGAGCCCGCATTTTCCGACATATCCAGAACACGTTAGGCAGGCACAAGTACGCGGTGAAGTGTCATGATTATCCCCGAGAATGAGGGGATGGTATGCGGAAGATCGGCGGACGGTACCTCCTGAACGAGGAGGCCGGTCGTGGGGGTATGGGAGTCGTCTGGCGCGCCTTCGATCAGCTCCTCCACCGTACGGTGGCACTGAAGGAGCTGACCTTGGCCGGTGAGGCCGAGATGGTGCGCCGCCGGGTGCTGCGCGAGGCGCGGATGGCCGCGGGGCTGACGCATCCCAACATCATCACGGTCCACGACCTGATCGAGGAGGGCGGCAAGCTCTGGATCGTGATGGAGTACCTCGACGGGCTCTCGTTGCACCAGTTGCTCTCCCAGGTGGGCACACTGCCCGCCCAGTCGGTGGCGGCCATCGGTCAGCACCTGCTCGCGGCACTGCGCACCGCCCACCAGGCCGGTGTCCTGCACAGGGACGTCAAGCCCGCCAACGTCATGCTGACCGGCGACCGGGTGGTGCTCACCGACTTCGGCATCGCGACGGCCGAGGGCGACATCCGGATGACCACCTCGCGACGGCTGCGCGGCACCCCGGCGTTCATGGCGCCCGAGCGCCTGCACGGCGGGCCGGCCTCCAAGGAGGCCGACATGTGGTCGTTCGGCGCGACGCTCTACAGCGCCATCGAGGGCCAGCCGCCCTATCCGGGACAGGACGCCGCGACGGTGCTCACCATGGCGCGCAGCGGCCCGTACCCGCCGCCGCGGCGGGCCGGGATCCTACGGCCGCTGATCGAGGGGCTGCTCTACCACGACCCGGTGCGCAGGTTCACGCCGGAGCACACGGCGACGCTGCTCGCGGGGATGCGCGCCGGCGCGTACCAGGCGGCCATCTGATCTGCTGCCGGCCAGGGCCGGCAGCGGATCACTCAGCGTCTTTCTTCGCCCTGGCCTCGGCCTCGTCCATCGCCGCGGCCTCCTCGGGCGTGGGCGCCGTGCCGCCGAGGTGGGCGGGCTGCCACCAGACGCCGGACGGCTGCTCGGGGTAGGTGCGCTGGGCGCGATCGACCAGTTCGGAGATGCGGGTGTGCAGGTCGGTCGTGTGGTCGTTGACGTTCTCGCCGCGCTTGGGGTACATCGGCTCGCCCACCAGGATGGTGACCGGCACGTGGCGCTGCAGCAGCTTGCGCGGCCGTCCCTTGGTCCACAGCCGCTGGCTGCCCCAGAGCCCGACCGGGATGATCGGGGTGCCCGTGGCCTGGGCCATGCGGATGGCGCCGCTCTTGATCTCTTTCACGGTGAACGAGCGGCTGATCGTGGCCTCGGCGAACACGCCCACCACCTCGCCCGCCTTCAGCATGCGCAGCGCCGTGGCGTACGAGCCGGCGCCCGCGCCCCGGTCGACGGGGATGTGGTGCATGCCGCGCATCAGCGGCCCGGAGACCGAGTGCTTGAACACATCTTCCTTGGCCATGAACCGCACCAGCCGCCTGGCAGGCAGCGCGGCGAACCCGGCGAAGATGAAGTCGAGGTAGCTGATGTGGTTGCTCACCAGCACCGCCCCTCCTGACCGCGGCACGTGATCGGCGCCTTCCACATGGAGGCGCACGTCGAGCGCGCGAAACAGGGTCCGCACGGCGGCGATCACCGGCGGGTACACGATCTCAGCCATGTCCAGAAGGTAGCCTATTCGCACACCTCGCACAGTCCCCTCCCTCGTCGCGCGCGCCCGCGCGGCCGCCCCTCCCTCCTCGCGCACGCTTGCGCGGCGGCCGAAAGGGGCAGATGTTGCAAGCATGAAGAAGCTCATCAACACGGCAGATTCCGTCGTTGAGGACGCGCTGAACGGCATGGTCGCCGCCCACCCGTCACTGCGGCTGCGCGACCGCGTCGTCTACCGGGCCGAAGGTCCACGCCGGGGCAAGGTCGGGGTCGTCTCGGGCGGCGGCTCGGGGCACGAGCCGCTGCACGCCGGCTTCGTCGGCCACGGGATGCTCGACGCCGCCTGTCCAGGCGAGATCTTCACCTCACCCGTTCCCGACCAGATCATGGAGGCGACGCAGGCGGTCGACGGCGGCGCCGGCGTCCTGCACATCATCAAGAACTACACCGGCGACGTGCTCAACTTCGAGATGGCCGCCGAGCTCGTCGAGGACGTCGAGGTCGCGAGCGTGCTCGTCGACGACGACGTGGCCGTCCAGGACTCCCTCTACACCGCCGGCCGCCGCGGCACCGGCGCGACGCTGTTCGTGGAGAAGATCGCCGGCGCCCTGGCCGAGGAGGGCGCCCCGCTCGCCGAGGTCGCCGCGGTGGCGCGCGAGGTGGACGAGCGCAGCCGCTCGTTCGGCATCGCACTGACCTCGTGCACGACCCCGGCCGCCGGCAAGCCCCTGTTCGACCTGCCCGAGACGGACGTCGAGCTGGGCATCGGCATCCACGGCGAGCCGGGCAGGGCTCGCGTGCCCATGCGCCCCGCCCGCGAGTTGGCGGCGCTCGCGGCGGAGGCCGTCCACGGCGACCTGCCGCTCCGCGACGACGTGCTCGTCATGGTCAACGGCATGGGCGGCACCCCGCTCATGGAGCTGTACGTGGTGTTCGCGGAGGTGGCGGCGTTCGTGCGGGGCAAGGGGGCACGGGTGACCCGCTCGCTCGTCGGCAACTACGTCACGAGCCTCGACATGCAGGGCTTCTCCCTGTCGGTCTGCCGGCTCGACGACCGGCTCACCCGGCTCTGGGACGCGCCCGTCGAGACGCCCGCGCTGCGCTGGGGGCGCTGATGGACACGGCCCTGTGCCTGGCGTGGTTCGAGGAGGCGGCCCGCCTCGTCCACCGCGACCGTGACCGGCTGACCGCGCTCGACGCGGCGATCGGCGACGGCGACCACGGCGCCAACCTCGACCGCGGGCTCACCGAGGTCGGCAAGGCGCTGGCCGAGTCGCCGCCGGGCTCCCCCGCCGAGACGCTCCTCACGGTCGGGACCACGCTGATCCGCCGCGTCGGTGGCGCCTCGGGCCCCCTGTACGGGTCGCTGTTCCGCCAGATGGGCAGGACGCTCGGCTCCCCCGCGACGCTGGCGGCGTTCGCGTCGGCGTTCGACGAGGGCGTCGTGGCCGTCGAGCGGCTGGGCAAGGCGGCCCTGGGCGACAAGACCATGATCGACGCCCTCGTCCCCGCCTCCCGGGCGCTGTCGCTGGCCGTACGCGACGGGGTGGGCGTGCTGCAGGCGGTCGAGCAGGCCGCCCGCGCGGCCCAGGAGGGGGCCGAGGCGACGATCCCCATGCAGGCCCGCAAGGGGCGCGCCAGCTACCTCGGTGAGCGCAGCATCGGTCACATGGACCCGGGCGCGTCGTCGTCCGCGCTGTTCATGGAGGCGCTGGCCGCGGTGGTGCGCCGCGCCGGCGCGGGAGCGGCGTGATGGTGGGGCTGGTGCTGGTCTCCCACAGCGCCGGGCTCGCGGCGGAGGCCGCGGCGCTGGTCCGCGGCATCGCCGGAGCCGGCGCGCCGGTGGCGGCGGCCGGCGGCACGGAAGACGGTGGTCTCGGCACGAGCAGCGACCTCATCGAGGCGGCGGTGCGCAGCGTCGACCAGGGCGACGGCGTGGTGCTCATCCCCGACCTGGGCAGCTCGGTGCTGACCGCCCGGCTGCTGGAGGAGGAGGGGCGCGTGGTGATCGCCGACGTGCCGTTCGTGGAGGGGGCCATCTCGGCGGCGGTGGCGGCGGGAGCGGGCATGCCGCTCTCCGACGTGCTGGCCGCCGCCGAGGAGGCCCGTACGTTCCGCAAGCTGTGAACAGACCCTGCGGTCAGTGGCCCTTGAAGGCCTCCTCCAGCCACCACGAGCCGCGCTCGCGCGTCACCTTGGCGTGCACCAGGAGGGGGCCGTCCTTCGGCCCCCGCGCCCACTCCGCCACCGCGGACAGGTCCTCGGGATGGGTGACGGTCACGGCGGGGATGCCGTGTCCCCTGGCGACGGCGGCCAGGTCGGCGGGCGGGAACGTGACGGTGTCGAGCGGGGAGCCGTGCGGCCCGAAGTGGTGCACCTCGGCGCCGTACGCCTCGTCGTCGTAGACCACGATCACCATGGGCAGGCCAAGACGGACGACGGTCTCCAGCTCGGACAGGCCCATGAAGGCGCCGCCGTCGCCGAGCGCGGCCACCGGGATCCGGTCGGGACGGGCGAGCGCCGCGCCGATCGCCGTCGCGAGGCCGAGCCCGACCGACTGGAACGCCTGGGTGAAGCAGAACCCACCCTCGTCCGGGACATCCAGGAACATCGACGGATATCCCATGAAATTTCCGGAATCGACGGAGACGATGCGCTCCTTGGGCAGCAGGTCGTCGAGGCCCGTGGTGAGGGTCCGCGGGTCGATCCGGCCGTCACCGCTCTCGTCCTTGTACGGCACCGCCCGCCAGCGCCCCTCGGCCTGGATGCGCCGGGCCAACTCGGGCGACCGGTAGCCCTCGGAGCCGCCGTCGAGCTCGGCGGCCACCCGGGTCGCCACGGCCGCCACGTCGCCCGGCACCCCGAGGTCGGCGGGCACGTGCGTGGTGAAGGCGGCGGGGTCGAGGTCGACCTTGACCACCGTGGCGTCCGGCGAGACCAGCGTGCCGTGCCGGGTGGTCCACATGTTGAGGGCGCAGCCCCAGGCCACCACGAGGTCGGCCCCGCGGATCAGCTCGGCGGTCAGCGGCGTGGCGAACCCCCCGGACACGTCGAGGTCCCACGGCAGCCCGCGGAAGAGCCCCTTGGCGACGGCCGAGGTGGCGAGCAGCGCGCCGGTGAGGTCGCCGAGCCGCTCCAGCTCGCGCCGCGCGTCCCGCGCGCCCCTCCCGGCGATGAACACGGGCCGCCGCGCCGCCGCCAGCAGCCGCGCCAGCTCGGCCGGCTCACCGTCGTGCCCGGCCTCCACCTGCCTGGAGACCGCCGGACGCGTCATGTCGAGCGACCCCTCGTACGGCGCGGCCTGCACGTCGAGCGGCAGGTTCAGCAGCACCGCGCGCCGCTCCTGCAGGGCCACCCGGTACGCCTCGGCCGCCACCTGCACCGCGTCGCGGGCGGAGGTGAGCCGCATCGGCACGGCGCCCACCGCGGTGGCGAGCGCCGCCTGGTCGATGTGGAAGTTGGAGGTGACCTCGGTGGCCTCCCCCGCCAGCACGATCAGCGGCGTACGGCTCTTGGCCGCCTCGGTCAGGCCGGTCATCGCGTTGGTGAGCCCCGGCCCCTGGTGCACCGACACGACGCCGACCCCGCCGGTCATGCGGGCGTAGGCGTCGGCCATCGTGGCGGCCCCGCCCTCGTGCCGGGCGGCGACGAACCGGGCGCCGGCGGCCACGAGGGCGTTGGTGACGTGGAAGTTGCCGCTGCCGACGACCCCGAAGACCGTCCCGGTGCCGCAGGCGGCGAGGGCCCTGCCGACGGCTTCGGCGACGATCAACGTTCCACCAGGGCGAGGACGCGCACCGGGCTGCCGGAGCCGCCCACGATGGGCAGCGGCGGGGCGACCACGACGGCGCCGGTCACCGGCAGCCGGTCGATGTTGCGCAGCTGCGTGAGGCCGTACTTGCCGGCTCCCAGGAGGAAGGAGTGGCACGGGAACGCCGGGTCGAACGAGTGGGCGGCGCCCGCGTCGGTGCCGACGGTCTCGACGCCGATGCCGAGGATCGGGGTCTCGGAGGCCAGCCACGAGGCGCACTCCGCCGAGATGCCCGGCGTGTGCGGGCCGGTTTCGTCGGCGTTGAGGAAGGCGGCCTGGTCGGCGGAACGGGCGTCCCAGCCGGTGCGGTACAGCAGCCAGCCGCCCTCGGGCAGCGGGCCGTTGGCGCGCTCCCACTCCTTGACGTGGTCGATCTGGAGCAGGAAGTCGGGGTCCTTGGCGGCCTCCTCGGAGCAGTCGAGCACGACGGCGGGCGCGATGAGGCTGCGCGGCGGCACCTGCGCGACGTCCTCGCCGTCGCGGCCGGTGATCCAGTGGACGGGGGCGTCGAAATGAGTCCCGGAATGCTCTCCGGTGTGGATGTCATTCCAGTACCAGGCCGGTCCGCGGTCGTCGTAGCGGCTGATCTCCTCGAGGCGGAAGGGGATCGTGTTGCCGAACGGCTCGGGCAACTGGAGGATCGGCGTCTCCGACGTGAGCGGGGCGGTCAGATCGATCACCTCGATGGCCCCGCTGCGGACGCTGGCCACGAAGCTCTGCAACACCGACATCTCTTCCTCCTCGGTTGGCTGTGCGCATCCTCCTACGGCCGCCCCTGCCGTGCCAACACCCCTCGGGGGCCGTCAGGTTCTGGTCCACTCCTTGCAGCCGCCCGTCTGGAAGGCGCCGTCCGTGGCCTGGATGGTCACGCCGGTCGGGCCCGTCGGCATGCCGGTGGCGAGCACGCCGCCGCCGGCGCCGCGCAACCTGGCCCAGAAGCACATGCTGAAGCCGGACTCGGGTCCGGCCGTGTGGTACGTACCCGGCTGCAGGTCCCGGCCCACCACGTACGTGCGCAGGGACGCCGGGTTGATCAGGCCGCCGAGGTCGGTCCCGCCGGGCGACGTCCCGGAAGGGGTCTGGCCCGGCGTCGGGACGCCCGGCGCGGTTTCCTGGGGCAGCGTGTTCTGCGGCGCGGTGTCCTGAGGCAGCGGGTTCTGGGTGGGCGCGCCGGAGCCCGAGTCCGGTTGGGCGGGAGGCGTCTCCTCGATCGTCACGGTGACGCGGGGCGCGGGATCGGCCGGCGCCGCTCCGGCGCCGAATCCGACGAACAGCCCCAGCAGGAAGCCGAGTAACGCCGCGAGCCCCGACACCAGCAGGATGATCGGCGGACTGCTCGTCGCCCTGGGGTACTCGGGCACCGGCGGGTACTGGTGAGGCGTCGGCCCGTACATCACGGGACCAAGCGTCCCACCTCTGTCAACGGTGCTGTCAACGGTGCAGGTAGTCGACCAAGGACGCCTTCTCGGTCTCCAGCTCCTCGATCGTGCTCTTCACCACGTCGCCGATGCTCACGATGCCGACCAGCCGGCCGTCCTCGACCACCGGCATGTGCCGGAACCGCTGCGTGGTCATGGTCTGCCGCAGGGAGTCGACGTTCTCCCCCGGCTCGACGGTGTGCACCTCGGTGGTCATGATCTCCGACACCGGTGCGTCCAGCAGCGCCGCGCCGCGGTCGCACAGCCGGCGGACGACGTCGCGCTCCGAGACGATGCCACGGATGGTGACCCCGTCGGACGACACCACGACGGCACCGATGTTGCGCGAGGCGAGCTTGTCGAGCAACTCCCGTACGGTCGCCTCAGGCGTGACGGTCGTCACGTCACTGCCCTTGGCGCGAAGTATGGTCCCGATGAGCATGCGCATCACCTTCTTCTTGCCCTCAGTCCCCTTAGTGTTCCAACCGAGCAGACGGGCAAACACCCGCTGAGGGGCCGTGCGCGCGTCCCGTAGGCTTCGTCCCGAAAAGAACGTCCGTAAGAAACAGCTATGTCACCCCAGGGAACGGCCACATGACCGAGCAGCTCAACACCGGAAGCCACGACCTGCCCATCACCGACGAGCTCGCCGTGTTCATGCGTACGGGCTGGGCCGGTTCGCGCGCGACGGAGGTGAGCGCGCGGCCGATCGCGCCGTGGGCGGCCAAGCGCCGTGCCGCCCTCGCGCAGCGCTTCCCCGGCGAGCGGCTGGTCATCCCTTCCGGCACGCTGAAGGTGCGCAGCAACGACGCCGACTACGTGTTCCGTCCGCACAGCGCGTACTCCTACCTGACGGGGGCGAGCGAGCCCGACGACGTGCTGGTGGTCGAGCCCTCCGGCGAGGCGGTCCTGTACCTGCGGCCGCCCGCGGCCCGCGCGGAGGGCCAGGAGTTCTACCGCGACCGCCGCTACGGCGAGTTCTGGGTCGGACCGCGCCCCGACCTGGCCGAGGCCGCGGAGCTGTACCAGATCGAGTGCGCCCACATCCGCGACCTCGACCTGAGGGGGCCCGCCCGGGTGCTGCGCGGCGTGGACGCCTCGGTCGACGCGCGGGTGCGGCCGGGCGACGGCGACGCCGAGCTCACGTCGTACCTGGCGGAGATGCGGCTGATCAAGGACGAGTGGGAGGTCGGCGAGCTGCAGAAGGCCGTCGACTCGACCGCGCGCGGCTTCGAGGACATCGTCGGCGCGCTGCCCCGGGCGTTCGGCCACGCGCGCGGCGAGCGCTACCTGGAGGGCGTGTTCGGGCTGCGGGCGCGGCTGGAGGGCAACGCGACGGGCTACGACAGCATCGTCGCCTCCGGCTCGCACGCCTGCGTGCTGCACTGGATCCGCAACGACGGCGCCCTCAACCCCGACGACCTGCTGCTCGTCGACGCGGGCGTCGAGACCGACACCCTCTACACGGCCGACATCACCCGCACGATCCCGATGTCGGGACGCTTCAGCGGCGTGCAGCGGCAGGCGTACGAGCTCGTGTACGAGGCGCAGCAGGCGGCGATCGCCACGCTGCGGCCGGGCGCCCGCTTCCGCGAGTTCCACCTGGCGGCCATGCGCGTCATCTGCGACGGCCTGCGCGAGTGGGGATTGTTCAAGGAGTCGACGGACGCGCTGATGGAGTCGGGCCTGTACCGCCGCTACACGCTGTGCAGCAGCGGCCACATGCTCGGCCTGGACGTGCACGACTGCGCCAGGGCCCGCGCGGAGGTCTACCTCGACGGCGTGCTGGAGGAGGGTCAGGTGCTCACCGTCGAACCGGGCCTGTACTTCCAGCCCGACGACCTGACGCTGCCAGAGGAACTGCGCGGCATCGGCATCCGTATCGAGGACGACCTGGCGATCACCTCCGACGGCGCCCGGCTGATGTCGTCCGCGCTTCCCCGTCACCCGGACGAGATCGAGTCGTGGATGTCGGCGCTGCTGTGACGGCCCGCCGCCGGTCCTGGGATCAGGGTGCCGGCGGAGGCCGCGCGCCGGCCTCCGCGACCGCGAGCGACGGGAGGACGACGATAGCCGCCCTGGCGATGGGCGGGCGTCCCGACGAGGTGCCCGCCCCTGACGACTGGCTCACCGAGGTGGAGCGCGACCGCGGCGCGCGCTTCATGTTCGAGGCCGACCGCGACAGCTTCGTGGCCGCCCACCTCCTCGTACGGCTCTGCGCGGCGGCCGTCCTCGGCGTCGAGCCGGAGAAGCTGACGCTGCGGCAGTACTGCGACCTGCACGGTCACGGCCACGGCAGGCCGTACATCGAGGAGGCTCCCGAGCTCGGGGTCAGCCTCAGCCACACCCGCGGCTACGTGTGCGCGGCGGCCGGGCCCGGCAAGGTCGGCATCGACGCCGAGCGCGTCCCGGCGGGGCCGTTGCACGCCGATCTGGCCGACAGCGTGCTCACCCCGCGCGAGCGGGCGGCGGTGACCGGGAACGACGAGCTCATCAGGCGCTTCACCCGGAAAGAGGCGCTGATCAAGCGGGGCGAGCTGACGCTCGGCACGCTCGGCTCCGGCGGCGACGACCTCACCGGCCGTCACCTGCTGGAGTGGAGCGCCGGCCCGGACATCAGGGTGGCGGTCGTCACCGACGTCCCCGCGCGAAGGGCCGTCATCCCCCTGTCGTGGTGAGCCTCATCTGGGCGCGCCGCGGTGGCGGGTCGGGGTCGGGTCGAGGAAGACCTGCGAGATCCCGGGGAAGCGCTCCCGCAGCCGCCGGTCGAGCTCGTCGCAGGCGATCTCCACCCCGGCCGCGCTGGCCTCGTCCCTGAAGTCGATCTTCGCGGCGACCAGGACGTCGCCCGGGCCGATGATCATCGTCAGCAGTTCCACGACCTCCACCACCTCGGGCTGGTCCGCCAGCACGACCCGGATGCCGTCCTCCACCCGGCGCGGCGCGGCCTGGCCGACGAGCAGCGACAGGTTCGTCTGGATGAGCGTGAGCGCGACGACGAGCAGGAGGACGCCGATCCCGACCGACGCGACGCCGTCCCAGACGGCCGAGCCGGTGAGCTGCGCGGCGACCAGTCCGGCGGCCGCGATCAGCAGCCCGGCGAGGGCGGCGGCGTCCTCGAACAGCACCGCCTTGAGCGCCGTGTCGGACGTGCGCCGCACCAGGCGCACCGGGTGGATCCCGTGGCGCGCGGCCTGCCGGCGCAGCTGCGTGAACCCCTTGACGAACGACAGGCCCTCCATGACGAAGGCGACGGCCAGCACGACGTACGACGGCGTGAGGTTGCCCAGCTCCTCGCCGTGGCTCATCTCGTGCAGGCCGTGCGTGATCGAGAACCCCGCACCGCCGACCAAGGTCGCGAACGCCGCCAGCAGCGCCCAGACGAACCCCGCCTTGCCGTGGCCGAACGGGTGGCGGCGGTCGGCGGGCCGGGCCGCGCGGCGTACCGCCACGAGCAGGAGGAGCTCGGTCACCGTGTCGGCGGCCGAGTGGGCCGCCTCCGACAGCATCGCCGCCGAGCCGCTGACGAGGCCCGCGAAGAGTTTGGCGAGGGCGATGACGAGGTTCGCCGCACCGGCCACGAGCACGGTGGCCAGGCTTTCTCCCGACTTGCCCTCCATAGCGCATCACTCTACGTGCGCTAGATTGGGGATCATGAGCGCGCCTCACTGGCTATCTCCCGCCGAGCAGCGTGCCTGGCGTACGCATCTGGCGCTGAACAAACTGCTGCTCCATCGGCTCGACCGCGAGCTGCAGGAATACTCTCTGTCGCTGAACGACTACGAAATCCTCGTCAACCTGTCAGAGAGCCCCGATCGCCGCATGCGGATGAGCGACCTGGCCGACGCCACCATCCAGTCGCGCAGCCGCCTGTCCCACCAGATCTCCCGGATGGAGGCCAAGGGGCTGGTGCGGCGCGAGGACTGCCGCGACGACCGGCGCGGCACCTTCGCGGTGCTGACCGACGAGGGCTGGGAGACGATCCAGCGGGTGGCGCCGTCCCACGTGCTCAGCGTCCGCGAGCACTTCGTCGACCGGCTGACCGACGAGCAGCTCGCCGCCATCGAGACCTGGTACGCGCCGATCGTCGACCACCTGAAGAAGCTGCGCTGACACCCAACCGATATCGTCCACGCCGCGCGGACGGTCGGTGGTGGTCGCTACGATCCGCTCATGCTCAGAAAGCTCATGATCGTGGCAGTTCTCGCGCTGACGGCGGCGTGCTCGTCCGGCGGCGGCGCCGGGGCTGAGCTGCCCTCGGGGCCTGAGCTGATGACCAAGGCCGCCGAGGCCATGAAGACCGTCAAGACCGCCGGTTTCTCGATCACGACCGAAGGCAAGCCGAACGTTCCCGTCCGTACGGCCGACGGCAGGCTCACCGCCGCGGGCGACGCCGACGGCACCATCACCCTCGACGTGCTGGGCACGCTGCAGGAGGTCTCCTTCACCCTGGTCGGCGACACCGTCCACTTCAAGGGCCCGACCGGCGGCTACCAGAAGATGACCCGTGAGCAGCTCGCGCAGCTCTACGACCCCTCGGTGATCCTCAAGCCGACCAAGGGCATCGCGCAGCTGCTCGCCTCGGCCACCGATCCGAAGGTCGAGGCCGTCGACGGTGACGCCTACCGGGTCGCCGCCACCTTCTCCGGCCAGGTGCTCGGCCAGATCGTCCCCGGCGTCACGCAGGGCGTCACCGGCACGGTCTGGATCGACCGGGCCACCAGCCGGCTCAGCAAGGCCGGCGTCCCGCTGCAGGGCGGCACGGTGACGGTGTCCTTCAGCGACTACGACGCGCCGATCACGATCACGCCGCCCGCCGCCGGATGAGGCGCGCCCGCCGCGTCGTGCTCGCCGCGGGCGGCGCCGTGGTGCTGCTCGCCGCGCTCGACGCGTACGTGGTGGTGACCGTCCTCGCCGCCGTCGCCGCCGACGTCGGCATCCCGCTCAACCGCCTCGAGCGGGCCACCCCGATCGTCACGGGTTTCCTGCTCGGGTACGTCGCCGCGATGCCGCTGCTCGGCCAGCTGTCCGACCGGTACGGCCGGCGTCCGCTCATCCACGCCTGCCTGGCGGTGTTCGCGCTCGGCTCGGTGCTGACGGCGCTGGCCGCCGGTGAGCTGATGGTGGTGGCCGGGCGTACCGTGCAGGGGGTCGCCGGAGGCGCGCTGCTGCCGATCACGATGGCGCTCATCGGCGACCTGTGGGACGAGACGGACCGCCCGGTGGCGCTCGGCGCGGTGGGCGCGGCCCAGGAACTCGGCAGCGCCCTCGGCCCCCTGTACGGCGGCCTGCTGGCGCTGACACCGAGCACGGTGGTGGCAGGGGTGGAGCTCGGCGGCTGGCACACCATCTTCTGGATCAACCTCCCCCTGACCGCCCTGACCGCCGTCGCCATCCACCTCACCCTCCCCCCACCACCCCGCCTCCGCCCCACCCCCCGACCATCTGAGGGCGACCCGCGTCCCACCACCCCGACCAGCCCCGCCCTCCCCACGAAAGCGGCCACCTCCACAACAGTTCCAGCAGATGCCGCGGCCACCACAGAGGGCGGCCCCACGCTGAAGAACACCGTCCCCACCGCGATCCCCACAGAGGCCGTGGCAGGAGCGGAGAACGTCCCCACTCCCACCGCGGAAGACACCCGCACGTCCGGAGAGGTCCGTGCTGCCGATCGGCGTCCCGGCGACGAGGTGCGGGGCGGGCCGCGGCGGGTTGATGTGGTGGGTGGGGTGTTGTTGGCGGTGGCGCTCGGGTTGCTGGTGGTCGGGTTGTACAACCCCGACCCGGCGCACGCGGTTCTGCCGCCATGGGGGATGCCGCTCATCGCGGCGGGCCTGGTGGCGGCGGGTGGGTTCGTCCGGTGGGAGATCCGCTCCCCGGTACGGCTCCTCGACCTCACCGGCCTTCCCAAGATCCCGCTGCTCGCCACCCTCGCCGTGAGCTTCCTGACCGGCGCGGCGCTGCTCGTCACCATGGTGTTCGTCCCGCTCACCGCCCAGACCCTGCTCGGCCTGGACGAGCTCGACGCGGCGCTGTTCCTCGCGCGTTTCCTCGCCGCTCTGACGGTGAGCGCACTGCTGGGCGGCGTGCTGGCCCGCCGGCTGGGCGACCGGTACGTGGCCGTGGCGGGCATGGTCGTGGCGGCGGCCGGTTACACGCTGATGAGCCGCTGGCCGCTCGATCTGGCCGGCGCGGGCACGACCCTCGACCGTGACCTGATCGTCGCCGGGCTCGGGCTCGGCCTGGTGATCGCGCCGGTCTCCGCCGCCGTGCTGCGGGCGAGCACGGCCGCGCAGCACGGCGTGGCCTCGGCGGCCGTCGTGGTGGCCCGGATGATGGGCATGCTGATCGGCATCGCCGCCGTGTCCGCGTGGGGCTTCCACCGGTTCCAGTCGCTGACGGCCGACCTCGACACGCCGCTGCCGTTCGGCGTCGACCCGGACACCTTCCAGCGGCGGCTCGCCGACTACACCGCGCAGGTGCGGGCGGCGCTGCACACCGAGTACACCGAGATGTTCCTCGTCACGTCCGTGGTCTGTGTGGTGGGCGCGGCGGTCGCGCTGCTCGTGCCGCGCCGCGAGCAGCGCGTCCGCCGCGAGCTGACCGGGCGCTGACCTCCGGCGTGCCGACGAGAGAAGGCACAGCCCGAACCCGCCTGGCACGCGCGCGAACGCGAGCGTGCCAGGCGAGAGCGGCGCGACACCGACCCACGATGAGAGACGGGACGCGCCGCGCCCCCCGGGCCTACGGGGTGAGGCGGTGGAGGTCGCGGGGGAAGGCGGTGGTCTGGCGGATGTTGGTGGCGCCCGTCAGCCGTGCCGTCCACCGTTCCAGACCGAGCGCGAACCCGCCGTGCGGCGGCATCCCGTACCGGAACGCCTGCAGATACCCCTCGTACGCCTCCGTGCCCTCACCCCGGTCGGCCAGGGCGCGCACGTAGTCGTCGTGGCGGTGCAGGCGTTGCCCGCCCGTCACCAGCTCCAGCCCGCGGAACAGCAGGTCGAAGCCGTTGGAGTACCCCGGAAGGTCCGGGTCGGGATGGGTGTAGAAAGGCCGCTTGGACATCGGATAGCCGGTGACGAAGAGGAACTCCGAGCCGTGCTCCCGCAGCGCCCACTCCGACAGCCACCGCTCCTGCTCGGGCGACAGGTCGGGCTCGTCGGACGACGTCATCCGCTGCGCCTCGGTGAAGTGCACGGCCGGGATCTCGGCGGGCGCGTCCGGCAGTGTGACGCCGAGCAGGGTGAGGGCCTCGGGGGCGCGGTGGCGTACCGACTCCAGCATGCCGGCCACGGCCTCCCGCAGCACCGCCATCACGTCGCGATGGTCGCGTACGAAGCCCAGCTCGGCGTCGAGGCTCGTGTACTGGGCCAGGTGGCGTACGGTGTCGTGCGGCTCGGCGCGGAACACCGGGCCGACCTCGTACACCCGCTCGAACACCCCCACCATGGCCTGCTTGTAGAACTGCGGTGACTGCGCCAGGTACGCGGGCCTGCCGAAGTAGTCGATGCCGAAGACGTTCGCGCCGGACTCGGTCGCCGAGCCGACGATCTTCGGCGTGTGGATCTCGGTGAACCCGAGCCGGTCGAGCGTCTCACGGAAACCCGCCACGCTCGCGGCGGAGATCTCCAGGGGCGCCCGCAGGAGCGGATGGCGCAGCGCGACCGGCGCGTGGTCGAGAATCGTCGGCAGCCCGGCCCCGACGACGGGCCGGTAGAGGTCGAACGGCGGCGGCGCGCACGGCTCCGCCAGCACCTCGATCTCGGGTGAGACCAGTTCGAAGCCCCCGGGCGCCTGCGGGCCCGCGGTCACCGTGCCGGTGACCGCGACGACGCTCTCCTCCGGAGGCAGGTCACCGGCGGCCGTGACGGTCTGGGCCAGCCCGGTACGGTCTCTGACGACGAGGAAGGACACGGATTTCAGCCGCCGGCGGCGATGGACCCAACCGGCGATCGTCACTCGTTGTCCGGCGTGCTCAGCGAGCTCCGCCGACATGACACGAGAGATCATTACAGCTCCTCACGGAAGTGCATGACCCCTTGGGAGTGCGGGGGAGAAGGGAGCTCCCGGTGCCACCGCACTTTCGCCGCCTCGTGGAAGCGGCCTTGATCGACCCTGTGACGGGGGTCAGGCCGGCGGGGCATTGCCTCCCCGCACTCGGGAGTGTCTTCACCAGCGGGGCGCGGGGCCGCCTTCACAGCTTCCGGCGGCTCTCTGGACCTGCGCGGTCCGCTGGTTACTCGTCTCCGTCAACGCGTTGCCGCCGATCCTACGAGCACATGGGACCGGCGGCAACGCGCTTTACTTGTCCTTCTTCTGGCGCTTCTCGCGGATCTTCATCGTGACCTCGATCGGCGAGCCCGCGAAGCCGAACTCCTCACGGATGCGCCGCTCGATGAAGCGCCGGTACGTGTCCTCCAGCCAGCCGGAGGTGAACAGCACGAACTTCGGCGGCTCGACGGACGCCTGCGTGGCGAAGAGGATCTTCGGTTGCTTGCCGCCCCGCACCGGCGGCGGCGTCTGCTGCACCAGCTCGGTGAGGAACGCGTTGAGCCGGGACGTCGGCACCCGGGTGGACCAGGAGTCGAGCGCCTTCTCCAGTGCCGGGACCAGCCGGTCGACGTGCCTGCCGGTCTTGGCGGAGATGTTGACGCGCAGCGCCCACGGGGTGCGGACGAGCTGCCGGTCGATCTCCTTCTCCAGGTAGTAGCGGCGGTCCTCGTCGACGAGGTCCCACTTGTTGAAGGCCACCACCATGGCCCGGCCCGACTCGATCACCAGGCCGATGATGCGGAGGTCCTGCTCGGTGAGCGGCTCGCTGGCGTCGATCAGCACGACCGCCACCTCGGTGCGCTCCAGCGCGGCGCGCGTCCGCATGGCGGCGTAGAAGTCGGCGCCCTGGAGCTCGCGGTCGCGCCGCCGGATGCCGGCCGTGTCGACGAAGCGCCAGGTGCGCCCGCCCAGCTCGACGAGCTCGTCGACGGGGTCGCGGGTGGTGCCGGCCATCGGGTCGACCAGCACGCGCTCTTCCCCCGCCAGCTTGTTGAGCAGGGAGGACTTGCCGACGTTGGGCTTGCCCAGCAGCGCGACGCGGGAGGGCCCGCGTTCGGTCTCGAAGGTGACCGCGGGCGTCTCGGGCAGCGCCTGGAGCACCACGTCGAGCAGGTCGCCGCTCGACCGGCCGTGCAGCGCCGACACCGGGTACGGCTCCCCCAGCCCGAGCCCCCACAGCCCGGCGGCCTCGAGTTCGAGCTGCTGGTTGTCGACCTTGTTGGCGGCCAGGATGACGGGCTTGCCCGACTGCCGCAGCACCGAGCCCACGATCTCGTCGGCGTCGGTCGCGCCCACGGTGGCGTCGACGACGAACACGATGACGTCGGCCAGTTCGACGGCGACCTGGGCCTGCTCGGCGATGCGCAGGTTCATCCCGGTGGCGTCGGGGTCCCAGCCGCCGGTGTCGACCACCGTGAAGCGGCGGCCGCGCCAGTTGGCCTCGTAGGTGACGCGGTCGCGGGTGACGCCAGGGACGTCCTCCACGACCGCTTCACGGCGGCCGATGATGCGGTTGACCAGCGTGGACTTGCCGACGTTGGGCCGCCCCACAATGGCGACGACGGGCAGCGGCGTCTGGTCGCCGTGCTCGGTGATCTCGAAATCGTCGAGGTCGGCCTCGACCCAGTCCCCCGTAGACACAGTTCTTCGTCCTTAATGTGAGTCCCGCACCCGATCGGGTCAGGTGCGCTCGTGTATCGGGTCGCCGACGCCCGCGGACGTGTGTCCGCCGCGCTCGGCGACCAGCCTCAGCACCGCCGTGACGACCTCGTCGAGAGTCAGCTCGGTGGTGTCGAGTTCGACGGCGCCTGCCGCCATCGACAAGGGGTCGGTCTTGCGTGTCGAGTCGAGCGTGTCGCGCTTGGCCATGGCCTCCTGCTGCGCCTCCACCGTCGAACCGGCCACCTCGGCGCTGCGCCGGCGGGCGCGGGCCTCGGGGCTGGCCGTCAGGTAGACCTTGACGGGAGCCTCGGGGCAGACGACCGTGCCGATGTCACGGCCCTCGACCACGATGCCGCCCTCGCCGATGACCTCGCGCTGCAGGTCGACGAGCCGGGCCCGCACCTCGGGCACGGCGGCGACGACGGAGACGGCTCCGGTGACGTCGGCCCCTCTGATCGGTTCGGCCACGTCGACGCCGTCGACGTGGATCGTGGGGCCGTCGGGGTCGGTGCCGGAGACGATCACCGGCGCGGGGCACCTGGCGGCGACGGCCGCGGGGTCGCCGAGGTCGACGCCCTCACGCAGCATCCACCAGGTCATCGCGCGGTACATCGCCCCGGTGTCGAGGTAACGCAGGCCCAGCGCTCGGGCGACTCCGCGCGACACGCTCGACTTACCCGACCCCGAAGGGCCGTCCATGGCGACGACCAGACCGGTCACGGCCTCTCCCTCTTCACGTTTTGTCCGACGCGAAGAGGCTACCGTGTCCGGCTCAGTCGGCGATCCAGCTGCCGTGGAAACCGAGCGGCACGCGGGCGGGCAGGTGCACGACGGCGACGGGCTCGCCGGTGAAGTCGCGGGCGGACAGGATCACCAGGTCGGCCGCGCCCCTGGCCGGGTCGTTGACGTACGCGAGCACGTAGCCGTCGTCCTCGGCCTCGCCCGAGGGGACGAACACCGGCTCTCCCACGTACGCGCCGCGCCCGAACCGCCGCTGCTCCTGGGCTCCGCGCTCCAGGTCGTGCTTGACCAGGGTGTTGTCGAAGGCGCCGTCGGGCAGGTCCTCCAGTTCTGCGCCGCCGGGGAACACGATGTCGGTGAGGTCACGGGTGATCGCGGTGTAGCCGTAACGGTACGGGCGTCCGGTGCGGCGCTCGTCCATGCGCGGGAACTCCTGCGGCCGGTCGTCGAGGCGCGTGGACCGGAGCCTGCCGGTCGCCGGGTGCACCCGCCACCGGTCGAGCGTGGGCAGGCCGCCGAGATCGAGGCGGGCGTCCACGAACCGCTTGGGGTAGCTGACGACGTCCACGACCACCTCGTCGCCGTCGTCGTAGGCGTTGAGGGTGTGGAAGACCCAGCACGACGGCGCCTCCACCCACCGCACCTGCCCGGTCACCCGCGACAGGAGGCCGAGCCGCGGCGGGTGGTCGTCGTTCCACGCGTACGGGAGCGACACCCCCTTCTCGGCGTGGGCCATGCTGAACGTGACCGGCAGGTCGTAGATCACGACGTACCGCTCGGTGAGGGCGAAGTCGTGCGCCATCGGCTTGTCCGCGACGGGGATGTCGCGCACCTGCGTCACCGTGCCCTTGGGGTCGATCACGATGTGCTGGTGGTGGTCCCACCCGAAGAAGTACGCCAGCGCGTGCAGCTCCCCGGTGGCGGGATCGGTGTGGGTGTGCGCGGCGAACCCGCCCGGCAGGCCGCCGCCGAAGTCGCACGAGCCGACGGTGTCGAGCTCGTACCCCAGCTCGTACGGCAGCGCACCCGCCTCGACGGTCGCGAACGTGCGCCCGGCGTGCCCGATGACGTGCGTGTTGGCCGCGAAGTCCATGCCCGCGTGCACGGGCCCTGGTCGGGGCTCTTCGCCGAGCCGCCGGGCGACGGCGGCGTTGCGGATCCAGCGGTTGCGGTACCACTCGGCGCGGCCGTCGCGCAGCCGCACCCCGTGCACCATGCCCTCGCCGAGGAACAGGTGACCCGCGGACGGATCGTCGAGGCTCAGCGGGTTGGGGCCGATGCGCAGGTAGCGGCCGTTGAGCTCGGCCGGGACGCGGCCGGTGACCGCGAGGTCGAAGGCGGTGACCTCATCGGCCACCGGGGCGAAGCCCCCTCGGTACGGGGTGGAGCCGGTCATGACGTCGTCCTCTCGTCGGTGGTCAGGAACGGCGCGAGCAGCGACGAGCAGAGCAGCCGGTAACGCTGCGCGGCCACGTCGCCCTCGAAATAACAGGAAATTTCCAGACTTACCGCGCCGTGGATCCCCATCCACAGCACGTCGGCGATCTCTCCGGCGCCGGGCCCTCGCAGGACCCCCGCCTCCATACCGGCCCGCACCCCGTCCACCAGGATGTCGAACGTCCGCTTGGCCGCCCGCGCCGCCTGCGGCCCCGGCCGGTACGCGGGCAGCGCCCCCATGAACATGACCCGGTAGAACTCGGGCTCGGCCAGCGCGTAGTCACGGTAGGCCTCGATCCCGGCGCGCAGCACGACGAGGGGGTCGTCGTGCTGCGGAATGCCGCGCAGCCGCCGCTCGAACCGGGCGAACCCCTCCGTCCAGAGGGCCTCGCCGAGCCCTTCCTTCCCGCCGAAGAGCGTGTAGATGACCTTCGTCGAGCAGCCCGCCGCGGCGGCGATGGAACGCACGGTGAGCGCCGCGGGACCGTCCTCGACGAGCAGTCGCTTGGCGGCGTCGAGGACGGCCGTCCTGACGACGTCCTGCCCTTCGAGGCGGGCTTGCCGGTACGCGGACACACTCATGCGGTAACGCCGTTTCTATCCGGAAACACTGTTACCCACTCTTCTACACCGGTCCCCGGCAGGCCGTCAACGCACACCTGAGGACTAAGGGGCCCCCGCGCGGTAAGGGGCAGACCGTGAAAAATGAGCCCCGGGTCACCGTCGTGGTCGCCACCAGGGACAGGCGGCGGACGCTCGCCCGCACCCTGCCCCGGCACCCACGCCCGGCGATCCTCGTCGACAACGGCTCGACGGACGGCACTCCCGCGTTCGTCCGCCGCCACTTCCCCGGCATCGAGGTCGTGGAGGCGGGCGAGAACCTGGGCGCGCCCGCCCGCAACATCGGCGTCTCGATGGCGCGGACGCCCTACGTCGCCTTCGCCGACGACGACTCCTGGTGGGCCGATGGCGCGCTGGACCGGGCCGCGGACCTGCTCGACGCCCACCCCCGGCTGGCGCTGCTCGGCGCGCGCGTCCTGGTGGGCCCGGAGCAGCGACTGGACGCGGTCTCGGCACAGATGCGCGACTCACCGCTCGGCGTGCGGCCCGGCCTGCCGGGGCCCGGCGTGCTGGGGTTCCTGGCGTGCGGCGCGGTGGTGCGCAGGGACGCGTTCCTGGAGGCCGGCGGCTTCGACGACGTGATCTTCTTTTTCGGCGAGGAGGAGCGTCTCGCCGTCGACCTGGCCGCCGGCGGCTGGGGGCTGGCGTACGTGGACGACGTCGTCGCCCACCACCACCCCTCGCCCCCTCGGGACCCGCGCGGCCGCCAGGTGCTGGCCGCGCGCAACGCCGTGCTCACGGCCGTGCTGCGCCGCCCGTGGCCGGTCGTGGCGCGCCGCGCGCTCGACGCGCTGCGTCAGGGCCCGGCGGGCTGGGAGGGCCTGCGCACGGCCGTGCCGCGGCTGCACAGGGCGCTGGCGCGGCGCCGCGTCCTTCCGGACGCCGTGGAACGGGCCCGGCGCGTCCTGGAGCGGGCCGGGCGCGAACCCGCAGGTCGTTACGCTCCTGCTGACGTGGGCAGCGAGGGAGGCATGAGCACTGCACCGAATCCCATAGACCTGCAGAAACACCTCGGCGGCGTCGACTACCCGGCGAGCAAGGAAGACCTCGTCCAGGCAGCCCGCGACCACAACGCGAGCAACGACATCGTCCAAGCCCTGGAGGCCATGCCCGACCGCGAGTACGACGGCCCGAACGCCGTCAGCGAAGCGGTCACGAAACGCTGACGTCACGGGAACGCGGCGGGCGGGGCCACCGGCTCCGCCCGCCGTCGTGCCCGAGCGTCAGGGAACCTGCCAGCCCCGCTCGTGCAGCGCCTTCGTGAGCGTGACGGCGGCGTCGGGCTCGACCGACACCTCGGCGATGCCCAAGGGCAGACCGGGGGCGTGCTCCAGCCGGACGTCCTCGACGTTGACGCCGACCTCGTCGCACACCTGGAACAGGCGGGCCAGCTGCCCGGGACGGTCGCCGACGAAGACCTGCACCACGGCGTACGCGGGCGCCGGGCCGCCGTGCTTGCCGGGGATGCGGTCGTGACCGGCGACGCCGCGCTTGAGCAACTGGGTGATCTCGTCGGTGGCGGTGCCGTCGCCCTCGGCCAGGGCGCGCAGCGCGTTCGCCGCGTCGGCCAGGTCGCTGGCCACGGCCTCCAGGACCTCGGCGACCGGGGAGGCGTTGCCCTGCAGGATGCCCAGCCACAGGCCGGGGTCGCTGCCCGCGATGCGCGTGACGTCGCGTACGCCCTGACCGGCCAGCCCGAGCGCCACGTCGGTCGCGTCGGCGAGGCGGGCGGCGACGGCGGAGGCCGCGACGTGCGGCGCGTGGGAGACCACGGCGACGGCGCGGTCGTGGTCGACCGCGGTCACCTCGACCGGGTTGGCCCCGCACAGCTCGATCATCCGCAGGACGGCCGCCCTGGCCTCCGGGTCGGACTCGTCGGTGGGGCACAGCGCCCACGGCCGGCCGAGGAACAGGTCTTCGCGCGCGGCCCCCGGCCCGGACTTCTCACGCCCGGCCAGCGGGTGGGAGGCGACGTAGGACGTCAGGTCACAGCCGAGCTGCGCGGCCCGGTGGATGGGCTCGGCCTTCACGCTCGCGACGTCGGTGTAGAAGCGGGCTGCGCCGATCCGCTGCAGCGCGAGCAGCTCGGTGGCGACGTGCGCCGGCGGCACCGCGATGATCGCCAGGTCGGCCCGCTCGGGCCGCTCGCCCGCCTGCTCGCCCTCGGGGAACCACTCCTCGCCCGCCCCCAGCTCCCTGGCCAGCCGTACGGCTCCGGGATCGCGGTCGGCGAGCAGCACCCGCACCCCTCGCTTGCGCAGCGCCAACGCCGTGGAGGTGCCGATGAGGCCGGTGCCCACGACGAGCACGGTACGTAGATCCATCTCGGTTCCTGAGGGTCGGGCTGTTCGATTGACGGGGCTCGGATTCTCTCACGACACGGGACCGCCGCGGTCTCCCGACGCAGCTCAGTGCGCGTTTTGTACCCTTTGTGCAGCTTACTGCGCTATGTCCTGCCGAAGCGCCACCGCACCACGCAGATAGACGTGGTTGATCTCCGTACGCGGCCGATCGGTCTCGATGTGCGCCATCAGCCGTACGACGCGGGGCAGGGCGCCCGGCACGTCGATCTCGGTGCAGCAGATCAGCGGCACGTCGTGGAAACCCAGCTTGCGGGCCGCCAGCGCCGGGAACTCCGCCGTCAGGTCGGGAGTGGCGGTGAACAGCACGCTGATGACGTCGTCGGTGGTGAGGTCGTTGCGCTTCATGATCGCGTTGACCAGCTCGGTCGTCCCGGCGATGATCGACTCACGGTCGTCGGCGTCCACCTGGATCGCCCCGCGGATCGCCCGCACCATGTGGAACCGTCCCCCCTGAAAGCCGGAGAGCCCGCGCGAAGACTCACGCGGGCTCCTGCGTCCGGTCAGATTACAGCTTCACCGCGGCGTACAGGTCGCCGACCTCCTTCAGGCTGAGCGACCTGATGGTGCCCGGCTTCGTCCGGCCCAGCTTCACCGGCCCGAACTCGATCCTGGCCAGGTCGATCACCCGGTGACCTGCCTCCTCCAGCATCCGCCTGACGACGTGCTTGCGGCCCTCGTGCAGGACGACCTCGACCAGCGCCTGCTGGCCGTGCTCCTGAACGATCGCGAAGCTGTCGGCCCTGGCGAGGCCGTCCTCCAGCTCGATGCCCTGCTTGAGGCGGCGTCCGAGGTCGCGCGGGATCGGCCCCGGCACCTTGGCCCAGTACTTCTTCTGCACGCCGTAGCTGGGGTGGGTCAGCCGGTTGGCCAGCTCGCCGTCGTTGGTGAGCAGCAGCAGGCCCTCGGTCTCGGTGTCGAGCCGCCCGACGTGGAACAGCCGCGGCGCCAGCTCCTGGACGTAGTCGGCCAGGCACGGACGGCCCTGCGGGTCCTCCATGGTGGAGACGACGCCGATGGGCTTGTTCAGCGCGTAGTACACCAGGTCGGGCGCGGTCGGGATGCGCTTGCCGTCCACGTGGATGATCTGCTTGGCCGGGTCGACCTTCGCCCCGAAGCGGCGTACCACCTGGCCGTCGACGGTGACGCGGCCCTCGCCGATCATCTCCTCGCACGCCCTGCGGCTGGCGACGCCCGCCTGGGCGAGCACCTTCTGCAGCCGGACGCCGTTGGGGACCTCGGTGGTGTCGCGCTCGTCGGTGTAGCCCTCGGGGAACAGGTCGCGGTCGCGGATGGGCTGGCGGGCGGCCTTCACGCGGGCGTGCTGCGGGCTGCTGACGGCCGGCCGCTCGGGGCTCTGCCGCCTGTTGCCCCCGAGGGTCTGCACGTCGTCGCGGCGGGGCGTGCGCGCGGGGCGCCCGTCGCCGTCGCGCCTGCCGTACCGGGCGCGGGTGGTGGCGGGGGCGGCGTCGTCCCGCCGTCCGCCGCGTCCGGCCTTGAAGCCGGGCCGCTCGTCGCCACGGCCCCGCTCGGAGCGGTCGCCGCCCGCATAACGGTCGGTACGGCTGTCACGACCGTAGCGGTCGTCCCGGTTCGGACGCTCATCACGTCCACCGCCGAACCGGCGGTCGTCACGGGAGAAGCGGTCGTCACCACGACTCGGACGGCTGTCACGGGAGTAACGGTCGTCACCACGACCCGGACGGCCTCCACGGTCGTCGCGGGCGTACGGACGCTCGTCACCACGGCCCGGACGGCTGTCACGGGCGTAACGGTCGTCACCACGACCCGGACGACCGCCACGGTCGTCGCGGGCGTCGCGGGCGTACGGACGCTCGTCACCACGGCCCGGACGGCCGCCGCGGTCGTCGCGGGTGTACGAATTGTCGTGGTAGCCGCGACCGGTGCGCTCGGGGCGACCGCCACGGTCGCCCGAGGAGAAGCCTCCCCTGTCGCCGCGCGAGAAGCGGTCGTCGCGCGCGTCACGGCGGTCGCCGTCGCCACCGCCGAACCTGGAGCCGCCCCGCCCGGCGCGCAGGGCGTCGCGGCCGTCGCCGGTCCTGGGGCGGAAGTCGTCACGGCGGGAGTCGTCGCGGCGGGAGTCGTCGCGGCGGGAGTCGCCACGCCCGGCGCCGCCGCGGAAGCCGCCCTCGCGGGAACCCGTGCGCTCGCCGCGGGAGTCGCCGCCCCGGTAGTCGTTGCCTCGGTAGTCGTTGCCCCGCGAGTCGTCGCGGGAGCCGTTGTCACGGTAGCCGCCACGGCGGCCGCCCTCGTCGCCGCGGAAACCGCCGCGGCCGTCACGGGCGTCGCCGGAACGGAAGGCGGGACGCCCGTCACGGCCCGAGCCGCCGGTGCGTCCACGACCGCGTCCATCACCGGACGGGGTGCTGCGCCTGTTGATCACTTTGTTGTCTCCTCAAGGTTCTCCACGTCGTCGGGGAGGAAGGGCGCGAGCTCGGGGAGCTCGCTCAGGTCCCGCAGTCCCAGACGTTCAAGGAAGTATGAGCTTGTCCGGTAGAGCACTGCCTGGCTCTCCGGGTCGGAGCCGGCCTCCTCGACCAGCCCCCTCGCGACGAGCGTGCGCATGACGCCGTCGCTGTTGACGCCGCGGATGGCGGCGACGCGGGCACGGCTCACCGGTTGCCGGTAGGCCACGACCGCGAGAGTCTCCAGCGCGGCCTGGGTGAGCCGCGTCTGCTGGCCGTCGCGTACGAACCGCTCGACCATTGGCGCGCAGTCGGCACGCGTGTAGAAACGCCAGCCGCCCGCCACTTCTCTCACATCGAAACCCCGCCCGGAGGCGGTGTATTCCGCCGACATGCCGCGCAGCGCGGCCGCGACCTCTCCTGTGGGCCGTTCCAGCACCTGGGCGAGGGTCACCTCGGCGACAGGCTCGTCGACGACCAGCAGGATAGCCTCCAACGCCGCCCGCAACGTCGGCGCCTCCCCACCGACCGCGTCATCGGCCGGGTCGTCCACGGCCTCACCCGCGTCCTCGGTAGCCGTGACAGTGGCCATGACCGTGGTCACGACGCCGCCAGGCTCCACGGAAGCGGCCTGCTCGGCGTCGGCGGAGGGGCCGTCAGGATCCAGGTCGGCGACCGGCGCGGCCCAGTCGGCCTCGAGGTCGGAGGCGCCGGTCGCGGGCACCGGCGCGTGCTCGTCCTCGACGGCGGGAGGCTGCTGCGCGGGGTCGTCCTCCCCGTCGGGAGGAGTCGGCTGGACGAGGGAGCCGGGAAGGGTCATCCAGGCGGGCAGGGACGGCTCGGAATCCGGGGACTTGCGCGGGTTGGGCAGGGGGTTGTCGTCAGTCATGTGATGGTTTCTCCGCGGATTCCTCGTAGTCGTCGCCCACCGCGACATCGCCGTCGTCAGAACCGGTCCAGGTCAGGTGCAGGTCGCCCAGCGGCTCGACCTGCTCGAACGAGACCGCCGACTCACGGAACAACTCAAGCGCCGCCAGGAACCGCGCGATGACCTCGTAGGTGCCCTCGCAGTCGGCCACCAGCGTGCGGAAAGTGGCCCGGCGCAACCGGCGCAGGCGCGAGACCAGGATGGCCGCCTGCTCCTTGACGCTCGCCATGGGCTGGTAGATGTGCCCGACGCTGACCGTGGGCGGCAGCTTCGGGGTGAACGCCTTCGCCGCGATGCGGGCGAGCTGCTCGGGCCCGATGCCGAGGATCAGCTCCGGCAGCAGGTTGGCGAACTGCTCCTCCATCGGCGCGGTGCGGGGGAAGCGCAGCGCCCCCTCCGCCATCCGCCCGGCGAAGACCTTGGCCACCTCTTTGTACGCCTTGTACTGCAGCAGCCGCGCGAACAACAGGTCGCGGGCCTCCAGCAGCGCGAGGTCCTCTTCGTCCTCGACCTCGCCGGACGGCAGCAGCCGGGCCGCCTTCAGGTCGAGCAGGGTCGCGGCCACCAGCAGGAAGTGGCTGGTCTGGTCGAGGTCCCACTCGGGCCCGCGGGAGCGGATGTAGGCGATGAACTCGTCGGTGACCTTGGAGAGCGAGACCTCGGTGATGTCGAGCTTGTGCTTGGCGATGAGCCCGAGCAGCAGGTCGAACGGACCCTCGAAGACGTCCAGGTGGACCTGGAAGCCCTGGGGTTCGGTCTGCTCTGCCGTCACCTCGCCATTGTGGCAGGTGCCGGCCAGCGCGACAGCACTTCGCGGGCCAGCTCACGGTAGGCGTTCGCGCCGAGCGACGACGGGTCGAAGGTGGTGATCGGCTCACCGGCCACCGTCGCGTCGGGGAAGCGCACCGTGCGGTTGATCACCGTGTGGAACACCTTGTCGCCGAACGCCTCCACGACCCGGGCCAGCACCTCGCGGCCGTGCAGGGTGCGGGCGTCGTACATGGTGGCGAGCAGGCCCTCGAGCTCGAGGTCCTCGTTGAGGCGCTCCTGGACCTTGGAGATCGTGTCCATCAGCAGGGCCACGCCGCGCAGGGCGAAGAACTCGCACTCGAGTGGCACCATCACGCCGTGCGCGCAGGTCAGCGCATTGATCGTGAGGAGGCCGAGCGACGGCTGGCAGTCGATGAGGCACACGTCGTAGTGCGGGAGCAGCGGCTTGATCACGCGGCCCAGCACCTGCTCGCGGGCGACCTCGGTGACGAGCTGGACCTCGGCCGCCGACAGGTCGATGTTGCTGGGCAGCAGGTCGAGGCCCTCGACGCCGGTCTCCAGCAGGACGTCCTCAGCGGTGACGCTGCGCTCCATGAGCAGGTTGTAGACGGTCAGGTCGAGCTGGAGCGGGTTGATGCCCAGGCCGACGGAGAGCGCCCCCTGCGGGTCGAAGTCGACCAGCAGCACTTTGAGGCCGTACTCGACGAGTGCGGCCCCCAGGTTGATGGTGGTCGTGGTCTTGCCGACGCCACCCTTCTGGTTGACCATCGCGACCACGCGCGCCGGACCGTGCACCGCGGGGGGCACCGGTTCGGGGAACACCGGTCGGGGTCGCCGCGTCGGGCCCAGGTTGACGCCGTTGGAAGGCGCGTTGGTCTTGGTGTCGCCCCAGGGGTTGTCGGGGGTCCCCGGGGTCGAACCCTTGGTCTCAGTCACCAGCTCGAACCTCCCTGACGATCCCGAACCGGACCGTCCGGACGGACACTATGGCGTCGCCACTTAACGCGGCAAGGCGGCACGCCGAGGGGGTGGCGTACGCCCAAAGACTATAGATCACTGCCGGGCGCGTGGATGCGCGGCGGCGTAGACCTCCCGAAGCTTGTCGACCGTGACGAGCGTGTACACCTGTGTCGTCGTGACAGAGGCGTGGCCGAGCAGCTCCTGGACCACCCTGACGTCGGCGCCGCCGTCCAGCAGATGGGTGGCGAAGGAGTGCCGGAGCACGTGGGGGCTGATCCCGGCGAGCCCGGCCCTTTCGGCGGCCGCCTGGAGCACCTCCCACGCGCCCTGCCTGGTCAGCCGCCCGCCGCGGGCGTTGAGGAAGACGGCAGAGGTGCCGCGCCCGTGGGCGAGCAGGCCGGGGCGGGCGCGTACGAGGAAGGCGTCGAGGGCCTGGCGGGCGTAGCGGCCGAGCGGCACGACGCGGGTGCGCCCGCCCTTGCCGCGCAGGCGCACCTGGTCGTGGTCGAGGTCGTCCACCGCCAGCCCGACCGCCTCGGAGATGCGGGCGCCGGTGCCGTACAGGACCTCGAGGAGAGCCCTGTTGCGCAGGGTCAGCGGCGCGCCGTCGGGGCCGGAGGCGGCGATGAGCCGCTCGACCTGGTCGACGGTGATGGCCTTGGGCAACCGGCGGGGCTGGCGCGGCGGGCGGATCTCGTGGGCGGGGTCGTGGCTGGTGACCCCTTCGCGCAGGGCGAACCGGTGCAGCCCGCGCACGGCGGAGACGGCGCGGGCCGCGGAGCTGGCGACGAGGGCGGGGCGGTCGCCGTCGCCCTCGCGCAGCGCGGCGAGGAACGCCCGTACGTCGTCGGCCCCCACCTCGTCGAGCTCCAGGCGGCCGCGCGACCGCAGGTGCTCGACGTAGCGGAGCAGGTCACGACGGTAGGACGCGAGCGTGTTGGCAGCCAGGTCTCGTTCCACCGCGAGGTGGGCGAGGTAGCTGGAGAGCACTGCCTCCACGAACCGGTCCTTCCGTCACGCCTCCGGGGCGTCGGCGGGGCGCAGGCGGGCGTACCCCTCAGCCGAAGCCGCATACGCGGCGAGGATACCGGCCACCGCCGGGGAATTGTGGATCATTCCCATGAGGGCCTTGTCGACCGCGTCGCCCAGAGGGACCCATTCGACCGGCATGCCGATTTCCTCATAGTGGGCGACGAAACTGTTCTCGTCCTCGGGGATCGGGGTCAGGTCGCGGGCCAGGAACACCCGGATGCGCTCGTCGGACATGCCGGGCGAGGTACGCAGGTCGAGCAGGGTGTCCCAGGTGGCGGCCCGGTAGCCGGCCTCCTCGGCGAGCTCACGCGCGGCGGTCTCGACGAGGGGTTCGCCCGGTACGTCGCGCAGCCCAGCGGGCAGCTCCCACATGAGCTGCCGCGCCGGGTGACGGTACTGCCGGATCATGAGGACGCGCTGCCGCTCGTCGAGCGCGAGCACGGCGACGGCCCCCGGATGCACGACGTAGTCGCGGTCGGCGACCTCGTCACCGGGCATCTTGACGCTGTCGGTGACGACGTCGATCACGTATCCGCTGAAGCGCGGTTTCGACGCGACGACGTCCCACGTCTCGGGCGTGTCCTCGATCTTCACTTGGCCACCTTGGCGCCGACGCGGCTGTCGGCGTAGAGGAGGGCGGCGCCGATGAGGCCCTTGAACATCGGGTTGGCCCGCGTCGGACGGGAGCGGAACTCGGGGTGGGCCTGGGTGCCGATGAAGAAGGGGTGGACGTCGGCGGGCAGCTCGGTGTACTCGACCAGGCGGCCGTCGGGCGACAGGCCGGAGAACACCAGGCCGACCCGCTCGAGCCGGTCGCGGTAGGCGTTGTTGACCTCGTAGCGGTGGCGGTGGCGCTCGTCGGCGGTGGGCTTGCCGCCGTACAGCTGGCGGGCGAGGGTGCCCTCACCGAGCTTGGCGGTGTAGCTGCCGAGGCGCATCGTGCCGCCCATGTCGCGCTCGCCGGCGACGACGTCCTCCTGGTCGGCCATGGTGGAGATGACCGGGTGCTCGGTGTCGGGGTCGAACTCGGCGGAGTTGGCGCCGGCGATGCCGGCCATGTTGCGGGCGGCCTCGATGACCATGCCCTGCATGCCGAGGCAGATGCCGAGCAGCGGCACCTTGTTCTCGCGGGCGTGGCGGATGGCGCCGATCTTGCCCTCGATGCCGCGCACGCCGAAGCCGCCGGGGACGAGCACGCCGTCGACGCCGTCGAGCTCGCGCTCGGCGCCCTCGGGGGTCTCGCAGTCGTCGCTCTTGACCCAGCGGATGTTCACGCGGGCGTCGTTGGCGAACCCGCCGGCCCGCAGGGCCTCGGTGACCGAGAGGTACGCGTCCGGCAGATCAATATATTTACCGACGAGGGCGATCGTGACTTCCTTCGCCGGCCGGTGCACGCGGCGCAGCAGCTGCTCCCATTCCTTCCAGTCGACGTCGCGGAAGGGCAGGCCGAGCCGGCGGACGACGTACGCGTCGAGCCCTTCGGCGTGCAGCACCTTGGGGATGTCGTAGATCGAGGCGGCGTCCACGCAGGAGACGACGGCGTCCTCGTCGACGTCGCACATGAGGCTGATCTTGCGCTTGATCGACGTCTGCACGGCCCGGTCGGAGCGCAGCACGATCGCGTCGGGCTGGATGCCGATGCTGCGCAGCGCGGCCACGCTGTGCTGGGTGGGCTTGGTCTTCAGCTCGCCGGACGGCCCGATGTAGGGCAGCAGCGAGACGTGCAGGAAGAAGACGTTGTCGCGGCCGACCTCGTGCCGGATCTGCCGGACCGCCTCCAGGAACGGCAGCGACTCGATGTCGCCGACCGTGCCGCCGACCTCGGTGATGACCACGTCGACGTCGGGGCCCGCCATGCCGCGGATGCGGTCCTTGATCTCGTTGGTGATGTGCGGGATGACCTGGACGGTGTCGCCCAGGTATTCGCCCCGCCGCTCCTTGGCGATGACGTTGGAGTAGACCTGGCCGGTGGTGACGTTGGCCGAGCCGTGCAGGTCGGTGTCGAGGAACCGCTCGTAGTGGCCGACGTCGAGGTCGGTCTCGGCGCCGTCGTCGGTGACGAAGACCTCGCCGTGCTGGAACGGGTTCATGGTGCCGGGGTCGACGTTGAGGTAGGGGTCGAGCTTCTGCATGGTGACCCGCAGACCCCGCGCCTTGAGCAGGCGACCGAGACTGGATGCCGTAAGCCCCTTGCCGAGACTGGAGGCGACACCGCCGGTGACGAACAGATGCTTGGTTTGCGATGCGCTGCGCAAAGGGGCTCCCGTGGCTCGAGGTGTGGTCGAAGTGTCCACGGGCTCTCAGGATATCAAACAACGCCCCTCACATGCCCGAACGGTCCCGCCCGGCGATGGCCAGGACCGCCTGGCGACTTGGCGGAAAACGCCGGAAACCCTTGCTCACCGTTGGATCCATCGGCCGGACCATCCCTCCGAACCCCGGTAAATCATGACTTTCCCATGGCGGACCGACACCCCATCGCCACCCTCCCCGCCACGAACCCCGCCGAGGGCCGGTCCACGCGCTCCCGCCGACCCGGCGGTCCGCGCGGCTGCCGAGGGATGCCGTCGCCGCGTTCGCCGTACGCCTGGAGATGACCGGCATGCCGGGACGGGCCGCCACCATGCCGCCACCGTGCCGCCACCGTGGACGATCTCGCTACGCCAGGGGCATCTCACCTGGTGCCGTCGTAGCTGTGCGTGCGCTGTCCGGCCAAGAACGTTACGGGTGGGCACACCGCCCCCGCGGGTCTGCAGCCGCCGGCCGGGCCGTCGCACTGGGGGTTCACACGCCCGCGACGCCGCACGAACCGATTCCCGGCTGATTGCTCTTCGGCGAGACCGTGGAAAAGCCTCCTTCTCCGTCTTGTTGTCAGAGTTCTGGCTTTTCCGCTTTCCTTGCGCCGAGCCGTGCGGCCATTCGTCAGCTTCTGTCTCCTGGTTCATATTCGAACGGGCCCTGTGGGCCTGCTCGGCTGCTACTGCCGGGCTTTCCGCATTTCGAAAAAGCGCCGCAATGGGCGCCCCTCCGGGTGCCCGCGCAGCGGCATCGACGCGGAGCATTGTCCGCGCCGATGCCGTGGTGGACGTCGATCCGCTCGATCCGTACCGCGACGGTCGGGCGGAGGCCGTCCATGGCCTGACGGCGATGGCGGGCCGGCACCGCGGCCTCCCCGCCGTACAGGGCCTGCGCCTGAAGACGCGCACCCGACGCCCTGGTTACGCGGGCCGGGCCCGTACGCCGGTGAACTCGAAGTCGTAGACCGTGCCGTTGACCTGGAGCCCGTCGACGGCGCCCACGAACGCGTCGTCCCTGCCCTTCGAGATCCCCAGGCTGTAGCTGATCACCGCTTGCGGCATCTGCGATCTGATGAACTGGAAGGTGCAGGGGCTGGCCAGGGTGCAGCCGATGTCAGTACCCGTGGCACCCGTGGCGAACCACTGGTTTCCCGATGCCAGCGCGTCGTACCGCTGCCAGAGGTTCTCAGTGGGGTTCGCGGGAGCGGACGGGCTGTCCGACTCGTTGGGCAGGTAGACGAGGCTCGTGTAGTTGGTCGTGGTGTCACGGTTGGGATCGACCTCGATGGTGATGTTCGGCAGGGTGACCCCGTCCAGGTCGTCGACGCCAGCGAACACCCAGTAGCTGAGCCTGCGGATCGCGTCCAGGTCGCCACCCGCGAAGATCCTCTCGTTGCCCCACATGATCTTGTCGGCCTCGAGCGGGGTGTCGGCGCCGCCGACGATGAGGCCGAGGCTGCCGGTGCCGTAGGGCGGCGCCTGGGTGACCGGGAACTGGCCGGAGACGCGTCCGTAGGGGCCCTCGCGCAGGACCGCGTTCGGCGTACCCAGGGTGTTACGGCCGATGATGCCCCACAGGGTGCCCGCGGCGTAGACCGGCGCCGCCAGCGCGTCCCCCGTGACCGGGTCCACGGACGCAGCCGTCGTGGACGCCGCGTCCGCCGTGGCGCCGGTGATGGCCGGCATCTTCGCGGCCGCGTCAGCGGTCGCGTCGGCAGGCGTGTCGACGGTCGCGCCGGCAGGCGCGTCGACTGTCGTGTCGGCAGGCGCGCCGACCGTCGTGTCGGCGGTCGTGTCGGCGGTCGCGTCGGCGGTCGCGCCGACGGTGACGGCCGGCGTCTTGGCGGCTGCCCCGGTTGCCGCGGCGGCGGAACCGGCCGGTGCCGGCTCCGTGTCGCCGTACGCCGACAGGGGGGCGGCTATCAGCGTCGCCGCGCCCAGGACGGCGAGGCCCGACAACCGGCCTGCCAGCAGTTTGGATGTGCTCACGAATCCCCCTTGAAAGGAAATTACTGCTTATCTCGCGCAAATCGGACATATAACTATTCGGCCCGATGGAGATCGCGAGCCATGTCATATCCTGCGGGAAAGTCGGCTAAGCGCGATGAATGGCGATTTGGCGAGGACCTTAATCGCGCCTGCACGTGCCCGCTCGACATTTCCCGCAGCCGCGTCGCACAGGCACGACGGCGACGCTCTCCCGCGAAGATGCCACATCGTCGCCCGAGCGGTAGCTTTGGTCGCTATGTCACTAGTTCGGCGGGCTTTGGCTGGTTTAGTGCACCGCTCCTACGCGGCGATCCGCCGCGCCGGCGCGATCACCCCGGCCACCCCCGCGGGATACCGGTTCCGCCGGATGGGCGAGGGCGTCAGCATCGCCTTCCCCCCTGGCGCGATCTTCGGTGAGCCCTGGATCGAGATCGGCGACCACACCCTCATCGGCGAGCGGGTGTCGCTGTCGTGCGGCATGGGCCCGGGGCTGGACCTCGGCCCCGACTCGATCCTCCGGATCGGCGGGAGCTGCTCGATCGGCAGGGGCTCGCACATCGTGGCGCACCAGTCGATCGACATCGGTGACCACGTGTTCACCGGGCCGTACGTCTACATCACCGACCAGAACCACGTCTACGACGACCCCGACATCCCGATCGGACGGCAGTGGCCGCGCAACAGCCCCGTCTCGATCGGCTCGGGCTCGTGGCTGGGCACGGGCGCCGTCATCCTGCCTGGCACGACGCTCGGCCGCCAGTGCGTGGTGGCGGGCGGCGCGGTGGTGCGCGGCGAGTTCCCCGACCACAGCGTGGTGGCCGGCGTCCCCGCGCGGCGGGTGCGCGGATACAGCCCCGAGCTCGGCTGGCACTCCCCTGTCCCGCTGGACGTCTGAGAACCCGGGGATGGACCGAAGGATGTTCTGACGGTTAGCGTCGTGTCCATGCGGACCTCCATCTGTGAGCGCCTGGGGATCGAGCTGCCGTTGTTCGCCTTCAGCCACTGCCGTGACGTGGTGGCCGCGGTGACGAGGGCGGGCGGCTTCGGCGTGCTGGGCGCGGTCGCGTACTCGCCCGAGCGGCTCGACACGGAGCTGAGCTGGCTCGACGAACGGGTGGGCGGCCGGCCGTACGGCGTGGACGTGCTCGTGCCGGGCCGGATCGACCCCTCCGCGCGCGAGCGGGGCGGTCACCTGCTCGACTTCGTCCCCGACCGGCACCGCGACTTCGTCACCCACCTGCTGTCCAAGTACGGCGTCAGCGCCTCGGCGCGGCCGCCGACGATGACGGCCGACGAGTTCGGCAGGCGGGTGACCGCGGCGGGCGCGTCGGTCCTCATCGACGTGGCGCTCAGGCACCGCGTCGGTCTGATCGCCAGCGCCCTCGGCCCGCCCCCGCCCGAGATGGTGGCGAAGGCGCGGGACGCCGGCGTCCCGGTCGCGGCGCTGGTCGGCACGGTCGAGCACGCGCGCCGGCAGGTGGAGGCCGGGGTGGACATCGTCGTCGCGCAGGGCACCGAGGCCGGCGGGCACACCGGCGAGGTGTCCACGATGGTGCTCGTCCCCCAGGTCGTGGACGCGGTCGCGCCGGTTCCTGTGCTCGCGGCGGGCGGCATCGCGTCGGGGCGGCAGATGGCGGCGGCGATGGCGCTCGGCGCCGAGGGCGTGTGGTGCGGCTCCGTCTGGCTCACCACCGAGGAGGCGGAGACACCGCCGGCGGTCAAGCGCAAGCTCCTCGCGGCCTCGTCGCTCGACACCGTACGGTCGCGGTCGCGCACCGGGAAGCCGGCCCGGCAGCTGCGCTCGGCCTGGACGGACGAGTGGGACTCCGGCCCCGAGAGCCCCGGCGCCCTCGGCATGCCGCTGCAGATGCTGGTGGCCGAGGGGGCGATGGCGCGCATCGCCGCGGCGGCCGAGAAGGGCGAGCCGGGCGCGGTGGAGCTGGTCAACTACTTCGTCGGCCAGGTCGTGGGCCAGCTCGACCGGGTCCGGCCGGCACGTGACGTGGTCCACGACATGCTGAGCGAGTTCGGTGACGCGGTCGAACGCCTGCGCCGCCTGACGGAGTGACGGCGGGACGCCTCAAGCGCCTCAGATCCAGCCCGACTCCGAGGCGATGCGTACGGCGTCGGTACGGTTGCGTGCCCCGGTCTTGGTGAGCACGCTCGAGATGTAGTTGCGCACCGTCGCCACCGACAGGTGCAGCTTGTCGGCGATCTCGCCGGTGGTGGCGCCTGAGCCGATGGCGACGAGCACGTCCGTCTCACGCTCCGTGAGCGGGCTGGCCGGTGCGCGCATCGCCGCGAACGCCAGCGACCCGTCGACGACCTGTTCGCCGTCCGCCACTCTGCGGATGCTCTCGGCGAGCCGCTCCGTCGGCGCGTCCTTCATGAGGAACCCGGTGGCGCCCGCCTCCAGCGCCTGCCTGAGCAGACCGGTCTGGGCCAGTCCGGTGAGGATGAGCACCCGGCACTCAGGAACCGCGCTCACCAGCCGCTCCGTGGCGGCGATGCCGTCCAGGCGCGGCATCTCGATGTCGATCACGGCGACGTGCGGCCGGCTGGACAGCGCCTCCGCGAGCACCCTGTCGCCACGTCCCGTCTCGGCCACCACCGTGATGTCGCCGGTGAGGTTGAGCAGCGCGACCAGCGCACCCCGTACGACTCCGTGGTCCTCAGCCAGCAGAACTCGAATCACCCGCGGCCACCCTCTCCAACCCGGGATCGGCGGGCAGGTCCACCCGCACGGCGAACCCGTCGGCGCCGTTCCTGCCGACGGTCAGCGTTCCACTCATCCTTGCCACGCGCCTGTCGAGCCCTCTCAGACCGGACCCCCACACCGGCTCCCCACCAGCGGGGACGCCGTCGTTCCAGATGAGCAGGCGCACGCGCCCCGCGTCCTCCTCCAGCTCGATCACGCAGCTGGTCGCGGCGCTGTGCCGGACGATGTTGGTGGCGGCCTCGCGGACGATCCAGCCCACGGCGTTGCCCACCTCGGCATCCACCTCGTCCAGGCACGTCCGGACGATGCAGCTCGCTCCGGACAGCTCCAGCAGGGACACCGCCGACGACAGCTCGGCTCCGACGTCGAGGGTGCGCCGGCCGCGTACGACGTCCTTCACCTCGGCGCGCGCCTCGTCCGCGATGGCGCACGCCGTGCGGAGCTCCTGCGCGGCCTGCCGGCGGTCGGCGTCGACCAGGGCGATGGCCAGCTCCGTCTTGAGGGTGATGGCGGTCAGCGTCTGGCCCAGCAGGTCGTGCAGCTCCCGTGCGACACGCATCCGGTCGAGGTCGACGGCCGCCTCGGACAGCTCCGCGCGTACGGCGCGCAGATCCCGCTCCAGCCGGACGTAACGCAGCACTCCGAGCTGGAGCAGCACGGAGACGAGGAGACTCGCCGCGGCGATGACCGCCGAACCGCCGTAGTACGGGTCGATCGCGGCGACCAGGGGGATCTCCGCGAGGGTGACCGCCGCGACCACCGCCCACGCGACCCGGCCGGGAAGCCACAGCACGGCCAGCACGGCGACGACGCCGGGAAGGTAGAGCAGGAAGTCGCCGAAGGCGAGCGCGGCCACGTAGACCGCGACCGCGGACAGCACGACCGTACGGGGGCCTCCTGGCGGCCGGTCCTGCCCCGTGACGTAGCGGACGGCGGCGGCCGCGTAGGGCACGAGCAGCAAGGACAGCAGTACGGCCAGAACCAGCGCGTCGAGCGGGGAGGCACGCAGCAGCAGGGCCGCGGCGGGCAGCCCCGCCCACGGGAGCGCCACGCCGGCGATCGCGATGCCGGCCGGGCGGCCCGCACGGCGAATGTCGTGTAACAGGTCACGCACTGCGGCCTGCGCTGCGTCCCTACCAGTCACCGGTCATCCCCTGTGTGTCCGGCACCCACGACCCCGTCCATCCTGACAGGCACCGGTCTCACGATCAACCGCCGTAGGTCAGCCGTTGGCGGCGGTCGTCCGTACGCCCAGCCAGCCGTTGACCATCGCCGCCCGGACCGCCTCCTCGTCAGTACGTCCTCCGGTCTTCAGTCTCGCGGCCGCCAGGTAGTTGCGGACCGTGTGAGCCGACAGCCCGAGCCGCCGGCTCAGCTGGTGGATGCCCTCGCCGGCGGCCACGGCCGCGAGCACGCTGACCTCCCTGGGCGTCAGGGGGTTGGTGTCGACGTCGGCGTCCGCGTCGAGTGCGTCGTCGGCGAGCTCCATGTCGATGACCCGCTCTCCCCTTGCCACGGCGCGGATCGCGTCGGTCAGCCGGTGCGCGGGGGCGTCCTTGACCAGGAAGCCACGAACGCCCGCCGCCATCGCCCGCTCGAAGTTGCCCTGGGTGCCCACGCTGGTCAGGATCAGCACCGGTGGCGGCCTGTCGAGCTGCCTGAGCCGGTCGGCGGCCTCCAGCCCGTCGATGCCGGGCAACCCGATGTCCAGCAGGGCGACGTCGGGCCGGGACTCGGCCACGGCCGGCAGGATGGCGTCTCCTCTGTTCACCTCTCCGACCACGCGGATGTCGGGCTCCTCCGACAGCAGGGCGATCAGGGCGCCTCTGATGAGGTCGTGATCCTCCGCGATCAACACTCTGATCATGATCTCTCCCGTTGGGAAGGGACGAGCGTCGCCGCCGCGGGCTCGCGGGGGACGTCCAGGACGAGATGGAACCAGCCGTCCTGGGTGGTGCGCCGGGTGCTGGTGCCGCCTACCTGCGTCAGCCGCTCCCGTACCCCGGCCAGGCCGCTGCCGTCGGTGTCGGAGCTCTCGGCCAGAGCGCCGTCGTTGGACAGGCCGATCCTGATCCGGCCCCGCTTGTCGTCCTGTTCCACGGTCAGGTTGCACACGGTCGCCCGGCTGTGCCGCAGGATGTTGGTGGCCGCCTCCCGTACGGCCCAGGCGAGCGCCACCTTGGTCGCGAGATCCAGGGTGGCGGGTATGTCGTGGAAGTCGCAGCTGATCCCCGCGGCCTGCAGCACCCGGCGCACCCCGCCCAGCTCGCGCTCCAGGGACATCTCGCGGTACCCCTTGACGACCGCCCGGACGTCATGGAGGGACCGGCGGGCGATGCCGTGGATGTCGGAGAGCTCGGCGTGCAGCCGCTCCCGCTGCTCGGCGGAGATCCGCATGGCGAGCTCGGTCTTCATCGCGATGACCGACAGATTGTGCCCGAGCACGTCGTGCAGTTCCCTGGCGAACCGCAGCCGCTCTTCGGTGACGGCGAGCGTGGCCAGCTCCTGCCTGGTGCGGTGCAGTTCGCGCAGCAGTGCGGCGAAGAGCACCAGGCCCACCAGCGCCCCCGCGGTGAGCAGGTTCTGCAGCGTGCCGTACCCCACCCACGTGGAGCCGCCCAGACGGGTCAGGACGGCTCCGGCCACCAGGGCCCCGGCGAAGCCGGCGAAGGCCCGCCATCCCCGGAGCGTCAGGGCGAGGGCCAGTGGCGGCATGAAGCCGATGACCAGCCATGACGGCCCCACGACGAAGGGGGCGGCGACCGACAGGCCGGTGGTCGCGGCGAGCACGGGCACATCGGCCCGGGTGGGCCGGTCGGCCACGGCGGCCATGACCAGCCACAGGTAGCCGGCGGTCAGGCCGGCCAGCAGGACCACCGCGGCGGCGGCGTGGCCGGAGGGCAGGGTCCTCAGCACCTCGGCGACGGGAATGGCCACGAAAGCGGCCATGGCCACCGCGAAGCCGCCCGCGGTCACCCGCGCGACCAGGATCGTTCGGGGTCCCGCCCCGATCAGCCTCGCCGAGGCTCCCACTTGAACCACCTCGTCGCGGCCCACAGCGCGGCGATCAGCCACACCGCCAGCACGATCCAGCCCTGCCCCATCACCTGGAAGCCCTCGAGCACGCCGATGTCCGCCGGCACGGCCGAACCCTGCTGGTGGACGAAGTCCTGACCGAGGTAGGCGGTGCGGATGCCGTTGGCGATCGGCGTGAAGGGCAGGTAGGACAGCGGCACCTGCGCCCAGTCCGGCATCTGGGAGACCGGGTAGGCCAGGCCGGACAGGCCGATGGTCAGGAGCAGGAAGGGCAGACCGACGAAGACCGTCATGCCCTGTGCCGGGATGCGCCCGCTCACCGCCACGGCCATCGCGGCGAACACCGCCGTCCCGGCGATCACCGTGGCGATGAGCAGCGCGGGATTGACCGGCAGGGCGATGCCGTGCGCCACTCGCGCCAGCGCGATCAGCAGGGTCACCTGCACGAGCACGACGACGGTCACGCAGAGGATCTCGCCCGCGAAAATGGCCAGGTCGGGCAGCTCGGTGCCGCGCAGGCGCTTGAGTATCAGCTGCTGCCTGCGCTGGACCAGCACTTCCAGGAGGTTCATGAAGGCGAGCATCCCGAGCGAGAGCACTAGAACCCCGGTGACCAGGTACGCCCGTACGCTGGCTCCGCCCCACGCGGCGTCGGGCATCATCAGCGGGAACAGGCCACCGACGACCAGCGGGAAGCCGAAGCCCATCGCCACCATCGCGGGAGTGCGCCAGAAGAGCTTGTGGCTGAGCCGGAACTGGGCGAGCGTGTAGGCGGTCACTTCGGCGCCTCCTGCCGGTCCCCGTCGGCGATGACACCGTCGGCGATGTCACCGTCGGCGATGTCGAGGAAGACCTCCTCCAGCGTTGCCTGCCGGACGTCGAGCCCGGCGATCCGCACACCGTTGGCGTGCGCCCAGCCGAGTACGGCGTGCGCGACGGACTCGGGATCAGCCGTGACGATCACGCACCGCTGCCCGGTCACGTTCGGCTCGTGTCCCGCGCCGAGCGTCAGGCCGTCCAGGTCGGTGCCGGGCGGCATCTCGAAGGCGACCCGCCCCGTGCCGCGGCCGAGCACCTCCGCCATGGTCCCGTACGCCATGATCCGCCCGCGGTCCATGATGGCCACCCGGGAGGCCAGTTCCTGGGCCTCCTCCAGGTAGTGCGTGGTCAGCAGCACCGTGGTGCCCGCCTCGGTCAGGTCGCGCACCAGGCGCCTGACCCTGCGGCGGGCCTCGGGGTCGAGCCCGGTGGTCGGCTCGTCCAGGAAGAGCAGTTCGGGACGGCCCAGGACGGCCAGCGTGATGTCGAGCTTGCGCTTCTCGCCGCCCGACATGTGCTTGACCTTCGTCCCGGCCTGGTCGCCGAGGCCGACCAGGTCGAGGGCCTCCTGCCTGGGCCTCGCGCCGGAGGTGAAGCGCCGCCAGGCATCGACGGTCTCACCGGCGGTCAGCTCGCCGAACAGGCCGGACTCCTGAAGGACCAGGCCGGTCCTGGAGCGCAGGGACCTCCGGTCGGCCGGATCATGACCGAAGATCTTCACCGTGCCGCCCGAGGGCTTCAGGTAGCCCTCCATGATCTCGATCGTGGAGGTCTTGCCCGCGCCGTTGGTGCCGAGCAGCGCGAACACCTCGCCGCGGCGCACCTCGAAGGAGATCCCGTCCACGGCGGTCAGGTCGCCGTATCGTTTGCGCAGATCGGCGACCTCGATCACCGTCTCGTCCATGCTCGCACTCCTGTCCTCCCGACGCGGCCGCGGCCCCTGGCCCCGCCTGTCAGCTTCCGCTGGACCCCACGGTCCACGCCGTCAGGGCGGAGCCGCCTATCGAGCTCACCGAGCTGGCTGAGCCGAGCGAACCTCCAGCGGCGGACTCCAGCTCCTCCACGTCGAACTCCCCCGCGGGCCTGTCCGGGAGCGGGGGTGTGACCACGCCTTCCGGGTAGGCGATGCCGAACTCGGCCAGCATCGGCCGCGGCCGGCGTTCGTACCGTGCCTTGATCTCCTCGTCGGCCCACGCGGCGGCGATCAGTCGCGCGAACTTCCTGCGGTCCTCGTCACCGAGGATGTAGACGCTCTCGCCCATGGGCCCCTCCTTGCGGGTCGCCGGGCGCGGCGATGCGTCCGGCTCCACTGCTGCCACGATCTCGTCGCCTGCGCCGACCGGCCAGATTCAAATGACACCTCCAGCTCATGACGAACATCACAGGTCCGCTGCCCGGCCCCGCCCTTCGGGAGCGGCGCCGATCGTTCGCTCAGGTCACGCGCGTCCGATGAGGAACTCGCCGACCGAGGACTCCGCCACCCAGTCGAGCCCGAGCAGCCGGGCGGACAGGTCCGCATCGCCGCTGCCCAGCCCGCAGGGCGCCAGGCCCATCGCGGTCGCCACGAGGTAGAAGGTCTGGTAGAGCACGCCCACGTTCTTCAGGACGGTGGCGTAGGCCATGCCGGCGTACTTCCACGACACCCGCCGGAACCTGGCCGTGACGATGATCAGCACATCGGGCACGACCGCGCCGGCGGTGGCCTGGTGGGCTGTGGCCAGCGCGGCCTCGGCGTCCCCGGCGCGGTGTGCCAGCTCCACCAGGTGATGGCCGAGCGGGTCGTAGTAGTAGACGCCTGCATCGAGCCCGTCGCAGCGCCGTACGACGAGGTAGAGCTCCAGCTCGTAGGTGGCGCCCCCGCCGGGGTACGGCCGGGCGCTCGCCTCGTACGGCATGGAGTCGTTCGGCTCCAGCAGGCCCTTGACGCGCGCCGACCGGTACAGCAGCTCCCCCAGCTGGGCCGCGGTGGGCGGCTCTGGAGCGTAGTCGCGTACGGAACGCCGCGCCTCCAGGACCGCGTCCAGCGGCGGTAGTTCCGTCGGTTGCGGGCGCTGCAGCGGCACGACGCGGCCGTGGGGCGGAGGTTTGATCGCGGGTTCCGGCTCCAGCTCACCCAGGAAGCGGAAGGTCGCGCCGAACTCACCGTCGAACCTGCCGAGCCGGCTGCGGCTGTGGAAGAGCAGATCGTGGAAGTCCCATGGGCGCAGGGCCGGGTCGGTGTCCTCGGGGAAGTCCCCGTCCACGGCGACGTCGACCATTCCGGCACCCGCCAGGTAGCCCAGAGCCTGGTGCGCATCGGCGACGGCCGGCAGCCCGCGGGACGCCTCCACGACCGTCACCGGCCCGGCCAGGGCCGCCACCAGGGGCATCGCCTCCGAGCCCAGTTCCACCCGATGTCTGGCCAGCGGCGACTCGAGTACCAGCAGGGAGCCGTGCCGCCGGACGACGGCGAATCTGGACAGGCGCACCTTGTCGGTGGGAGCCAGGGCACGCGGTTCGAAGGCCGCTTCGCGCGTCACCGGCACCACTCGCACCAGCCCATCCAGTGTGTGCACCAGCATGTCGTCCAGCCGGGCCAGCGCCAGATACAGCGTGGCGATCTCCGCGCTCGAACCGCCGTCGACGGCGAGCCGGTCCACCAGGTGCTCCACGGTGGCTGGCCGGTCGCGCAGACCGGCCAGCAGGGCGGTGATGCGCGGGCCGAGACCCCGTACGGCGACCCTGCGGAAGGGGTGGGCGATGACGGTGACGTCGCCGTGCAGCCGCACGTCCGCGTCCGGGCGGAGCGCGACGGCGGCGGTCACGGGAGCCGCGACCGCGGTCACAGGAACATCGTGATGGGGTTCATCTGGTCCTCCGCTGTGGGCTCGGCCAGCCAGCCGAGCCGGACGGGCACGTCGTAGAGCCGGCCGGGAGCCAGGCGCCGCCAGAAGTGGCGCAGCCCAGGCACGATGACCTTCACCACGGGCAGGCCGATGTCGGGCCTGGTCTGGTCGAGGACCAGCATCTCCATGCCCCTGTCCTCGACCACCGCGCGGGCCGTCGCGATGTCGTCCAGCAGGTCGCCGGTGGGGGGCCGGCTGTGGGCGGAGGGCGGCACCGGCGAGCCCGACGGCGTCAGGTAGGGGTGCTGCTCGATCCGGGCGGTCTTCCACCAGCGCAGTTGCTCGCCGTCGGGATACCGGTAGCGGGTGCCCTTCTCGGTGACCTGGATGACGGCGGGGATGAACTGGTTCATCTCGGCCAGGGCGCGCTGGACGGCGATGCGCGGGTCGAAATGGGCCCCGAAGGCCATGAGGATGTCCTCGGTGGGGCCCGTGGTTCTGCGGCTGATCGCGGCGGCCACCGGGATGCCGAGGTCGTTGGTCAGGTCGAGCACGTGGACCTCACGGTTCAGGCCCGCGTACACCTCGAGGAACTCCGCGATCCACGGGTCGCGGAAGGCCTCCAGGTCGAAGGCGGGACGGCGCAGCCGGTTGTACCACCACACGGCGACGGCGTCGCGTTCGACCAGTTCCATGAAGCCCTGCAGGACGGCGTCCTCGACGGAGGAGCCCGCGGCGTTGCCGTTGGAGTCGGACCAGGCGTAGATGCGGCCCGGCACCCGCGGATAGTAGTAGTACAGGTAGCCGGTCGGCAGGTACTTGTGACGCTGCTCCGTCAGCGACCACACCGGGGTCCAGTCGATGTCCGCGCTCTCGTCCAGGGGGTCGTTGACGTAGGTGTAGGTCGAGGCCCTGATCCCGGTGGGGCGGTCGCGGAACTGCGCCTCGCTGTAGAGCGCGCAGGCGTTGGGATGCACGGCGTCATCACCGAGGGCGCGCAGGCTGGCCCGGGTCCTGGCCTCGTCCCCCTGGAAGATGCCCGAGTACCGTTCGATGGCCTCACACATCGCACTGACCTTGGCCTGAAGGTCGGTCATGCCCTTGCCACAGCTCTGGCTGCGCAGGCCCGTACGCAGCTCGCGCAGGTCGTGCACCTGGCGGGAGAAGTTGTGTCCCGCCATGTACGTCTTGATGAAGGACGTACCGGTGTCCTGCTTGACCAGCTCGCGCACCACCCCGGTCACCGGACTCACCAGATGGCCGTAACGCTCGGCCGTCTCCTCCGGGTGCCGCGAGCGATGCCCGCCGTCGGCGGTGAACGACTTGGGGCGCGAAACCAGCTCGACGGGCCGGGCCGTCTGCGCCGCAACCATGGACGGATCACCGCACTCCGGGCATTGCACCCTACGCCGCAGTTCGTGCCGGGTGGCGCCGAGCACATGCGTGTCCACGGTGATCACGTCGCCCTGCTGGTCGTTACGCACCCCCGCCAGCCATTTGAGCGTCTCGGCGGCGATCATCCGCAGCCCCGCACCGCGGGTGAGCGGCAGTTCGGCCGCGGGCATCGGCAGCGGGCGAGGACTGTGCAGCCGGTCCTCCAGGTACGTCAGCCCCTGGCGATGCCCCTCCAGCCGCTGGGACAGGCAGCGCCAGCACCCGCCCCCGGAACCCGGCTGGAAGATCGGCCCCAGCCACAGCACCGGCCCGCCCGCCCTGGCCAGCAGCCACGGCCGGCCCTCGGCCAGGTGCCGCCGGTTGATCTCGGCGAGCTCCTTCCTGATGTAGTCGTCGGTCAGCACGACCGTCAGTCCGGGGTCCGCGCTCGTTCCGTCGCTCACCCGCACGCCCTCGTCGGCCAGCAGCACTGCCAGTTCCTCATGGGGCACGTCGCCCACGGCGAGCACCTCCACAGCCGCTCCGGTGATGCCGGCCACCGCCTGGTCGGCCGAGCGGCCGGCCATCTCCCAGTAGGCGGCGGCGCGCGGCTCGACCGCCTCGGTGACGTCCACCAGGAATCCCTGTTCCCGTAACTGGTGCAGGACGTAGAAGACCTGCTCGGGCGGAATCTCCGGCTCGACGGCGGCAAGGATCTCCGTCACCGTGTGCTTCCCGTCGAGGAGGCCGGCGAGCGCGCGGACCGTACGGCCGGTGAGCACGTGCAGGTCGCGCTCGGACACCAGGTACACGCCTTCCCCGTCCACCGTCTCCACGCGATGGTGTCGGCGGAAGCTGGGCCGCACGTCCATATGAACCCCTTTCGTCAGTGTTGAGCGCGCGTTCAGTTCACGAGGCGGAGCGAGTCCACCTGGTCGTCGGCGAATCTGAGGAGGGTCAGCCCGGCGGCGGCCAGCCCGTTGACGGCGGACAGGGTGAGCCGGTCCGCGCGCCGCCGGTCGGAGAACCAGCGCCCTGTGCGCTCGCGGCGCCGGAGCAGTTCGCCGACCAGAGCCTGCGCGGTGGCGGCCAGCCCGGCGTCGCCGGCCAGCCGGGCCGTGTGCAGGGCGAGTTCGGCGTCCACCACGAGCCGCTCGCACGAGCGGCGCGCTCGCGGCGCGCACTGCCGGGCCACGCGCTCGCGCAGCTCGGCGGAGACGTCACCGGTGAGCAGGTGATCGGCGGCGACGGCGGCGAACAGCGAGCCAGGGGTGTCGAGCGCGAACCGGTGCCCGCTCACCGCCTCCAGGGCGGGCTCCATCCGGTTGAGGGCGTCCGCGCTGCTGGTCAGCGCCCACACCAGACCGTCGGTGCCCGAGGGCAGCCCGTCGAGCACACCCATGCCGGGCGGGTACGGCTCCCGCGTCCGCCCGGGAACGGCCGGTCGCGTCAGCTCGGCCAGCAGCTCACCGTGCAGCCGGTCCGCGAGCTCGTCGGCGGCCGGGATCGGGGTGACCGCGACCTCGCGCAGCTTGTGCACCGCCTGCAGCAACCCGGCGCGGCCGAACACCGGCTCCGCCGTGGTGTTCCCGTCCAGCTGGGCGGCGGCCAGCGGCAGCAGCTCCGCCGCCCGCCGGACCAGTTCGGCGTCGGCCAGCGGGCCGCCGCACCGGCTCAAGGCGTAGATGGCCGCACCCGTGCCCACGAACGCGCCCACGGGGCTGGTCCCGCCGGACATCCGGCGGAAGAAGGCCGAGCGGGCCGACAGCGTGGCGAACTCGACAGTGGCGTCCAGAGCGTCCTGTGCCGCCGTCCAGTGGCTGGGCGCGCCGGTGTCGGCGTACAGCTCGGCCAGGAAGACCGCCAGGCCCGCCGTTCCTGTCAGCAGGTCGCCCTGGAGCGGCTCGACCTGGTCCAGACCGTGGGCCGGGTAGCTGACCACGCCAAGCCAGCCACGCCGATCGCCGGACGCCCCGCCGAGCGGGACGGCCGTCGCGAGCACCGACTCGGCGATCTCGGTCGCCCGGGCCAGCAGCACCTCGGTCGGCGGCCCTTGACCGGCGGCGGACTCGGCGAAGGCCCGAAGGCCGAGCTCGGGCAGCGTACGAGGCGGGCGGCCGGGAGCGGGGACGTCGGCGGCCGGCGGGGCGGCTCCGACGAAGTCGAGGCAGGTGTGCAGGACCGCCACGTGCTCCTCGACGGGAAACCCGGTGAGGCCGGCGATCCGGTCCGTCAGCCGTTGCCAGGCCGTGCCCTCGAAGTGGCCGGGGATCTCGACCTCGTCAGGGGTGAAGACCGACTCGGACCGGGGCAAGGAGACGAACAGGGGTACGTCCATCCGCCGGAACGCGTCGATCTCCTGCTCGACGATCTCCAAGATGTCCGACCTGGCGGAGTCCTCACGCAGCGTCTCCCTGGCGCTGCGGAACAGGTGGGCCAGGCAGATCTCCCTGGCCACGCCGTCGACGAGGGAGGCCGGGCTGAGGCTGCGGCCCAGCAGTTCCACGCAGTCCCACGTGCTGCGCCAGATGTAGCGGACCGGCGCGTCGCGCAGCAGCGCCAGCGGCCCCGTGGGGTCGGCGAGCAGCTCACGGTTGCGTTCCAGGCAGTCCTGCATCATCCGGTAGCCGGCCGCGACCTCCTCCGGGTAGTCACGGGGATCCGCCAGGCCGCCGTCCACGAGACTCGGGCGGTACGGCGGGGCCTCCCACCCGGGGGGATATCCGTGGGAGTTCTCCGCGACCTGCTCCTGCAGCGCGGCCATGCAGCCGATGTCCTGAGCCCGCACGCCGCCGGCGATCACCCGGGGGAAGGACACGACCGCGGTCTTGGCCACGGTCTCCTCCACCCGGCCCCACAGGCTCTGGATGCGCTCGCCGATGAGGGACGGCTTGCTGATGCGCGCCTGCAGCACGTTCTCCAGGTCGATGAAGGCGGGCCGCTCCCCCACCGCGACGAGGTTGTCCGCCCACAGATCGCGGCATTCGAGCAACTGCGCGAGCCTGCTCATCATGCCCAGGCGGGTGTAGTAGCGGCGGGCACTCTCCTCGTCGTCGCAGGGCAGGGCGGTGACGTACTCCTCCCAGCCGTAGCCGTCGCGCCTGATGACGTGGCGCGTGTGCAGGTCGAGAGGGAGGCCGTGGTTGTTGAGCAGGGTGCACACGTCCATGAGCCCGGCGACCGAGCGCAGGTCCTTGGGCTTGTAGACCACCCGCTGCCCGGAGGCGAAGGTCAGCAGCGTGACGACCCTGCCATGGTTGTGCAGGTCGCCCGAGTCGCCCGAGTAGCCCGTCACGGGTCCTGGGTCGGCCCATCCCCAGAGCGTCCTGCGCAGTTCGGGCAGGTCTGCGCCGAGCCGGTCGAACAACTCGTGCACCACACGCCGCCACTGCAGGCACGCCATGCCCATGACGTACGCCAGACCCGGCAGCGTCTCCAGACGGTCCAGCCAGCCCGCCTGGCTGACGTCGAAGCCGGGGGTACGCAGCCAGCCGAGCGCGTCGTTGTTGCTCCCCGACATCTGGGCCTCGAAGGCGAACCCCGCGTAACACACCTGGGTGAGCCGTTCGATGAGCTGCCCGGCGATGTCCTCGCGGGCGTCAGCGGTGACGGGCACACCGCGCACGTGCCCCTCGGTGAAGTCGACCAGCCGCTTCACGGCCCTGCGGAAGGCCACGAACGGCGCGCCAGGACGACCCGCGGCCGGGTCGGCGGCGGCCGTGGGCGGCTGCGCCAGCAGGAAGTCGACCAGGGCGTACGCCCATTCCGGCAGCCTGCGGGGGTCGGTCACACGCACGTCCACCAGGCCCGCGCCGAGATCCCTCCCGGATCGGCGGCGGTGCTGGAACAACGCCCGCCGGGCGCTCTCGTCGTCGCCGACCGCCGCCTTGAGCCAGCGGGCGGTACGTTCCGAGGCCTGTCGCGGGTTGCGGGTGGGGACCGGCGTGAAGAACTCGCCGGAGACCCGTTCGGAGAAGGGCGCGGCCGTCCCGAGCACCGCGATCAGGCGCTCGTCCCCGCCCGGCACGGCCAGCAGGCCCTCCGTCTCGGGGTCGGCGTACCCGTGCAGCACGTCAGTCATCTCAGACCTCCTGTCGGCGGACCATGCGGGCGAACAGCTCACTGCCGTTCACCAGCTCGTCGAAGGTGCCGCCGGCCGCCACCCTGCCCTGGTCGAGGAGGTAGACCCGGTCTGCCGACCGGATGGTGCTGAGCCGGTGCGCGATCACGATGCGGGTGATGTCGAGTTCGGCGACGCGTCGGCTGACCACCGCCTGGGTCACGTTGTCCAGCGCGCTGGTCGCCTCGTCGAGGATGAGCACCCGCGGGCGCTTGACCAGCGCTCTGGCAAGGAGCAGACGCTGGAGCTGCCCGCCGGAGAACGTCGCGTTGTCCTCGGCCACCATCGTGTGCATCGCCATCGGCAGCCTGGCGATGTCCTGGTCGAGATCCGCCAGCCGGGCCGCCCTCCAGGCGTCCTCCTCGGTGGCGCCGGGCAGATCGCCCACGATGTTCTCCAGCAGGGTGCCGCGCAACACTCTGGCCTGCTGCATGACCACGCCCACCTGCGCGCGGACCCTGCGCAGATCGAGGTCGCGCAGATCGCCGTCGCCGTACAGCACCTGGCCCGTACGCGGCGCGTCGAAACCGAGCAGCAGCCGGACGATGGTGGACTTGCCGGCCCCGGAGGGTCCGGCGATGGCGACGAACTCGCCCGGACGGAACGTCATCGTGACGTCGTCGAGAATCCGCGCCGCGGTGCCGGGGTAGGCGAAGGAGACAGAACGCAGGCGTACGAGCCCGGTCAGCTCACCCGGGTCCTTCGCGCCGGGAGGCGTCTCGGGCGGCTGCCGCAGCAGCGGCCTGAGTCGTTCGTAGCGGGGCAGCAGCGCGAAGACCGACTCCACCGCCATGCTCATCTGCCCCAGAGCCAGGACGAACTGGCCGAGCGCCACCGCGGCCACGACCAGACCGGCGGCGGGCACCCGTACGGCCACGCCGACCCCCGCCACGGCCAGCAGCAGCAACGGCTGGGCCGCGGCGCCCAGCGCGGTGGCCTTGGCGCGCTCGCGCCGTGCCGCGGCCTCGGCTCGCTGCTGCTTGGCGAAGAGCCGCGACCACAGGCCGAACAGCTGCGCCTCGCGGCCCGCGATGTGAATCTTGTCGATGGCGTTGAGGCCGGCGTAGAGCAGTGCGTAGATCTTGCCGTATTGCTGGTGCACGACGAGTTCGTGCCGCTGCTGCCGCACCGCGCACAGGCCGAGCAGGACGAGCAGGAGCGCCACCGCGGTCAGGGCGGCGAGCGCCAGCCGCCAGTCCACGGCGAGCAGCACCAGCAGACCCAGGGCGGAGAACAGGCCGCCGAGCACCGAGTTGACCGCCGCGTCACCCAGCCCTCTGCGCATGTCGGCCACCGCGTTGGCGCGCTGGACCAGCTCTCCGGTGCTGTAGCCGGTGATGAAGCGTACGTCCAGGGCGAGCAGGTGACTCCAGACCGCGGGTTCGAGACGTTCCTGCAGCCTGCCCTGCACCCGTACCAGGACGGCGTTGCGCACCATGAGCAGGAGCGCGCCGGAGACGACCGCGCAGGCGATGAGGACGGCGATCCAGACCATCGTGACCGAGTCATCTGGGTCGAGCGAGGCCGACAGCAGGCGGAAGGTGAGCAGCGGCACGGCGAGGCCGAGCAGCGCGGCTCCCGCCCCCGCGCCGAGCAGTCCCAGCAGTTCGCCGGCCGAGCCGCGCAGCCCGTAGGCCAGCAGCGCGAGTGGCGACTCGGGCACCGTGCCGAGCGGCGGATAGATCTGCCAGGCCCGTTCCTCCAGCTCGGCCGCGGCCACGTCCGACCGGCCGCCCGGCCTCGGGTTCGAGGGATCGAAGAGGCGGTAGCCGCCGCGGTGCGGCAGCAGCGCGACGGGACGGCCGCCGTCGCGCAGGAAGCCGATGAGCGGCACGGTGGCCGAGCGCCACCAGCCCGGTTCCAGGCGTACCTGCCGGTGCCTGGCCCTGGCCGCGTCCAGTGCGGCCGGCAGCGGGTCGCCCGCCTCGGCGGGCATGGGGACGTCGAACCCGTACTGCTCGCCGATGACGCGCAGTACCGCCGCCGCGTGCTCGCGCGAGGTTCTGGGCAGTTCGGGCGCGGGCCGGGCGCCCGCCGCGACGCCGAGGTCGGCGCAGGCCTGGCGGAACGTCTCGCGGGTGGCGGCGGACCTGGCGGTGCGCCAGTTGTCCCGGTCGGCGGCCTCGGCCTCCGCCAGGATCAGCACGTCCTGCAGCCTGCGACGGTGCACCGGGCGAAGGTCCCTCACATCCGCACCGCCCTGGCCGCCCAGGAGCCGTGACCAGGCCGACAGCGCGGCGGGGTTGCCGCGTACGCGCCGCACGGACGTCTCCCGTCCGGTCGCGGCCGCGACGACGGTGAAGCCCTCCGGCGGGTCGGTGGCGGCGAAGCCGTACAGGATCTGACCGGCTTCCACGCGGATCACCGGATGCCGTTGGCCACGCCCGTCGGCGGGGCAGAGCAGCACGTCGACCGCGCCGCTGACGACGCGCCAGCAGGCATGGGGGTCGATCAGCTCGATCTCACTGACCGCGTAGCCGGCGCTCTCCCGTGTCCCCGTCATACGGCCTCCTCGACCAGGGCCCGGTAGCGGCCGTCCTGTGCGAGGAGCGCCGCGTGGGTACCGCGTTCCACCACACGGCCGCCGTCCATCACGAGGATCAGGTCGCTGTCGCGTACGGTGCTGAGCCGGTGCGCGATGATCACACAGGTGCATCCCCTGGCGCTGAGCTCGGTGTCGATCAACGCCTCGGTTTCCGCGTCGAGGGCGCTGGTGGCTTCGTCGAGCACGAGAACCGCGGGTGCCAGGGCGAGCGCGCGGGCGATCTCCAGGCGCTGGCGCTCGCCGCCGGACAGGTTGCGGCCGCGTTCCTTGATCCAGCCGCCCTCCAGCCCGCCGCGCCGATGCACCACCTCCGCCACGTGGGCGTCACGCAGGGCACGGTGCAGCCGGTAGGAGGGAACCGTCGGATCCCACAGCGTGAGGTTGTCGGCCACCGAGCCCTCGAACACCTGCAGGTGCTGCTCGACATAGCCGATGGAGGTGGTGAGCAGTTCACGCGGCACATCGCCGCGCGGCTCGCCGTCGAACAGGATCCGCCCCGACCAGGGCTCCACCGCGCCGGTGAGCAGGCGGGCCACCGTGGACTTGCCGCTGCCCGTACGGCCGACGACGGCGATCCTGCGTCCCGGCTCCACGACGAACGACAGCGAGCTGACGACGGGTCCCTGCTGACGGTCGTAACCGAAGGTGACGTTCTCGAACTCGACCCGGCCACGCAGGCGGGCAGCCCTGTCGCGGACCTCGGGCAGGTCCCGGTGGCGTGGATCGGGCTCGGCCGACAGCGCGTCGTCGAGCATGCTCGTCTGCGCGACCGCGATCTGCGCCTCGGCGCCCAAGCCCACCAGCGAGGCGACGGGCATGAGGAAGGCGCTGACGAGCAACTGGGCGGCGATGACGGTCTCCAGCCCCACCTCTCCCCTGGACAGGAGCACCGCGCCGCAGATGACCGTGGCGGCTCCCGCCAGCGTGCCGAGGGCGGCGGGCACGACCAACAGCGACTGCGTGACCCTGGCCAGGTCCTGTGTGGTCTGCAGAGCTCTGGCCTGGAGTCCCGCCCACTTGGCGAAGAACCAGCCCTCCGCGCCGTCGGCCTTGAGCGACTCGGCCATCGACACGCCGTTGAACGCCATGCCGTCGCGGCGGTGCTCGTCGAAGATGAGCTGCTGCTGGTACGGGGCACTGCGCCGGCTGACCGCGCGCATGGCGACCAGGTTGACCGCGGCCAGCACACCCGCCAGCGCGGCGAAGTACGGGTGGAAGCTGAAGAGGATGGACGAGTGCGCGGCCATCGCCAGCAGGGCCGCGACGGCCGTGGCCGCCCGGTCCGACAGCAGCAGGGCGAGCCCGGCGCCGAACGAGATCCGCGTCACCAGCCCGCCGGTCTGCCTGCGATGGAAGAAGTCACCCGGCAGCCTGAGCAGGCGCCACACGTAGCGGCCGGAGAAGTCGGCGGCCATGGCGCTCTGCACCGCCGCGAGCAGCCGTTGCTGCGCCCAGGCGCCACCGAAGGCGAAGGCGGCGCAGGCCAGCAGGCCGAGCAGGGCGGGAGCCGTCCACGCGGTGTCGCCCGCGCCGATCACCCGGCCGAGCAGGAGCCGGGTGAGCAGCGCGGTGACCGCCGCCGGCATGGCGAGCAGCGCGGCGACGGCGGCGATGGCCAGCAGCGTGGTCACGTACGGCCGGGCCCTCGCGGCCATCGACCTGGCGAGCGGGAAGCGCCGGCCGCCGGGCACGAACGTGTCGCCTGGCTTGATCACCAGCGCGACGCCGCTGTACCGGCGCGCGAAGTCGGCTCGGGTCAGGCGCACCCTGCCGACGGCGGGGTCGTTGAGGTACGCCCAGCGGCCGCGCACCCCTTCGAGTACGGCGTAGTGCCGCGAGTCGACGAAGACCATCAGCGGGACGGCCAGGGTCTCGACCTCGGCGGCGTCGACCCGCCAGGCGCCGATCTCGAAGCCGTACCGATCGGCGGCGGCCTTGAGCCCTCTTCCCGACAGGCCGTCCCTGCCGACCCCGCAGTGCTCCCTGATCTCGTTCACGGGCACGTACCGGCCGTGGTGGGCGAAGATGATGCTCAGGCAGGCGGGGCCGCAGTCGGCGTCCTCCATCTGCGGTCGGCGCACGGTGCGCACCGGGCGCTGCCGGGTCCGGGTCTCAGACAAGGCCGCCTCCGCCCAGGAGCGCGTCGATCGGACGGACGACGGCGACGGTGATCTCGGCCTGGGCGCGACTCAACCCCACGGCGTCACGGACGTCGTGCAGATCCACGGTCACGAGGTGACGCGTCCCTGCGGCCGCCAGGACGTCGCCGAACCGGTGCCTGAGGTCCTCGTCGGTGACGGGGTAGGCTCCGACCTCGCTCACCCGGCCGGACAGGAAGGCTCCCGGCAGGGCGACGCGGGCCGGCTGACCGGGGGTGAGCGCGCCTGCCTGCTCGGGGCCGGCGAGGAGCAGCGCCCGCGGCGGTCCGCTTCCCGTGTCGATCGCCGCGACCGCCGTCCCGGCGAGGACCGGGGTGCCGGGCGCGGCGATCCTGCTGACGTGTCCGCTCACCGGGCTGGTGACGGTGCGGCGGGTTCCCTTCTCGTCGGCCAGCACGGCCAGCGGGCTTCCCGCGGACACCTCGCCGCCCTTCCTGACGAGCGTCTGGGCCAGGCTGCCGGCCCCGGGCGCGGGTACGGCGACGGGACCGTCACCCGTCACCACCACGCCCGCGATCTGGATCACGCTGCGGACCTGGCCTCCGACGGCCCAGGCGGCAGCGGCCCCGGCCACCAGGAGGAGGGCCAGTACGGTCAGCCAGGCTCGCGCCCTGATGGTGGAGACGAGCCGGTCTATCCGCTCTCCTCCCGGAGCGTCCACCATCGGCTGGGTCATGAGAGCTCGTCCACCTGGGGGTCGGCGAGGCAGGGCAGCGTCAGGCTGCACATGCACGGGCGGAGCAACCCCTCGTCGCCGTTGAGCGGCTCGACGACGAGGTCCTCGGCCAGGTCGGGGATGGGCGGAGCGGACGCGTCAGGGGGAAGGCTCACGCCGAACTCGGTCAGCACGGCGCGCGGGTCGCGTTCGTAGCGGCGGAGCAGGTCACCGTCGGCCCAGGCACGCGCGGTCAGCTCGCCGAACCTGCGGCGCTGGACCAGGTCCCACTCGGCCGGCCGGGAAACGAGTTCAACGATCATCACGAGCCTCCGACGATTGCGATATGAGATGCTTTTTCCGCGGGGTGGTGGGCATCTGGACTGCCCACCACCCCGGCCTGGTCCTCGCCGCAGAATTCCGTCAGCAGCAGCGTGTCGAGCAGCGGGAGCAGGGTTTCGCTGAGGGTCTGCACGTTGAACGCCACGGTGACCTGGCGCCGGCCGTCCTCGGTCTGCAGCAGGCGCACACCGTAGCCGGGCATCCGGCCGTTGTGGCCCCACAGCGGGAAGCCACACGGCTCGAACACGCTGATGCCGAGCCCGTAGCCGCCGCCCAGCGCGGGCACGGTCTGCTGCATCTCGCGCAGCAGGTTCGGGCGGAGCAGGCGGCCGTCCAGCAGCGCCGTCCAGAACCGGTTCAGGTCGGAGGCGGTGGAGATCATGGCTCCGGCCGCGTACATCCTGGACGGGTTCAGCTCGGTCGCCTCGACGTACGGGTCACCGACGTACCCGCCGAGGTAGCCGCGCGCGTGCGGGCCGTGGATCTTCGGATCGGTCGTGGGGAAGCTGGTGTCCCGCAGCCCGAGCGGGACGATGAACCTCCGGCGTACCTCCTGCTCCACCGGCCGCCCCGTGACCTTCCTTACGATCAGGCCGGCCAGGACGTAGTTGGTGTTGGAGTAGTACCAGTCCGACCCGGGCGCGAAGAGCGGTCCGTGCGCGGTGGCCACCCCCACCAGCTCTTCCGGTTGCCAGGTGCGGTAGCGGAGGTTCATGTAGTCCTCCCACATCACCGGGTCGTCGAGGTAGTTGAAGACGCCGCTGGTGTGGTTGAGCAGCTGCCTGATGGTCACCCGCTCGTGGCCGGGCAACATCCCGGGCAGCCACTTCTGGACGCTGTCGTCGAGCCGCAGCCGCCGCTCCTGGACCAGCTGCATGATCGTGGTGGACACGAAGGCCTTGGTCAGGCTGCCGATCCTGAACTTGCCGTCCGTGCGCATGGGGGCGCCGGTCTCGACGTCGCCCGTCCCGGCCGCGCTCGTCCAGGTGCCACGCTCGTCACGCACTTCGACGAGCACGCCGGGAGTCCCGTTCTTGACGATCTCCTCGAGGATCGCCTGCAGCGCGTCCCGTGACGGCAGCGGAGGCAGGGGGCGGTGGGGCGGCCGGCCGGCCGCCGACGCGGGGGTACTCGCGAGGACGCAGGCCAGCACGAGGAGGAGGGTGAGAAGAATGCGAGGCTTCATCGGGGTCCTTGCGGCTAGGGAGATTGCGACTGACCGCCGGCGAAGCAGCCGGTCGGACAGCTCACGGTGCCGATCGTGCCGAGCGCGCCACCGGCCGAGGACTCCAGGCTCTCCAGATCCAGCGACTTGTCAGGGCGTGCGGGCAGGTCGGGCACCGGCAGGTCGTCCGGCCAGTCGACGCCGCCCTGCGACAGAGCGAGGCGCGGGTCCCGCGCGTAATCCTGTCTGACCGCCTCGTCGGCCCAGGCTCGCGCCACGAACCGGGCGAACGCCTTGCGAACCTCGGACGGGAGCTCGGGCGATTGCGACATGAGGTCACCTCGATGGGCGAAGGAAAGTTCGGTCCTGGGGGCGTGACGGCCTGCCGTCACGCCCCCGGAGCGGAGGGGTCAGCTGCCCGAGCTGCCCGCGGTCGACGCGGTCAAGCCCGAACCGGCGGTGCCGCTGACGGTGCCGACCGAGCTCACGGAGCTGGCGGAGCCGAGGGTGCCGCCGGCGGCGGTCTCCAGCTCCTCGACGCTGAACTCGCCCACGGGCTTGGCCGGCAGCGGCGGCGTGGCGACCCCCTGCGGGTAGGCGATGCCGTACTCCTCCAGCATCACCCGGGGCTCGCGCTCGTAACGGCTCTTGACGTCCTCGTCCGCCCACGCCGCGGCGATCAGACGGGCGAACTTCCTGCGGTCGTCATCGCCGAGAATGTAGAGGCTTTCGGCCATGTGGCCACTCTCCTTCCGCCCGGCCTGCGGGGGCCGGGATCCGACGGGAGAGGCAGCGGGCATCTGGACTGCTCGCTGCCCTGTGGCCCAAGACTCACCTTTTCTGACATTTGCCGCTAGGGACGACTAACACCGCCATAACATGATGATCGTCACTTTTGGAACGGCTCCTTACCCATGTGCAGTTGTTGCTCCCGGTACGCGAATTCGCGCATCTCGCGTTGCGCGTCGCGGGCGAGGGTGAGCATGCCGGCGAGCTCCTCGCGCAGTCGGGCGTCGTCGCCGTCGACGTGCTGCAGCGCCCGCTCACCCTGCCGGCGCAGCTCCGTCAGGCGCTCGCCCAGGACGGTGTGCAGTTCGGCCGCGATACGTTCGCGCTCCCGCCCCACCTCCGCCACCACCAGCTGGGCCCTGGTCTCGTACATGGCCTTGGCGGCCCCGGCGAAGCGGGACAGGGAGTGGAGCAGCACCGCCGGCATGGCGACCCGCAGCGCCGAGTAGACGGCCTCGGCCAGACTGTCGCCGAACAGCAGCGCCGTGGGCACCTCACCCGCGACGACCAGCGTGAACGCAAGGACGGAGTACGGCAGCGGAAGCAGGGTGAGGGTCATCGCCGCGAGGTAGATGACGGCCGTCCACCACTCCCCCAGAAAGGCCAGCGGCACGTACGCGAGCAGCACCATCACGGCCAGCGCCGGCAGCCGCCCGCGCGGCGCCGGGCCGGTCACCACCACCAGCACGTAGAGCGCCAGCACCAGCACGCCGAGCAGCACGCCGGCGACCCGCAGGAGCACCGGCCCGGTGGAGGCGAGGTGGAGCAGCGAGCGCGCGAAGAAGGCCAACGCGAGCAGCGCGATCGCCGCCCGGCTGACCCGTAGCTCCCACGGCATGGCCACGCGTGAGACGTACTCGTCAGCGACGCGCCTCATCCAGCATCGTTCCGTTCACCCCGAGCCCGCTCCTGCCGTCCTGGAGCTCCATCATGATCGTGACAACACCATGGAGCCCTGGCAATACCCACCGGGCCCTGGGGCGGGCAAAAGGGAGTTATCGGGCTACGATGCGCGTGTGGTCGGGATACCGCCTGAGCTGGAGCGCGGCACCGGCGTACCGGCTCATGTGCAGATCGAGCGGTGGCTGCTGCGGTCGATCGGCGACGGCGAGCTGGCGCCAGGCGATCGGCTGCCCGGTGAGCGGGAGCTGGCCGGGCGGCTCGGCGTGAGCCGGATGACGCTCCGGCAGGCCCTCGCCACCCTCGAACGCGACGGCGTGCTGCTGCGGGTGCCCGGACGGTCGGGCGGGGCGTTCGTGGCCGAGCCGCGCATCGAGTGCGACCTGACCGGCCTCGCGGGGTTCACCGAGCAGGTGCGCCGCGCCCACCTGCGGGCCGAGGCGCGGGTACTCCGGGCGGCGAGCGTGCCCTCGTCCGCGGCCGTGGCCCGTGCCCTGCGGGTGACGGAGGGCACGCCGGTGAACGAGATCGCGCGGGTGCGCTCGGCGGGCGGGTCGCCGTTGGCACTGGAACGCTCGTACTTCCCCGACCTGCCCGGGCTGCTCGGGCACGACCTCACCGGGTCGCTGTACGCGCTGCTGGCCGAGCGCTACGACCTGGAGCCGCGTACGGCGGACGAGCAGCTCACCCCGGTGATCGCCCGGCAGGGGGAGGCGGCCGAACTCGGCATCGAGCCGGGCACGCCGCTCATGCTGATCGAGCGCACGGCCCACGCCGGCGACGGCACGCCCGTGGAGTACGCCCGCGACCTGTTCCGTCCTGACCGGGTGCGCATCTCGGTGCGCAGCGGCGTCACGGAACGACGGGACCCTTGACCACCGTGCCAGGCACCCACGCACCCTCGACCTCGATCTCGACCTCCGCGCCCGGAGCCACCTCGGCGGCGAGGTAGGCGTAGGCGATGGAGGCGCGGGCGGTGTAGCCGTAGCCGCCGGAGGTCACCCGCGAGACCACCCGGCCGTCCACCCGCACCGGCTCGTTGCCGAGCGCCACCGCGCGGGGGTCGGCCAGCCTCACGCAGCGCAGCCGCCGCTCCGGCTCGGGGTCGAGCGCGTCGCGGCCGAGGAACTCCTTGTCGGATTTGACGCAGAAGCCGAGGCCGGCCTCGTACGGGGTCGTCTCGGGGCCGATGTCGGCGCCCCACACCCGGTAGCCCTTCTCCAGGCGCAGGCTGTCGATGGCCCGGTAGCCACAGGCCGCCAGCGCGTGCGGCTCGCCCGCCCGCCACAGCGCCTGCCACAGCGCGAGGCCGTACTCGCTGGAGCAGTACAGCTCCCAGCCGTGCTCACCGACGAACGTCACGCGCAGCGCCAGCACCGGCACGTCGCCCACGGTGATCTCGCGCGACGACATGAACGGGAAGTCGAGCGGGTCGGGCGTCAGCCGGGACAGGATGTCGCGGGCGCGCGGGCCCCACAGGGCGAAGCAGGCGTACCGGCCGGTCACGTCGGTGATCCTGGCCGTCGATCCGGTGAGCCGCGCCTGCTTGCGCAGCCAGCCGAGGTCGTGCGTGCCGAACGCGGTGCCGGTGACGACGAGGAACTCGTCCTGCGCCCGCCGGGTGACGGTGAAGTCGCACTCGATGCCGCCGCGCCGGTTGAGTGCCTGGGTGTAGGTGACGGCGCCGATCTCGCGGGCGACCCGGTTGTCGCACACCCATTCCAGCAGCGCGGCGGCGCCGGGGCCGGTGACCTCGATCTTGGCGAACGAGCTCTCGTCGAACAGCCCTGCCGTCGTGCGGGTGGCCCGGTGCTCGGCTCCGATCGCGGGCGACCACGACCGGCCCGCCCAGCCGCGGGGACGCTCGCCGGTGTCGTCGGGGTCGGCGGCGGTGTAGTGGTTGACCCGCTCCCATCCGGCCTTCTCGCCGAAGACCGCGCCGTGGGCGACGTGCCAGGAGTAGGCGGGGGAGACGCGCAGCGGCCGTCCCGCCGACCGCTCGTGGCCGGGGTAGCGGATGTCGTAGTACGTCTCGTAGTTCTCGACCGCCCGCTTGACCGTGTACGACGGCGAGCGGTAGTGGCGGTCGAAGCGGCGGATGTCCATGTGGCGGACGTCCATGCCGGGCTCGCCCTCGACGATCCACTCGGCCATGACCTTGCCGATGCCGCCCGCGCCCGCGATGCCGTGCGCGCAGAACCCGGCGGCGACGAAGAACCCGCCGACCTCGGTCTCGCCGAGGCAGAACTCGTTGTCGGGGGTGAACGCCTCGGGGCCGTTGATCATCTTGCGGATGCCGACGTCGGCCATGGCCGGGACGCGAATCCGGGAATTCTCCGAAATTTCCTCGAATCTCGGCCAATCTTCCGGCAGCAGGCGGCCGTTGAAGTCGGCCGGCACCGCGTCGTACGAGTCAGGCCCTGCCGTCCACGGCGCGGACGTGCGCTCGTAGCCGCCCATGACCAGGCCCCGCACCTCCTGCCGGTAGTAGACGAGCAGGTCGGGGTCGCGCAGCGTGGGCAGGACCGGATGGTCGTGGAAGGCGTCGGTGATCACGTACTGGTGCGACATGGGCACGATCGGGACGCGCACGCCCGCCATGCGCCCGATCTCGGCGGCGAACATGCCACCGCAGTCGACCACGATCTCGCAGTCGATGTCGCCCTGGTCGGTGCGCACCCCGGTGACCCGGCCGTGCGCGACCGTGATGCCGAGCACGCGGGTGCGGGTCCTGATCGTCGCGCCGCCCTCGCGGGCGCGCGCGGCGAGGGCGTAGCACAGCTGGGACGGGTCGATCTGCCCGTCGGTCGGCAGGTACGCCGCCCCGACCACGCCCTCCGGGTCCATGAGCGGGAACAGCTCCACGGCCTCGGCCACCGAGATCTCCTCCAGCGGCAGCCCGAACGTGCGCGCCCAGCCGATCTGACGGCGGATCTCCTGCATCCGCTCGGGCGTGGAGGCCAGCTTGATGCCGCCGCACTCGCTCCAGCCGGCGTCGAGGGTGCGGTAGAGCTCGACGGAGTACTGGTTCATCCGGGTCAGCGTCGGGTCGGCGCGCAGCTGGCCGACGAGACCGGCGGAGTGGAAGGTGGAGCCACTGGTGAGCTCGTCGCGTTCGAGCAGGACGACGTCGCGTTCGCCGAGCTGGGTGAGGTGGAAGGCGACGGACGTGCCGCCCACGCCGCCCCCGATGATCACGATGCGGGCCGAGTCGCTCATTATCGGAGGCTAACCGGCACGCCACAAAAGGTCTAGACCGTTCAGGACGCCGGACGTAGCATCGAGCATGGCCGTGCCCGAGGTCCTCGACCGCATCCCCCGGCTGTCCGGCGTCCCGCGTTCCGTCGAGAAGCTGCCCGGCGGCCTGACCAACCACAACTACAAGGTCACCACGCCCTCCGGCACGTACGTGGTGCGCGTGTGGGCCAGCGACGGCGCGCTTCTCGGCATCGACCGCCACGCCGAGCACGCCGACTCGGTCGCGGCGGCGAAGGCCGGGGTGGGCGCGCCCGTGCACGACTTCCTGCCCGAGCTCGGAGTGCTGGTGGTCGGGTACGTCCCGGCGCGCACGTTCACCGAGGCCGACCTGCTCGATCCGGCCAACCTGCCGAGGGTGGCGCAGGCGTGCCGGCGGCTGCACGCGGGGCCGCGGTTCGTCCGCGACTTCGACATGTTCGAGATCCAGCGGCACTACCTGGCGATCGTGCGCGAGCGCGGCTACCGCCTGCCGCCGCGCTACCTCGACTTCATGCCGCGGGTCGCCGAGCTGCGCACGTGTCTCGCCGTCCGCGACGAGGGCACCGTGCCGTGCAACAACGACCTGCTGCCCGGCAACATCCTCGACGACGGCGAACGCCTGTGGCTGATCGACTACGAGTACGCCGGCAACAACGACCCCTGCTTCGAGCTCGGCAACATCTGGAGCGAGTCGGCCCTGCCGCTCGGCCACCTGGAGCAGCTCGTCACCGCCTACTACGGGCGCCCGCTGCGCAACAAGATCGCGCGGGCCCGGCTGCAGGGCCTGATGTCCAAGTACGGCTGGACCCTGTGGGCCTCCATCCAGCACAGCGCCAACGACACCATCGACTTCGACTTCTGGTCGTGGGGCATGGAGAAGTACGAGCGGGCGCTGGCCGAGTTCGCCGATCCCGGTCTGGAGCTGCTCATGGTGGACGCCACGCGTACCGACTAGGGCGGGCAGACTGGGTGCATGCTCGCCGCACTGACCGGTTTGGGCCTGTCCACGGCCGCCGGCCTGAACGCCTACATCCCCCTGCTCGTCGTCGGTGTGCTCGCCAATCTCACCGACGCCGTGCGCCTGCCCGACGGCTACGGCTGGCTGTCCGACTGGGGCGTGCTCGCGGTGCTCGCGGTGCTGCTGCTCGCCGAGACGGTGCTCGACAAGGTGCCCGCGGTCGACAGCGTCAACGACGCGATCCAGACCGTGGTGCGCCCGGCCTCCGGCGGCGTGGTCTTCTCGGCCACGAGCGCCGCCTCCGAGCTCGAGAACTCCTCCTGGATGGCCGCGCACCCGTGGGCCGGGTGGCTGCTCGGCATCATGGTGGCGCTGGCCGTCCACGCGATGAAGGCCGTGACGCGTCCGGTGGTCAACGCGGGGACGGCAGGGGTCGGCGCCCCTGTCGTGAGCACCGCCGAGGACGCCGGGGCGCTCGGGATGAGCCTCCTCGCCGTCTTCGCGCCGGTGCTGGTGGTCGTCGCGCTGCTGCTGCTCGCCGTACTGGCCTATTTCCTGATCAGGAAGGTACGCCGCCGCCGCGCCCGCCGGTCACGATGACGGGTCGCCGCGCCTGGGCAGCGGAGGCAGCAGGCCGCTCTCCCCCGCGCTCCAGCCGCCGTCCACGGACAGTTCCGCCCCGGTCATGTACGAGGCCGCGTCCGACAGCAGGAACGCGATCGCCTCAGCGACCTCCTCAGGCTCGCCCCAGCGCCCGGCGGGAGCCAGGCCGAACGTGCCCTCACCCGACGCCGCGCCGAGCGACTGTGTCATCGGGGTGACGATCATGCCGGGATGCACCGAGTTGACCCGGATGCGGTCGCGTCCGAACTCCATCGCCGCGATCTTGGTGAGCCCGCGCACGCCCCACTTCGAGGCACCGTACGCACCCGTGGCGGGCAGCCCGAACAGGCCCGCCACCGACGACAGGTTGACCACCGAGCCGCCGCCGGACGCCCGCATCGCCCCGGCGACCGCCTTCAGGCCGAGGAAGACGCCGACCAGGTTGACCTGCAGCACCTTCTCGAACTCCGCGCGCGAGTGCTGCTCGATCGCGTTCATGGCGAGGATGCCGGCGTTGTTCACCAGCCCGTCGAGGCGGCCGTGTTCCTCCACGGTCTCGGCGACGACCGTGGCCCAGTCGTCCTCGCTGGTCACGTCGTGGGGCACGAACCGGGCGCCGAGCTCCTTGGCGGTGGCCGCGCCCTCGTCCGCCAGCACGTCGGTGAGGACGACCCGCGCCCCGGCGGCGGCGCAGCGCCGGGCGGTGGCGGCGCCCATTCCTCTCGCTCCACCGGTAATGATCACAATCTTGCCTTCGAGCACGGTTTCCGTCCCTTCCGGGATCATGCTTCTGTCACCATGTGAACTGAAACACGGCCCTTTGCTCACCACAAGGGCTCGCTCGACAGCCTGCGCCACGAACGCTCCGGCGGGCTATTCTTCAAAGCATCGGACGCCCATGGGAGGTGGCGGACATCACCGAGTTCATCGTCATCGTGCTGGCGGTCTTCGCGTTCCTCCTGCTGTTGGGGGGCGTCGGCATCTACCTGCTGGTCAGGCTGGGCAAGAAGGCCGCGGTGAAGGCGAAGCAGGCCTCCAACCGGATCGCGACCCACGTCAACGCGATGGGCACGGGCGTGGCCGCCGAGGTCGAGCGCTTCCGGCTCGACCTGCGCCGCGAGGTGTCGCTCACCCGGCAGGCCGTCGAGCAGGCCCAGCGTGACGGGTGGGGTCTCGGCGACCTGCCCCGCCTGCTCGCCGACCTCCAGGCCCAGGCCGACGTGCACGACGGCCAGCTCGGCATGTACGCCCAGCAGCACCGGATGTCGCAGTTCGTCGACCACGTGACCCTCGACCGGCTCCGCGAGCACCAGGCCAAGCTGACGGCCATGTGCGCCCGCATCCGCGCCGACCTCATGAGCGACCAGGTCCGGCACAGCGCCACCGGGATCGCCGACCTGACCTCCCGTACCGACCTCGAGATCGAGGCCCGGCGCCACGCGCCCGACCCGCTGGACGAGATCGACGATCTCTACCGCCGCTCACTGGAAGACCGCAACGACCGCCCCTGAACACCGCTATGTGTGACACCATGGACACGTGGCGTGAGACCGGCTGAGGAGGGGTCCGGATGAGCATGGCTTTGCCGGAGTGGTTCTATCCCGGCCCTCCCGGCGGCTGGACCGCTGACATGCTCGATCATCTTCCCCCCGGCGCGCCTCGGCACGTCGAGCTGATCGATGGGTCCCTCATCATGATGTCGCCGCAGACCGGCTTCCACATGCTTACCCTTCGCCTGTTCGAGCGGTCACTCCGCCCTCCGGCAGAGCTCATGGCCGTACGTGAGATGGCTGTCACCCTAGGGCTCCGTCAGCGACCCGAGCCCGACGTCCTCCTGGTCAACCGAACTGCCTTCAGCAACAGGATCAGGTCTTTCAAGCCGGAGGACGTGCATCTCGTCGTGGAAGTCGTCTCGGAGGAGTCCCAGGAGCGCGATCGGACCACAAAGCCGGTCAAGTACTCCAACGCCGGCATCAAGCACTTCTGGCGGATCGAGCAAGAAGACGACATGCCGGTCGCCTACACCTTCGAGCTGGAACCGTCGGTGCGGGCTTACGTGCCGACCGGCATCCACCGCAAGCGGCTGCAGACCTCGATCGGGTTCGACGTCGACATCGACCTCGACCTGCGCCGCGTCGCCGACTAGGGCCTGCCCCACTCGTTGTGGATGAAGGCGGACAGTTCCTTATCGGTGGCGCCCTTTCTGGCCAGCGCCTTGGTGGCCTGTGCCTGGGCGCGGGTGGGGAGGTGGCCGTCCAGGAGGAGGGGCAGCGAGAGGCGACGTAGCAGGGCCTCGGACGGGGAGACGCCGGAGGTGCGGCGGGTCACTGCCACGTTGACCCGCAGCGCGTGTTCGTTGCCCGGCGGGACACCCGGACGGTCGGTCTCGATCGCCGAGTACCGGAAGCCGTCGGCCAGGTCGCACGGGCCGCAGCCGGCCGGGCCCCTGCTGAGCCTGCCGCCGCACTCCTGGCAGGTGAGGCGGTCGTAGGCGGCGTCGACCACGCGCCATGGGTGCTTGTCGGGCTCGTCAACGACCATCGCGGCGACGAGCTGCTCGTCTCCGGGCCGAATCGTGGCGAACTCCCGCTTCAGGAAGGTCCGCCAGTCTTGTTCGACGATCTCGTCAACCAGGGACGCGCAGCGGGCGCAGCCGGGCGCGCCCGCGGGCTCGTAGTGGCCGCAGTCCGCGCATCGTCGCATGCAAACGACGGTACACACGCCCTCAGGGCGGGCGCATCACGATATTTCGGCTGGGACGGCACGGACCGTCGGCGGAACCCCCGCTTCGCCGGCAGCCCCGCCTTCGCTGACAACCCGCCGGCGAGAGTCCCGGCTTCGGACGTCATCTCATTTGAGGCTGTCGTCCTTCACACGCGCCTTCTGGAGAGGCCCGTGGTGACCGGCGAGGCCAGGTGGGCGGCCGTCGATGGGATGCCGGAGAAAACCGGTTGCGCGGGTGGGGGCAGCTCGGGATACTCATGCGAGCTGATCGCAGTGAGCCGTGAAGGGAGTGGTGAGACCGTGACGACGAATGTTCGCGTGCCGTTTTCCGCGTCCCTGCACCTTCCCACCGGATCCTCGCTGACCTGATTCGCGCCGGTGGGTCTCACACCTGGAGTCATCCCACCGTGCCGAAGCACTCGCAACACCGTCGCCGTGGCAAGTACGCCCTCGACGCCGACGACATCGACTGGCTGGAGAACACCCCCGAGGCCGACGACGGCCCGCCGGAGGGCGACCGCTGGTCCACCTGGGACCAGAGCACGCCCCTGGAGAAGGGGCCGCGTCCGTATCCCGACTGGCTGGTCACCGACCTGGCCGCCGTCGACACCGAGCACGGCGTGCTCAAGACCGGCAAGGAAGCCGACGTCCATCTGATCTCCCGCGGCGTGCCCGGCACCGACCGGGTGTGCCTGCTGGCCGCCAAGCGCTACCGCTCCTTCGAACACCGCCTGTTCCACCGCGACTCCGGCTACCTGGAGGGGCGGCGTACCCGTGACGACCGCACCAACCGGGCCATGGCCGGCCGCACCGCCTTCGGCAGGCAGGCGATCGCCGCGCAGTGGGCGGTCGCGGAGTTCGAGGCGCTGTGCAGGCTGCGGGGGCTGGGCATGCCGGTGCCGTACCCCGTGCAGATCGTGGGCACGGAGATCCTGCAGGAGTTCATCGGCACCCCGGACGGGTACGCCGCGCCCCGGCTGGCGCAGGTGACGGACGACCTCGACGACCTCTGGGAACAGCTCGTGGACGCCATGGTCACGCTGGCCCGCGAAGGGCTCGCCCACGGCGACCTGTCGCCGTACAACCTGCTCGTGCACCAGGACAGGATCGTGATCATCGACCTGCCGCAGATCGTGGATGTCATCGCCCACCCATCGGGCCCGTCGTACCTCGACCGCGACGCCCGCAACGTCGCCACGTGGTTCGCCGCGAAGGGCGTGACCGCCGCCGACCCCGACGCTCTCGCGGCGCTGCTGCGCCGCGAGTCACGCATTCCAGTCTGACTCAGGACGTACGGCGCTCGCCGGACTCCAGGTGCTCGATGGTGTCGCGGAGCCAGGCCAACTCGGCCTGGCTCGTGGCGTGCGCGATGGTCAGCAGGCCCTGGCGGAACGGGTCGTCGAAGTCCTCGGCGGCCATCGGGCGGTCGTCGTCGTAGAAGAAACTGGTCGGCTCTTCCAGGAACGTCAGCCTCCTGCGGAGCACGGCGGCCTGCTCACCCGGATCGTCGAGATGCCGCAGGAACGCCAGCATCGTGAACCAGCGGTTCTCGTCGCTGATGTCGAGCTCGTCCGGCTCGCGAAGCCGTCGTTCCAGCTCGGCGCGGCCCTCCGGCGTCAGGTGGAGCACGCGCCGGGGCGCGGCGGACAGGCCGGGCTCGTCGTTCCTGAGCAGCCAGCCGGCGGCGACCATGCGCTTGATCGCCGGGTAGAGCGTGCCGTCGGCCACCGGACGTACGTGGCCCATCAAGGCGGCCACCCGGTGGCGCAGGTCGTAGCCGTGCAAAGGCCGACTTCTGAGGAAACCGAGTATCGCCAACTCCAGCATGGGCAGCAGCGTACCCCCATGACGATGTATCTTGCTATCGACATACATCGGCCTCGATATACCTCGTGGTCGATATTTTGGAGGAGGTACGAGTGCACGACGTCATCGTTCATCCGAGCGGCGCGCGGATGCGTTGGGTGGAGCTGCCGGGGGCGGAGCCGGCGCGGGTCTATGTCCACGGGCTCGGCGCCACGTCGGCGCCCTATTACGCGGGGGTCGCCGGACATCCGCTGCTGCCGCGGCACCGGTCCCTGCTGATCGACCTGCTCGGGTTCGGCATCAGCGACCGGCCGCACGACTTCTCGTACTCGCTGGAGGCCCACGCCGACGCGCTCGCCGAGGCACTGCGCAAGGCGGGCGCGACCGGTTCTGCGGTGATCGCCCACAGCATGGGCGGCGCGGTGGCCATCGTGCTCGCCGCACGGCATCCGGAACTGGTCACCGATCTGATCCTGGTCGACGCGAACCTCGACCCCTATCCCCGGGTTCCCGTGCCGCCGGGCGGCAGCGGCATCGCGGCCTACGACGAGGAGGAGTTCGTATCGGGCGGCTGGAGGGAGGTGCGTGCGCGGGTGGGGCCGCACTGGTGGTCCACGATGCGGCTGGCCGATCTGCGGGCGTTGCACCGCACCGCGGTGGGGCTGGCCGAGGGCACCACGCCGACCATGCGCGAACTGCTGGCAGGTCTGTCGATACCGCGGGCCTACCTGCACCCGGAGGCCGACGAGCCGTCCGGGGTCGAGGAGCTGCGCGCCTCGGGCGTTCGGGTGATCGCCGTCCCGGACTCGGGCCACAACATCATGCTCGACAACCCCGACGCCTTCACCACCGCCCTCACCACCCTCCTGCCTGACACACCCCTCCCTTGACGCTCCCCCGACGCCCGTCCGGGCGCGACCGCCCTGGCGTCACATCACGTCGGGAGCGAGCGTCTTGCGTGGTGTGTCAGGTGGTGGTGCGGTTGGTGCGGAGAACTTCGCCTGAGGTGGCGTCGATGGTGACCTCGTGCTTGGCGCCGTTGGGCGTGATGACGTCGGACTCCCAGACGGCCTTGCCCCGCTCGAGGTCGAGGCTCAGCTCCGTGATGCGCCCCTCGGGCACCACGGTCATGACCCTGTCGGCCGCCTGCGCGTAGTCGAGCTTGGCCGCCCGTACGAGGTCACGGTCGTCGTTCTTGTCGTCCTGGTCCTGGCTCTCGGCGACCGGACCGCCGACGACCTTGCCGGACTCCACGTCGACCTGGTGTTCGGTGCCGTCCTGGCCGACGAGCTGGACCTCCCAGCGCCTGCCGTCCTCCTCGGCCTCCAGCGTCATGACCGTGGCGCCGGGCACCGCCCGGAGAGCGGCCTCGGCGGCCTGCTTGAGGTCGCCGACGCCGACGCGGTTGGGGCTCACCGGCGGCGAGCCCTGCGAAGCGGGGCCGCCGGGAGCCCCGCCGGTGGGCCCCTCAGTAGGACCCGCAGTGGGACCCGCGGCAGCACCCAAGGAAGGCGAGGCCAGGTGAACGGCCCGGTCGGCCTGGCCCTGCACGGTGGCGCACCCTCCGGCGAGCATCGTCACGCCTACCAGGGACCCGGCGATCGTCTTGTTCATACCTGGCTCGGTGCCCGGCGCCCGGCAAAGGTTGCTCCAGGTCAGCAGTCACATGCAGTGATTTGACCGCTATTCGACCCCGGCTTCCTTCATGTCGCGCAGCTCACGCTTGAGCTCCTTGATCTCGTCACGCAGCCGGGCCGCCACCTCGAACTGCAGGTCGGCGGCCGCCTGGTGCATCTGCTCAGTCAGCGACTCGACGAGCGACGCCATCTGCGCCCGGGGCATCTCGCCGGCGATGGCCTTGGCGTGCTGGCCGGCCTGCCGGGCCCCGAAGCCGGGGACGGGCGCCTTGCCCCGCGACTGCTGCCGCCCGCCGCCGAGCAGCCGGTCGGTGTCGGCGTCCTCGCGCTGCAGGGAGTCGAGGATGTCGGCGATCTTCTTGCGCAGCGGCTGCGGGTCGATGCCGTTGGCCTCGTTGTAGGCGATCTGCTTGGCCCGCCGCCGGTTGGTCTCGTCGATCGCCCGCTCCATCGACGGGGTGATCTTGTCGGCGTACATGTGGACCTGGCCGGAGACGTTGCGGGCCGCGCGGCCGATCGTCTGGATCAGCGAGGTCTCCGAACGCAGGAAGCCCTCCTTGTCGGCGTCGAGGATGGCCACCAGCGACACCTCGGGCAGGTCGAGGCCCTCACGCAGCAGGTTGATGCCGACGAGCACGTCGAACTCGCCCGTGCGCAGCTCGCGCAGCAGCTCGATGCGGCGCAGCGTGTCGACCTCGCTGTGCAGGTAGCGGACCCGGATGCCGAGCTCGAGAAGGTAGTCGGTGAGGTCTTCCGACATCTTCTTGGTCAGCGTGGTGACCAGGACGCGCTCGTCGCGCTCGGCCCGCTCGCGGATCTCGTGGACCAGGTCGTCGATCTGACCCTTGGTCGGCTTGACGACGACCTCGGGGTCGACGAGGCCGGTCGGGCGGATGACCTGCTCGACCACGTCGCCCTTGACCCGCCCCAGCTCGTACGGCCCCGGCGTGGCCGACAGGTAGACCGTCTGCCCGATGCGCTCGAGGAACTCCTCCCACTTCAGCGGCCGGTTGTCGAGCGCCGACGGCAGCCGGAACCCGTGCTCGACCAGCGTGCGCTTGCGGGAGGCGTCGCCTTCGTACATGGCCCCGATCTGCGGCACGGTCTGGTGGGACTCGTCGAGCACCAGCAGGAAGTCTTCGGGGAAGTAGTCGAGCAGCGTGTTGGGCGCGCTGCCCGGCTCGCGGCCGTCCATGTGGCGCGAGTAGTTCTCGATGCCGGAGCAGGTGCCGATCTGCCGCATCATCTCGATGTCGTACGTCGTGCGCATCCGCAGCCGCTGGGCCTCCAGCAGCTTGCCCTGCCGCTCGAGCTCGGCCAGCCGGTCGGCCAGCTCGGCCTCGATGCCCGCGACGGCGGCGGCCATGCGCTGCTCGCCGGCCACGTAGTGGGAGGCCGGGAAGATGTAGAGCTCGTCGTCCTCGGTGATGACCTCGCCGGTCAGCGGGTGCATCGTGCACAGCTTCTCGATCTCGTCGCCGAACATCTCGATGCGGACGGCGAGCTCTTCGTACTTCGGGATGATCTCGATGGTGTCGCCGCGCACCCGGAACGTGCCGCGGGTGAAGGCCATGTCGTTGCGGGCGTACTGCATGTCGACGAGGCGGCGCAGCAGCTGGTCGCGATCGACGTCCATGCCGACGCGCAGCCGGGCCATGCGGTCGACGTATTCCTGCGGCGTGCCGAGGCCGTAGATGCACGACACCGAGGCGACCACGATCGTGTCGCGGCGGGTGAGCAGCGAGTTGGTGGCCGAGTGGCGCAGCCGCTCGACCTCGTCGTTGATCGAGGAGTCCTTCTCGATGTAGGTGTCGCTCTGCGGGACGTACGCCTCAGGCTGGTAGTAGTCGTAATAAGAGACGAAATATTCGACCGCGTTGTTGGGCAGCATCTCGCGCAGCTCGTTGGCGAACTGCGCGGCGAGCGTCTTGTTGGGCTGCATGACCAGGGTGGGCCGCTGCAGCCGCTCGATGAGCCAGGCGATCGAGGCGGTCTTGCCGGTGCCGGTGGCGCCGAGCAGGACGCTGTCCTTCTCCCCGGCCCTGACGCGGCGCTCCAGCTCGGCGATGGCCGCAGGCTGGTCGCCCGAGGGAGTCATCTCGGTGACGACCTCGAACGGCGCCACCTTCCGCTGCAAATCTGTGACCGGTCGCATGGTGCCCACTGTAGGCGTCGCCACCGACATAAACGTCAGGCGGACCGCTCACCGATCCGGGGGAACGGCGCCGTGGAGAAGACCACCTCCACGGGGACCTCGAAATAGTCGGCGATCCGCAGCGCGAGGTAGAGGCTGGGGCTGTACTCGCCGCGTTCGAGGTAGCCGACGGTCTGGTAGTGCACGCCGAGGGCGTCGGCCAGCTGCCTGCGGGTGACCTTGCGTTCCGCGCGCAGCAGCGCGATGCGGTTGTAGACGGTCTCGCTCATCACCGCGTATCTTCTCAGCCGATCCGCTGCATGGCCCGATCACGCCGCGTCTGCATGGCCGAGCCCGACTCGCGCCGCGCCATCCGGCGCAGGATCGGCGGCGCCGCCAGCAGCCCGACGACGGCCCATGCGACGAGCACGAGCGTGGTCTCCACGGGTCGCCACGAGCCGCCGATCTCCGCCGCGGCGGCCCCGTCCGGCAGCAGCGCGGAACGCATGCCGAGCCCCAGCCAGTAGAGGGGGAAGATCTGCGCCACCCCCTGCATCCATCCGGCCAGCGCCGAGATCGGGTAGAAGATGCCGGACACGGCGGTCAACCCGCCCACCGTCAGCATCGACAGACCCGCCGCGGCCTGCGGGTTCGCGGCCAACGAGCCCACGATCGCCCCGAGCGGGAGCGAGGACAGCAGGCCCAGCAGTGTCAGCCAGGCGACCGTGAGCCATCCCCCCGCCCCGGTCCCGGTCAGGCCGTCGACCAGGAAGAGCCCCGCGACGATCATCACGATCACGCTCACCACGGTGGACAGCGACAGCGACGTCACCCGGCTGACCAGGTAGCCGACCATGCCCTGCGGCATCGCCTTGGCGCGCAGCAGGGTGCCGTCCTCGCGCTCCACGGACAGCATGCCGACCGCGCCGACCATCGAGGTGACCGGCACGAGCATGCCCAGCATGCCGGGCAGCGTGGCCGCCGCCAGCGGCAGGTCCGTGCCGGGCAGGGTGGCGTCGCGCTGCAGGTAGAGGACGACCACGAAGGACGCGGTGGTCATCACCGTGAAGAACACGTCCTGCGTGCTGGTCATCTGGTGCCGGAACTCGATCAGACCCCGGCGCAGGCCCAGCCGGACGGCGTGCAGCCTCGGGTTCACGCTTCCTCCCTCTTCACGATCGCCATGTACGTGTCCTCCAGCGTGGCCCGGCGGACCTCCAGGTCGCCGACCTCCTCGCCGTGCTGCTCGAACAGCCGGCGGACGAAGCCGGTGGCGTCGTCGGTGGCGTGCACGAAGTGCTCGCCGCCCTGGCTCCAGCGCACCTGCGCGTCGCGCGAGAACTCCCGCGACAGCCTGTCGGGGCTGCCGTCGGCGACGATCCGGCCGCCGGCCAGGATGAGGATGCGGTCGGCGAGCTTCTCGGCCTCGTCGAGGTCGTGGGTGGTGAGCAGGATCGTGGTGTCGTCCAGGTCGGACAGCCGGTGCACCAGGTCGTGGAAGTCGCGCCTGGCCTGCGGGTCGAAGCCGGCGGTCGGCTCGTCGAGGAAGAGCACCTCGGGCCGGCCGACGATGCCGATGGCGACGTCGAGACGGCGGCGCTGCCCTCCAGAGAGCTGCCTGACGCGCTGCTCGCCCTGCTCCGTGAGCCCGACCGCGGCGATCAGCTCGTCGGCGTCGAACGGGCTGCGGCTCTGAGGGGCGTACGGCTCGTAGTAGCGGCCGAGGTGGTGCAGGAGCTCGCGCACCCGCCAGCGGCCGTGGTCGCGCCACGACTGCAGCACCACCCCTAACCTGGCGCGCCACCTCTCGTCGCCGCGGATGGGCTCGACGCCGAGCACCCGTACGTGGCCCGCCGAGGGGGCCCGGAAGCCCTCCATGATCTCGATCGTCGTGGTCTTGCCCGCGCCGTTGGGCCCGAGCAGGGCGATCACCTCGCCGGCCGCGACCGTGAACCCGACGTCGCGCAGGACCTCCTTGGTCCCGTACGACATCTTCAGGCCGCGGACCTCGATGGCGGCGGTGTTCACCCGGTCCAGCCCGTCCGGCAGTTCTCTGACTGTTTCCATCTCCCCACCTTGATAGTAGATGTACTACATGAATAGCACACCTACTACAGGGTGCAATAGAGATGTGATGTCGCTTTGCAAGCGGATAGTAAGTCCCACCCGATACGGTCGAAATCGCCGTAGCTGAACAAGGATGGTGGTATGTCGCGACCGAGAGAGGCCCTCATCAGAGCAGGTCAGGGAGTAGCCCAGGCTGTCGCTCAGGGCGGAGACTTACGACAGGCCATGGGACAGGCCGTCGGGCAGGTGGTCGACCAGACCGGCCGGGCAGCAGGCCAGGGGCCGAGCTTCCGGCTCAACCCGCACGACTTCGCCGCCGCGCGTGACTCCGGCGGCTCCGTCGGCACCCTCATCGAGGCCAGGACGGCCTCGCTGGGCGACGCGGGCGAGATCGTCAACCGCAGTTTCGCCGAGGACGGGATGCACGTCATCTCGCCCGTGGTGATCCCCAAGGGCGGCACCGCGAAGGTGCTCGTCCCCCTCGTCATCCTCGTGCTGCTCGGCCTCATCGGCGCGCTCGGGAACATCGTTCCCGGCTCGGAGCTGCTGTTCGGCCCGCACTACTGGGTGGTGCTGGTGCTGGCCGCGGTGTTCCTGTGGTGGCGGCGCAGCGTGGTGATGGTGCCCGAGGGCTGCAAGGCGCTGATCACCCAGTTCGGCAAGCTCGTGCACATCGCCGACCCTGGCCGGGTCACGCTGCTCAACCCGTGGAAGCGGGTCAGCTACATCGTCAACACCACGCGCGAGTACCCGTTCAACGCCCCGATCCGCGAAGCCCCGACCCAGCAGGGCGTCAAGGCGAGCGTCGACCTGTTCCTGCAGTTCCGCATCGAGAACCCGGCGGAGTTCATCTTCGTGCTCGGCTCGGTCAGCGGTTTCCAGTCCAAGCTGCAGAACGCGATCAGCGAGGTCACCCGCTCCCTCATCTACGCCCAGCGCGCCGAGGACATCTACGACCTGGTCGGCGAGAGCACCGTCGGCATGCTCGACTCCCTCAACCAGCAGTTCCTGCCCGCCGTACGGCTCACCGACGTCAACATCACGCACGCCGAGCCGTCCAGCCAGGAGTACCGGATGGACCTCGCCGCGCCCGAGATGGTCCGGGTCGCCAAGGAGGCCTACACCTACGAGTACGAGCTGCAGCTGCGCAAGGAGCAGAACGAGGGCGACCTGGTCAAGGAGCTCGCCGGGCTGCAGGAGACGCTGAGCGCGATCCAGGCCGAGATCGCCGGCTACCAGGCCCGCATGGACACCGCGCTCGAACGCGCCACCCACCAGGCCACCTCGCAGGCCCGCCAGCGGCTGGTCGAGGCCGAGTCCACGGCGAACGCCAACTCCGCGCTCCTGGAGGCGCAGGCCCTCGACATCAGGGCGCTGTCGGCCGCCGAGGCGCCCGAGATCCTCGACTACCGCTTCCAGCAGGACCTGCTCGCCAAGCTCGAGTCGGTGGCCGCCCGGCTGCCGCAGGTCGTCCAGGTCGGCGAGCAGACCGACATCGACTTCCTGGCCCTCGCGCAGCAGCTCGTCGGCGGCAAGGGGGCCGCGCTGTTCTCCGCCGAGGACATGGCCGCCATCTCAGGACGGCTCGACGCGATCGGCGCCCGCGTCCGCGGTCGCGAGGCCGAGATCTCCGCGCTGCTCAGGAAGGCCGCCGTCGACGTGGCCGGCCCGCCGGACGCCCCCGAGCCGGCATCCGACCTCGAACGCACCGTGGAGCGCCTGCTGCCGGGCGGCGCGCACCACGGACACCCTGGGAGTGAGCGCTGATGAGCCGCGAGTTTTCCAAGATCAAGGAGTCGGTGGCCTCCTGGGGCGAGATCCGCCAGCTGCTGCGCGGCGGCGAGCAGGGCCAGCTCGTGCCCGTCGTCATCCCGAAGGACCGGCGCGGCTTCGCGTGGATGGCGCTGGTGTTCCTCGCCCTGTACTTCGCCGGCATGGCCGTCCTGACCGACCTCACCCTCGTCGCGGCGCTCGCCGCGCTGTTCTTCCTCGCCGTGGGGCTCATCACCATGTGGCGCCGGGCGATCATCGAGATCGAGGAGGGCACCACCGGCGTGCGCAGCCGCTGGGGCGCCATCACCGGCACGCTCCCTCCTGGCCGCCACTACCTGTGGCTGCCGTGGGACCGGGTGGACGCCGTCGTCGACACCTCCACCGAGATCCCGTACTCGGCGCCGATCGTGGCCTGCCCGACGGCGGAGAACGTGCCGCTGAAGTCGATCGACTTCTTCCTGAAGTTCCGCATCGTCGACCCGGTGGCGTTCGTGCGCACGATCGGCGCGGGCAACTTCGACCTCGTGCTCTCCAGCGCCGTGCAGGACGCCATCAGGCAGCGCAGCCGCCGGGTCAACACCGAGCGCGCGTACGACCTGCGCGGCTCCGACGTCGGCGACATGCAGGACGCGCTCAACCGTCAGCTCGGCCGCTACGGCGTACGCGTCACCGGCGCCAACATCCCCGACGTCCAGCTCCCCGACCAGTACCAGCAGCACCTCGCCACCCGCGAGAAGGTCGCCAAGGAGCTGTCGGCGTACGAGCGGGAGTGGGAGCTGACGCGCAAGCGGCGCATCGACACCCTCCTGATGGAGATCGAGCGTTCCAAGAAGACCCGCGACGCCCGCGTCGTCGAGGTCAAGGCCGCGCACAACCAGGCCCGCAAGGACGTCGCCCGCATGCTCGAGGAGCAGGAGACCGAGGCGCAGCGGGTGACGTGGGAGATCGAGGCGCGCGGCCGGGCCGAGCTCACCGCCGCCGAGAACGAGGCCAAGGCGCTGCGCCGGCTGGCCGAGTCGTACCGGGACAACCGGGCCGTGCTGCAGTACGAGCTGGCCCGCAGGCGCCTCGACGTCGGCGCCAAACTGGCGGAGAGCGCTCCCCAGCCGCTGATCGTCCGCACCCAGCAGGGGCAGGCCGACTCCGCTCTGTCCACCCTCGTCCTGGCCCAGCTGCTTCCCCGCATCTCGGGCGCGGGGGCCGACCACGTCAACGGTCACTCACCTTCCGCATAGGAGAACCCCATGGTGTTCCGCAAGTTGATGGCCGCGTTCGGCGCGGGCGTCGAGGTCGACACGGTGCTGGCCGCCTCGGGGGCGCGCCCCGGTGACGCGCTGCGCGGCGTCGTCCACTTCCGCGGCGGCAACTCCGACTACAAGGTCGAGGGCATCCACATCGACCTCACCGCCGTGGTCGAGGTCGAGTCGGGCGACAACGAGTACAAGACGACCTACAGCTTCCTGCGCCAGCAGGTCGCGGGGTCGTTCCAGCTCGCCGCGGGCGCCGCGCACCAGCAGCCGTTCGAGATCCAGGTCCCGTGGGAGACGCCGATCAGCGCGATCGCCGGGCACCCGCTGCGCGGCATGAAGCTGGGCGTCCAGACGGAGCTGGCGCTCGCGGGCGCGCTCGACAAGGGCGATCTCGACCCGCTGTTCGTCAGCCCGCTGCCGGCGCAGGAGCACGTGATCGGCGCGCTCGACCGGCTGGGCTTCCGCTTCAAGAAGGCCGACCTCGAACGCGGCACGCTGTACGGCTCGACCATGCCGTTCTTCCAGGAGATCGAGTACTACGCGGGCGGCCGGTGGGGACGCCACTTCAACGAGCTGGAGCTGACGTTCCTCGCAGGTCCCCGGCAGATGGACGTCATCCTGGAGGCCGACAAGCGCGGCGGCTTCCTGTCCTCCAGCCACGACACCTACAACCGCTTCACCGTCCGCTACGACGAGGGACCGAACGCGGCGGACGCCGCCCTGCAACGCGGCCTCGAACAGATGGCCCGCCACCGCGGCTGGTTCTGAGCACGCCCGGCCGCCGCCCGCCGGAGGGCGGCGGCCGGAAGTCTTCCCCGGTCGTGTGCTGGCCGTCACATGGTGCACTCGTTACCATGACGACGGGGACTGACTGATCGTCGGACGGCGGGCGGGCGATGACACGGTTCAAGGCGGTGCTGAAGCTGGCGGCCCCGTGGGCGGCGCGCAACGCCGACGTCGCGATCGCGCTCGTGCTGGCGATCGTGGTGGGCGTGCTCGGCCTCCTGCCCGAAGACATCTTCGGCAAGGACGGCGGCGCCGACGTCCAGAAACAGCTGGTGACCGCCGCGACCCTGGCCGTCCTGGCACTGGTCGCCACGGCGCTGCTGCGCGACCGCGCCCGCCAGGCCCCGGTCGAGCGGGCCATCACCTCCGGCGCGCTGGCCGAGCTGCCCGTACGCCTGCGGCGCCTGGAGGAGATAGAGACGCTCGCCCACAGCACCCGCAGCGCGCTCGACGCGCTGCAGCTCGTCAGGGTGCTCGGCAGCCAGCACGAGATCGCCCAGTGCCACGACGAGGCCCGCAGGGACACCGCGAGGTGGAGTTTCAAGGGCGGCACCGGCACCTACCTGCGCGCGGTCACCCTGCCTTCGTGCGTGGCGGCCGCCCGCCGCGACAAGCGCCACCTCACCGTACGGATCGAGGTCATCGACCCGGCCGACCCCGAGGTGTGCGAGGCCTACGCCCACTACCGCCGCTCGCTGTCCGACGTCCCGGACGGCACCGGCGAGACCTGGACCACCGACCGCGCCAGGAAGGAGTCGTACGCGACGATCCTGGCCGCCTTCTGGTACCGCCAGCGCTACGGCCTGCTCGACATCGCGGTCGTGCTCTCCTCGACGATGACGACGTTCCGCTGGGACATCTCCAGCACCCGCCTCATCATGACGGTCGAAGACCCGAACATGGCGATGACCGCGCTCGCCGGCACGTTCTACTACGAGAACTGCGACACCGAGCTGCGGCTCAGCTTCGAGCAGGCCAGGCGGGTGCCGCTGGAGATGTACAAGAAGGTGCCGCTCGGCGACGAGCCCACCATCGAGGAGGTGCAGGAGCTGTTCGAACGCATCGGCACTCCCCTGCCCAAGTCCTACGACGGTCGCGACGTCGTCGACATCGCCCGCAAGGCGCTGCGCGCCGTCGACCCGTACGGAAAGCAGCTTCCTGACGTGCATCGGGGTGTGTCGTGAGCTATCGCGCCGTCCATGACCGCTTACTCGGGGGCGAGGCCTGGCGGTGGGCGCTGGAGGCGCTGGCGGAGCCGGGCCTGCCCGCCGTCCGTCACCCGCTCGGGTTCGTCTGCCTGCCGCTGGAGCGCGACGGCGGCGACGGGGTGTGCATCCATCTGTGGTCCGATTCGCTCGCGCACGCCGAGAGCACCACCTCGCAGATCCACTGCCACAGCTGGGACCTCGTCAGTCATGTGCTCTACGGGCAGATGCGCAACGTGCACGTGGCCGTCACCGAGGCGGGTCCCGAGGCCACGCACCGGGTGTTCGAGGTGGTCAGCGGGGCCGACGGCGACCGCATCTCGCCCACCCACCGCACCGTCCGGCACGCCACCGAGCTGGTCGAGGTCTTCGGCCCCGGCGACACCTACACCCTGCCGGCCGGCCGGTTCCACAGCAGCGTCGTGCCCGAGGGCGGCGAGGCGGCCACGATCGCGCTCGGCCGGGGCCGTCCGGGCAGCCGCGACCTGTCGCTGGGCCCGCTGGACGGCGCTCCGCACCACGTGTCCAGGCAGCCGCTGGACGCGGAGGAGGCGGCCGCGGCCGTCCGGCTGATCACCGCGCACCTGACCTGAGAGGCACGCCGATGGACCTGGACCACGCGCGCGAGGTCGCCGTCGAGGCCGCCGAGGCGGCGGGCGCGCTGCTGCTGGAGGGCGCCCGCGGCGCCGTGGGCGTCCGCGCCAAGGGCACGGCCGGCGACGTGGTGACCGACCTCGACCTCGCCTCGGAGAAGCTGCTGCTGGAGCGCATCCTGACGGCGTACCCGTCGCACTCGGTGATCGCCGAGGAGTCGGGGCTGGTCGGGGCCGCGGGCGCCGAGTGGACGTGGCTGGTCGACCCGCTCGACGGCACCAACAACGTGGCCATCGGGCTGCCCGCGTACGCGGTGGGCGTGGCGCTGTGCCGCGACGGCCGTCCGGTGCTGGGCGTGGTGCGCGATCCGGTGTCCGCCCGTACGTGGTCGGCCATCCGTGGGCGCGGCGCCGTGGCCTCGCCGGGCGGACGGCTGTCGCCCTCCTACGCGCCCAGCCCGCACGGGCCGCTGCTGGCCTGGATCCAGGGGTACGGCGTGACCCGCGGCGACGCGACCGCCCGCGCGATGAAGGAGGCGCTCGACCTGCACGCGCGGCGGGTGCTGCAGCTGTGGGCGCCGCTGCTGGCGTGGGCGATGCTGGCGCGCGGCGACATCGACGGCATCGTCAGCTACCGCGCCGAGGCGGTCGACCTGCCGGCTGGGGCGCTGCTGGCGCGGGAGGCCGGCATCGAGATCCGCGCGCTCGACGGCGGCCCCTTCGAGGAGTGCTTCGACGCTCCCGCCGAGAGCCGCAGCTTCGTCGCGGCCCATCCACGCGCCCTTCCAGGGCTCTTCGACCTCCTCCCCTAGTCAGCCGAACTGCACGAGCGCCCACACCGTCGTCACCAGGCCCACCGCGGCCAGCCCGGCACCGGTGAGGACGAAGCGGCGCACCGGCACCTTGACGTCGTGGCGGCGGCACGACTCGAACCACAGCAGGGTGGCCAGGGAGGCCCACGGGGTGACGAGCGGGGCCACGTTGGTGCCGACGAGCAGGGCCAGCAGGCGATCCTGGTCGGCGACCGGGATCACGGTCTCGATGGCCTCGAAGGCGGGCAGGTTGTTGATCACGTTGGCCAGGCCGGCGCCGACGGCGGCCGTACGGTAGGGGTCGCCGTCGGCGCCGATCAGCCAGGTCATCAGCGCCGACAGGCCGTTGCCGCTGAGCGTGGGCACCACGAGGAACAGCCCGGTCACGAAGACGACGAGCTGCCACGGGATCAGCCGCCAGGAGAGGCGTTCGCGGGCGCGCAGCAGGAACGCCCCGGCGACGACGACGGCCGCCGCCGTGGCCGCGATCGCGACGTGCAGCCCGAACAGCAGCAGCCCGACGAAGAGCAGGCAGCCCGCCGACGCCGCCCCGAACAGCACGCGGTCGGCCACCGGCCGCAGCACCGGCGGGGTGTAGCGCAGGTCGCGCCGCTCGCCGCGACGCCAGAAGAACACCCACAGGAACGCCATGGTCACCGCGATGGAGACGAGCTGCGGGGCCCACATGCGGGCGGCGAACCCGGTGGCGGTGAGCCCGAGCTCTTTCATGCCGAGGAGGTTCGTCAGGTTGGACACCGGCAGCAGCAGGCTCGCGGTGTTGGCCAGCCAGATGGTGGTCATGGCGAGGGGCAGGGCCGCGATGCCGGAGTTGGCGGCGAGGGCGAGCATGACGGGGGTGAGCAGCACCGCCGTCGTATCCAAGTTCAGAAATATCGTGACAGTCGATGCGAAAAGCGTACAAAGTACGAACAAGGCCACGTAGTTACCGCGCCCGAGCACCGCCATCCGGGCCGCGATGGCGTCGAAGACCTGAGCCTCCTTGGTGAGCTCGGCGACCACGATGATCGCGACCAGGAAGACCAGCAAAGGACCGATCTCGGCGAGACTCTCGACCGCGTCGGCCCAGGGCAGCAGCCCGGTCGCCACGAAGATCAAGCCCAGAATCAGCAACCCGATCCGAATGAGATCGAGCACGCCAAGACGACGCCACACCCGACGATGATCCCACATCCCCTGCCGAACACCGACTCCGCGGGCGATACTGAGCAGATGGCGCGTGACGGCAGGCCCACCGACATCTTCGTCAGCTACTCCCCCGCCGACACGGCGTGGGCCACGTGGATCGCCTGGGAGCTCGAGGCGGCGGGCTACCGGACGATGATCCAGGCCTGGGACTTCGTGCCGGGCACCAACTTCATCGACTTCATGGACCGAGGGGTCAGCGAGGCGCGCATCGTCGTGGCGGTGCTCTCGCGCGCCTACCTCACCTCCCGTTACGGACGGATGGAGTGGCAGGCGGCGTTGCGCGCCGACCCCGACGACCCGGCCAACAAGCTGATCACGATCAGGCTCGAGGACGTCCCCGTCGAGGGCCTGCTGTCCACCATCACCTGGGTCGACCTGCTCGGCGTCACCGACCCTGGCCAGGCCAGGGCCCTGCTGCTGGGCAAGGTCGCCGAGGCGACGGCGGGCCGGGCCAAGCCGGAGGCCGCGCCCGCGTTCCCCGACGGCACGTCGCGGACCGCGACCGCACCGCCCTCGCTGCCCGCGCCCGACCTGCGCGGCCGGGCCAGGCGCGCGCCGGTGACCGCCCCTGCCTTCCCGCCCGCGGCCGGCGACGGCGAGGGACGCACGTCCGTCAGCGTGCTGCACATCGGCGGTCCCCGGTTCGGCCGGGCGCTGCCCGACCCCGGCGAGCCGTTCACGCCCGAGGACATGCAGGCGCGCATCTGGGCAGATCTGACCGGCATGTACGACCGGGGCATGCCGCGTCCCGATCTCATGGTGGTCAGCGGCGACCTGACCGAGTCGGGCACCCTTGGACAGTTCGGGCAGGCCACGCAGTTCGTGACCGACCTGCGCATGCTGATCGGGCTGGAGCCGCACCGGCTGGTGTTAGTACCCGGCCCGCGCGACGTCACCAAACCGGCCGCTGCCGCATATTTCATGACGTGCGAGGCCGACGACGTGACCCCGCAGCCGCCCTACTGGCCCAAGTGGCGGCACTTCGCGAAGTCGTTCGGCGAGGTCTACCAGGGGCTCGACGACCGGTTGTTCGACGCGGCGCAGCCGTGGACCCTGTTCGAGCTGCCCGACCTGCGGGTCGTCGTGGCCGGGTTCAACTCGACGATGGCGATGAGCCACCTCGAACGCGACGCGTACGCGCTGCTCGGCGAGGCGCAGGCGGCCTGGTTCGCCGAGCGGCTGCGGCCGTACGAGGAGCGCGGGTGGCTGCGGCTGGGCGCGCTCGGGCACCCGCCGGGCGGGCTGCGCGACTCCGCCACCTACGGGCGGCTCCTCGCCCACCGGCTCAACGTGCTCTTCCACAGCGGTCACGGGCCCGCGGGCGAGGGCCTGGTCGCCGCGCCGCGCCCCGGACGCCACCACGTCGTGGAGATCACCCCCGACGCCATGCGCACCTGGCTGCCCGACGCGGCCCGTCCCGAGCGCGTACGGTCGCGCTGGCGCGCCGCCCGCACCACCTTCACCGGCGAGGCCCCGCAGGCCGCACCGCCCGCGCAGAAGCCGGAAGAACGTGCGCCGAGCCCCGTCGAGCTGCTGCTCGACCGCGTCACCGAGGTCTGCGAGGCCCGGCACGAACGGGCCAGGATCCGCCGGTTCCCCTCGCATCTCGTGGTGACCCACCCCGAGGACGGGTTCGTCCGCCAGCTCCTGATCGGCGCGCACGCGGGTGAGCTGACGGCTTCCGCCGCTACGGGGTTCGCGCAGCTGGCCCACGCCGCGGGCCTGCCCGCGGAGCTGGTCTACCAGGGGCCGCCCGCCTCCCGCGAGATCCGCGACGACCTCATGCGCAAGGGCGTGCGGCTGCGCAGCTTCACGGAGTTCCAGGGGCTGCTCGACCTGAGCGGCTACGTCGCCGAGCAGACGGCCAGGCTGACGAACGACCGCCGCTACCCGCCCGGGCTGTACGTCCCCCAGCGCTACCGCGAGCTCGACCGGCCCGGCAGCCAGGTCAGGAACGGCCTGACCGACGAGCTGATGCGGCTGCTGGCCACCGACCACGGGCGCTTCCTGCTGCTGCTGGGCGACTTCGGCCACGGCAAGACGTTCGCGCTGCGCGAGCTCGCCCGGCGTATCCCCGCCGAGCTGCCGCATCTGACGCCGATCCTGATCGAGCTGCGCGCCCTCGACAAGGCCCACTCGGTCGACTCCCTCGTGGCGGCGCATCTCGCGGCGCACGGCGAGGAGTTCATCGACCTCAAGGCGTTCCGCTACCTGCTGCGCCAGGGCCGGATCGTGCTGCTGTTCGACGGGTTCGACGAGCTGGTGACCCGGCTGACGTACGACAGGGCGGCCGACCACCTCGCCACGCTGCTGGCCGCCGCCGAGGACAAGGCCAAGATCGTGGTCGCCAGCCGTACCCAGCACTTCAAGTCGCACAGCCAGGTGCTGACCTCGCTGGGTGAGATGGTGGGGGTGCTGCCGCAGCGGCGGGTGCTCGGCGTCGAGAACTTCACCCCCGACCAGATCCGCTCCTACCTGGCCAACCGGTTCGGCGTCGGGAACGAGGCCAGCGCCCGCATGTCGCTCATGGGCGAGATCGAGGACCTCCTGGCCCTGGCCCAGAACCCGCGCATGCTGAGCTTCATCGCCGACCTCGACGCCGACCGCCTGCGTACGGTGGCCAGCGCCCGCCACACCCTCAGCCCGGCCCTGCTGTACGAGGAGATCCTCGGCTCGTGGCTGGCCTTCGAGGAGCGCCGGGCCCGGGTTCCTGGCGCGCTGCCCACGCTGACCACGGACGAGCTGTGGGAGGCGGTGACCGCGCTCGCCGTCCGGCTGTGGGAGAACGGCGAGTCGCTGCTCGGCGTGGAGGAGCTGACCGAGATCGGCGAGACGCTCACCGGACTGGCCGACGGCCGGCTGTCGGCCGCCCACGCCGCCTTCCGTATGGGGTCGGGCAGCCTGCTGGTGCGCACCGAGGAGGGGATGTTCGGGTTCATCCACGCGTCGGTCATGGAGTGGCTGGTCGCCCGGCACATCGCCGCGACCCTCGACGACCCGGTCCTGCTGTCGCGCGGGCCCCTGTCGGCGCTGACCGTGGAGTTCCTGTGCGACCTCGCCGACGTACGCGCCCTGCGGCAGTGGGCGGCCGACCCGCCGGGCGACGACATGTCACGGGCGAACGCGGTCAAGGTCTCGGCGAGATTGCGCACCCCGTCCCACGCCGACCTGCGTGGTGCCAACCTCAAGGGCGAGGACCTGTCGGCTCGCGACCTGCGCGAGGTCGACCTGACCGGCGCCGACCTGACCGACGCCACGCTCGCCGGCACCAACCTGTCGCGCGCCACGCTGCGCGACGCCAGGCTGGTGGGCGCGCGGCTCGACGGCGCCCAGCTCGCCGGGGCCGACCTGCGCGGCGCCGACCTGTCCGGAGCGCGCCTCGCTCGGGTCGACCTCAGCGACGCCGCGCTGGAGGGCGCGCGCTGGCACCGGGCCACGCTGATCGACGTGACGGGCACGCTGCCGCACCTGCCGGGCGCGGCCGTGGTGCCGGGTCAGCCGGTCGAGGTGGAGTTCGCGCCGTCGAGCATGAGCGTCCCGTACGGCTTCCACTTCCAGACCAGCCGCCTGCCTGAACCGATCGCCTACAGCCCCGACGGCGCCACGATCGCGATCGGCAACGAGGACGGCGGCGTGCTGCTGTGCGTCGGCGGCGCGCCCGTCCGCACCCTGCAGGGGCACCGGGGTCGCGTGTACGCCGTCACGTTCGCCGGTGACCTGCTGGCCTCCGGCGCCGCCGACGGCGCCGTGGTGCTGTGGGACGCCCGCACCGGCCGGCGCCTGCACACCCTGCACGGCCACCCCGACGGGGTGTGGCCGGTGCGCTTCGACCGCTCCGGCGAGCTGATCGCGGCGGGCGGGGCCGACGGCGTGGTCCGGGTGTGGGAGACCGCCACGGGGCGGGTCGTCCACGAGCTGGCCGGGCACCGCGCTCCCGTCTACACGGCCTCCTTCGGCCGCTCGGCGCTGGTGACCGGCGACGCGGCGGGGATGGTCCGCGTCTGGGACCTCGGCTCCGGGCAGGTCAAGGAGGTGCTGGACGACCACCGCGGCAGCGTCTACCGCGCCGTGCACAGCCCCGACGGCCGGCTGCTTGCCACCGGCGACGCCGCGGGCACCGTACGGCTCTGGGACACCGCCACCTGGACCCTGCGCCACACGCTGACCGGTCATCTCGGCAGCGTCTACTGCGTGACGTTCGCGCCTGACGGATCGCTGCTCGCGACCGGCGACACCGTGGGCAGCGTACGGCTGTGGGAGCCGTCCGGCGAGGCCCGCGGCGTGCACACCACGCATGCCGCGGCCGTCTACCAGGTCACGTTCAGCCCCGACGGGCAGGTGCTGGCCAGCGGCGACTCGGGCGGCGTCGTACGGATGCAGCGGCTGGGCGAGGGGCAGCGGGTCGAGCTGACGGGCCACCGCAGCTCGGTGTGGCCGTTCGCGTTCAGCCCCGACGGGCAGCAGCTGGCGACGAGCAGCAACGACGGCACCGTACGCCTGTGGGACCCGCGCTCGGGCCAGTGCCAGCGGGTGCTGCGCGGCCACGGGCGGCGCATCTCCTGCGTGCGCTTCAGCGCCGACGGCACGATGCTGGCCACCAGCGGCAACGACGGTGTGGTCCGGCTGTGGGAGCCGCGTACGGCTCGGCATCTGCGCGACCTCCACGGCACCGCCGACCGGCTGATCTCCGCGTGCTTCTCCCCCGCCGGGCCGGTGCTGGCCACGGCCAGCAACGACGGCGGCGTCCACTTCTGGAACGCCGCCACCGGCGAGTACGAGCGCGAGCTGAACGCCGAGACCGACCATGTGTGGGCGGAGGCGTTCAGCCCCGACGGCGACCTGCTGGCCACGGCCAACGACGACGACAGCGTACGGATCTGGTACCGCCCGACCGGGCGGCTCGCGGCCAACCTGGCCGACCACCGCGGCCGGGTGCGCTCGATCGCGTTCAACCCCGACGGCACGTACGTGGCGACCGGCTGCGACGACAAGCTGGTACGCGTGTGGCACGCCGCCTCCGGCGGCCTGGTGGCGACCCTGGAGGGGCACACCGACCGGGTGTACTCGGTGGCCTTCTCCCCTGACGGCCGTCACCTGGCGAGCGCCGGCAACGACGGCAAGGCCCTCGTGTGGGAGCTGCGCACCGGACAGCCGTGGGAGCCGCGGCTGGCGCACACGCTCGACGGGCACGGCGGGCGGCTGTGGAGCGTGGCGTTCGACGCCTCCGGCGAACGCCTCGCGACCGGGGGTGACGACCTGCTGGTGCGCGTATGGGACACCGCCACGGGACGGCTGCGCCACACGCTCTCGGGGCACAGCCGTCGGGTGTGGTCGGTGGCCTTCAGCCCGAACGCCGACCTGCTGGCGAGCGCGGGAGACGACGGCCTGGTGATCCTCTGGGAGGGCGGCTCACGGCAAGCCACCCTGCTCGGCCTGGCCGAGGGGTGGGCCGCCGTGGCGCCTGACGGACGCTACAAGTTGCAGGGCGACCCGGCCGGACAGTTCTGGCACGTGGTCGGCATGACCCGCTTCGAACTCGGCGAACTGGACGCCTACCTCCCCGGCGTCCGCCAGGTCCCCCTCGACTCCCCCTTCTGAGCGCTCACGTGGGCATCACCCCCGGGCGGCGCGTCCGCGCAGGTCCTGCCAGACCTCGTCCACGCGGGCGGCCAGCTCGTCCAGCGTGCCCTCGTTGTCGATCACGATGTCGGCGGCGGCGAGCCGCTTCTCCCGGCTCGCCTGGGCGGCGATGCGCGCCTTGGCGTCGGCCTCGGACATGCCGCGGTGCTCGGCCAGCCGCCTGATGCGCACGTCGTCGGACGCGTCCACGACGATGACCACGTCGTACATCGGCGCCAGGTCGTTCTCCACCAGCAGCGGCACGTCGTACACGAGGATGGCGTCGTCGGGCGCCTGCGCCTGCAGCTCGGCCACCCGCTCCCCCACCAGCGGGTGAACGATCGAGTTGAGCGCCGCCAGCTTCTCGGGGTCGGCGAAGACGATCGAGCCGAGCTTCGGCCGGTCGAGCGAGCCGTCAGGCCGCAGCACCTCGTCGCCGAACACGGCCACCACGCGGGCCAGCCCAGGCGTGCCCGGCTCCACCACCTCACGCGCGATCGCGTCGGCGTCGACCACCACCGCGCCCTTGGCCGACAACCGCCCGGACACCTCGCTCTTGCCCGACCCGATGCCACCGGTCAGCCCAATCTTCAGCACCCGAGCAGCCTATCCGTCACACCGTCGGCGATTCAGCCGGGTTCATCCGCAGATGTACGAGAGTCAGGTGGTCGTCCATCCGTTCTCGGCGGGTCTCGCGGTAGCCCAGCCGCCGGTACAGCCGCAGATTGCCGCCGGACAGGTGGCCGGTGAACAGGTCGAACGCGGTCGCCTCCGGCAACTGCTCGTGCAGCGCGGTGAGCAGGGCCGTGCCCACCCCCTGCCCCTGACGGTCGGGCGCCACGACCAGCCGGCCCACCCGGCACGTCGTTCCGGAAACCCGGCCGCGCACCGCGCCCACGATGCGGGCGCCGTCGAGCGCCTTCAGCACGACCGCGTCCTCGACGACCTTGCGGATCTGTTCCAGCGACTCGACGAGGGGCGGGACGAACGGGTCTCCGTACAGCTGGGCCTCGCTGACGTACGCGGCCCGCTGCAGGGTGAGGATCTCGCCCGCGTCGGCCGCGACGGCCCGTTCGATCACCACCGCCGCAGCCTATCTAGGGCTCTGCGACCTCGGCCAGCTCTCCCGGGCAGAAGGTACGCGGCTTGGGCCGTACGCCGTTCACCAGGAAGTCGTGCACGTGGGTGCGCAGGCAGGCGGCCCGCAGCTTCGCGGCCCCCTGCAGCAGGTAGGCGTCGTGGCCGTCGCCGTGCCGCAGCACCGTCGCGCCGGGGATGCTCGCTGCCACGCGCTGGGAGCCGCCGGCCGGGCTGACGCTGTCGAGCCGTCCGATGCCGACCAGCACCGACGCGCCCTTGGGCAGGCGCGACACCGCGAAGGGCCGAATGGCGCCCGGCCCCGGCAGCCCGAGGCACCGGGCGACCTCCTCACGACCTGCGAGCCACCCGACCCGTGGCGCAACGGCCCGCAGCCGCTTCTCCATCTCGAGAAACACCCGATAGTCGGGTACGGCGGCCGCGAACTCCCCGCACCTCGCCGCCCGCGTCACCACCCCACCCACACCAGGAACCGGCTCCGGCCCCACCGCGCCCAACCGTGTCGCGCTCGACCCCGCCTCGTCCGGTCCCGTCGCGCCCGGCCACAGCGGGGGTGGCGCTTCCTGGGTCGGCAGCGCCGCCGGCCGCACCGGGACGGCCGTCAGGGCGGACAGGGCGCCGGCGTCGCCCTGCTCGGCCTGGGACAGGGCCCGGGCCAGCTCGGGCCAGCGCTGCGGGTCGAGCCCGGCATACACGGCGGCGGCCACCCCGCGCGCGTCCAGCCTTCGACCGGGCCCGGCGGGCAGGGGCGCCCGCTCGTAGAGGTCGTCGAGCACCCGGAAGGCGTCGTCGTCGAGAGGGCACCCGAGGCGGTCACGGCACCAGTCGCGGAAGTACGCGAGCCGCCGCTCCGCCGCGTGCGCGCGGTCCGCCATCCGCCGTTCCGGAGAAGCCTCGCCGACGTCGGGGACGCCCTCCAGGTACATCCGCTCCACCCTGCGGGGGAACCGCTCCAGGTACGCCTGCCCGTACACCCCGCCGTCGCCGCTGCCGAAGTACCGCAGCCGCTGCTCACCCAGCGCCGCCCGCAGGGCGTCGAGGTCGTACGCCGCCTGCCGGACCGTCAGGCCGCCGTAGGCGGGCCCGGCGGCGATCCGGCAGCTCCTGCCGTACGCGGCGTTCTTACGGGCGTAGGAACGCCATGAGGCCCGCCGAGAGGTGAGCTGGAGAAGCCGCGGGTCGGGCGGCGGCACCGAACACCGGACCGCCCCACCGCCGCCCCGCTCCCCGACACCGCGCGGCTCCATCAGCACGACGTCGAACCACCGGGTGAGCTCCTCCACGGTGTCGGGCCGCGCCCGCACGTCCTGGACGGTGGACGCCGCCCCGGTGTTGACGACGAGCGCGCCGAGGCTGCGGTAGGGGTCACGGGCGGGCATCCGTGCCAGATTCACCTCGGTACGGATCCCGCCCGGCCGTCCCCAGTCGACGGGCACGGACAACGTCCCGCACTGCAGCCCGTCACCGCAGTCCCGCCACAGCACCCCACTTCGCCCCTGCACCACCGCGCTGGGCCCACGCGACACCGCCCCGTCCCCCAGCAGCCCCCCGACAACAGCCCCAGTACCGTCGGAATCGGCGCGACCCTCTTCCCCGCCAGGACCGCCATGCCCCCGAATGTCACCCAGGCCGGCGAAGCCGCTCTCAGTACGGCCGTCCGCACCGGCCCCATCCAGACCACGGGCATCAACAGCGGTGACAGCCCCATCGACATCACGGCCACCGACACCGGACTCGCCGCCACCGGCATCGCGTCCGACACCGACCTCGGCTCCACCATCATGAGGGACCTCAGCGCGACCGACCGCACCCAAACGAACACGAGCGTCAATGCCACCCAAGGCACCGCCGCCGACATCAGTGGCGACACCAGGGTTCATGCCGTGGCCACCGGCACCGCCGCCACCCTCGCCACTTCCCGCAGCGCCTCGCCCGGTGTCCTCAGCTTCTGTTGGATCGGCCCCGGTGACGAAAGCGCCGGCGCCCTCACGCCCGAGCGGCAGCCCGGTACCACCCTCAGCCCCCTCACGCCCGAGGAGCCACCCGGCACCACCACCCTCACGCCCGGGGAGCCCGGCACCACCACCAGCGCCCTCACGCCCGAAGAGCTGCCCGGCACCACCACCTTCACGCCCGGAGAGCCCGGCACCACCACCAGCGCCCTCACGCCCGAAGAACTGCCCGCCACCACCACCCTCACGCCCGGAGAGCCCGGCACCGCCACCAGCGCCCCCTCGCCCGAAGAGCCATCCGGAGCCGCCATCAACGCCCTCACGCGGAGGCTGCCCGGCGCCGTCGCCGGAACCCCCGGATCCCAGGAGCAACCCACCACTGGCACCAGCACCCGTCGGGGCCTCCGTCGTGGGCGTGCTCAAGGGCCTGCGGGGCTCAGCGGCCGCACCGGACCTCCCCGTGCCCGCGACACTGCCGTCCCGGGCTCGCGGCTCGTCGGACGACGCCCGGTCCACCCCGGCGCGCCTCCCTTCCGGCCTCGCGCCCCGGCCGCCGTGGACGCCCGTTCCTGGCCGCTCGTCCACTCGGCCCACGACCGTCCAGCCCGGAGCGACGACGGGCGCGCCGAAGCCGAGCTCAGGTACGGCGGAGCGGAGCCCGTGCCACCCCGGTGCGCGCCCTGACGGGGGCGGGGGTGGCGGCGCCGCCTCCGCGGCACGCACACCATGGACGGACGCGGCGAGCACGGCCGTGAGGGCGGCCGTCGCCGGAATGACCCGCTGAACCATCGTCACTACATCGCCCCTGGGAGTCGCTACCGGCAGCGCCGCGGGCAAGTCTTCCAAGGGCTTCCTGCGCAGGTCACAGAGTTGCAAAGACCCTCACGTAAAACTTTCGTCCGCGACGGCGAATCGCCCGGGAAAACCACGAATGCGACCCACCACCCACCCCCGCCCCATGATCAACCGCTCCCCGACACCGCCCGCGCAGAACCCGACGGCCAACCACCCGACGCGCCGGCAGCCCATCGCTGGGCCGACAGATCCACACACCGATGAGACAACAGACGTCGCCCCCACAACCGGTAGCGATCACGAGGACTCCCAGGCCCCGGAGCGTCTTGCGTCCACGCCGCGTGCGAAGCACCCGGAGCATGCGGAAAGGCCCCGCACGGGGTGTCCGTGCGGGGCCTTTCCGGTGGAACTGCGCCTCAGGCGATCATGAGCTAGGAGCTCAGCTCTGGCCGCCCGCGAGCTTCTCACGAAGGGCCGCGAGCGCCTCGTCAGAGGCGAGCGCGCCGCTGGCCGGAGCCGACGAGGAGGAGCCGCCCTGCTGGGGCTGCGTCTCGCCGCTGTAGGACGAGGGAGCGGCCTCGCCGGCCTCCGCCTCGGCCTTGCGGGCCTCCTCGATCTGCTTGCGGTGCGCCTCGTAGCGCTGCTGGGCCTCGGCGTACTGCCGCTCCCACTCCTCGCGCTGCTTGTCGAAGCCCTCGAGCCACTCACCCGTCTCAGAGTCGAAGCCCTCGGGGTAGATGTAGTTGCCCTGGTCGTCGTACGTGGCCGCCATGCCGTACAGCGTCGGGTCGAACTCGACCTCGGTGCCGACGCCCTCGTTGGCCTGCTTCAGCGAGAGGCTGATGCGACGACGGTCGAGGTCGATGTCGATGATCTTGACGAAGATCTCGTCGCCGACCTGGACGACCTGCTCCGGGATCTCGACGTGGCGCTCGGCCAGCTCGGAGATGTGGACCAGGCCCTCGATGCCCTCCTCGACCCGGACGAACGCACCGAACGGCACCAGCTTGGTGACGCGGCCCGGCACGACCTGGCCGATCTGGTGGGTACGGGCGAACTGCTGCCACGGGTCTTCCTGCGTGGCCTTGAGCGACAGGGAGACGCGCTCGCGCTCCATGTCGACGTCGAGGACCTCGACCGTGACCTCCTGGCCGACCTCGACAACCTCGGACGGGTGGTCGATGTGCTTCCAGGAAAGCTCGGACACGTGGACCAGGCCGTCGACCCCACCGAGGTCGACGAAGGCGCCGAAGTTGACGATCGAGGAGACGACGCCCTTGCGGACCTGACCCTTCTGCAGGGTGTTGAGGAACGTCTGGCGAACCTCGGACTGCGTCTGCTCGAGCCAGGCGCGGCGCGACAGAACCACGTTGTTGCGGTTCTTGTCGAGCTCGATGATCTTCGCCTCGAGCTCGCGGCCGACATACGGCTGCAGGTCGCGGACGCGGCGCATCTCCACCAGGGACGCCGGCAGGAAGCCGCGGAGGCCGATGTCGAGGATGAGACCACCCTTGACGACCTCGATGACGGTACCGGTGACGATGCCGTCCTCGTCCTTGATCTTCTCGATCGTGCCCCAGGCGCGCTCGTACTGAGCACGCTTCTTGGACAGGATCAGGCGGCCCTCTTTGTCCTCCTTCTGGAGAACAAGGGCTTCGACGTGCTCCCCGACCTCCACGACGTCAGCGGGATCGACATCGTGCTTGATGGAAAGCTCGCGCGAGGGGATGACACCCTCGGTCTTGTAGCCGATATCGAGAAGAACCTCGTCTCGATCGACCTTGACGACGGTGCCCTCGACGATGTCGCCGTCGTTGAAGTACTTGATGGTCTCGTCGATCGCCGCGAGGAAGGCTTCCTCGGACCCGATGTCGTTGACCGCTACCTGCGGGGTGCTCGAGGTGGCCTCAGTGCTGGACGTCATGTGTGGAATTGCTCCGAACGCGGACAGGATGTCGATGTGGCGGATGCGCGGCAGGCCCTCTTCCGCATCAAGCCGAGGAGTTACGACATCGACGTGACCGAGCGCGAGCCCGCTCCGTCTGAGGCGCGCGCGAGCCCACAGCGCAGCGATCAGCATATGAGACGATCGCCCTGCGGTCAATCTGGATAACATCCAGCCGCCGACCGCCCAGGGCCCGTGCTTGACGATGATATTACCTCGTGACCTCTCCAGCACCGCTAATCACCCACGCCGCAGACCCTCACACCCTGACCATCGAATCAGCATGAGCCCCACACATCACCCTTCCCTCACGCCGCCCCAAGCCCACGCCCCACCCCGACGAGCCCCACCCACCCAGACACACCCACGCACCGAGCGGGTTGAAGGACAGGATGCGAGTGGGCCGCACAGCGGACTACGGGCGAGCCGGGCGGCGGGTGATGTGGATAGGCCAGGCGGCGGACTACGAGTGGGCCGGGCGGCGGGTGATGTGAATGGGCCGGACAGCGGGCTACAGGCGAGCCGGACAGCCGGCGATGTGGGTGGGCCGGGCGGCGCGGTAGGCCGGGCAGCGGGTGGTGTGGGTGGGCCAGGCGGTGGCGGCGCCCAGTAGGGCTGGGGACGGCCCGCGCGACACGCTGGTGCGTCCGGTCGGTGGGGCGGGGCCGACGAGCAAAGCGACAAGCAGTGCGACGAGCAGAGTGACGAGCCGACACCCACGATGGCGCCACCGCGAAAGCCGCAGTCGAGCGCCCCAGCCCCAGCCCCAGCAAGGCGCCGGCCGCCTCTCCCCCTGCGACGACCTCCCGCGGGGACCGGTACGCGGCCTCCCGCGGGGGAACCGGTACACGGCGGAGACCCAGGGCGTTCGTCTACGCCATGAGCCTCCGCCGCATAGGTGGCCGCGTCAGTGGCCGGCGTCCTCCCACGTGCGTCCGATGCCCACCGAGACCTCCAGCGGCACGCGCAGCTGGTAGGCCGCGCCCATCTGGTCGCGTACGAGCTGCTCGAGCCGCTCCAGCTCGCCGGGCGCCACCTCGAACACCAGCTCGTCGTGGACCTGCAGCAGCATCCGCGACACCAGCCCCTCCTCGGCCAGCGCGCGCCGGACGTTGAGCATGGCCACCTTGATGATGTCGGCGGCCGAGCCCTGGATCGGCGCGTTCAGCGCCATGCGCTCGGCCATCTCGCGACGCTGGCGGTTGTCGCTGGTGAGGTCGGGTAGGTAGCGGCGACGGCCCATGATCGTCTCGGTGTAGCCGTCGGCGCGGGCCTGGGCGACGATGGCCTGCAGGAAGTCGCGTACGCCGCCGAACTCCTGGAAGTACTCCTCCTTCAGCGCCCGCGCCTCGGCCACCGGGATGTTCAGCTGCCCGGACAGCCCGAAGTCGGACAGGCCGTAGGCCAGGCCGTAGTTCATCGCCTTGATGCGCGCCCGCAGCTCGCTGTCGATATGCTCGGGCGGCAGGCTGAACACCCGCGCCGCGGTGGCCTGGTGGAAGTCGTGGCCTGAGGCGAAGGCGTCGATCAACGACTCGTCGCCCGACAGGTGGGCCATGATCCGGAGTTCGATCTGGCTGTAGTCGGCGGTCAGCAGCGTCTCGTAGCCCTCGCCGACCACGAAGCCCTGCCGGATGCGGCGGCCCTCGGCGGTGCGGATCGGGATGTTCTGCAGGTTGGGCTTCTCCGACGACAGCCGGCCCGTGGCGGCGATGATCTGGTTGAACGTCGTGTGGATGCGCCCGTCGTCGGCGATCTCCTTGATCAGGCCCTCGACCGTGGTGCGCAGCTTCTGCTGGTCGCGGTGGCGGAGCATGATCGTGGGGAGTTCGTGCTCGGTCTGGGTGGCGAGCCAGGCGAGCTGGTCGGCGTCGGTGCTGTAGCCGGTCTTGATCTTCTTGGTCTTGGGCAGGTTGAGCCGGCTGAACAAGATCTCCTGCAGTTGCTTAGGCGAGCCCAGGTTGAACTGCTCGCCGACCGACCGGTGGGCCTCTTCGACGGCCTGCTTGACCGCCGCCCCGAACTCGGCCTCCAGCCCGGTGAGGTATTCGCTGTCGACGGCGATGCCGGCCCGCTCCATCTCGGCCAGCACCGACAGCAGCGGCAGCTCGACGTCGCTGAGCAGCTGGGTGCCGCCGCGCCCGGCGAGGAAGGTCTCGAGGGCCTCGGCCAGCTCGCGTACGGCGTGGGCGCGCAGCGCGAGGTCTTTCGCCGGGGCGTCCTCGTCGTCGCCGAAGAGCGCGGCCTGCCCGTTGGGCTCCTCCTCGGCGCGCAGGTCGCGCTGGAGGTAGCGCCTGGCGAGATCTTCGAGGGCGAACGTGCGCTGGCCCGGCATGGCGAGGTAGGCGGCCAGCGCGGTGTCGCAGCCCAGGCCGCGCAGCTCCATGCCCTGCGCCCACAGCGCCAGCATCGGCCCCTTGGCGTCGTGGACGGCCTTGGGCTTGGTGTCGTCGCCGAGCCAGGCCCGCAGCGCCACCTCGTCGGCCTCGGTGAGCTTGACCGGGTCGATGTGGGCGGCCGTGCCGTCGGGCGAGGCGATGGCGAGGGCCTCGATGCGGCCCGAGCCGCTGCCGTAGACGCCCTTGAAGGCGAGCCCGGCCCGGCCCTCGGGCAGCGCGGCCAGCCAGCCGGCGACCCGGTCGGGGCCGAGCAGCACGGTCTCGACCTCGAAGCCCTGGTCGGGCTCCTGCTCGCCGGTGCCGAGCACCTTGAACACCCGCTCACGCAGCTCGCCGCGGATCTGCAGGGTGTCGAACAGCTTGTTGACCTCTTCGCGATCCCACGTGCCCTGCCGCAGGTCTTCGAGCTCGGCCTCGACCGCGACGTCGCGCAGCAGCTCGGTGAGCCGGCGGTTCATCAGCACCTGGGCGACGTGCTCGCGCAGCTTGTCGCCGACCTTGCCCTTGACCTCGTCGACCCGGTCGACGAGGGCGGTCAGCGAGCCGTATTCGCGCACCCACTTGGCGGCGGTCTTCTCCCCCACGCCGGGGATGCTCAGCAGGTTGTCGCTGGGGTCGCCGCGCAGGGCGGCGAAGTCGGGGTACTGCTCGGGGGTGAGACCGTACTTCTCCTGGACGGCATCGGGCGTGAAACGGGTCATGTCGCTGATGCCGCGCCGGGTCATCAGGACGGTGATGTTCTCGTTGACCAACTGCAGGGCGTCGCGGTCGCCGGTGACGATCAGCACGCTCATGCCCTCGGCGGCGGCGCGGGTGGCGAGCGTGGCGATGACGTCGTCGGCCTCGAAGCCTGCCTTGGACAGGTGCGGGATCCGCAGGATGTCGAGCAGCTCGTAGATGAGCTGCATCTGGCCGCGGAAGTCTTCCGGCGTCTCGCTGCGGTTGGCCTTGTAGTCGGCGTACTCCTCGTGGCGGAACGTCGGCTCGGACCGGTCGAAGGCGACCGCCACGTGGGTCGGCTGCTCGTCGCGCAGGACGTTGGTCAGCATCGACGTGAACCCGTAGACCGCCTCGGTGTGCTGACCGTCGGAGGTCATCAGGTTGGCGTCTTTCAGCGCGTAAAAGGCGCGGTAGGCCAGCGAATGCCCGTCGAGCAGCAACAGGCATGGGCGGTTGGGGGTCACTTCACTCTTCGGCACACCCGCAGCCTAGTCTGCCTGTCCGACAGAAAACCTGAGCTCGGAAGACTGGAGGCGTCCCCTTGACGCAGACCAACCCCGTGGACCTCTCGGTGTTCGGCGAACTGAGCCGTGACACCCTCGCCGACCGCATGGGCATCGAGTTGCTCGAGGCCGGCCCCGAGCGGGTCGTGGGCCGGATGCCCGTCGCGGGGAACACCCAGCCGTACGGAATCCTGCACGGCGGGGCCTCGGCGGTGCTGGCCGAGACGCTCGGCTCGGTGGGGGCGGCCCTGCACGCGGGTCCCGACCGGATCGCCATGGGCATCGAACTGAACGCCACCCACCACCGCTCGGCTTCCGACGGTCATGTGACGGGCGTCGCGACGCGGCTGCACGGCGGGCGGACGCTGGCGACGTACGACATTGAAATTACCGATGAGCAGGGCCGACGCATTTGCACCTCGCGTCTCACCTGTATGCTCCGCGACCGCTGACACAGCGATCACTTACCGCGACCCTTTGCGCGCCACCCCCGTCAATCGCTACGGTGGTGCCGGAGCAGAGCCCGCGGGGTGGCCCAGTAGAAAACGTGTACGGCCGGGGAAGGCCCTGCACGGCCCCAAAGGCCGACCCGCGGGCTCTTTCGCATTTCTCCGCGATTGTTAGCGACCCGTTATTCGAGGCCTTCGGCGCATCCGCAGAATCACGCCCTGACCTGCTTCGTTGTTTGCTCACATCCGTGACACACACATGTCACTAATTGGTGACGAACGATACTGAAACGGGCGTACCCGGAATAAGCTCCCGCCATTGCATCCCAGTTGTGCCTGCGATGCGCGCGCGTCGAGATGGTGGGGCACAGCCCCGCCTTGACCTAGTTGAGGGAGCACCATTGCGCAGAGCCGTGATCGCGTTCACGGCCTTCTTGGGTGGACTCGTCTTCCTGCTCGCCGGCCCCGCTCACGCGGGTCCCGCCGACTGCCAGGGGTTGAGGGGCACACTCACTTTCCAAGGCCAGCCAGTGAACGGCGCAAAGATCGCCGTGACCACCGAGAGCGGACAACCCGTCGAAGAGGTCACCACCAACGCTCAAGGCGCCTGGGACGTGCAGGTCGAGCAACCAGGAAGATTCAAGGTCACCCTGGACACCGCCACCCTGCCCCAGAACGTCGAGATCCGCGGTGGCAACAACGTCCGCACGCCGACGGTCTACGAGGGCAACTGCTCCAGCGTCCTGTACGCCCTGCAGGCCAAGGGCGCAGCGGGCCAGCAGCAGGGTGACAGCGGCGCCGGCCAGAGCACGTTCTGGGCCCAGGCCGCCCAGCTGACCTTCGAGGGCCTGAACCTCGGTCTGATCATCGCGCTGGCCGCCCTCGGCCTGTCGCTCATCTACGGCACGACCGGCCTGACCAACTTCGCCCACGGCGAGCTCGTCACGCTCGGCGCGATCCTCACGTACATGTTCAACGTGGGTTTCGGGCTCCATCTGATCCCGGCAGCGGTCGCCGGCGTGATCCTGGCCGGCGCACTCGGCTACGGTCAGGACCGGTTCTTCTGGGGGCAGCTGCGCAAGCGGGGTACCGGCACCATCGCCATGATGATCATCTCGATCGGTGTGGCCATCTTCCTGCGCTACATCTTCCTGATCTTCTTCAGCGCCCAGACCGAGTCCTTCGCGCAGTACACCGCGCAGCCCGGCATCGAGATCGGCCCGATCTCCGCGGCGCCCAAGAACCTCGTCGCCATGGGCATCGAGCTGGCCGTGCTGATCGTGGTCGGCATCGCGCTGACGCGCACCCGTACCGGCAAGGCGGCCCGGGCCGTGGCCGACAACCCCGCGCTCGCGGCGTCGTCCGGCATCAACGTCGACGGCGTGATCAGGATCGTCTGGACGGCGGGCGCCGCCATCGCCGCGCTGGCCGGTGTCATGCTGGGTCTCTCCCAGAACCTCAAGTACACGATGGGCCAGGACATCCTGCTGCTCATCTTCGCCGGCGTGACGCTCGGCGGTCTCGGCACCGCGTTCGGCGCGTTGGTCGGCTCGCTCGTCGTGGGCCTGTTCATCCAGGTGTCCACGCTGTGGGTGCCGCCGGAGCTCAAGAGCGTCGGCGCTCTCGCGGTGCTCATCATCGTGCTCCTCGTCCGGCCCCAGGGCATCCTGGGCCGCCGCGAGCGAATCGGCTGATCGGGGGAGGGTCACAATGGACTGGATCACGATTCTCAGCACCACCATCAAGTCGGCCGTCGGCGTGGAGACGGTGCTGTACGCGCTCGCCGCGATCGGCATCAACATCCACTTCGGCTACACCGGCCTGCTCAACTTCGGCCAGGCGGCGTTCATGGCCGTGGCCGGCTACGGCCTGGCCGTGACGGTCACCGTCATGGGCCTGCCGTTCTGGGTGGGCATCATCGTCGGCCTCGTCGCGGCGGCCGTCCTGGCGCTGCTCCTCGGCATCCCGACGCTGCACCTGCGGGCCGACTACCTGGCCATCGTCACGATCGCCGGCGCGGAGATCATCCGCCTGGTGTTCCGCTCGGTGGCGTTCAAGGACATCTTCGGCGGCTCCGACGGCCGGCGCGGCTTCGGCACCGGCTTCCAGGAGCTCAACCCCTTCCCGCCCGGCGACTACGGCTTCAACCTCGGGCCGATCCCGCTGTTCTTCGCGCACTGGCAGCTGTGGGTCATGCTCGTCGGCTGGGTGCTCATCGCGGTGTGCTGCCTCATCGTCTACCTGGTGATGAAGAGCCCGTGGGGCCGCGTGCTCAAGGCCATCCGCGAGGACGAGGACGCCGTGCGCAGCCTCGGCAAGAACGTCTTCTCGTACAAGATGCAGTCGCTCGTCCTGGGCGGTGTCATCGGCTGCCTCGGCGGCTTCATCTACGGCCTGGCCTACGGCTCGGTACAGCCGGACGTCTTCGGCACGGAGACCACGTTCTACCTGTACACGATGGTCATCCTGGGCGGCGCGGCCCGCGTGTTCGGCCCGGTCGTCGGCTCCATGCTCTTCTGGGTGCTGCTCGTGCTGCTGAACGGCACCCTGAGCGAGGCGGTCGCCGCCGGCGTCATCACGTTCATCGACGCCAACCAGGCCGGCGCCCTGCGGTACGTCTTCGTCGGTCTCGGCCTCATCCTGTTGCTCGTCTTCCGGCCACAGGGCATCTTCGGCGACAAGAGGGAGATCGCAATCGATGCACGCTGAAACCACGGCCAACGACCGCAAGGCCGCGGCCACGGCCGTCTTCAAGGACATGCCGCGCGAGCCCGGCGTGCCCAAGCCCGACCCGATCCTCGTGGTCGACAACGTGGTGCGCCGCTTCGGCGGTCTCACCGCGGTCGACGTCGAGCACGTCGAGATCCAGCGGGGCGCGATCACCGCGCTGATCGGCCCCAACGGTGCGGGTAAGACCACGTTCTTCAACCAGCTCACCGGGTTCGACACGGCCGACTCCGGGTCGTGGACGTTCAACGGCCGCGCCATGAACGGTGTCCCGCCGCACAAGGTCGCCAGGAACGGCATGGTGCGCACGTTCCAGCTCACCAAGGCGCTGTCCCGGCTGACCGTGATCGAGAACATGCGCCTGGGCGCGCAGCGCCAGAAGGGCGAGAACTTCTGGCGTGCCCTGGTCCCCGCCTTCTGGACGGGCCAGGAGGACGAGATCACGGAGCGGGCGGACGACCTGCTGCGGCGCTTCAAGCTCGACGCCAAGCGCGAGGACTTCGCCGGATCCCTGTCCGGCGGCCAGCGCAAGCTCCTCGAGATGGCCCGCGCGCTCATGGTGGAACCCGAGCTGGTCATGCTCGACGAGCCGATGGCCGGTGTGAACCCGGCGCTGACGCAGTCGCTGCTCGGCCACGTCAAGGACCTGCGCGAGCAGGGCATGACGGTGCTCTTCGTGGAGCACGACATGGACATGGTCCGCGACATCAGCGACTGGGTGATCGTCATGGCTCAGGGCACGGTCATCGCCGAGGGCCCGCCCTCGACGATCATGTCCGACGAGCGGGTGGTCGACGCCTACCTGGGCGCCCACCACGACGCCCCGCTGTCCGACAGCGAGCTGCAGGCCCAGCTGCAGGACGCCGAGGCCGAGCTGGAGGCCGAGATCGAAGAGGAGACCCAGAAGTGACCGCCGCAGAAGAACCGGTCCAGTCGAAGCAGGCCGTCACCGACCGCAGCGCCCATCTGGAGGGCGCCGCCGACGCGGTGCTGCGCTGCGACGAGCTGATCGCGGGCTACCTGCCGGGCGTCAACATCCTCAACGGCGCCGACCTCTACGTGAAGCAGGGCGAGCTGATCGGCATCATCGGCCCGAACGGCGCCGGCAAGTCGACGCTGCTCAAGGCCATGTTCGGGCTGGTCACCATCCGGAGCGGCACGGTGCTGCTCAAGGGTGAGGACATCACGAACATGAAGGCCCACTCGCTGGTCTCCCGCGGCGTCGGCTACGTGCCGCAGACGAACAACGTCTTCCCCAGCCTCACCATCGAGGAGAACCTCGAGATGGGTGCCTTCCAGGTGCCGGGGAAGTTCAAGGAGCGCTTCGAGTTCGTGGCGGAGCTGTTCCCCGCGCTCAAGGAGCGGCGCAAGCAGCGCGCCGGCTCCCTGTCGGGCGGTGAGCGGCAGATGGTGGCGATGGCGCGGGCCCTCATGACCGAGCCGTCGGTGCTGCTGCTGGACGAGCCGTCGGCGGGTCTGTCGCCGAAGCTGCAGGACCTGGTCTTCATCCAGGCCCAGCAGATCAACAAGGCGGGCGTGACCGTGATCATGGTGGAGCAGAACGCCCGGCGCTGCCTGCAGATCTGCCACCGCGGTTACGTCCTCGACCAGGGCCGTAACGCCTACAGCGGCACCGGCAAGCAGCTCGCCAACGACCCCAAGGTGATCGAGCTGTACCTCGGCACGCTCGCCAAGGCGTAGCGCGCGGATCGCACGACAACGGAGGAGGGGCTCCCGCGGAGCCCCTCCTCCGTTGTTTCATGTCCATGTGAAACGTCTGGTGACAGTTGCGCTCGCCCTGCCCCTTCTCCTGGCCGCCTGCCAGGACGACGCCTCCTCCGCGGTGAAGTACAGCACCGGCGGCGATCCCACCGACAGCCCCTGCGACCGCGTGGTCAGCATCATCGGGTACGCGGACCTCCTGCTGGAGCCGGAAGGCCAGGAGGAACGGCAGGACTTCCAGGACGCCGTGCTGGGCCGTGTCGCGGAGGTACGCGGCATCACGCTGGAGTTCGGCGACCGGCTGCCCGCGGAGCTGCACGGGGCCGTACAGGACGTCAGAGCGGCCACTGCGGGCCTGGCCCGCAGTGACGTGCCGCGCGAACGGCAGGTGGAGCTGCTCAAGCAGTACCGCGGCGCCGCCGGCCGGATCGTGGCGGGCTGCCGGGACTGACCCCCTGGGCAGCCGAAAGGGCCCGGCCGTGACGGCCGGGCCCTTTCCTTTCAGTTCAGCTGTGCGAGCGGTGGATCGTCAGCCGCCGATGTTGCCCGTGCGGTACTCCAGCGCCTTGACCGGGTACGTGTTGTCCGGGCCGTACTGGTAGATGCCGATCGTGGCGACGGCCGGGTCACCGGCGTCGTTGAACTCGACCGGACCGCTGACGCCGTCGTAGTCGATGTCCTTGCCGGCCTTCAGCAGGTCGACGCACTCCTTGAAGTTGGTGCACTTCTCGCCGCCCTTGCTGACCTCGGCCAGCTTGGCCGCGATGTCGACGCCCGCGTCGCTCTTGGCGGCCTCGGCCGCGAGGGCGATCAGGTTGGTCGCGTCGTAGGACTCGGGGGCGTAGGTGAAGTCGGCGAGGTCCTTGTTGACCTCGAGAAGCTTCTCACGGAACTCGTCCGAGGCCGCGGCGCCCGGGTAGGTGCCCTTCACGCCGTCGAGCGTGCCCTTCGGCATGCCCTTGAAGTTGTCGTTCGACATGTTGCCGTCGACCATGTACCACTTGTGCTTGCTGGCCGGCATGCCCTGCTTGACCAGCTCACCGATGACCTTGGCGGTCTCCTCGAAGCCGATCAGGACGATGCCCTTGGGGTTGGCAGCCTTGATCTTGGCGATGTCGGCGGAGAAGTCGGCGGCCTTGGGGTCGTAGTCGACCCGGACGACCACCTGGCCACCGGCGTCGGTGACGGTCTTCTGAACCTGGTCGCCGAGGCCGGTGCCGTACGAGTCCTGCATCGCCATGATGGCAACCGTGTCGTTGCCGTCGGCGATGACGAGGTCACCGAGGACGCGGCCCTGCAGCTGGTCCGGCGGAGCCGTACGGAAGTACAGGCCCTTGTCGGCGATGGTGGTGAACTTGTCGGAGGTGTTGGCCGGCGAGAAGTGCACGACGCCCGCACCCGTGATCTTGTCGATGACCGACTCCGACACCGACGAGGACGCCGCGCCGATGATCGCGTCGGCCTTCTGCGCCAGCAGCTTGTCGACCGACTGCGAGGCGATGTTGGTCGTCGTGTCACCCGAGTCGGTGTCGTACTTCGTGACGGGCTTGCCCAGCACGCCACCAGCCTCGTTGATCTCCTTGAGAGCGAGGTCCACACCCGCGAACTCGGGCGGGCCGAGGTAGGCCAGCGAACCGGTCTGGGGGAGCAGCGTTCCGAGGGTCAGCGTGCCGTCACCCTTGGCGGCGGGCGCCGAGGACTCCGGCGCGGCACTCTGTGAAGCCTGCGTGGCGGTGTCGCCGCCGCCACCACTGCAGGCTGTCAGGGCAAGGCTCGTGGCAGCCACGACAGCCAGCGCCCGCCCCACGGGAGCAATGCGGATCATGAAGTGTCTCCTTCATTTCCAGGCCGGGATCCGTCAGCACCGCCGAGCGTTCCCGATCGAATGACGGAAACGTATGCAATCGCCATGCGCCTCAACTAGATCCGCGCAGGAACTGTCGGCACTTGGATGCGGAGTCGTAATCAGTCCTCAACTTACGGACCGCGATATGGGCGCTTAATGTGCAACGAGTGAAGCGCATCCTCGCTCTCGTGGCAACGGTTGCCCTCATCGCGGCTTGCGCCACGACCCCGGACACTTCCCCACCGCCCACCGATCCGCCCGCTGGGGTTTCGGTGTCCCTGGGCCAATGGCGTTCTGACGAGCCCGTCCACCGCCTCCAGGTAGCTGTCCGAAATACGACCGAAACATGGGTGCGTTTCGCCGACGTCCAGCTCGTCACTCCGTCCTTCGCCACAATTGCCGCTAAACAGGTCAATACCGTCATTGGGCGGACAGAGCGTACAGACATTCCCATTCCGTACGGCGCCGCGAACTGCACGCCCGGCCGCCTGCCCGAACTGCGACCTGCCACCGTCGTGGCGCACGTCGACACGGGGTCCGGGCAGCCGCACAGGGTCGTGTTCGAGCTGCCGCACCCCGACCCGCTGCTGGCCAGGCTGCTGCGCGACGAGTGCTCGCAGTTCCTCGTCGAGCAGACCGCGAGCATCGCGTTCGGCGAGGAGTGGACGGAGACGGGCACCGGGAAGGACGCGGTCATGCACGCCGTCCTGGTCGTGACCCGCCGCGGGCCTGGCGAGCTGGAGCTTCGCGAGGTGGGCGCGACGAGCCACTACGACGTCCGCGTGGCGGACGATCCCCCGGGCGTGCTGCCCGCCGGGGCGCAGCGACTCGAGGTGCCGGTGCGGCTCACCCCCTCCCGCTGCGACGGGCACTCCTTCGGCGAGGCCAAGAAGGCGTTCATGTTCCCTGTGCGGGCGAGCCTGGACGGGGGTGAGGTGCGCGTGGTGATCGTGATGCCGCCCAAGCCGGTACAGGACCGGTTGATCCGCTACGCGCAGCGGGCCTGCGGCCTGGGCGGCTGAGCGTCAGCCCTGGATGTTGCCGGTACGGTACTCCAGCGCCTTGCCCGGGTAGGTGTTGTCCTCGCCGTACTGGTAGATGCCGATCGTGGCGACGGCCGGGTCACCGTTGTCGTCGAACTCGACAGGACCGCTGACGCCGTCGTAGTCGATGTCCTTGCCGGCCTTCAGCAGGTCGACGCACTCCTTGAAGCTCTTGCACTTCTCCCCGCCCTTGCTGACCTCGGCCAGCTTGGACGCGATCGAGCGGCCGGAGTCGTCCTTGGCGGCCTCGGCAGCCAGCGCGATGAGGTTGGTGGCGTCGTACGACTCCGCGGCGTAGGTGTAGTCGTCGAGGTCGGGGGCGACCTTCGCGAGCCGCGCGCGGAACTCGTCAGGGGCCTCGGCGCCGGGGATGGAGCCCTTGACCCCGTTGAGCGTGCCCTTGGGCATCTTCGCGTAGTTGGTGTTCGACATGTTGCCGTCCACCATGTACCACTTCACCTTGTCGGCCGACAGGCCCTGCTTGACCAGCTCGGCGATGACCTTGGCGGTCTCCTCGAAGCCGACCAGGACGATGCCCTTGGGGTTGGCGGCCTTGATCTTGGCGACGTCGGCGGAGAAGTCGGCCGCCTTCGGGTCGTAGTCGACCCGCGCCACGATGCTCCCGCCCGCCGACTCGACCGTCGACTTCACCTGGTCGGCCAGGCCGGAGCCGTACGAGTCCTGCATGGCCATGAGCGCGACGGTGTCGTTGCCGTCCCCCACCACGACGTCGCCGAGCACCCGGCCCTGCAGCTTGTCCGGCGGAGCGGTACGGAAGTACAGCCCGCGGTCCTGGATCGTGGTGAACTCGTCGGAGGTGTTGGCCGGCGAGAACTGCACCACGCCCGCACCCGTGATCTTGTCGATGACCGACTGCGACACCGACGAGGACGCCGCGCCGATGATCGCGTCCGCCTTCTGTCCGAGCAGCTTGTCGACCGACTGCGAGGCGATGTTGGTCGTCGTGTCACCCGAGTCGGTGTCGTACTTCGTGACGGGCTTGCCCAGCACGCCGCCGGCCTCGTTGATCTCCTTGACGGCCAGGTCCGCACCCGCGAACTCGGGCGGGCCGAGGTAGGCCAGCGAACCGGTCTGAGGGAGCAGCGTGCCCAGCGTGAGAACGCCGTCGCCCTTCTCCGCCGACGCGGGCGCCGACGCCGGTGCGGAGCCGGTCTGCTGCGCGGCTGTGTCGCCACTGCCGCAGGCCGCCAGTGCCAGGCTCGCCGCGGCCGCGACGGCCAGGACGCGCCCCGCTGGAGCAATCCGAATCATGAAAGAGACTCCCCTATCTCGGCGACGGAACGAGCACCATCGCCGTGTTTCCCGAGCTCAGCTTGCCTGCATGGGGAAGCGGAGGGGAGTTCCGGACTGTCATTTATGCCGATTTGTTACCGCTTGGCGCCAAATTTCCCTGAAAACGACCGAAAATCCCAGAATGTGGACACTTCACAAAACCACCAACCACATTTCCACCCGCACGCCCCCGCGCCGGTTCACCCAGTCGAATCACTTCCGGTTACCCCACCACGGTCGCGTCACCGCGCTCAGCCCACCACGGTCGGCCCACCGCAGCCGAGTCACCGCACTCGAAGACGCGCGCCGCGGAGCACACGCTGAGCACACGCGGAGCACACGCGGAAAGGCCGGTGCGGCCCCCTGAAGTGACCGCAGCGCCCCAGCAAGACCTGCACTCTTCCGGCCTGACGTCCCATGCCGTACCAACGGGAAACCCCACGCGGCCGCCACTGTTCCCCAGACGGTGCTCTGACACCTCCGCCCACAGCGAGCCGGACGGCTGGAAGCCGTACAACGCGCGGGTGGCCTGCCCACGTGCCACCACCTCGTGCTGCTGAGGCGTCGGCACCGCGTGCCGGCGGCCTGCTGCGCGGCCTCCATCGCGTCGACGGCGACCGCCCCACACCTCCTCGGCACCGGCCACCGCTTCTGGACCCGCCCAGCGGGCCGGTGGGCAGCGCGAGACGCCGTCCGGAGTGGGCGCTCGACGAGTCCTGGGCAGCCAGGAGCAGGGACGCTCGTGTCAGGCGTGAGCGCCTGGCTGGTTCTGGGTCAGGAGCGTTCGCCTGTGTCGTCGATGACGATCTGGGCCACTTCGCGCATGCTCAGCCGCCGGTCCATCGACGCCTTCTGGATCCATCGGAACGCCTGCGGCTCCGTCCAGCCGTGCTGGGCCATCAGCTTGCCCTTGGCCCGCTCGACCAGCTTCCTGGTCTCCAGACGCTCCGACAGGCTCGACACCTCGGCCGCCAGAGCGACCATCTCCTCGTGCCGGCTCACCGCCATCTCGATGGCCGGCACCAGGTCGGCCTTCGTGAACGGCTTGACCAGGTAGGCCATCGCCCCCGCGTCGCGCGCCCGTTCGACCAGTTCGCGCTGGGAGAAAGCGGTCAGGATGAGGCACGGGGCGATCCGGTCGGCCACGATGCGTTCCGCCGCCGAGATGCCGTCGAGCACGGGCATCTTGACGTCGAGGATCACGAGGTCGGGTCTCAGGTCGGCGGCCAGCCTGATCGCCTGCTCACCGTCACCGGCCTCGCCCACGACGACGTAGCCGTCCTCCTGGAGCATCTCCTTGAGGTCAAGCCGGATCAGGGCTTCGTCTTCCGCGATCACTACTCGCCGCTGCGTACTCACGAGCAGAAGAGTACAGACGTCCGGTAGATTGGAGCCACGCCGTGTCGGTCTGGGCCCGCATTGGGCTAAGCTTCGATCACGCGTTACCCATACGTCCGGAGACTTCGGACATGCCCCGGTATTCCAACTGGGAGAGAAAGCGGATTCAAAACCCGCACAGTGTGGGTTCGAATCCCACCCGGGGCACCGTCACAAGCCGTTCGGCTCCTCCAGCCGGGCGGCTTTCGCCTTGTCGCGTACGAGCAAAAGTTCCCCCACCTCCCAAGCGCACCCCGCACGGTCACTCCCCCGCCGAGCCGAACGTCCGGAGGCTCTTCGCCGCACCCGACCGCCTGCCGAGCCGGGCCTGTCCTGACCGGTAGAGCCGCTGCACCCCCGAGGCAGGGACGACCACGATGACTTTTCGGGACGGCTCCCACCGGGAATAGCCCGTTCACGATCAAGTGGACAGCGAGGTGGGGCGAGATGGCCTTGAGCACGGCGGTCCGGGAGGCGTTCCTGGCGGAGGCGCACATCGCGAGCCTGGCGGTCGACGCAGGCCCTGGCCGGGCGCCGCTGACCGTGCCGGTCTGGTACGACTACAGCCCCGGAGGCGAGATCAGGTTCCTGACGGACGGCGACTCCCTCAAGGCGCAGCTGATCGCGAAGGCCGGGCGGCTTTCCATCCTGGTGCAACGCACCAGCCCGACCTACCGGTACGTGTCGGTGGAGGGGCCCGTCGTGCGTTCGAACCCGTCGACGCTTGAGGAGCTGACCCGCATCTCCAGTCGCTACCTGCCGCCCGACGCCGTCAGCGGCTACGTCCACGGTTCCGACCTCAAGGTGCTCGTGACGTTCCGGATGCGGCCCGAACACTGGCTGTCGGCCGACCTGGGCGCCGTCGCGTGAGCCGCGGAACGGTATTTTTGGGCCCGTGACTGCTATCGATCCCACCTCGACCGGCGCCTTCGGCGTCGGCCTCGCCACTGTAGCCGCCGACGGCACCGTTCTCGACACCTGGTTCCCGGCTCCTGAGCTGGGCGACGCGCCCGTCGCGGGCACGCAGCGGCTCTCCGCCGAGGAGGCGGGCGAACTGGCCGAGCTCACCGGCCCCGACATCGCGCGGGGCGTGGAGGTGGTGGCGGTACGCACCGGCATCGCCAAGCTCTCCGAGGCTCCCGTCGACGCCCACGACGTCTACCTGCGCCTTCACCTGATCTCGGCGCGTCTGGTGCGGCCGCACGGCGTCAACCTCGACGGCGTGTTCGGCCTGCTCGCCAACGTCGTGTGGACGAACTTCGGCCCCTGCCCGGTGCCCGACTTCGAGCGCACCCGGCTGCGGCTGCGCGCCAAGGGCCTGGTGACGGTGTACGGGGTCGACAAGTTCCCGCGGATGGTCGACTACGTCATGCCGTCGGGCGTGCGGATCGCCGACGCCGACCGGGTGCGCCTCGGCGCCCACCTGGCCAGCGGCACGACGGTGATGCACGAGGGCTTCGTCAACTTCAACGCCGGTACGCTGGGCGCCTCGATGATCGAGGGCCGGGTGTCGGCCGGGGTGGTCGTCGGTGACGGCTCCGACGTCGGCGGCGGCGCCTCGATCATGGGCACGCTGTCGGGCGGCGGCAAGCAGGTCATCTCGATCGGCGAGCGCTGCCTGCTCGGCGCGAACGCCGGCATCGGCATCTCGCTCGGCGACGACTGCGTGGTCGAGGCGGGTCTGTACGTGACCGCCGGCACGAAGGTCACCCTGCCCGACGGCACGATCGTCAAGGCGGCAGAACTGTCGGGCTCCGACGGGATCCTCCTGCGGCGCAACTCCCAGACGGGCGCGGTGGAGGCAGTCCCGCGCAAGGGCAACACCATCGAGTTGAACGCCGCCCTGCACGCCAACTGACACCCGCTCCGGGGCCCGCCCGTGTCGGGGCGGGCCCTGAGTCCTGCACGCCAACGGACTTACCGGCCCTACGGGGACGACCCGTGTGGCGGGGCGAGCCCTAGGCAGCCGACATGCGATGTCCGCCCCTGAGAGCACCCAACCCCGCGACCAACCGCCCCAGAGAGCGCCAGAGCCGTCAACGCCCGGCCTTGAGCTGCCGCCCGCGAACGGCGGACCTTGGAAACGCCGGATCCGTCACGACCGCTCCTGAAAGCGCCCCACCTGTCGGCGATCGAACGCCAGAAAATCACCGACCTTGCAAGCGCCGTACCCGTCAACGAGCGGTCTGGGAGCTGCCGGCCCGTGTACCTCCGGGGCATAAATTACTGACCCGGGGGACGGGACCGTTGGGCGGTTCTGCGGTGGGCTCAGGTGTGGTGGCCACACAGCCCCTGTGGGCCACGGAAAGGGCCCACAGGGCGCTCGCGTTGCGGTGGCCCGCTGGTGAAGGGTCAGCGGGCGTTTCCTGGAAGGCCACCAGCAACCTACGGCGGGTGGTCGGCCACGGCGGAGCGTAAGGAAAAAGGTTGTCAGTGCGCGTGCGAGACGGCGGAGCCGATCGTGTGGACGCGCAGCGCGTTGGTCGAGCCGTGCGTGCCGGGAGGCGAGCCGGCCACGATGACCACCTTGTCGCCCTTCTCCAGCCGCCCCAGCGACAGCAGCGACGCCTCCACCTGGCGCACCATGTCGTCGGTGTGGTGCACGAACGGCACGTGGAACGTCTCCACGCCCCACGTCAGCGACAGCTGACCGCGCACGTGCGGCGACGAGGTGAAGGCCAGCAGCGGGATCGGCGAGCGGTAGCGGGCCAGCCGCCGCGCGGTCTCGCCCGACATCGTGAACGCCACGAGCGCCTTGGCCCCGACGATCGCCCCCACCTCGGCCGCGGCACGCGCGATGGCGCCGCCGGTGGTCTCCGGCATGCGGTCGAGCGTGTGGGTGGCCTGCAGGGACGACTTCTCGGCGGCGCAGGCGATGCGGTCCATCGTGGAGACGGATTCGATCGGGTAGTTGCCCACGGAGGTCTCGCCCGACAGCATCACGGCGTCGGCGCCGTCCATGACCGCGTAGGCCACGTCGGACGTCTCGGCGCGGGTGGGGCGCGGGGAGTTCATCATCGAGTCGAGCATCTGGGTCGCGACGATGACCGGGTGGGCCTTCTCGCGGCACAGCTCGATGATGCGCCGCTGGACGATCGGCACCTCTTCGAGCGGCAGCTCGACGCCGAGGTCGCCGCGGGCCACCATGACGCCGTCGAACGCGTCGACGATCTCGGGGAGCCGGTCGACCGCCTGCGGCTTCTCGATCTTGGCGAGCAGCGGGAGGCGCACGGCCTCCTGCTCCATGATGTTGCGCACCACGTCGGCGTCGGACGGGCGGCGGACGAACGACAGGGCGATCATGTCGAAGCCGGTGCGCAGGGCCCAGCGCAGGTCGGCTTCGTCCTTGTCGGTCAGGGCGGGGGCGCTGACGTTGACGCCCGGCAGGTTGAGGCCCTTGTTGTTGGAGATCATGCCGCCGATGACGACGCGGGTGATGATGCGCTCGCCGTCGACGCGGGTCGCCTCGAGAACGAGACGGCCGTCGTCGACGAGGATCGTGTCACCGGGGCGGACGTCGTTCGGCAGGCCCTTGTAGGTGGTGGAGACCTGCTCGCGGTCACCCGGCACGTCTTCGGTGGTGATGGTGAAGACGTCACCGAAGCCCAGCCGGACCGGCCCCTCCTCGAAGGTGCCGACGCGGATCTTGGGGCCCTGCAGGTCGGCGAGAACGCCTACGCCGCGGCCGAGATCGGCCGCTACCTCCCTGACACGGTCGTAGATCTCCTTGTGCAGGTCATGGGTGCCATGACTGAGGTTGAACCGTGCCACGTCCATGCCGGCCGCGATGAGATCGCGGAGCCGTTCTTTGGAGGATGTGGCGGGGCCTAGCGTGCAGACGATTTTCGCGCGACGAGTCACGACTCCTACCTTAATTGGTACAGACCACTTGCCAGTCACTGATGCCGGAGAACGTATCCGACGTAGGAGAACAGAACGCGAACGGAACTTCCCATCCGTGTCACGTTCGCGTACTCCTCCGGCTGGATGGCGCCCCCTGTGGCAGCGGTCGACTGATCCGCTCGGCGGCGGCCCCCGTCAGCCCGGCGGAGTGCCGTCGTCAGTCCTCGACGTGGGCGACCCCCGGGCCGCGAAGGCGAGACGTCTCCCGATCGTACGCCGCCTTCGCCACACCAGGAACCCACCCACGACCAGGTGGACCAGGAAAAACAGGTGTGACAGCGCCGCCATGTCCGCCGGCAGGCGATACATCACGGTTCGACGGTGGCCGCCTTCCACGCGTCCACGATGCCGTGACCGTAGAAACCGTTGTCGTCCGTCCCGCCGCGGCAGTCGTGCGTGACGTTCCGACCGTACGAGCGGTACACGAAGTTGCGCGGCGACGGGCACGACCTGGGGGCCGCGGTCCGGAAGAGCAGGTTCTCGACCGTGGCCGGGGCGAGGTTGAGGCCGCCCTTCCCCGGTTTGCCGAAGCGGCTGATGAGGATGGCGGCGACGCCGGTGGCGTGCGGCGCGGCCATCGAGGTGCCTTCCAGGTACTGGTAGTACGAGCAGGAGCCGCCCGTGCAGTCCCTGACCACGTCGGGGCCCCTGGGCTTGCCCGAGGCGTCGATCCGGCCGGCCGCGCGCAGCACGTGCTCGGGGGCGGCGGCGAGGATGCCACGGGTGGGGCTCGCGCCGCCAGGACCGTCCAGCGAGTCACCGCCGGGCGCCGCCACGTCGGTCTGCTCCAGCCCGTAGTCGCTGTAGATCGCCTTGCGGCCGGTAGGGCCGACGGCGGCGACCGAGATGACGCCGCGCGACTCGGCCGGGACGTTGAGGCAGGAGTTGTCGACCCGGCGCACCCTCTCCGAGCCCTTCGGGTAGCCGGGGCTCTGCCGGTCGACCGTGGGGTGGCCGAGGTCGGTGGCGCCGTTGCCGAGGGCCGACACGAGCGTGACCCCGCGCGCGCGGGCGTAGTCGAGGGCGCGCTGCATGCCGACGATGACGGCGCGTTGCTCCAGCTGCTGTTTCTTGCTGTCGGAGGCGTTGTCGGGGCAGTTGAACAGCCACGGGTCGACGAAGAAGCTCATGTTCACGACGTCCACGCCGATGTCGCCGGCGTACGTGAGGGCGTCGAGGCTGGGCTTGAGGAAGAAGAACCCGGAGTCCTGGCCGGCCCGGATGTTGACGATCTGCACGCCGGGCGCGACGCCTGCGATGCCGATCCCGTTGATCGGGGAGGCGATCGTGCTGGCCACATGGGTGCCGTGGCCGTCGTCGTCCACGTCCACGGGGTCGATGCAGCTGCTGACCTCGCAGGGGCCGTCGAGGGTCTCGCCGCGGTCGTCCGTGGGCCGGTCGATGACGAAGTTGCGGCTCAGCTCGCGGTTGAAGTTGGGGGCGATGTCGGGGTGCTTGCCGTCCACGCCGGTGTCGATGACGCCGACCAGCACCTGCCTGGAGCCGGGGACCTTGAGGTTGGCCCGGTCGGCGCCGATCATCCGCATGTCCCACTGGCGTCCCGCCAGGGGTTCGGTGCGGGCCTGCTTCCCGGACGCGCGGTGCGCGGCGGCAGGACGGCCGGCGGTGGGGGTGACCGTGGCGGCGCCGATGCGCCGGTCGGGAGAGACACCCACGACGGACGGGTCCGCGCCGGCGTTCTCGGGGAACGCGGCGGTGCCCGCCTTGGCCATGAGGTAGCCGAGCCGGGAGTCGACCGACACCACGGTGCCGCCGGCCCGCGCTACGGCGTTCTCGGCCTCACGCTGCTTGCCGTCGGCGTAGAAGACCAGGTACTCGGCCTGCCGGGCGCTGGCGGTGGCGGTGCTGATCGTGGCGGTGGGCTCACTGGCGGCGGTCGTGGGCTGCCCCGCCGGTGACTCCCGAGGGGCCACCGACGTACAGGCGCCGACAACGAAAAAGGCGGCCAACGCCGCCAAGCACGAGACATCCCGCCGCATAGTTCCCCCATCAACCCCAATATGCCGCAGAGCTGACATGTTCCCGACACTCGGCGAGTGAAGCAACTTAGCCATGGAATTTCGGCCAATACAGGACGATGTTGACCTATATCCGCGCGCGGCGCGCGGATATAGGTCAGAGCCGCCGTCAGTCGTGCCGCAGGCGTACGTCGGGCAGCCAGGCCAGCAGGACGGCGGCCACCAGCATGATCGGCCCGGTCCAGGCGAACACCCCGGTGATCGCGTCGGCGAAGGCCAGCTGCGTCGCCTGTCGCGCGGCCTCGGGCAGCGCCTGGACGGCGGCGGGAGTCAGCGCGGCCTGTCCCGGCGCGAGCCCGCCGGCGAAGACGCCGCCCAGCACGGCCACGCCCACGGCGCCGCCGACGCCCCTCGCAAAGGTGACGACCGACGTGGCCGTGCCCCGGTCGGTCTCCGGTGTGGTGGTCTGCACGGCCAGCAGCAGGTTCTGCCCCATCACGCCGAGTCCGAGCCCGCACAGCACCATGTACGTCCCGGACACGAACGCGCTGGTGTGCAGGCCCATGGTGGCGAACAGGACCCCGGCCACCCCGGCGCTCACCGCGCCGCCCACGATGAGCCACTTGTAACGCCCGAGCTTGGTCACGATCTGCCCGCCGAGCGTGGAGGCCACGATCATGCCGCCGACGAGCGGAAGCAGCAGCAGCCCCGACTCGGACGCACCGACTCCGCGCGCGAGCTGCAGGAACATGGGCAGGAAGGTCGCCAGGCCGAGCATCGCGGTGGCCATCAGCACGACCGTGACGACGGGGATGGTGAAGGACGCCGAACGGAACAGGCGCAGCGGCAGAATCGGCTCGGCCGCCGTCCGCTCGACCAGGACGAACAGCACCCCAAGCAGCACCGCGCCCACCCCTAGCCCGACGACGACCGGCGAGGACCACGGGTGGACGCTACCGCCCCACGAGGCGAACAGGGTCAGGCAGGTCAGCAGCCCGGCGAGCAGCGCGGCCCCGAGCCAGTCGATGCGGTGCGGCGAGGTACGGCGCGGCAGTTTCAGCACGGTGAAGGCCACGGCCAAAGCGACGGCGCCGAGCGGCAGGTTGACGAAGAAGATCCAGCGCCAGGAGATGTGCTCGGTGAGGTAGCCGCCGACGAGCGGCCCGGCGATGGACGCCAGCCCGAAGACCCCGCCGAAGAGGCCCTGGAAACGGGCGCGTTCGCGGGGTGTGGCCAGGTCGGCGGCGATGGTCATGGTCAGCACCATGAGGCCGCCTGCGCCGACGCCCTGGAAGGCGCGGAAGGCGATGAGCTGGCCCATCGACTGCGCGACCGCGCACAGGGCCGAGCCGGCGACGAACAGGACGATGGCCGCCAGGTAGAGGGTGCGGCGGCCGTACATGTCGCTGAGCTTGCCGAACAGCGGCGTGGCGATGCCCGAGGCCAGGGCGAACGCGGTGACGAGCCACGACATGCTCTCGAGGCCGTGCAGCTCGCCGACGATGGTGGGCATGGCGGTGGAGACGACGGTCTGGTCGAGGGCGGCCAGGAACATGGCGAGGAGGAGTGAGCCCATGCTCACCCACAGTGATCGCCCTGGGGCGGACGGCTGCGCTTGTGTCGCTACCATGAGATGACTCCTTGCTTCCTTTCGCAGAGGGCAGGAGGAACTCGCGGCGATCGGGGGTGCCACCCCGGTCGCCGCTTTTCTTGATGTGGCTCAGAGTCCGTTCTCGAGCAGCGTGAACGCCTCGTCGAGCAGATCTTCCAGCGCCTCGCCGGTCTCCAGCGACTCCTGGACGGCCGAGATCAACGCGCCGAAGGAGCCGATGATGAGCAGCCTGGCGTGCATCCGGCCGGTCACGCCCGGCCGGGCCCTGACGGCCTCGAAGATCGTCTCGATGACCTTCGTCTCGTCGACCGCCGCGGCCCTCGCCGCCAGCTCGGGATGACGCCGGCGCAGCTCGCCGAAGGGTTTCATGTCCTGCCACGCCTGGCGCACCCGTACCGCGACGGTACGGATGACGGCCTGGAGCGACTGGAACACCGGCTCGTCGCCGGGGCGGCGCTCGAGCAGTTCAAGGAGCTCGTCGGGACGCCAGACCGGCTCCATGACGAGCGCCTCCTCCTTGGAGGCGAAGTAGTTGAAGAACGTGCGCGGCGAGATGTCGGCCGCCGCGCTGATCGCCTCCACGGTGGCGGCCTCGAGCCCGTCGTCGAGCGCGATCTTGACAGCGGCCATCCTGATGGCCTGCCGCTTCTCGGCCCGGCGACGCTCGCGCCGCTCCTGCGGACTCTCCATGCCTTGCACTGTATGCATAATTTGCACAGTCTGCAAGTCCTGCACGTCCTGCAAAAAGAAGAGCGCCCGCCACCAAGGGCGGGCGCTCCGTGAACGCAGGTCAGACCAGCGGGCGAGCCGTCGGCAGGATCGGGTACGGCAGAGCCGTGTCCCCCGTGAGGAACCGGTCGACGCCTGAAGCAGCGGCGCGCCCCTCGGCGATGGCCCACACGATGAGCGACTGCCCGCGGCCCATGTCACCGGCCACGAACACGCCGTCCACCTTCGACATGTACGCCTTGTCGCGCGCCACGTTGCCCCTGGCGTCGTAGAAGCCGTCACCGGCCAGGTCCTGCAGCAGCGCGCCCTTCTCCGGCCCGACGAAGCCCATGGACAGCGTCACCAGGTCGGCCGGGATCTCCCGCTCGGTGCCCGGGATCGGCTGGAACCCCTTCTGCGGCCCCTCGACGTCGACGAGCCGCAGCGCCCGCACGTTGCCCTCGTCGTCGCCGACGAACGCGGTGGTGGAGGCCGCGTACACGCGCTGCCCGCCGCGGTCGGCGAGCTCCTCGTGGGCGCTCTCCATCTTGAACAGCGTCGGGTACGTCGGCCACGGCTGGCCGTCCGGCCGCGTACGGGACGGCATCGGCATGATCTCCAGCTGGGTCACGGACGCCGCGCCCTGCCGGATCGCCGTGCCGATGCAGTCGGCGCCGGTGTCGCCGCCGCCGATCACCACGACGTGCTTGCCCTCGGCCGAGATCGGCGAGCTGTCGAGGTCACCCTCCTGGACCTTGTTGGCCAGCGGAAGGTACTCCATCGCCTGATGGACGCCCTTGAGCTCGCGCCCCGCCACCGGCAGGTCGCGCCACTGCGTGGCGCCGCCCGCCAGCACCACGGCGTCGAACTCCGCACGCAGCTCGGCGGCCGTGATGTCGACGCCCACGTTGACGCCGGTACGGAACTCGGTGCCCTCGGCCCGCATCTGCTCCAGGCGGCGCTCGATGTGGCGCTTCTCCATCTTGAACTCGGGGATGCCGTAGCGCAGCAGCCCGCCGATGCGGTCGGCCCGCTCGAACACCACCACGTCGTGCCCGGCCCGGGTGAGCTGCTGGGCGGCGGCCAGCCCGGCGGGGCCGGAGCCGACGACCGCGACCCGCTTGCCGGTCCTGACGGCCGCGGGCTGCGGGGTCACCCAGCCCTCGTCGAACGCCCGGTCGATGATCTCGACCTCGACCTGCTTGATCGCCACCGGGTCGGAATTGATGCCGAGCACGCACGCCGCCTCGCACGGGGCGGGGCACAGCCTCCCGGTGAACTCCGGGAAGTTGTTGGTGGCGTGCAGCCGCTCGATCGCCTCGCGCCAGTCGGTGCGGTAGACGAGGTCGTTCCACTCGGGGATCAGATTGCCCAGCGGGCAGCCGTTGTGGCAGAACGGGATGCCGCAGTCCATGCAGCGAGCCGCCTGCTTGGTCAGCTTCTCCGCCGAGAAGTCATGGTAGACCTCGCGCCAGTCACCGATCCGCACGTCGACGGGGCGGCGTGCCGGCAGTTCCCGGTCGTGCGTGAGAAAACCCTTGGGGTCAGCCATCGGTACGCCTCCCTTAGCCCTGCACCGCGGCCGCCATGACGGCCTCGTCGATGTCCCTGCCTTCGATGCGGGCGGCCTCGGCGGCCTCCAGCACCCTCTTGTAGTCGGTCGGCATGACCTTGCCGAACCGGTCCAGCGCCCCGTTCCAGTCGGCCAGCAGCTGCTTGGCGACCGTCGATCCGGTCTCCGCGAAGTGCTTCTCCACGGCTTCCTTGAGGAACTCGGCGTCCTGCTCGGTGAGCGGCTCGATGGCCACCATCTCGCGGTTGACCCGCTCGGGCCTCGGGTCGAGCAGGTACGCGACGCCGCCCGACATGCCGGCCGCGAAGTTGCGCCCGGTCGAGCCGAGCACCACGACCCTGCCGCCGGTCATGTACTCGCAGCCGTGGTCGCCCACGCCCTCGACGACCGCCGTGGCTCCGGAGTTGCGCACGCAGAACCGCTCGCCCACGACACCGCGGACGAACACCTCGCCGGAGGTGGCGCCGTACAGGGCCACGTTGCCGGCGATGATCTGCCCGTCGAGCGGGGCCGACTCGTGCGGACGCACGGAGATGCGGCCGCCCGACAGGCCCTTGCCGACGTAGTCGTTCGCGTCGCCGGTCAGCCGCAGCGTGATGCCGCGCGGCACGAACGCGCCGAACGAGTTGCCCGCCGAACCGGTGAACGAGATGTCGATGGTGTTGTCGGGCAGGCCCTGACCGCCGTACCGCTTGGTCACCTCGTAGCCGAGCATGGTGCCGACCGTGCGGTTGACGTTGCGGATCGGCAGCTCCAGCGTGACCGGGTCGCCCGCGTTGAGCGCGCCCTCCGCCAGCTGGATCAGCGTGTTGTCGAGCGCCTGGTCGAGCCCGTGGTCCTGGCTGGTGATCCGGCGCAGCGCCGCACCCGCCTGCAGCTCGGGCTGGTGCAGGATCGGCGACAGGTCGAGGCCGCCGGCCTTCCAGTGGTCCTCGGCCGCGGTGACGTCCAGCATCTCGACGTGGCCGATCGCCTCGTCGAGCGAGCGGAAGCCCAGCTCGGCCAGGTATTCGCGGATCTCCTCGGCGATGAACTCGAAGAAGTTGACCACGAACTCGGGCTTGCCGGAGAAGCGCTTGCGCAGCTCGGGGTTCTGCGTGGCCACGCCGACCGGGCAGGTGTCGAGGTGGCAGACCCGCATCATGACGCAGCCGGACACGACCAGCGGAGCGGTGGCGAAACCGTACTCCTCGGCGCCGAGCAGCGCCGCGATGACGACGTCGCGACCGGTCTTCAGCTGACCGTCCACCTGGACGACGATGCGGTCGCGCAGGCCGTTCAGCAGCAGCGTCTGCTGGGTCTCGGCCAGGCCGAGCTCCCACGGCGCGCCCGCGTGCTTGAGCGACGTCAGCGGCGAGGCGCCGGTGCCGCCGTCGTGGCCGGAGATGAGCACCACGTCGGCGTGCGCCTTCGACACGCCGGCGGCGACGGTGCCGACGCCGACCTCGGCCACGAGCTTCACGTGGACCCTGGCCTCCGGGTTCGCGTTCTTCAGGTCGTGGATGAGCTGGGCGAGGTCCTCGATCGAGTAGATGTCGTGGTGCGGCGGCGGCGAGATGAGGCCGACGCCGGGCGTGGAGTGCCGGGTCTTGGCGATCCACGGGTAGACCTTGTGGCCGGGCAGCTGGCCGCCCTCGCCGGGCTTGGCGCCCTGCGCCATCTTGATCTGCACGTCGGCCGCGTTGACCAGGTACTCGGAGGTGACGCCGAACCGGCCCGAGGCCACCTGCTTGATGGCGCTGCGGCGCTCAGGGTCGCGGAGCCGCTCCGGGTTCTCGCCGCCCTCGCCGGTGTTGGACTTGCCGCCCAGCCGGTTCATCGCGATGGCGATCGTCTCGTGCGCCTCGACCGAGATCGAGCCGTACGACATCGCGCCGGTGGAGAACCGCTTGACGATCTCGGAGACCGGCTCGACCTCCTCGATCGGGATCGGCGTGCCCTTGCGCAGCCTGAACAGCCCGCGCAGGGTCATCAGCTGCTCCGCCTGCGAGTCGACGAGGTTCGTGTACTCCTTGAAGATCTCGTAGCGGCGGGTCCTGGTGGCGTGCTGCAGCTTGAAGACCGTCTCGGGGTTGAACAGGTGCGGCTCGCCCTCGCGCCGCCACTGGTACTCGCCGCCGACCTTGAGCCCGCGGTGCGGGTTGTCCACGCGCGGGTAGGCGTGGCGGTGCCGCTGCGCGACCTCCTGCGCCAGCACGTCGAAGCCGACGCCGCCGAGGCGCGAGGTGGTGCCGGCGAAGCAGGAGTCGATGACCTCCTGGCTCAGGCCCAGCGCCTCGAAGATCTGCGCGCCGGTGTAGGAGGCCACCGTCGACACGCCCATCTTGGACATGACCTTGATGACGCCCTTGCCGTACGCCTTGATCAGGTTGCGCACGGCCTTGCGCTTGTCGAGCTTCAGCGTGCCGGCGTCGACCAGGTCCTCGATCGTCTCGATGGCGAGGTACGGGTTGATCGCGGCGGCGCCGTAGCCGATGAGCAGCGCCATGTGGTGGCACTCGCGCGCCTCACCGGTCTCGATCACCAGACCGATCTTGGTGCGGGTCTTCTCCTGGATCAGGTGGTGGTGCACCGCGCCGGTGAGCAGCAGCGCCGGGATCGGTGCCAGCGACTCGGACGAGCCGCGGTCCGACAGCACGATGACGCGCGCCCCGTCGGCGATCGCCCGCGACGCCTCGGCCCTGATCTCCTCCAGCCGGTGCAGCAACGCCTCGCCGCCGCCCGCCACCTCGTACAGACCACTGATCACGTACGGGTGGAAGCCCGGCAGATCGTGCTCGTCGTTGATGTGGATGATCTTGGCGAGCTCTTCGTTGTCGAGCACCGGGTAGGGCAGCACGAGCTGCCGGCACGACGAAGGACCCGGCTCGAGCAGGTTGCCCTCCGGCCCGAGCGTGCTGGCCAGCGACGTCACCAGCTCCTCGCGGATGGCGTCCAGCGGCGGGTTCGTGACCTGCGCGAACAGCTGGGTGAAGTAGTCGTACAGCAGCCGCGGCTTCTCGCTCAGCACGGCGACGGGCGTGTCGGTGCCCATGGAGCCGATCGGCTCGACACCGGTCTTCGCCATCGGCGACAGGATGATGCGCAGCTCTTCCTCGGTGTAGCCGAAGGTCTGCTGGCGCTTGACGAGAGCCTCGTGCGTGGGGATCTCACGCTGGCGGGCGGGCAGCTCCTCGAAGCGCACCAGCCCGGCGTGCAGCCAGTCGCCGTACGGCAGCTCTGCCGCCAGCTCGGCCTTGATCTCGTCGTCCTCGATGATCTTGCCGCGGGCGGTGTCGATGAGGAACATCCGGCCCGGCTGCAGGCGGCCCTTGCGGACGACGTCCTCGGGCTTGATGTCGAGCACGCCCGCCTCGGAGGCGAGCACGACGAGGCCGTCGGCGGTCACCCAGAAGCGACCCGGCCGCAGGCCGTTGCGGTCGAGAACGGCGCCGGCGAGGGTGCCGTCGGTGAAGGTGATCGACGCGGGGCCGTCCCAGGCCTCCATCATCGTGGAGTGGAACTCGTAGAACGCGCGCCGGGCGGGATCCATCTCGGTGTGGTTCTCCCACGCCTCCGGGATCATCATGAGCACGGCGTGCGGCAGGCTCCGGCCGCCCATGTGGAGCAGCTCGAGAGCCTCGTCGAAGCTGGCGGTGTCGCTGCCATCCGGGTCACAGATGGGGAAAAGTCGTGAAATATCGCCCGGGATGTGGGCGGACTGCAGCATCGCCTCGCGGGCCCGCATCCAGTTGCGGTTGCCCTTGACGGTGTTGATCTCACCGTTGTGCGCGATGTAGCGGTACGGGTGCGCCAGCGGCCAGCTGGGGAAGGTGTTGGTGGAGAAACGCGAGTGCACCAGCGCGATCGCGGTGTCGTAGCGCTCGTCGCTCAGGTCGGGGAAGAACGGCTCGACCTGCTCGGGGGTGAGCATGCCCTTGTAGACGACCGTCCGCGCCGACAGTGAGGGGAAGTACACCTTCGCCTCGTGCTCCGCGCGCTTGCGCAGGCAGAAGGCGAGCCGGTCGAGTTCGAGCCCGTCGCGTCCACCGGGGTCCGACACGAACAGCTGGGCGAAGTGCGGCATGGCGGCCCGGGCGCTCGGCCCCGGCAGTTCCCGGTCGACCGGCACCTCGCGCCAGCCGAGCACCGCGAGCCCTTCCTCGGCCGCGATCTGCTCGACCTGCCGGACCGCGGCGGCCCTAGTCTCGTCATCGGCGGGCAGGAAGGCGATGCCGGTCGCGTACGAGCCGGCGGCGGGCAGCGCGAACGGCACGATCGCGCGGTAGAACGCATCGGGGATCTGCGTCAGGATGCCGGCGCCGTCGCCGGTGTCCGGCTCGCTACCCTTGGCACCCCTGTGGTCGAGATTGCACAGCGCCGTCAGCGCCTTCACCAGGATCCCGTGGTCACGTCGCCCGGCGACGTCGGCCACCATGGCGACACCGCAGGCGTCATGCTCGTTGGCGGGGTGGTACAGGCCCTGAGGCTCGGGGAGACCGAGGTGGGCAGCAGGCATTGAATCCCTCCCGTCGTCATCGCTGTCATCAACTGCTGTACAGGCGGGGACGACGTTGGCCCTGCTGCATATATGTGTGCGTAGAGATTACCGCACCCTGCCGGAATGGTGCCCGCCACGTCCACATTGCGAACATTCGCGTGATCCCAGCATGCGAACTCCCCTATCCCAGAACTCGGAACAGGCCCGCTGAATTCCCCGCCACCGACGCCCATGGACGAGGTCAGCGCGCCGATCGATAGGGTTCGACCATGGAACATGAGGGGGTCGAGCGGCTGCTCGCCGAAGCCGGAGTCGACAGCAGGCGGTTGCGGCACGCCCTGGCCCTGCTGAGCGACGGCCAGTGGTGGACACTCGCCGACCTCGTCAGGGAGAGCGCCACGTCCCGGCGCACCATCGAGTCACTCCTGCGCGAGCTGCCCCTCGAGCACGACGGCGCCCGGTTCCTGATGCCGCTCGTCCACACGCCCGCCTACCAGCACCTCCTGGCCGTCGCCCCACCGCCGGAAGACCCGGTGGCCCACCTGGTGCCCCACTACGGCCACGTCCTCGACCGTCTCACCGACCTGATCGCGAAGGCCCCTCGGGCCCGTCACGTGCTCGACCACGTCTCCGCCACGCCCGAGACGGTGCTGCGGCGCGCGCTGCTGCTCGGCGCCAGGTTCTGGCTGCCGGGCGCGCGGCTGCTGTGCGTGGGCGACCACGACCTGACCTCGCTGGCCGTCAAGCTCGTCCATCCCGAGGCCGACGTCACGGTGGTCGACGTCGACGAGCGCATCCTCGCCTACATCGACGAGCAGCGGCTCGGGGTCCGCACGCGCTGGGCCGACCTACGGCTGGGCCTGCCGCCGTCCGCGCGCGACCATGACCTGGCGCTCACCGACCCGCCGTACACGCCGGAGGGCATCGGCCTGTTCGTGGCGCGCGCCCTGGAGGGGCTGAAGCACGACGGACGGGTGCTGCTGGCGTACGGCGCGAGCGAGCGCACCCCGATGCTGGCCCTGAAGGTGCAACAGGAGCTGTCGCAGCTCAACCTGCTCAACGAGGCGATCTACCCCGACTTCAACCGGTATTTCGGAGCGGAGGCCATCGGCTCGGCCGCCGACCTGTACATCCTGCGCCCCACCTCCAAGACCGCTCCGGCCGTGCAGTCGCGCCTCAGCCGCCAGGCCACCGCGATCTACACCCAGGGCCCCCAGTCGGTCGAGAGCGCCGCCGGCCCGCTGTCGGTGCCGGCCAGGGCGCTGTCCGGCTTCGCACCCGACCTTCTGGTGGGCGAGTGGCCCAAGGAGTTCACCCAGCCGCGGGTCAAGGTGTCGACGTGGCTCGCCAAGCCGCACGCCGCCGCGCCCGAGCGCGTCGCCGTGGCCGTCCCTCCCGGCCTCGAGGCCGCGCTCCCCCGCCTGCTCCTCGCGACCCGCGCCGCCCACGTCCGCGTCCTGCTCTCCGACGTCCCGCCGTTGCCGCCGATCCTGTCCAGCGTGTACGACCTGCGCCCCGGCGACGGCGTCCTCGATGCCGTACGCCTGCCGCAACCCGACGGCGAGGCGGCCGCCGTTCTGCGCCGCATCTTCGACAACGGGCACGCCAAGCTGGCCAACACCTGGCGCGAGGCCCTCATCGCGGTCGCCCGCGCCCAGGGCTCAACGCTGACCAAGAACGACGCCCGCGCCCTGATCCGCAGCGCCGCCGACTGGTCCGACGACCTGACCCCGCTGGAAGCCCCCCTCCACCGCCTGGCCGCCCTCCCCGACGCCATCACGACCACAACCACCGCCCTCACCTCAACCACCTAAGGCCTCACCACCGGTAACACCCCCACGGGCAACACACCCGCAGAACACCCGCAACGCGACACCTCCGCAGATGGCGCGCTCAGAGGACATGCGGGATAGCGCTCTCTCGCCTCCGAGACTCCACAGCAAGGGGTGACCCGGACCCGACCCGCAGCCCGTTGTGGCCCTCACGGCCCGACAGCCGGCTGTGACCGTCACCGGGCACCGCAGCCGGTTGGGGCTTCGGGCGGCGGGTGGGCTTCAGCCGGCGGCGACCACGCGGGTCTGGACCACCTGGCCGAGGCCGTCGAGTGCGACGAGCGCCTGGACCAGGTCGTCGGCGGAGGCCGTCCCGCCGACCCAGCTCACGGTCACGTAGTGGCCCATCGCGCGGACCTGCGCCTGGCTGCTCGCCGCGTCGAACGGGATGCCCTGCCGGACGAACCCGTCCTTGCTCAGGCCCGCCACCAGCGCGTCCGCCGCCTTCCCGTCACCGAGGTTGAAGATGACGAACTGCCCCGCCATGCCCTCCCCCTTGTACGTGGCACGCAGCGCCTGCGTGCACCCGTCGGCCGAGAGGCCCTGCAGAGCGTCGTCGCAGTCGTCGAACTGCGCCGTGGCGTCGAGGGTCAGCTTGCCCAGAGCACGCGCGGCCGGCGTGAGGACCTCCTGGACGGTCAGCGGCGCGGCGTCGGCCTGCCGGGTCGCGATGGTCGCGTAGAAGGCGGACGTCGACTCGGCGTGGAACATGGCCGGCCGTGGCTCCTCCTTGCGCAGCCAGAGCCACCCCGCCACGGCGGCGATCACCACCACTACGGCCGTCACTGCGGGCAGCACCACACGACGGGACATCAAACAGCACCCCTCGAACTCACGACATCCACCGACGACCGGCGCGACACCGGCCCCCCGACCAGTGACAACCTACGCTGCCGCACCGACAGTCCGCGTGCTGCCGGCACCCCAGCACAACCGCGCCCGCCGAGAAGGGGCATCGAGCGGCAAAGCACCACCAGCCCACCAACCCCGCCCGCGTGTGAAGCCCAACCCCCGGGCTCCCTCGCGCTGATCGTACGACCCACCCACCGGAAGCAGGCCATCCACCTGGAGCGCCCCACCCATCGATGCGGCCCGCCCACAGGGAGCGGGCCACCCAGCGGTAGCGGTCCACCACCGGATCTCCCACAAGTGATCACCGTGACCTCAGACGCACCGATGCCGCCGTGCCGACGGCCCTGCCGCTCGGCCTCGGCGACTCCGGCGTCCTCAGAAGTCGGGGAAGACAGCTCGTGCCCCCCGCTATCCGTCAGCGGGCAGCGTCGGGCGCAGGCACACGATCGTCCGCAAGATTTCGGTTCGGTTCTTGGCGGTCGTGAGCCACGTGGGCAGGCGTTCGACCAGGCTCGCCGGAGCCCCATGCGCAAGCTCTCCACGTTCGCGCGGCTTCGCGGCCACGTAGCGCTCCAGGAGGTCGAGGTGCCGGACGTCGTACGCCCACAGCACTCGTCCGCGGCACCCCTCCTGCAACCGAACCGGTCGCCGGAAGAAGGGGTCGACAGGACCGCCGACGACAGCGGAGCCGACCGTCTCGTCCTTGCGGTAGCCGCACTCCCTGCGGCGCAGGCGTCGGCGGAGACCCCTCACGGTGGAAGCGGCCTCGGCCTCCTCAAGGGTGGTCGGATGCGCCAGGACGGCAGCGCACCCGTCACACCGAGGACAGCGCACCAGCACCTCGTCGATGACGTCGTACCCGTACTTCCGTTCGCGCCGATCCAGGAACCGGACACCGAGGCCCGTCACGTGATCAGCCCGTCGGACGCACGCGTCAGGAGGACGGCCCGGTGATGGAGACGACGCGGCGATAAATGGCCTTCTCGGCGCCGCGCAGCGCCAGGGTCAGCGAGACGAAGTCGTCCTTGGCGTCGGGCTCGGTGCCGTCGGCCCTGCCGAGCCACACCAGGCCGACGTAGTGTCCGAGGGCGTAGCCGCCCGCCTCGGAGTAGCCGCCCGCCGGGAAGACCGCCTTGGTCGACTTCAGGGGCCGGGTCCATCCACCGCGGTACTGGATCTCCAACGCGTCGACGAGTTCCGCGGCCGACTCGCTGTCCTTGAGGTTCAGCAGGGTGTACTGCCCGACGTAGCGGCGGTCGGAGCTCACGTACAGCCCCCGCGCGGCCTGCGTGCAGCCGGCGTCGTCCACCTGCTCGATCAGGGATTCGCCCAGCAGCGCGGCGGCGCACTCGGCGTCGAGCTTCTTGGCGACGAGCTTGAGCTTGAGCTTCTTGGCGACCGGCAGCTCGGTCTGCCCGAACACTTCCTTGTCGGTGAGCGGCTTGCCGTCCTTGGCACGCTCGCTGAGCGGCGCGAACAGCTCGGGCGAGTCCCAGCCGTGGAACACCTGCGGCAGCGCCTCGTTCGGGGTGAGCACGGTCGCGCCGGACCGTTCTGCGGGCGTGTAGCTGCCGATCGAGTTGATGGCCGCCACGAGACCCACGCCGCCCGCGAGCACCACGACGACCATGGCGACGATGACGATCACCCGCTGCTGTTCCGGACGCAGCCCCATGCCGGTGAGCAAGGGGAACTGCCAGTCGGATGGTGGCGGACGCCGCCGCTTACGGCTCCCGCCGCCGGCCGCCTGCGCCGCCATCTCCCGCGACGCCGCCTCGGCCCTGGCGGGCCCGCCGACCCGGGGATACGCGTCGAACCCGTCCCCGCCCTCACCGGCGACAACCGCCTCGAACCCATCGGTCCCGGCCGCCCGCGCGTGCCCGGCAGCCTCGAACCCATCGGTACGAGCCCGCCGCGCCTGTCCTACCGCCTCGAACCCATCGGTCCCGGCCGCCCGTGCGCGCCCCGCGACCTCGAACCCGTCGGTACGAGCCGCCCGCGCGGTTCCTACGTCCTCGAACCCGTCCGTGTGAGCCGCCCGCGTGGCCCCCTCGCCCCTGCCACGACGGCCGCGCCGGGACGTTCGCTCGGACCGGGCGGTGCCGGAGTTGTCGGCCTGGGCCCAGTTGTCGGGCCCGCCGTTGTCGGCAGGACCCCACGAGCCGGGATGCGCCTCCTGCCCCTCGGCATACGCCTCCGCCGGGCGGTCGTCTCCACGGCGGCTGCCCGCTGCGCGGTCCTGCCGCCGGCGTCCTCCGTCGGCTCTGTCCTGCCGCCACGCCCCGCTGTCCGGGCCCGCCGACTGCCGGCCCGCGCCCTCAGGGGGCATGTCGGCCGTACGCGCGCGCCGCCGCCCGCCGCGCGATTCGGCAACGTCCCAACCGCCGCTCGCCGGGCGCGCGTCTTCCCCGCTCGCCGGGTGAGCGCTTTCCCAGGCGCCGCTCGTCGGCTGTGCCGCGCCCCAGCCACCGCTGTCGGGCGGGGACGCCGGGCGAGTGCCACGGTCACGGTTGTCGGCGAACAGGCTCTCGTCACCCGGCGCCTGCCAGTCGCCGTCACCGGCGCCCGTCATGGGCTCGGGACGTCCACGGGTATGCCCCGCCCGCCGGCCACGTCCACCGGCCGAGCGCCCACGCCGGCCCGCGCCGGGCGCATCGTGCTCGCCGCCGGAGAACCCGGCGCCGTCGGCGACGCTCGGGGATCGGCCGTCACCCTCGGGCGCGCCCGGTCCGGCGTGCGATCGCCAGGCGTCGAAGCCTTCTGCGGGAGGCGGCCAGGCGCCGCTGTCAGTGCCCGGGGCGGCCCGGTCGTCGCCACGGTTGTTGCTGCCCGCGGCCCCCCTGGACGGGCGGCCGCCGGGACCTGGTGCGCTCCTTCTGCGGGCCATCACAGGCCCGGCGTCCGGATCGGACCCCAGACTTCTGCCGAGGTGCCGAGCGCGAAGGCCCGCACCGAACGACCCACCGCACCGGACAGCGCGCCGACCACCGAGAGCCCGGACAGGCCCCCGGTGACGTCGCGGCGGCGGTGAAGGGCCTCCGCGCGACCACGCATCAGGAGTTCTTCTCCTTCGTCACGGCTCCTGCGGCATCGGACGCCGAGACCGCCCGCTCGTCGCCCGCCTGCGACGCCGCATCATCCGAGCCGGCGGATCGCGGCTCACCGCCTTCGGAGCCGTCCGAGGAAGACCCTCCCTCGGACGGACCCGCCTCGGAACCGTCGGAGGACTCAGCCGTGCCGGAATCTGCCTGGCCGGACGGGTGCGCCGGATCGACCGCCGCCCCGGAGTCCTGCGACGGGTCGGACGGCGGCAGCACGATCTCCTCACCCGACTTGTTCCGGGTGGCGAAGAAGTAGACCAGCGCGAGGACGAACAGCACGATCGCCGTCCACTGGTTGAGCCGCAGCGACAGGAACTCGACCGCGTGGTCGACCCCGCCCACCGGGTCGATGCGCAGCCCCTCGATCCAGAAGCGGCCGAACGTGTAACCGGCGACGTAGAGGGCGAACAGCCGCCCGTGGCGCAGCGCGAAACGCCGGCCCACGAGGATGAGCGCGAACCCGAGGATGACGTTCCAGATGGACTCGTACAGGAACGTCGGGTGGTACAGGACGCCGGGCTCGCCCCCGTGGTTGACGTCGATCTCCAGACCCCACGGCAGCGTCGTGGGCGCGCCGTACAGCTCCTGGTTGAACCAGTTGCCCCAGCGGCCGATGGCCTGGGCGAAGGCGATGCCGGGCGCGACCGTGTCGGCGATCGCGCTCATGGACAGGCCGCGCTTGCGCGCGGCCCACCACACGCCGACGGCGCCGAGCGCGACCGCCCCCCAGATGCCGAGGCCGCCCTCCCAGATGAACAGCGCCTGGTACGGCTGCTTGATCGCACGGCTGCCGAAGTAGGTCTGCCAGTCGGTGATGACGTGGTAGAGACGGCCGCCGATCAGACCGAAGATGACCGCGGGAACCGCGATGTCGATGATCGTCCCCGCCTGGCCACCGCGAGCGCGCCAGCGCCGTTCGCTCAGCCAGACGGCGACGACGACGCCGAGCACGATGCACAGTGCATAAGCCCGGATAGGGATGATTCCGAGATACCAGACGCCCTGGGAAGGGCTGGGAATCGAGGCAAGGGGCATGTCAGGTGACATTAGCGGAAGCGGAGACTACTTGGCCGCCTTGGTAATCTCATCGCGCAGCTGCCGCGGGCTGAAGACTACCCCATTGTCTATTTCCGTACCGTTCAGTTTCACTGTGGGCGTGTGATCGATCTTCTGATCGGCGATGACCCTCTGGCTGTACGCGTCCTGCGCGGCGCGGTTCTTCTCGCCGGTGACGCAGGCGTCGAAGTCGGGTGCGGTGACCCCGGCCTCCTTGCCCCATTCCTTCAGCTGGTCGGGCGTGAAACCGGTCTCGGTCTCGACCGGCTGGTTGCGGAAGAGCAGGTCGTGGAAGGCCATCCACTGCTTGCCCTCGGTGATGCAGCGGGCCGCGTTGGCGGCGCGCAGGGAGTTGGACCGGGTCGGCTCCTGCGAGAAGATCGTGATCGGGTGGTAGACGACCTTGGCCTTGCCCTCCAGGGCGAGGTTCTTGAACGTCGGCCCGCTGACCCGCTCCAGCTCCTGGCAGGCGGGACACTGGAAGTCCTCGTAGATGTCGACCACGGGCGAATTCACGCCGGCCTGGGCCATCGCGATGCTGCCGTCGGGCTGTATGGTGACCGGCGCGAGCTGGGCGGCGGCCTGCTCCGACTTGGAGTTCATCGCCGAGTACCACCAACCGGCCCCGACCGCGGCCACCGCGACCACGCCTGCGGTCACGTAGGTCACCATGCGCTTGCGCCGATCACGGGCACGAGCGGCGGCCTGCTGTTCCTTGATCTTCTCGCGTGCCGACTTCGGCATGGTGTTCGTCCGTCCGCCCTTGGTGTTCACTGATCCTCCTCGTCATCACGAGCGCCACCCTCGATGCCGAGGGCTCCGTCGAGCGCGAACCGGCCCGGCGGGAAACTCACGGCCCACACGCCCAGCAGCATCAGGCCGAAGTCGCGCACGATGTCGAGCAGGTACGTCGGCTCCTGTCCCGCGCCCAGCTGGCCGCCGCCGCCGAAGCAGCCGCAGTCGATCCGCAGGCCGTTCGCCCACGCCCAGGCGATGCCGAAGACGAACGCGAACATGAGCAGACCGGCGATCACTCCAGCCACCCTGGTCAGCAGACCGACGACCAACAGCAGGCCGACGACGATCTCCAGGATCGGAAGGGCGTAACCCACCGCGATGGCGATCGAGTCGGGCAGCAGCTGATAGGCCTTGACCGCCACGACGGAGTCAGCGGGATTGCCGATCTTCAGCCCACCAGCGACGATCAGCACTCCACCCAGGACGAGCCGGGCGACGGTCGTCACCCAGGGTATCGTCACTGTCGCTTTCCGTGACAACAGGAACGGTGACGCGGTCACGAGTGTCTCTCCTCTGTCTCTGCGCCGAGAAGCGCACAGTACCCGGAACATCATCCGACCACGCGCCGGATAAGCGCCGGCTAAGCCGGCTTTCACCTTCCCACTCGAAGGATTGCCCCATTTACCTACCTGAGGTAAAAGTTACCCATGCAGGTAAAGAAGGAGGGTACGATCACGGGTTCCGCCAGACGGATGCAGATCGTGAAGGCCACGATCGCCACGATCGCCGAGCTCGGATACCACCAGGCCTCCTTCGCCCGGATAGCCGAACGGGCGCGCCTCAGCAGCACCAGGCTCATCTCGTACCACTTCGACAGCAAGGACGAGCTGATGAGTCAGGTGATCGCCACCGTCCACGGCGACCTGGCGATCTACCTGGAACGACGGGTCGGCGGCGCGACGACCGCGCGCGAGGCGCTGGACTCCTACATCCGCTCGACGGTCGCGTACGTCAAGGAACACCCGGCCGAGATGCGCGCGGCCACGGAGATTCACCACCATCGGCGGCCGGAGAGTCCTGCCGGGTCGTCACTTCTCGAGCGGCTGCTGGCCCGCGGCCGGGACGGCGGCGAGTTCGCCGCCTTCGACACCCGGGTGATGGCGATGGCGATCCATCGGACGCTGGACGGCCTGCCGCTCCTCCTCGACGCGAGCCCCGGCACCGACCTCGACGCCTACGCCGACGAGCTGGCCGCGCTCTACGCCCGCGCCACGGGCCACGCACCCGCGGACACGTTCCGGCGGTGAGCCCGCCGCACGCTAGCGGCGGACGCCCTGCGCCATGTCCCTGGCCAGGACCGAGATGGACGCCCGGCCCGCGGCCCCGTCGGGCGCGTCGAGGATGCGACGGATGAACGCCGACCCCACGATGACACCGTCGGCGTAGGCGGCGACCTCGGCGGCCTGGGCACCCGTACCGACGCCGAGGCCGACGCACACCGGCAGATCGGTGTGCGCGCGGATGCGCTCGACCAGGCCCTCGGCCGCGACGTTGACGCTCTCCCTGGCGCCCGTGACACCCATGAGCGAGGCGGCGTACACGAAGCCCGTGCAGCACTCGACGACCGCCTTGATGCGCTCCTCGGTCGAGCTCGGCGCCACCAGGAACACCGTGTCGATGCCCGCGTCGGCCGAGGCGGTGCGCCACGGCCCGGACTCCTCGGGCGTCAGGTCGGGCGTGATGGTGCCCACGCCGCCCGCGTTGGCGAGGTCGCGCGCGAACCGGTCGGCGCCGTACTTGTCGATCGGGTTCCAGTACGTCATGACGAGCGTGGCGGCGCCCGTGGCGGCGACGCCCTCGACCGTCCGCAGGACGTCGGCGATCCGCGTGCCGTTGGACAGCGAGCGGTGCACGGCGTCCTGGATCGTCGGCCCGTCCATCAGCGGGTCGGAGTAGGGCAGGCCGATCTCGATGACGTCGCAGCCGGCCTCCACCAGCGCCGCGGCGGCGGCGACGGCGCCGTCCTTGGACGGGAAGCCCGCGGGCAGGTAGCCGACGAGCGCGGCGCGGTTGTCCGCCTTCGCCTTGGCGAAGACCGTCTGAAGAGTCGTCATGTCTGTCCGTTTCGAAGGTCGAGTCTCACCAGGGTGCGTACCCACGGCCGTGCGGCCGGCCCGGAGCCGTCGCTGTGGTGGCTTCGCTCCCCCGCTGCACCGTCCGGCGACGGCGCTCCGTCAGGCGGCGCGGCCGCGGGCGTCACGCGGTGTCAGAGGTTGAAGTATTTCATCGCCGTGCCCATGTCCTTGTCGCCGCGCCCGGACAGGTTGACCAGGATGGTCGCCTCGGGGCCGAGCTCGCGGCCGAGCTTGAGCGCGCCCGCCAGGGCGTGCGAGGACTCGATGGCCGGGATGATGCCCTCCGTACGGGCCAGCAGCGAGAACGCGGCCATCGCCTCGTCGTCGGTGATGCCGTGGTAGGTGGCGCGACCGGAGTCCTTCAGCCAGGCGTGCTCGGGGCCGACGCCCGGGTAGTCGAGACCGGCGGAGATCGAGTGCGACTCGATGGTCTGGCCCTCGTCGTCCTGCAGCACGTAGGTGCGCGAGCCGTGCAGGACGCCGACCGAGCCGGCGGTCAGCGTGAGCGCGTGCTCGCCGCTCTCCAGGCCGTGCCCGGCGGCCTCGTAACCGTGCAGCTGGACGCCCTCGTCGCCGATGAAGGCGTGGAAGACGCCGATCGCGTTGCTGCCGCCGCCGACCGCCGCGCACACCGCGTCGGGCAGCTTGCCGGCCAGGTCGAGCATCTGGCGGCGGGCCTCGACGCCGATGATGCGCGCGAAGTCGCGCACGATCTCGGGGAACGGGTGCGGCCCGGCGACCGTGCCGAACAGGTAGTGGGTGGAGTCGACGTTGGTGACCCAGTCGCGGAAGGCCTCGTTGATGGCGTCCTTCAGCGTCTGGGAGCCGTTGGTGACCGGCACCACGGTCGCGCCGAGCAGCTTCATCCTGGCCACGTTGAGCGCCTGACGCTCGCAGTCGACCGCGCCCATGTAGATGACGCACTCGAGGCCGAGCAGGGCCGCGGCGGTGGCGGTGGCCACACCGTGCTGGCCGGCGCCGGTCTCGGCGATCACCCGCTTCTTGCCCAGCCGCTTGGTGAGCAGCGCCTGGCCCAGCACGTTGTTGATCTTGTGGGCGCCGGTGTGGGTGAGGTCCTCGCGCTTGAGCACGATCCTGGCCCCGCCGGCGTGCTCGCTGAAGCGCGGCACGTCCGTCAGCGTGGTGGGCCGGCCCGCGTACGTGCGCAGCAGATGGTCGAACTCGCGGACGAACTCCGGGTCGTTCTTCGCCTTCTCGTAGACCGCGGCGACCTCGTCGAGCGCCGGGATGAGCGCCTCGGGCACGTATCGGCCGCCGAAGATGCCGAACTTGCCGTGCACGTCGGGGTCGTCGCCGTGCACGCCGTTGCCCGCCAGGTCGGCGGCGGTCAGGATGGTGCCTTCAGTTGCCACTGCTATCCCTCTGCTGAGTGGTCGGGGCGCGTCGACGGATGAGCGCCGGCGGTCACCAACGCCTCCACTGCCTTGCGCGGGTCCTTGCCGGTCACCAGGCTCTCGCCCACCAGGACGGCGTCGGCGCCGCCCCGGGCGTAGGCGAGCAGGTCGTGCGGGCCACGCACACCCGACTCGGCGATTTTGATGACATTATCCGGGATCTTCGGCGCGATCTTCGTGAAGACCTCGCGGTCGACCTCAAGTGTCCTCAGGTTGCGCGCGTTGACCCCGATGACCCGCGCGTTGGCGGCCAGCGCCCGCTCGAGCTCTTCCTCGGTGTGCACCTCGACCAGCGGGGTCAGCCCGATCGACTCGGCCCGCTCGATCAGGGACACCAGCGCCTCCTGCTCCAGGCAGACGACCATGAGCAGCACCAGGTCGGCGCCGTGCGCGCGGGCCTCCCACAGCTGGTAGGAGGTGAGGACGAAGTCCTTGCGCAGGATCGGGATGTCGACCCGGGCACGGACCGCGGAAAGGTCGTCGAGGCTGCCGCCGAACTTGCGCCGCTCGGTCAGCACGCTGATGACGTGGGCGCCGCCCGCCTCGTAGTCGGCCGCGAGGGCCGCCGGGTCGGCGATGGCCGCGAGCGCCCCCTTCGACGGGCTCGAGCGCTTGACCTCGGCGATCACCGAGACCCGGTCGCCGCCGAGCGCGGCCATGGCGTCACGGGGCGCCTGCGCCCGCTCGGCCCGCTGCTTCAGCTCGTCGATGGAGACAGCCTGCTGACGTGCGGCGAGGTCGGCGCGCACCCCGTCGAGGATGTCGTCGAGGACACTCGGCCCATCCGTCCGCTCACTCACGCCCTTGAGGTCCCTCCGGTCGGCATCTGGGGGCGGCTCGAGAGTTCGCGTCGCGTCCGCTCTCGGCCTATGCCCTGCATGCTATCGGCCTTCGTGCGCCCGCCCGCCGCCGGTCCCCTCCCGACCACCCGGCGGAAAAGGACTTACGGCGCGAGGAACGCCCCGAAAGGCAGGTTACGAACCACCCAGTAGACCATGACCACCCCGATGAACACCCACAGCCACGCGGGGTGCGGAAGCGGCGCGCTACGGCCTCTCCAGGCGTACGCGACCCACCTGCCCCACCAGAACACCAGGACGGGGACCATGACCACGATCAGCGGGTTGAGCCCGAGCGCGGCGAGCGGGTCGAGGTGGGAGAGCGCGTGGATGGTGCGCAGCGTGCCGCAGCCGGGGCAGTACAGACCGGTGGCCCACAGGAACGGGCAGGTCGGGTAGTGGCCCGGCTGGTTGGGGTCGACCGCGCCGACGAACGCGAACAGCGCGCCTGTGCCGGCCGCCACTCCGAGCGGCGCGAGCAGGGCCCGCAGGCGGTTTCCGCCGCGCCGTCCGGTCGTCACAGATGTCATGGTCTCAGTATCCGCCCGAGCCCGTGCGGGCTCATGACGTGCTGTAGGTGGGCACCTGCGAGGCGATGCCCATCATGGTCAGGATCAGCCCACCGAAGATCAACCAGGTCAGGACCCAGATCACGACCGTGATGTAGGAGGTGATGAGCCCGGCCACGGCCATGCCGTGCCCTTCCTCGCCCGTGCGCTTGACCCTGTTGAGCGCGACGTGGCCGAAGATGACGCCCGGGATGCTGGTGAGGCCGCAGAAGACCAGGCCGATGATGCCGAGGACGAGCGACGTCACCGCCATGCCGTTGGTGGGCCTTGACTGCGGCGCGCCGTAGGCCCCGTAGGGCTGGCCGTACTGGTCGTAGCCGGCGGGCTGGGCGCCGTAACCGCCGCTCTGGGGCATCTGGCCGTAGCCGAGATCCTTCGGGTAACTGGACGGCTGCTCGCCGTAGCCACCGCTGCTGGAGGGCTGCTGACCATAGCCGCCGCCACTCTGCGGCTGCTGACCATAACCAGGCTGCTGACCATAACCGGGCTGCTGACCGTAGCCGGGCTGCTGGCCATAACCGGGCTGCTGACCGTAACCGCCGCTCTGAGGCTGCTGCCCATAGTCGGGCTGCTGCTGGCCACCGCCTTGGCTGGGTGGCTGCTGACCGTATCCTCCGCCGGGTGGCCGGCCGCCGTAGCCGCCGTTACCGCCCTGATCCCCGTAGCTCATGAGCAGGCTCCTCAAATGGTCGTGGCGTGTTGCAACGGCAGCTTATTGAGAAAAGGTTTGCCGAGCCGACAAGGAATCAGAACCGTGGAGATTTCGTCACCATCGCGTTCTCAGCGCGCGTCGGTGGGATCGTCGCCCCGGTCGAGCGCGTCCCACAGCTCCCGGTCGCCGGTGACCTGCGAGCTCTCCCGCTGGGCGGCCTTGCCGGGGTCGCGTTCGTAGCGTGCCGACATGCCCGCCCACGCGGCGCCGCGGACGATCGCGACCACACCGCCGGCGAACAGCAGCAGCGCGCCCGCGGCCGCGACGGACGGCCAGAGGAAGGCGATCTCCCAGCGCGGGGCGGTCATGGCGTGGACGGCGTTCTGCTCGCTCAGCCAGCCGGTGACGGTGCCGGTGTCGAGCGCGGATCGGATCGCCGCGCCGGCGCCGGCGCCGCACAGGGCCAGCAGCGCGCCGACGATCCGGCGTCCCACGCCCTTGGTGGCGAGCACGGCCACCACTCCGGCCAGCCCGGCAAGCGCCACGGGCGTCAGCGCCGGGCCGAGTGCGCCGCCGGTGGGCGCCTCCGCGCCAGAGCCGCCGCCCTGCAGGATCCGCACCCACGCCTGGCCGGAGGCGGCGAGGACGAGCACGCCTCCGAGAGCGGTCGCGGCCGTCCAGACCCACAGCTCCCGGCGTCCGGTCCGGGTCTTCACGTTCTCCATTCGGTCGCCTAGCCGAGCGTGATCTCGAGGCGTCCGGCGTCGAAGCAGGTGCGGTCGCCGGTGTGGCACGCGCCGCCGAGCTGGTCGACCTGCACCAGGACGGTGTCGGCGTCGCAGTCGAGGGCCACGGACTTGACGTGCTGGACGTTGCCGGAGGAGGCGCCCTTCACCCAGTACTCCTGGCGGCTGCGCGACCAGTAGGTGGCCCGGCCGGTGGTGAGCGTCCGGTGCAGCGCCTCGTCGTCCATCCAGGCCAGCATGAGCACCTCACCGGTGTCGTACTGCTGGGCGATGGCGGGCACCAGGCCGTCGGGACTGCGCTTCAGCCGTGCGGCGATCTCGGGGTCAAGGGACATGCCGCCATTCAACCAGCACCTCCCCTCGCCCGCGCCACCGCCGCGGTGGGTCGCGGGGTGTCGGGTCAACAGCCTGCGCCACCGCCGCGGTGGGTCGCGGGGTGCCGGGCCGGGCGGCTCGTGCCGCCGCCCGGCCGGCGGGTCATGTGCGGGCGGCCGACACCCACGAGGCGTGCAGGTCGGCGTAGACGCCGGGCTCGGCGACCAGCTGCGCGTGCGGGCCACGCTGGACGAGGCGTCCGGCGTCGAACACCAGCACCTCGTCGGCGTTCTCCGCGGTCGACAGCCGGTGCGCGATCGAGACCGCGGTGCGCCCCCGCGTGACGCCCTCGAGTGCGCGCGCGAGCCGTACCTCGGTGGCGGGGTCGACCGCGGAGGTGGCCTCGTCGAGCAGCAGCAGGTCAGGGTCGGCGAGGTAGGCGCGGGCCAGCGCCACGAGCTGGCGCTCGCCCGCCGACAGCGACTCGCCGCGCTGCCCGACCGGCGTCGCCAGCCCGGCGGGAAGCCCCTCCACCCAGTCGGCCAGGCCCAGCTCGGTCATCGCCAGCTCGATCTCGGCGTCGGTCGCCGACGGCTTGCCGTACCGGACGTTGTCGGCGAGCGTGCCGTCGAACAGGAACCCGTCCTGCGGCACCATGACGATGCGCTCGCGCAGGCACGAGAAGCGCACGTCACGCAGGTCGTGGCCGTCGACGGTGACGCGTCCGCCGACCGGGTCCATCAGCCGGGTCAGGAGCTTGGCGAACGTGGTCTTGCCCGAGCCGGTCTCCCCCACCACGGCGAGGCGGGTGCGCGGCGGGATCTCCACCGTGATGTCGTGCAGGACGGGCGCGCCGCCGGGGTAGGAGAAGCCGACCTCCTCGAACGCGACCGAGATGGGCCCCCTGGGCAGGTCCACTCCGCTCTCGCCGGGGTCGCGCACGTCCGGCGGGGTGTCGATGACGCCGAGGATGCGCCGCCAGCCGGCGACGGCGTTCTGGGCCTCGTTCAGCACCTCGGTCGCGGTCTGCAGCGGCGAGATGAACAGCGTCACGAGGAACAGGAACGCGACGAGCTCCCCCTGGCTGATGCCGCCCGACAGGCCCAGCTGCACGCCGAGCAGCACGATGCCGGCGATGGCGAGGGCCGCCACGATCTCCGTGAGCGGGAAGACGAAGCCGACGATCGTCTGCGCCCTGATCTGGGCGCTGCGGTTGGCGTTCACGGCCTTGTCGATGCGCTCCGCGGTACGGCGCTCGGAGGCGTACGCCCTGATGACGGCCGCGCCCACGACGGACTCGCTGACCGCGGCGAGCATGTCGCCGGTGCGCTCGCGCACGATGGTGTACGCCCGCGACAGCAGCCGCTGGAAGCGCGGCAGCGCGATCATCAGCGGGACGAAGCAGGCCCACACCAGCAGGGTGAGCTGCCAGGAGTAGACCACCATGAGCACGGTCGCCACGATCACCTGCCCCAGCGACACGATGATCATCAGCCCGCCCCATTGCATGAAGTTGCTGATCTGGTCGATGTCGTTGGTGACGCGGGAGACCAGCGCGCCGCGGCGCTCGCTGTTCTGGGTGAGCACCGACAGGTCGTGGACATGCCGGAACCCGCGGACGCGCAGGCTCGCGAGCGAGGACTCGGTGGCCTTGTACAGGCGCACGTTCATCAGGTAGGCGGCGAGCGCGGTGAGCACGACCGCGGCGGCGCAGATCGACACCGCGGTCGTGATGTACGGCAGGTCGGGGACGCCGGTCTTGAGCCCGGTGTCGATCACCTGCTGGACCGCGATCGGCACGATGATCTTGCCGATGGTGGCGACGACGGCGAGGAGCAGCGTGCCGGCCAGCCCCTTGCGGAACTCGGGCGTGAGCGACAGGCCGTACCTGATGGTGCCCAGCGCCGACCGTTCGGCGTCGCGCCGGATGCTCTGCGCCGTCATGCGCTGACCTCTTCCTCGTCCAGGGGGGTGTCCTTCACCGGGCCGGTGACCGGCTCGGTTTCGATGGCGGCGCGTTCGGCCTCCTCCCGCTCGTACGCGGTCACCAGGTTGCGGTAGCCGGCGCAGCGCTCGATGAGCTCCTCGTGCCTGCCGCGGTCGACGACCCGCCCCCGGTCGAGGTAGACGACCTCGTCGGCCAGGGCGATGGTGGCCATCCGGTAGGCGACGACCACGACGGTGGACGCCTCGGCCGCGTCGCGCAGGCCGTACAGGATCTTGGCCTCGACCTGGGGGTCGACGCTGGAGGTGGCGTCGTCCAGGATGAGCAGGCGCGGGCGGCGGACGACGGCGCGGGCCAGCGCGAGGCGCTGGCGCTGGCCACCGGACAGGGTGGCGCCGCGCTCGCCGACCCGCGTGTCGAGGCCCGCGGGCTGCCCGGCCACGAACCCGTCGGCCTGGGCCAGGCGCAGGGCCGCCCACACGTCCTCGTCGGCGGCGTCGGCTCCGAGCGCGACGTTGCCGCGCACGGTGTCGTCGAAGAGGAACGTCTGCTGCGGCACGAGCGCGACCGACTCGGCGATGCCGCCGTAGGCGACCTCCCGCACGTCGACGCCGTCGAGCAGCACCTGCCCTGACGTCGGATCGACGAGGCGGGCGAGCAGCTGCACCAGGGTCGACTTGCCGGAGCCGGTGGGCCCGACGACGGCGACGGTGCGCCCGGCCGGCACGTCGAAGCTGACGTCGTGCAGCACCTCGGCCTCGCCGTAGGCGTACGAGACGCCCCGCACCTCCAGCGCCGCAGGAGAGGGCGAGGTGAGGTTCTCCGAGCCGAACTCCATCGAGCCGGTCGCGTCCAGCACGGCCTGCACCCGCTGCCAGCCCACGACGCTGCGCGGCAGTTCGGCCAGCACCCAGCCGAGCGCCCTGATCGGGAAGGCGAGCAGCGTGAACAGGTACGCCACCTGCACCAGGTCGCCCGCGTCGATCGCGGCCGTGGACAGGCGCAGGCCGCCCATGGCCAGCACCGCGAGCACGCCCAGCGTCGGCAGCGCCTCCAGGAGCGGGTCGAACAGCCCGCGCACGCGCCCCACGGCGATGTTGGCGTCGCGCAGCTCGTGGGCGCGCCGCATGAACCGCTCGGTCTCGAGGTCTTCCCTGCCGAGCGTCTTGACGACGAGCGCGCCGTCGAAGGACTCGTGCGCGATCTCGCTGACCTCGGCCCGCAGCTGCTGGGCGCGGGTGGCGAGCGGGCTCAGCCGGCGCTGGTAGACCAGGTTGAGCACGGCGATGGCCGGGAAGATGAGGAACCCGACGAGGGCGAGCACCAGGTCGGTGAGCAGCATCGCGACCGCCGCGGTGATCAGCATGACGATCACGCCCACAGCCATCGGTAACGGGGCGAGCGGCGCCCAGGCCGCCTCCGCGTCGGCGCTGGCGTTCGACAGCAGCTGCCCTGTCGGGTGCCGGTGGTGCCACGAGAGCGGCAGCCGCAGGTACTGCTTGGTCACGTCACGCCGTGACCTGGCCTGCATCCGGTACTGCAGGAGCCCGGCGAGGATGCGCCGCCCGGCCACGCCGACGGCCTTGAGCAGGGCCGTGCCGAAGATCAGCAGTGCGCCGGTCCACACGGCGCCCGCGGCGACCCGTCCGTCGGCGAAGGTGGGCAGCACCACGTTCTGCGTGGCCCAGCCCAGCGCCCACGCCGAGGCGACGGTCATGCCGCCATAGACGGCGCTGGACAGGACGGCCAGCGCGAACACCGCCTTTTCCGTCCTGATGGCCACCCCAAGGACGCGGAGCCCTTGACGCATCACGGCCGAGGTGACCTTGGTCGCCACGCGATCGGTTCCTAATCAGTTCTGGGAGTAAGCCATCCGGCAGACTCCTGGTGGTAGCCGCTGACAGGTGAGCACTCTGGGTTCCTGGACATCGAGTCCTGG
>NZ_FNFB01000054.1 GCF_900100395.1 Nonomuraea maritima | reverse complement strand
GGAACTGCTCGGTCCCCAGGACCCGGCCGACCGAGTCGATCATCGCTGCGGTGTGGGTGTCCTGGTGAGTGTCCACGCCGCCGGCGACTTCTGGCATCGGCGGGTTTTCGGGTGTAATGGAAGTCATCGTCGTCCTGTCGTCTTGACCGGGGGCAGGGCGGCACGCACCAGCCGGGCAACGCGGACAAGACAGTGATGGGGCCTCTGGCCAGGCTCCTATGAAGTCACGGGCGCCACGTCCGGTGAGTGCAGATGAGCGCCTCCCGGCCAGGGCCGACAGATCCCGTTGAGGACCCAAGGTCAGTCAGTCGCTGGGTCAGACCCTGGCGGGAGACGCTCATCTACATCATCACTGTCAGTCGGCTTCGGGGAAACCGATGGAGAAGGCGGCGTCGAGGTCGTGCCTGGAGTAGGTGCGGAAGGCGATGTGCGTCTCGGTGTGCAGCACCCCGGGCACCTTGTTGAGCCGCCCAGGGATGACCTCGGCGATCTCTTCGTACGCGCCCACCCTGACCATGGCCAGCAGGTCGTAGTCGCCGGTGATCGAGTAGACCTCGCTGACACCCTCGATCGCGGCGATCGTCTGGGCGACCTCCGGGATCCGGTCTACCTCTGCCTTGATGTGGACGATAGCCGTGACCATGGAACAACTCTATCGTTTCACCCCAAAGGTCGCCCCTCTCGTCGGTCACGCCGCTCGAGATGACGGTAGGCGAGGTCGATGCGGGCCTTGTGCCGGGCGGCCCCGCCCGCCGGCAGGGACCACTCGCCGTCGACCTCCACCAGGCGCACCCCCGGCGACTCGAGCCAGCGCAGGATGCACTCGGTCTCCTCGGCGCTCGCGGCGTGGACCGGGCCGGGCCCGGGGAGCACGACCTCGGCGGCGGTCTTGAGCGAGGCCACGAACGGCGTGGGGTGCACGCCCTTCTGCAGCACCCCGGCCGCCGCCAGCCGCCCGTAGCGGACGACGTGGACGTCCCAGCCGCCGCCGAACGCGGGGGACGCGGCCACCAGCTCGGGGATGCGCGTGATGGAGCTGAGCCGCTGCATGCGGGCCGCCGTACGGACGAAGGAGGCCAGCCGGTCGCGGTCGACGGACGCCTCCTCGTAGCGCTGCTCGACCGACAGCCGCTCCATACGGGCGGCCACGGCGGAGAAGACGGAGGAGGCGTCGAGCGTCATGGCGCGGCGGGCGTTCTCGACGTGGACCGCGTACTCCTCGGGGCTCTGCTTGCCCGCGCAGGGCGCGCCGCAGCGGCCCATCTCGTGCAGCACGCAGGCCGCGCGCCGGGTGCGCAGCGAGACCGGCTGGGTGCACTGACGCAGGGGGACCGCCTCGTGCAGGGCGATCCGGGCGTCGTCGGCCAGGCGGGCGCTGGTGAACGGGCCGAGGTAGGTTGCGCCGTCGTCCTTCAGCTCGCGGACGATCGACAGGCGGGGGAAGACCTCCGAGGTGAGCTTGAGCCAGAGCATCTTCTCGGGGAAGCGTGAACGGCGGTTGTAGCGCGGCTTCGCGCCCCCGATCAGCCGCAGCTCACGCACCTCGGCCTCGAGGGCCGTCGAGCAGACGATGTGACGCACCCGCTCGGCGATGCCGATCATCTCGCGGATGCGCGGACGGGTCTCGCCGGCGGTGAAGTAGGACCGCACGCGGTTGCGCAGGTTGGTGCTCTTGCCGATGTAGAGGACCTCGCCGCGGTCGTCCTCGAACAGGTAGACGCCGGGGGCGTGCGGCACCGACTCGGCCAGGTGGCGCTTGCGCTGCTGCTCGGGCGTGGGGGCGCGGACGAACGACTTGAGCTCTTCGAGCGTGTGGACCTGGAAGGACCCCGCCCGCTCGATCAGCCCGTGCAGGACGTGGACGGTGGCCCTGGCGTCCTGCAGCGCGCGGTGGCACGGCTCGGCGGGGCTGCGGAAGAACCGCGCCAGCGTGGCCAGCTTGGCGTTGGGGACCTCGTCGCGGGTCAGCACGCGGCGAGCCAGGTCGACGGTGTCGACCACCGGGTTGGACGGCGGCGGATAGCCCAGCGTGGCGCAGGCGGCCTTGACGAACCGGGTGTCGAAACCGGCGTTGTGGGCCACCAGCGTGGTGCCGCGGATGAACTCGAGGAAGCTCGGGAGCACCGCGTCGATCTTCGGCGCGGCCACGACCATGGCGTCGGTGATGCCCGTCAGCACCGAGATGAACGGCGGGATCGGGCCGCCGGGATCGACCAGCGTGGAGAACTCGCCGAGCACCTCTCCGGCCCGCACCTTGACGGCGCCGATCTCGGTGATCGCGTCTTCGGCGGGCGCGCCGCCGGTCGTCTCGAGGTCGAACACGACGAACGTGACATCGCTCAGCGCCGTGCCGAGCTCGTCGAGAGTGCCTTGAACCGGTTCCACGTCCAAGACCATAGAGAGGTCCACCGACAGGAACGAGTAACCACCCCTGTTGATCCTTAGTTACCCTTCCCTTTATGTCGGCGGGAAGACTTGCCGGCCGCTATTCCCTGTCGCACCCCCTCGGGGCCGGCGGCATGGGGAAAGTCTGGCTGGCGCGGGACGAGATGCTCCATCGGGACGTCGCGGTCAAGGAGCTGACCGTGCCCGAGGGCACGTCGGACAGGGAACGGGCCGAGGCGGTCACCAGGGCGGTGCGTGAGGCGCAGGCCACCGCGCGGCTGCGCCACCCTGGCATCGTCGCGCTGCACGACGTCGTCGTCGAGCAGGACCGTCCATGGCTGGTCATGGAGCTGCTGCGGGGCCGTACGCTCGCCGACGCCGTGCGCGACTTCGGGCCCCTGCCGCCCGCGCACGCCGCCAAGGTCGGCGCCGACCTGCTGGAGGCGCTGACCGTCGCCCACTCCCAGGGGCTGCAGCACCGCGACGTCAAGCCGGCCAACGTCTTCCTGACCGACAGCGGCCGCGTCGTGCTCACCGACTTCGGCATCGCGCGGCAGGAGGGGCAGGCCACCATCACCGCGCAGGGCCTCATGATCGGCTCGCCCGGGTTCATCGCGCCGGAGCGGCTCGAAGGCCACCCCGGCGGCCCGGCCAGCGACCTGTGGTCCCTCGGCGCCACGCTGTTCGTCGCGCTGATCGGGCGTCCGGCGTACGAGGGCACCGTCGCCGACCGGGTGCGCGCCACGCTGACGCGGCCCGCGCCGGCCGTGCCAGGCCCGCTCGGGCCGCTGGTCACCGCCATGATGCAGCAGCGGCCTGAGGCCAGGCCCGAGGCGCGCGTCGCCATCGACGCCATGCGGCAGGTCGCCGCGGGCGGCCCGCTGCCGCCGCTGCCGGTCGGCGCCGCTGCCGCGCCGCGTCCGGCCCGGGGCGGCGGCCGGGTGGCGCTCTGGATGGCGGCGGCGACGGCGGTGGTGGTCGCGCTGGCCGCCGGCGGGTTCTTCCTGCTGCGCGGCAACGGCGGCGCTCCCGAGGCGTTCACGGCGCCGATGGACGTCTGCGCTCTGGTCGACAGCGAGCAGGTGGGGCTCGTCTTACGCACGCAGAGCCCGCCCACCGCCCGGCCAGGCTCCGACGGTGACGGCCCCACGTGCGAGTGGACGATGCCCGAGTACGGCGTCGGCGTCCAGGTGCAGAAAGACTCCGACACCGTCGACCCGTGGTCGATGACCCCCGCCACCGCCCGTGTCCTGATGGAGAACCAGAAGCGCTACTGGAGCCGTCACGACGAGATCCGCTGGAGCTGGCCCGAGATCGGGGTGCCGGGGTCGCAGGAGGCCACGCGCCTGCCCGTCCACGACGTCCAGGGCCTCGGCGAGGAGGCGTTCGGGTTCGAGCTGAAGGGCTCGACCGGACGGCTGCTCTCGTCCCACGTCTTCTACCGGCTGGCCAACCTCGTGGTGAAGGTCGAGTACGCGACCGTCGCCGACCGGCCGACCGACGAGGACATCAAGCAGGCGGCGCTGAGCGTCGCGCGGGCCAGTGAGCAGGCGTTGCGCGATGCAGGGTGAGCTCTATCTGCTGGCCGGACGCTACCGGCTGATCGAGTCGCTCGGGCAGGGCGGCGCCGGCACGGTGTGGCGCGCCATCGACGAGATCCTCGACCGCCAGGTCGCCGTCAAGCAGGTGCGCGTGCCGCCGGGTCTGACCCCTCGCGAGCGCGCGACCTTCACCGAGCGCGCCATCCACGAGGCCAGGGCCGCAGGACGCCTGCGCGACCCGGCCATCGTCCTCGTCCACGACATCGTCATCGAGGGCGGCCAGCCGTGGATCATCATGGACATCGTCACCGGCCGCTCCCTCGACAAGGAGATCAAGGAACGGGGGCCGCTGCCGCCCGCGTACGTCGCGGCGATCGGGCTGCGCGTGCTGTCGGCCCTGGGGACGGCTCACGCGCACGGGATGGTCCACCAGGACGTCAAACCGGGCAACGTGCTGCTCGACAGCGACGGCGTGGCCATGCTCAGCGACTTCGGCATCGCCGCGCCCATGGGGCAGGGCGACCGGTTCAGCACCGCAGGCTCGCTGGGCTACATGGCGCCGGAACGGCTCAACGAGCAGCCCTCAGGGCCGGCCTCCGACCTGTGGTCGCTCGGCGCCACCCTCTACACGGCGGTGGAGGGGCGGGCGCCGTTCGAGCGGGAGCTGCCCGCCGCGGTGGCCGCGGCGGTGCTGCTGCACGAGCCGCCGTTCCCGTCGAGGGCCGGACGCGAGCTGGGCGGCCTGCTGATGGCGATGCTGGCCAAGGACCCTGCCGTCCGTCCGACGGCGGCGCAGGTCGGTCAGGTGCTGACCCGGGTGGCCGACGCGAGCACCGGTCACCACGCGCTGCCCGCCGCGCCCCGCCGCCGGTGGCTGCTGCCGGCGGTGCTCGCCGCCGTCGTCGTGCTGGGGGGAGGGGGCTGGTACGCCGCCACCGCCCTGGGACAGACGAAGGAGACCGGACGGTTCGCCGCCGCGCCCGCCGCGTGCGGCCTGCTCGACGCCGCCGAGGTCGCCCGGCTCGTCGACGGCACCCCGAAGGCCAGCGCCACCCGTCCTGGCGAGTGCCAGTGGATCATGAGCAGGAGGATGAGAGCCGCCGACCGCCTCATCGTGCGCGTGTGGGCCGAGCAGCCGACCAGGGAGTTGTCCGGCCCGCAGGTGGCCGAGCGCCGCTTCGCCAGCGAGCGGACCACCCGTGCCGCGGGCGAGGGTCAGGGGATGGACGGCGCGCGCGAGGCCGTGCGCGACGTCAGCGGCGTGGGGGAGGCCTCGATCATCCAGAACAGCTTCGAGACCTATGCCGTGCCCGGCGAATCCGTCAAATCAGACAGCACACTGCTTTTCCGAACGAGTAACCTGCTGGGCGAAGTGGTTTGGCATCGCGAGGAGGTGCCCAACGGGGCGCCCGCGGACGAGAAGACGGTCGTCGACGCGGCCCGCCGGATCGTCGCGGGGCTGGCGAAATGACCGTTGCAACCACTTCGCAAGGGGTCTGACTAGCATGTTCCCCCCACGTCACGGCAACCCCAGGAGTGTCACCCGTGAATCCCGGTAGCGAGTACGAGCAGCCCAGCGGGCCTCCCGAGGGCCCGGACGCGCCGTTCGGGCCACCCTACCCTTCGCCCCGCGTGCCGCCGGACGTCCCACGGAACACGCCACCCGACGTGGCTCGGAACACCCCCCCGCACGGCGCTCCTGACGCCGCCCCGCAGAGCGGCCCGCACGGCGTTCCCTACGATGCGCCCCAGAGCGGCCCGCACAGAGGCCCGCACGGTGGCCCGCACGGTGGCCCGCACCACGCTCAGTACGGTGCACCTCAGGGCGGCCCGCACGGCGGCCCTCGCAGCGCACCGCACAGCGGCTCGCACGACGCTCCTTATGGCGCCCCGCACGGCGGCCCTCATGGTGGCCCTCACAGCGCCTCGCACGGCGGCCCTCACGGCGGTCCTCATGGCGGCCCGCGCGATGGGGCGGGCGGTGCATCGCCTGGTGTGCCGCCGAACGCGTCGCGGAACGTGCACCCGAACGCGGGGCCCGGCGGGCCGTACGCGCCGCCGCCCGGGATGCCGCCCGGCGCTCCTGCCCTGCCGCCGGGTGGGCAGGGGAGTGGGCCCGGTGTGCCGTACATGCCGGTCCACACGCCGCCCGGCGTGCCGAACTTACCCATCGGTCAGCCGACGGGCGGCCCTCAAGCGCCGCAGGCAGGCCCGTACACACCGCAGGGCGGGTCGGCCGGTGGCCAGAACATGCCGCCGAGCGGGCCGTACGGACCCCAGAGCGGGCCGAACGTGCCGCCCGGCGGGCCGTACAGGCCGCAGAACGGGCCGAACGTGTCGTCCGGTGGGCCGTACGGGCCGCAGAGCGGGCCGAATGTGCCGCCGGGAGGGCAGGCGCCGGGGGCGGTGGGGCAGGGGTCCGGGCCGCATGCGCCGCAGACGCTGGCTTTCGCGCCCGCCACCGAGCCGTCCATCCGTAAGAGCCGGCCCGCGTGGCTGCTGCCGTCGCTGGCCGCGCTGGTCGTCGTGCTGATCGCGGCCACGGGCGTGGGCGCCTTCTACCTGTCGGGCAGCGACTCGCCCGTCAACCCGTCCCCGACAGCAGGAGGGGGCACCGAGGCGGCCGGGAAGTCCGCCGTCGGCGCTGCCGCCAAGGGGCCCGACGTGTGCGGCATGCTGCCGAAGGAGGAGGTCGACCGCCTCGTGCCCGAGGCGACCATCTCCAAGTCGTCCCGTGCAGGGGACATCTCCATCGACTTCACCTGTAACTGGATCAACCGCCGCATCTCTTTCGGCGAGTTCCGGCGGGACAGGGAGATCGACGTCAGGATCTCGCAGTTCAAGGGCGACGGCTCGAAGACCGGCCGGTCGGTGGCCCAGAACATGTTCGAGGTCGAGTACGGGAGTGCCGAGTACGGCGCCACGGCCACACCGTCACCGACTGCCGGTGAGAAGAACTACCAGTCTGCGATCACCGACATCCAGGGCGTCGGCGACGGAGCGTTCGCCCAGTACACCTGGCACCGCGACAAGATGCTCTGGTACGCCTTCGGCACGGCGCACGCCCGGGTCGGCGACATGATGATCAAAGTCAGGTTCCAGGCGGGGCAGCAGCGCAAGGACGCCCAGATCCTTTCCAGCGACACCGTCCAGGCCATCACCGAGGAGAACGCGATCCGCGAGGTGAGCAAGCTGGTCGCCTACTTCGCCAAGGGTGTGGCCGGCTGGCAGAAGAGCAATCCGGGGGTGCTCGCCAAGCCCGAGGCGTCCTCGGACGTGACGATCTCGCCGACCCCGCGCGCGACGCCGACGCCGACCGAGCTCGCGGCGTTCCCCGCCGAGTGCGCGGCCATGAGCGAGACGGCCGTCCGGCTCGTGCCGAAGGCCACCACCCGGGCGCGCGGCACCGTCGTCGGGAGCGACAACCAGCTCGAGTGCCGCTGGCTCAACCGTGAGCTGTCCGGAGGTCCGGGCGTCACGAAGATCCGCAGCGCGCTGATCACCGTCCACCGGTTCACCAACCGGGCCGGTGAGGCCGACGAGGCGGGCGCTCGCGCCTACTACGCCAGCGAACTCGGGGGCTCGAAGTCCACCGCCAACACCTCGCTCGGCGGCATCGTCTTCGGCAAGCTGACCGAGCTGGACACGTTCGGCGACCAGGCGCACCGGCTGTTCACGCAGATCAGGCAGGGGGAGACGTTCGCCTCCAGCGGCACGGTGGTCATGCGTGAGGGGTCGCTGGTCATCCAGGTCGACTACAGCGGTCACCAGCGGCCCGAGGGCGCGCAGCCCAACTCGCGCGAGGTCAAGTTCATGAGCGAGAAGGAAGCCCTGGAAGGGGCGAACACCCTGGCGTCGGCGTACCTGAGGGTTCTGCGGGACCAGCCTGCCGGCAGCTGATCAGCGGCGGTCGTCGGCCGGGCTGTGGGGTCGGTGCTCGTGGTGACGAGCCGGGCGCCGACCTGCCGCGCCCGCCCGTGCCGAGGCAGGGCGGGCGCGCGGCTCTCGCGGGCGCGCGGGTCGTTTCGCTCGTCAATTAATGAGTCTGCAACTGCTCTGCAAGTGCGACAAATACGGTTATGTCTGCGAGCATCTGAGCCGCGCGATCAGGTTTGTCCAGTACAGGGGCATGGGCAAGCGACAGGGGGATCACGCGGCTCAGTGCTTTCGCGGCACCGCCCGCCGCGTCCCGCCGACCGTCGGCTCGCCGTCCTCAGCGGGTGAGCAGTTCCTCGATGATGGCCCGGTGCAGGACGAGGTCGTCAGGGTCGTCCGGCATGGGCTGCTCGCCGAAGTGGATCCGGCGCCGCCACAGCCGGGCCATGATGACGCCGTGACGGAGGGCGGCGTACATCTCGTAGAAGTCCATGTCGCGGGGCTCGTACCCCGTTAATTCTTGATATTTCTGGCATACGGCGTCGCGCTGCATGAAGTCGGGTATGCCAGGCAGGCCCATGCGGACGGTGATGTCCTGGAAGAACCGGTGCATGAAGATCATCCAGGACAGGTCCAGCTCGCGGGGCCCCACCGCGGCCATCTCCCAGTCGAGCACCGCGACGGGCGTGAAGTCGCGGAACACGATGTTGCCGATCCGCGCGTCACCCCAGTTGAGCACGTCGGGACCGGTCGCGCCGGGCCAGTGCGCGACCAGCCAGTCGAAGGCCCGCTCCAGCAGGGGGAGGCGCAGGTCGCCATGGGCCCAGGCGTAGTACGCGCGCTGCGTCTCGACGTGCGCCCGCAGGCCGGGCGCGCCCAGCCGGGTGAGCTCGCCCGGACTGAACGCGGTCTCGTGGAGCGCCGCCACGATCCCCACGCACGCGTCCTGCAGCCGCGCCCGGTCGCCGGGGGAGGCGTCGTGCAGCCAGCCCCCCATCGTGTACGGCGCCACGTCCGGCGGCACCTCGCCGTCCACGCACTCCATGACGAGGAACGGCGTGCCCAGCGGCCCGGGGTCGGGCTCGTACCAGAGGGCCCGCGGTGCTGGGACGCCAGCTTTTTCGCGAGCCATCCGCATGAGGTCGAACTGCGCACGAAGGTCGTACGAGGGGAACATGGGGACGGCTTCGCGCGCCGGAGCGAGCCGCGCGACGCAGCGGGTCTCGCGTCCTGCCCAGGCCGCGGTGAAGAACAGGGTCTCGCTCGACATCCCGTTTCCCGAAGGCCGGGACATCCCCGACACCTCGGCGTCGTCGCCGACGCGGACGCGGAGCCACGCGGCGGTGCGGTCGCGCAGTTCGTCCAGATCGCGGGTGGAGGTGCGTATCTCTTGCGTCACTTCGCGTCTCCCGGCTGTACATAAGCCTTTCGACAGTCGTATATCGACGATCAAGCGCTTGTCCATACAGGAGTGACCGTTACGGTCAGGTACCCGGCAGCCGTACCCTTGTCTGAAAGGGCATGTCGTGAAGGGACAAGTGGGATGAGTTCAGCGGGTGAAGGCCTGGCTCGCCCGCTGCCCGAGCCGGTCAGGATCAACGTGGTCGAGCTGGCCTCCCAGGTTCTCGGCTCGATGCCCGCTGCCCAGATACCGCCGCCGCTGCGCGGCATCGCCAAGTTCGACCCGCGCAAGCGCGCCAAGCTGGGCAGCGCCCCGATCGCGGCGCAGCTCGAGAACGACAAGAAGTTCCGCGAGCTGGTCGCCGAGTCGGTGGAGTCCGGCTGGCCGGAACTGGTCACGTCGCTCGCGGAGGGCAACGTGCCGCCCGCCGCCGATCCCGTGCTCGTGGCCGCCGCCGCGTACCTGACCCGTCCGCCCGGCTGGGCGGAGATGATCGACACCGCCCGCGCCGACCTGGAACGCTCGGCCGCCGTCGCCGAGGGCTCCGAGCGCGAGGAGGTCGTGGCGCGGCTGCGCGAGCAGCTCGCCGCCCAGAAGGCCGCCGCCAAGGAGGAGTCCGACCGGCTGCGCGAGCAGCTGAAGGCCGGCCGGGCCGAGAACTCCGAGCTGCGCCGCAAGCTGCACGAGGCCCGCGAGCGCGCCAAGGCCGCCGTACGCCGGGCCGAGGAGATGGAGCAGGCCGCCGAGGAGGCCAAGCTCGCCGCCTCGGCCGCGGGGAGCGCCGGGGAGTCCGAGCTGCGCCGCCTGCGCGAGCGCCTGTCGGACGCCGAGCGGCAGCTGGAGGCCACGCGGCGGGCCGCGCGCGAGGGCAGGAGCATCGAGGAGACCCGCATCCGCGTGCTGCTCGACGCCCTCCAGGACGCCTCCGCCGGGCTGCGCCGCGAGCTGGCCCTGCCCACGTCGATCAGCCGTCCCGCCGACTCGGTGGCGGCCGTCACCGGTGAGAGCCCCGGTGTGCGCGGGGTGCCCGCGCGCGCCCTCGCCGACGACGACCCGCAGCTGCTCGACCAGCTCCTCGCGCTGCCGCAGGTGCACCTGGTCATCGACGGCTACAACGTCACCAAGACCGGCTACGGCACGATCACCCTCGCCGACCAGCGCAACCGGCTGATGACCGCGCTCGGCGGGCTGGTGGCGCAGACCAGGGTCGAGGTGACGGTCGTCTTCGACGGGGCCGAGCTCAACGCCCCCGTGCAGGTGGTGGCGCCGCGCGGGGTGCGCGTGCTGTTCAGCGCGCCGGGGGAGATCGCCGATGACCTCATCCGCCGGCTCGTACGCGCCGAACCGCCCGGCAGGGCGGTCGCCGTGGTGTCGTCCGACCGCGAGGTGGCCGAGTCGGTCAGGCGCATGGGAGCCAGACCGGTTCCGTCGGTCCTGCTGCTCCGCAGACTCAGCCGTGCCTAACGTTACGAATTGACGGAATGGGCCGTGTCCCACCTGTCACTTCTGTACTATTCGCCCCAGATGTGATCCCTGGGAGGCGAAACAGTGAGGTTCGGCCGGGTGCCGTTCGCGGCGGGTCTCGTGTTCGGGCTGGTGATGACCCCGATGGGAACGGCTCTCGCCGATCCCCGTCCCACGCTCGCTCAGGCCAAGGCCAAGCTCGAGAAGCTCAACGATCGGGCCGACAAGGTCGTGGACCGGTACAACACCGCGAACGAGCGCTTCAAGAAGGCCCGGTCGGGCTACACGAAGGTGAACGAGAGCTACAAGCGCAAGCAGGCGTCCGTGGCCGACCTGCGCGCCCAGGTCGTCGGCATGGCCGTCAGCAGCTACAAGCTCGGCACCGACATCACCTCCCTGCCCGGCCTGATCGCGGCAGAGAACCCCGGCGGGATGCTGGCGGGCATGGCGCTCGCCGGGCAGGTCTCGCAGGAGCGGTCACTGAAGCTCGCGGCGTTCGACCGGGAGAACCGGGGGCTGAAGGTCGAGCGCGACAAGGCCCAGAAGGCGCTCACGGCGGCCGACAAGGAGCGGGACGCGGTCGAGAAGGAGCGCAAGGAGATCCTCAAGCTGATCGCCGAGCAGAAGAAGCTCCTGGACCGTCTCGGGGCTTATAACCCCGGCAACCCCAACAGCACCGGCATCAAATACACCGGGCCGGCATCCGGGAACGCCGCGTCGGTTCTGCGCTTCGCGTTCGCGCAGGTCGGCAAGCCGTACGTGTTCGGTGGCACGGGGCCGGGCGGCTACGACTGCTCCGGACTGACCCAGCGGGCGTGGGCGGCGGCGGGGGTGTCGCTGCCCCGTACGACGTGGCAGCAGTGGGCGTGGGGAGCCAGCCGCAGGGTCTCCTTGGACGATCTGCAGCCGGGGGACCTCATCTTCAGTGAGGGGCTCGGACACGTCAGCATCTACGCGGGCAACGGGCAGATCGTGCACGCGCCGCAGACCGGCGACGTGGTCAAGGTCGTCAGGCTCTCCGCCTACGGCCGCCCCCTGGTCGGAGCCGTCCGCCCGTAACCGGGCGGGACGCGAGGTCCGCGCCGGGACCATCCCGTTCCGGTCGTGCCCGCGCGGCCTCGACATTTCGGCAAGCGCTTCCAGGGCGTGCGGAAGCCGCGCGAGCACACCCACCCCGAGTCAGGAAAGACCTGCGCCCGTGCGGGCGGACGGGTGGTCACAGCGCGGGAGCGGAACCGCCCGGTCGACCGTGCGGGGTGGCATGCGAGGAAGCGCTTTCCCGGGGGTGGAGCGGTCCAGTCCGCCGTGTGGTCGGGGGCTGTTGCGCGTGTGACAAAAAAGACAATTGATATCTGACAGCAGGCCTCTTGCGGAAGTGTGAGAAGGGTCACATTTCAGTAACAGAGGCTGGGGTTCGAGCAGGGGATCCGTCCCTTACTGGGTCTTTGATTGGATCTTTACAGGCTTACCAGCCCTTTGCGGATTTTTGGCGATTCGACGTAGCTTCTGGCGTCGTCGCAGCGACAGGCCATGCCGCCGCGACACCCGCACCGGTCCCACCGGTCGCGGGAGACATTCCGCAGGCCGTCACCCGATGTCCGGGCGGCCTTGCCGAGTCCGTGCAGCCAGGAGGCACGGAGCCGGGGAACCAGCGATCCCGCGTTCACCAGGGATCAGGGGTGAATCGGCGTGCCAGCACGCCGTAGGGCGATCTTCCAGGCCCGAATCCGACAGCTAACCCGGTAGGCGTTGGTGGAAGATCCAAGGAGCAATCCTGTCTACATCCCTGCCCAACCCCCGCCTGTCCCGCCTTGCTCTGAGCAGCGCAGCGCTGACGATGTCCGTGACGGCCGGAGGTCTCGTCCTCCATGCCCCGGCGGCTCAGGCGGCGGCGAGTGAGTCAACCGGATCCACGGTCGCGACGGGCGCCACCGTCAGCACCGCGAGATCCACCGCGAGATCGACCGCGCGCTCCAGCGCGAAGTCCGCCACCGCCCGCAAGGCGGCCAAGGTCGTCCGGCAGCGGACGAAGGCCCACAAGGCCCTCGCCGTCGCCAAGCGCCAGATCGGTGACCCGTACCGGTACGGCGGCACCGGCCCGGGTTCGTTCGACTGCTCAGGTCTCGTCCAGTACGCCTGGAAGAAGGCCGGTGTGAAGCTCCCGCGCGTCGCGAGCAGCCAGTACACCCTCACGAGGACCAAGATCTCGTGGCGTGAGCTGAAGCCGGGCGACCTGATGTTCTTCAACGGCCTCGGCCACGTCGGCATGTACGTCGGCAAGGGCAAGATGATCCACTCGCCGCGGACAGGCGAACGGGTGCGCATCGAGAAGCTGAGCGGATGGCGCAAGTCGTCGTTCGTCGGTGCGGTCCGCCCCGGCCTGTGAGACGACCCCGTCCGGCTCCGGGTCCCCTCCCCGGAGCCGGCCGGGGTTTGCGCGTCCGCACGCCTTTCGTGCGGCTACGATCGGGCAACGTGCCCGAGCAGGTGAGCCGACGAGCCGCGATGTCGTGTCTGCTGCTCCTGGCCGTCCCCGCGGGCGGCGCCCCCGCCGTCGGCTCGCCGGTCCTTCCTCCGGAGCTCCGCTCCCTGTGGCCGGACGGCGTCGTCGTGCGGCGCGGCGCCCGGTCCACCGTCGCCGGCCACCGCACCCCTCCTTCCGTGCTCGACGAGGTGGCCAGGCACGCCGACACGGCGGCGCAGCGCGTCTCAGGGGTGCTCGGCACGTCCGTACGGCCCCTCGTCGTCGTGCCGGCCTCCGCCCGTGAGGCGGCCGACCTGGCGGGGGTGGCACGGCTCGACGGGCTCGCCGCGGTCGCCGACGGCGGCCGGGTGATCGTCGTGCCCGAGGCGTACGCGATGCTCAACCTGACAGGGAAGTCCGTCGTCCTCACCCATGAGCTCACCCACGTGGCGGCCGGCACGGACGGCGTGCCGCCGTGGCTGCGGGAAGGATTCGCCGACTACGTCGGCTACCGCGACGCCGGGCTCCCCGTGCCGGTGGCCGCCGCCGAACTCGCCGCAGAGGTGCGCGCCGGACGCCTCCAGAAGGCCCTGCCCGGTCCCGAGGCCTTCGCCGTCGACGGGCGTGACCCAGGACGGTTGGCCCGGGCGTACCAGGAGGCGTGGCTGGCGTGTCGCTTCCTCGCCGACCGCTTCGGTGAGAGGACCCTGGTGAGGCTCTACCGTGATGCCCGGACGGCAGGCGTCGACCGGGCACTCGCCCCGCTGGGGCTCTCCGTCGCGACCCTGACGGCACGGTGGCGCGCGTACGTACGGCACCAGTTCGCCTGAAGGGGAGGCCGATGAGCGAACGGCAGGACAGCGACGACCACCTGAGCACCACAGGAACAGGCCAGGACGGCGACGACCCCCCGCGCCCTCACACCTCAGGAAAGGGAGACGACGCGTCAGGGGCGGGCGACGGGCCCGCGCCGGGTGCGCGCGCGTTCGAGGCGCGCGACCGCTGGCAGGCCGCGGTGGCGCTGGGGCTGCTCGCCCTGCTCACGTTGGCCGTGGCGGCGGTCACCACGCCATGGACGGTGCTCACCGGCGGGCCGCCCGACGCCGCCCGCGACTTCACCGCCGCGCAGATCGCCCGCGCGCGGGCGTTCGACGCGGCCACGAGCCTGCCGGGCTACCTGTCGCTGGCGCTCACCCTCCTGTTCGCGGCCGTCCTCGTCGCGACCCCGTTCGGGGCGCGCGTCCTCGGGCGACTGCGCGGACCGTGGTGGGTCCGCGTGGTCCTCGGCGTCGTCGTGATCACGGCGATCGTCGAGGCGCTGCGCTGGCCGCTCGGCATGTGGGTCGAGACGGTGCTGCGCGAGTACGGCCTGTCGATCCAGGACTGGCCGGGCTGGACCGCCGACCGGCTCAAGAACCTCGCCGTGGGCGTGGTCCTGAACTCGCTGATGCTGCTCGGCCTCGTGGCGCTGGCCCGCTGGGTCAGGCGGTGGTGGATCCCCGCGGCGGCGGGCGCCTTCGCGCTGACGGTGGCGGCATCGTTCGTCTACCCGGTGGTGTTCGAGCCGCTGTTCAACGAGTTCACCCCCATGCAGCAGGGCACGCTGCGGACCGACCTGCTGGCCATGGCCGCCCGCGACGGCGTGCCCGTCGAGGACGTGCTGGTCGCCGACGCCTCCCGCCGTACGACGGCGCTCAACGCGTACGTGTCCGGTTTCGGGGCCACCCGCAGGATCGTCGTCTACGACACGCTGCTGCGCGCCCCCGAGCCGCAGGTGCGGCTCGTCGTCGCCCACGAGCTGGGTCATGCCAAGCACGACGACGTGTGGTTCGGGACGCTGCTCGGCGGCCTCGGCGCGGCGCTCGGCGCCGTCCTGCTCTACCTCGTCTTCGGCGCGGTACGCCGGCGCGCCGGCGTCGCATCGGTCGCCGACCCGCGCGCGGTCGGGGTCGTCATGGGGTTGATGATGCTGGGCACGCAACTCATGAACCCGATCCAGAACCTGGTCAGCCGGCACGTCGAGGCGCGCGCCGACGTGCACGCGCTCGACCTGACCCGCGACCCCGCGACGTTCGTGGCGATGCAGCGGCGTCTGGCGGTCTCCAACCTTTCCGACCTGACGCCGGATGCGGTGGAATATGTGCTCTATGCCTCTCATCCCTCCAGCCCTGAGCGCATCGCCGCGGCCCGCGCCTGGGCGAAGCTGAACGGCGTGCCGGTGCCGTGACGAACGTGCTCATCGTCACGAACGACTTCCCGCCCCGCCCGGGCGGCATCCAGTCGTTCGTGCACGGGCTGGCGCTGCGCACGCCGGGCGTGACCGTGTACGCGCCCGCGTGGCCGGGCTGCGGCGAGTTCGACCGGCGCCAGCCGTACCGGGTCGTGCGGCATCCGACGCGGCTCATGCTGCCCACCCCCGCGGTCGCCCGTACGGCGGCCGGGCTCGTGGCCGAGCTGCGCGCCCGTACGGTGGTGTTCGGGGCGGCGGCGCCGCTCGGCCTGCTCGCGCCGTCGCTGCGACGGGCGGGTGCGCGGCGCGTGGTCATGCTCACGCACGGCCACGAGGCGTCGTGGGCGAGCACGCCGGGCTTCCGCGCCGTGCTGCGCCGCATCGGCGGGCACGCCGACGTGGTGACCTATCTGGGCGACTACACGCGCGCGCGGCTGGCCGCCGTCGTCCCGCCCGCCAAGCTCGTACGCCTCGCGCCCGGCGTGGACGTCGAGCAGTTCCACCCCGACACCGCCAAGGCCGATCTGGGCCTCGGCGGGCGCCCGGTCGTCCTGTGCCTGTCGCGGCTCGTGCCGCGCAAGGGCCAGGACCAGCTCATCCGGGCATGGCCGCGGGTGCTGCGCGCGGTTCCCGACGCGGTGCTGCTGCTGGTGGGCGGCGGCCCGTACCGCAGGACCCTCGAACGGCTGGCCGCCGGGCACGAGTCGATCAGGTTCACCGGCAGCGTCCCGTCCTCCGCGCTGCCCGGCTACTACGCCGCGGCCGACGCCTTCGCGATGCCGTGCCGTACCCGGTGGCGCGGGGTCGACGTGGAAGGGCTCGGCATCGTGTTCCTGGAGGCGTCCGCGACGGGGCTGCCGGTGGTGGCGGGCTCGTCCGGCGGCGCGCCCGACGCGGTGCGTCCCGGCGAGACCGGGCTCGTGGTGGACGGCGAGGACGTGGACGAGATCGCCCGCGCCGTCGTCGAGCTGCTGAGCGATCCGGCGAAGGCCCGCAAGATGGGTACGGGCGGCCGCGAGTGGGTCGCCCGCGAGTGGGCGTGGGACCAGGTGGCCGCCCGCTTCCTGACTCTTCTCTAACCCTTGGTCGAGCCGAGCGTCAGCCCGGCGACGAACTGCTTGTGCAGGAGCTGGAAGACGATGAGCGTCGGCAGCGCCACCAGCAGCGAGCCGGCCGCCAGCAGGTTGTAGTCGGTGAAGAACTGGCCGCGCAGGTTGTTCAGCGCAGAGGTGACGGGCAGCTTGTCGCCCGACGACATCAGCACCAGCGCCCACAGGAAGTCGTTGTACATCCACGTGAACTGCAGGGTGCCGAGCGCCGCGAGCACCGGCCGGCACAGCGGCAGCGTCAGCCGCCAGTAGCGCTTCCACACCCCCGCCCCGTCGACCAGCGCCGCCTCGTTGATCTCCTCGGGGATCGTCCGCATGAAGTTCGCCATGACGAACACGCAGAAGCCGAACTGGAACGCCACGTGCACGAGGATGAGCCCCACGTACGAGTCGTAGAGCGACTGCGAGTCCGACAGCCAGGCCGGCAGCGGCACCATGGTGTACAGCGTGTACAGCGGCGTGATGAGCACCTGCGGCGGCAGCAGGTTGCCCGCCGCGAAGACGATCAGCAGCGTACGCCGCCCCGGGATGCGCAGCCGCGCGATGGCGAACGCCGTGAACGAGGCCAGCAGCAGCGTCACCAGCACGCCGGGGATCACGATGATCAGCGTGTTGAGGTAGTAGCGGGGCAGCTCGGCCTGCGTCCACGCCTGCTCGTAGTAGCCGAACGTGAGCTGCTCCGGCAGCGAGAAGTACCCGAGCCGGGCGGTCTCGTCGTACGGACGCAGCGAGGCGTACACCGACAGCGCGAGCGGCAGCAGCCACCCGAGCGCCACCAGCCCGAGGAAGACGTGCAGCAGGACCCGCAGCGGCCGCACCCGCCGCCGCGGCGGGGCCGGGGGAGCGGCGGGGGGTGCGGTGGCGGGTGCGGTGAGGGTCATCGCTCCTCCCGGAACATCTGCGACAGGTACGTGGCGATGAACCCCACCGAGATGGCCAGCAGGATCACCGCGATCGCCGAGCCGAACCCGATCCTGCTCGCCTCCCCCACGATGTTCTCGGTGACCAGCACCGACAGCAGTTCCAGGCCGTTGCGGCCCCGGTTGATGGCGTAGACGATGTCGAACGCGCGCAGCGCCTCGATCACCGTGATCACCAGCACGATCACGTTGACCGGCCGCAGCGTCGGGAACACCACGCGGAAGAACGTCTGCCGCTCGTCGGCCCCGTCGATGGCCGCCGCCTCCTTCAGCGCCGGGTCGACCGCCTTCAGCCCCGCCAGGTAGATGACCATGACGTAGCCGACGTGCCGCCAGGCCGCCGCCACCATCACCACCCAGATGTTGATGGAGCTGTCGCCCAGCCAGTCGACGGTCAGCCCGGTGACGGAGTTGAGCACGCCGTAGTCGGAGGAGTAGACGAGCTGGGCGATGAAGCCGACCACGGCGAGCGACAGCACGACCGGCATGTACAGCGCGCTCTGGTAGAAGCGCGACATCCGCAGCCGCCGGTCCAGCAGAACCGCGCAGAACAGCCCGAACGGCGTCGCGATCAGCGCGAGGAAGCCCAGCCAGAGCACGTTGTTACGGACGGCCGACCAGAACGGCGGGTACTCGGCCGCGAGGTCGTGGTAGTTCTGGGCGCCCACCCATTCGATGGGCCCGATGCCGCTCCAGTCGGTGCCCGACAGCCCGACGGAAGCCAGCGCGGGTCCCCAGATGACGCCCACGTTGACGACGATGGCCACCCCCAGCCCGACGACCAGGACGGCCATGTCACGGGTGGAGTAGCGACGGGTCCTGGAGGTCATCAGCGGAAGATGTTGGCCTTCTGCTGCTCGATGCTCGTCAGTAACGAGTCGAGTTGGTCCGGTTCGCTCACGAACGACTGGAGCGACGGGATCATCACCGTGGAGGCGAAGTCCGGCCGCGTGTCGCGGTCGAGGAACTGGGCGATGTGCTTGGCCTTCGACACCAGCTCGGCGCCGCGCTTCTGCAGCGCGCTGTAGCCGGAGGTGTCGGCGTTGGAGCTGGCCGCCAGGATGCCCGGGTCGAGCTTGGCGGCGATGTCCTGCGAGGACGCCTGGGCGAAGTGCTTGAGCAGGGCCTTGGCGCCGTCCACGTTCTTGGCCTTCGCGGAGATCATGTAGCCGTCGATGGGGGCGTCGATGGAGTCGGTCCCGTACGCGGGGTTGATCTCGGGGAAGGTGAAGAAGTCGAGGTCGTCACGGTCGGCCTCCGGGAACTGCTGGGCGACGAACATCCCGAGCAGGTACATCCCGGTCTTCTTCTGCGCCAGCGACTGCGCCGCCTCCTGCCACGTGCGGCCCAGCGCCGCGGGCTGGTGGAACTCCATCAGCCCGCGCCAGGTGTCGAACACCTGCCTGACCTTCGGGTCGGTCCACGACTCCTTGCCGCCCATGAGGGAGATGTGGAAGTCGTAGCCGTTCGTCCGCATGTTCAGGATGTCGAACGTGCCCATCGCCGGCCAGCCGTCCTTGTCGGCGAAGGCGATCGGGATGATGTCGTCGGCCTGCATCCGCCTGGCCAGCGCCGTGAACTCGTCCAGCGTGGCGGGGACCTCGTACCCCTTCTCCTCCCACAGGCTCTTGCGGTAGAAGACCGCCCACGGGTAGTAGCTGAACGGGACGAAGTACTGCTTGCCGTCCGTGCCGGTCGACTGGTCCTTGAACGCCTGCGTGTAGTCACCGCCGATCTCCTGCCACACGTCCGAGATGTCGGTGGCCAGCCCCTGCTCGGCGAAGAACTGCATGCGGTAGCCGGCGAACCAGGTGAAGACGTCCTCGGGCGTGCCCCGCAGGTAGCGGTTGATGTTCTCCTGGAACGTGTTGTGGTCGACCGTGTTGATCCGTGTCGTGGCCTGGGTGAAGCCCTTGACCACGCTCTCCAGCATCTTCTTCGGGATCTCGTCGGACGCGTTGGACCCGATGGAGACGGTGCCCAGGTTGCCGCCGGACTGGCCCGGCGTGGGAGCGGGGCCGCCGGAGCCGCACCCGGCGAGCACGGCGGGGACGCCGAACGAGGCGGCGGCGCCGAGCAGCAGTTTACGGCGGGAGATCGGCAGACGTTGGTTCATGGTGGGCTCCTCCTTGCCGGACCCTTCACATTCCCCCGAGTTCGCTCATCTTCCTTCATCGAAAAGCGAACATTTCCAACTGTCAACGCACAATTTCATGACGACGAGGCCGAGCTCCCCGGCACCGGCGTCATGTCATGATGCGAACGGGACGCGGAATTCATGTCGGAACCTGTGGGGATCTGGTGATGCGATGCTCGCTCCTCAGCGTCAACAGGCGATTCTGCAACTCGTCCGGCAGTACGGCGGCGTACGCGTGATCGAGCTCGTCCGGGCGTTCGGCGTTTCCGACATCACCATCCGGCGAGACCTCGACTCGCTGGCCGGGCGCGGGCTGGTGGCCAAGGTGCGGGGCGGCGCCACGCTGGTCCGCTCGACCGGCGCCGGATCCACCGACGAGCCAGGCTTCGCCGTCAAGTCCGTCCGCCAGGAGCGGGAGAAGCGGGCCATCGCCCGGCGGGCCGCCGCGCTCGTCCAGCCGGGCAGCACCGTCGGCCTGTCCGCCGGCACCACGACCTGGGCGCTCGCCCACCACCTCGCCGCCGTACCCGGGCTGACGGTCGTCACGAACTCGGTGCGCGTCGCCGACGTCTTCCGCCGGCCGTCGGATGACCGGACGGTGGTGCTGGTGGGCGGGGTACGGACGCCGTCCGACGCCCTGGTGGGGCCGGTGGCGGTGGCGGCGATCCGGCGGCTGAACCTGGACGTGCTCTTCCTCGGGGTGCACGGGATGACGGTCAGGGCCGGGTTCACGACGCCCAACATGATGGAGGCCGAGACGGACCGGGCCCTCGTGGAGGCGGCCGAACGGCTCGTGGTCCCCGCCGACCACACCAAGTGGGGCACGGTCGGCATCAGCACGATCGCCTCGTTGTCCGAGGCCGACATCCTGGTCTCCGACAGCGCCCTCCCGCCGTCAGCCCGAGAAGCCCTGACCGGCCACGTGGGCCGTCTCGTCATCGCCTCGTGAAAGCGCCGCCGGCCCATTCGGGGAGCTCCTGATTGTGCTCCAGAGAAACTTTCCACCGGCGGCGGAACGATGTTTATCCCGAGTGCAAGAAACGGCACACCCGCGTGGGTGACATTTCCGAATTATCCGGCCGTACGGGCGGTTTGACCTGCTCGAACCGCAACCCATCTAACCGCGCAAGCTATTTGCTCACAGGTATTCTCTCGGGCAAAGAAGCGGGACCGAAGATCTAGCACATCCCCGGTCCCTCCGCCCAAGGTAAAGGAATCAACCCTTGAGTATCAAGGAGGGTTTTCCAACCTGAAGCCGCTGATGGAGGGCATGCCGCGCGGATGGAGTTGATCGACAAGTAGAAGAGCCCCTGGTAGAAGGGCTGTCGACCAAGATCAACCTTCACCACCAGAGGCTCTGAGTTGTTGTTCTACCGTGCGGCGCTGCCGTTGTCATCTCGAACCCTGTCCTATCTGTCCGGCATCCTGCGTCGGCACCGCAAGCAGATCGGGTCACCCTGGCGGCGTCTCGCCCCTGGTCAGCAGGCACTGCTTGTCCTCGTCCACCTGCGCAAAGGCGAACCGCTGAGGGAAGTTGCCGCCGGCTTCAACGTCG
>NZ_FNFB01000013.1 GCF_900100395.1 Nonomuraea maritima | reverse complement strand
TGCTGGTCACCGTCGGCGAAAACCACGACCGGCTGCACAGCGAAGCCGCTTTCGCCATGCTGTGCGGCGTCTCCCCGATCCCCGCCTCCTCCGGCAAGACCACCCGGCACCGCCTCAACCGCGGCGGCGACCGCCAAGCCAACGCCGCGCTCTACCGCGTGGTCCTATGCCGTCTGCGCTGGGATCCACGCACCCGCGCCTACATGGAACGACGCACCCAAGACGGCCTGTCCAAGAAAGAGATCATCCGCTGCCTGAAGCGCTACATAGCCCGCGAACTCTACCGAATCATCACATCAAACGATCAAGAACACGTCGCTTGACATCCATAGGAGCATCCCCCGGACGGCCGGCGGCCGACCCCGCGGCCCTGCCTGCGCTGACGTGTCACGGCTGCACGCGTGTTTCTGGATTGTTACCTGATACAACAAATCCACGTCGCTGAGGGCCTTCACAAGCGGAGAATCCCGGCTTACGTTGCCGCAAACAACATTCATCCGGGCCCCTCCGGAAGAAAGGACCCATGCACCATGCGCAAGGGGATCCTCAGCACGACCGCCGCGGCAGCCGCGCTCGCCCTCGGTCTCACCGCCTGCGGGGGCGAAAGCGGTCAGACCACGACGACCTCGTCCGCGTCGGCCTCCGCGCCGGCGGCGGCGACGGGCAAGATCGGCGTCATCCTCCCGGACAGCAAGTCCTCCGACCGGTGGGAGACGGCGGACCGCAAGTACCTGCAGGAGGCCTTCGAGGCCGCCGGCGTCGAGTACGACATCCAGAACGCCCAGAACGACAAGACGGCGTTCCAGACCATCGCCGACCAGATGATCACGAACGGCGCCACCGTACTGATGATCGTCAACCTGGACAGCGGCACCGGCAAGACCGTCATCGAGAAGGCCAGGTCGCAGGGCGTCGCCACGATCGACTACGACCGCCTGACGCTCGGCGGCGGCGCCGCGTACTACGTGAGCTTCGACAACACCAAGGTCGGCCAGCTCCAGGGCGAGGGCCTCACCAAGTGCCTGACCGACAAGAAGGCCGACAAGCCGATCGTCGCGTACCTGAACGGCTCGCCGACCGACAACAACGCCACCCTGTTCAAGAACGGCTACGACGGGGTGCTCAAGCCGAAGTTCGACGCCGGGGAGTACGTCAAGGGCCCCGAGCAGTCGGTGCCCGACTGGGACAACACCCAGGCAGGCACGCTCTTCGAGCAGATGCTGACCGAGGAGCCGAAGATCGCCGGCGTCCTCTCCGCCAACGACGGCCTCGGCAACGCGGCCATCACCGTGCTGAAGAAGAACAACCTGAACGGCAAGATCCCGGTCACCGGCCAGGACGCCACCGTTCAGGGCCTGCAGAACATCCTCGCGGGCGACCAGTGCATGACCGTCTACAAGGCGATCAAGAAGGAGGCCGACGCCGCGGCCAAGCTCGCCGTCGCGCTGGCCAAGGGTGAGAAGCCCGCGGCGGCCAGCAGCGTCGAGGACCCGGAGACGGGCCAGAGCGTCCCCTCCGAGCTGATGGAGCCGCAGGCCATCTACTTCGACAACGTCAAGGACGTGGTGGCCGACGGCTTCGTCACCAAGGAGGAGCTGTGCACCGGCGACTTCGCCGACAAGTGCACCGAGGCGGGAATTCAATGACATCCAGGGGTACGGCCCGCGCCACGAGCGGGGCCGTACCCCCCGTTTAGGGAGCCACATGACCCCCCTCCTCGAACTGCGCGGGATCGACAAGAGCTTCGGCCCGGTGCAGGTCCTGCACGACGTCGGCCTGTCCGCGTACGCCGGCGAGGTCACCGCGCTCGTCGGCGACAACGGCGCGGGCAAGTCGACGCTGGTCAAGTGCGTCGGAGGCATCTACCCGGTCGACGCGGGACAACTGCTCTTCGACGGCCGCGAGGTGCACGTGCACAGCCCTCGCGACGCGGGCGAGCTGGGCATCGAGATCGTGTACCAGGATCTCGCCCTCTGCGACAACCTCGACATCGTCCAGAACATGTTCCTCGGCAGGGAACGCAAGAACGGCCTCCTCCTCGACGAGGACTCCATGGAGGAGCTGGCCGAACGCACGCTCAGCGAGCTGTCCGTGCGCACGGTCAAGTCGATCAGGCAGCAGGTCTCCAGCCTGTCCGGCGGGCAGCGGCAGACCGTGGCCATCGCCAAGGCCGTGCTGTGGAACAGCAAGGTCGTCATCCTCGACGAGCCCACGGCGGCCCTGGGCGTGGCCCAGACCGCGCAGGTACTGGAACTCGTGCGCAGGCTCGCCGACACCGGGCTGGCCGTGGTGCTCATCTCGCACAACATGAACGACGTGTTCGCCGTCTCCGACCGGATCGCGGCGCTCTATCTCGGCAGGATGGCCGCGCAGGTCAGGACCGCCGACGTGACGCACGCGCAGGTCGTCGAGCTCATCACCTCGGGCCGGAGCGGCGACCTGGGCCTCAAGAACGGGGTCACCCCATGAGCAAGGTCAAAGAACTCCCCGGCGAGGCGATCGTCACGGCGGCGCAGGCGCCGTCGGTCAGGAACAGCCTCGCCGCGTACGTCCAGCGGGTGCGTGGCGGCGACATGGGCTCCCTGCCCGCCGTCCTCGGCCTGGGCGTGCTGTGCACGGTCTTCGCCGTCGCCCGCCCGTCCTTCGTCACCGCGATCAACTTCGCCAACCTCTTCACCCAGGGCGCGGCGGTCACGCTCATCGCCATGGGCCTGGTCTTCGTCCTCCTGCTGGGCGAGATCGACCTGTCCGCCGGCTTCGCCAGCGGCGTCTGCGCCGCGGTGCTCGCCGTCACGCTCACCAGCGCCGGTCTGCCCTGGTACGTGTGCATGCTGGCCGCCGTCCTCACCGGTGTGCTCATCGGCACCACGCTCGGCACGCTGGTGGCGAAGGTCGGCATCCCGTCGTTCGTCGTCACGCTGGCCGGCTTCCTCGCCTTCCAGGGCCTGGTGCTCGTGCTGGTGGACGAGGGCACGAACATCTCCATCCGCGACGACGTGGTCATCGCCATCGCCAACCGGAACCTGGCGCCCTGGCTCGGCTGGGCCCTGTACGCCGTGTGCGTGGCGGTCTTCGCCGCCGTGCAGCTGCGGCGGGCGCACAACCGCGCCGGACGCGGGCTCGCCGCCGACCCGCTGTCGCTCATCGCCTTCCGCGTGGGCGCGCTGGCGCTCGTCGCCGGGGCCGCCGTGTTCGTGCTCAACCTGGAACGCAGCCGCAACCCGGCCCTCGTCTCGCTCACCGGCGTGCCGATCGTGGTGCCCGTCATCCTGGCGCTGCTCGTGGTGTGGACGGTCGTGCTGCGCCGTACCGCCTTCGGCCGCCACCTGTACGCGGTCGGCGGGAACGCCGAGGCGGCGCGGCGGGCGGGCATCCCGGTCGACCGGATCAAGATCATGGCTTTCGTGATCTGCTCCTCGATGGCCGCGGTCGGCGGCATCGTGGCCGCCTCCAGAGCCAGCTCCGTCGACCCGAACACGGGCGGCAGCTCCGTCCTGCTGTACGCGGTGGGCGCGGCCGTCATCGGCGGCACGAGCCTGTTCGGCGGTAAGGGCCGGGTCCTCGACGCCGTGCTCGGTGGCGCGGTGGTGGCGGTCATCGAGAACGGCATGGGCCTGATGGGGTACGGTGCCAGCGTGAAATACCTGGTCACCGGGTCCGTCCTGCTGCTGGCCGCGGGCGTGGACGCCCTGGCGCGCAAGCGGGCGGCCGCCACCGGGTTAAGGTGATCAGCGACCCGCGGCCCTTCAAGGAACACCAGACCATGCGTGCCGGCCCCTCACAGGAGGACATCAGGCGCCACAATCTTGGCGCGCTTCTTCGTCATGTCCACCTGGGCGGGCCGATCTCGCGGGCGGAGCTGACCTCCCGCATGGGGCTCAACCGCAGCACGATCATGGCGCTGACCTCCGACCTCACCGCCGCAGGGCTGGTGCGCGAGGAACTGCCGCGCGAGACGGGCCGCGCCGGGCGGCCCTCGCTCGTGGTGCGTCCCGAGTCGGCCAGGGTCTACGTGTTCGCCTTCGACGTGGGCCCCGACCGGCTGGCGGCGGCCCGCGTCGGGCTGGGCGGCCTGATCCTCGACCGCCGCGAGGCCGTACGCGAGCGCGGCGCGTTCGAGCTCGCCGAGCTGACCGCGGTGCTCGCGGGCTTCGCCCGCCAGATGCGCCGCAAGGCCGCGGCCGACGCCGTCTGCGTCGGGGCGGCGGCGGCCGTGTCGGGCGGGGTCCGCAAGGACGACGGGGTCGTCAGGTTCGGGCCCAATCTGAAGGCCGAGGAGGTGCCGTTCGGCGAGGAGCTCGCCCGCCGGCTCGGCCTCGGGCTGCCGGTCAGCGTCGGCAACGACGCCAACCTCGGCGCACTCGCCGAGCACAGCCGCGGCGTCGGCGCGGCCGTGCGCGACCTCGTCTACCTGCACGGCGACGTGGGCATCGGCGGCGGCATCATCTCCGGCGGCCACCTGATCGGCGGCCACGAGGGGTACGGCGGCGAGGTCGGCCACATGGTCGTCAACCCCGGCGGCCGGGCCTGCGGCTGCGGCTCCCACGGGTGCCTGGAGGCCGAGGTGGGGGAGCGGGCGCTGCTGGAGTCGGCCGGCCGGTACGGCGGGCATCAGGGGCGCGACTCCGTGCGCGCCGTCGTGGAGGCCGCCGACCGCGGCGACATCGTGGCCCAGGAGGCGCTCAAGCGGGTCGGTGACTGGCTCGGGCTGGGCGTCGCCAACCTGGTGAACATCTTCAACCCCGAGATGGTGATCTTCGGCGGGATGCTGCGGGACATCTACCTCGGGGCGGCGGCTCAGGTGCGTTCCCGGCTCGCGTTGCACGCGATGGCGCCGCAGCGCGAGCGGCTGCGGCTGCGCACGTCGTCGCTCGGCGACGCCGCCACCCTCGTGGGCGCCGCCGAACTGGCCTTCGCCAACGTCCTGTCCGACCCCCTGGAAGTCCTGGCCCGCGCCCACGCCTGACCCGCCCTCACGTGATCTTCGACGCCGGGGCGGTCCAGGTGTTGCAGAAGCCGGTGGCGCCGCCCTGGTAGCCGCGGTTCTGCCAGAAGGCCAGGTTGCGAGGCTTGCCGTGGATGTCGCTCTCGTCCGCCTGGCGGACCGCCTTCATCCAGCCGTCCCACGAGATCCCAGGATCGACCGAGTCGAGCGCGGCGCTGTAGAAGACGCCGGCGAAGCACTCGGCCTGCATCTCCAGCCGGTGGCTCAGTAATCGGCGGGCCTCGTCCGAGGCGGGCCCGTACAGGGCGCTCTGCGCGCTCAGCACCCCGATGAGGCCCTGCACGTGGTGGCCCCACTCGTGGGCGACCGAGTGCGCGAGGTTCATCCGGAAGGGGTCGCGCGCGTCGTCGTCGGTGATGCGCACGACGATCGTGCGCTGCTGCGGGCAGTACTGCGCGCCGTTGCCGGTGACCGCCCCGCAGACGGAGTCGTCCGTGGTCGTGATCTCGACCGCGGGGGAGGTGTACGCGAGCCCGGCCGCGGCGAACCGGGCGGCCCAGAAGCGGTCGGCGCACCCGGCCATCGCGCGGTGGAAGGAACGCAGCGAGCCCACGCTGCCCGTGCGGATCGCGGGGATCTCGCACTCCTGCGGGACGACGGCCCCGCCCATCACGCCCATCAGCCCGTACTGCCCGGGCGGGGGCGCGGCGTCGGCCCTGCCCGCTCCGGCCGGTACGGCGGACAACGCGACCAGGCACGCCACCGGCGCCAGGAGGAAGATGCGCACGATCGCGGATCTTAGACGCTCGGAGGCCCGTCGTGGACGGTCGTTCAGGTGACGTTCCGGGGATCGGCAGCCCAGGTGTTGCAGGCGCCGGGCGTCCCCTTGGCGAAACCGCGGGTCATCCAGGCCGCCTGCGTGGGGCCGCGGCCGTGGTCGTTCTGCGGCCAGCCCTTGGCGCCGTTCTTCCTGAACCAGTCGACGGTGTAGGCCCAGTCGTCGCCGGTGACCAGCGGGGTGTCCTTCATCGTGCTCATGAAGACCGCGGAGAGGCACTCCGCCTGCAGCTCGGAGTTGCGCGACAGCTGCAGGCGGCGCGTCGTGCCGGCGATCGTCCTGGCGACCCAGTAGTACTGCCAGATGCCCGACATCTGCTGCACGTGGTGGCCGTACTCGTGGGCGACCAGCCGGGTGATGCCCAGCGGGAACGGGTTGCGCAGCTGCTCCTTGCCGATCATCAGGTAGATCGTGCGGTCGGTGGAGCAGTAGACGCCGTCGGCGCCGCGGTTCCACGCGCCGCAGGGCGTCTGGACCGGGCGGGTGATGATGCGCAGCCGCGGCTTGGTGAACGGCATGGCCGCCTTGCGGAACTGCGCGGCCCAGGCCCTGTTCAGGCACGAGGTCACGCGGATGAGGAAGCGCCGGTAGCTGGCCATGTCGCCGGCCGGCAGGCGTCCCGGCCGGCAGTTCACGTCGGTGAGCCGCCCGGTCCGGTAGAGCGGGCTGTCGGTCGCGAGCGCCGCGCCCTGCGGGGCGGAGCTGCCGTCCCGCCTCGAGTCCTGTCCCGCCTTGCCGCCCGGCTGCGGCGCCGGGGAGGCGGGCCGCTCCCCGGCGGCGCTCCCGGCCGGCGTACGGGTGACCTGGTCGGCCAGCACATCGGCCAGCACGGCCCCGAGCGCCCCCAGTGCCAGTGACAGTGCCACGACGGCGGCGACGATCACGGCGAGCTTGCCTGTGGGGACGGAAGTCATATGTTCGGCAAGGGTAGGTCAAGATCGGACATATAGGGGTGCATTTGACGTGATGGAGTCAGCGAAGCCTCGGCGAACTAGACTGCGGGGGGTCGGCGCACAAAAGCAGAGGGGAGTCGCATCCGTGAGCGGGTTGCTGGGCTCGATCAAGGGACCGCAGGACGTCAAACGGCTCGCTGTCGAGGAGTTGCCGCGGCTCGCGGGAGAGATCCGTGACCTGCTCGTCGACGCCTGCTCCAAGTTCGGCGGCCACCTGGGGCCCAACCTCGGTGTGGTCGAACTCACCATCGCCGTGCACCGCGTCTTCGACTCCCCGCACGACCCCGTCGTCTGGGACACCGGCCACCAGGCGTACGTGCACAAGCTGCTCACCGGCCGCGCCGCCGGCTTCGAGGCGCTCAAGCAGGAGGGCGGCCTGTCCGGCTACCCGAGCCAGGCCGAGTCCGAGCACGACTTCGTCGAGAACTCCCACGCCTCCACCGCGCTGTCCTACGCCGACGGCCTGGCCAAGGCGTACAAACTGCGCGGCGAGTGCGACCGCACGGTGGTCGCGGTCATCGGCGACGGCGCCCTGACCGGCGGCATGGCCTGGGAGGCGCTCAACAACATCGCCGCCGGCAGGGACCTGCCCGTCGTCATCGTCGTCAACGACAACGGCCGCTCCTACTCGCCCACGATCGGCGGTCTGGCCTCCCACCTGTCCTCGCTGCGCGTCAACCGCCGCTACGAGGACGTCCTCGAGTACGTGAAGGACAAGATCGGCAACGTACCCGTCCTCTACGACGCCCTGCACGGCTTCAAGAAGGGCGTCAAGGACGTCCTCGCGCCCCAGGTGATGTTCGAGGACCTCGGTCTCAAGTACGTCGGGCCCATCGACGGCCACGACGAGCAGGCCATGGAGGCCGCGCTGCGCCAGGCCCGCGACTTCCGCGGCCCGGTCATCGTGCACGCCCTCACCCAGAAGGGCCGCGGCTACACGCCCGCCGAGAACCACGACGAGGACCAGTTCCACTCGCCGGGCGCCTTCGACCGGGCGACCGGCGCCGAGAAGCCCAAGGGCCGCATCTGGACCAACGTCTTCAGCGAGGAGCTCGTCCGGCTCGGCAAGGAGCGCGAGGACCTCGTCGCGATCACCGCGGCCATGCTCCACCCGACCGGGCTCAACGCGTTCGCCGAGGCCTTCCCCGAGCGCATCTACGATGTCGGCATCGCCGAGCAGCACGCGCTGACCAGCGCCGCGGGCCTCGCGCTCGGCGGCATGCACCCGGTCGTCGCCGTCTACGCCACGTTCCTCAACCGCGCCTTCGACCAGCTCCTCATGGACGTCGCCCTGCACCGCCTGCCCGTCACGGTGGTGCTCGACCGCGCGGGCGTCACGGGTGACGACGGCGCCAGCCACAACGGCATGTGGGACCTGTCGATCCTGCAGGTCGTCCCCGGCTTGAGGATCGCGGTGCCGCGCGACGGCGAGCGGCTGGCCGAGCTGCTGCGCGAGGCCGTGGCGGTCACCGACGGCCCCACCGTCGTGCGCTTCCCCAAGGGTCCGGTCGCCGAGCCCCTCGAGGCCGTCGGCAAGCTCGGCGAGATGGACGTGCTGCTCGCCCCCGAGACCGAGCCCGACGTGCTGCTGGTGGGCGTCGGCCCGATGGCCAGGATCTGCATGGAGGCCGCGGTGCTGCTCGACGCCCACGGCATCTCCGCCACCGTGGTCGACCCCCGCTGGGTCAAGCCGCTCGACGAGGCGCTCGTCCTGGCCGCGAGCGCCCACAAGCTCGTGGTCGTGGCAGAGGACAACGGCCGCGTGGGCGGCGTGGGCGACGCGGTGGCCCGCCTGCTCCGCGACGCCGACGTCGACGTGCCCGTCCGCACCTTCGGCATCCCGCAGCGCTTCCTCGACCACGCCAAGCGGGCGGCCATCCTCGGCCAGATCGGCCTGACCGGGCAAGACCTCGCGCGGCAGGTCACCGAGGCGGTCGCCAAGCGCACCTCTTCGGTCGAGCCGGCCCGCAACTGACCTTCACCGGCGTCCCGCGCGAACCTCCCGCGGGACGCCGGATCCCCGCCCGGCACGGGCATGATGACGCGCCGTGAGGGAAGGATCGCTCGGCGTGGACATCTTTCGCACGAAGAGTGTCGAGCAATCCATCCGCGACACCGAATCCCCCGATCATCAGCTGCGCAAGCGCCTGACCGCCGTCGACCTGACCGTCTTCGGCATCGGCGTCATCGTCGGCACCGGAATCTTCGTGCTCACCGGGCAGGTCGCCAAAGAGGTGGCGGGGCCCGCGGTGGCGATCTCGTTCGTCGTCGCCGGCGTCGTCTGCGGCCTGGCGGCCCTGTGCTACGCCGAGTTCGCCTCCACGATCCCGGTGGCCGGGTCGGCCTACACGTTCGCCTTCGCCACGCTGGGCGAGTTCACCGCGTGGGTGATCGGCTGGGACCTGCTGCTGGAGCTGGCGCTCGCCGCCGCCGTGGTGGCGGTCGGCTGGTCGGGGTACGTCGCCTCGCTGCTGGCGTCCCTCGGGCTCGCGCTGCCCGAGTACATCGCGGGTGACGATCCGGTGGTCAACGTGCCCGCCATGCTGATCGTCCTCGCCCTCACCGTGGTCCTGGTCGCCGGCATCAAGGTGTCGTCGCGGGTCAACCTCGTCCTCGTGATCGTCAAGGTCACCGTGGTGCTGCTGGTCATCCTGGCCGGGCTGTTCTTCGTCAAGGCGGCCAACTACACGCCGTTCATCCCCGAGGCGCAGGCCACGGAGCGCGTGGAGGGGGTGCAGGCTCCGCTCATCCAGCTGATCTTCGGCATCACGCCCGTCGCGTTCGGCGTGATCGGCGTCTTCTCCGCCGCCGCGATCGTGTTCTTCGCGTTCATCGGCTTCGACATCGTGGCCACCGCCGCCGAGGAGACCATCGAGCCGCAGCGTGACGTGCCGCGCGGCATCCTCGCGTCGCTGGGCATCTGCACGGTGCTGTACGTCGCCGTCTCGCTCGTCGTCGTCGGCATGCAGCACTACAGCGACCTGAGCACCGCCGCGCCGCTGTCGGACGCGTTCATCGCGGTCGGGCAGCCCTGGCTCGCCACCATCATCAGCCTGGGCGCCGTCGCCGGCCTGACGACCGTGGTGCTGGTGCTGCTGCTGGGCCAGACCCGGGTGCTGTTCGCGATGTGCCGCGACGGTCTGCTGCCGCGCGGGCTCGCCACCGTCAGCCCCGCCTTCGGCACGCCCGCCCGGCTGACGATCCTGATCGGGGCGGTGACCATGGCGCTGGCCGGGTTCGTGCCGTTCGGGGAGCTCGCCGAGCTGGTCAACATCGGCACGCTGTTCGCGTTCGTGGTGGTGTCGGCCGGAGTGATCGTGCTGCGCAGGACGCGTCCCGACCTGCCGCGGGCGTTCCGGGTGCCGCTGGTGCCGGTGCTGCCGATCCTGTCGGTGCTGGCCTGCCTGTACCTGATGCTCAACCTGCCGGCGGAGACGTGGCTGCGGTTCGTCATCTGGATGATCGTCGGCGTGGTGCTCTACTTCGCCTACGGCTACTGGCACAGCCGGGCCGCGACGCCCTGGCAGAAACGCGGCTGACCGTCGAACCGCCCGCCCCGGGGGGACCGGGACGGGCGGTTCAGCGCAAGGGTCAGGCGGGAACCGACGCGACCCCTTCGGGCAGGAAGCGCGTCCTGGCGATGCCCGTCCGGTCGAGGTACGGCGTGATGCCGCCCAGGTGGAACGGCCAGCCCGCACCGATGATCATGCACAGGTCGATGTCCTGCGGCGCGGCCACCACGCCCTCGTCCAGCATGATGCGGATCTCACGGGCCAGTGCGGTCAGCACGCGCTCGCGCACCTGCTCGGCGGTGGACGGCGCGTCGCCGCCCGCGAACAGCGCCACCGCCTCAGGGTCGAGCGTGAAGTCGGGACGGTAGACGCCCGGCTTGCCGGCGGCGACCAGCTTCGCGAGGTTCGCCGACAGGCCGAAGCGCTCGGGGAACGCCTCGTGCAGCGTCTCGGCCACGTGCAGGCCCACCGCCGGGCCGACGAGCTGCAGCAGCGCGAACGGCGTCATCGGCAGCCCGAGCTCGTCGAGCGCGTGCTCGGCCGTCTCCAGCGGCGTGCCCTCGTCCACGGCCGTGATGACCTCGTTCATGAAGCAGGTCAGCAGGCGGTTCACCACGAACGCGGGGGCGTCCTTGACCAGCACCGACGACTTCTTCAACGACTTGCTGACGGCGAACGCCGTGGCGAGCGTGGCGTCATCCGTCGCGGCGCCCCGGATGATCTCCAGCAGCGGCATGACGGCGACCGGGTTGAAGAAGTGGAAGCCGACGAGCCGCTCGGGGTGGGCGAGCCCCTCGCCCATCTCGGTCAGCGACAGCGAGGAGGTGTTCGTGGCGAGCACGCACTCCGCCGAGACCACCGCCTCGACCTCGGCGAACACCTGCTTCTTGACCGCCATGTCCTCGAAGACGGCCTCGATGACGAAGTCGGCGTCGGCGAAGGCGTCCTTGGTCAGCGAGCCGGTCACCAGGGACGTGAGCCGGTTGGCGGCGTCCTGCGTGAGACGGCCCTTGGCCCGCAGCTTGTCGATCTCGGCGTGCACGTAGCCGACGCCCTTGTCGAGCCGGGCCTGGTCGAGGTCGGTCAGCACGACCGGGACCTCCAGGCGGCGGGCGAACAGCAGCGCCATCTGCGAGGCCATGAGGCCCGCGCCCACGACGCCGACCTTGGTGACCTTGCGCGCGAGTGCCCTGTCCGGCGCGCCCGCCGGCCGCTTGGCGCGGCGCTGCACCAGGTCGAAGGCGTACAGACCGGCCCGCAGCTCCTCGCTCATGAGCAGGTCGGCCAGCGCGTCGTCCTCGGCGGCGAAGCCCTCGTCGCGGGAGGCGGTCGGCGCCAGCGCGATGAGGTCGAGCGCCCGGTACGGCGCAGGGGCGGCGCCGTGCAGCTTCAGGTCCACGAGGAAGCGCGCGTCGGCGACCGTCTTGTCCCAGCCTTCCGACGCCTCGTGGGACGGCCGCTCCACGGCCACCTCGCCCTGGAGCACCCGGGCGGCCCAGCGCAGCGACTCCTCCAGGAAGTCGGCCGGCTCGAACATCGCGTCGGCGATGCCCATCTCGTGCGCCTGCGCGCCCTTGATCATGCGGTTCTGGGCCAGCGGGTTCTCGATGATCAGCTTGATGGCGTTCGCCGGGCCCACGAGGCGGGGGAGCAGTTGCGTGCCGCCCCAGCCCGGCACCAGGCCGAGCGAGCACTCGGGCAGCGCCACGGCGGGGACACCGGAGGAGATCGTCCGGTACGTGCAGTGCAGCGCGATCTCCAGGCCCCCGCCCATGGCCGCGCCGTTGACGAACGCGAACGACGGGATCGCGAGCTCGCCGAGCCGCCGGAAGACGTGGTGGCCGAGCCGTCCGACGGCGAGGGCCTCCTCGTGGGTGGTCACCTCGGAGGCGCCCTTGAGGTCGGCGCCGACGGCGAAGATGAACGGCTTGCCCGTCACGCCCACCGCGACCAGGTCGGTGCGCTCGGCGATCTCCGACAGCGCGCCGTTCAGCGCGAGCAGGCCACGGGTGCCGAACGTGTTCGGCTTGGTGTGGTCGAAACCGTTGTCCAGGGTGATCAGGGCCATCGTGCCGGCCCCGCCGGGCAGCTGGACGTCGCGGACGAGGGCCTTGGTGACGACCTCGTCGGGGTTGTGTTCGCCCAGCAGGGCGCGCCAGCCGTCGATGGTGTCGGGCGCGCCGGTGTTCGTGGTGCTGCTCATGCCAGGTTCTCCCAGATCACGGTGCCGCCCATGCCCATGCCGACGCACATGGTGGTGATGCCGTAGCGCACGTCGGGACGCTCGCCGAACTGCCGGGCGAGCTGCGTCATCAGCCGCACGCCCGAGGAGGCGAGCGGGTGACCGTAGGCGATCGCGCCGCCGTACGGGTTGACCCGCGGGTCGTCGGCGGCGATGCCGAAGTGGTCGAGGAAGGCGAGCACCTGCACGGCGAACGCCTCGTTGATCTCGAACAGCCCGATGTCGGCGATGTCGAGACCGGCCAGGCGCAGCGCCCGTTCCGTGGACGGGATCGGCCCCACGCCCATGACCTCCGGATCGACGCCGGCGAACGCGTACGACACCAGCCGCATCTTCGGGTGGAGGCCGAGCTCGGCAGCGACGTCGGCGGCGGCCATGATGCAGCCGGTGGCGCCGTCGTTGATGCCGGAGGAGTTGCCGGCCGTGATGTTGCCGTGCGGCCGGAACGGCGTCTTGAGCCCGCTCAGCCCCTCCATCGTGGTGCCCGGGCGGGGAGCCTCGTCCTCGACGGCGAGGCCCCAGCCCTTCTCTGCCGTCCTGATCGCGGTCGGCACCAGGTCGGGCTGGATCCTGCCGTCGGCGTACGCCTTGGCGGCCCTCTCCTGCGAGAGCACCGCGTACGCGTCCGCGCGCTCCTTGGTGATGCCGGGGTAGCGGTCGTGCAGGTTCTCCGCGGTCATGCCCATGACGAGCGCGCTCGGGTCGACGAGCTTCTCCGCGAGGAAGCGCGGGTTGGGGTCGACGCCCTCGCCCATCGGGTGCCGGCCCATGTGCTCGACGCCGCCCGCGATGGCGACGTCGTACGCGCCGAACGCGATGCCGCCCGCGACCGTGGTGACCGCGGTCATCGCGCCCGCGCACATGCGGTCGATGGCGTAGCCGGGCACGGTCTTCGGCAGCCCGGCCAGCACCGCCGCCGAACGCCCGATGGTGAGCCCCTGGTCGCCGATCTGCGTGGTCGCGGCGATGGCGACCTCGTCCACCCGCTCGGGCGGCAGCTGGGGGTTGCGCCGGACGAGCTCGCGGATGACGCGGACGACCAGGTCGTCGGCGCGGGTCTCCGCGTAAAGCCCCTTCGGCCCCGACCTGCCGAAGGGTGTGCGAACGCCGTCGACGAACACGACGTCACGAGAGGAAGGCACGGATTCGCTCCTCGTTGCCGGATAGTGGTTCCGCGCCTAATGCTACTCGTCAGTAACTACAGCGCAGAAGAGGGCCGTCGTCAGCAGGGCGTACACCATCCACGAGGGTGGCTCCCACAGGTGCGCGCGGGCCGCGACCAGCGACGCCACCGCCAGGGCCGCGCCGATCCGCAGCGCGGCCCCGAGGTGCGGGCGGTGCGGGCGGGCGCGACTCCCTGGGTCCCACGGATCGCCGGGCGAACCGCCAGAACGCACGGCGGACCACAGCAGCCCCACGACGTCCCGTGCCCACCACAGCGCGAACGACACCCCCGCCGCCACGCTGACCACCGACAGCGCCTCGACGGCCCGGGTCAGCACGGCGGCGAAGGAGTGCAGGGCCGACTCGTGGAAGAAGCGCGGCACCGTCCAGCCGAGCAGGAGCGTCAGCGCCCAGCCGCCGGCCACGCCCAGCCGGACCAGCGGGCGGGCCCGGCCGGAGCGGGTCACGCCGTACAGTTCGAGCTCGCGCCGCCGCACGCGGCGGGCGCGCGCGCCCCAGACGTACTGCGTGACGGCCAGAGCGGGCAGCGCGGCGGCGAAGACCGTCAGGGTCAGGACGGCGAGCGGCAGGGTCTGCTCCCTGGTCGGGGCCCGTTCGGCGATCAACTGCGTGGTGGCGAGCAGCGCGATCGAGGCCACGAGGGCGACGAAGGCGCGACGGCGGGCGGTGTCCGCCCCGGCGCGCAGGCCGGCGACGTCGCGGGCGCCGGGGAGGGGAGCCATCTCGGTCAACAGCATGACTGTCATCATGGCGTCACGGCCCGTAGTGCCGCCCGCGATTCGTCGGCTTTGCAGCGAACCCTCGCCCGACGGGCCACAGCGCGTCTACCATCAGCGCTGGACGCCTCTCACGGGGGAGGGGCCCGTCCGGACGACCAGGTTCTCGTGATGACGGGGTGGCGCACCGACTTTGTCGCCGGAGTCACCCCTTCGATCTTCTGCCGGTGGCTACTGGATTCGCGATCATGGCACGAGGGGTGGACAAGGTGAGAGGGCAGCGGGACGACGCGGCTCCCGGCCGCCGCGCCGCTCCACCGCAACCGTCGCCGGCACCGCCGCCGCACGAGGCCGGAAGGCGGGCCAGGCGCCGGGCGGCGTCGCCGCGGCGCCGCCTGACCGCGATGGGCTGGGTGAGCGTGGCGATGGCCCTGGTGCTCGTCGCCGCCGTGCTCGGCGCGTACGGCTACTACCGGTACGTGCTCAGCGGCCTGCGGACCGAGCGGATCAACGCCGGCCCGAACCGCCCCCCGGACACCGGCGCGCTCAACGTGCTGCTCGTCGGCTCCGACTCCCGCGACGGCGACAACAAGAAGTACGGCGCCAAGTCGCAGGGCCTGGGCGAGCGCACCGACACGATCATGCTGCTGCACGTCGCGCCCAACCGCGACAACGCCACCGTGATCAGCTTCCCCCGCGACACCATGGTCATGATCCCCGAGTGCGAGGGCAGGAACGGCGCCACGCTGCCGGGCGGCCTGCGGCAGATCAACTCCGCCTTCAACGACGGCGGCATCAACTGCACGATCAGGACGCTGGAGTCGCTCACCGGCATCAACGTCAACCACTTCGTGAAGGTCGACTTCACCGGCTTCAAGGCCATCATCGACGCCATCGGCGGCATCGAGATCTGTCTGCCCAAGGCGGTCGACGACCCGCAGGCCAAGCTGCGGCTCGGCGCGGGCAAGCACGTGGTCGACGGCGAGCAGGCGCTCGGCTACGTCCGCACCCGCTACGCCCTGGGCGACGGCAGCGACCTGGGCCGCATCCAGCGCCAGCAGGTCTTCCTGACCAAGGTGGCGGAGAAGGTCACCGACGGCGGCCTGCTCGCCGATCCCGGCAGGCTGAACGGCTTCCTGCAGGCCGCCGTCCGGGCCGTCACCGTGGACGACCGTCTCACGGTCGAGCGGATGCTGGAGATCGGCGACAGCATCCGAGGGCTGACCGCCAAGGAGCTCAGGGGCATCACGGTGCCGGTGGAGCCGTACCCGCCGGACACCGCGCGGGTGCAGCTCGCGCAGCCGGCGGCGCGCGACTTCTTCGAGGCCGTGCGCAACGACGTCGAGGTGACCGCCGCGCCGACTCCCGGCAAGCCGGCCACGCCCAGGATCGAGCACGGACAGGTGCGCCTGCAGATCCTCAACGCCACCGGCGAGCAGGGCAAGGCCGGGCAGGTGGCCGACGAACTGTCCACCCAGGGCTTCGTCGTCACGCACGTGGGCAACGCCGCCCCTGTCGCGACCACGACGATCCGGTACGCCAAGAAGGACACCCAGGACGGCCCTGCGTACGGCGACGCGGTCGCGGCGCGGCTGTCGAAGGCCAAGCGCACGCCGGTGGCGGGCAAGGTGCGGCCGGTCAGCATGGAGGCGTACGAGCCGCAGGCCGGGTCCACGGCCGGCGCGCAGGGGAAGCGGAAGGCGGGACGGCCCGACGGGCCGGTCATCCAGCTCGTCATCGGCGCTGACTGGCCGGGCGTGCGGGTCCTGTCGGCGATTCCCGACTCGCTGAAGGACAAGGTCGTCGACAGCGAGACCAACCCCTGCCTGTGAGCCCGGGATCGGGCATTTCGCTCTCCTGTTGGTAGCCAGAGCGGCACACATTGCGACACATGTCACTTAGTGTGACTTGAGGGAAACATGTGAAATTTCCGGACAGTGTGTGGTTGATTCTGCTAGGAAAGGGCGCTGACAAGAAAATGTGAGAGAGGTTCATCGTGGGGCGCGACGAGAACGACAGGCCGTACGAGGATGGTCAGGGTAGGTCGTTGAACCCGGACTTGGCGGGTGACGTGCTGTCGCCGCGATGGAGCACCGAGGACACCGACGAGCAGCCCGCCATCCAGGTCAGCGGCAACGAGACGTACATCCTGCCGGACAAGGGCGCCGACCCGCAGCGGGAGGGCGTTCGCGACGTGCTCGACCCGCCCGCGCCGTACGACGTGCTGGGCGGCGGCCAGGACGTGCTGGACGCGCCGAGCGGCGCCCACGACGTGCTGGGCGCCCCGAGTGGCGCGCACGACGTGCTCGGCGGCGCGAGTGGCGCGCACGACGTGCTCGGCGGCGCGCAGGACGCGGCCTACCAGGACGGGCGCGGCTACCAGGACGGGCGCGCCTACCAGGACGAGCGCGCCTATCAGGACGAGCGTGAGCAGGGGCGCTACGCCGACGACAGCGGGCCGTTCCCGGTGGAGCACGAGCCGGGCTACCTTCCGCTCGACCGTGGCTACGACCAGGGCTTCGACGCGGGCGACGACGAGCCTCGCCGCGGCTTCCTCGGGGCCGGCTGGTCAGAGGAGTCCGGCGACGACTACCACGCGCGCGGCGAGCGGGAGGTACGCCGCCGCACGCGGACGCTGCTGGTCGCCGCGGCCGCCGTGGTGGTGCTCGGCGTGGGCGTCGGCTGGGTGCTCACCGGCGCCTCGTCCGACGACTCCTGCGCGGGCGGCCAGTGCGCGAGCGCCGGTCAGGTGAACACGCCCGCGGAGTCCGCGCTGCCGGAGGACGAGCCCGTCGAGGAGGAGGAGGCCGAGCCGGAGCCCACCGATTCGGCCGACCAGGAGGAGCGGACCCCGCGCGACCAGCAGGGCGACGCCGGCACGCCGGCCGACCAGCCCGCGTCCACCGTGCCGACGCACACCGAGCAGCGCACCAGGCCCACGCGTGAGCCGTCCGAGCGCCCGCGCGCCACCCGCACCGCCGAACCGGCGCAGGACACGGACGAGGAGCAGGTCCGCGTGCCGGCGAACCGCGAGGGCGGCAACGGCGGCGTCGACCGCGGCGGCCGTACGGCGGACGAGAACGACTCCCGCCAGGACGACGCCCCCCGCTCGAACACGGGGCAGGACGAGGAGGCGCAGGCGCCCACCGAGGTGACCGAGCAGCCGGAGCAGCCGCAGCAGGAGGAGGACAAGGGCAACGGGGGCCTGCTCGGCATCCTCTTCCCCTGGCTCTGAGAACGTGATCGTGACCTGCCCGGACGCTGGACGTGCGAGGATGCGGTTCCAGGATCTGGTCTGGCAGACTGGGAAATCGCTTTCCGGGAGGGTCTCGTGGTCACGCTTGAAGACGTCGCCAAACAGGCGGGCGTCTCGCTCGCGACCGCCTCGCGGGTGCTCAACGGCAGCACCCGCCAGGTGGGCGCCGCCCTGCGGGCGCGCGTCGAGCGGGCCGCCGACGAGCTCGGTTACCGAGCCAACATCGCCGCCCAGACGCTGGCACGCGGGTCGAGCAACGTCATCGGCATCGTCGTCCACGACCTGATCGACCCCTACTTCGCGGCACTGGCCGACGGGGCGATGCGGGCGGCGGCCACCGAGGGCATGCTCGTCATGGTCGGCACCACCCACCGCGACCCCGAGCAGGAGATCGCCTACGTCGCGACGCTGAACGCCCAGCGGGTGCGCGCGGTGCTGCTGGTCGGCTCGCGCGTCGCCGATCCCGCGGTGACCGACCGGCTGCGCGCCGAGCTGGCCCGCTACCGCGACAGCGGCGGCCGGGTGGCCTGCGTGGGCCAGGACCTGCTCGGCGTCGACACCGTGGCGCCGGCCAACCGCGAGGGCGCGGCCGAGTTGGCGCGGGTGCTGGCCGGGCTCGGCCACACCCGCTTCGCGGTGCTCGCGGGGCCGCCGCAGCTGATGACGGCCGCCGACCGCAGCGCCGGCTTCGTCGCGGCGCTGCGGGAGCTCGGGCTGCCCGAGCCGCAGGTGATCCACGGTCCGTTCGACCGCGAGGGCGGCTACGCGGCGGCGCGGCAGGTGCGCGACGCGACCTGTGTCTTCGCGGTCAACGACGTGATGGCCGTGGGAGCGCTGGCCGCCTGCCGCGAGCGCGGGATCAGGGTGCCGGACGACGTCTCGGTGGCTGGTTTCGACGACATCGTCACGCTGCGTGACCACGTCCCGGCGTTGACGACCGTACGGCTGCCGCTCAGCGGCATGGGGGCGCGAGCGCTTGAACTGGCGCTCCACGACAGGGACGAGGCGGACGCGGTCGTCGTCGAGCAGGTCGCCGGCGAGGTGGTGCTCCGGGAGAGCGTGCGGAGGCTCATGTGAGGATCGCGGTCAGCACCCTGGGAATGCCCGGCGACGGGCTCGACCGGGCGATCGAGATCGCGGCCGGCCACGGCTGCCAGGGGCTGGAGCTGCGTCTGCACCCCGACACCGGAGTGCACGCCGGGCTCGGCGCGCAGGAGCGGCGGTCGGTGCGGGAGCGGGTGGAGCAGGCAGGTCTGGAAATTTCGGCTCTCGCTGGATATGTCGGCATATGTAAGCCGGGGCCTGACAAACCGGTCGTGGAGGCCCTGCTCGCCGACCTGCGCCTGGCCGCCGACCTCGGCGCGTCCGGCGTACGGGTGTTCCCGCGCGGCGGCGACGCGGGCATCGGTGCGCGGCGGCTCAAGGCCGTCTCGGGGCCGGCCGCCGACCTGGGCCGCCGCGTCCTGGTCGAGACGCACGACAGCATGGCCACCGGCGCCGCCGTGGCCGCGCTGCTGACCGAGGCGGGCCTGCCCGCGACGACCGGCGCCATCTGGGACCTGCTGCATCCATGGCGGCACGGCGAGAGCCCCGCCGCCACGCTGGCCGCACTCGGCCCTTGGCTGACGTACGTGCAGGTCAAGGACGCTGTGTCGGCGGACGACAGCACGCCGGTGCCGATGGGCGAGGGGTCGGTGCCGCTGGAGGAGGCGGGCGCGCTGCTGCGCGCGGCCGGGTTCGACGGCTGGGTGTCCCTGGAGTGGGAGCGGACGTGGTACCCGCAGGTGGCCCCGGTCGAGGAGATCCTGCCGGGCGCGACGGCCTGGGTGCGGAGGTTCGGCGCTCAGGCGTCCCCGCTTAGATAGGGGCATGTCCGCTTCCCAGAATTCCGGCCGGGTGAACGGTCGGGTGAACAGTCGGGTGAACAAGGTGCTCGTCGTCGGCATGGACGGCCTGCGGTTCGACCGACTCCTCGCGCTCGACGCCCCCGTGCTGGCCGGCCTGATGTCCACCGGCGCGTACGGCACCAGCAAGCTTCCCTACGGCGAGCCGGGCACCCCGCGCACCGCGTCGCCCGGCGCGGTGGTGCCCACGTCGGTCGCGCCCGTGGAGGGCGTCCGGGTCATCAGGTCGCGTACGGACTCGGGGCCCGGGTGGTCGTCCATCGCGACCGGCGTCTGGCCCGACAAGCACGGCGTCGTGGACAACGGTTTCGCCGCACCCCAGTACACGAAATTTCCGGACTTCCTGACGCGAATCAAGCGGGCCCGCCCCGTGCTGACCACCTCCGCCTTCTTCTCGTGGGCGGCCCTGGCCGAGCACGGCGCGTTCGGCCCCGAGATCGACCACCGGTTCGTGCTCGACGGGTACGCCGTCGGCTGGTCCGAGTGCGACACCCAGGTGGCCGCCGCCGCCTCCGCGCACCTCGCCGGCGACGACCCCGACGCGGTGTTCGTCTACCTCGGCGACACCGACGAGGTGGCCCACGCCCTCGGCCCCCACTGCCCCGAGTACGCCGCCGCCCTCGCCGCCCAGGACGCCTACCTGGGCCGGCTGCTCGACGCCGTCCGCGCCCGCCCCTCGTACGGCGAGGAGCGGTGGACGGTGCTCGTCACCACCGACCACGGGCACGTGGACGCGGGCGGCCACGGCGGCACCTCCGACGAGGAGCGCACGGTGTTCGTCGTCGCCCACCGCATGGGCGAGGACCTGGGCGGGCGCCTCCTCGACGGCCCGCGCCTGGTGGACGTCGCCCCGACGGCGTTCGCCGCGCTCGGCGTGCCCGTGGACCCGGCCTGGGAGCTGGACGGCCGTCCCCTCGACGTGTGACCCGCCCCGCGGGTCACACCGAGTCGGCCCAGACGATGACGTTGCTGTCGTAGTGGCCGCTCGCCCGGTCGAACGTGCCGCCGCAGGTGATCAGCCGCAGCGCCGGCTTCGCCGTCTCGCCCCAGATCTCCTCGGTGGGAAGCGCGGTCTTGGCCGACTGCTGGGTCTTCCCGGCGACGAACTGATGCGTCTGGCCGCTCTTGTCGACCACGACGATCTTGGCGCCCTTCCGCAGCCGTCCGAGCTTGGCGAACACGTCGGGGCCGCTCTTGCCGTCGACGTGGGCGGCGATCACCGCGGGGCCCGGCTCGCCGGGCCGCGGGCCCTCCTTGTACCAGCCCGCCTTGCCGAAGTCGGGGGTCTGCATCGACCCGTCGCCGGCGAGGCCGAGCCGCACCAGGGGCGCGTCCACGCCGATGGCCGGGATGCGGATGCGGGCCGGGTCGGCCACCGCGGGCCGCGGCGTCACCGCCGCCACGGGGGTGTCGGTCGCGACCGCTGAGGGGGCGGACGACGGAGGCGAGTCGCCACAGGCGGCGATGGCGACGACGAGGACGGTGACGGCGAGGATACGACGCATCAAGGGAACTCCAGGGGGAGGACGGAGGGGACGCCCTCCCTGCGGAGGACGTCCCCGGGACCGGCGGAGAGACCCTCCCCGGCCGGGACGTCCCGACCGGGGAGGACGCCGCCCGGCCGGGGCGCGCGGTGCCCGGACCGGATGGTTGCGATGGCCACTCGGCCAGGGGCGCGCGGTGCCCTGACCGAACGGTTGTGATGGCCGCTCGGCCAGGGTGCGCGGTGTCCCGGGCGGGCGGTTGTGATGGCCGCTCGGCCAGAGGCGCGCGGTGCCTCGACCGGGCGGTTGCGATGGGGGAGTGCCGCTCTGGTGGTGGGGGTCCGTGACGGCCGTCAGCGCGCGAGGCCGCCGAGGCCGGTGTCGACGCGGGTGGGGACGGGGATGTCGTTCACCACGTCGACGTCGGTGGCCGGCGGGTTCGCGGGCCGGCAGTCGGGCTTCTCAGCGACAGGCATCCGCCACTCGCGCTGCGCCCCCTCGGCGAGCTTGAAGCCGTGGGCGGCCTCGGCGGTGACCACCACGAGGCCCGCGTCGACCGTGTAGCGCTGTCCCTGCTCGAGGAGCGCGTCGGGCGCGGTGCGGTAGATGACGCCGCGCGCCTTCGGGATGGCGAGCGACGCCACCTTGTCGGCGCAGGTGGGCTGGTCGAGCGTCGGCTCCACCGGCGTGGCCACCCGGCCGGAGCCGCAGGGGAGGCCCCGCTTCACGAACCGCTTCCAGGCGCGCTCGCCGACCAGTTTGTGGCCGTCCCAGGCGTGCGCGGTGACGACGTAGCGGCCGGGACGGACCTCATGGCGGCCCGGCTCCATCGGGCGACCGTCGATCTTGAAGGAGACGCCGCGCTGGCGCGGGATGCCCACCCAGCCGAGGTTCGTCCCGCACTTGGGCTGGTCGACCCACGGCTGCCTCGGCTTCACCGGCACCGCCGCCGGGGCGGGCCGGCGGTCGAGGAAGCGCACCTTGCGGCCGTCGACCGTCAGGTCGGACACGATGACGTGGCCGGGGCCGCCGTTGTCGTACACGATGCCGGCCGCGCCGATGCGCCCGTTGGCGGGCACGGTGAACGTGACGACGCCGTTCTCGCCGCACTGCTTGCCCGCGCCGATGTTCTGGTCCCACGAGTTGGTGTACGTGCCCTGCGTCTCGACGAAGACCCGGGGCGCGCCGCCCGTGCAGGTCGCTCCGTCCCTCAGCCGGTAGCGGAACGACACGACGTCGCCCGCCTGGACGGGCATGTCGAGGGCGGACGTCTCGACGCTGGTGTTGCCACCCTCGAGCCGGACGGTGCCGGAGTCGAGGATCTTGGACGGCGCCTTGGCCTGCCATCCGGTGGACGCGTGGGCGGTGCCGGTGGCCAGTCCGGACACCGCCAGCACGCCGGCGGCCGTGGCGGCCGCGACTTTGCTGAACATGTGAGTGTGCCTCTCGGAATTTACCGCGCCTCGGGTAGGCGCGACTGTTTGGCGGGGCCATTGTTCACCAGTGCATGGAACGTCGTCCGTCGTTCTCGCAGGTAAGCGCGAAGCATCCATAAAGGTGGCGAATCGCGCATGGAACGCGATGAATAGCCAGACATTTCCCGTTTGGCGGCCGTACGGGCCGATAGAAGACTTCGACCGTGTCTGAGCTGGCCCGAGACTGTCCCGCTCAGCCACTTCTAGGTGATCACGGATGGCCGTGCCTGAAATCCGAGATCCTGGTTTCACCTGCTATAGGAACCCAGCCTCTGCAAATCCTGAAATATCCGACTGTTGATATCCGCCAACCCCCGCGAAGAACGATCTCCGCCACCCACCACGCCCAGAACGTTGCGGCCGTCTCCGACTGCCGCCGCGATGGCGCGAACACGAAGTTCCCGGCGGGTGGGGACTGTCCTGCCATAGCAGATGGCCAAGGCACAAGGCCGCCATCCAGACGCCGCCGGACCTGGCCGCGGACGTCGTCCCGGCGGCTCTCCCGCTCGGATCGGCCATGACGTCGTTCTGCGGCAGTGCCCCAGCGGGTCCGTGGAGTTTTACGCTCGAGAAAACCTCAGGACGGCGGGTTGGCGCTCGCTGACACCATTCTTCCGAGTGGGGCGCGGCAGGTAATCGATGGAAGCGGAAGTCTCCGCAGGCCTGGATCCTGCCCCGTACTTCTGGTTTGACAGGGGTATTTCTCGCCGTTCAGCGAAGTGGACAATCGATGAAGACGAAGAAGTTCAAGGAGCTGAAGTGATGGAAACGTGCGCTGTTCGGCTTCGTTCGCATCACGAACTCCATCAACGAAGGAAAGTCCGGCGCCAACATATTCGCAGCATCTGCTTTCATCATCGTGATTCTTCTGGTCACCGGTTTCGTGGCCATTCGTGAGTATCACAAGAACCGTCATGGGGAATGATCTCTGGACCGCCCGGCCGGCGCTCTCTCGGGTGCCCGCCCCTCGGGTCATCGGCCGACCTGCCCGATTGGCTCTACCAAGATCTTGGCGGCGCCTCACCCGGTTCCTCGAATGACCCCCGGTCGGCGTGCAGCCGAGCCGGTTCCCCCGAAGCTTGTCCACGCCGGCCCGCGCCGCGGTCTGCTGGGCTGCGGTCGACCGTCTCGGCCGCCTCCTCGCGCGACTGGTCCGCATCCCGCCGGCCCCGGACGCAGCATTTTCATCATGTGTTGAATTTCTGGCGGAAACGGGTGACACTGGGGGCAGGACGACTCACCCCCGGGAGCACACACGATGACGCTGGTCCTCGATCTCGCCGAGATCCACGCCGGGCTGCTCGCCACGGTCGGCGGCAAGGCCGCGAACCTCGGCGAGCTCACCAAGGCGGGGCTGCCCGTCCCGCCCGGGTGGGCGCTGACCACGGAGGCCTACCGGCGGGCCGCCCATGGTTTCGACCCGACCGGCGACGACCTGGCCGAACGGGCCAGGCGGCACCTCCTGGAAACCCCCGTCCCGCCGGACGTGCGCGACGCGATCGTCGCCGCCTACACCGCGCTCGGCGATGATGTGCCGGTCGCCGTACGCTCCTCCGCCACGGCGGAAGACCTGCCGTTCGCCAGCTTCGCCGGTCAGCAGGACACGTTCCTCAACGTCGTGGGCGCGCAGGCGGTCGTGGAGGCCGTACGCCGCTGCTGGGCCTCGCTGTGGACCGACCGCGCCGTCGCCTACCGCGAGTCGAACGGCGTCGACCACGCCTGCGTGAGCCTCGCGGTCGTCGTCCAGACGATGGTGGACGCCGAGGTGGCGGGCGTCATGTTCACCGCCAACCCGGTCACGGGCCGGCGGCACGAGATCGTGATCGACGCGAGCCCGGGGCTCGGCGAGGCGGTCGTCTCGGGCGCCGTCAACCCCGACCGCTTCGTCGTCCTCGACGGAAGAATCCTGGAGCGCCGCGCCGGCGACAAGCGGATCGCCGTCCGTCCCCTGCCGGGAGGCGGCACCGAACACGTCGAGACCGCCGTGAGCGGCCTCAGCCTCACCGACGACCGCGTACGCGAGCTCGCCGCCCTCGGCGAGCGCGTCGAGCGGCACTACGGCAGCCCCCAGGACACCGAGTGGGCCCTCGACCGCGACGGAAAGCTCTGGCTCACCCAGGCCAGGCCCGTCACCACGCTCTACCCGCTGCCCGAGCCCAAGGGTCCTGGTCTGAGGGTGTACTTCTCGCTCAACGTGGTGCAGGGCGTCATGGGCCCGCTCACCCCGATGGGGGTGTCGGCGTTCCGGCTGATCAGCGCGGGCGGCGCGGGCCTGTTCGGCCGCGCCCCCGCCGACCCGCGCGACGGCGCCCCCTTCATGACGGCGTCGGGCGACCGCGTGTGGTTCGACATCACCCCGGCCGTACGCAGCCGCCAGGGCCGCGTCCTGCTGCCGCGCGCGATGACGCTCGGCGAGGCGCGCACCGCGACCGTGATGGAGCGGCTGTTCGACGACCCCCGGCTGGCCGTGACGCCCGCCCCCGCCCACCGCTTCCTGCGCGGCCTCGCCCACTTCGCCCGCCGCGTACGCCTGCCCGCCCGCGCGCTGACCGCCCTCACCAGCCCCCGCAAGGCGCTGGCGTCCATCGAGCGGATCGGACAGGAGAACGAGCGCCGGCTCAGGGTGCCCGACTCGGCCACCCCCGAGCAGCGGCTCGACCACGCGGAACGGGTGCTCGCCGGGACGTTCCCGCGGATCATCACGATCATGCCGACCGTCGTCACCGGCTACGCCCTGTTCGCGCTGGCCTCCCGGCTGTCCGGGGTGCCGGTGAACGACATGGGCGACGTGCTGCGCGGCGTCCCGCACAACCCCACCACGGAGATGGACCTCGCCCTGTGGCACCTCGCCACCCGGATCGAGCCGGAGCCGTTCCGCGAGTTGTCCGTCGCCGAGCTGGCCCGCCGCTACCGCGAGAAGCTCCTCCTGCCCACGGCCCAGCGCGAGATCGCCGCCTTCCTCGACACGTACGGCCACCGCGGCGTCGCCGAGATCGACCTCGGCGTGCCCCGCTGGTCGGAGGAGCCCGAGCACATCCTCGGCGCGCTGGCCAACTACCTGCGCATGGACGATGATGACCTCGCCCCCGACGTGCTCTTCGCGAAGGGCGACCGAGAGGCGCGGCAGGCGGTCGCCCGGGTGGCGGCGCGGGCCGGGCGCAGGGCGCGCTGGCGGGCCCCCGTGGTGCGGTTCGCGCTCGGGCGCACCCGTACGTATGCGGGGCTGCGCGAGCTGCCCAAGTTCCACCTCGTCAAGTCGCTCGCGGCGGTCCGGCGGAGCCTGCTGGTGGTCGGCGAGCACCTCGCGGAGCGGGGCGTCCTCGACGCGCCCGCCGACGTGTTCTTCCTCGACATTCGCGAGGCCAGGGCCGCCCTGTCCGGCGGCGACCGGCGTCCGCTCGTGGCCGCCAGGCGCGAGGAGTACGACAGGGAACGCCGCCGCCGGCACGTGCCGCGCGTGCTGCTGTCCGACGGCACCGAGCCGGAGGCGCTCGCCGAGCCCGCCGCCGACGGCGCGATCACCGGCACCGCCGCCTCCCCTGGCACGGTCACCGGCAGGGCCAGGGTGGTCCTCGATCCGGTCGGCGCGCACCTGGAGCCCGGCGAGATCCTCGTCTGCCCCTCGACCGACCCTGGCTGGACGCCGCTGTTCCTGACGGCGGGCGGGCTCGTCATGGAGATGGGCGGCGCGATGTCGCACGGCGCGGTCGTGGCCAGGGAGTACGGCATCCCGGCCGTCGTCGGCGTGCCCGGCGCGACACAGCGCATCACGCCGGGCCAGGAGATCACCGTGAACGGCGCCGCCGGCACCGTGACGGTGCCGTCCTGACACCGGACGCCCGTGACGCCCGGTGCCGTCCTGACACCGGCCGTCACGGGGCGGCGAGCACCACGTCCTCGTAGCGGGCCCGCATGGTGGCCACCACCTCGTCGGGGTCGGCGGCCCAGACGTCGGCGTTGAAGATCTCGACCTCGACGTCGCCGGCGTACCCGGCGGCCAGCACCGCCTGCGTGATCGGCCGGAAGTCGATCACGCCGTCGCCCATCATGCCCCGCCCGAGCAGCACGTCCTCGGGCAGCGGGTGCAGGTAGTCGCACACCTGGTAGGAGGCGATCCTGCGGCCGGCCCGAGCGACGTCCTCGAACAGCCGCGGGTCCCACCACACGTGGAAGGTGTCCACCACGACGCCGACCTGCTCCTGCGGGTACGGCAGGCTCAGCTCCAGCGCCTGCCCGAGCGTCGACAGCACGGCCCGGTCCGGGCAGTAGATCGGGTGCAGCGGCTCCAGGGCCAGCTTCACCCCCCGCTCCCCGGCGTACGGCGCCAGCTCCGCCAGCGCCTCGGCCACCTGCTCGCGGGCCCCTGCGAGGTCACGCGTGAAGCCGCCGGCGGGCAGCGCCTCGCCCGGCCGCACGCCGGGCAGGCCGCCCACCACCATCACCAGGCACGCCGCCGACAGCTCGGCCGCCTCGTCGATGGCCCGCCGGTTGTCCTCCAGCGCCCGCGCGAACGCCGTACGCCCCTCCTCGCCGGGCAGGCCGCCCGCGGTGAGGAAGCCGCCGCGGCACAGCGACGAGACCCGCAGCCCGGCTGCCCGCACGAGCTTGACGCTCTCCGCGAGCCCCTGCTCGGCGACCTTCTCGCGCCACAGCCCGATCGCCTCCAGGCCGTGCCGGACGCAGCCGTCCACGGCCTCGGCGACCGACCAGCGCCTGGTCGTCCACTGGTTCAGCGAGAGGCTCACAGGCCGTTCACCGCCAGCAGGGCCTTCATCCGGCGCACCGCGAGCTCCTGGTCGGCCAGCAGCCCGGCCTGGTCGGCCAGGGCGAACACCTCTGCCAGGTGCACCAGCGAGCGGGCCGACTGGGCGCCGTTCACCATGGCGAACGCGTCCTGGTGGCCGTTCAGCCAGGACAGGAACACGATGCCGGTCTTGTAGTGGTACGTCGGCGCCTCGAAGATCTTCCGCGACAGCGGCACCGTCGGCGCCAGGATCTCGTCGTAGGCGGCCAGCAGCCGGTCGCGTTCCGCCGCGTCGGGAGCCGCCTCGGCCTCGTCGAGCACCCGCAGCGCCGCCGCCGCGGCCGGGGCGATGGCGTCGAAGATGCCGAGCAGCGCGTGCGAACCCGACCTGATCAGGGACGGGTAGTTGAAGTCGTCGCCGGTGTACAGCTTGACGCCCTCGGGCAGCGCGGCGCGCAGACGCACCTCGTGCTCCTCGTCGAGCAGCGACACCTTCACGCCGTCCACCATCGCGGCGTGGGCGTGGATCAGCTCAAGGAACGACTCCGTCGCCGCGTCGACCTCGCGCGAACCCCAGTAGCCCGCCAGCTGCGGATCGAACATCTCGCCCAGCCAGTGCAGGATCACCGGACGGCCGGCCAGCCCGAACAGCTTGCCGTACACCTGGTGGTAGTCGGCGGGCCCCGACGCCACCCGGGCCAGCTGGCGCGAGGCCATGATGATCACGCCGGCGCCGGTGTCCTGCACGGTCTCGATCTGCTCGGCGTACGCCGCCGTGATCGCGTCCAGGTCGCCCGCGTCCGGACGGTGGTCGGTGCCGGCGCCGCAGGACACGAGCGCCGCCGGGTCGCCGTAGGCGCGGGCCTCGGCGGCGCTGCGCCGGATGAGCTCCCTGGTCGCCGCCCAGTCGAGGCCCATGTTGCGCTGGGCGGTGTCCATGGCGTCGGCCACCCGCAGACCGTACGACCACAGGTGGCGGCGGAAGCGCAGCGTCGCGTCCCAGTCGACGACGGCGGGGGAGCCGGGCGTGTTGTCGCCCAGCGGGTCGGCGACCACGTGGGCGGCGGCGTAGGCGATCCGGCTCGTCGCCGGCCGCTCGGCGGGGGACCAGCGTGCGGGCTCGCGCAGCTCGTACGGGCCCACTCCTGGCAGGTCGATCCTCACGACTGCGGCACCTCGATCCGGCGGCCCTCGGCGGACGAGCGCAGACCCAGCTCGGCGAGCTGGACACCGCGGGCGCCCGAGGCGAAGTCGTTGGGGAAGGGCGCGTCCTCCAGCACGTGCCGGATGAACCCCTCCCACTGGATCTTGAACCCGTTGTCGAACTCGTCGTTGTCCGGCACCTCCTGCCAGCCGTCGCGGAAGCGCGCGGTGGCCGGCAGATCGGGGTTCCACACGGGCTTGGGGGTGACCGAGCGGTGCTGCGCGCGGCAGTTGCGCAGGCCCGCGACGGCACTGCCGTGCGTGCCGTCCACCTGGAACTCCACCAGCTCGTCGCGGTGCACGCGGACCGCCCAGGAGGAGTTGATCTGGGCGATGATCCCGCCCTCCAGCTCGAAGATCCCGTACGCGGCGTCGTCGGCGGTCGCCTGGTAGGTGTTCCCCTGCTCGTCGACGCGCGCCGGGATGTGCGTGGTCGCCTGGGCGTAGACCGACCGGACGCGGCCGAACAGGTTCTCCATCACGTAGTGCCAGTGGGGGAACATGTCGAGCACGATGCCGCCGCCGTCCTCGGCCCGGTAGTTCCACGACGGGCGCTGGGCCTCCTGCCAGTCGCCCTCGAACACCCAGTAGCCGAACTCGCCCCGCACCGACAGGATGCGGCCGAAGAAGCCGCCGTCGATCAGCCGCTTGAGCTTGAGCAGGCCAGGCAGGAACAGCTTGTCCTGCACGACGCCGTTCTTGACGCCCTTGGCGGCGGCGGCCTCGGCCAGCGAGAGCGCTTCCTGCGTCGACTCGGCCGTGGGCTTCTCCACGTAGACGTGCTTGCCCGCGTCGACGGCCTTGAGCACGGCCTTCACCCGGGCGCTGGTCACCTGGGCGTCGAAGTAGATCAGGTTGGCGTCGTCGGCGAGGGCGGCGTCGAGGTCGGTGGTCACGTCGGGGATCCCGTGCCGGTTCGCGATGGCCGCGAGCTTGTCGGCGCTGCGGCCCACCAGCACCGGCCTGAGCTTGACCCGCTCGCCGTCCGAGAGCGCGACGCCGCCCTGCTCGTTGATGGCCAGGACGGAACGGACCAGGTGCTGGCGGTAGCCCATCCGTCCGGTGACACCGTTCATCACGATGCCGATGGTGCGCACGCTCATGAGGATCCCTTCACCTAAGGAAAGCGCTTTCCCGAACGGTAAGGCCGGGCCGCCGAGGGCGTCAAGTACCGACCCCACCCAACAGGCACTGCTCAGAGGCAGCACGGGCAGACCGCACGGGCAGACCGCACGACACGCCGCATGGACAGGCCGGCGCTGAGCGGCCGTACCGGCAGACCCCGCGCCCGGCCGGTCACACGGTTACAGGTCGCGGGTCTCCAGCTTGGCCAGCGCCTTGGCGATGGGGTGGGCGGTCAGCGTGACCTGCCACTCCCGCGCGCCCAGCTCGCGCAGCCGCGCGCTCACGCTCTCGTCGGTGATCTCGGCGGGCGGCTCCCACGTCAGCCGGCGTACGGCGTCGGGCTGCAGGAGGTTCTCCGTGGGCATGTGGTGCTGCTCGGCCAGCGTGGACACCATGGCCCGCGCTGCGGCCAGCCGCTTGGCGGCGGCCGGGTCGCGGTCGGCCCAGCGGTTGGGCGGCGGCGGCCCGTCACCGGCCGTGCTGGGCAGGGGGAGCTGGTTGTCGGGCAGCGCCCGCGCCCGCGCGACGGCGGCCAGCCAGTCACTCATGTGCTTGCGCGCACTTCTGCCAGTGAATGCCGAAATTTCGGTCAGCGCCTTCTTGGTTCGCGGACCTTCCAGCGCGGCCGTGACGATCGCCGCGTCCGGCAGCACCCGCCCGGGAGCGAGGTCGGACTCGCGCGCGATTCTGTCGCGCATGGTCCACAGCTCCCGCACGATCGCCAGCGCGCGCACGTTGCGCACCTTGTGGATGCCCGACGTACGCCGCCACGGGTCGGACCTGGGGGCGGGCGGCGGGGTGGCGAGCACGGCGGCGAACTCCTCGCGCGCCCACTCCAGCTTCCCGCTCTCGGAGAGCTGCTCGTGGAGCGCGTCGCGGAGCTCGACCAGCACCTCCACGTCGAGCGCCGCGTAGCGCAGCCAGTCTTCCGGCAGCGGCCTGGTCGACCAGTCGGCGGCCGAGTGCCCCTTCTCCAGCCGCAGGCCGAGCACGGTCTCGACCATCGTGCCGAGCCCCACGCGCTCGTAGCCGAGCAGCCGTCCTGCGAGCTCGGTGTCGAACATCCGGCGCGGCCTGAACCCCACCTCGAGCAGGCAAGGAAGGTCTTGGGATGCGGCGTGCAGGACGATCTCGGCGTCGGCGACCGCCCGGTCGAGCCCGGACAGGTCGGGACACTCGATCGGGTCGATCAACGCGGTGCCCGCGCCGGCCCGGCGCAGCTGCACCAGATAGGCACGGTTGCCGTAGCGGTAGCCGGAGGCGCGCTCGGCGTCGACCGCGACAGGACCGGTGCCCGCGGCGAACCTGTCCACCGTCTCGGCCAGCGCGGCGGCGTCGGCGATGACCGGGGGGATGCCCTCGCGCGGTTCGAGCAGCGGCTCCACTGTGCGTTCTTCTGTCATGAGCTCACCGACCTCATGACGCTGGCGCTGTCTTGACTGGTGCCCTCACTTCGTTCGGTCACTCTCCGGATCATCACGTCGGCGTGGCAGGGCGGCCACGTCGGGCGGGAGCGGCGGGATGCCCGCGGCCAGGCACATGAGGTCGCACCAGGCGGCCACATGCCCCGAGAGGTCCTCCTGGGAGGGTGACCAGGACGCCCGCAGCTCGAGCTCGGTCGTGACCGGATCGTCGGCCTTGTTGCCGAAACCTTCGGACACGGCTCTTGTCACCGTACCGCCAGCGGCGGAGTAGTCGGCGTGGTGTGCGTCGAGGGCCTCGGTCAGCCAGCTCCACGCCACCGGGCCGAGCAGGGGATCGGAGGTGATCTCCGGCTCCATGTCGGCCCTGACATAGGCGACCAGCCGGAACGGGCCCTCCCAGCCTCGCTGGCCGTCGGGGTCGTAGAGGAGGATCAGCCGGCCGACCGCCAGCTCGTCGTCGTCGCGGTAGACCGAGGCGCCGATGGCGGCCGCGTAGGGGGCCAGCCGCTGGGGCGCGGGCAGGTCTTCCAACTCGATCTCGGGCCTGACCTCGGCCGGCCGCATGCTCGCGACCGCGCGCGTGAAGGCGGCGGGAGGCGGCGGCTGGTCACCGAGTGTCATAGCCGAAGCGTAGGTCGAGGTGGGACGGAAGGGGACCACGGGGGTGCTCATCCTTGGTGATCAAGCCGCTGCCGTAACAAGCTGGCGAACCGGAAGGGTGGACTCGGTGGCGCCGATCGTGACCACGTGGCCGCCGGCCTGGTCGGGGCACGCGCCCGGCTCGCGTCCTTCGCCGCACGGCGGCTCGAACGGGCGCCGGCCGCCGCGGGACGGGCGGCTCCCGTCGTGGCGGCCACCGAGGTACCCACCGTGGCGCTCTGGGGAACTCCACAGCGCGGTCATCGCACCAGTCATCGAACCGGGGCCTTTCTTCGGGTCGTGGCTCCGACGTTGGCACGTGGCGCTGACATTTCCCCGCAACGCGCTCGGCGTGTCCCGAAAGTGGTCGCTGAATCGGTGCCGCGCGGTGGCTTGGGTGACTTTTGGCCCACTCGAGACCGGCTCTCTGGGCGGGCATGGGGTGTGTTCGACCCGTGCCCGATGCCGATGCCGAGCAGACCGGTAAACCATCATCGGCCTATCTGATCATGATTTGGTGTACCCAATGCATCTTTTTCCGACACCTCGCATCTGTACCCTCGCTCCGGCCGCCGTCCCGACCTGCGTGAACTCCGGCTGACGCGAGGGTCCGGGGCCGAACCGGTGACCGTCCGTGGCACCCTTGTGGGGTGAACCTCGCCGACTCCGCCTTCCTCCGCGCCTGCCGCCGCCAGGCCGTTCCCCACACGCCTGTCTGGTACATGCGCCAGGCCGGCCGGTCGCTGCCGGAATACCTGAAGGTCCGCGAGGGCGTGCCGATGCTCACCGCGTGCGAGACGCCCGACCTGATCGTCGAGATCACCATGCAGCCGGTACGCCGCTACGGGGTCGACGCGGCCATCTTCTTCAGCGACATCGTCGTGCCGCTCAAGGCCATCGGCGTCGACCTCGACATCAAGCCCGGCGTCGGGCCCGTCGTGGCCGACCCCATCCGCGACGCGAAGGCGCTCGACGTGCTGCGCCCGCTGGAGCCCGACGACGTCCCGTACGTCACCGAGGCCATCCGCGCGCTCACCGGCGAGCTGGGCGGCACGCCGCTGATCGGGTTCGCCGGCGCGCCGTTCACACTCGGCTCCTACCTCATCGAGGGCGGCCCGTCCAAGAACCACGACCGCACCAAGGCCATGATGTACGGCGAGCCGAAGCTGTGGCACGCGCTGATGGAGCGGCTGACCGACATCGTCCTCACCCACCTGCGCGTCCAGATCGACGCGGGCGCCTCGGCCGTGCAGCTCTTCGACTCGTGGGTGGGGGCGGTGGCGCCCGACGACTACCGTGAGTTCATCCTGCCGCACACCCGGCGCATCTTCGCGGGCGTCGCCGACGTCCCGCGCATCCACTTCGGCGTCGGCACCGGCGAGCTGCTCGGCGTGCTCGGCGAGGCCGGGGCCGACGTCGTGGGCGTCGACTGGCGCGTCCCGCTCGACGAGGCCGCCCGCCGCGTGGGGCCGGGCAAGGCGCTGCAGGGCAACCTCGACCCGGCGATCCTGCTGGCTCCGTGGGAGGTCGTCGAGCGCAAGGCCCGCGAGGTGCTGCGCCGCGGCGGCGCCGCCGAGGGCCACGTCTTCAACCTGGGCCACGGCGTGCTGCCGTCCACCGACCCCGACCAGCTCAAGCGCCTGACCGACCTCGTCCACGAGGCCACGTCCTGAATCACCCCGCCTCGGGGCCGGGCTCGGCGGCGACGGCGGGCGGCGGAGCGGGACGGCGGGCACGGGCACGGCGTACGAGGTAGACGATCAGGGCGGTCGGCGGTAGCACGACCGCCAGCCACGGCAGCACCGCACCCACCGCCGTGAGCGCGACCTTCACGAACGCGACCAGCGCGGCCCAGCCCGCCTTGAGGCCGCCGAGGAAACCGGCAGGCTCCTCCGCCGGGTCGTCCACCACGGCGACCGGGCCCACCAGCCGCAGCGTGAGCGTGGCCATCGAGACCTGCGCGGCCAGCTCCTTCTGCTGCGCCTGCAGCGCCTCCAGGTCGGACTCTCGGGAGGAGATCTCACGCTCGACCTGGAGCACCTGCCCGATCGTGTCGGCCCGTGCCAACAGCTCGCGCAGCGACTTCAGCGACGCCTGGGCCGACCGCAGCCGGCTCTCGACGTCCGCCACCTGCAAGGTGACGTCCTGGGTGCCCTGGTTCACCGACAGCTGCCTGCCGAGCTCGGCGCCGAAGCGCCGGAGCACGTCCGGGTACTTCGCCGGCGGCACCTTGAACTCCAGCAGCGCCGTGTCCTCGGCGCTGCCGGCCGAGTTGCTCTCCTCGCGGTTCAGGTAGCCGCCCGCCTCCGTGACGATCTGCTTGGCCTGCTGCGCGGCCGTGGCCACCTCCTTGGCCCGTACGGTCACGCTCCCGGTGTAGATCACCTGGCGCTCCTGGCGGGTGGCCGCGACGTTCGACACGACGCTGTCGGTGGCGGCGGGGTCCTGCTTCGCCTCGGCCATCGGGCGCTCGGCGGGCGCCACGGCGCGGGCGGAGTCGGCCGCGCTCTCACCGCCACCGGCGAACGCGGGGGCCGGGGCCGACCCGGACGTGGAGGTCACCGTGGGACCACCGCCGCAACCAGCGGCCAACAGGGCCGTGCAGGCCACGGTGAGCACGATGCCGTACCGGATTCTCCTCATACCCTCAAGACGGCCGCCGGGCGCGGTCGGTTTGCGGTCGGCGATCACGGTACGGTCACGCGACCCGAGCGGCCGGGCGGCCTCCGGAGACGATAGCGTCGGGGACGTGGAAGGCAATCGGGCCCACGTGGTCGTGGTCGGCGGAGGGATCTCCGGTCTCGCCGCCGCGTGGCATCTCCGCCAGGGCGCGGGTGATCGGATCAGGGTGACCGTCCTGGAGGGGGCGCCGCGCATCGGCGGCAAGCTGTACTCCTCCGAGGTCGCCGGCGTGAACGTCGACGCGGGGGCAGAGGCCATGCTGGCCCGCCGGCCCGAGGCGGCCGACCTGGCCAAGGCGGTGGGTCTCGGCGACGACCTGGTCTTCCCCGGCACCGCCCGCTCGGCCATCTACAGCAGGGGCGCCCTGAGACACCTGCCGAAGGGCCAGGTCATGGGCGTGCCTGCCGACCTCGCCGAGCTGGCCAGGTCGGGCATCATCTCTCCCGGCGGGCTGCTGCGCGTGCCGCTCGACCAGATCCTGCCGCCGACGCTGGTCCGTACCGACGTGTCCGTGGCCGCCTACATCCGGGCGCGCGTCGGCGGCGAGGTCCTCGACCGGCTGATCGAGCCGCTGCTCGGCGGCGTGTACGCGGGCCGCGCCGACCAGCTGTCGCTGGAGGCGACGATGCCGCGCGTCGCCGCGGTGGCGCGCACCGAACGGTCGCTGCTGTCCGCGGCGCGGCAGCTCGTCGACGAGGCGCCCAAAGACGCCGGCCCGGTCTTCACCACGCTCCGCAACGGTCTCGGCGGCCTGCCCGAGGTGGTCGCCAAGGCGTCCGGAGCCGACATCCGCACCGGCGTCACCGTACGCGAGCTGAGCCGCACCGAGCACGGCTGGCGGCTGGTGACCGGTCCCGTGCCGCGGCCCGAGGTCCTCGACGCCGACGCGGTCGTCCTCGCCACGCCGGGCCCCGCCACCAGCCGGCTGCTCAAGGCCGAGGCGCCCAAGGCCGCCGACGAGCTGGCCCGCATCCAGTACGCGAGCATGGCCGTCGTCACCCTCGCCTACCCCGTCGACGCGTTCCCCCAGCCGGTGGCCTCCAGCGGCTACCTCGTGCCCCCGGTGGAGCGGCGGGCGGTCAAGGCGGTCACGTTCAGCTCGGTGAAGTGGCCCCACCTGGCAGGCGACCTCGTGATCCTGCGCTGCTCGATCGGCCGGATCGGCGAGGAGCACCTGCTGCAGCGCGACGACGCCGAGCTGGTCTCGCTGGCCACCGCCGAGATGGCCGAGGTGATGGGCGCGAGCGGCCTGCCGGTCGACTCCCGCGTCACCCGCTGGGGCGGCGGGCTGCCGCAGTACAACGTCGGTCACCTCGACCGGGTGGCCAGGGTCCTCGCCTCGGTGGCGATGCAGCCCGGCCTCGCGGTGTGCGGCGCGGCCTACGACGGTGTCGGCATCGCGGCCTGCGTGGGCTCCGCCCGCAAGGCCGCCGCCCGGATTCTGGACCACCTTCACCTGCGGGGAGAATAGTCACCATGACAGAGGGCGCTCCGCGGCCGAAGGCTCGCGATCTCAACCAGGTGATCCGTTACACGATGTGGTCGGTCTTCCAGGTCACCGGGCACTGCCCGGGCGACCGTGAAGAGCAGGCCGCCGAGGTGCAGGAGCTGCTCGACCAGGCCGCCGGCAAGGACGTCGTGACCAGGGGGGTCTACGACGTTGCGGGCTTCCGGGCCGACGCCGACTTCATGTTCTGGTGGCACGCGCCGACGTCGGAGGACCTCCAGGACGTCTACGCGCGGTTCCGGCGCACCGAGCTCGGCCGGCACACCAGGCCGGTCTGGTCGGCGATGGCGCTGCACCGGCCGGCCGAGTTCAACAAGTCGCACATCCCGGCCTTCCTCGCCGAGGAGGAGCCGCGGGCGTACGTCAGCGTCTACCCGTTCGTGCGCTCCTACGAGTGGTACCTCCTCGACGACTCCGAGCGCCGGGCGATGCTGGCAGAGCACGGCCGGATGGCGCGCGAGTACCCCGACGTGCGGGCCAACACGGTCGCGTGTTTCTCGCTCAACGACTACGAGTGGATGCTCGCGTTCGAGGCCGACGAGCTGCACCGCATCGTCGACCTCATGCGCACGCTGCGCGGCGCGCAGGCCCGCCGCCACACCCGCGTCGAGATCCCGTTCTACACGGGCGCGCGCAAGCCGGTCAGCGAGATCATCGCCAGCCTTCCCTGACGCATACCGGCCGAACGCTGCTCGGTGCGTGTGCCCGGGCAGCGCGGCGGGTCATACCCAAGTCGGCGATACCGCTGCGGGGACGTACCCCTTTTGCCAGACTCGGGCTTGGTACGTTCCAGAGGGCCGAGGGGGGCAGCATGCGGGGACGGCATGCGGCGCGCCGGCGCGCGGTGCGGAGCCGTACCGGGAAGATGCTGTGGGTGGCGGTGCCGGTGCTGGCAGGAGGCGTGGTGGCCGTGCTGGTCGGCGTGCGCGCGACGTCCGGCGCCGAGGGCGGTGGGCCGGCCGCGGTCGCCGGATGGGGTCGTACGCCCGTGTCAGGTCCGGGTGCGTCCGCGCTCGGAGGGACCGGTGGCGCGGTCCTGCCGGACGGGCCCGCCGCCACACCTGAGGGGAGCGGCGCACGGCCCGCCGGCGGTTCCCTGGCCGCGCGCGGTGCGGACGCCAAGGACGACCACCGGCACACCGACCGGCAGGCGGCCGACTACTTCCACGCGAGCTGGGGCGCCGGCGACAAGGCGCTGCGCCGGATGAAGGACATCCGCACGGTCGGCGGCTATCTGCGCATCTACACGGATCTGCCGGACAGCGCGCACGACTCGTCCACCGCGATCACCCTGTGCGAGCGCGGGCTCGCGTACCTGCGCGCCCGAGGCGTGGCCGAGCCGGTGGTGTTCGTCCACGCGAGGACGGGCGGCAACGGCAACCCCGTGCTCGCCAACATCCTCGGCGACTCCGACCGGACGTGCCGCGTGAGCCGTCCCGCCCGGCGCTGACGTCCAGGCCCGTCAGCGGACCCTGACCCGTGTCCTCGAGCACACCTTGCACTGCTGGGTGACGACGCGCCCGATGGTCTCGATCGTCATCCAGCGATGGCGAAAATGGACAAAGCGCACGCGGCGTACGTACCCTTCAGCGTCGATCGGTACGCCGCGTGGCCAGGTGATCACGCCTTGGGTTCGAGGCGCAGCGAGATCGAGTTGATGCAGTAGCGGTCGTCCGTGGGGGTCGGATAACCCTCACCGTGGAACACGTGCCCCAGATGCGAGTCGCACCGGGCGCAGCGCACCTCGGTGCGCACCATGCCGAGGGTGCGGTCCTCGATGAGCCGTACCGCGTCGGACTCGGACGGTTCGAAGAAGCTCGGCCAGCCGCAGTGCGACTCGAACTTCGTGTCAGACCGGAACAACTCCGTGCCGCACGCGCGGCACGAGTAGACGCCCTCGGTCTTGGTGTCGACGTATTCCCCCGTGAACGGGCGCTCCGTGCCGGCCTGCCGGAGGACGTGGTACTCCTCGGGCGACAGCTGCTGCCGCCACTCCGCCTCGCTCTTGACGACCTTTTCCATGAGTCCAGAGTACGAGATGGTGGCAAAAAGAGATCTCCGCAGGGTGAAGCATCCGTTCTGGGGCGAATTCGCGTCTTTGTAGGCAAGGGGGTGTCATCGCCTCCTGCAAAGGGGTGAGATCGTTCGCCAGATCCCGCCTAGCGGCGCAGCCCACGCCCGTGCTGGAGCCGCGGGGATCGTGAGGCCGGCCGGGTGGCGCGCCAGCGCCCGGAACGGCGGCGGACGATCTTCCGGCCCGTCCCGTCGAGCCCCCGGTCCCGCCACCGCGGCGGCTCCGGGACGGGCCCACCCCGTCTCGTTCCCCGGAGTTGTCGGACCCGGAGAGTAGGTTCTGGGGCATGGCATCGCCGTACATCGAGCTAGAGGTGGGGGAGCGGACCGTCAAGGTCACCAACCCCGACAAGGTCTACTTTCCGGAAATCGGGGCCACCAAGCGCGAGCTGGTCGAGTACTACGTGAGCGTCGGAGACGGGGCGCTGCGGGCGCTGCGCGACCGGCCCACCAACCTCAAACGCCATCCCGACGGCGTGCAGACCGAGGCCATCTACCAGAAGCGCATGCCGCCACGGCATCCCGACTGGCTGCAGTCCGTGACGGTGACGTTCCCGAGCGGCCGCACGGCGCAATCGTTGTGCGTCACCGAGGTCGCCGCCATCGCCTACGGCGCCAACCTCGGCACCATCGACTTCCACCCCTGGCAGGTGCGCGCCTCCGACGTCGAACACCCCGACGAGCTGCGCATCGACCTCGACCCGCAGCCGGGGCTCGGCTTCGACGCCGCGCGGCGGGCCGCGTTCCTGACGCGTGAGGTGCTCGGTGAGCTGGGCATGACCGGGTTCGTCAAGACGTCCGGCAACCGCGGCATCCACATCCTCGTGCGCATCGAACCGCGGTGGGACTTCGTCGAGGTGCGCCACGCGGGCATCGCGCTGGCCAGAGCCGTCGAGGCGCGCGACCCCGACCTCGTGACCACGGCCTGGTGGAAGGAGGAGCGTGGGGAGCGCGTCTTCGTCGACTACAACCAGAACGCCCGCGACCGCACGGTGGTCAGCGCCTACTCCGTCAGGGCCCGGCCCGACGCCCTCGTCTCGGCACCGCTCACGTGGGACGAGCTGACCGACGCCGACCCCCGCGACTTCGACATCCGCACCGTGCCGGCCCGCTTCGCGGAGGTGGGCGACCCGCACGAGTCCATCGACGACCGAGCCCACAGCATCGAACCGTTGCTGCGGCTGTACGCCGGCGACGACCGCGGCGACATGCCGTACCCCCCCAACTACCCGAAGATGCCCGGCGAGCCGAAGCGCGTCCAACCGAGCAAGGCCAGATCCGACACCTGAGACACCGAAGCCGCGAGCTGCCGAGAAATACCGCGACGGGCCGGCCACGCGCTGGTCAAGGCGCTCCGCTCCCGGACGTGTCTTCCCGCTGAGGCCGGGTGGTCGTCGCGACCGGGCGCAGCGCCACCGCCAGGTTCCCGGCGCCCGCCGGGGGCGGTCCGTCAGATGCCACTCGTGAGAACGCGAAGGGAGACGACTGTGACGATCAACGATGTGCGCGGTGTCCTCAAGGGGCGCGTGCTCCTGCCGGGTGACGACGGCTTCGAACAGGCGGCCACCCCGTGGAATCTCACCGTCAGGCAGCCGGTGGCGGCCGTGGTGGAGGCCGTGGACGCCGATGACGTGGCGGCGCTCGTACGTCACGCGCGGCGGGCGGGGATGACGGTGACCGCGCAGCCGAGCGGGCATGGCGCCTCGGGCGATGTGGGAGGCCTGATCCTCTTGCGCACCGGCCTGCTGGACGACGTGGAGGTACGCGCGGACGAACGCATGGTCCGGGTGGGCGCGGGCGCGAAGTGGGAGCAGGTGCTGGCGGCGGCCGGTCCGCTGGGTCTGACCGGCCTGGCCGGCAGCGCGCCGGGGGTCAGCGTCACCGGCTACACCCTGGGCGGTGGGCTCGGCTGGTTCAGCCGCAAGTACGGCTTAGCCTCCGACAGCGTGCTGGCCATCGAGATCGTGGACGCCGATGGCGAGCGGGGCCGGGTGACCGCCGAGTCGGATCCCGAGCTGTTCTGGGCGTTGCGCGGCGGTGGCGGCGACTTCGCGGTGGTGACCGCACTCGAACTCGAACTGTATCCCGCGCCGAGCCTGTACGGCGGGCGCGTGATCTGGCCGGAGCACCGGGCGAGGGAGGTGTACGACGCGTTCCTGGAGATCACCGCCGAGGCGCCGCGTGAACTCAGTGTCTGGGTCTACCGGCTCCAGCCCCCCGGCGCGCCGCCGATGGTGACGCTGAATCTGGCCTGCCTGGGTGAGGTGGGTCAGGCGGAGGACCTGCTGGCGCGCATCGACAAGATCGGGGATGCGATCTCCGACAGCCGCAGCGTCGTCCCGGTTGTCGACCTGGGCGCCATCGCCGCCGAGCCCACCGCTCCGGCCCCGGCCATCGCTCGTGCGGAGCTGCTCACCGGCCTGGACGCGGACGCGGTGGAGCGCCTGCTGGCCAAGCCGGTCGAACCACTCATCAACCTGGAGATCAGGCACCTGGACGAGGCGCTCGCCGAGCCGGGCGGCGGGGCGGGCGCGAGCGGCGCGGTGACCGAGCCGTACCTGCTCGGCCTGGTGGGGCTCGGCCTGCCGCACGCGGCCGACGCGACGCGCGCCAGGCAGGCCGAGGTCGTGGCCGACCTGGAGGGCCACATCAGCGGCCGCAAGCCGTACACCATGCTGTCGCCCGGTGAGACGGCGGCGCAGTCCTTCTCCGGCGGCGCGCTCGCGCGGCTGCGGGAGATCAAGCGGGCCCGCGACCCGCACAACGTGTTCCGCGCGAACTATCCGGTGCTCGGTTGAGGCGACCGCGGCGCGCTCCCAGCGTGGACGAACGATCAGCAGGTAGGGGGCGCCGTCGCAGGGAAGCAGGAGCGGCGGCAGGGGGGGCGGCCTCGCGAGGCCGCCCAGCAGCCCCGGCCGGCCGGCCGCGCTGGACGGTGACCGACGCGAGGACGTGCGGGCGGCTTCCCACGAGGGAACTCGATCGCGGCCCTGGCGCTGGATCATGTCTTGAGCCGGGCGGCCGTGCGAACCGCCCCGGCCGACCGTCGCAGGGCGGCTGCTGCGCCAAGGCCGAGCCCGGTACGACCGGTGACGGCGACGGAACGAGCACGCGTTCGGATTGCCACCGCGATGGTTGTAGTCATCGTGGGCCCGCCGCGGCGGACGTTCACGGCGACGCGACGGCCATCTGCGACGGCGCTGCCACACGTGACGGGATGGTCAGCGTTGGAGTAGGCGGTGGGGGGCTAGTTCGCAGGTTTCGCCTCTCTCCAGGTAGACGACCCGGTCGGCTAGTCCGGCCATCTTGATGTGGTGGCGGAACTCGTCCAGGGGCGAGTGGAAGACGGTGTAGTCGTCGTAGTGGATCGGGACGACCGATCGCGGGTTCATCAGGCTCACCCATGCGGCGCCCTGCCTCCCGTCCATGGTGACGAACAGGCTGCCGAGCAGTTTGGTGCCGCCCAGGTGCATCAGCGCCACGTCGATGTCGGGGAACCGGCGCGGGATCGCGTCGAGATGGCGGTCCAGCACGGTGTCGCCGCTGACCAGGACGCGCAGCTCCACCCGTCCCTCAGGGCCGCAGAACTCCAGCATCGTGCCGATCACCGGCGGTAGCAGCGCGTTGGCCAGGCGGGGTGCGTGTCTGGCGGGCAGGGCGGTGACCGTGACCGACCCGGTGGGGCCGCGGAGCTCGTGCTGCTGCCACTCCCGCAGCCCCACGCTGTGCCGGAACCCTTGCCTGCGCAGGCTCCCGGCTGCCGACGTGGTGGTGATGACGGGCGTGTCCCTGTCCAGGCGCCTGCGCGTCACGCGATCCCAATGGGCGCCGTGCAGGTGCGAGAGGATCACCGCGTCCACGACGGGCAGGTCCTCGATCCTCACCGCCGGATCACGCAGGCGGGGCGAACTCAGTCCCAACCCCATGTACGCACGCTGGCCCCGGCGCAGGAAGTTCGGGTCCGTCAGCAAGGTGAGGCCCGCGTAGCGGATCAGCACCGTCGCGTTCCCGATGAACTGGAGGCTTCCTTCCACGTCACTCACCCCACTCCCGCCGTGCCGAAGTCGCGCCCCGCGACCGCCCGCGCCCGCGCGGCTGCGGTGCGGAAGTCGCGCCCCGCGACTGCGCGCCCCGCGACTGCGGGGAGGTCGTGTGTCTCCGAGTAGCCCTCGGACGGGCCGTCGCCGACGGCCCTTCCTACCCGACGAAGCTCGGTCAGAAGCGGGTCGCGCATTACCATTTGTCTCCCTTTGTATAGATATGTCCTGCCCAACGGGCAGAACCCAAACCCGACGCACCCCAGCGAAAGCCGAGATGTGAGACACCACGGGCCGGATCAGCTGTGGAGATGGTGTGCGGGTTCGGTGGGGAGGGCAGCGCGCCTGGGGCAGTCGAGCATTGGCGCGCGCGGAAGTTCAGAATGCGCGCCTGAGTGGTGGAGAGGCGGGCGCTTGATTTGGCGGGGAGGACGTGCGCGGTGATTTACGGGTTCGAGGACCTGCGCCTGAGTCGGAGGAAGCGTGGGCCCGTTGCGGGGACCTGCACTTGAGCCGGAGGAAGCGTGCGCTTGGGCCCGCTGCGGGGAGCTGCGCCTGAGTCGGACGTGGCGTGCGCTTGGGCCGGTTGTGGGGGACCTGCGCCTGAGTCGGTGCGGGGTGGTGTGGCGGGTTTCCGCATGGACGGCTGAGGCGGTGGGCGCGCCCGTTGGCTGTTCGGGAGACGCCTTCAGTGCTGGAGCGGCCATGTCGTGCTCGGCCGCCCCCGCGCGTAGCTGTCGTTCCCCTGGTGGCGTGGGTGGGATCAGTCGCCGTACTCCAGGTGCAGGGCCTGGGTGAAGTCGGCGATGGCCTCTTCGTGGCGGTCGAGTTCCTGGAGGACCTCGCCGCGGACGCGAAAGGCCCAGACGTAGGTCGGCTCGAGCTCGATCGCGCGGTTGAGGTCCGCCAGCGCGGCCTCCTTGTCGCCCATCTCGCTCAGCGTCGCGCCCCGGCTGCCGAGCGCGTTGTCGTTGTCCGGGTCCAGCTCCAGGGCCCGGTTCAGGTCGACGAGCGCCTCGTCGTAGCGGTCGAGCATGCGCAGCGCCTCACCGCGCCTGGCCAGCACCCGTACGTTGTCGGGCTCGATCTTCAGTGCCCTGCCGTAGTCGTCGAGTGCCTCGTCGAAGAGGTCCATCTGCTGGTAGAGGTCGCCGCGCGCGGTCCACGAGTACGGCAGTTCCCCGTTCAGTTCGATGATCTTCGTGTGGGTCGCCAGGGCCTCGTCCATCCGGCGCAGTTCGGCCAGCGCGTTGGCCTTGCCCTCCAGGATCCACAGGGCCTCGGGCGAGATGGCCAGGGCGTGCTCGTAGTCGTCGAGGGCCTCCTCGAGCCGGCCCATGGCCGCGTACGTCTGTCCGCGGGAACCCAGGGCGAACGCGTTGTCCGGCTCGATCTTCAGCGCCTCGTCGAAGTCGGTGAGCGCGGCCTCGCGCAGGCCGAGGATGCGGTGGCACTCGCCGCGCAGCCTCCAGGCGTTCGCATGGTCCCCGTGCAGCGCGATCGCCTCGGTGAGGTCGGCGACGGCCGCCTCGTACCGTTCCAGTGCCATGTAGGAGTCGGCGCGGCTGCGCAGCACCGCCGCGCGTGAGTGGGCGCTCTCCTCCGGCATTTCCGGACGATCCGTGATCAAGTTGCTCATGTCCGGTAAATGTATCGGACGCGATGCCGTCGAGATCCCGTTTCGGACAGGCGCCCGCGATGCGGACAGGACGTCCTTAACCAAGCATATGCTTGCTCAAATTTCTGCTCTAGAGTCGGACGGGCGGAGCGCACGTCCAACATCACGTAAAGCGCGGTAATCGTCACGCTTAGTGGCAAGAGCGTAAGGGCACAACCGGTCGCAGGGTGGTGGCGATGGCACACAGAAGGCTCGGCAGACTGGCGTACGGGTCCCGATACGACAACGTCCCGTGGGGACAGCGGGTGTACGTCCGGCCGGGGGAACGGCTCATCCGCGAGACGCAGTGGCAGTGGCTCATCCGGCGCTCGCCGGTGGTGTCGCTGGAGGAGTACCAGCGGATGAGGCCGCTCGGCGAGATCGAGGAGTTCCTGAGCTGCATGATGTGCGGGGAGTCCCGCCAGCAGCCGCTCTTCCAGCCGACCGGCGGCTCAGGAAAGGGGTGGCGCTACCACGTCACTCGCTGCCCCGCGTGCGGCTTCCTGTACCGCAACCCCAACGTACGGCCCGAACGCCTCGGCGACCTCTACGCCACCGGCTACAGCAACTTCCTGACCGGCAAGTACGCCGCCAACCGGCAGCGCCGCTACGACCTGACGATGAAGGCGTTCTCACCGGTCTTCGACGAGGGCAAGGAACGCCGCCTGCTCGACTTCGGCTCCGGCGTCGGGCTCTTCCTGGAGCTGGCCGAGCAGCGCGGCTTCGACGCCTGCGGCGTGGACCTGTCGCCGGAGTCGGTCGCCCAGGCCAACGAACGGCTCCGCAGGGCGCGCACCTACTTCGGCGCGCCCGAGGACGTCCCCGAGATCTCCGCAGGCGGCTTCGACGTGATCACGCTCTGGTCGGTGCTCGCGCACCTGCCGCGCCCGCTGGAGGACTTCAGGACGTTCAGGAGCCTGCTCGGGCCGGGAGGCGTGCTGCTCGTCCTCACCGTGAACGCCCGATCGCTGCTGCTCAAGGCGTACGGGTCGACGTGGAGCGGATTCACCAAGAACCACCTGATGTTCTACTCCTCGACGACCGTGCGGACGCTGCTGGCCCGTACCGGATTCGCAGGGGTCGCCTTCGCCCCCCACTACGGCGACACGATCGAGGCCGGCACCACCGCGCTGCGGCCCGACCTGACGCGGCGGCTGCGTCGCAACGTCGAGCTCAGCGACGGCGGCAACATGATGCGCATGCTGGCCTTCGCGGACGAGGAGGCGATCGGGCGCTGGAGCGGCCCGCTCACCATCCACCGCCTGAACCCCTAGACCTCGGGAACGCCCTGGTCGGACGTCTGGGACGGTTTGCCGAGCGCGGGGTCGAGCTGCTCGATCAGGCGCTGCGCGAGCGCGGCCCTGCGGACCCGTTCGCGGCCCAGCTCGCGCGGCGCCGCGCCCAGGTGGCCGCCGGAGGGGTAGATGTTGGGCGCGTTGCGCAGGCCCATCTTGAGGTAGACGGGGGCGGCGGCCCGGACGATCTCCACCGCCTCGTAGAACCGGACGAACCCGCCCTGGTCGTCGGGCACCTCCAGGTAGAGGTCGATCGGCAGCGTCGTCGCGGCCCGGATCTCGGCCAGGTGCGGGACGGTCAGGTCGGTGCCGACGTTCACCGTCGTCGCGCCGAGCCGCTCGTAGATCGCGGCGGTGGGGCCGTTGGTGAGCGGCATCAGCACCGACGTCTTCAGCACCAGGCCGGACGGCAGCGTGCCGTCCTCCTTCAACGTGCGCAGCACCTCCAGCGTGCCGAGGTCGCCGACGAGCAGGCTGCGGATGCCGAGCGAGCAGGCGCGCAGCGCGTCGGCCACGCACGCGACGACCATCGCATTGCCGCGCGCCGCCGCGCCGACGGCCTGGGTGAGCTTGGCCTGGCCGCCGGTGTCCCAGGCGGCACGGGGGCCGAGGAACAGGTTGACCTCCATGCCGCGTTCTGCCCCGATGTGCGCCATGTGGCGGATCTCGTCGTCGGTCAGCATCATCACGCCGCTGCCCTGCGAGGTGCGCGCGACCGGCACCCCGAGCCGGTCGGCCTCCGCCACCACGGCCTCCAGCACGGCGGGCCCCTCGACGCTGGGGATCTCGAAACGGTACGGCGCCCCGTCGGCGAATCCGGCGCCGGAGTCGCCGGCGGCCCGGACCACCGGGTGGCCGAGGCGTTCCATCAGGGCGTGCAGGTCGGCAAGGCTCGTCATCGGCGTTCTCTCCTCGTCGTCACGTGAGTCCCACGCTAGCCACCGTGCTCACGCTCGCCGACAAAACGGGGTACTCCACGCTGTTCGCCACAGTTTGCCGGGGAACTACAGATCTTGTGGATGACTTGATCGTGACCGCCGACGGGCCCGTGCTGCGGGTCGTGTTCAACCGGCCCGACCGGCACAACGCGCTGACCTGGGCCATGTGGGACGGCCTCCACGACGCGTGCGAGCGCGCCGACGCCGACCCCGCGATCCGGCTGCTGGCACTGTCGGGGGCGGGGGAGCGGGCCTTCGTGTCCGGCACCGACATCTCCCAGTTCACCGCGTTCACCGACGGTGCCGACGGCGTCGCCTACGAACGTCGCGTCCAGCGTGTGGTCGACCGGCTCGAGAGTGTGCGGGTGCCCACCCTGGCCGTCGTCCAGGGCTACTGCGTGGGTGCTGGACTGATCCTGGCCTCCGCGTGTGACCTGCGGCTGGCCGTGCCGGAGGCCAGGTTCGGTGCGCCGATCGCGCGGACGCTCGGCAACTGCCTGTCGATGAACACGTACTCGCTGCTCGTGCACCACCTCGGACCCGCGCGCACCCTCGACATGCTGCTCAGGGCGCGGCTCTACACCGGCGAGGAGGCGCACGCCGCCGGGTACGTGGCCGAGCTGTGCGAGCCGGGCGAGCTGCCGGTCAGGCAGGCGGAGATCGAGGAACGGCTGCTCGGCCACTCGCCGCTGTCGATGTGGGCGGCCAAGGAGGCGGTCCGACGTCTGCGGACGGCGAACCTGCCGAACGGGGACGACCTCGTCACCGAGGTCTTCGGCAGCACCGACTTCCGCACCGCCGTCGCGGCCTTCCTCGCCAAACAGGAAGTCACCTGGCAAGGCCACTGAGCCAGGCACGAGGACACCGATCGGGCCACGGGTGGCGCTGGACGACACTCATGCGGGCCGGGGTTCCGGGGGTGACCTGGCGCGGGCGCCGAGGGGTTCGGTGGGGTGGCCTAGGATCGGGGGCATGCAGCTGGCCCCCGGCGTCCACGTCCACGTCACCGACAGGAACGGCGGTGTCAGTGCCGCCCCGTACGGCTCCCGCAACCTCGGCGGCGCGGTCGGCGACGACCCGGCCGCGGTGCAAACCAACCGGGCGGGTCTGGTCGCCGAGCTGGGTGTGCGGGACGTGGTGTTCATGCGCCAGGTCCACAGCGCCGACGTCGCGTACGTGAGCGAGCCCTTCGGGGACGACCCGCCGCCGCTGGACGGGGTGTTCACCACCGAACCAGGGCTGGCCCTCGCCTCGCTCGGCGCCGACTGTCCGGCGGTGCTCGTGGCCGACCCCGTGGCGCGCATGGTCGGCGCCGCCCACTCCGGCCGTCCAGGTACGGAGGAGGGCGTCGCGACGGCGCTGGTGGAGGCGATGGCGGCCAAGGGGGCGCAGCCGGAACGGATGGTCGCGCTGATCGGCCCAGGCGCCTGCGGCCGCTGCTACGAGGTGCCCGCCGACCTGCGCGAACGAGTGGCCTCGAAGGTGCCGCAGACGTGGTCGACGACGTCGTGGGGCACGCCCGCGCTCGACCTGCGGGCCGGTATCGAGGCGCAACTGCGGGCAGCGGGGCTGCCCGAGGTGCGCCACGACGCCCGCTGCACGATCGAGTCGGACGAGCTCTACTCCCACCGCCGCGAACAGCCCGGCGGCCGCTTCGCCGGCCTCATCTGGCTCACCTGACAGCTCAGCCCCACCAGGTCCGGCCCGCCGGCGACAGAAAGTCCAGCGTGGCATGCCCGTGGTGATGCGGGGGGCCTGCGGCCGGGCCGTGCGGAGTGGGCGGGCCGGCAACGTACAGCGTGGTGTGGTGCCGGGCTGGGCGGTGTGGTGTGGGTGGGCGGACTGGCCGGGATTTCCCCGGCCGGGGTGTCGGTCATCCCGCCCGGGAGATCAACACTGGTCGGCCAGGCGGGTGCGCGCGTTCTGGCAGGGGTGTGTTGCGGCTGGGCGGGTCGGCAGTCAAGCTAGCCCCTGCTTTTCGAGCCGTTGAAGATGCCGTTGATGACGAGGATGCCGATCCAGATGGGCACCAGTGCGTACGCGCGTCCGTCGCCCAGGATGGTGAGCACCATCGTGGCGACCGTGCCCAGCGAGACGGAGACGATCGCCAGGGCCAGCCGCTGCCCCTGGGACGGTCCGCTGCTCGCCCGCGCCTTGCCGGCCTCAGGGGCGGCGGCGAGCCGTTCGTCCACCCGGCGGTCGATCTCCTGCCCCATCTTGTCGAGGAACGAATCGACGACGGCGTCCTCGAAGTCGGGGCCGAGATCACGTCGGGCGGACACGGCGGCGCGAAGCTCATCACCAGTATTCACGTAACGAGATATAACGCCATCGAAGTCAGCGGGCAAGGATATCGTCGAGGTTGTAACTCACTGGACGCTCAAGCTGCTCATAAGTGCACGACTCGGGCGTACGGTCGGGCCGCCACCGCCGGAACTGCGCGGTGTGCCGGAACCGGTCGCCCTCCATCTGGTCGTAGGCGACCTCCATCACCAGCTCGGGCCGGAGCGGGATGAACGACAGGTCTTTCTTGGCGTTCCACCGCGACACCGCCCCGGGCACCCGCTGCCCGCCCGACGCGGGGCCGGGCGACGGCCGGCCCACGGTGGCCGCCGCCTGCTCGGCCCAGTGCCCCCAGGGATGCTCGCTCAGCTCGGCGAGGTACGGCTTCAGCTCCTCGACCAGCTCGGCCCGGCGCTTCATCGGGAACGACGCCGCCACGCCCACGTGGTGCAGCCGCCCGTCGTCGCCGTAGAGGCCGAGCAGCAGCGAGCCGACGATCGGGCCCGATTTGTGCTCGCGGTAGCCGCAGACCACCACGTCGGCCGTGCGTTCGTGCTTGACCTTGAACATCGTGCGCTTGTCGGGCACGTACGGCTGGTCGCCCGGCTTGACGATCACGCCGTCGAGGCCCGCGCCCTCGAAGGTCTCGAACCACTCGGCAGCCTGCGCGTCGCTGGTCGTCACCGGGGTCAGCCGGAAGGAGCCGCCCTTGTGCGGAAACAGGCTCTCCAGCCTGGCCCGCCGCTCGGCGAACGGCGTCTCCATCAGCGACTCGTCGCCGAGAGCCAGCAGGTCGAAGGCGATGAACTGGGCGGGCGTGCGTTCCGACAGCATCGTGACCCGCGACTTGGCCGGGTGGATGCGCTGCTGCAGCGCGTCGAAGTCGAGCTGCGCCCCCACGGGTAGCACGATCTCGCCGTCGATCACGCACCGCTCGGGCAGCTCGGCCCGCGCCGCCTCGATCAGCTCGGGGAAATAGCGCGTGAACGGCCGCTCGTTGCGGCTGCCGAGGTAGACCTCGTCGCCGTCGCGGAACACGATGCAGCGGAACCCGTCCCACTTCGGCTCGTAGAACAGGGTGCCGTCCTGCTTGGGCATGGCCTTGACCGGCTTGGCCAGCATCGGCGCCACCGGCGGACGCACCGGCAGGCTCGGCACCGGCTCAGGCTCAGACGGCTCCACCGTGGCCTGTCGCGTCGGTTCGGTCATCGCTGCGCTCCCTCGTGTACGTGCAGAAGAGGACCCCCTCCTCTTCGAGCACCTGGGTGAGTTGGAGTGGGACCTTGGCGAGCTCGCCGTTCTGGATGCGGGCCGCGTCGCCGCCCACCAGGACGGGGCTGATCGACAGGCACAGCTCGTCGACCAGGTCGCAGGCCGACAGCTGAGCGTTGATGCGCGGACCGCCCTCGCACAGCACCCTGGTCAGCCCGCGTTCGTGGAGCGCCGCCACGGCGAGCTTCATGTCGACGCAGTCGTCGCCCGCGACGATCAGGTCGGACCGCTCGGCCGCCAGCTCGCGCCGGTCGAGGGGCGCGTCGTCGCAGGTGATGACGATCGTGCGGCTCGGGGCGTCGGTGAACAGCGGGCCGTCGAGGTCGAGGGCGAGGCTGCGGCTGATCACCGCGATGGGAGGCACCGTGGGACGGCCCACGCGCAGCTCCGCCCACCAGTCGCGCGGCGGGACCGGGCCGTAGCTCTCCTTGCGCACGGTCGCGGCGCCGGCGACGATCACGTCGGCCAGCCCGCGCAGGGTCTGGAAGATCCGCTTGTCGCCCTTGCTGGACAGCCCTCCCGAGCGCCCGTCGAGCCAGGCCGCGCCGTCGGCGCTGGCGACCATGTTGAGCCGCAGCCACGGCCGCTCGGCGGGGTACGCGTACGCCTGCGCGATGTCGGGGTTGTCTTGTATGTCGGGGTAGATGCGCCGCACTCCTCTACCTTGGCACACGCCACCGACAATCAGCCTCAGGGGGTTTTGCGGCAGACAGCGCGTTTCCGCATTTCCCAGGACATGCGGAAATTTCCGGCCTAACGTGCAAATGACGGACAGTCGACCGAGGGGGTGCCCCCGTGGGCCTGGTCACCGCCGTGTCATGGACGATCGCCGCACTCGCCGGCGCGTACCTCCTGCTCTCCTGGCTGCCGCGCGGCCGTCAGCGCCGCGACGCGCGCCGGGCGAAGGTGACGCGGTTCCCCGGAGCCCTCGTCGTGGGCCACCCGGCGCTCGCCGTGGCGGCGTTCGCGTGTTGGGCGGGCGGGCTCCTCACGGGGAGCCGGGCGCTGGCGTGGACGGCGTTCGGCGCCCTGGCGGTGGCGGCGCTGCTGGGCTTCGCGATGTCCACGCGGTGGCTCGGCGCCGGCCGGCACGGCAACGCCGTGCGCGGCTTCCCGGTGCTCGCGGTCGCCCTGCACGGCCTCGCCGGGGTGGCCACGTTCACGCTCCTGCTCCTCGCGGCCAGCGCGTTCTGACGCGAGCCGTACGTTCACGCTCCTGCTTCGGGCTGCCAGCGCGTTCTGACGCGAGCCGTAAGGAACGATCAGGAGGGACGAGTGGTCTTGCGCGGCTGGCGCAGCAACTGCATCGAGCGGGCCGTGACGGCGACCACGTCGCCCGCCTGCCACACCTCGTCGGCGAAGGAGTCCTCCAGCACGTCGTGGGTGGTGTCGAGCACAGGCAGCCACCCGGAGCCGAACTCCTCGTCCGGCAGCGTGAACGGCAGGCTCTCGTGGTGGGCGTTGATCAGCAGCAGGAACGAGTCGTCGACGATCCGCTCGCCGCGCGGCCCCGGCTCGGTGATCGCCTCGCCGTTGAGGTAGACCATCAGTGACTTGGCGTAGCTGATGTGCCAGTCGCCCGCCGTCATCTCGCGGCCGTCGGGGGTGAGCCACACCAGGTCGCGCTTGCCGTTGTCGGGGTGGCGGCCGTGGAAGAAGCGGCGGCGCTGGAAGACCGGGTGCTCGCGGCGCAGCTTGGCCAGCGCTCTGACGAACCCCAGCAGGTCGGACTCCGCGTTCACCAGCGACCAGTCGACCCAGGCCAGCTCGTTGTCCTGGCAGTAGGCGTTGTTGTTGCCCCGCTGGGTGCGGCCGAGTTCGTCGCCGTGCGACAGCATGGGCACGCCCTGCGACAGGAACAGCGTGGCGAGGAAGTTGCGTCGCTGCCGGCGGCGCAGGGTGACGATCTGCGGGTCCTCGACGGGGCCTTCCGCGCCGCAGTTCCATGACCGGTTGTCGTTGGTGCCGTCGCGGTTGTCCTCGCCGTTGGCCTCGTTGTGCTTGTGGTCGTACGAGACCAGGTCGGCCAGGGTGAAACCGTCGTGGCAGGTGACGAAGTTGATCGAGGCGACCGGACGGCGGCCGGACGACTCGTACAGGTCGGACGAGCCGGTCAGGCGGGAGGCGAACTCGGGCAGCGCGGAGTGCGTACCCCGCCAGAAATCGCGGACGATGTCGCGATATTTGCCGTTCCACTCCGTCCAGAGGGGAGGGAAGTTCCCCACCTGGTAGCCGCCGGGCCCGACGTCCCACGGCTCGGCGATCAGCTTGACCTGCGAGATCACCGGGTCCTGCTGGATCAGGTCGAAGAAGGCGCTCAGCCGGTCGACGTCGTGCAGCTCCCTGGCGAGCGCGGAGGCCAGGTCGAACCGGAACCCGTCGACGTGCATCTCCAGCACCCAGTAGCGCAGGGAGTCCATGATGAGCTGCAGGGCGTGCGGGGAACGGACGTTCAGTGAGTTCCCGCACCCGGTGTAGTCGAGGTAGTAGCGACGGTCGCCGTCGTGCAGGCGGTAGTAGGCGGTGTTGTCGATGCCCCTGAACCCCAGCGTCGGGCCCATGTGGTCGCCCTCGGCGGTGTGGTTGTAGACCACGTCGAGGATGACCTCGATGCCCGCCTCATGCAGCGCCCTGACCATGGCCTTGAACTCCAGCACCTGCTGACCCCGCGTGCCCGCGCTGGAGTAGCCCCCGTGGGGGGCGAGGTAGGCCATCGTGTTGTAGCCCCAGTAGTTGGTCAGCCCGCGGGCCACCAGGAAGTGTTCGGGGACGTAGTGGTGCACCGGCATGAGCTCGACCGCCGTCACGCCCAGCGACTGCAGGTGCTCGATGATCGCCGGATGCCCGACGCCCGCGTACGTGCCCCGCAGGTCGGGCGGCACGTCGGGGTGGCGCATCGTGAGCCCGCGCACGTGGGCCTCGTAGATCACGGTCTGGTGGTACGGGATGCGCGGCGGCCGGTCGTTGCCCCACTCGAAGAACGGGTTGACGACCACGTTCTTCGGCATGTACGGCGCGCTGTCCTCGGTGTTGCGCCTGCTCGGATCGGTGAAGTAGTAAGGGAACAGCGCCTGGTTCCAGGTCAGCCCGCCGTCGATGGCCTTGGCGTAGGGGTCGAGCAGCAGCTTGGCGGGGTTGCACCGGTGGCCCTGCGACGGTTCGTACGGCCCGTGCACGCGGTAGCCGTAACGCTGCCCCGGCTGGATGCCCGGCAGGTAGCCGTGCCAGACGAACCCGTCGACCTCGGGCAGCGTGAGGCGCTCTTCGTCGCCGTCGTCGTGGAAAAGGCAAAGCTCGACCCGCTCGGCGACCTCTGAGAACACCGCGAAACTGGTGCCCACGCCATCCCAGGTGGCGCCGAGTGGATACGGTTCGCCCGGCCAGATCTCACGCATGTGACCCGATTGTCGCACGCGAACGTGCTCTTGGTCTCTTGTTGATGAGAACGGTTCGCGTGACAGGCCGCCCTCCCGGCGCCCGGCGTCCGGCCCGGGGGGACGCCGGAGCCGCCGATGGCGCGCGGAAAGGAATGCGGAAAGGAAAGAGAGCCCTGTTCAGAGAAGCTCGGCCTTGAGGCTGATGGTCGTGCCGGCGAGCGCCTTGCTGACCGGGCAGTTGGCCTTGGCGTTCTCGGCGGCCTCCTGGAACTGCTCGGCGGTCAGGCCGGGGACGTGGCCACGCACGGTGAGCACGATGCCGGTGATGCCCTCACCCGGCTGGAACGTCACGTCGGCGCTGGTCGTCAGCGACTCCGGCGGCGTGCCCGCGCCGGCGAGCCCGTGCGACAGCGCCATCGAGAAGCAGGACGAGTGGGCGGCGGCGATGAGCTCCTCGGGCGAGGTCTTGCCGTTCGCGGCCTCGGCGCGCGACGGCCACGAGACGTCGAACGTGCCGACGCCGGACGTGTCGAGCGACACGGTGCCGGAACCGTCGAGCAGGGCGCCCTTCCACTGGGTGGTGGCGGTACGAGTGGTGGCCATGGTCTGTGCTCCCTCCGTTGTGGATTTCCGACCCTATCGCTAGCGGCAGGGGTGACCTCAGCGGGCCGTCCCGCTCGCCGTCCGGCGGTCGCCTGCCGCGCCGGGTTCCGGGGACGTCCGCTCGCCCGGCGGCGCCGAAGGCGATTCAAGGCTCGCCCGGGACATCCTTGTCGGCTCTTTCTGGCACGTGATTCCACAAAAAGGACGACTTGCGAAATATCCACGAATAAATCCCTGACGAATATGTCGGATACGACCGGCTTTGTAAGGCATAGGCGGCCTGGGGATTGGGGTGGCAGGCGTACGTACCGCATATGATTTGACGGGTTGTTGGAGGTTGTGGAGGTAAATGGAATTCTGCGCATGGGTACGTTCGCACTGGTCCGAATGCACCGTGAGATGGGCATCGGATATCGGGGCGCTCTACCCATGGACGGAAAAATGCACCCAGAATTCCACGCTTCGCATCCGCATAGGACGCTTCGCCGTCGTGTCGCCGGGCTCGCCGCCGCCGTCGTCGCGGTCGCCGGCATCGGCCTTCTGCCTCTCGGGCAGGGCACCGCCGGCGCGAGCACGGCCGCTCCGGTCGTCCAGACCGGCACCGCGGTCGTCTCCGGTGAGAAACCGCTGCTGCGGTGCCGCAAGTGCGGGTGGCGCGGCGGCCGCAACAAGCGCGCCTGGCGCGACTACCGCATCACCATCGACAACATCAACCGCAACGTCGCTCACAAGCGTGACGACCACGCCCACGACCATCACCACCGGGTCCGCCCGGCGACGGCGCCCATGACCCAGCCGCCCATCATCCTCCGGGCGCCCGAGACGCGGGTGAGGCAGGACGTGGTGGTGAACTCCGGGACGGGGTACGAGGACCCTGATCGCGGGTGGTTCGGCGACGAGAACTCCGGCGACGACTGGTACCACGGCGACCACGGCGGGTACGGCGACCACGACGGGTACGGCGACAACGACGGGTACGGCGACAACGACGGGTACGGCGACAACGACGGGTACGGTGACGGCGAGTGGTTCGGCGACCACGAGAGGTACGGCGAGGGCGACTGGTTCGGCGGCGAGGACAAGTTCGCCGACCGCGACAGGTTCGGTGATCACGACAGGTTCGGCGACGACAGGTTCCGCGACCGCGACTGGTCCGGCGAGGACGACTGGTACCACGGCGACCACGACGGGTTCGACGGCGGCGAGTGGTTCGGCGACCACGAGAGGTTCGCCGACCACGACGGGTTCGACGGCGAGGACGGGTTCGCCGACCACGACAGGTTCGGTGATCAGGACAAGTTCGGCCGCCACGACAAGTTCGCCGACCATCACAAGTTCGACAAGGGCGACAAGTTCCACAAGTTCCACAAGGGCGACAAGTTCGACAAGGGTGGCAAGTTCGACGGCGACTGGTTCGCCGACCTCGACAAGCTCGCCGACCACGACAAGTTCGGTGACCACCACAAGTTCGCCGACCACAAGTTCGACGAGCGCGACAAGTTCGACGAGCGCGACAAGTTCGACGAGCGCGACAAGTTCGGCGGCGACGACTGGTTCGGTGCGCACGACAAGTTCAGCGACCAGGTCCGGTACTAGACAGGACGCCGGGCAGGACGACCGACGACGGATGCCGTGGCCGCGGTGCGCGGCCACGGCATCCTGTGACTAACCGGCCGGACGTGCCGGATCGGCGCGCGGGGCGCGGCGGCGGAAGCCGCCGACCGGTCCCGCGCAGGAGGAAAGGGGGTCCTCGTGACGGACGACGCGACAGGCTTGGCAGGGCTTCTGTACGAGTTCGGCCTGCTCAAGCGGTACAAGCGAACCGGCTGGCTGGTCGCAGGCGTACGCGATCCCGAGAGCATCGCCGAGCATTCGTTCCGCGCGGCCGTCATCGCGGCCGTGATCGCCAGGATGGAAGGCGCCGACCCGCAGCGGGCGGCGTTCATGAGCCTGTTCCACGACACGCAGGAAACCCGCATCACCGACATCCCGTACATCGGCAAGCGCTACCTCAAGCCGCCCTCCAACGAGGACGTCACCGCCGACCAGGTGCGCGGGATCCCGGCGGCCGTGGCCGACATGGTGGGCGACGCGGTGGCCGAGTACGAGGAGAAGACCAGCCTCGAGGCCGTCTGCGCGCGCGACGCCGACAAGCTGGAGTGCCTCATCCAGGCCGTGGAGTACCGCGAGCAGGGGCACCGCAACGTGCAGGGCTGGATCGACAGCTCGCTCGCCGCGCTCACCACCGCCACCGGCAAGCGGTTGGCCGAGGAGGCATTGCGCACGGGCACCCTCGACTGGGTGACCCGCGTGCTCAACGGCGACTGACGCTCACTCGTGCGCGGCCTGGGTGACGAGGTCTCTGGCGTACTCGTCGTCGGACTCCTCCAGCACCCGCGCCGCGCCGCGCGCCGCACGCTCGTCGCCGCGGATCGCGAGGCCGCGCGTGGCCTCGGCGACCGTACGCAGGTCGGAGTCGTCCAGCCGGGCCGCGAGGGCCTCCCTGATGGCGGGTGTGTCGGCGGCGAGCCCGGCGAGCCCGGCGGTCGCCCAGTCGCGGATCTCCGCGTCGTCGTCCTCCGACATCGCGACGAGCAGCGCCAGGCCCTCCTCGTGGTCGGGCGGCAGCACGTCGGCCAGCGCGATCGGGTCGGTGATCGTGCGCTGGTGGCCGGGCCGCCCGATGATGCCGAGCACGGACGGCAGCGCCCGCGGGTCGCCCTGGTGGCCGAGCGCCGCCAGGACCGACCGCAGCACCTGCGGGTTGGCCTCCGTCGTCACCATCTTCTGCAGCAGCGGCAGCGTCCGCTCCAGGTACGGCTTCTCGCCGTCGGAGAAGCCGAACTGGGCGATCGCGTCGACGCCGAACTCGCGCTCCCTGGCGTCCTCGCTCATGCACAGGCGGGCCAGTGCCTCGTACGTGGTCTCGTCGGCCCGCTTGGCGAGCGTGTCGGCCACGATCCACCAGGTCTCGGCGTCCTCGTCGATGTCGCGGTGGGCCAGGGCGCGCGCCACGAGCTGGTCGACCGGCACGAAGACGTCGGTGGCCTCCTCCAGCAGGGTCGCGACGGCCGCGTGACCGCGCTGGGCCTGCACCTCCTCGCTCCGTGAGCCGTCGGGCGCGCGGCCCGACACGGTGACGAGCTCGGTGCCGTCCTTGGCGTACTGGCGGGTGACGACGTACTCCCAGCCCTCCTGCTCGATCTGGTCGAGCAGCGCGCTCTCCAGGTGCACGCCCACCCAGTCGACGGCGATCTGGAGCGGCGTGTCGCCGTCGCCGTCGTACTTGCCGGCGTCGACCCCGGCGTCCAGCAGCACCTGCACCACGCCCAGGGCGCCGCGCCGGGCGGCCAGCGTCAGCGCGGTGTCGCCGGACTCGTTCGTGGCGTCGATCTCGGCGCCCGCCTCGATCAGCACCCCTGCGACGGCCGCGTGGCCGTTGGCGGCGGCCCAGAGCAGCGCGGTCCAGCCGCCGGACTCGCGGGCGTTGACGTCGGCGCCGGCCGCGATCAGGGCCTCGGCCACCTCGGTGCGGTCCCAGGCGGCGGCCGCGCACAGGGGCAGACCGCCCTCCCCGCCGTCGTGTGCGGCCTCGCTGGGCCGGTCGGGGTCGGCGCCGCTCGCGAGCAGCTTGCCCACGGTCTCGATGTCGCCGCTCAACGCCGCGCGATAGAGCTGTTCCTCATGCATGACAGGGACCCTAGCCTGGTCCGGCCGCGCCCCCGACCATGCCAGGGTCCCGTGTCATGAGGTGGTACGGGACCTGTCGCCGTGAGGTTCACCTCCCATGCCGTACGGGCATGGCTCCGCGTCGCGGCGATCGCTACCAAATCAGGACCTTCAAGGCGGGCCAAGACGCGATATGTTGCGAGTATGACTGAACCCGGTGAGGTCCGCGCGTCGGACGCCGAGCGTGAGGCCGTAGTCGAGCAGCTTCGCGTCGCCTCGGTCGAGGGCCGGCTCTCCCTCACAGAGCTGACCGACCGTACCGAGGCCGCCTACACCGCGGCCACCCACGCCGAGCTCGTGCTGCTCGTCCAGGACCTGCCCGCGTCCTCGGCAGCGCCCGCGCCGGCCCCGGCGCCCGCCGGTGAGGGCAGGAAGCGGCGGTGGTTCGTGGGCATCATGGGCGACTCCAAACGCCGCGGGAAGTGGCGGATCGACCAGGAGCTCGGCGCGGTCGCCGTGATGGGCGACGTACGGCTCGACCTGCGCGAGGCCGAGGTGCGCACCGACACGGTGGACATCGTCGCCGTCGCCGTGATGGGCGACGTCAAGATCATCGTCCCGGACGGTGTCATCGTCGACATCGAGGGCGTGGCCGTCATGGGCGACAAGAAGGTCGACGTCCTGGAGGCCGCTCCCGGCATGAACGTGCCCGTCGTGCGGGTGAAGGCGTACGCGGTGATGGGTGACGTCAAGGTGGTCGGCGACGCGCGGGCGCAGCCGCTGCAGCGCGGCTTGTCGGCCTGGCGCGAGCACTGGCGCGCGCTGCACGGCGACGACTGGCGCGCGGTCGGCCGGCAGTTGCGCGCCGAGGGCCGCGAGCTGCGCAGGCAGCTCCGCGACGACCGTCACAGAGGTTACTGAGCCTGGTCAGCCGGCGAGGGTCACCGGCTGGTGCTGGGCGGCGACGTACCGCTCCAGCAGCACCTCGACCAGCTCTGGCGCGGGGCCGAGCACGTCGGCCACCACCTCGGCGCCCGCCTCCAGCGCGTCGCGGCGCACCTTGTCGGCGAAGAACCCGGGGGCCAGCAGGTACGGCGCCACGACCACGCGTGGCGCTCCCGCCCGCACGAGCGCGGCCACGGCCTCACCCGGCGCAGGCCCGGCCGCCGAGGCGTACGCGGCCGACACCGTCCACCAGCCGGAACGCCGCCACGAGCGCGCCGTGTCCGCGACGACCGCGTTGGCGCGGGCGTCGCTCGACCCCGCCGACACCAGCACCACGGCCGTGTCCTGGTCGCCCGGGGCGACCCCGGCCTCGGCCAGCCGCCGCTCCAGCGCCGACAGCAGCAGCGGGTGCGGCCCCAGCGTGGCGCCGTAGCGCACGCTCAGCCGCGGCTCGCGCGCCCGCGCCTCGTTCAGCGCCGCCGGGAGATCGACCCGGCTGTGGTAGGCCTCGGTGAGCAGCAGCGGCAGCACCACCGCCGCGTCGAGGCCGTCCAGCGCCTGCCCCAGCGTGGGAGCGCAGTGGTCGAGGTAGGCCACCCGCACCGGCAGGTCGGGACGGGCCACGCGCACCCGGTCGAGCAGCGCGGCCACGGTGGCGGCGGCACGCGGGTCGCGCGACCCGTGCGCCACCGCCACCAGTGGCACGCGGCCGGGGGCCGTCCCGCCTGCCAACGGGACGGGACCCCTGCTGGGGATCACAGGTGAATGCCGCATTCGACCTTCCCCAGGCCCGCCCAGCGTCCGCTGCGCGGATCCTCTCCCTCCAGGACCTGCCGCGTGCACGGCGCGCAGCCGATCGAGGGGTAGTTGTCGTAGTGCAACGGGTTGATCAGTACGCCGTTGTCGGCGATGTAGTTGTCGACGTCGTCCTGCGTCCAGGCGGCGATCGGGTTGACCTTCACCATCTGCCGCTTGGCGTCCCACTCGACGACCTTGGTCGAGGTCCGGCTCGGCGACTCGTCGCGGCGGATGCCGGAGATCCACGCGAGGTACGGCTCCAGCGCCCGGTTGAGCGGCTCGACCTTGCGCAGGTAGCAGCACAGGTCGGGGTTGCGGCCGAACAGGCGGGGCCCGAGGTCGCGGTCCTGCTCGGCGACCGTACGGGACGGCGTGATGTCGATGACGTTGACGTCGTAGACCTGGCGCACGGCGTCGCGCGTGCCGATCGTCTCGACGAAGTGGTAGCCGGTGTCGATGAACAGCACGTCGACGCCGGGCTTGACCTTGCTCACCAGGTCGATGAGGAGGGCGTCGCTCATGGAGGAGGTCAGGCAGAGCCGGTCGCCGAACGTCGCCGCCGCCCAGCGGATGATCTCGCGGGCGGGGGCGCCCTCCAGGAACGTCGCCGCGGACTCGACGATCTCCTGGAGATCCAGCGAATCTCGCTGCGCGCTCAGACCGGCCTCGATGTCGGCCAGCGTCATATCCTCACTCCGATTCCGAGAAACTTCAGCTTGAAGGCGCGGGCGCAGGCGCGGCAGTACCAGCCGCCGCCGGCCGCGCGGTCGGGGGAGCCGCCCGGCTCGCCCTCGTAGGGCTCCAGGTCCTCGTCACCGCAGTACGGGCAGTGGAAGGGAACCGCTCGGCTGCTCATCGCAGGTCCGCCTCGTCCGCTCGCTGCACCCAGTCGGCGAACGACTCGCCTTCCTTCTTCTGGCTGTCGAAGTTGGACACCACGCGGGCCACGTAGTCGGGCAGCGCCTTGGCGGTCGTCTTGAGCCCGCGCACCTTGCGGCCGAAGCCCGAGTCGACGCCGAGCGAGCCGCCGAGGTGGATCTGGAAGCCCTCGACCTGGTCACCGTTCTCGTCGACGACGAGCTGGCCCTTCAGGCCGATGTCGGCGACCTGGATGCGGGCGCAGGAGTTGGGGCAGCCGTTGACGTTGATGGTGAGCGGCTCGTCGAAGTCGGGGAGCCGCTGCTCCAACTCGTCGATCAGGCCGGCGGCGGTCGCCTTGGTCTCGACGATGGCGAGCTTGCAGTACTCGATGCCGGTGCAGGCCATCGTCTGGCGGCGGAAGGTGGAGGGCTTGACCCGCAGGTCGTTCGCCTCCAGCTCGGCCACCAGCGAGTCGACCTGGTCGGGCGTCACGTCGAGGACGACCATCTTCTGCTCGACCGTCGTCCGCACCCGGTTCGAGCCGTGGCGCTCGGCGATGTCGGCGATCGCGTGCAGCTTGTCGCCGTCGAGCCGGCCCACCTTGGGGGCGAAGCCGACGTAGAAGTTGCCGTCCTTCTGCCGGTGGACGCCGACGTGGTCGCGGCGGCTCGCGCGCGGCTGCTCGGGCGCGGGGCCGTCGGGCAGCCGCTCCTTCAGGTACTCGGTCTCCAGCACCTCACGGAACCGCTCAGGGCCCCAGTCGTTGACGAGGAACTTGATGCGGGCCCGGTGGCGCAGCCGCCGGTAGCCGTAGTCGCGGAAGATGCCGATGACGCCCTCGAAGACGTCGGCCACCTGCTCGGGGCGGACGAACACGCCGAGCCGCTTGCCCAGCATCGGGTTGGTGGACAGCCCGCCGCCCACCCACAGGTCGTAGCCGACCTGGCCGTCGTCGCCGGTCACGCCGACGAACGCCACGTCGTTGATCTCGTGCACCGTGCAGTGCGCCGTGCAGCCGCTCAGCGCGCCCTTGAACTTCCTCGGCAGGTTGGAGTACGCCGGGTTGCCCACGATCCGCTCGTGGACCTCGCGGATCTGCTCGCTGGCGTCGATGACCTCGTCGACGTCGATCCCGGCCAGCGGGCACCCGAGGATCACGCGCGGGGTGTCGCCGCACGCCTCGGTGGTCGACAGTCCTACGGCCTCCAGGCGCTCCCAGATGTCGGGCACCGACTCGATCTCGATCCAGTGCAGCTGGATGTTCTGGCGGTCGGTGAGGTCGGCGGTGCCGCGGCCGTACTCGTTGGAGATGTCGGCGATCGTGCGCAGCTGGGCCACGTCGAGCTGGCCGCCGTCGATGCGCACGCGCATCATGAAGTAGCGGTCGTCGAGCTCCTCCGGCTCCAGCACCGCGGTCTTGCCGCCGTCGATGCCGGGCTTGCGCTGCGTGTACAGGCCGTACCAGCGCATGCGTCCGCGCAGGTCGGCCGGGTCGATCGAGTCGAATCCGCGCTTGGAGTAGATGTCGATGATGCGCTGGCGGACGTTGAGCCCGTCGTCGCTCTTCTTGCTCTCTTCGTTCTTGTTGAGCGGCTCGCGGTAACCGAGAGCCCACTGGCCTTCGCCCCGCGGGCGTTTGTGGTGCCGGTTGGCAGGAGTACGGCTGGCAGGGGTGATCATTGCGCGTCCTTCGATTTTTCAGCGCGCGCGACGTCCCGCCCGCCTCGCCGTCGAGGTCAGGGCTGCAAAAAGGAAAAAAGGAGTGCGACGCGCTAAGCGGCAGGAAAAGGTGCGGTCAGCGGGCGTCGCAACAGATGGCAGAGCGGACGCGCAGAAGGTCGACGTGGCGTCGACCGACGAGCATGGGGTCCGCTGGCATGATTCGAGAGTACCCCGGCTGTCCGAGATGTCCAAGAGTTGGTCCACAGTGTGGGACTTGTCTCGTCACCGCAGGCCGAGGCCCTTTTCGGCATCATCCCTGACGGCGCCAGCCGAGCGCGGGCTCGTGCTCCTTGTCGGACGGCCGGTGCTGGCAGTCGCACCACGAGCCGCCGCGGCACTCCTCGTGACGCTTGTCCTTGCACCTCTCGCAGATCACACTACGCATAGTTCCCCGATGACCCGGTCGTAGCCGGGCGCCAGGGCGCACCCTGCCTGGCGACCGGGGCAGGGCACGTAAGCTGTCCCGAAGAGTCACTGCGAGTTCCTACTGCGAGTTCCTTGGGTGCCCATGACGTCCACCGAAGCGCCATCCAGGCCCAAACGAGGGCTCGTCTCGCACGCGCGGGCGCGGCTCAACTGGGCGCTCGACACCAAGTCCTGGTCCATCGTGCGCGCCGCCACCAATGCCGGGGTCGCCTACCGTGTCACCGGTCTGGCCGGGGAGGCGGCGTTCTTCGCGCTGCTGTCGCTGCCGCCGTTCGTCCTCGGGCTCATCGGGGTGCTCGGCAAGTTCGGCGCCTGGCTCGGGCCGGACGTCGTCACCCAGGTCAAGACGTGGGTGATCGACCAGGCGGGGCTGCTGTTCACCGACGACGCGGTCAACAAGGTGATCAACCCGCTCATCACCGACGTGCTCAGCGACGACGCCGGCAAGGTGTCGATCATCTCGCTGGGCTTCCTGCTGTCGCTCTGGTCGGGCTCGCGCGCCCTGTACGTCTACGTCGACCTCATCTCGGTCGCCTACGGCCTCGGCGAGGAGCGCGGCATCATCCGCACCCGCCTGATGTCGTTCGGCCTCTACGTCATGGGCCTCATCATCGGCATCATCGTCATGCCGATCCTGGTCATCGGCCCCACCCTGCTCAGGGACGCGCTCCCCGGCGAGTACGGCGTCATGATCGACCTGCTCTACTGGCCGGTCGTGATCGTCGGCTCGGTGCTGTTCCTCACCGTGCTCTACCACGTGAGCGTGCCGGTGCGCACGAAGTGGTACCGCGAGCTGCCGGGCGCCATCCTGGCGCTGTTCCTGTGGATCGTCTGCGCGGCGGTGCTGCGCGCGGTGCTCGCCGCCTGGTTCTCGCCCGTCTCCGTGTACGGCTCCCTCGCCGCTCCCATCGCGCTGCTGCTCTGGCTCTACATCACGGCCCTGGCGGTGCTCATCGGCGCGATCCTGAACGCCGAGGTCGACCGGCTCTGGCCGGGCATCAGCCGGCCGCGATAGGCCACGGACGGGCGAACGTTCCGGAAGGTGAACGTCCGGAACCAGCTCTAGCATGCGGACCGTGACCGACGACACAGCCATCAGTGAGCCGTCCCTGACCGCCGACGAAGTCGAGATGGTGCTGTTCGCCCTCGACCGTTCCCGTGCCACGTTCGCCTGGAAGACCGGCGGCCTGGACGCCGCCGCCCTGAACCGTCCGCACCCGCCGAGCACGATGACCCTGGCCGGGTTGATCAAGCACCTGACCCGGGTCGAGGAGGAGACGGCGGCCTGGCGCCTGTTCGGGGAGCGCCCCACGCCGCCCTGGGACAGCGCAGAACACGGCTGGGAATGGGAGGCCGCCGCCGACGACACCCCCGAGGAGCTCTACGACCGTTGGCGCGAGGCCGTCGCCCGCGGCCGGGCCGCCGTGGCCAGGGTGCTGGCCGACGGCGGTCTCGACCGGCCCGCCGGGTTCACCGTCACCGAGGACGGCCGATCGCCCAACGCGCGCCGTGTTCTCGTCGACCTCCACGACGAGTACGCCAGGCACGTCGGCCACGCGGACCTGTTCCGCGAGGCGATCGACGGCCTGGTGGGTGAGGACCCGCCCCAGCGCGGGTAGTCCTCCGCACCAACGGTGGATCTTCGGGCGCGGGAACGTGCCCGAAGCAACGGGCACCTCGCGGGGTCAGGTCCGGAATAATCCCTGGGATGGACGCACGGCGGGTCGGACCGTACTTAATCGTCAGAAAGCTTGGCGAAGGCGGCATGGGTTACGTTTTCCTCGCTCATGACCCAGCGGGGGGCCCGGTCGCGCTGAAGACCATGCGCCACGAGCTGGCCGCACGCGAGGAGTTCAGGCGCAGGTTCGGCAAGGAGGCCGACGCCGCGCGGAGGGTGGCTCGGTTCTGCACCGCGCCCGTGCTCGACGCCGGGTTCGACGACGGCACCGCCTACATCGTCACCGAGTACGTCGAGGGCCCCGACCTGTCGGCCGTCGTCGCGCAAGCCCCGCTGACCGGCTCCAACCTGGAGGCCCTGGCCGTCGGCGTGGCCACCGCGCTGACCGCCATCCATCAGGCGGGGGTCGTCCACCGCGACCTGAAACCGTCGAACGTGCTGCTCAGCCCCGTCGGGCCGCGGGTCATCGACTTCGGCATCGCCCAGCTCGCCGACGCCGGCCACACCGTGGCGACGGTCGCGCAGTCGATGGGCACGCCCGCGTACATGTCTCCGGAACAGGCCAGGGGAGAGCCGGCGACTCCGGCCAGCGACATCTTCTCCTGGGGCTCGCTGGTCGCGTACGCGGGCACCGGCAAGCCGCCGTTCGGAAACGGTGGCGGCCACGAGGTCATCTACCGTGTCATGCATCACGCGCCCGTGCTCGACGGGCTCGACGAGCGCCTGAGGGCGCTGGTGGAACGGGCGCTCGACAAGGACCCCCGCCGGCGGCCGAGCGCCCAGCAGCTCATGGACCTGCTGCTGGGTCGCACACAGGTGCCGGTCGCGGTGGCGTCGCAGTCGGTCTCGGAGACCTGGACGCCCGTCCTGCCCACCCGCCGCCCCGCGACGGCGTCCTTTCCCGCGGGCTCCGGGCCGGCCAGCAGGAGCCCGTGGCTGCTCGTCGCCGTAGGGCTGCTCGCGGCCGTGGTCGGCGCGGGCGCCACCCTGGGCGTCGTACGCCCGTGGGAGCAACGCGGCGCCGACCCGGGCACGCCCGCCACCGCCGGCACGGTCGACGCCCTCGGCACCAGGTTCCAGGTCCGGATCGACTCGCTCGTGCAGCAGGGCACCACCGCGCGCCTGGCGTGGACGGTGCAGAACGCCGGCACCGAAGGCGTGCTGCTGTACAACAAGCTGGGCAACGGTGTCACCGACAACTCGGTCTCGCGGGTGAGCCTCGTCCCGCCAGGGGTGGCCAGCCCTGTCTACCCGGCCTCCGTGGGTGAAGCCTGCGAATGCTCCAAGGTGCCCCAGCTGTCGTTCCAGGCGGGCGACCAGCTGCAGTTCTGGGCGATCTTCAAGGGACTCCCCGAGGACGCCGGGTACGTCGACGTCAATCTCGGCCCGCTCGGTGTGCTCAAGAACGTGGCCGTCTCATCATCCTGACGACTGACCTGGGCCGTCGCCCGAATGGAGCCTGCGTGGGATCCGCTATCGTCTAGAGCGAGACGCGACTGGCGCATTCGGTGGGATCGACCACCAGGGAGCGGAGTGAGCGGAGGCCGGGCGCCTGGGTCTTCGCCGATCATCAATGATGTCAGGAGAGTCATGGGTTCTCTCGCCAGCGTCGACCCTCAGATCGCCGAGCTCATCAAGGCGGAAGAGCGTCGCCAGGCCGACACCGTCAAGCTGATCGCGTCCGAGAACTACGTGTCCAAGGCGGTGCTCGAGGCCACGGGCACCGTGCTGACCAACAAGTACTCCGAGGGCTACGCCGGTAAGCGGTACTACGAGGGTCAGCAGGTCATCGACCAGATCGAGTCCGTCGCCATCGAGCGGGCCAAGTCGCTGTTCGGCGTCAACCACGCCAACGTCCAGCCCTACTCGGGCTCGCCCGCCAACCTCGCCGTCTACATGGCGTTCCTGCAGCCGGGCGACACCGTCATGGGCATGGGCCTGCCGTTCGGCGGCCACCTCACCCACGGCTGGTCGGTCTCGGCCACGGGCAAGTGGTTCAACCCGGTCCGTTACGGCGTCCGCAAGGACACCGGCCGCATCGACCTCGACGAGGTCCGCCGGCTGGCGCTCGAGCACCGGCCGAAGCTGATCTTCTGCGGCGGCACCGCGATCCCGCGCACGATCGACTTCGAGGGCTTCGCCTCGATCGCCCGCGAGGTCGGCGCGGTGCTCGCCGCCGACATCGCCCACATCGCCGGCCTGGTGGCGGGCGGCGCCCACCCGTCGCCGGTGGGGCACGCCGACGTGATCTCCACGACGACCCACAAGACGCTGCGCGGCCCGCGCGGCGCCATGCTCATGGCCGGCAGCGACGAGCACGCCGCGGCGCTGAACAAGGCGGTCTTCCCTGGTCTCCAGGGTGGCCCGCACAACCACACCACGGCCGCCATCGCCGTCGCGCTGCACGAGGCCGCCCAGCCGTCGTTCCGCGAATACGCCCACCAGGTCGTCGCGAACGCCAAGGCGCTGGCCGACGAGCTCGGCTCGCGCGGCTTCGACCTCGTCTCCGGCGGCACCGACAACCACCTGATCCTGCTCGACCTCACGCCCAAGGGCATCGGCGGCAAGCCCGCCGCCCAGGCGCTCGACCGCGCGGGCCTCGAGACCAACTACAACACGGTGCCGTTCGACCCGCGCAAGCCGTTCGACCCGTCCGGCATCCGCATCGGCACGCCGTCGGTCACCTCGCGCGGCATGGGCGAGGCCGAGATGCGGCAGATCGGCGCCTGGATCGACGAGGTCGTCACCGCCGTCGCGAAGGGCGACGCCGAGGCGGTCATCACGCGCGTCCACCACGAGGTCAGCGAACTCACCGCCCAGTTCCCCGCCCCGGGCCTGTAACCGAGCGTGGTCCGGGCCCCCGACCTGCGGGGGCCCGGCCGCGAGCACGCCCTGGCCCTCCGGGGCGTTCGGGCGGAGAGGCGTCGTGGCGTTCAGGTTCTGACGGTCAGGAGTCTTCTGCCGTCTGTGGTGGTCACCTCGAAGTGGTCGATGTCCTTCAGCGGGGTGGCGGTGCCGCCGTGCATGTAGAGCGGGTCGGGTGAACCCGGCACTCCGTACCCGGCTGGAGGTACGGACCACCCGGTCATCACCCGTCGCTCGCCCGCCGTCGACACCGACACCAGCTCGCACTCCAGCGGCCCGGTGACCCCGGCCAGCTTCAGCGCCGCGTGCGTGCCCCATTTCTTCGACTCCACGACGAGCCCGCCGGTCACGCCGTCCGAGCCCTCGCCCGTGATGGGCCGCCCGGCGGCGTAGAACTGTTCGGCGGGCCCCGTATGGTCGCCCATGCCCCCGCCGGCCCCGTGGGCCGTCGGCCGCGGCTCTCCCGCACCGACCCGCGTGTCGACCTGGGCCCCGACCTGTGCCCCGACCTGTGCCCCGATCTGGGCGCCTGCCCGCGGGTCGGCCTGGGTGCCCAGCTGGGCGCCGATCTGGGTGCCGATCGCGAGCCCGCCGGCCACCAGCGTGACCGCCGCCGCCATCCCCATCGCCAACGTCCCCCTGCGCGTCCGCCGGCCGGCGTCCTCCCGCCGGGGCAGGTCGATCACGTCGCCCCCGTTCGGACGGCCGCGCGGCAGCGGGCCGGGCCCGACCGTGCGCAGCAGGCCGGCCACGCCCTCCAGCTCCGTCAGCTCGTGACGGCAGGCGCGGCAGCCGAGCAGATGGGCCTCGAAGGCCGCGCCGTCGTCGTCGTCCAGCAGACCGAGCGCGTACGCGCCCACGTCCGTGTGCTCGACTCTCGAGGTCACGCCGTCACCCCCCTTTCCTCCAATGCGATCCGCAGCGCGCGTACGGCGTAGTAGACGCGCGACTTCACGGTGCCGACGGGGATGCCGAGCAGCTCCGCGGCCTCGTTGACGGACCGGTCGCGCAGGATCGTCTCGTTGAGGATCTCGCGATGGGCCGGCGACAACGCCTTCAGCGCCTCGGAGACGACCACCTGGTGCAGCAGCCCCTCCAACCCGTCGGGCACGGCGACGCCCGCCAGCGGCCCGTCGCCCGCCTCACGGGGACGGGCGTCGCGGCGCCGCCGGTCGTCGATCACGACGCGCCTGGCCACCGTGGCGAGCCACGGCATCAACGAGGCCGCTCCGGCGTCGAGCCGCTCCGCGCTGCGCCAGGCCCGGATCATGGTCTCCTGCACCACGTCCTCCGCCCACTGCCGGTCACCCGCCGTCAACCGGATCGCGAACGCCAGCAGCGGCCGGTGGTACTCCCGGTAGAGAGCGGACACGATCGGCTCGTCGTCCGGCCGTGCGCGGCCCGTCGAGGCGTCGGCCGCGGGCGGGGGATACGTGGTGGCTCGCATCGTTCCCCTTTCCCGGTCCGTCGGCAGGTGGTACGGCCGCCGTGCCTGGAGCGGTTCAAAAAGGGGCGGAAAGTAATGTGATTGCGCTCCTTCCGGCCAGGTGCGTAGAGTCACGCAGGTAACCGATCGAGGAGGTGAGGGCTATGCGGGTCGCCGTCTTCGCCATGCCGTCAGCCCACCTCCGGGCGTGTGTCTGAGCCGCCCGGCTCCACCCTTTCTCGATCACCGAAGGTTGCACTCCGTTGTCTTACGATCTCTCCCTGCTCGGCTGGACCGATGACCGCGCCGCCGAGCTGCCAGAAGGCGCCGTCCCCGCACGGGTGGCCCGCGTCGACCGCGGCGCCGCCGAGGTTCTCGCCGCCGACGGCCAGCACCACGTCAAGTACGCCGCCGACGTGCGCCGTGCGGCGGCCGCCGACCCGGTGGCGCTGCCCTGCGTCGGCGACTGGGCGGCGTTGCGGTGGCTGCCCGAGGGCCGGTACGTCCTCGACGCGGTGCTGCCCCGTACCACCGCGTTCGTCAGGGGCGGCGTCGGCCGCACCTCCGTCGGCGGCCTGTCCCGCGACAGCCAGGGCCAGGTGCTCGCGGCCAACGTGGACATCGTGTTCGTGGCCGAGCCGTCCATGCACGCGACCGATTTCGCCGACCTCGCCCGTATCGAGCGGCTCGTCGCGCTCGCCTGGGAGTCCGGGGGCACGCCCGTGGTGCTCGTCACCAAGTCCGACCTGTTCGACCAGCACCTCGAGCGCAGCTTCGACGGGCTGCTCGCCGACGTCCGCGCGGCCGCGCCCGGCGTCGACGTCCACGCGGTGTCGTCGCTGCGCGGCGACGGCGTCGAGCTGGTCGCCGGCTACCTCGAAGGCTCGCGTACGGCGGTCGTCCTCGGCGCGTCAGGGGCGGGCAAGTCCACCCTGGTCAACGCGCTGGCCGCCGATGAGGTCATGGCCACCCAGCAGGTACGCGCCGCCGACGGGCGCGGCCGGCACACCACCGTCCACCGCGAGCTGATCCCGCTGGCCCGGGGCGGGCTCGTCATCGACACGCCCGGGATCCGGCGGATCGGGCTCTACGACATGGCCGAAGGCGTCGATCGCGTCTTCTCCGACATCGAGGAGCTGGCCGAGCAGTGCCGTTTCGGCGACTGCGGGCACGCCGGAGAGCCGGGGTGCGCGGTGCTCGCCGCTCTCGACTCGGGCGACCTGCCGGAACGGCGTCTCGAAAGCTGGCGCAAGCTGCAGCGGGAGGCCGCCTGGATGGCGTCCCGTACCGATGCGCGGCTCCGCAAGGATCAGCAGGACAAGTGGAAGGCGATCACCAAGGAGATGCGCCGGGCCGGCCGCAACCGTCCCTGACCGCGTGCCGCCCTCCGACCGGCCCGCGGGGCCGGTCGGAGGGCGGATTTCGATGCGAGACGGGCGCATCTCGGGGTAGGCGGGGGGCATGGAGCTCTTCGCAGACCGGGCCGAGGCGGGGGAGCTGCTCGCGGAGCGGCTGCTGGACGCGCACGACCCCGTGATCCTCGCGTTGCCCCGCGGCGGCGTCGAGGTGGCCGTGCCGATCGCGCGGCGGCTGGACGCCGTCGTCGAGGTGCTCGTGACGCGGAAGATCGGTTATCCGCCCGCGCCGGAGCTGGGCGTCGGGGCCATCGCGGAGGGCGGCGAACCGGTGTTCGACATGGCGCTGCTGCACCGGCTCGGGCTCACCCCGGAGTCGGTCGCCGAGGTGGTGCGCAGGGAACGGCACGAGCTGGCCCGCCGGGTACGCGTCTACCGCGGCGACCGCCCGCTGCCCCCGCTGGAGGGCCGCGAGGTGATCGTGGTGGACGACGGTCTGGCCACCGGCAACACCGCCCGGGCGGCGGTCAGGGCCGTGCGCCGAGCCGGGCCCGCCAAGGTGACGCTGGCCGTGCCCGTGGGGGCGCGCGGAACCGTACGGTCGCTGCAGAAGGAGGCGGACGAGGTGGTCGTGCTCAAGACGCCCCTCGACTTCAGGGCGGTCGGCCAGTGGTACGCGTACTTCGACCAGCTCACCGACGACGACGTCCTGCGCCTGCTCGGCAGGCGGTGACGATCGGACGGGTCAGTCGGAGACGATGGCCCAGACGAGCTTGCCGGAATCGCGGGGGACGAGCCACCCCCAGGCCGAGCAGAGGGCGTCGACCAGGTGCAGGCCGCGTCCGTACTCGGAGAAGGTGTCGGGCGTGGCGGACACGGGGGTCGCGCGGTTGTGGTCGCTGACCACGCACACCAGCCGTCCGCCGCCGCCCAGCAGACGGAGCAGGCCCGCGCCGCCGCCGTGCCGCATCGCGTTGGTCACCAGCTCGGAGACGACCAGTTGGGTGTCGAACGCCTGCTCCGCCGCTCCCCAGGGGCCGAGCGTCCGATCGACGAACCTGCGGGCCGCGGCCACGCAGGCGGGCGCCTGCGCGTCATCGGTCCGGAACGAGAACACGGCGTCACGTTCGGCCGATTGACCCTCCATGAGGATGGAGGCGAGCCATCCTGGTGGCCGGCAACCGGTGGCGGCTAACGGCCGTGCGTCGAAAGTCGTCATCGTGCCCCCGAAGCGCGGTCTGATGATCCAGAGCCCATCTTTACGGGGAGTGCTTACTGATGCAAGACTTTCCGTCTTTTACAGATGCGAATTGCACATGCACGTGCAGACGATCTCGGAGGGGCGAGTGAGCGCAGAGAGCGCGGAGGGCAGGCTGCTGGGCCATGCGCCGGGCAGCCCGACGGTGCTGCGGATCCTGCTCGGTACCCAGCTGCGCCGGCTGCGCACCGAGAAGGGCATCTCGCGGGAGGAGGCCGGCTACTCGATCCGCGCGTCGCACGCCAAGATCAGCCGGCTGGAGCTCGGCCAGGTCAGCTTCAAACAGCGCGACGTGGCCGACCTGCTGACCCTCTACGGCGTCGTCGACCCCGCCGAGCGGCAGCCGCTGCTGGACCTCGCCCGGCAGGCCAACGAGCCCGGTTGGTGGCACCGCTACAGCGACCTGCTGCCGTCCTGGTTCGAGGTCTACATCGGCCTGGAGGGCGCGGCCTCGATCATCCGCACGTACGAGAACCAGTTCGTCCCAGGGCTGCTGCAGACGCCCGCGTACGCGCGGGCGGTCATCGAGCTGGCGCACGCGCACGCCCCCGAGGACGAGATCGACCGCCGGGTCGCGTTACGGATGGCGCGGCAGAAGCGGCTGGAGAGCGGGCTGACGCTCTGGGCGGTGATCGACGAGGCCGTGCTGCGCCGCATGCTGGGCGGCCCGGACGTCATGCGCGAGCAGCTCGCGCATCTGCTGGAGATGACAGCAGAGCGCAACGTGACCGTGCAAATCGTGACGTTCGAGCGCGGCGGGCACGCGGCGGCCGGCGGGCCGTTCAGCATCCTGCGCTTCCCCGAGCCCGAGCTGCCCGACGTCGTGTACATGGAACAGCTGACCAGCGCCCTCTACCTGGACAAACACGCCGACTCCGATCACTACTCGGGGGTCATGAACCAGCTGGGCGTCCAGGCGGAGGACCCTCGGGCGTCCAGGCGCTTCCTGGAGCGCCTGCTGGCGCTGTGATCCACCCCATAGCGCTTTTTTGGCCGTCCGCTCTGTGGAATCGGTCCTGCTGCCGTAGTGTCGGCTCGCACACGCGGATGCACGTGCATCCGTAAGATCGCGAGGAGCTGCCCCCCATGCAAGAGTTCCGGAACGGGACATCCGCAGCCGCCCTTCCCGTCGTCTGGCGCAAGAGCCGGTGGAGCAACCCCAACGGCAACTGCGTCGAGGTGGCGAGCCTGCCGAACGGGGAGATCGCCCTGCGGAACAGCCGCTTCCCCGAAGGACCCGCCCTCGTCTACACCCAGGCCGAGATCACCGCGTTCGTGCTCGGGGCCAAGGACGGCGAGTTCGACGACCTCGTCGCCTGACCTGAGTTCCGGCCTGGCGTCACCGGGTTTCGGCCATGCGAAAGAGCCGGCCGCTCAAGGGCCGGCTCTTTCCATGACAGGCCGCGCGGGCCGGCTATCTCGGCGGGAATCCGTACGGGTCGGATGGCGGTTCGTCCTCGTTCGCCAGGGCGAGGACCTCCGGCCGCAGGATGGCGGCGGCCCCGAGCACCTCGATGCCGAGGAGACGGCCACCGGCGTCGAAGTCGAGCACGATTTCCCCCGGCATGCCCTCGCGCTCCACGAGGAACTGCGAGTCGGCCTCCCCGGGGCCGATCTCGTCCACGAGGTAGATGTACGCGACGTCGTTCTCGTCGTCGTGTTCGATGCGCACGGCAGACCTTCTACTTCTTCTTCCAGATGGCGGAGATGATGCCGCCCTTCTGATTGGTCACGATCCGGACGGCCTGGGTCTCGTAGACCGTCGTTCCCGGCTTGTTGCCGGGACGCTTCTTCCCGTTCTTCTTCGTCTGCGCGACCATGTCGTCGCTGATGTTGCGCTGGCCCTGGCGATCATTCGCGTGCGAGGTCGTGCCGTCGGTGCTGTTCTGCGGGCTGTTGTCACGGCCGCCGCCGCCGCGTCTGCCCCCTCCGCCGCGCCGCCCGTTGCCGCCGCGCCTGGCGTTGTTGTTGCTGCGGCCCATCGCCGCCATACGGTCGCGGACGTGCACCGGGCCGGTTGTCGCCCGGGGGCCGACCGTGCGCGGTCGCGCGAGCCCGCGCCCCGCCCCGGCGAGCGCGGGTGTGGGACCTCCGCCGCCCGGACGGCGCAGACTGTCCAGGACGCGGCGGAACTGCGCGGTCACGTGGCGGTTGAGCGCGGGTGCCAGCACCTTGCCCGCGCCTTCCGCGCCCTCCCGCTGGAGCTTGCCCATCAGGGCGCGGGAGCGGAGCATCTCGGCCGTGGCCATGGCCCCGCCGAAGGGGCCGCCCGCCAGGAACGCCCTGGCCACGCGTACGGACGTGACGACCGCCGCCGTGCCGACCGCGACCTTGAAGCCCGTCGAGAGCCAGGCGGTGTTGTCGAGCACCGCCGGGGCCATCCTCGCCGCGCCGAGCGCCTGGCCCTGGTGCCCGCCGCCGCCCGTCTCGCTCCAGTAGGAGGCGAGGGCGGTGCCGCCCTCGCCGTGGTAGGCCTGCTCGGTGGCGCGGACGGCCGCGTCGGCGCCGGTGGCGGACGGCTCGGCCATGGCGAGCACGGTGCGCCAGGCGTCGGCGTCCTTGCGGATCTCGTCCTCGTCGACGTCGAGGTCGGCGCTGAGCCAGGGCATGCCGAGCATCCCGAGCACGGCGTGCACCTCGGGCGGCACGGTCACGCCCATGTCAGGCCCGCCCGCCGCTGAGCAGGTCGGCGATGCGGCGTGCCCCCTCCTCGCCCGCGCGTTCGGTCTCGCGGGTGTTGGCGGAGGCGCGGTCCAGCGCGTCGCCGGTGCCGGTCATCGTCGCGGACAGTTCGGTCATGGCCCGCAGGCCGAGCCCGACAGCCTCGGCGTAGGGGCCGGCCAGGACCGAGAGCAGGCTGCCACCCGCCCAGGACCCCGCGCCGGGTCCGCGTTCGCTGAGCCGCCGCAGCGCGGCCGCGTAGTCGTCTCCGTGTGCCCGCATCCGGGAGGCCTGCTGCTCCACGGTGCCGCGGGCGATCTCGAACCCCGCACTCATGCGGACCTACCCTAGTCAGCCCGATCTCCGGGCACACGGTGATCGCCTGTTTCGTGATCCATATCGCATGTGTCCGGGATGTGGTGAGCTGTGGAAAACTGACGGGTTGTCACCGCCGAACCGTAGGAGCCTGTCATGTCGACACCTTCGCCCGAGGCCGACGCCGAGATTCTGGAGCGCGTCGTGCGACAGGGCAGGGAGACGATGGCCAGGCTGCGGCGGGCACGGGCCGAGCTGAGCCAGGTCACCGGCACGGGCCGCACCTCCGACGGCATGGTGCGGGCCGTCGCCGACGGCCAGGGCGGCATCGTGGAGTTGCGGCTCGACCCGCGGGTGATGCGGCTCGACCACGTGTCGCTTGGCGCGCGCATCACGGCGGTGCTGCAGGACGCCCAGCGGGAGGCCGAGGCCAGGGCGCGGAGGGTCACCGAGGAGGCCCTGGCCGACACCGCGACGCTGCCCGACGCGCTGGACGAGAGGTTCGTCCGCGACCGGGTGGACCGGATCGCCGGCAATCTGATGAGCTGAGAGAGGGACGTGCACGACTTCGCGGCGGACCCGGACGGCTTCCGGGACGACGACATCGCGCGAGCCGAGGAAGAGGCGGAGCGCATCCTCGCGTGGACCGATCGCGCGCAGGCCGAGCTGCAGGAGCTCACCGGAACTGGTGAGAGCCCGTCGGGGCAGGTGACGGCCGTGGTGGCGGCGAGCGGCCGGGTGGTCGAGGTGAGCCTGAAGCCGCGCGCGGTGCGCCTGGACAGCCGGACGCTGTCGGAGGAGGTGCTCGCGGCGGTGGCGAGCGCGGGACACGACGTGACCCGCAGGGTGGAGGAACTGATCCGCCAGGGCCTGCCGGGATTCGACCCGGGGCAGGCGGTCGCCCGCGTGGAGCGGGTCATGAACATGCAGTGGCGGTGACCGCGGGCAAGGCGGGCGGCGACGCGGGTCCGCCGTGGCGCGGGGGCGCCGGGCGGGCCCGCGAGGACCGCTTGGGGATCGTGTGCCGTCGGTGACGGCGTAATCCGCCTGATCAGGCAGTTGCCCCGACCGGGTTCGCCAGAGCCTGGACATGGCGGGCCAGGCTCCGGTTCATCGGGACAACTGCGTGATCACGCGATGATGGTGAGACTGCCGGGTGTGTCAGGCGGCGGAGATGCCGGCGCTGGCCGCGCGGCGCATACGACGGCGACGCTCGCTGGCGCGCTCGTCCTCGTTGAGACCGCCCCACGTGCCGTACTTCTCGGGCCGGGACAGCGCGTAGTCAAGGCACTCGTTGCGGACGGGGCACTGGGCGCAGATCGCCTTGGCCTTCCGCTCACGTACGTCACGCTCGGGCTGCCGTTCCCCATCGGGGCCGAAGAAGAGCACGAGGTCCTCACCCCGGCACGCGGCATCATCCTGCCAACCCCAGCTGGGGCGCGGGCGGGCGAGCTGCCGACGTACCTGAGACATGAGAAAACCACCTTCGTGAGAGGTATTTCGGTAATTGAGCCGCATTGGACGCTTATGGCGTCACTGTTCCAACGCAAGGTCGGGCCGTGATGTTCCCTACTCAGGCGAGGGCGGGCGTGGTGTACTGCACAGGCGTGAGCCTGTCCAGCGAAACCAGCCGGTAAGTTGTGATCGTCTCGGCGCAAGCCGTGCCACACGGCGGTGTGAACGCCGATGGTTCGACCACAACTTGGATCCGGACGTCGCCGCAGCGCACGATGGCTTCGGTGACGTCACCGTCCGACCTGGAGGATTCCACGGCCACAGCGCCGACAGAGCACTCTCCCGTATGGGCTCGGGCGAAGTGTTCCGCGGCTTGCAGTGGCTCAGGGATGCCTGCGCGCCCCCGGAGGCGGTCGAGGATGACCTCGCCCGACCGGTACGCGTTAGCCGCTGCCAGTGCAGCAGCCTGAGACATGCTGCCGTAGAAAATTCCGTGTGGCAAGCACACGAGGTTGGCGGCGTAGCGATCGCCGCCAACGTGTGACGTTTCCCATACTCTGTCCGGCAGGCTTTCGGCCAGGGACCGAGCGAGGGGTAGTCCAATGCGGGCGCAGCACGCATTGCGCTTGGCGTGCGTGCAGACCAGAAATACCGGCTCGTCTTCCAGTATGCAGGACTCCGGGACCACTCCGGCCACGAGCGCGTCGAGGTCAAGATCGTCGGGACCTGCGACGACGCCCCGCGCCATCCAGGGCTCCTGGCTCGCCGCGTAGGCGACTAGCACATGGAGGTCCTCGACCTGCGTCCGGGTGCGCCGTCCAGGGCGGCGGATCAGCTGGGGTCTGATGCCCCGGTCGAGCGCCCGCCGGACGAGTTCGGCGATCTTGTCGGGCAGCTGGAGGCTCTCCAGGTGTGACGGCCACGGCCCGGCGTACTCGATGAGCAGCCAGAGCCTGGCTCCCACGGTGGCGCTGGCCATGGTGGGAGCCGTCCCGGTGTGGCAGCCGGCCGGATGGTCGCAGCCCCTCGCCAACGCTCGTGCCCCTTCTCCCCGATGCAGATTAGGTAAGACTAACCTAACGGGTGAGGACAGTCACAGGCGGGGTGCTTCGTCCATCGCGTCCCTGGCCACGGCGAGCGCGCGATCCCTGTCGCGCCTGACCAGCCCGATCCTGGTGCGCCGGTCGAGGAGGTCGTCCGCGTCGAGCGCGCCCTCGTGCAGGACCGACCAGAGCAGGTCGCCCCGGGTGAGACCGAGGGCGGCCTCCTGCGGGTGCGCCGCGACGAGGTCGCGCACGGCCGCGGCCTCGGAGCCGTACCGCTCGGCGAGGCGGGCGGGCACCCCCCTCGGGTGGGGGCCGGCGCCCACGAGCGGGAGCCTGCGCGTACGGCACCGCCCGGCCGCCAGCTGCGCGTGCTCGACCGCGCAGTCGACCGCGTCCTCGGCCATGCGGCGATATGTCGTGAGCTTTCCTCCCACGACGGTGACGACGCCGTCCCCCTTGAGCACCTCGTGCCGGCGGGACAGGTCGGCCGTCCGCCCGTCGGCCGCCAGAAGGGGCCTCAGGCCCGCGTACGCGCCCGCGACCGCCTCTCGTGTCACCGGAGACTCAAGCACCCCGTTCAGCACCTCCAGAAGCCTTCTGACGTCTTCCTCGGGCACCTCGGGGACGTCGGGCACCGGTCCGTCCAGCGGCTCGTCCGTCAGCCCGACGTGGATGCGGCCGTCGGCCTGCGGAAGAACCAGGGCGAACCGGTTCGCCTCGCCAGGGATGGGCAGATGCAGGCCCGCGATCAGGCCCGGCAGCGTTCCCGGCGCCAGGACGAGGTGCGTGCCGCGGGATGGGCGCAGCCGTACCCGGGGGTCGAGCCCGCCCGCCCACACGCCGGTCGCGTTGATCACCACCTTGGCCCGGACGGTGAACTGCTCGCCGGTCAGCTCGTCGCGGACGTCGGCGCCGTGCCCGGTCAGCCGCAGGGCGCGGCAGCGGGTCAGCACCCGAGCGCCGTGCGCGGCCGCGGTGCGCGCGATCGCCACCACCAGGCGGGCGTCGTCGAGCAGCCGGCCGTCCCACGACAGCAGGGCGCCGCGCAGGCCGTCCTGCTTCAGCACCGGCGCGAGCGTGTGCGCGCGCTCCGGGCCCAGCCGCGACGGGCCGGGCAGCAGGCGGCGGGGCGTGCGGGCGGCCGCGCGCAGCCCGTCGCCGAGCCGGTAGCCGGCCATCACCAGCGCCGCCTGCCGCGCCGGGACGGCGGGCGTCAGGGGCAGCACGTACGGGTGCGCGGAGACCAGGTGCGGTGCCGTGCGGCGCAGCAGGATCCCGCGCTCCACCGCGCTCTCGTAGGCGACGCCCACCTGCCCCTTGGCCAGGTAGCGCAGGCCGCCGTGGATCAGCTTCGAGCTCCACCGCGAGGTGCCGAACGCGAGGTCGTGCGCGTCGATCGCGGCCACGCGCAGGCCGCGGGAGGCGGCGTCGAGCGCCGCGCCCGCGCCTGTCGCGCCGAGGCCCACCACCAGCACGTCGAGGCGTTCTTCCGCGACCTCGCGCAGCTCGCGCGAGCGTCGGGCGGCGTTCAGCGAGCTATCCAAGATAGGCCTCCAGGAGGGCGTGCAGCTCGGCGTCGAGCTCGTCCGTCGTCACCGGGCCGAGCATGGTGGGGGCGGAGAGCAGGAACGACTGGGCGACCAGCAGCACCGCCGTGGCCTTCCGCCGGTCGCCGAGCGCGCCCGCGAGCGCGTCGAGCATCGCCTCGTGGGCGGCGCCCCGGCGCTGGAGCAGGTACGGCAGCAGCAGCTCGGGGTCGGCTTCCACGATCTTGCGCCACAGCGGATGAGCACGCAGTTCCCGTACCCCTGTCACGACCGCGCCTACCGGGTCGGACATGTCGAGACCGTCCGCGACGCGTACCCACTCCCTGGTCATCAGGTCGGCGACCAGCGAGCGCACGTCGGGCCAGCGGCGGTAGAGCGTCATCCGTGACACGCCCGCGCGGCGGGCCACGTCGGTGAGGGTGGTGCGGCGCACGCCGTAGGCCAGCACGCAGTCGCGGGCCGCGTCGAGCACGCCGTCGTTGTGACGATTTACCGTCATATGTCACAGTGTAAGCGTGACTGGAGAAGCCATGCTGTGGTCCGGCTGGGGCGACCCCGCCCAGGCCCGTGAGCTGCCGGAACAGGTCCGCGTCCTGCTGCGCGACCTCCTCGGCGTGCGGCCCCCCACCGCCCCCGCGTCCACCCTCGAGTCGGTACGGCTCCCGCCGGTCGCCCTCACCGACGCGCGGCTGGCGGCGCTCGCCGAGGTCGTCGGCCCCGGACACGTGCTGACCGGCCACGAGGACCGCGTCCGCCGCACGCGCGGCAAGTCCACCCCCGACCTGCTGCGCATGCGCGCGGGCGACGGCTCGGACGCGCCGGACGCGGTGGTGCTGCCCGGCTCGCACGAGGAGGTCGTCGCGCTGCTGCGGCTGTGCTCGGACGAGCGGATCGCGGTGGTGCCCTTCGGCGGAGGGACGTCCGTCGTCGGCGGGCTGGCCGCCGCCCGCGAGGGGTACGCCGGGGTGATCGCGCTCGACCTGCGCCGCCTCGACCGGCTGCGGTCGGTGGACGCCGAGTCGATGGTCGCCGAGTTCGAACCGGGCGTGCGCGCCCCCGAGGCGGAGCGGCTGCTCGCCGCGCACGGCCTCACGCTCGGGCATTTCCCGCAGTCCTTCGAGTACGCCACGCTCGGCGGCTTCGCCGCGGCCCGCTCCAGCGGCCAGGCCTCGGCCGGGTACGGCCGATTCGACGACATGGTCGTCGGCCTGACCCTCGCGACGCCGCGCGGCGCCATGGAGCTCGGCCGCGCCCCACGGTCCGCCGCGGGGCCCGACCTGCGCCAGCTCGTCCTCGGCTCAGAGGGCGCCTTCGGGGTCATCACCTCGCTGCGGCTGCGCGTCCGGCGCGCCCCGGCGGAACGGCGTTACGAGGGCTGGCGCTTCGCCACGTTCGCCGAGGGCACGGCGGCCGTACGCGCCCTCGCCCAGGAGGGTCCGCTGCCCGCAGTCCTCAGGCTCTCCGACGAGACCGAGACGATGATCGGCCTCGCGCGGCCGGACGAGATCGGCTCGGGAGGTTCCGGTGGCTGCCTGCTCGTCGCCGGGTACGAGGGCGAACGCGTGGGCGGGCGGCACGCCGCCGCCTCCGCGGTGCTGACCCGGATGGGCGGCGAGCCCCTGGGGGCCGAGCCGGGGCAGGCGTGGGAGCACGGGCGCTTCTCCGCGCCGTACCTGCGTGACTCGCTGCTCGCGGCCGGGGCGACCGTGGAGACGCTGGAGACGGCCGGGTTCTGGTCGAACCTGCCCCGGCTCCACGACGCCGTACGCCTCGCGCTGCTCGGCGAGCTCGGCTCGCCGCTCGTCATGTGCCACGTCTCGCACGTGTACGAGACCGGCGCCTCCCTGTACTTCACCGTCGTGACCGCGCAGGACGCCGACCCGGTCGAGCAGTGGCGGCGGGCCAAGACGGCGGTCAACGCCGCGATCGTCGCGGCGGGCGGCACGATCTCGCACCACCACGGCGTGGGCCGTGACCACAGGGACGCGTACGGGGAGGAGATCGGCCCGCTCGGGGCCGCCGTGCTGCGGGCGGTGAAGGCGGAGCTCGACCCCGCGGGGATCCTCAACCCTGGCGTCCTCGTACCGGAGGGATGAGCGTCAGCCGCCCGGCGGGACCGCCGCGGCCTCGGCCATCGCGGCGGCGGCCTCGGCGTGCCGGCCGAGCGCGTCGAGGACGCGCGCGAGGGACATCAGCGCCATCACCAGCGCGGCGCCGCCGTTGAGGCGGGAGAGTTCCACCGCCTCCCGGGCCATGGGGAGCGCCTCCTGCGCGCGGCGCCGCCCGAGCATGAGCTCCGCGCTGACCCGCAGGCAGCGGGCCAGCAGCGCGGCGTGCTCGCCGCGCGACCTGCGGTGGAGGTCGCGGCTGCGGGCCACCGCCTCGCTCGCCCGCGCGATCGCGGTGGAGCCGCTCCGGCGCGACAGGGACGCGGCGTACGCGAGCAGGGCCTCGACGGCCGCCACGTCGGAGGTGCCGCCTACGCGCGCCGCGTCGTCCGGGCCTTGACGGATCATGCGAGCCTCCTTCGGCGACCCACCGCTTGCTTGGGGGGTGAGGGTACATCATGAAACACCTTCTGTGTTTGCGCCAGCACGCAGCGTTCAAGATGCGCGAACGGAAGATCGCGGTAAAGATGTGGTCATGGTGGATGTAGCGGCCGAGCGGGGAAAGCAGCTGTCGTCCAGGACGTCGGAGGAGGGCGCGGGCTGGACCTGCGCGCAGATCGGCACGTTCGCCCAGCTCAGGCCCGACAAGCGAGGTTTCTCGTGGCTCAACCTGCGCACGCTGTGGAGGTCGAGGAACGAGGTCCTCGCCGGCCTGCTCGGCGATCCTTCCGGCGAGGTGCGGGCGCGCTGGGTGGCGGCCCAGAAGGCGCGCGGGGCCGACCCCGACTTCCAGGTCAAGGCGCCCGCCGGGGGAGATTTCAGCTTTCTCGTCCTCGGCGACACCGGTGAGGGCGACGCCTCGCAGTACGCCGTCGTCCCGGGAATGCTGAGGATCGGCGAGGACACCTCGTTCGCCGTCATCGCCAGCGACGTCATCTATCCGACCGGGTCGGGCAACGAGTACGGCGACAAGTTCTTCCGCCCGTACAAGGACTACGACGCCCCCATCTACGCCGTCCCCGGCAATCACGACTGGTACGACGGGCTCGGCGGGTTCATGCGGGTCTTCTGCGACGCGGCCCCGCTCAAGCCGAAACCCGACCGGGGGCTGCGCGGCCTGCTGTGGCGCAAGCCGGAGACGATCGACGAGACGCGGCTCACCGAGGCCCGCTCGCTGCGCGGCAAGCCGTCGCAGCAGGCCGAGCAGCCGGGGCCGTACTGGGTGATCGAGAGCGACGCCCTGCTCATCGTGGGCGTCGACACCGGCATCAGGAACGTCATCGACCGCGAGCAGACCGCCTGGCTGCGGCGGGTCTCGCGAGACCCCAGGCCGAAGATCCTGGTGACCGGAAAGCCGATCTACACCGCCAACGCGTACAAGCCGTCCGCCCTGGAGGACGGCGGGACGATCGACGACATCGTCCGCGACCCGGCGCACCGGTACGTCGCCGCCATCGGGGGCGACGTGCACAACTACCAGCGTTATCCGGTCAAGGTGGGCGACCGGGTCATCCAGTACGTCGTGACCGGCGGCGCGGGGGCGTTCATGCACGCCACGCACACGATCCGCCGGGTGGACGTGGCCGGCGTGCACGAGGACGACTTCCGGTGCTACCCGCTGCGCGGCGACTCGCTGTCGTTCTACAGCCAGATGTACGCCCGGCGGCTGCGGATGAAGTGGCTCCGCCTCACGCCCGACGAGGCGGCCTGCATCATGGCCGAGCAGATCGGCAACCAGCCGGTGCGCTCGCCGTCCGGGCCCGTGCCGCTCACCCGGCGGATGCGCTGGGCGGCGCGGCTGCTGGGCTCCTGGCCCTGGCCGCTGCGGCTCCCCGTCGACCGGGTGTTCCACCGCTACCTGTCGGAGCTGTCCGACTGGGACACGCCGCCGTTCTTCAAGCAGTTCCTGCACGTCGCGGTCACCTCGCAGGAGCTGACGCTGCGCTGCTTCGCCGCCACCGGCTGCCTCGCCCAGGAACTGCAGCCGCCGCTGGAGGACGAGGTGCGCATCAGCCTGGCCTGAGGTCCTTTTCTGTCGGTGCCGTTTGGCACCCTGGACACGTGTACGTCGTGGTCGCTGATGAGACGCTGCTGCCTGTCGGGGACGACCCGATGGCGTCCACGGGCGTGCCGCGACGGCCCGGCGACCTCGTGCGGGCGGTCCAGGAGCTCGAGACCGCCGAAGGGCCACGGTGGGTGTGGGCCGACACGCGCGAGGCGTACGCGCCGCTGCTGGAGCAGGGCGTGCGCGTCGCGCGCTGCCACGACCTCGCGCTCACCGAGGGCCTGCTGCTCGCCCACGAGGGCCGCTACGGCGAGCCCCGCTCGGCCAGGGCGGCGCACGCCAGGCTGCACGGCCTGCCGGTGCCCGACGAGCAGCCGAACGCGGCCGGCACGCTGTTCGCGCCCGAGCCGCTCGCCGCCGAGGCCGTCGCCGAGGTGCTGGCCGACCAGCTGCGGCGCATCGCGGCGCTGCCCGAGCCCGGCCGCTTCCGGCTGCTGGTCGCGGCCGAGTCGGCGGGCGCGCTCGTCGCCGCCGAGATGTCCCACGAGGGCATGCCCTGGCGCAGAGACCTGCACGACGCGCTGCTCACCGAGCTGCTCGGGCCGCGCCCGGTCCACGGCATGCGGCCGGCCAAGCTGCAGGCGCTGGCCGACGAGGTGGCGGCGGCGTTCGGCCACCCGGTCAACCCCGACTCGGTGCAGCAGCTCGTCAAGGCGTTCAAGGGCGCGGGCGTCGAGCTGAGGACGACCCGCTCGTGGGAGCTCAAGCGGATCGACCACCCCGCCGTGGCGCCGCTGCTCTCCTACAAGGAGCTCGCGCGGCTGTTCAGCGCCCACGGGTGGGCGTGGGCCGACCAATGGGTGCGGGGCGGGCGCTTCCGTCCCGAATACGTGGTGGGCGGCGTGGTCTCCGGGCGGTGGGCCACCAACGGCGGCGGCGCGCTGCAGATCCCCAAGGTGATGCGCCGCGTGGTGCTGGCCGACGACGGCTGGACCCTCGTCGTCGCCGACGCGGCGCAGCTCGAACCGAGGGTGCTGGCGGCGATGGCCGGCGACGTGGGCCTGGCCAGGGCGGCCGGCGAGATCGACCTGTACGCCGCGCTCGCCCAGTCGTTCGGCGGCGAGCGGGCCAACGCGAAGATCGCGATGCTCTCCGCCATGTACGGCGGCACCAGCGGCGACGCCTCCAAGCTGCTGGCGGTGATGCGGCAGCGCTTCCCGAAGGCGTACCAGTTCGTGGAGGACGCCGCCAAGGCGGGCGAGGACGGCCGTATCGTGCGCTCGTGGCTGGGGCGCACGAGCCCGCCCCCGTCGGAGCGGTGGCGACAGCTCGTCTCCGGGCCCGAGGGCGGCCGGGCGGCCCGCGACCGGGGCCGTTTCACCCGCAACTTCGTGGTGCAGGGCACGGCGGCCGAGTGGGCGCTGGCGCTGCTCGCCGTGCTGCGCGGGCTGCTGCCCGAGCCGGCCCGGCTGGTGTTCTTCCAGCACGACGAGGTGATGGTGCACTGCCCGCTCGATCAGGCGGAAGAGGTGATCGCCGCCGTCTCGGAGTCGGCGGCGCGGGCCAGCCGCCTGCTGTTCGGCTCGACGCCCGTACGCTTCCCGATGGAGGCGGTCGCCGTCGGCTCCTACGCCGACGCCAAATGACCCGGCGCTATGCCGGGTGACGCGGCGGGCGGCGGTGGGTGAGCACCAGCCAGAGCCCCGCCGTGCCGACCATGACGCCGACGACGAGGCCGAGGGTGCCGTAGCCGAGCAGTCCCACGATCGAGCCGGCGACGAGCGTGCCCGTCGCGCCGCACACGTTCATGAGCAGGTCCGACAGGCCCTGGACGGCGGGGCGGCGGTCGATCCCGACCGCCTCCGTGACCAGCGCGGAGCCGGCCACCAGGCCGCACGACCAGCCGAGCCCGAGCAGCACGAGCGCGGTCGTCACCTGCCACACCTGGTGCCCCGCCGTGCCGGCCAGCGCGGCGGCGGCCAGCAGCAGCACCGCGCCGAGCACCAGCACCGGCACCTTGCCCGCCCGGTCGGCCAGCCAGCCGACGACCGGCGACAGCACGTACATGCCGGCGATGTGCAGGCTGATCACGATGCCGATGACGTCCAGGTTCGAGCCGTCGTGGTGCAGCTTGACCGGGGTCATCGACATGATGGAGACCATCGCCGTGTGGCTGACCGCGATCATGACGAGGGCGCGGCGGGCGGCCGGGGTCGTCCGTAACACCTGCCAGGCGGTACGGACGGTGCGGCCGCCTCCCGGGGCGGCGTTCGGGGTGCCGTTCTGGGTGCGGGCGAGCACGAGCGGGTCAGGACGCAGGAAGCCGAGGACCACGACCAGAGCCAGGCCGAACGCCAGCGCCGCGAACGCGAACGGTCCCGCCGTCTCCACCAGCCCGAGGCGCATGCCGATCTGGTCGGCGGGCTTGGCGAGGTTGGGGCCGGCCACCGAGCCGACCGTGGAGGCCCAGACGACCAGCGACAGGTGCCGGGCCGAGCGGCCCTGGGGCGCCAGGTCGGTGGCCGCGTAGCGGGCGGCCAGGCTGGCCGCGCTGCCGCCGCCCACCAGCACGAGGCCACCCAGCAGCAGCGGCCAGGTGTGCAGGCTGATCGCGAGCACCGAGATCGCGCACCCGGTGAGCGCGGCCACGTACGCGAGTGACAGCCCGGCGCGCCGCCCGCCGCTCCCCGACACCTTGGCGGTCGGCAGGGCGAGCAACGCCGCGCCGAGCACGGTGGCGGTGCCGGCGAGGCCGCTGATGACGGTGGAGCCCGACAGCCGGTCGACGACGACCGAGCTGAGCGCGAGCCCGACGGCGATGCCCACGCCGCCCACGATCTGCGCCGCGGACAGGACCACGAGCGTGCGTCGCTGGACGGCGCGGATCCGGTCAGGGGACGAGACGGCGGGCTTCGCGGGGGCGTTTGTCACCCGTGAAGTTTCCCATAATCCCCCAACATCGCCCTAAAGACCGCTGTGAAGCTTTTTTCTTGCTAAAGCGCGATAAGTTCTGCAGCTCGCCCAAGGGCCCGACCGCGGGCCGGCCACCCTCGCCGGTGCTGCTTTCCGAGAATGCGAGTCGGATCGCCCTGCGCGATCCAACCCACTCCGCTCGCACAACTCCGCTCGCACAACTCCGCTCGGGCCGCTCCGCTCGGACTAGGAGGAATCAGAGAATGGTGACCGGGTCGCCCTGGGTGATGCGGCCCACTCCGTCCGGGATGAGGTTGATGCCGAACCACACCTTGCCGTCACGCTTGCGGTGCCGGGAAAGGGTGCGGATCGGCTCCTTGCCCTTCGTGTACGCGGCGGTGTCGACCGTGGTCAGCACGCACCGGTCGCAGCCCTTGGACACCCGGAAGTCGACCTCGCCGATGCGGACGCGCTTCCACTCGTCCTCGGCGAACGGCTCGGACGCTCCCTCGACGACCAGGTTGGGCCGGAACCGGCGCATCGGCAGCGGCTCGGGGGCCTCCTCGCCGCGTTCGAGCGCGGTCTCGGTGATCCAGTCGCGCAGCCGCGTGAGTGACGCTGTCGAGGTGAGCAGCAGGGGGTAGGCGTCGGCGAGGCTCACCCGGTCGTCGGGCCTGCTGTAGGCGGGGTTGACCGGGCGGCGGGTCGGGTCGTCCATCCAGCGCAGCCGCAGGGGGCGTCCGACCAGCGCGGACAGCCAGGCGGCGGCCTCGTCGCCGCAGTCGGTGAGCTCCACCGGGTCGTGGTGGACCTTCACCGTGGAGCGGGTCGTGCCGGGAACCACCCGCAGCGGATCGGCGTGCGGGCCGGTGAGCGTGAGCGCGCCGTCGTCGAGGACCGGGACGCAGGCCAGCAGGCGGGGTTCTTCCCTGGCGGTGAGGAGTTCGCTGCCCGCGTCGGTGGTCTCGGTGATGAGGTAGCGGCGGTCGCCGGCCAGCCCCCACGGCTCGACCTCGGCCACGGGCACGTCGTGTCCGGTGGTCGATTTGACGGGATAAAGGGAAATGCTCGCCAGCCTCATGCGCAGACTTTACCCCACCACCGCCCTGGCTTCATGTGCGTAAACCCCTGCCGACCAGGCCATGGTCCCGCGTCCGCAGGCGGCAGAGGAATGTGCCGCGTGAGGAGCGTTTGCGCTCCCGCGAATTCCCACCGACCGGGGCGATGGCCGCACCTTTGTGCGGGCGACACATCCCCCACACCTCCACCACCGAAGTGCGGCCACGACCTCGCCGGCGGAAGAGTCGCCAATGCCGTGACGCGAACCCCCAGGGACACAACTCTCACCGACGAAGGTGGCAGTCCTTTTGCGGGTGGTGAGGTACCGGCGTGCCGCGTTCGCGTGGGGGTGTGCGCGTGCGGCGGTCCGTGGGGGTGGGGAATGGGCCGGGTGAGGAATGCAGTGCGGTTTGTGGGTTAGGGCGGTGTATCGAGGGTGAATGTGGGTTTGTCGGTGAATGGGCGTGAGGGGCATGGAGAAACTGCGGGAGGTAGGGGGATTTGTTCTGCCGGCGGATTCGGCGCCCGTGTCGGTGCGGGTGCCCGACGCCGCCGCGTCCTGGCGGCTCGGGCGGCGTGAGGACGCCCGGCTGATCACGGGAGCCGGACGGTACGTCGGCGACCTCGACGTGCCCGGCTGCCTCGACGCCGCGTTCGTCCGCAGCCGCGTCCCGCACGGACGCCTGGTGGCGGTCGACACGAGCGCGGCCACCGCCACCGACGGCGTCGTGGCGGCGTGGACCGCGGCGGACCTCGGCGACGAGGTCCCGCTCGTGCCGGTCTACCTCGCCACGCCAGGATCGGCACACAGGCCGTGCCCGGCGCTCGCGGTGGACCGCGTCCGGTACGTAGGGGAGCCGATCGCCGTCGTCGTGGGCGCCGACCGCTACGTGGCGGAGGACGGCGCCGACGCCGTGCGCGTCGACATCGACCCGCTGCCGGCCCTGGTCGACCCGGGCGAGGCCGCCGCGTCGGCCGTCCAGCTGTTCGACGGGCTGGACAACGTCGTCACCGACATGGAGTTCGGCGACCCCGTCCCCGACGAGGTCTGGCAGCGTGCGGCGGTCGTCGTCGAAGGGGTCTACCGGCAGCCCCGGCTGGTGCCCACCCCCATGGAGCCCCGAGCCCTTCTCGCCGTGCCGGAGGAGGACGGCCGCCTGACCGTCTGGGTCTCGCACCAGGCCCCGCACCGGCTGCGCGACGACCTCGCCGCCGACCTCAAGTGGGACCCCGAGCGCATCAGGGTGCGCGTGGCCGACAGCGGTGGCGGCTTCGGCTCGAAGAGCGGCACCTACGCCGAGTACCTCGTGGTGGTCCGGCTGGCGCTGCGCCTGGGCCGTCCGGTGCGCTGGCTGGAGGACCGGGCGGAGTCCCTGCTCGCCTCCCCGCAGGGTCGCGGCCAGAACCAGCGAGTACGGCTCGCCGCCGACGCAGACGGCCGGATGCTCGCCCTTGACCTGGAGGTCGACGCCGACGTCGGCGGCTACCCGGTGGGCGCGTTCGTCCCGGGAGAGACCGGGCGCGCCGCCGCAGGCGTGTACCGGACGCCGGACGTGCACGCCCGGGTCCGCACGGTCGTCACCACCACGGCTCTCACGACGCCCTACCGCGGCGCGGGGCGCCCCGAGCAGGTCTACGCCGTCGAACGCACCGTCGACCTGCTCGCCCGCCGGCTCGGCATGGACCCGGCCGAGCTGAGGCGCCGCAACCTCGTCCCGCCGGAGGCGTTCCCGTACGAGTCGCCGACCGGCAGGTGGTTCGACAGCGGCCGATACGAGCAGGCCCTCGACCTGGCCCTGGAGCTGGCCGACTACGCGCACTGGCGCGAGGAGCAGCGCCGCCGCCGGGAGGCGGGCGGCGCGTGGCCGCTCGGCGTCGGGCTGTGCATGTTCGCGGAACGGTCGGGGCTGGAGCAGAAGGAGGTGGCCCAGGAGTGGGCCGCGATCGACGTCGCCCCCGGCGGCGGCGTCGTCGCGCGCGTCGGCACCTGCGCCACGGGCCAGAGCCACGAGACCGTCTTCGCCGAGCTCGTCGCGCGCACCCTCGGCGTCCCCGCCCGCCAGGTGACGCTCGTCGAGGGCGACACCGCGGAGGTGCCGCAGGGCGTCGGCACGTACGGGAGCCGGTCGACGCAGGTGGGCGGCTCGGCGCTGCATCGCGCCGCGCTGGAGCTGATCGAGGAGGCGAAGCGGCGCGCCGGCCCCGGAGCGTCGTACGCGAACGGCGTCGTCACCGCCGGGGGACGCAGCCGGACGCTGGGCGAGCTGGCCGCCGCGGGGGAGCCGCTGCGGGTCGAGGGCGTCTACGCGGCCCCGGCCGCGTACGCCTTCGGCGCGTACGTCGCCGTGGTGGAGGTCGACACGGAGCTGGGCGTCGTGCACGTGCTGCGCCTGGTCGCGGTGGACGACTGCGGCGTGCGGCTCGACGACGAGATCGTGGAGGACCAGGTGCGCGGAGCCGTCGTGCAGGGGCTCGGGCAGGCGCTGTACGAGGTGATGCCCTACGACGACGAGGGCCGCCCGCAGGCCGCCGACCTGCTGGGTTACCTGCTGCCGACGATCGGCGAACTGCCGCCGCTGACGCTCGGCAGCACCGTCACCCCGAACCCGAACACCGCGCTGGGCGCCAAGGGCACCGGCGAGGCCGGGTGCATCGGCACGCCGCCCGCCGTCGTCAACGCCGTCGTCGACGCTCTCGGGGAGCCTGGGATCCAGCTCCCGCTGACCCCGGAGGAGTGCCGGCGCGCGGTCGCCGGACGGGAGGCGGGGGTGCGATGAAACCGGCACCCTTCGACTACGTGGCCCCTGCGGAGCTCTCCGAGGCCGTGAGCGCGCTCGCCGAGCGGCCGGAGACCTCCCGCGTGCTGGCGGGCGGCCAGAGCCTGCTGCTCCTGATGAACTTCCGCCTGGAACGCCCCACGCTGCTGGTCGACGTCAACGGCGTCGGGGCGCTCGACACGATCACCGTGACGGGGGACGCGCTGCGCGTCGGCGCCCTGGCCAGGCACCGCGCCTTCGAGACGCCGGCCGTCGCGCCCGGGGCTCTCGGGCGGCTGCTGAGCAGGGTGAGCCCGTTCATCGCGCACCCGCCGGTCCGCGTGCGCGGGACCATGGCAGGCAGTCTGGCCTGGGCGCATCCCCAGTCGGAGTGGTGCGCGACCGCGGCGGCGCTCGACGCCGTGATCGAGCTGACCGGGCCGTCGGGCAGCCGCGCGGTGACCGCCAGCGACTACTTCCTCGGCGCGTTCCGCACCGTACGGCAGCCGGACGAGATCGTGACGTCGGTGGAGCTGCCGTTGCTGCCCGAGAGCGACGCGGTGGGCGTCGCCTTCGTCGAGCAGCACCGTACGCACCTCAGCTTCGCGCAGGCCGCGGCCGTCGTCGCGCTCGTGCTGCGGGACGGGGCGATCGCCGGCGCGCGGATCGGCATGACCGGCGCGGCCGTCCGGCGCGCCCGCGAGGCGGAGGACTGGCTGGCCGGCCGCGAGCCGGAGCCCGCCGTCCTCGCACGGGCCGGCGAGCTGGCCGCGGCCGCCGCCGACCCGTACCAGGAACTCCACGCCGGCGTGGAGTACAAGCGGCACGCGACGGGCGTGGTCGTCCGGCGCGCGCTGACGGAGGCGCTGCGGGACGCGCAGGACGGCAGGGGGCGGGCATGAGCGCTGGTGTACCGATCCGGCTCACGGTCAACGGGACCGCCTACGACGTGACGGTCGAGCCGCGCAGGAACCTGGCCGACGTGTTGCGCGGCGCATGCGGGCTGACCGGCACGAAGCTCGGCTGCGAGCACGGCGTCTGCGGCTCGTGCACCGTCCTGGTGGACGGCGAGGGGGTGCGCTCGTGCCTGATGCTCGCGGTGCAGGCCGCGGGCCGCGACATCCGTACGGTCGAGGGGCTCGCCGCGGACGGCCGGTTGCACCCCTTCCAGGAGGCGATGTCCGCCGAGCACGGCCTGCAGTGCGGCTTCTGCACCGCCGGTTTCGTGATGCTGGTGGTCGGCGCGCTCGACGCGGACCCCTCCGTCGCCCGCGACCCTGAGCGCCTGGACGCGCTGCTGAGCTCCAACCTGTGCCGGTGCACGGGGTACGAGGGCATCCGCCGGGCCGTGCTGCGCGCGTACGGGGGCTGAGGCGGCTCAGTACGACTGGAGCTCGATCAGCCGGCCCTCCGGGTCGCGCAGGTGCGCGGTGCGCAGGCCGGGGGCCCACTCCGGGCGGTCCTGCGGCGGCGCGACCGGCACCGCCCCGTGCCGTACCAGGCAGCCGGCGGCGTCGTCCACGTCGTCGACCTTCATGACCAGCATCGTCGTGTCGGCGGCCGGGCCCGTGGCCGTCGAACCGGTGAGCTGGGCGATGTTCTCGCGGCCGTACAGGACGAGGGCCGACTGCCCGCTGATGTCCCAGTGGGCGTAGCGGTGGTCGGGCAGCACCTTGACCGGTTCGACGCCCAGCAGGTCGCGCAGCACGCCCTCGTAGAAGGCGACGGTCGTCGGGAAGTCGTCGACCAGCAGACGGGGGACGAGGACATCCATGGGGTGCTCCAATAGTTGGTAGATACCAATGATTGGTTAGAACCTACACTAACGGGCATGGAAACCCCGCCGTCGCTGCTCGCCGTCACGACGTTCACGCTGCACAAGGCCGCGGTGGCCAACCGCCGCACGCTGGCCGACCGGCTGTCGGCGCGGACCGGGCTGGGGCTGTGGCACTTCGCGGTGCTGACCGCCCTGGACGACTTCGGCCCGGCCGCCCAGCGGCGGCTCGGCGACCGGCTCGGCCTCGACCCGAGCGACATGGTCCGTCTCATGGACGACCTGATCGAGATGCGCCTGGCCGACCGCGAACGCGACCCGTCCGACCGCCGGCGCTACCGCGTGACCCTGACGGCCGCCGGGCGCTCGGCACTGGAGGAGGCACACCGCGTGATCGCCGAGGTCGAGAACGAAACCCTCGCCCCCCTGACCGCCGACGAACGCGCCCACCTGCACGCCCTGGCAGCCAAGCTCTACCCCCGCTGAGCGTGCGCGTCTGCACGGGCCAGAGGTCGAGCCCCTACCGGGAGAAGGTCGGGGCTCGAAGGGCGAAGAGGCCGCGAGCCGGAGAGGGGCGTCAGTCGATGTGCTGGAAGGTGTCGAGGAAGGTTTTGCGGGTTTCGGCTTGGTCGTCCCACTTGAGCTGGGGGAGGTCGAACGTGATCAGGAACGCGGCGCCGTCCATGGTGGCGTGGCGGACGAGCGCGTGCATGGGGACGCCCTTGTCGCTGGTGTAGGTGTACTCCCAGTCGGCGGCCTTCGTGCCGCGGTAATTGACCGCCTGTAGCCGTACCTGGATGTAGCTCTCCAGGCCGCCGGCCGCCTCCTTCTTGGCGAGCACGGAAAGCCCGCCGTCGGGCTGCGGGGTGGACGGCTCGACGAGGATCCGCAGGCCGGAGTCCTTCGGCCCGTCGAACCGGGTCGTCCGGCCTGACGTGCTGGGCTTCCAGTCGTCCGGCGTGGCGGCGGCGAACCCGCGCCCGCTGTGCTCCTGGTACCCCTCGGGTATGGCGGACGGCTCCGTCCCGACCGCGGTGGTCTCGCTGGTGTCGGCGTCGAGGCCCGCCGCGGGCGGCGGGTCGTCGGAGCGGACCAGCAGGAACAGCACGGCGGCGGTGACGGCGGCGACCGCCACCAGGGCGCCGATGAGCAGCATCGGCGCCGGACGTCCCTCGCGGGCCCAGAAACCGTCGTCCTGCTCCTTGCGACGCCGACTCCTGCCCGTGCGCGGCGCGGTGTCCGGCGGTGCGGCCGGGCGGTTCTGGCCCGTGTCCCGCCCTGAGTCCCGCCCTGTGTCCCGACCCGTGTCGCGTGAGTAGGCGTCGCGCGACTGCTCGCTCAGGTCGGCGGGCGAGGCCAGCGGCCACGGGGTCGCGCCGGAGGTACGGCTGTCGGAGGTGAGCGGCAGGATCGGCTGGGGTTGCGGACCGGTTCGCGGGCCCAACTGCGGTCCCGTCTGCGGGCCCGTCTGTGAGCCCAGCTGCGGTCCCGTCTGCGATCCCGGCTGTGACCCCGGCTGGGGGCCCGTTCGAAGGCCCGGAGTGTCGTCGCGGAAGTCGCGCCCGGTCCCGAGTCCGGTGGGCGCGCCCAGCGGCGACCGGGGAACCCCGCCCGACGGGCTGGACAGCGAGTCGTAGCCACCCCACGAACCGGCCGGCGCGTCGTAGGAGCCGGACGGCGGGTCGGCCGGAGCCCCTCCAGGAGGTGAAGCCGTAGGAGGCAACGTGTACGAGCCCGACTCGTACGGCACCCGCACCGGCCCCGACGGCGTCTCCACGATCCGCGAGGGCATCGGCCCCGACGGCGTCTCCAGCGGCGGCAGCAGCCCGGCCGGCGTGGGGTCGGCGGGGCCGGGAAGCGTGTCGGGCCGGCGCGGCAGCGCGGCGCCGTGCGTGCGCAGCACGTCCTCCAGCAGCTGGGCGGCCTGCTCGGACGTCATCCGCTCGGCCGGGTTCTTGCGCAGCAGGCCCTCGACGACCGGCAGCAGGGCCCCGGCCCGCTGCGGCCTGATCGGGTCGCGGGTGAGCACCGACCCGAGCACGGCCACGGCATCGGGCCCCTCGTACGGCGGCCGTCCCTCGACGGCGGCGTACAGCGTGGCCCCGAACGACCACAGGTCGGCGGCCTGCGTGATCTGCTGGCCGGACAGGCGCTCCGGCGGGATGTAGGCGGGCGACCCCATGAGCAGCCCGGTCTGCGTGATCGTGACGTCGCCCTCGACGGCGGCGATGCCGAAGTCGGTCAGCACCACCCGGTCGGCGGTCAGCAGCACGTTGCCCGGCTTGATGTCGCGGTGCAGGATGCCGGCGGCGTGCGCGTGGCGCAGCGCGTCGAGCACCCGGATGCCGATCTCGGCGGCCTGCACGACGGGCAGCGGCCCGCTCTGGCGGACGGCCTGCTCCAGCGACCACGCGCGGACCAGTTCCATCACGATCCAGGGCCGGCCGTCCTCCTCGACGACGTCGTGCACGGTCACGATGCCCGGGTGCTGCAGCCGCGCGGCGGAGCGGGCCTCACGCAGCACCCGGCGGTGCGCGACCTGCAGCCCCGCCTGGTCGAGGCCGTAGGGGAGAATCAGCTCCTTCACCGCGACGTCGCGGTCGAGCAGCACGTCGTGCGCCTGCCAGACGACCCCCATGCCGCCCCGGCCGACGGGTGACACCAGCCGGTACCGCCTGCCTATGAGGCGACCCTGGCCCTTGGGCGCGCCCCCCGCGCCACCGTCCGGGCCGGAACCGCTGAGCAAGCGGTCGGCTGCCATGCTGTGCCCCCATCTGTCACGTGCGTCAACGCGCTACTTGCAGATTACGAGGTTCGTTAACATATCGGCGGTTAATCGGGAACGGAAGCGTACGTTAACTTTTGTCATGGTTCAGGGGCGCTGTGGAGAAGCGTCCGCCAGGGCCGTCAACGCGCTGGTGAACGCCTCGACCGGCGGCCTGACCAAACCCGCTCCGACCTGGCCCGTTCCCGCCACGCGACCGGCGATGCCGGTGTTCACCACAGGCGGCAGGCCCGTCCTGGCCACCAGGGTCACATCGATGCCGACCGGCGTGCCGCGGAAGCCGAGCCCGGGGATCTGGTAGGCGGGATGCTCGGCGAGCGCGATCTCGTACATCGAGCGCGTGGCCTTGACCGCGTCGGCCACCTCGCCGCCGACGAACCGCACGATCGCCGGGGCGGCCGCCATCGCGAACCCGCCGAGGCCCGCCGTCTCGGTGATCGTGGAGTCGCCGATGTCGGGGTTGGCGTCCCCGGGGCCGTACGAGCCGAGGTAGAGGCCGTCGGGCACACCGGCGGGACCGGTGAACCAGCGCCCGCCCAGGCCCGACACCTGCACGCCGAAATCGGTGCCGTTGCGGGCCATGGCGACGACCAGGGTCGAGCCGGGCACGTCGCGGGCGGCGTCCGTGCTCACCTTGGCCGCGGCCATGCCGGCGTTGAGGAAGAAGTGGTCGTTGCCGTCGATGAAGCGCAGCACGGCCGCCGCCTCGCCCGGGGCCGCCTCGACCACGGCAGGGGCCAGCGCGCGCAGCAGCAGCGAGGTGGCCGCGCGGTTGCGGTTGTGCAGCTCGTCGCCCATCTGCAGGGCCTGCGCCATCAGCGCGCGCAGGTCGATCGGGCCCGTACGCCCGAGCGCCGCCGCGAGAGCCGGGCCGAGCACCCGGTCCATCCAGCGCAACCGTTCCAGCACCTCAGGCCCGTAAGCGCCGTACCGCAGCACCTTGCCCAGCCCCTCGTTCAGCGAGCAGTACGCGGTGCCTCCGTGCTCGGCGTCGTGGACCTCGAGCAGCCACATCGACGGGCTCACCACGCCCGCCATCGGTCCGACGGCGGCGTGCTCGTGGCACGGCCGCAGCTCGACCGCGCCCTCCGCGAGCCGGTCGGCGGCCTCGTCCGCGTCGGCGGCCAGGCCCTCCAGCAGCATCGCGCCGATCAGCGCGCCCCGCATCGGCCCTGAGGCGCGCTCCCAGGTGATGGGCGGTCCCGCGTGCAGGAACGTCCGGACGGGCAGCACCTCGGCGGCGCGGCGCACGCCCACCAGCTGCGGACGGGCGGACAGCAGCCGTCCCACGGCCAGCTCGTTGGCGGCCCGCCTGCGCGGGTCGGCGAGCACCGTGGCGAGCGCCTCCCCGGTGCCGGGCAGCGGCGGACGCCACTCGACCGGCACGGTCGGGACGGCCTGCGCCCGCAGCGCCTCGTCGAACAACCCGGCCCCCACGGTGATGACCCGCGGCGGCGTGTCGAGCAGACCGGTCACAGGAGGCTCCTCGCGTGGCGGGCGGCCTGGGCGTTGGAGGTGAAGACCGCCGCGCCCGCCTCACGGAAGGCGGCGGCCTGGCGGTGCAGGTCCTGGGGGTCGCCCTCGGTGCCGATCAGGGCGACGACGACGGTCGCCGGGCTGCGGGCCACCGCGTGGGCGAGCGAGGCGGCGGGGTCGGGGTCGGCGGCGTGGCCGAGGACGACGTCCATGAGCACCACGTCGGACTCCCCGGCCGTGGCCAGCGCCTCCACGCGCAGCGCCGGGTCGATCATCGGATGGGCGCGGCCCCGGGTGTAGGCGTCGTCGCCGAAGTCGACGATGTCGCGCGACCCGGTGATCAGGGCGGCCTCCGCGGCGAGCGTGCCCCCGGAGTACAGGCCGGTGACCCGCTTGGCCGCGGGCCTGGCCCCCCGCCACGCGGGCCACGCGGGCCACTCGGGCACCGGGCGGCCGAGCAGCCGCAGCGCCTGCTCGGCTGCCTCGGTGAGATCCGTCCCGCCCTCGCGCAGCAGCGCCGGGACGACGGGCGTGCGCAACGGCAGCTCGCGCACCGCCCGCGCCACCTCGGGCGCGGGCGGCTTGGAGACGAGCACGATCAGCTCGGTGCCCGGGTCGTCGTCCAGCATGCGCAACGCCCGCACCGTGGACAGGCCGCCCACCTCGGCCGACAGGTCACGCCCGCCCACGCCGAGGACGTGGCTCACGCCCGCCCCCGCCCGATCGAGCAGGCACGTCACCTGCTGCGCACCGGTGCCCGAGGCCGCCACCACCCCGACGGGGCCGGGGGAGAGCACGTTCGCGAAGCCCAGGCCGGCGCCGGCGATCACGGCGGTGCCGCAGTCGGGGCCCATGACGAGCACGCCCCTCGCCTCGGCCAGCTCCTTCAGCCGGCGCTCCTGTGCCACGGGGACGCCGTCACTGAAGATCATCACGTGCCGCCCGGCCTCGATCGCGTCGTACGCCTCGGCGAAGGCGTGCTCGCCCGGCGTGGAGACGAGCACCAGCCCGGCGTCCTCGGCGGCGGTCGCGGCCGAGCGGGTGGTGAGCGGGCGCTGCTCCTCCGGCGCGGCCTGCGGCCGGTGCGCGGCGGACAGGTGCCGTTCTGCCTCCTCGACGGCGGCCCGCGGGTCGTCCGCCCGCACCGCGACGAGCAGGTCGCCGGGGCCTGCCTCGGGGACGGCGAACCCCAGCTCCTCGATGATCGAGACGTTGAGCGCCGTGGCCATCGCGACCATCGCGACCTCGACGCCGGGCAGGGCGGACACCGCGCGGCTCACGCGCATGAGGGTGACCGAGTCGTGGTAGGAGCCCGGCCGTACCAGGACGGTCGCCCCGCTCATCGCGCGCCGCCCAGGGCGAGGACCGTCTCGACGCCGATGCCGACGCCCTGCGCCAGGTCGGAGCCCGAGGTGTGGCCGAGGCCGTGGAGCCGGCACAGCGCCGGCCTGAGCGCCTGCCGTCCGGCGAGGGCGCGCAGCACGTCGATCACCTCCGGGCTGGCCTGGCCGCGCGCCGCGCAGTGCAGCAGCGTGGCGGAGATGGGCGTCGTACGGGTGCGGGCGTCGTACGTCACGGTCGCCGCGAGCCATCCGGCCAGCCGGACGGCCCGCTCCGCGCCCGTCGCGGCGCCGAGGTGCCGCAGCGTCACGAGGAGCCCGGCGAGCACGTCGTCGCCGCTCGGAGTGAGCCCGGGCCCGAGGCCCACGAGCTGCTCGGCCGCCGTCACCGCGCCGAGCAGCCAGCCCCGCGCGCAGCTGCTCGCGAGCAGGTCGACCGAGGCGTTGCCGGCCAGCCCCGCGTTGGGCGGACGGGTCAGCAGGGCGGCGGACGCGGCGAGCGCGCCGGCGGTGAGCGGGCCGAGCTGCGGCGCCGGGTCCCACCAGCGGCGGACGCCGAGGGTCAGCGGGCCGAGCTCGATCGCCCGGTCGCCCACCGACGCGTCGTCGTCCACCTCGACCGGTGGCAGCGGCTCGGCCAGCAGCACGGAGTTGGGCAGCCGGGTCGCCCGGCCGGTGATGAGGGCGATCACCGAGGGCTCCTGGTCGGTCCTGATCTCCAGGTACACCCCGTAAGGGAAGACCGCGAGCACGCGGGCGGGACGGCGCTGGGCGTGCAGGACGGGGCGGATCGCCGTGCTGGCCGCACCCGTGGCGTGCGCGCGCCGGACGTGGGTGCCGCGCGCGTGAGTAGTGACGGTCACCGGACCTCCTGATCGATCCTGGACCTGACCGTAGAACGGACCGCGAACCCCTCCGTACGGAGAATTTTGCCAACAGCGAGCGCGAAGGTTGGCTCTTCCTGCCAGACGGCTTCGGAGTCACAATGCCCCCATGGAGCCGCCCGTCCGTCTCTCCAGCACCGGCACGATCATCCACGGTGTGTCCGTCGGCGAGGTGCTCGGCGTGTCCACCCTTGCGCGGGCCCGGCTGATCGCGGGGGAACGCGGGGTGGGCCGCGTCGTGCAGCGGCTCAACGTGATGGAGGTGCCCGACATCCTCGCCTGGGTCAAGCCGCACGAGCTGCTGCTGACCACCGGCTACCCCCTGCGCAACACGCCCCAGTCGCTCGGACGGCTGGTGACCGACCTCGACGAGCGCGGGCTGGCCGCCCTGGCGATCAAACTCGGCCGGTACGTCGACGAGCTGCCCGCCGAGATGGTCGCGCAGGCCGACCGGCTCGGGTTCCCGCTCATCCTGCTGCCCGACGACGTCGGTTTCGACGACATCCTCAACCAGGTGCTGACCGACATCCTCAACCGCCAGGCCGCCGCGCTGGCCCGCGCGGAGGAGGCGCACCGGGCGCTCGTGCACGTGGTGCTGGCCGGCGGCGGGCTCGGCGAGGTCGCCGCCGAGGTGGCGCAGCTGCTCGAGGTGGCGGTGGCGGCCGTCGACGGCGCCGGCCGGGTGCTGGCCACCGCCGGTCCGGCCGAGCACGTGACCGTCCTGCGCACCGCGATCGCGCGCGAGGGCCGGACGGGCCCGTCCGCCGGGAGGGGGCGGGCGTTCGCGTCGGCGCCCGTGCTGGCGGGCGGGCACCACCACGGAAGGATCGTGGCCTACAGCGCGTCCGGCGCGATCGGCGAGGCCGACGTCGGCATCCTCGAACGGGCGGCCACCGTCGCCGCGCTCGTCGTCACCCGGCAGGAGGCCGTCAACGCCGTCGAGAGCAAGTACCGCGCCGACTTCCTGCGCGACGTGCTCACCGGCCGGGCCGGCGCGACCGAGCGGGTCACGGCCCGCGCCGCCGCGTTCGGCTGGGATCTCGCGCGGCCGGTGACCGTCCTGGTGGCCGAGCTCGACCCCGACGGCGACGAGCGCGCCGCCCAGGACCGGCTGGTGGCGTGCTGGACGGCGGCGACCAGGCGGCACGACCCACGCGGCGCCGTGGCCGGGTTCTCGCACGAGGTGGTGGCCGTGGTGGGCGCCGCCACCGACGTCGCGCGGCTGGCCAGGGACGCGGCCGCCGCGCTGGCCGACGTGCCGTGCGCCACGTTCTCCACCGGCACCTCGCGGCCGAGCCGGGGCGTGGAGACGCTGCCGGAGGCGTACACGGAGGCGCTCAAGGCGGCCAGGGTGGGGCGGCAGCTGCACGGGCCCGGCGCGGTGGCCCACTTCGACCAGCTCGGGGTCTACCGGCTGCTGTCGCTGGTCAACGACACCGACGAGCTGCACGCGTTCGTCCGCGAGACGCTCGGGCCGCTGGCCGGCGACGAGGACGCCGAGCACGCCGACCTGCGCCGCACCCTGCAGGTGCTGCTGGAGACCAACCTCAACGTCGCCGAGACCGCCCGCCGCCTGCACTTCCACTACAACACCCTGCGCTACCGCATCGGCAAGCTGGAACGCATGCTGGGCACCTTCACCAGCGACCCTCACCTGCGACTGAACCTCACACTGGCCCTGCACGTGCTGCGGATGCGCGGCATCTAGGAGCGTCTAGGGTTGGTCGCGTGGAATTCGAACTGCGCTCCGACTTCATCCCGCTGTGCGACCTGCTGAAATACTGCGGCGTCACCGAGACCGGCGGGATGGCCAAGCAACTCGTCGCCGCGGGCATGGTGTTCGTCGACGGTGAGGTCGAGCTGCGCAAGACGGCCAAGATCAGGGCAGGTCAGGTCGTCAGCGGCGAGGGCTTCTCGATCGACGTCCGCTGACCCCCGCATCGACCACCTTCTGCCACCCCTTATTGTGCTCTGCAACATTCGTCCGGTTATGTCCCCGACCAGGGGAGACAGCAGAGGTGTGGCGTGGCGTTGGGATGGAAGCTGCACGGCGACGGGAAGCACCTGACGCCCGGTGAGGTGGTCAAGCCGGACGAGCGGCTGAGCTGGCCCCTGATGGTCGGCATCGGCGCCCAGCACGTCATCGCGATGTTCGGCGCCACCTTCGTCTTCCCGCTCGTCATGGGTCTCGACGCCAACCTCGCCGTGATGATGTCCGGCGTCGCCACCATCCTCTTCCTGCTCTTCGTCAAGGGGAAGGTGCCCAGCTACGTCGGCTCGAGCGCCTCGTTCGTGGGCGCCGTGGTCGCGATCCGGGCGGCCGGCGGCGGTGACGCCACCGTGACGGGCGCGCTGCTCGCCGTCGGCGTCGCGCTGGTGGTGTGCGGGTACGTCATCCACCGGCTCGGCGTCGGCATCCTGCACAGGGTCTTCCCGCCCGTCGTCACCGGCGGCGTCGTGATGCTCATCGGGTTCGGCATGGCGTACGTCGCCGCCGACGTCTACTGGCCGAAGGACCCGTGGGTGGCGCTGCTGACGATGGCGGCCACGTTCGTGTTCGTCGGGCTGTTCCGCGGTTTCCTCGGCCGCATCGGAGTCCTGCTCGGCCTCGTCTTCGGGTTCCTGCTGTCGTGGGGATGGGACCTCGTCGGCGGCCCCGTACTGTCGCCCGACGACAGCGGCAAGATGGTCGAGCACTTCCGCGTCGACCTGCACGCCGTGGCGCAGGCCGACTGGATCGGGCTGCCCTCCCTGCACGGCCCCGTCTTCGAGGCGTCGGCCGTCGTGCTCGTGCTGCCCGTGGTGATCGCGCTGATCGCCGAGAACGTCGGCCACGTCAAGGCCGTCGGCGAGATGACCGGCGCGGACGTCGACGGCTACATGGGCCGGGCCGTGATGGCCGACGGCGTCGGCACCGTCGTGTCCACCGCCGTCGGCGGCCCGGCCACCACCACGTACGCCGAGAACATCGGGGTCATGGCGGCCACCAAGGTGTACTCCACGGCCGCCTACTACGTCGCGGCCGTGATCGCGATCCTGTTCGGGCTCTGCCCCAAGTTCGGCGCGCTCGTCGCGGCCACTCCCGGCGGCGTGCTGGGCGGGGTCACGACCGTCCTGTACGGGATGATCGGCATGCTCGGCGCCAAGATCTGGATCGAGAACCGGGTGAACCTGTCGTCGCCGGTCAACCTCGTGCCCATCGGGGCCGGGATCATCTGCGCCATCGGGCCGGTCGCGCTGCCCATCACCGGCACGTTCTCGCTCAGCGGCATCGCGCTCGGCACGATCGTCCTCCTGGCCGGCTACCACGTCCTGCGTGCCGCCCGCCGCCGCGACACTCTCCCGGCCACCCCTGACGCCGCCGCGACCACGGAACCCACCGCCCGCCCCTGATCACCCCGTACGCGCTCTCCCACCCCCGTGATCACCGCGTACGCGATCTCCCACCCCCGTGATCAGCGCGTGCGCGGGGGTCTCCGGCCATCCCTCACATGTTCCTCATCAGCGCGTGCGCGAGGTTCTCTCTGACCGGCGGGTTAGATTTGGCAAGACATGCCCGTGTAAGCGCGTGTCAGTGAGCCTAATGTGCCCGCAGGCGCCCATGCGCTTGCAGCGGAACGTCCGCCGGCCCGCCCGGTACAAAGGGGGCTCACATGTGGACCAAGCACGGTGACGGCAAACACCTGGCGCCCGGTGAGGTGGTCAGGCCCGACGAACGGCTGAGCTGGCCCCGCATGGTGGGGTTCGGCGCGCAACACGTCATCGCGATGTTCGGGGCGACGTTCGTCTTCCCCCTGGTGATGGGGCTCGACCCCAACGTCGCCGTGATGATGTCCGGGGTCGCCACGATCCTGTTCCTGCTCATCGTGAACGGAAAGGTGCCGAGCTACCTCGGCACCAGCGCCTCCTTCGTGGGCGGCGTGTTCGCCATCAGGGCGGTGGCCGGCGGCGACACCGCGGGCGCCGACGCGGTCGTCACGGGCGCCATCCTGGTCGCCGGGTTCGTGCTGGCGCTGGCCGGCCTCGCCATCCACTTCCTGGGCGTGCAGATCATCCACCGCGTCTTCCCGCCCGTCGTCACCGGCGCGGTCGTGATGCTCATCGGGTTCGGGCTCGCGTACGTGGTCGCCGACGTCTACTGGACGCAGGACCACTGGGTCGCGCTCGTCACGATGCTCGTCACGTTCCTCGTCATCGTGCTGTTCAAGGGGTTCGTCGGGCGGATCGCGGTGCTGGTCGGGCTGGTCGCCGGCTTCGCGCTGTCGTGGGTGCTCGACCGCCTGAGCGGCCCGATCACCTCCGTGCTGCCCGGGGCCAACCTGCGTGACGCGGCCGGCAACCTGTGTCCCGTCGAGGGCACGTACTGCGTGGCGACGGCGTTCCCGCACGACCGGGTGAACCTCGACGCCGTGGCAGAAGCGCCGTGGTTCGGCATCCCCGACTTCCACGCGCCCGACTTCAGGGCCTCGGCGGTGCTGCTCGTGCTGCCCGCGGTGATCGCGCTCATCGCCGAGAACATCGGCCACGTCAAGGCCGTCGGCGAGATGACCGGCGCCGACGTCGACCCGTACGTGGGCCGCGCGGTGCTGGCCGACGGCGCGGCCACCATGGTGACCAGCGCCGTCGGCGGCTCGCCCACCACCACGTACGCCGAGAACATCGGCGTCATGGCGGCCACCAAGGTCTACTCCACGGCCGCCTACTACATCGCGGCCGTGATCGCGATCCTGTTCGGGCTCTGCCCCAAGTTCGGCGCGCTCGTCGCCGCGACCCCGGGCGGCGTGCTCGGCGGCGTCACCGTGATCCTCTACGGCATGATCGGGCTGCTCGGCGCCAAGATCTGGATCGAGAACAGGGTCGACTTCGCCGATCCCGTGAACATGGTTCCGACCGGAGCGGGAATCATCCTCGCCGTTGGACCCGTGACGCACCTCGTCGGCGGCGGCTTCACGCTGGAGGGCATCGCGTTCGGCACGATCGTGGTGCTGGGCGGATACCACCTGCTGCGCGCCATCTCCAGGCGCACCCCAGAGCCAGGCGCGAGCGTCGAGAGCACCGCCGGGAAGGGAGCCGGGTGAAGCCGCCGCCGTTCGCCTACCACGCGCCGCGCGACCTCGGCGAGGCGCTGCGGACGCTCGCGGAGGTGCGCGGGAAGGTGCTGGCCGGCGGGCAGAGCCTCATCCCGATGCTCAACATGCGCCTGGCCGAGCCGAGCGACCTCGTGGACATCAACCGGGTGGCCGGGCTCGACCGCCTGGAGCGCACCGCGGACGGCGTCGTCGTCGGCGCGACCGTCCGGCACGCCGACGCGGAGCGGGCGCGGGCGCACCCGCTGCTCACCCGGGCGCTCAAGCTGGTCGCCCACCCGGTGATCCGCAACCGGGGCACCGTCGTGGGCAGCCTCGCGCACGCCGACCCGGCCGCGGAGCTGCCCGCGGTGCTCGCCGTCCTCGGCGGTCACGTGCGGGTCGCCCGGTGGGACGGCGGCGTCGCCGTCCGTGACGTGCCGGCCGCCGGTTTCTTCGCCGGGCCCATGGAGCCGGCGATCGAGCCGGGCGAGCTGGCCGTCTCCGCGTTCTTCCCTGCCCTGCGACCGGGCACGGGCAGCGCGTTCCTGGAGATCGCGCGCCGGCACGGCGACTACGCGCTGGCCGGCGTCTGCGCCGTGGTCACCGTCGACGACGGTCGCGTCGCCACGGCCCGCGCCGCCTGCATCGGGGTGGGGCCCGTCCCCGTCGTCGTCGACGTGGGTCCCGCGTGCACGGGCCGGCCGCCGGGCGAGGCCGACTGGGCCGGCGCGGCGGCGCTCGTCCGCGAGGCGGCCGAGCCGGAGGACGACATCCACGCCACCGCCGCCTACCGCGGGCACCTGGTGGGCGTGCTGGCCGAACGGGCGCTGCGCGACGCGGCGCGGGAAGGGGCGGCGGCCCGTGCGGGATGAGACCCGGTTCGAGATCACCGTGACCGTGAACGGGGCCGCCCGGCGGCTGCGGGTGCCCGCGCGGCGGCTGCTGTCCGACTGCCTGCGCCACGACCTCGGCCTGACCGGCACCCATGTCGGCTGCGAGCACGGCGTCTGCGGGTGCTGCACGGTGCTGCTCGACGGGCGGCCGGTGCGGTCGTGCCTGACGTTCGCCGTCACCGTGGACGGCTCCAAGATCACCACCGTCGAGGGCCTCGCGCCGGGCGACGGACGGCTGTCGCCGGTGCAGCGCGCGTTCGCCGAGTGCCACGGCCTGCAGTGCGGCTTCTGCACGCCAGGATTCCTGTGCACCGTCACCGCCCTGCTGGCCGACAACCCGGCGCCGACCGAGGACGAGGTGCTGGAGGGCATCTCGGGCAACCTGTGCCGGTGCACCGGCTACCAGAACATCGTCAAGGCCGTCCACCGGGCCGCCGAGCTGCGGGCGGAGGAGTCATGACGACGAAGCTGTTCGGCGAGCCCGTCCAGCGGCGCGAGGACCACCGGCTGCTCACCGGCGGCGGGCGCTACGTCGACGACCTGGGGCGCGACGCGCTGGCCGCGGCGTTCGTACGCTCGCCGCACGCCCACGCGAGGATCCGCGACATCGACGTCACGGCCGCGCTCGACGTCGAAGGGCTCGTCGCGATCTACACCTGGGACGACCTGCCGGAACGCGTCGGCAGGCCGCTGCCCCTGCTGATCCCGCACCCCGCGCTCACCCACGGCCGCACCGCGCTCCCGCTGGCCCGCGACGTCGTCCGGCACGTCGGCGAGCCCGTCGTCATGGTCGTCGCGACCGACCGGTACGCCGCCGAGGACGTCTGCGCGCGCATCGAGGTCGACTACGAGCCGCTGAAGCCGGTCGTCGGCCCGGAGCAGGCAGTCTCAGGCGTCCACCTCGTGCACGACGACGTGCCGGGCAACGTCGGCGCGCACCTCGTCCAGGAGGTGCCGGGGCCGGACGGCCGCGGCGCGCGGGAGGCGATCGAGACCGCGCCGCACACGCTGTCCTTCCGGCTCGACATCGAGCGCAGCGCCGCCACGCCGCTGGAGGGGCGCGGCGTGTACGCCCGCTGGGACGGCCGCGACCTGCGCGTCTACTCCAGCACCCAGACCTCCACCAGCGTCCGCATGGCGGTGTCGGCGGTGCTCGGTGTGCCGCTGCCGCAGGTCGAGGTGATCGCGCCCGACGTGGGGGGCGGCTTCGGCGTCAAGATCGTGCACCCGTGGCCCGAGGAGATCCTCGTGCCGTGGGCCGCCATGACGCTCGGCCGCGAGGTCAAGTGGACCGAGGACCGCCGTGAGCACTTCGTCGCCTCCGCCCACGAGCGCGGGCAGGTCCAGCACGTGCGCGTCGGGTTCGACGACGACGGGCGGCTGCTCGGGCTCGACGTGACGATCCTGCACGACCACGGCGCCTACACCCCGTACGGGATCATCGTGCCGATCGTCACGTCCACGCAGTTGCTGGGGCCGTACAAGGTGGGGGCCTACCGTGTCGAGTTCAGCTCGCTCTACACCAACACCGTGCAGGTCACCCCCTACCGAGGGGCCGGACGCCCGCAGGGCGTGTTCTGCATGGAGCGGACGATGGACAAGATCGCCCGCCGGCTCGGCAAGGACCGCGCCGAGGTCCGCGCGGCCAACTTCATCCAGCCCGAGGATTTCCCGTACGACCAGGGGATGACGTTCCAGGACGGGCGGCCGCTGATCTACGACAGCGGCGACTACCCGCGCATGCTGCGGATGCTCAAGGAGCTCATCGGCTGGGACGACTTCGAGCGAGCTCCCGGTCGAGGCATCGGGATCGGCTGTTACGTCGAGGGCACCGGGCCAGGGCCGTACGAGGGCGGGCACGTGCAGATCACCTCCGACGGGCAGGTGCACGTCTCCACCGGGCTCACCTCGCAGGGACAGGGCCACGAGACCGCCTTCGCGCAGATCGCCGCGACCGAGCTCGGCGTGCCGATCGAGCGGGTCAGCGTGGTCACCGGCGACACCCGCCGGCTCGGCTACGCCGTCGGGACGTTCGCCTCGCGGGCGGCCGTCGTCAGCGGCAACGCCATCGCGCTCGCCTGCCGGAAGGTGCGCGAGAAGGCACTGCGCGTCGCGGCCGACGCGCTCGAGGCCGACCCCGCCGACCTCGAGATCACCGAGGGGGTGGTGCACGTGGCCGGCGCGCCGCAGGCGTCGATGCCGCTGTCCACGGTGGCGGTGCTCGCCAACCCGCTGCGCTACGCCTTCGACGAGGAGACCGCGCGGGCCACGCAGTTCGCCGGGGCCGCCGACCCGAACCGGCCGCCCGTCGCCGAGGGCGACGAGCCGGGGCTGGAAGGACGCGAGTTCTACTCGCCGATCCGTTGCACGTTCGCCGCGGGCATGCACGCCGCGATCGTGGAGACCGACCCCGACACCGCCGAGATCAGGATCGTCAGGTACGCCGTCGTGCACGACTGCGGCAACCTGATCAACCCGATGATCGTCGAGGGTCAGATCCACGGCGGCGTGGCCCAGGGTGTCGGCGGCGCCCTGTACGAGCGCATGGTCTACGACGAGCACGGTCAGCTGGTCAACGCCTCGTTCATGGATTTCCTCATGCCGTACGCCACCGAGGTGCCGCACGTCGAGACTGCCCACCTGCAGACCCCGTCACCGCTCAACCCCCTCGGGATCAAGGGGGCGGGGGAGGCCGGAGTGATCCCCGTATCGGCGGTCGTCGCCTCGGCTCTCGAGGACGCCGAGGGCATCCCGATCGACCGCATGCCGATCTCGCCGTCCGAGCTGTTCCACCTGCGGACGAGCGGGCGGTGATCGCGCCGGCCTCCGGTGCTCAGCTCTCGTGCCGCTCGACCAGCGGCGTGTCGACCAGGTGCTCGATGAGGAACCAGCTCTGCAGCTCGTTCGTCCTGATGACGCTGGAGACGAGCAGGTCGTTGGTGCCGTCGTCGCCCATCTCGGCCGTGCGCGAGGCGGCGTCGTGGGCGGCGATGAGGATGGTCTCGTGCGACTCGACGAGCCGCGACAGCATCGCGGGCACCTCTTCCACGCCGTTCGGCGGGCGCGGGATCACCGTCATCTCGGCCACGTGCCTCGGGTCGCCGACGGCGACACCGCCCAGCGTCTGGACGCGTTCGGCCATCTCGTCGACCAGTTCGAGCTGCTCGCCCGCGTGCTTGTCGAGCAGCAGGTGCAGCTGGTAGAACGTCGGGCCGCGCATCATCCAGTGGTGCTTCTTGTAGAGCGCGTAGAGGATCTGGGTGTCGGCCAGGATCTGGTTGAGCCGCTGGCAGGAGTATTCCCGCGCGTCCCGCGAGAGGCCGAGCGGGAACATCCGCACGGTGCCGAACTCCTGGATCTCCATGCCGTTCAGGTGCAGCCACGGCTGGCTGCCGGTCTTCGACCGGGGTGCCTTGGTAGAGCGTTTGAATGCCACGCCCGTCTCCTTGGGCCAGGTGAACAGAAACGTTCTCTCACCTCCCCGTTGCTGCTTCAACTATCGCCCTGAATCGGACAAAAAGGGAATTGGCGTACGGCTCGGGCGTGCGATCATGGGAGCCGTGCGCGCCCCCGCTGACGGACTGACCGTCTTCCCCCCGATCCCCGCCGGCACCCGGGTCGTCGACCTGGCCTGGAACGAGATCGCCGAGGTGCCCGCGTGGGTGGCCGGCCTCGCCTCCCTGGAGGAGCTGCGGCTCGACGGCAACCGCCTGCGCGCCCTGCCCGACCTCTCGTCGCTCGCCGCGCTGCGCGCGCTCCACCTCGACGGCAACGAGCTGACGTCGGTCCCGCGCTGCCCGCCGCAGCTGGAAAGTCTCTTCCTGTACGGCAACCGGCTCGGCGCCCTGCCCGACCGGCTGCCCGCGACCCTGCGGCACCTCGCGGCCGGCGCCAACGGGCTGACCTCCGTGCCCGGTTCGCTGTGGAAGTCGGCCCGGCTCGAATCGCTCAACCTGGCGGAGAACGCGCTCGCCGAGATCCCCGCCGCCGTCGGCGGGCTGACCCGGCTGCGCATGCTCGACCTCGGCCACAACCGGCTCACCGAGATCCCGCCGGAGCTCGGCGACCTGCCGCTCACCGACTACCTCTACCTCAGCGACAACCTGTTCACCGAGGTGCCCGACGCCATCGGACGGCTCGACCGGCTGGCCTACCTCAACCTCACCCACAACCGGCTCCGGCGACTGCCCGACGTGCTGGGCGGCATGCGGGCGCTGGTGGAGCTGCGGGTCTACCACAACCGGCTGGAGGCGCTGCCCGAGACGATCGGCGGTCTCGCGCGGCTGCGCGAGCTGCACGCGCAGCGCAACCGGATCGCCCGGCTGCCCGGCTCCCTCGCCGGGCTCGGCGAGCTGCGCGTGCTCGACCTGCGCGGCAACCTGCTGCGCGAGCTGCCGGGCGCGCTGCCGCCCCGGCTCACCCACCTCGACCTGCGGGAGAACCGGCTGCGCGACCTGCCGGAAAGCCTCGGCGACCTGCCCGCGCTGGAGAAGCTCGACCTGCGCTGGAACAAACTCGACGGCGACCCGGAGGTCCTGCACCGCCTCCAGGCGAGGGGCTGCGTCGTGCTGCGCTGAGCCGGAGTGGGTGAGGCTGCGTCGTGCGGCGCTGAACCTGCGGCGGTGGGGGTGCGTATCTTCGCGCATGACGACATTTCCACGTCTGGCCGCTTTCGCGCTGCTGGCCGGGCTGGTCGCCGGCTGCTCCTCCGGGGGCGGCTGGGGCGACTACGTCGCAGCGGGAGACGAACAGCCGGCAGACGCCGCCCCCCTGACCGTCGAGCAGCTCTCGGCCAAGGTCGCCTGCACGCCCAAGATGCAGGTGGAGGCCGACGACATCCGTACGGGCTACTGCAAGACCGCCGACGGCGAGTTCTTCGTCAACACCTTCAGGACGGAGACGCTCAAGGACGCGTGGATGGACCAGGCGCCGGAGTACAACCCGCACCTGGTCGGCCCTCGCTGGACGGTGCTCGGCCCGCTGGAGGTGCTGGAGGCGTTGAAGGGGCCGCTCAACGGCGACCTGCACCTGACCGATCACCGCGTCACCCCGACGCCCACACCGAGCTAGCAGGTTCTCGAACCGCGCCCGGCGGGGCTGCGTACCACCGCACATGACGACATTTCCACGTCTGGCGTCGATCGTGTTGCTGGCCGGGCTCGTCGCCGCCTGCTCCTCCGGGGGCGGCCACCTGCCCGGCACCGCCGGTCTGACGGTCGAGCAGCTCTCCGCCCGGGTCGGCTGCGCGCCGCGGCTGCAGGCCGAGCCCGGCGACGTCCGTACGGGACATTGCCGGACCCCGGACGGCGCGTTCTCCATCAGGACCTTCGCCAGCAGGACGGGCCGCGACGCCTGGATGGCCGCCGCGACCGGCCCGCACCTGGCCGGCGACCTCTGGACGGTGCTGTCCCGGCGCGACGTGCTGGGCCTGCTCCAGGAACGCCTCGGCGGCGACCTGTATCCGCATGAAGGATAGCCCGAAACCCATTTCGGCCCTTTCGAAATCGAGATTTCAGGGCACCGCCATCGCGTGGTGCGGAGGGTTCCGTGTCGGTCGGATGCCGTCGAGGCCCCTGCTTCAGTGGGTCGGAGGGGCGGCCGTCGAGGCCCGTACCACCAGCTCGTGGCCGGTGCGGCGGCGTCTCGGGCGGGTGGCCGGTGGGCGGAGCACCAGGTCGAGGGCCTGCCTGCCCATGGCGACCATGGGCAGGCGGATCGTGGTGAGCGGCGGATAGACGTCGCGCGCCGGTGGCACGTCGTCGAAGCCCGCCACCGAGACCTCATCCGGCACCCGCCGCCCCGCGTTGAGCAGCCACGACAGCGCGCCCACCGCCATCGGGTCGTTCAGCGCCACCACCGCCGTGAGCCGGGGGTGCGCCCGCATCAGCCGGGCGGTCGCGGCCGCGCCGCCCTCGCGGGTGAAGTCGCCGGACGCCACCGGCACCGCCCGCCAGTCGAACCCCGCCTCCCCGTACGCCGTGCGCAGGCCGGCCAGCCGGTCCTCGACCGTGGTCAGGTTCTCCGGCCCGCCGATCACCCCGAGCCGCCGATGGCCGAGGCCGAGCAGATGACGCATGAGGGCGGCGGCGCCCGCGGCGTTGTCGGGCAGCACCGCGTCGACCGGCAGGTGGTGGCGGCCGATCACGGCGACCCGGCCGCCCGCCGCGGTCACCGAGCGCACCTCGGCGGCGATGTCGGCCTCGGTGCCCGGCTCGACGTACCCCGACCCGGCCAGCACGATCGAGGTCACCCGGTGCGCCCGCAGCGCCCTGATCCTGGCCAGCTCGGCACGCGGGTCGCGCTCGGTCTGGCTGATCAGGGCCAGGTAACCGCGCCGGTCGGTCTCCCGCAGCACACCCCGCGCGATCTCGCCGAAGTACGGGTCGCCGACGTCGTGGACGACCAGCCCCACCATCGACGCCTGCCCGCCGGCCAGCGCCCGCGCGTGGCTGTTGGGCACGTAGCCCACCTGGGACGCCACGGCCCTGACGTGCGCCGCGACCTCGGCGCTCACGCCGCTGCTGCCGGTCAGCGCCCGCGAGGCCGTCGCCAGCGAGACCCCGGCGGCCTTCGCCACGTCGACGAGGCGGGGCGGTGGGGGAGAGGAAGGTCGCTCGGCCATCCGGTGCACGAACCCCCTCTTGTCCGGGGCTGGATCCCGTGTAATCGTAACCGAAAGCGCTTCCGAAAGCGCTTCCGAAAGCGCTTTCGCTCCGCCTCTCATGACGGGGGTCCCCTCCATGACACGACTGCACAAGGGCCTGGCGATCATCTCCCTCTGCGCTCTGGGACTGACCGCGTGCGCGAAGACCGACGAACCCGGCGTGGCGCAGTCGCCGGGGCAGCAGCAGGGCGCGGTGCGTATCGGCATCTCGCTCCCGCTCACCGGCGACTTCTCCGAGCCGGGCAAGGGCATCCAGGAGGGCTACCAGGTCTGGGCCGACCGGGTGAACGCCAAGGGCGGCCTGCTCGGCAGGAAGGTCGAGCTGATCTTCCGCGACGACGCCTCCGACCCCAACCGGGTCAGCTCCGACTACGAGTCCCTGATCACGCAGGACAAGGTCGACCTGGTCTTCGGGCCGTTCTCCTCGCGGCTGGTGATCCCCGCGGCGAAGGTCGCCGAGTCGTACGACATGCTGTTCGTGGAACCCGCCGGGGCCGCGGCCGAGGTGTTCGAGCAGGGCTTCACCCGCCTGTTCTACGCCGCCCCTGCCATCGCCGACGACCACTACAACTATCTGGCCGACTACCTCGTCAAGCTGCCCGCCGACCAGCGGCCGAAGACGGCCGCGTACGCGAGCCTCGACGACCCGTTCGCCCAGGGCACCGCGTACGGGCTGCGCGACAAGCTGGCCGCGGCCGGCATCAAGACCGTCGTGGACGAGGTCTACCCGCCCGAGACCACCGACTTCGCCCCCATCGCCGCCAAGATCGCCGCCGCGAAGCCCGACGTGGTCGTGGGCGGCACCCAGTTCGAGGACGCCGTCGGCCTCGTGCGCGCGCTCCAGGAGCTGAAGGTCCAGCCCAAGCTCGCCGCGTTCTCGACCGGGCCGACGCTGCCGGAGTTCCCCGACGCGGTGAAGGACGCGGCCGAGCACATCGTCTCGCCCGTCGGCTGGTCGGCCGTCGCCGACTTCCCCGGCAACCAGGAGATGGTGGCGCGCTACCGCGAGATGTTCGGCAGCGAACCGCACGAGGACGCCGCCAACGGCTACACCGTCGGCCAGATCGTCGAGGCCGCCGTGAACGCCGTCCAGTGCGTCGACCCGAGCCCGACGTGCCAGGACAAGCTGACCGACCACCTGCGGCAGGGCACCTTCCAGACGGTCGTCGGCCCGCTGTCGTTCGACGAGAAGGGAAGGCCCGAGCAGGCGCACATGATCCAGCAGTACGTGGGCGGCAAGGTCGAGATCGTCCTGCCCGAGCAGGCGGGGACCACCGGCCTCGTCTACCCGAAGCAGGCGTGGTGACCCTCCTCCTGCAGGGGCTGGCCCTGGGCGTGCTGACCGGCGGCCTGTACGCCCTGCTCGCCTCCGGCCTGTCGCTGTACTTCGGCGTCATGCGGGTGGTCATGGTGGCCCATCCGGCGTTCCTGTTCCTCGCCGCCTACCTCACCTACACCGCGCACACGGCGTTCGGGGTCGACCCGTTCCTGGCGCTGCCGGTGACCGTGCCGCTGTTCTTCGCGCTGGGCGTGGCCGTGCAGCGGCTGCTCGTCGCCCGGCTCGCCCCCGACAACCTGGCCATGATGTCGGTGCTGCTCACCTTCGGGCTCGCGCTGACCATCGAGGGCCTGCTCGGCACCTTCTACACCGGCTCCTACCGTTCCGTCAGCATGGACTACGCCACCAGGTCGCTCACCGTCGGCGGCGTGCACCTGCCGTACGACAAGATCATCGCGTTCTCGGTCGCCGCGCTGACGCTCGCGGTGCTGTTCGCCGTGCTGGTGAAGAGCCGGTTCGGACGGGCGCTGCGGGCCACGATCCAGCACCGCGAGGCCGCCCGCCTGGTCGGCATCCCGACCGAGCGGGTCGCCGGGTACGGGTTCGGCGTGGGCCTGGCCACCGCCGCCGTGGGCGGCGCGGTGCTGGCGCTCATCACGCCGTTCTTCCCCGCCTCGCACTGGGTCTGGATCGGCAAGCTCATGGCCGTCATCGTGGTCGGCGGCCTCGGCAGCGTGGTCGGCGCGGCGCTGGCCGCCGTGCTGCTCGGCGTGGTCGAGGGCGTCGTGCTGGTAACCGTGGACGCCACCTGGGCCACGATGATGTTCTACGTCTTCCTCTTCCTGACGCTGCTCGTGCGCCCCCAGGGGTTCTTCGGAGGCAGGCTTGCGCATCGCTTCTAGGGCGTTCCCGTTACTGATCGCCGCGCTGGCGCTCGGCTACCCGTGGCTGGTGCCCAACTACTACCTCGTGTACGCCGGCGCCCTGACCGTCATGTACGCCGCCATGGCCACGTCCTGGAACCTGCTCGGCGGCTTCACCGGCTACGTCTCGCTCGGCCACTCGGCGTTCTTCGGCCTGGGCGCGTACGGCACCGGGTTGCTCGTCACCCGCCTCGACGTGCCGTGGGCGGTGGCCCTGCCGGTCTCGGCCGCGCTGGTCACGGCGCTGGCCGCCGGGGTCGGCGTCGCGGCCGTCCGGGTGCGCGGCGCGTCGTTCGTGATCGTGTCGATCGCGCTCGTGTCGATGACGAACCTCGTCGCGCAGGGCTGGCGCTCGCTGACCGGCGGGTCGTCCGGCCTCCAGGTGCCCTCGCCGTTCCCCGGCCTGCACCGGGGTCAGACGCACATGGCGTTCTTCTACCTGTTCCTCGCGCTGCTCGCGCTCGCCCTGCTGACCTGGTGGTACGTCTCCCGCTCCCGCTTCGGCGCGGGCCTTCTGGCCATCAGGGAGGACGAGGACAAGGCCGAGTCGCTGGGCGTGCCCACCGCCGCCTACAAGGTGACGGCGTTCGCCCTGTCGGCGCTGTTCGTGGCGCTGGCCGGCGGCCTTTACGCGCTCTGGTTCGGCAGCCTCGACCCGATCTTCGTCTTCTCCATCCTCATCGGCTCGAACATGGTGCTCATGAGCCTGCTCGGCGGCGTCCGGCACCTGTACGGGCCGCTGCTCGGCGCGCTCATCGTGGCCCCGGCGGGCGAGTACTTCCTCATCGCGCTCGGCGAGACGCAGATCCACCTGACCGCGACCGGCCTGGTGCTGATCCTCGTCGTGCTGTTCATGCCGGACGGCATCCTCGCCCGGTTCACCCGCCGGCGCGCGGGGCCGTCCATCCCCGACCGCAGCGCCGGCGAGCGCCTTCATGAGGTGACCCCGTGACCTCGCTGCGCACGGACGGGCTGACCAAGGCGTTCGGCGGCGTGCGGGCCGTCGACGGCGCCACGGTCGAGCTGCTCGACGGCCGGATCAACGGTCTCATCGGCCCGAACGGCTCCGGCAAGACCACGTTCTTCAACATCGTCACCGGCATGATCAGGCCGGACGCCGGGCGCGTGCTCTACCGTGACCGCGACATCACCCGGCAGCCGCCGCACCGCATCGCGCACGCCGGCATCGGGCGCACGTTCCAGCTGTGCCGCGTCTTCCCCCGGCTGACCGTGCTGGAGAACATGCTCGTCGCCGTGCGCCGTACCGGCCTGCGCGAGCTGCTCGCCGGGCTGCGCGACAGGGGCGAGGTCGAGCGGGCCCGCCACTGGCTGCGCCGCATGGGCATCGAGCACCTCGAGGACGCCGAGGCCCGCGACCTGTCGTACGGGCAGCAGAAGCTGCTGGAGCTGGCCGCCGTCCTCATGGCCGAGCCCGACCTGGTGCTGCTCGACGAGCCCGCCGGCGGGGTCAACCCGGCGCTCATCGACCGGATCACGGGGCTCGTCCGCGACCTCAACGCAGAGGGCCGCACGTTCCTCGTGGTCGAGCACAACATGGACATGGTCATGGGCATGTGCGACCACGTGATCGTCTTCGACCGTGGCGCGCCCATCGCGGAGGGCCCGCCGTCCGTGGTGCGCGAGGATCCGCGGGTGCTGGAGGCGTATCTCGGTGTCTGATCCGGTGTCTGATCCGATGTCTGGTCCGATCGCTGCCGAACAGGTACTCGCCCTGGAGGGCGTCGTGGCCGGGTACGGCAGGGCCGCGCCGGTGCTGCGCGGCCTGTCCGTGACCGTGCGCGCGGGTGAGGTGGTCTGCCTGGTCGGCCCGAACGGCGCCGGCAAGTCCACCGCGCTCAAGGTCGCGAGCGGCCTGCTCGCGCCCCGCTCCGGCCGGGTGATGCTGGCCGGGCGCGACGTGACCGGCCTCACGCCGCAGCGGCTGCTCGCCCTCGGCCTGGCCCACGTGCTGCAGGGCCACAGCGTCTTCCGCGAGATGACGGTGGCGGAGAACGTGCGGCTCGGCGGTTACACCGTCCGCGACCAGGCCCGGCTGGACGCCCGCATCGAGGTCGTCAAGGAGCTGTTCCCCGTCGTCGCCGAGCGGTGGGGGAGCATGGCGGGGCTGCTGTCGGGCGGGCAGCAGAAGCAGGTGGAGTTCGCCCGCGCGCTCATGCTGGAGCCGTCGGTGGTGCTGCTCGACGAGCCGTCGATGGGGCTCGACCCGCGCAACACGCAGGTCGTCTTCGACCAGATCGACCTCATGCGCCGGGCCGGGGTCGCGGTGCTGCTGGTGGAGCAGAACGCGCGCAGGGCCCTGGAGATGGCCGACGTCGGCTGCGTGCTCGACCTCGGGCGCGTGCACATCTCCGGGCCCGCGCGCGAGCTGGCGGCCGACCCCCGGCTCGGCCGCCTCTACCTGGGCGGTCAGCCGGCCACCTGAACCCGCTTCCTGAACACCCAGTACGACCACCCCTGGTAGAGCAGGATGAACGGCAGCGTCGCCAGCCCGATCCAGCTCAGCACCGTCAGCGTGTACGCCCCCGAGGCGGCCTCGGCCAGCGTCAACCCCGGAAGGGGGCGCACCCGCAGCTGCAGGAACACCGCCAGCGCGGTCAGCACGACGGCCGCCGCGGTCGCCGTGAACGCCCAGCCCTCCCGCCGCCGCCAGATCAGCGCCGTGGCCGCCGCCAGCGCCCCCGTCGCGGCCAGCGCCGGGAACGTGCCGAGGCCCGACAGCGCCGCCACCGCCACCGGGACGGTCACCACGGCCGCGGCCAGCGCGGCGACGCGGGCGCGGCGGCGTACCTGGCCCGTGGTCTTCAGCGCCAGGAAGACCGCGCCGTGCAGCAGGCACACCGTCAGCGTGAACGCGCCGCCGAGCAGCGCCGCGGACGTGCTGCCGAACAGCAGGTGGGCGAAGATCGCGCCCCACAGGAACGCGGGCAGCGCGCTGCCGGCCGCGATGCCGAGGTCGCACCACAAGGTGCCGGCCACCTTGCCGCGCCACTCCAGGCCGACGCCGCGCACGATCAGCCCGACCAGGACGAGCAGCATCGGCAGGTAGTACGCGCTGAACAGGCCCGCGTACCAGGCGGGGAACGCGGCGAACATGGCCCCGACCGCGGTGATCAGCCACACCTCGTTGCCGTCCCAGACCGGGCCGATGGTCTGCAGGCCGGCGCGGTGCTCGGCGGCCGACCTGCTCACCAGCGGCGCGAGCATTCCGACGCCGAAATCGAAGCCCTCCAGAACGAAGTAACCCGTCCAGAGGAAGGCGATGATGACGAACCACAACTCGACCACTGTGTGCTCCTCAGGGTCAGTACATCAGCGAGGGCTCGCGCCGCTCGGCGACCGGGGTGGGGGTGTGTTCCTCGACGCCGCCGCGGACGTGCCGGACCAGCAGCACGCCCTCGGCCACCGCGAGGGCGCCGTACAGCAGCGTGAAGACCGTCAGGGAGGTCGCGACCGCCGCGAGCGAGACGCCCGGCGAGACGCTGGAGGCCGTCAGCAGCTCGCCCGCGACCGTCCACGGCTGGCGGCCGATCTCGCTGAGCAGCCAACCGGCGATCACCGCGATCAGCGGCAGCGGCAGCGCCAGCAGCAGCACCCGTGACAGCCAGGCGGGGAACTGCCGCCTGCGGCGGGTCAGCCACAGGCCGAGCAGCGACAGGCCGACGGTGGTCAACCCGAACGCCAGCATCACACGGAACGACCAGAACACGATCGTCTCGTCGGGACGGTAGTCGCCGGGGCCGAACTGCTGCTCGAAGCGCCGCTGCAGGTCGTCCGTGCCCTGGACGACGGAGTCGGGCTCGTGGGTGGACAGGAAGCTCAGCAGCTTGGGGATCTCGAGGCCGGGCACGATGCTGAAGCCGGCGCCCGCGGTGTCGTGCCGGAGCCCTTCCGCCGCGGCCAGCTTCATGGGCTGCTGCTCGTACAGGAGCCTGGCCGAGGTGTCGCCGGTGCCCGCGACGACCAGGCCCGCGACGGCCGTCATCACCAGCGCCCCGCGGGCCGCGCTGCGCCACATCGGGGCGCCCGTCCGCAGCAGCCAGTAGCCGCACACCGCCAGGACGAAGCCGCCGGCCACGATGAAGGCCGCCCCGATCACGTGCGGGATCTGGGCGAGCGCCGCCGAGTTCGTCAGCACCGCCCACAGGTCGGTCATCCTGGCCTTGCCGTCCACGACCTCGTACCCGACCGGGTGCTTCATCCAGGCGTTGGCGGAGAGGATGAAGGTGGCCGACAGGTTGGACCCGATGGCCGCCGCCCAGATGCAGGCGAGGTGGATCCGCTTCGGCAACCGGTCCCAGCCGAAGATCCACAGGCCGAGGAACGTCGACTCCATGAAGAACGCGAGCAGGGCCTCCAGGGCGAGCGGGGCGCCGAAGACGTCGCCGACGAAGGTCGAGTACTCACTCCAGTTCATCCCGAACTGGAACTCCTGCACGATGCCGGTGACCACGCCCATGGCGAAATTGATCAGGAAGAGCTTCCCGAAGAACTTCGTGAGCTTGAGGTAGTGCTCCTTGCCGGTCCGGTGCCAGGCCGTCTGCAGACCCGCCACGAAGATCCCGAGACCGATGGTCAGGGGCACGAACAGAAAGTGGTAGACGGTGGTCACCCCGAACTGCCACCGCGCAAGGTCAAGTGCGTCCATATCCCCGCAGCTTCCTGAGCTCTACATGCTGTAGTACTTCTATGCATAGTAGTACTACAGCTCGTAGAGCAACGCGATGCGACCTTGGTCACAGCGGTCTAGCTGTACTCCTGTGGTGGTGGTCGGGCTCGCTTGTCATGCGCGGATCACGTGCGTAGCGATGGCTGCCCGTCTCTGTCGACGGGACCGCGCTCCGGGAGTGGTTCGCGCCAGTAGTGTGCAGCCCCTTTCTGAAGAGCGCGGCGATAGCGTTGGCCGCCTTGGTGCAAGCCAGATGCTGTACGTGCGCTTCGGCGCGCATGTATCACTTGGCTTCTTGGTGGGTGCCCTGGGGGTCATCCATTTGCCTTTCTGTCAAGCCCTACCTCCACGCCTCTCCACGCCTTCCCCCGCGCGATTGCGGCCAAGGCTGTACCCCCCGCTCGAGCCGGCCTCGAGTCGAGGGGGCTGCACTCATGTTGCCTGGGGAAATCTGGTCATCCCAATTTCGGTGTTCTTCGAGCCGGATGAGGGTGCCAAGATCGCCGTGCGCGTGGCCACAGTATGAGGCAATGTTTCTTTTCGGTATGTGCAGCTCGTCGATGCGGATGTGGGCGAATATCATCACAAATGGTGTTCGAATCCATTCCCGACCATGAAGATGATCAAGTTGTTCGCATGTTCACCGAGGACATGGACTTATCGATCTTCGAAGGATGTCGATGGCAGACCCAGTAGATAGATCCGACGAAAGTGCAAGCACAAGTCCACCGGCGGATGGAGCCAGTGCAGAGTTACCGTCTGTGCAGAGGCCGGACGTGCATGAGGTATCCACACCAGCTGCATCCCCCTCTGCGCCTGTGGCGACGACGTCGGCGCCACTGGATAACTCGTCGCCCGCTACTTCCACAGCTTCGAGTCGAGCTCCCGCAGCCGACATGCCGTCCGCCGTCCGCGACTCAAGCTCCAGTTGGAGGGACAGGTCCAACATCATCGGTCTGCTCACGCTTGTTGTTACTGTTGTTGCTGTCGGGGTCACCATCTACTACAGCAATGATTCCTCGAAGTCCGGGCGCTCTCAGGCAGAGAGCGGCGAAGTGCAAGCGCGCACCGGTATATCAGAAGCAGCGCGGCAGCCCAATCTCAAGGTCGCGCGTGTCGCTGCCTACATTGAGGGAGGGATCGACGGCACCGACTTATCGGAAGGGGCTGGGGGTGAAAAACTTGAAAACCTGCATGGCCCACACGTGGACATCACCTTTGAGAACCGAGCTCCCGGTCCATCTCTGATCACCAGGGCAACGCTAAAGCTGCGGGAGGCGGGACTTCTGCCGGTGTGTCATGCCACCGGGGGGCCGCTGATGATATCCGTAAATTACGATTTTCCGATGCCGTCGGAAATTCCGAAGATGCCGTACGAAAAATCGAAGGATATTAGTTTTACAGTCGAGGACAACAAGATCGATCGTCTGACCCTCACTATGGGGCCTGAAACGGTCGGGTGGGGGCGACCCTGGTACGGAGTGGTAGACGTCGTCTTCGAGCACGACGGAACGAAGACGACCGTCGGCCCCATCTCAGTCGTCGACACAGGAGGGGATGCTGAGTTTTACCCTGACGGCGATACATGGATCATCGAGAACATCAGCAACCCTGCCTGCTTAGATGAGACGGCAACGCTTGTAGACCGGCTCATGAGCATCCCTGATGTCACCGTTTCGAAGGAATTAAAATCACTGCGATCGAAACTCATCTCCATGGGGCACTGACCTCTCGGCCGGATGACCCTGGTGTGTCCCCGTAGGGGCAAGTCACTACGACTTGGCCGCGTCCAGGTACGCGCGCAGGTCGCCCAGCGCGAAGCCGCGGCGCTTGATCTTGTTCACCAGGACGCGGAAGTCATGCGCCAGACCGGGACGGAAGTGCACGAGCAGGATGTCGCCCGGGCGCAGCTTCTTGTCGGGCACCTGGTAGGCGATCTTGCCGCCGGGCTGGACGGTGGCCGACCACAGCAGCACGGTGTCCATGCCGCAGCTCTTCGCGGCCCGCAGCGTGTCGGTGTTGTAGCTCCCGTACGGCGGGCGGAACAGCTCGGGCCGCCTGCCCAGCTCCTTGCCGAGCAGTTGCGCGGAACCGCAGATCTCGCGGCGCTGGGCCGCGTAGCCGAGGGTGCGCAGGTCGGGGTGGGTGAGCGTGTGCGACTCGACGGGGGCTCCTGCGTCACGCAGCTGCCGGAAGTAGTCCCACTTGCCGGCCCCGACGTACCTCGCCGTGCCGCCGGCCTGGTCGGGGACGCCTCGGGCCTCGACGGCGTCGCGCATGGCGAACACCGTGACCGGGACGCGCTCGTCTCGGACCTGCTGGACGAAGCCAGGGTCCTGCTCCCATCCGTCGTCGATGGTGAGGAAGACGACTTTGCGCTTCGTGGGGATCATGCTCACCACGGGCGGCAGGCCACCGGACCCGGCGATCGTCCGCACCTCGCCCGCGCGCGGCTTGACGCCCGGCGGCGCGGTGACAGCGGGGGTGGGAGTGGGGGACGGCCGCCCGGTGGGCCCGGCGGACGGCGTGCTCTCGCCGCCATGCGGCCGGGCCGTCAGGGTGGCCGGGGCGGTCACGGGCCCGCGGGCCGGGGCGCACGAGGCGGCGAGGACCACTAAGCCCGCCACACCTGCCGTCCGTACGGCTCGTCCCGCGCCTCTCCGCCGCCCTTCGATCATGGGCCACTATCCTGCCACCGCGACACGACGCGGCTCGCCTCTGGCAGGTCTTGCCCTTATCGGGCGGGGTCCCCGTGCCTAGAGTGAGCACATGAACGTGGCGGGCAGTGCCGTGATCGGCGCATCGAGAGACCTGGTGTGGGCGGCGCTCCAGGACCCGGCGGTGCTGGTACGCACCATCCCGGGGTGCGAGCGGCTGGAGGAGACCGGGCCGGACGCGTACCGGATGACGCTCACCGCCGGAGTGGCCTCGATCAAGGGCGTCTACCAGGGGGAGGTGGTGCTGTCCGACCCGCTGGAACTGGAGAGCTTCACCCTGCGGGCGCGCGGCCAGGGCGCGCCCGGCACCGTGGACGCCACCGTGCGGGTACGCCTGAGCGAGACCGACGGCGGCACCCGCGTCGACTACGACGCCGACGCCGTGGTGGGCGGCATGATCGGCGGCGTCGGCCAGCGCATGCTGACCTCGGTCGCCCGCCGCACAGCAGCCGACTTCTTCACCGCCGTGGACACCCACCTCAACACCCCAGCCGCCGTCGCCGCGCCCGCCTTCGCCGGCGGGGAGCCCACCGTCCTCACCGATGCGGGCCTTGCCCACGGAACGGCTTCCGGCGGCGCCGGAGCTCCCGGCACCCCTCGGTACGCGGGCGAAGGGGGTGCGGGCGGGGTGCGGGAGAGCGTGCCCGCCAGGCCATTCGTCCCCGCACAGCCGACCGGCCCCGCAGGAGTGACGACCGCACGCAGCCCCGCTGTCGAGCACGGAGGAGCGGTCTACGAGCGCCCCGCCCGGCGGCCCGCCGAGACCCGCCCGTGGGTGATGCTGGCGTCCTTCGGCATGGGCGCGGCCGTGGCCCTCGCCGGCGCCGCCCTCGGCTGGCTGGTCGGCCGCACCTCCCGCCGCCGCTGAACCGCCGCCACTGAACCGCCGCCACTGAACCACCGCCGCCGTCCCGCCCGTCACCGGTGGGTGCACTGGTGCAGGTCGGCGGGGGATTCGAGGCTCGCGGAAAAGGATCTCCCGGCGTAGCGTGGCGGTATGCGGGAGGCACACGCTGAAGACGCACGTACCGAGGCCAGGAAAGTCGTACGCAACCTTCTGGGCGAGGAGCGGCCGACGGCCGCGACGCTCGTCGCCGACGTGCGCCCCGTGCTGGGCGACGACCGTACCGCGCGGGCGCTCGAACTGGCCGTCGGCGCGTCCCTCACCCGGCGCTCCGCCGAGCTGGCCGCCGTCGCCGCGCTTCTGGTCGGCAGCCGCGAGCTGGGCGAGGAGTGGTGGACGCGACCGCGCGGCGGCAAGCTGCCCGCACCCGACGAGGTGCTGAGCACCGCCGTCGCCATCGAGCCGTGGACCGACCTGTCGGCGCTGGAGATGCTCGCCGCCTGGGTCTCCGACGACGCCGCCGACCAGGTGTGGGGTCCGCCGGTCGCCGAGGTCGACCTGAACTCGTGGCAGGCGGAAGACCGTTTCGACCTGCCGGGGGACGCGAGCCCGGGGCAGCGGCTCGTCGTCCACTTCGACGCGGGCGGACGGCTCGACGCGGTCGTCACCCGGCGCTCCAGCGGCGAGCTGGGCTCCAACCTCGACTTCCAGTCGCTGCGCTACTCGCGTCCCGCCGAGGCGCAGTGGAGCTGGGGCGTGGCGGCCGGGCTCGGCCCGCACCGGCTGCCGGGCGAGAGCCCCGACCCGTACGCGCGCGAGGTCTCTGCCGAGGCCGCAGCCACGCTGCGGGCGTGGGCGCTGCGCCACGGCGCGACCGAGGAGCAGCTCGGCGACTGGCTCACGGTCGGCGACGTGGTGGCCGCCATCGAGCGGGTCGACTGGATGTGGCGCAGCGGCGAGTGGTTCGGCTGGTGGCGCGGCGCCTCGGCGCTGGTGGACGACTCGGCGTACCTGCCCTACCGGCTGGAGGAACTGGCCGCCGAATGACGCGCGGTACCGGCCCCACCGGTTGGAGGAGCGGCGAGCGGCCCGAGAAGTGGCTGCCGGATGACGCACCGGTCGAAGGAGTCGGTCGCTGGGTGACGCGTCGGCTGGAGGAGGGCGTCGGTGCAGGACTCATCGGGCAGGAATCACGGAGTGAGCGGCGGGGTTGGGACCGTACATGAAGGTGGAGATCTTTTCTGATGTCGTGTGCCCCTGGTGCTATATCGGGCACGCCCGGTTCGCCAAGGCCGCCGAGCGGTTCCGGGCCAAGGGCGGCACCATCGAGGTGACGATGCGCCCGTTCCAGCTCGACCCGAGCACCCCCGAGAAGTCCGAGTCGATCATCCCGGCGATGGAGCGCAAGTTCGGCCCGAACGCCCGGCAGATGATCGACCGGGTCGTCGGCGTGGCCCAGGACGACGGGCTGGAGATGAACTATGCCGACGCCCTCAGCGCCAACACGCTGGAGGCGCACCGCCTGACCGAGCTCGCCGCCCGCCAGGGCCGGGGCACCGAGATGGCAGAGCGGCTGTTCCGCGCGTACTTCGTCGAGGGGCTCGACGTGTCCGACAGCGACGTGCTGGCCTCCCTCGCCGCCGAGGTCGGTGTGGACGACACCGGCGAGGGCGCCGACGCGGTGCGCGAGCACCTCGACCGCGCCCGCGCTCTCGGGGTCACCGGGGTGCCGCTGTTCCTGTTCGAGGGCAAGTACGCCGTCTCGGGCGCCCAGCCGGAGGACACCTTCGCCGCCGCCATCGACGAGGTGGCCGAGCGCACGGGCCAGACGCCGATCGTGCAGCTCGCGACCCCCGCCGACGGGTGCGAGGACGGCACCTGCGCCATCTGACCGGGCGTCGGCGGCTGCCGGGATCGTCCGTGGCGCTCCGGCCTTCAGGCCGGGGAGCGCGTCAAGCGGTCGCGGCGCCGCCGGAGCCCTCGCCCAGCTGGCCCGAGCGGTGGTGGCGGCGGCAGAGCACCTGGTAGCGCACCGGCTCGTCGCCGGTGTCGCCGATCACGACCTGCTCGCCCGTACGCGCCATGACGCCCCCGACCACGCGGGCATTGAGCAGTCCTGGACGCCCGCACCAGCACAGCACCTCGACCTGCAGCCGGCACACCTCGTCGGCCAGCTCGAAGAGACGCTGCGCCGCAGGGAACATCGTCGCGCGGAAGTCGGAGGCCAACCCGAACGCGTAGACGTCCACGCCGTGCTCGTCGACCAGGTCGGCGAGCTGTTCGATCTGCTCGACGGTGTAGAAGCACGCCTCGTCGCAGATGAGGTAGTCGACCCGCTCGTACGACGTCACCAGCCCGAGCAGGTCGAGGGAGTCGTCCACCTCGATGGCCTCGAGACCGAGCCCTATCCGGCTGGTGACCTTGGGCCCGCCGGAGCGGTCGTGCTTGGTGAGCACCAGCCCCCGCCGGCCCTGTCGGCCGTGGTTGTAGTTCATCTGGAGCGCCAGGGTGGACTTCCCGCAGTCCATGGGGCCGAAGTAGAACTTCAGTACGGCATCTCTGGCACCAGAGGGAACGGCAGACAAGGCAGACAGTTCAGTCACGGGCCGTCAGCTTAGTGGCTTGGCTAGTCACCTGACCGCGTGGGACATTTCTCCCCTACGTAACAGGGAGGATCAACTGTGGTCACCGACAAGCCCCCCACCGCTCCGCCCGCACTGGAGGCGATGATGACGCCTGACGAACTGACGGCCGCCCAGGCCGACGCCACGCGGTGGCGGTACGGTTTCCTCGTCGTCGTGGTGGGCATCGTCGCGGTCCTGGCCGCCTTCTGGGCGGCCGTGTTCGCGAGCGGCCAGTTCGCCACCCTGTTCGCCGGAGTGGCCGGGGTCGTCGGCACCATCATCGGGGCCTATTTCGGGGTGCAGGCCGGCCAGTCGGGGAAGGCGAGGGTCGAGGCGGAACTCGCCAAGTCCCAGGAGATGGTGGTGCGGCTGGCCGCGTACGTCGGCACCGAGAACGCGCCCCGAGTCATCGACGAAGTGCTCGGCCGTCGCCGAATCTGAGGAGCCCATGCGTAGCGTCCGTATCGGTGTGGACACCGGAGGCACGTTCACCGACGTCGTGGCGGTGGACGAGGAGTCCGGTGAGATGTTCACCACGAAGACCCCGTCGACCCCGGCCGACCCGGCCGACGGCTTCCTCGCCGGCGTCGGCAAGCTGGGCCCGCTCGACGTCACGGGCATCGTGCACGGCACCACGGTGGCCACGAACCGGCTGCTGGAGGACCGGATCGGCGACCTCGGGTTCATCACGACCGAGGGGTTCGAGTTCGTCCTGGAGATCGCCAGGCAGAGCGTCCCCGACGGTTACGGCAACTCCTACTTCTGGGTGAAGCCGCCGCGGATCGTCCCCGTGCACCTGGTGAAGACCGTCGGCGGGCGGCTCGACCACACCGGCGCGGAGGTGTGGCCGTTCAGCGAGGAGCAGGCGGTCGAGGTGGCCCGCTGGTTCCGCGCCAAGGGCATCACCGCCATCGGGGTCTGCTTCCTGCACTCGTACGCCAACCCTTCCCACGAGCGCCGCATGCGCGAAATCCTGTGGCGCGAGCACCCCGAGGCGGTGATCTCGCTGTCGAGCGACGTGCTGCGCGAGTACCGCGAGTACGAGCGCTCGGTGACAACCCTCGTCGACGCCGCCGTCAAGCCGGTCATGCGCGGCTACCTCGCGGGCCTGTCCACCCGGCTCGGCAGGCGGTTCTCGGTCATGAAGTCGAACGGCGGGATCCTGTCGGCGCGTGAGGTCGTCAACAAGCCGATCACCACCGTCCTGTCCGGCCCGGCGGCCGGCGCGCTCGGCGCGGCGCTCATCGCCTCCACGGCGGGCCACCCGTCCGTGATCACTCTCGACGGCGGCGGCACGTCCACCGACGTGGCCGTGGTGACCGACGGGGAGCCCTCCGTCACCACGGAGGGCAGCATCGGCCGCTACCCGGTCAAGATCCCGATGATCGACATCGTCACGGTCGGCGCGGGCGGCGGCTCGGTGGCGTGGGTCTCCCCGGAGGGCACGCTCAAGGTCGGGCCGCGCTCCGCGGGCGCCGACCCTGGCCCCCTCTGCTACGGCAGGGGCGGCACCGAGGTGACGGTGACCGACGCCCATGTCTTCCTCGGCCGCATCCCGCCGCACCTGCTCGGCGGCGAGATCCCGCTGGACGCCGACGCCGCCCGCGCGGGCATCCAGGCGCTGGCCGGCAAGCTCGGCCTCAGCCTCGAGCGCACGGCGACGGGCATCCTCGAGATCAGCGCGTTCAACCAGAGCAACGCGATCCGGCGGCTCACCGTCCAGCGGGGGCTCGACGTGCGCGACTTCCCGCTGGTGACGTTCGGCGGGTCGGGGCCGCTGCTGGCCTGCCGGCTGATCGACATCCTCGGCCTGCCGTCGGTCCTCGTGCCGCGCGACCCGGGCAACGTCTCGGCGTTCGGGCTGCTCACGGTGGACGTCAAGAACGACTACGTCCGTACGTACGTCACCCGGGACCTGTCGCTGGACGCGGCGGCCGCGATCTTCGGCGAGTTGGAGCAGCAGGCGGGGGACGAGCTCGGCCGCGAGGGCTTCGCCGAGCCGGTCTTCCAGCGCGGGGCCGACCTGCGCTACTACGGCCAGGCGTACGAGGTGCGGGTGCCCGTGCCGGCCGGCGAGGTGGACGACGCCTGGCGGGCCGAGGTGGTCGCGCGCTTCCACGACGCCCACGAGAAGCTGTACGGCTACGCCTACCGCGACGACCCCCGCCACGACGTGGAGTGGGTGAACCTGCGCGTGTCGGGCATCGGGCCGATCTCGCGGCCGGTCATCCGTCGCTTCGAGAAGCCGGGCGAGGGCGCGACGTCCGTCCGGCAGGTGCACTTCGAGGAGACCCGTGACACCCCGATCCACCAGCGGGCCGCGCTCGGCCCTGGAGCCACGGTGCAGGGTCCGGCGGTGATCGAGGAGTACGGCTCCACGATCCCGATCCATCCGGGCTTCAGCGCCAAGATCGACGAATACGGAAATGTAGTGATTACCGCGGACCGGCAGGGGGCGTGATGACCACCGCTGACCCCATCCTCGTGGAGATCGTCGAAGGCACGCTCGCCTCCGTCGAGCGCGAGGTCGAGACGGCCATCGCCCGTACGGCCCGCTCCCCGATGATCCGCGACGCGCACGACTTCCGCGCCGGCATCCATGACGTCCGCATGCGCAAGCTCACCGGCCGCTCCTACAGCGCGCTCGTCCAGCCCGTCGTGCGCGACTTCCCGGTCGAGACCATGCGCCCCGGCGACGTCTACTTCCACAACGACGTCTACCTGTCGGAGGGCGGCATCGGCCACCTGCCCGACCTGTGCGTCACCGTGCCGGTCTTCCACGAGGACGAGGTGGTCGCGTTCGTGCAGGCGTTCGGCCACCACGACGACATCGGCGGGTCCGTGCCCGGCTCGATGCCCTCGCACGCCAGGTCGGTGTTCGAGGAGGGGCTGATGGTCCCGCCGATCAAGCTGTGGGACCAGGGCGTGCCCAACGAGGCGGCGCTGCGCATCATGACCCGCAACTCCCGCATGCCCGACTCCCTCGCCGGCGACCTGGACGCCGAGTCCTCGGCCTGCCTGATGGGCGCGCGGCGGCTGGCCGAGCTCTTCGAGCGCTACGGCCGTGAGGAGGTCGAACGCTGCTTCGACGCGATCATCGACAGGACCACCGAGATTTTCCGCAGGGAGCTGCTGTCGAAGATCCCCGAGGGCACGTACGTGTGGGAGGACTACGCCGAGCACGACGGCGTGGACGAGCCCCGCCTGCACACCCAGCGGATCACGCTCACGGTGGATCACACCGAGGGCCGCGCCCCGCTGACCATCGACTTCACGGGCACGTCGCCCCAGGCCAAGGGCCCGATCAACCACGCCGGCGACTACGCGGACGGCGTGTTCCTGAAGAAGTGGCTGGCCCCCGTGCTGCGCAACCTGGCCGACACCCCCGAGCGCATGGCCGAGCTCGACGTGAACGAGGGCGTCGTGCCGCTGATCGAGATGGTCTTCCCCGAGAAGGGCACGCTGCTCACCCCGGTCTTCCCGGCCCCGACCAACGCCCGCACGTTCGTCATCCTGCGCCTGCTCGGCGTCCTCGCGGGCGTGCTGGCCAAGGCCACCGGCGGGCGCATGCCGGCCGACCAGGAGACCATCCGCTACACGGGCGTCCACGGCCTCGACGCCGACGGGCGGCCGTACCTCATGAGAGAGGTCCTCGGCGGAGGCTCAGGCGGCCGCTGGTACGCCGACGGCGAGGACACCATCCACGTCGTGCCCGACTCGCGCAACATCCCCGTGGAGTTCGCCGAGGCGCGCTGGCCGTTCCGGGTCGAGCGGCTGGGGCTCGCCTGCGACTCCGGCGGCCCCGGCATGTACCGGGGCGGGCTCGGCTACGACAAGCACATCAGGATGCTGCGCGACGCTTCCTACATGTCGATCGCCGACCGTTCGATCCTGTCGTGCTGGGGGGTGAAGGGCGGCCTGGCCGGACGCCCGTTCCGCGTCGAGATCGCCGGCAAGGAGCTGGACGGTCTCGTCGACGACCACCCGGTGCAGGCGGGCGAGCTGATCCGCATCCGCACGACGGGCGGCGGCGGGTGGGGCTCACCGTACGACCGCGACCCGCGCGCGGTGGCGGCCGACGTGCGCGACGGCAAGGTGTCGATCGCCGGGGCGCTCGGCGACTACGGCGTGGTGCTCGACGGCGACCGCATCGACGAGCAGGCCACCGCCGAGCTGCGCGCCCGCCTGCGCCCGCCGGCCGGCCGCTTCTTCGACCGCGGCCCCGGCTACGCGAGGCTGTCGGGCGGACGCGCGCACGCGGAGGTGGACGACCTCTAGGACGCCTCGAAGCTCGCGTGGTACGTGGCCGACATGTCGGCGTCCCCGTGACCCTGGGCCTGCGCCCGGCGGAAGCGAGCGCCGGCCGCCGCCACCATGTCGAGCTTCACTCCGGCCGACTCGCCGGCCTCGACGATGAGCCGGGTGTCCTTCTCGGCGTTGGTCACGGTGAAGCTGGGCGTGTAGTCGCCCTCCAGGATGGCCTTCGACTTGAGCTGGAAGTACGGGTTGTCCATGGGCCCGCCGGTGACGACCTCGCGCACCAGGGCGGCGTCGAGGCCCAGCCCCTGCGCCAGGGCGAGCGCCTCGGCTACCACGGCGGTCAGCGAGATGCTGTAGCTGACCGTGGCCATCTTCAGCCTCGTGCCCGCGATGCTCGCGCCGTCGTCGTCCAGCCACAGCGTGCGCTGGCCGAGGGCGGCGAAGACGGGGGAGAGCACCAGGCGGGCGCTCTCAGGGCCGGCGGCGAGGATGACCAGCGTCCCCTGCTCGGCCGGCTGCTTGGTGCCCTGCACCGGCGCGTCGACGTACGTCAGCCCGTGCTCGGCGGCGAGCGCCGCGAGCCGCCCGGCGGCGGCCACGCCGACCGTGCTCATCTGCGCCCAGACCTGCCCGGCGCGCAGGCCGGGAGCGGCGGCGGTGATGGCCTCCCGCACCACGTCGCCGTCGCTGAGCATGGTGATCACGACGTCGGCTCCCCTGACGGCCTCCTCCGGGGAGCTCGCGACGGCGGCTCCCTCGGACTCGAGGGCGCGCGCCTTGGCTTCCGTACGGTTCCAGACGGTGACGTCGATGCCGGACTTGAGAAGGTTGCGGGCCATGGGCGCGCCCATGATCCCGGCGCCGAGGAATGCGACAGTTGTCATGCGCATCACCCTACGATCACGAGTCAGAAGCCCCCCGACGCGGGTGGTCCCGTCCCCGGACGCGCCCCGCTCGCCCCCGGGCGCCCCTCCTCCCCTCCGTGAAAGGACGCCGATGATCGCTGTGTCGCTGACGCCCGAACTGCGAGAGATGTTCCTGCCGCCGCCGATCTGGGCCGACCTGGTGAAACTGGGACCCGTCGTGCCGATGGAGGAGGCGGAGGTGCTGGTCACCGGCTGGGAGACGCCACGCCTCGACGCCGAGACCCTGGCCCTGGCCCCGCGGCTGCGGCTCGTCGCGCACACCGGCGCCGCCGTGGGCTTCCTGGTCAGCGACGCCCTGTGGGACCGCGGCGTCAAGGTCACCCAGACCGGCGCGGCGATGGCGCCCGCCGTCGGCGAGGTCTCGCTCGCCTTCACCCTGAGCCTGCTGCACCAGCTGCACCGGTTCGACCACGACCTGCGCTCCGGCGCGAGCTGGACGGCGGCCAGGGCCCACGCCAGGCCGCGGCGCGAACTGCGCGGCAGCGTGGTCGGCGTCGTCGGCGCCTCCCGCACCGGGCGGGCGTACCTGGAGCTCGTCCGTCCCCTCGGCGCGCGGCTGCTGCTCACGGACCCGCTGATCGGCGCGGACGAGGCGGCGGCGCTCGGCGCCGAGTTGGTGCCGCTGGACGACCTGCTCTCCCGCAGCGACGTCGTCGCCCTGCACGCCCCCGCCATCCCGGCCACCCGCCACCTCATCGGACGCGGGGAGCTGGCGCTGCTCCGCGACGGCGCGGCGCTGGTGAACACGGCCAGGTCGTGGCTGGTCGACTCCGACGCCCTGCTCGACGAGCTGCGCTCCGGACGGATCGACGCCGCGCTGGACGTCTTCGACGAGGAGCCGCTGCCCGTGGACAGCCCGCTGCGCGCGCTGCCGAACGTGCTGCTGACGCCCCACCAGGCGGCCGGCACCGTCGAGGCCCAGCGGCGGCAGGGCAGATCGACCGTGGAGGAGATCGCGAGGTTCCTCGTGGGCGAGCCGCTCTACCACGAGATCACCAGGGAGCAGCTCCGCTGGACGGCGTGACCGCAGGGCGGCGGCGTGTGACGATGAGGACATGCCCCCGACCTGCATCATGGCGGTGCGCCACGGCGAGAGCGAGGCCAACCTCGCCCATCGCGAGGCGGGCGCGACGCCTCTCGTCTACGAGCGCGGCGACGACCAGGTGACGCTGAGCGAGCTGGGCCGCGCCCAGGCGGCCGCGCTCGGGCGGCTGCTCGCGGTGCTGCCGCCCGAGGAGCGTCCCGAGCTGGTGTGGTGCTCGCCGTACCTGCGCGCGCTCGACACCTGGCGGCTGGCGTGGCGGACGTGGGGCGCCGCGCCGCTGCCTGTCGCCGTGGACGACCGCCTGCGCGACCAGGAGCAGGGGGTGCTCGCCGGCCTCAACCCGTCCGCCGTCGCGCGGCGCTTCCCCCGGGAGGCCGCCCGGCGCCTGGCCGAGGGCGTCTACGCCTACCGCCCGCCGGAGGGCGAGTCGCTCGGCGACGTCGTGGTACGGCTGCGCGGGTTCCTCGCCGAGCTGCGCGAGCGGGCGGGCGGCAGGCGCGTGCTGGTCGTCGCCCACGACTCGGTGGTGCTGGGGCTGCGCCACGTCATCGCCGGGGCTCCCGACGCGGAACTGGCCGCCGTTTTCGCCTTCGCGCCGGTGCTGAACGCCTCCGTGTCGGTCTGGCGCGCCGACGGCGCCCGTTTCGAGCTCGTACGGTTCAACGACGTCGCCCACCTGTGAGGGTCAGGTGGTGACGACCAGGTCGGCCCGCTCGCGCGTGCGGTCGTCACCGAACCAGGCCCGCTCGGCCGCGAACCACTCCCGCCAGCGGGGCTCCAGCTCTGGCCCGTCGCGATCGAGGACCCGGCGCAGCCGTACCGGCTCGGGCGCCTCGACCCAGACGGTCCAGGCCAGCAGCCCGGCCACCGACGCGCGCGCGGTGCCGACGCCCTCGATCACCAGAACGGGCGCCACGGGCACCTCGACGTCCTCGGCGTACGCCCCGCCTACCCAGTCGTAGCGCCGGAACCCGCCCGGACGGCCCTGCTCCAGAGGACGCAGCACCTGCGACTCCAGCAGGTGGAACCAGCCGCCGGGGCCGTCCTCCCAGGGCACGGGGAAGTCGTCGCTGTGGATCACCTGGCAGCCCAGCTCGGCGCCGAGCCGCCGGGCGAACGTCGTCTTGCCGGACCCGGCCGGGCCGTCGACGGCCACGAGCCGGACCGGCCCGCACGAGGGCGGCAGATTCGCGACGTAACGGGCCAGATCGTTCATCGGACCCAGGGTAGAGGAACAGAAGCGGACAACTGAGAGAATGTTCTTTCACCCGGACACGCAGAGGAGGCTGATCTTGCTCGGACCCCTCGAAGGCATCGTCGTACTCGATCTGTCCAGGGCCCTCGCCGGCCCGCACGCCGCCCAGTTGCTGGGCGATCTGGGTGCTCGCGTCATCAAGGTGGAACACCCTGACGGGGGTGACGAGTCGCGCGGATGGGGACCGCCGTTCGTCGGGCCGGACAACGACATTTCCACCTATTTCCTGGCAGCCAACCGTAACAAGCAGTCCATCGCCGTCGACCTCAAGACCCCCGAGGGCAAAGCGCTCGTCGAACGGGTCGCCCGCCACAGCGACGTCCTCGTCGAGAACTTCCGCACCGGCGTCCTCGACCGCCTCGGCCTCCCCGTCGAGCGCCTCCACGAGCTGAACCCCCGCCTCGTCATCCTGTCGATCACCGGCTTCGGCCACGACGGCCCGGAGGGCGGCCGTCCGGGCTACGACCAGATCGCCCAGGGCGAGGGCGGCCTCATGTCGCTGACCGGCCCATCACCCGACCAGCCCACCCGCGTCGGCGCCTCCATCGCCGACCTGCTGGCCGGCATCCACGGCGCGTACGGCGTCGCCGCCGCACTCTACGAACGCGAGCGCACGGGCCGGGGACGCGTCGTGCGCACGTCCCTGCTGGCCGCGATCACCGGTGTGCACGCCTACCACGGCACCGCCTGGACGGTCGGCGGCCACGTGTCCACGGCCAACGGCAACCACCACGTCTCCATCACCCCCTACGGCTCGTTCCGCTGCGCCGACGGCCTGCTGCAGGTCGGCGCCGCCAACGAGGGCCAGTGGCGCAAGGTCGCCGAGCTGCTCGGCATCGACCCCGCCACGCCGCGCTACGCCACCAACCGCGACCGCACGGCCCACCGCGACGAGCTCATCGCCGAGATGGAGAAGGCGCTGGCCGCTCACGACCGCGACCACTGGCTGGCCGCGCTGGCCGAGGCGGGCGTGCCCGCGGGCGCGATCAGGTCGATCGACGAGGTCTACGCCTGGGAGCAGACCCGCTCGCAGGGCCTCGTCGTCACGGTCGAGCACCCGGTGCTCGGGCCGATCGAACTGCCCGGGCCGCCGCTGCGGTTCGACGGGCTCACGGGCGGGCGGCACACCGCGCCCCCGGCGCTCGGCCAGGACGGTGCAGCCGTGCTCGCCTGGTTGGAGGCATGCGAGCGACGATCCACCTCGGAGGAGAGCGTACGATGATCGGCAATTCGCGGCACCGCCCCTGGCAGTGCGTCACCCTTGCCTCGCCGGCTGACCTCTAGGGAGCGTTACGTGAGCCGTCCCGACGCGCGCACACTGATCGACACGGTCCTCGACCGGGGTTCGTGGAGATCGTGGGACGCGCCGCCCGCCGACCCGGCCCCGCCCGGCTCGTCGTACGCCGACGAGCTGGCCGCGGCCCGGGCCAAGTGCGGGTACGACGAGGCGGTGATCACCGGCGAGGGCCTGCTCGGCGGACGCCGGGTGGCCGTGGTTGCCTCCGAGTTCTCGTTCATGGCGGGCTCGATCGGCGTGGCCGCGGCCGAGCGCATCGTGGCCGCGGTCGAGCGGGCCACCCGTGAACGCCTGCCGCTGCTGGCGGCGCCCGCGTCCGGCGGCACCCGCATGCAGGAGGGCGCGCTCGCGTTCGTCCAGATGGTGAAGATCACGGTGGCGGTCCAGGAGCACCGCTCCGCGGGCCTGCCGTACCTCGTCTACCTGCGGCACCCCACGACGGGCGGCGTGCTCGCCTCCTGGGCGTCGCTCGGCCATGTCACGGCGGCCGAGCCTGGGGCGCTGCTCGGCTACCTCGGGCCGCGCGTGTTCGAGTCGCTGCACGGTTACGCCTTCCCCGAGGGCGTGCAGGTGGCGGAGAACTTCCACCGTCACGGGCTGGTCGACGCGGTCGTGCCGGCGGACGACGTCCGCGACATCGCCATCAGGGCGCTGTCCGTGCTCGCCGCCGGGGGCTCCGACGTCGAGGCGGGGGAGCCGCCAGAGGAGGACCTGCGCCCGGTGGAGGCGTGGGAGGCGATCACTCGCTCGCGCCGCGACGACAGGCCCGGCGTGCGCACCCTGCTCAAGCTGGCCGCCACCGACGTCACGCCGCTCAGCGGCTCGGGCACGGGCGAGAACGAGCCGGGGCTGCTGCTCGCGCTGGCCAGGTTCGGCACCGCGCCCGCCGTGGTGCTGGGCCAGGAGCGGCGGCTCCAGCGGGTCGGCTCACCGCCGGGGCCGGCCCTGCTGCGCATGGCCAGGCGCGGCGTACGGCTGGCGGCCGACCTCGGCCTGCCGCTGGTCACCGTGGTCGACACCGCAGGGGCCGACCTGTCGAAGACGGCCGAGGAGGGCGGGCTGGCCGCCGAGATCGCCCGCTGTCTGGCCGAACTCGCCACGCTCCCCGCGCCGACCGTCTGCCTGCTGCTCGGGGAGGGCGCGGGCGGGGCGGCGCTGGCGCTGCTGCCCGCCGACCGGGTGCTGTGCGCCCAGCACGCCTGGCTCGCCCCGCTGCCGCCCGAGGGCGCCTCGACGATCCTCTACCGCTCGGTCGACTTCGCTCCCGAGATCGCCCAGGCGCAGCGCATCCGCGCCACCGACCTGCGCCGCGACGGCATCGTCGACCGGGTCATCCCGGAGCTGCCCGACGCCGCGTACGAGCCGCGCCAGTTCTGCGAACGGGTGGGCCGCGCCCTGGAGCACGAGATCGGCGGGTTGCTCGCCGAAGACCCGCCCGCCCGCCTCGCGGCCCGCAGGACGCGCTACCGCACGATCGGCGCCTGACGCGGCGTTCTACGGCACCGGCGTCCGCTCGACGCGGATGGAGGAGACCTCCTCGCGCGGCACCACGACCTCGTACGCGCCGTGGTCGACCATCCAGTAGCCGAGTGCCTCCGCCTTCGTGCCGCTGTGCCCGGTGTAGGCGATGTGCAGGCCGTCCTCGTCCTCGTCGAGCACGATGCACGGCTCGCCGCCGAACGCCCCCACCGTGCGGACCAGCACCAGCGACTCGACCTGCGACCTCGGCACCAGCCGCCGCCAGTAGCCGGAGGTCGACTCGAAACCGTCGAGCTCGACCTCGCTGAACAGCACCACCTGGTCGCCGTCGGGGCCGAGCGCCGCGGCCAGCGTGCGCTCGCCGAAACGGGCCACGAACCCGGACGCCACCGGAGTGATCTCGTCGCTCATGCGCAGGGCCGCCAGGTCAGTCCGTCGTACTCGGCGAAGCGCCGCTCGCCCTCGTCGGTCACGTGAATGATCTCCGCTCCGGCCGGGATCGGCGTCGGAACCGTGTGGAACTGGGGCACCACGTGGTCGGACGACGTCGTGAACCCGTTGCCGGCGAACGGCGGCGCGTCGCTCCAGTCGCCCCCCATGTGCGGGCCGTACGGCACCGCGTAGGTGTCGACGTCGCGGGCGTGCCAGCGCATGACGTAGAGCTCGGGCACCTCGGGGAACAACTCCGATCCGTCGAAGGACAGGTCGAGCCCGTGGAAGAGGGCCTCTGGCGTGGTCAGCCGCACGCAGTCCTGCACCCGGTAGACGTAACCCGAGATGACCGTGCGCTTGCCCGACAGGTATGGCACGAGCAGACGCGGCGGGACCACCTTCTGCATCTGCGTTCCGCTCACCCTCATACTTTACGATCGCCGGAGCGGTGGTTTACCCCCGCATGACGCGGTGTTCGAGACACGGCAGGGTCGCGCGGGCGGCCGCGGTGTACTCGTGGTCGACCTCCACCACCTGCACGCCGGGCCCGGTGCCCAGGTCGGCGCGCACCACGCCCAGCGGATCGACCAGCATGCTGCGGCCGACCCCGTAGCCGTCGGACGACTCGCCGGGGTTGGGAGCCTGGCCGACGGCCGCCGTCCACATGGTGTTCTCCAGCGCACGCGCGCGCACCAGGGTCACCCAGTGGTCCTCCTTGAGCGGCCCTGAGCCCCACGCCGCGATCACCGCGAACATCTCGGCGCCCTGGTCGACCAGCGCCCGGGCGAGCTCGGGGAAGCGTACGTCGTAGCAGGTGATCAGCCCGACGCGGACCCCCGCCACCTCCGCCACGACCGGTTCGGCGCCGGGCGCGACGAGGTCGGACTCCCTCGCGCCGAACGAGTCGAACAGGTGGATCTTCCGGTACGCCGCCGTGACGGCCCCCTCGGCGTCGATGACCACGGCGGTGTTCCGCACGCGGTCGCCGCCGGACTCGAACACCCCGGCGATCACCGCCAGCCCGTGTTGGCGGGCGCCCTCGGCGAGACCGGACACGAAAGGCCCGTCCAGCGACTCGGCCAGATCGGTGACGCGCCGGCCGTAGCGGGTGAGCGTGGCCTCCGGGAAGATCGCCAGGTCGGCGCCCTCGGCTCGGGCCAGCGCCTCTCTGGCCCTCTTGAGGTTCACCGACGGGTCAGGGGACACCGGGATCTGGCAGAGGGCGATTCTGGTCACGGCCTGACTCTAGCCCGTTGGGCACCACTCGAAACCGGGTCAGGCAGCGCCAGATCCACTCAAGGGGGCCATATCTGTATCGCGTCAGCCACCATCGGCCGAACAGGTACTGCACGACCAGCGTGACGGCCGCCAGCGCCACCGCCGACCAGCGGGTCGGGTCGGCGTTCAGCGCGGGCGAGGCCAGCACGATCACCACGGTGCCGGTGACGTAGTTGGTCAGTGCCATCTTCCCCAGCGGCTCCAGCGCCGCCGACAGCCACGGCCGCAGCAGGAGCAGCAGCCCCAGCGCGTACGCGGCCGCCCCGGCCAGCGCCGCCACGCTGTAGACCTTCCAGTCGTTGGTGTCGGCGTAGGCCATGGTGAGCAGCGCCATGGCCAGCGCCGACACCGCGAACCCTGGCAGCAGCAGCTCTCTGGACGGGCGGAGCCGGTAGAGCCCCATGCCGACCAGGAACAGGCCGGGGATGAGCCACACCCCGCCGCCCACGATCACTCCCCAGACGACGACCACCAGTCCGAGCAGCAGCACCGGAGGGCCGCCGGGCAGGAACGAGGCCGGCAGCAGCACGAGCGCGCCGTAGAACGCGTAGTCGGTCAGCACCTCGCCCTCGTACCAGAGGTGCTGGATCTTGCCGAGGCAGAACAGCCAGAACAGCCGGCTGAGCAGCGCCCAGCGGCTGTTGCCGCGCAGGAACAGCATGAAGCTGATGCCGAACAGCATCGAGAAGATCGGATAGAACCGGCTCTGGAAGAGCGCCTGGATCGTCCAGTCGAGCGTGCCGGGAGACTGCTTGGTGACGTACTGCCAGGTGTTGACCACCATGATGCCGCCCACCGCGAAGCCGCGGAGGGCGTCCAGCTCACGAATGCGCGTCACAGGTGAACCACCATACGAGGAAACCGGCGCCGGGCGCATGCGGACATTCGCGGCGGCTGATGCGGGGCGAGCAATGCCCCGACGATCACGTACGAGCCTAATAGGCTGGGGTCGTGACCGAACCACTGGTGACCAGGATGCGCAATTTCGGCACGACGATCTTCGCGGAGATGAGCGCGCTCGCCGTGCAGACCGGATCGATCAACCTCGGCCAGGGCTTCCCCGACACCGACGGCCCCGCCGCGATGCTCGACCGCGCCACGCAGGCCATCGCCGCGGGCGCCAACCAGTACCCGCCGGGGCCGGGCGTGCTGGAGCTGCGCCAGGCGGTCTCCGAGCACCGGGCGGCCCGCTACGGCCTCTCCTACGACCCGGTGGGCGAGATCCTGGTGACGGTGGGCGCCACGGAAGCCGTGGCGGCGAGCGTGCTCGCGCTGTGCGAGCCGGGCGACGAGGTGATCGCCTTCGAGCCCTTCTACGACTCCTACGCCGCCTCCGTCGCCCTGGCCCAAGCCAGGCTGGTGCCTGTGACGCTGCGCCCGTCACAGGGCCGCTTCACGTTCGACCCCGACGAGCTGCGCGCCGCCGTCACGCCGCGCACCCGCGCCGTCCTCGTCAACTCGCCGCACAACCCGACCGGCACCGTCTTCAACCGAGACGAGCTGACGGTCATCGCGGAGCTGTGCCAGGAGCGCGGGCTGATCGCCGTCACCGACGAGGTGTACGAGCACCTCACCTTCGACGGCGTCGAGCACATACCGCTCGCCACCCTGCCCGGTATGCGCGAGCGCACCGTGATGATCTCCTCGGCGGGCAAGACGTTCTCGGTCACCGGCTGGAAGACCGGCTGGGTGTGCGCCCCGCCCGCCCTGGTCACGGCCGTGCAGACGGTCAAGCAGTTCCTCACCTTCACGGCGTCCGCGCCCTGGCAGCTCGCCGTCGCGCACGGGCTGCGGCACGAGCTCGACTGGGTGTCGGCGCTGGCGGCGGGGCTGCAGGACAAGCGCGACCGGCTCATGGAGGGCCTGTCGGCGGCCGGGTTCGAGGTGCTGCGGCCCTCGGGCACGTACTTCGTCCAGACCGACATCCGGCCGCTCGGCTTCACCGACGGGCTGGAGCTCACCCGCGGCCTGCCCGCGCTGGCCGGCGTGGTCGCCATCCCGACGCAGGTCTTCTACGACCGGCCGGAGCGCGGCCGGCACTACGTCCGTTTCGCGTTCTGCAAGAAGGACGAGGTCATCGACGAGGCCGTCACCCGCCTCAAGCACCTGTCGCGGTGACGTATGAGCACCCGCTGGACGGGTGCACGGAAGACGCGATGACCGCGTCGAGCCGGTCGCGGGTGCGGGTCAGCGCGGCGATCTGGGCGTCGATGCGGTCGCGTTCGGCGGCGAGGCGGGCACGCGACTCGGGCGTGCTCTCCTTGGCGTCGACGCAGGGCAGCAGTTCGGCGATGGTCCGGCTGGACAGGCCGGCAGCGTACAGCGTCTGGATGAGACCGACCCGGTCGGCCGCCGCCTCGGGGTAGCGGCGCTGCCCGGAAGCGCTCCGGTACGCCTCCAGCAGCCCCTGCTCCTCGTAGTAGCGCAGGGCCCGGACGCTGACGCCCGACCTCGCCGCCAGCTCGCCTATCCGCATCGTGACCTCCATCACAACACTTGCCTCTGACGTCAACGTCAGGTCCTAGCGTAGCCGCATGCAGATCAACGGAGCACATGTGCTGGTCACCGGGGCCAACCGGGGCCTGGGCCGGCAGTTCGTCCTGTCCCTTCTCGAGCGTGGCGCCGGCAAGGTGTACGCGACCGCCCGCCGCCCCGAGCTCGTCGACGTGCCGGGCGCCGTCCCGCTGCGCCTGGACATCACCGACCCCGCCTCGGTCGCCGCCGCGGCCGCCGCGGCGCCGGACGTGAAGATCGTCATCAACAACGCGGGCATCTCGACCGGGGCGAACCTGGTCACCGGCGACCTCGACGTGATCCGCCGCGAGATGGACACCCACTTCTACGGCACCCTCAACGTGATCCGCGCCTTCGCGCCCCAGCTGGCCGACGGCGCGATACTCAACGTGCTGTCCGCGGTCTCGTGGCTCGGCGTCGACGGCGCGGGCGCGTACCACGCGGCGAAGGCCGCCGAGTGGGCGCTGACCAGCAACGCCCGCCTGGAGCTCGCCGGACAGCGGACCCTGGTGACGGGCCTGCACCTGGGCGCCGCCGACACCGACATGATGGCCTGGTACGACGGCGACAAGAGCGCCCCGGAAGCGGTCGTCGCGGCCGCCCTCGACGGCCTCGAGGCACACCGCCTCGAAGTCCTCGCCGACACCTGGAGCCGCCAGGTGAAGTCCTGGCTGTCCGAGGACCCGGAAATCATGTACCGCAACGCAGCCGCCGTCCTCACTCCCTGAGAGCCGCACCGGTCGTGTCCGCGGTGGGCGTGCCCGGCCGGCGTCCTGGCGGCGCCCGTGGGTCACCCGGCGCCCGGCGCGACCGTGACCAGGCGGAGAGCCCTGGCCGGGCCGGCGGTGGCGGGCGCGTCACCGCCGGCCGGGCCCTCGGTCCGAGGTCAGTCGTGGTGGGCCGGGTCGTCCAATGGGGTGAGGGTCGCGGCTGCTTCCTTGTTGTCCATGCCGGTCGCCTGGAGGAGGTCGACGACCACCGAGCGCAGCTGCGCGATGATGACGTGGGCCGAGAAGCCGAGGTCGCGGGGGCGTTCGCGGGCGGCCACCGCCAGCAGCGCCTGCCGGGCGAGCGTCGGCTCGCGCCCGGCGCTCAGCTCCAGCTGCAGCAGCAGCGCCGCCTCCGACACCTCGCGCATCGCCTCGGCCAGCGCGGCGGGAGGTGGGCTCGACTCGCCGAGCGACGCCAGCGTCCGCCTCGCCAGCACCCGTACGTTGCGCAGCGCGAGGTCGACGGGCACGGCGGCCGTCTCGTAGCGCGCGAGCCGCGACCGCCGGTGCCAGTGCAGCGGGGAGATCAGGGTGATCTCCTTGCTGGTCTCCAGCGCCGCCTCGAACTCCTCCACCGCCGCCTGCGTCGTCCTGGCCTCCTCCAGCGCGTCCGCCGCCAGGTCCATGTCGTGCCGTTCGATGGCCTGCGCGGACCGCTCCAGCACCGTGGACATCGCGTCCAGCACGCCCGACAGGTGCTTGGCCGCGATCGAGAACGGGCTCGCGGGCAGCAGCGCCACCGCCGCCACGCCGACGACGCCGCCCGTCAGGGCGTCGGCCATCCGGTCGAATCCGCCCGCCCCGTCGACCGGGACGAGGGTGGCCACCAGCACCGCGGACGAGCCCACCTGCGCGACGAACAGCGCCCCGCTGTTGAGCAGCACCGCCACGGTCATGGCCAGGGCCACCACCAGGGCGAGCTGCAACGGGCCTGAGCCGATCCACGAGACGAGCAGGTCGCCCACGCCCACGCCCACGCTGACGCCGACCACCAGGTCGACCACGCGTCGCAGCCGCTGCCCGAGCCCCATGCCGACGCAGATCAGCACGGAGATCGGCGCGAAGAACGGTCGCGGATGGCCCAGCAGCTCGATCGCGATGATCCAGGCGATGGCCGAGCCGACCGCGCACTGAGCGATGGAGGGGGCGACAAGGCCGAACGTGCCCATTCGTTCCTTGACAAGATCGCTGACCGTGGTTCGCACGAGTCCACGATGGCGGATCTATATGACATTGGGGTCACGTTTGCCCCAGGGATTCCCTTTCGTGCTCCCTGACTGACTCCGGTGTTGACTCGGGGCTCGGTACAAAACCGTCAGGAGCGTCCGGGCCGGTGCGGCGCGTCCAGCGGCGGCAGTGCCGACAGCGCCTCCCCGCGCCCGGTGCCCGTGGCCTCCAGCAGGTCCACGATGATCGACCGGAGCTGCGCGATCATCACGTCCGCGGAGAACCCCCACCGCTCGCTTCCCTGCCGGGAGGCGACCGTGAGCACGGCCATGCACGCCTTGCGCGGCGAGCCGCCCTGGGCCAGCTCGTCGCACAGCAGCATCGCCGCGTCGGCCAGCTCCCGCAGCGCCCCCGGCAGCCACGGCGGCAGCTGACTGCCGCCGTCGAGCGCCACCATCGCCCGCCTCGCCAGCACCCGTACGTTGCGCAGGGCGTGGTCGAGAGGGACGGCCGCCTTCTCGTACCCTTCGAGATGGCAGCGGTAGCGCCGGTGCACGGGGGAGATGAGGGAGATCTCCCGGCCGGTGTCGAGCGCCTGCCGGAACTCCTCCACGTGCTCCTGGGTCGTCCGCGCCGACTCCAGCGCCGTCGCGGCCAGCGCCGAGTCCGACTGATCGATCGCGTCGGCCGTCGCGCGCAGCGTCGACGCCAGCGCGCCGAACAACGCCGTCGCGTGCCGCGTGATCAGCCGCGCCGGGCTCGCCGGCAGCAGCGACACAGCGGCGAGCCCGAGCAGACCGCCGACCAGGGCGTCCACCATCCGGTCGAGGCCGCCGAGGCCGCTCGGCGGCAGCAGGGTGGCGACCAGCACCGCCGAGGACGCCGCCTGCAGCGCGATCACCGAGCCACGGTCCAGGAACACCGCCACCGCCATGGCCAGCGCGACCACCAGCGTGATCTGCCAGGAACCGGTGCCGATCCAGGCCACGAGCAGGTCGCCCACGCCCACGCCGAGGCTGACGCCGACGACCATCTCCGCCACCCGCCGCAGCCGCTGCCCGAAACCCACGCCGACGGCGACCACCACCGCGACGGGCGCGAAGAACGGCCTCGGATGCCCGATCACGTCCTTGGCCACCAGCCAGGCGAGACCGGCCCCGACAGCGCACTGGAAGATGGAGGGCGCCATCATCCGCAGCCTGTTCAGCCGCTGGTGACCGTGCATGACACCTGGCCTACCCCCGCCTGCAGAGCCGACACAGGGCCGACACAGGGCCGACACAGGGCCTCAGCCTGCGAGGAAGGAGTCCACCGCCCGCAGGAACCCGGCCCGCGCCCCGACGTGGATCAGGTGCCCCGCCTCGATGGTGACCAGCTTCGCCCCCGGGATCAGCGCGGCCGTCTCGTCGGCGTGGAACGGGCTCGCCGCCCCGCCCGACAGCACCAGCGTGGGAGCCGTGATCGCCGTGAGCGCCTGCCGCCACCGGGGGTCGGGGTCGAGGAACTGCCGCTCGGTCTCGTGCATCATCCGCCAGTCGAACCCCGTGGAGCCGTCCTCCACGATGGGGTCGCGGTCGCGCAGCGGCAGCGTCGGCACGTCCTCCAGCACGAGCCGATCCACCCGGCCGGGACTGCCGCTCGCCAGCAGGCAGGACACCACCCCGCCCAGCGAGTGCCCGATGACCGTGGCCCGCGCCGCGCCCACGTGGTCGAGCAGCGCGACGAGGTCGGCGGCCATGTCCGGCAGCGCGTACGTCCCCGGGTGGTCGCTGCCGCCGTGCCCGCGCAGGTCGGGAACGATCACGTGATGCCGCCGCGCGAAGTGCTGGGTGATGCCGTTCCAGTCGTTGTGGTCGGCGGTGCGCCCGTGGACGAGGAGAAGCGGGGGAGCGGAGGGGTCGCCCTCCTCGCGGTAGACGAGCGTGACGCCGTTGACGTGCGCTTTCCTGATCACAACGGTGACTCTACGCCGCCCGCGCTCGGCTCGGGTTGACATCATCGGCGCTCTTCATGGGCACACATTGACCATGAACACCGCCCGCCCGCTGGGTTAGCGTCGCCAGCGACCCGGCCGGCCGAGGCGGGCGACCGATGAGAACCGAAGGGGCGTGGCATGCCGGACCCGATCGAAGTGCGCAAGGTGCCCATCGAGAGCGTCACCGACGCCTCCGGCCTGTCGCGGCTCATCGCCGACGGCGTGATCGAAGCCGAACGGGTGCTGGCCGTCATCGGCAAGACCGAGGGCAACGGCGGCGTGAACGACTACACGCGCATCCTCGCCGACCGGGCCTTCCGCGAGGTGCTCTCCGCGCACGGGCACCCGGCCCCCGAGAGCGTGCCGCTGGTGTGGTCGGGCGGCACCGACGGCATCCTCAGCCCGCACGCCACCGTCTTCGCCACCACCGCCGACGCCCCCGTCACCGACGAGCCGCGCCTGTCGGTCGGCGTCGCCATGAGCGAGATCATCCTGCCCGAGGACATCGGCAGGCCCGCCATGGTGGAGAAGGTCGCCGCCGGGGTGCGCGAGGCCATGAAGGTCGCCGGCATCGACGACCCGCGCGACGTGCACTACGTCCAGACCAAGACGCCGCTGCTCACCCTGGCCACCATCACCGACGCGAGGAGCCGCGGCCGCGACACCGCCATCGAGGAGACCGGGCCCTCGATGGACCTGTCCAACTCCACCACCGCCCTCGGCATCGCCGTGGCGCTCGGCGAGATCGAGATGCCCCGCGAGGACCAGATCCACAAGGACCTGTCGCTGTACTCGTCCGTCGCCTCCTGCTCGTCGGGGGTGGAGCTCGACCGGGCGCAGATCGTGCTGGTGGGCAACGTACGCGGCATCGGCGGCCGCTACCGCATCGGCCACAGCGTCATGAAGGACGCCCTCGACGCCGACGGCATCTGGGAGGCCATCCGCGACTCCGGCATGCCGCTGCCCGATCGGCCCCACCCGTCTGACCTCGGCGGGCGGCTGGTGAACGTCTTCATGAAGTGCGAGGCCGACCCGTCGGGGCGGGTACGCGGACGGCGCAACATCATGCTGGACGACTCCGACGTGCACTGGCACCGGCAGATCAAGGCCGCGGTGGGCGGCGTGGCGGCGTCCGTCACGGGCGACCCGGCGGTCTTCGTCTCGGTCGCCGCCGTCCACCAGGGCCCGTCGGGCGGCGGCCCCGTGGCCGCCATCTCCGACCTGAGCTGAGAGCCTCCAGCAGGGCGGTCGCGGCCCGTGGCGTCTTTTCCGTGGCGGCGGCGGGCGCGGGTAGTCTGCGGGGTTGTGCCGAGCATCCCGCAACCTCTCGACCCCGACGACGACGGCTCCGCCGCGCCGGCGGTGGCCGCCGCGCTGGCCGCCTACCACTCCGGTGCGGGCGACGCCGCCGAGGTACTCAACGCCCTGAGCGGCGCCCGCCTGCTCGTCCCCGTCGTCGCCCTGCTGACCGAGTCCGAGGTCGGCGCCCACGGGCTGCGGCAGGAGAAGGAGAGCGAGATGGCGCTGCCCAAGCTCGTCGGCCAGGACGGCAGGCAGGCGGTGCTCGCGTTCACCGGCACCGGGTCGCTGTCCGCCTGGCGTCCCGACGCCCGCCCGATCCAGGCCACCACGCTGCAGGTCTGCCAGGCCGCCGTCCATGAGGGGGCCGCCGCGGTCGTGGTCGACGTGGCGGGCCCGGTGCAGTTCGTGATCGAGGGCGCCGTCCTGGAGGCGCTCGCCGCCGTCGAGTCCGGCACCGTCACCGAGCTCGGCGGCGTCACCGTCGCGAGGGTCGAACCCGCCCCCCGCCGCCGCCGCTGGTTCGGCCGCCGCTAGACCCCGCGGTCAGTTCTCCGCGTCGTACGCCTGCCGAGCCGCGTCGATCTCCTGGACGTGCTCCTGGGCCCAGCGCGTCACCGCGTGCACGACCGGCAGCAGGCTCTCCCCGAGCGGGGTGAGGGCGTAGTCGACGCGCACGGGCACCGACGCCGTCACCGTCCTGCGCACCAAACCGTCCCGCTCCAGTTCGCGCAGCGTGTGGGTGAGCATCTTCTGGCTCGCCCCCGCCAGCGCCCGCGCGAGGTCGCTGTGCCGCAGGGGACCCGCTTCGAGCTCCTTGAGTACGAGGCCCACCCATCTCTCGCCCAGCCGGTCCAGGACCCGGTTCGTGGGACAGAGGGAGACGGCGGCCCTGTGGGCGTCGCGGGCGGTCTCCCGCCGCTGCGCGCTGGTCCGGGTCGGCATGACGTTCCTCCGCGTACCTAAGGCACCTGCACGTGCGTACTTCCTGGCCGGCCGAACGGTCCCTAGCGTCGGAGGCGAACCTTCGACCAGGAGACGCAGTCAGCATGACGACCATAGGCATCCTCGGGACCGGCAACGTGGCCCGGGCCCTCACCGGTGGGCTCCGCAAGGCCGGACACACCCTCATCATCGGTTCGCGCCACGCCCAGGCCCGTACGTCCCTGCGCTGGATCGCGGACGCGGGGGCCCGCCTGACGGACACCGCCGACGCGGCCCGATCGGCGGACGTCGTGGTGAACGCCACTCCGGGTGAGCACTCGCTCGCCCTGCTCACCTCGCTGCGCCGCGAACTCGAGGGGAAGGTCCTGATCGACACCGCCAACGCGGTCGAGCAGGGCCCGGACGGCCTGGCCGCGAGGCTGCTCCACCCGGACACCAGCCTCGCCGAGGAGATCCAAAGGGCCATGCCGCGCACCCGGGTGGTCAAGACGTTGAACACCATGGGTCCCGCCTCGCTGATGGCCGCGCCGCAGAGCCTGTCCGTGCCCCCGGTCGCGTTCCTGTCCGGCGACGATCCCGCCGCCAAGCGGACGGTGGCGGGCCTGCTCGGCGATCTCGGGTGGCCGTCGCACCAGGTGATCGACCTGGGCGGGATCGCGTCGGCCCGGGTGCCTGAGGCGTTCGTCCTGCTGGTGCGCCCGCTGATCCGGGCGCTCGGCCCCGTCCCCCTGGCCCTGTCCGTCGCGCGCTGACCACAGCGAAACCGCATTTCTCGGGTACGGGAGTGCCGTCCCGGTCTAGGGTCTGGGCGTGGTCGGACTCATGGCGCTGCTCGGCCTCGTCTGCGGTGACCGGATCAGGGCGCTCGCCGCCTCCTACGACGACGTCGCGGGCTCGCCGCCCGCATGGTCGCCGGAACTCGCGACCGTCGCCGTGACCGCGCTGGTCGCCTGGCGGGCCGGGCCCCCGTACGTGCCCTTCGCCGTGATCGGCGTGGCCCTCGCGGTCGTCGACTCGCGCACGTACACGCTGCCGGACGCGATCACGCTGCCCGCCTATCCTGTCGTGGGGCTCGCGCTCGCGCCCACGGGGGAGCTGCCGCGCGCGCTGGCGGGCGGCGCGGCACTCGCCGCCGCGTACGGACTGCTGTGGCTCGCCCGCCCCCACGCGCTGGGCCTCGGCGACGTCAAGCTGGCCGGTCTCATAGGGCTGGCCACGGGCGCGCTCGGCTGGCAGGCCCTGGTGCTGGCGGCCTTCCTCGGGCAGCTGTCCGGCGCGCTCTACGGCCTGTCGCTGCTGCTGACCGGCCGCGGCGGCAGGCACACGCAGTTCCCGTTCGGCCCCTTCATGCTGCTGGGCGCGTTCGCGACACTGTGTCTCGTCTGGTGACCTGGGACGGCTCACTCGGTGGCACGTGGAAGACTTGTACGCATGTTGCGCTGGTTGACCGCCGGAGAGTCCCACGGGCCCGAACTCGTCGCCATCCTGGAGGGCCTGCCGGCCGGGGTCGAGGTGACCACGGCCGCCATCGACGAGGCCCTGCGCCGCCGCAGGCTCGGCTACGGCCGCGGCGCGCGGATGAAGTTCGAGCAGGACGAGGTCACGATCGTGGGCGGCGTCCGCCACGGCCGCACGATGGGCAGCCCGGTGGCCGTCCGCGTCGGCAACACCGAGTGGCCGAAGTGGGAGAAGGTCATGGCGGCCGACCCGGTCGACCCGGCCGAGCTCGAGGGCCTGGCCCGCAACGCGCCGAGGTCCCGTCCCCGCCCCGGCCACGCCGACCTGGCGGGCATGCAGAAGTACGGCCTCGACGACGCCCGCAACGTCCTCGACCGGGCCAGCGCCCGCGAGACGGCCGCCAGGGTCGCGCTCGGCGAGGTCGCGCGGCGCTTCCTCAAGCAGGCGCTCGGCGTCGACATCGTCAGCCACGTCACCGAGATCGGCGGCGCCCGCACCCCGTCCGAGGCGCTGCCCGGCCCGGGCGACCTGGCCCGCGTCGACGCCGACCCGGTCCGCTGCGCCGACCAGGAGGGCAGCGCCGCCATGGTCGAGGTGATCGACAAGGCCCACAAGGACGGCGACACGCTCGGCGGCGTCGTCGAGGTGCTCGCCTACGGCCTGCCGCCCGGCCTCGGCAGCTACACCCACTGGGACCGCAGGCTCGACTCCCGGCTCGCCGCGGCCCTCATGGGCATCCAGGCCATCAAGGGCGTCGCGGTCGGCGACGGCTTCGAGACCGCGCGGCGGCCAGGATCGCGCGCCCACGACGAGATCGAGTACACGACCGAGGACGGCGTGCGCCGCGTCACCAACCGCGCGGGCGGTGTCGAGGGCGGCATGACCAACGGCGAGATCCTGCGGGTCAGCGCCGCGATGAAGCCGATCTCGACGGTGCCGAGGGCGCTGGCCACGATCGACGTGAAGACCGGCGAGGCCGCCAAGGCCCACCACGAGCGCTCCGACGTGTGCGCCGTCCCCGCGGCGGGCATCGTGGCCGAGGCGATGGTCGCGCTCGTGCTGGCCGACGCGGCGCTCGAGAAGTTCGGCGGCGACTCCGTCGAGGAGGTCGCCCGCAACCTGGCCGGCTACCTCTCGTCCATGGTGATCAAGTAAAGAGGAGCGGTGAGCCACCCATGACCAAGGCCGTCCTGATCGGTCCTCCCGGCTCGGGCAAGACCACGCTCGGGCGGATGCTCGCCGAGCGGCTCGGCGTGGTGTTCCGCGACACCGACGCCGACGTGGAGACCGTGGCCGGCAAGCCCGTCTCCGACATCTTCGTCGAGGACGGCGAGGCCCGCTTCCGCGAGCTCGAGCACGAGGCCGTACGCCGCGCGCTCGCCGAGCACGACGGCGTCCTGTCGCTGGGCGGCGGCGCGGTGCTCGACGAGCGCACGCAGCAGCTGCTCGCCGGCCACCACGTCGTCTATCTGTCGGTGGGCCTGTCCGACGCCGTGCAGCGGGTCGGCCTGGCCGCGGCGCGGCCGCTGCTCGTGCTCAACCCGCGCAGCCAGCTGAAGAAGCTCATGGAGGAGCGCCGCCCGGTCTACGAGCGGCTCGCGTCCCAGACGGTCGTGACCGACAAGCGCACCCCCGACGAGCTCGCCGACGAGATCGTGAAGGGGCTGCCCGCATGACCGCGACCCGCATCACCGTGGGCGGCGACAGCCCGTACGACGTCGTGGTCGGCGGCGGCGTGCTCGGAGAGCTGCCCACGCTGCTGAGGCCCGGCGTGCGCACGGTCGCGGTCATCTGCCCGCGGACGCTGCCGCAGGTCTCCGAGCCGGTGTGCGCGGCGCTGTCGGCGGCCGGCTACCAGGTGGCCGAGCTGCCGGTGCCCGACGGCGAGCAGGCCAAGACCGTCGAGGTCGCGGCCGAGCTGTGGTCGGCGCTCGGCCGCCACGGCGTCACCCGCTCCGACGCGGTGGTCGGCGTGGGCGGCGGCGCGACCACCGACCTCGCGGGGTTCGTGGCCGCCACGTGGCTGCGCGGCGTGCAGGTCGTGCTCGTGCCCACGACGCTGCTGGCCATGGTCGACGCGGCGGTCGGCGGCAAGAACGGCATCGACACCCCCGAGGGCAAGAACCTCGTGGGCACGTTCCTGCCGCCCGCGGGGGTGCTGTGCGAGCTGTCCACGCTCGCCGGCCTGCCGAAGGCCGACTACGTCGCCGGGCTCGCCGAGATCATCAAGGGTGGCTTCATCGCCGACCCAGAGATCCTCGCGCTCGTCGAGGCCGACCCCGAGGCCGCCACCCGTCCCGACGGCCCCCACACGCGCGAGCTGATCGAACGCAAGGTCCGCGTCAAGGCCGACGTCGTGGGCGCCGACCTGCGCGAGGCGGGCCTGCGCGAGATCCTCAACTACGGCCACACGCTCGCCCACGCGATCGAACGCGAGGAGCACTACGGCATCCGGCACGGTGAGGCCGTGGCCATCGGCATGGTCTACGCCGCCGAGCTGTCGCGGCTGTCCGGCCGCGCCGACCTGGTCGAGCGCACGCGTGCGATCCTCACCGCCGTGGGCCTGCCCGTCTCCTACCGCGCCGACGCCTGGCCGCGGCTGCGCGAGCACATGCGTCTCGACAAGAAGAACCGCGGCGCCAAGCAGCGGTTCGTGGTCCTCGACGGCCTCGCCCGTCCTGGCCGTCTCGAAGGGCCCGCGGAAGAGCTGCTGGAGGCGGCGTACAAGGAGATCTCGGCGTGACCGTCCCGGCCGTGGCGGGGGAAAATCCTGCGTCCCGGCCGGGGTGGCGGCAGGCGTTCGCGCGGGCTTGGCACTACAGTCGTACGTCCCTGCGCCGCCCCCTATCCCGGAGATGAACACCACCCCATGAGGCACTACAAGTCCTTCGTCGCCCTCGGTGACAGTTTCACAGAAGGGCTGAACGATCCCGGTCAGGGCGGCCACTACCGTGGCTGGGCCGACCGGGTGGCCGAACGGCTCTCCCTCGACGAGCCCGCTCTCCGTTACGCCAACCTCGCCGTGCGCGGCAAGCTGCTCGACCAGATCGTGGCCGAGCAGGTGCCGGTGGCCGTCGAGATGGCCCCCGACCTCGTCAGCCTGTGCGCGGGGGGCAACGACCTGCTCCGGCCCGGCAGCGATCCCGACGTGATGGCCAAGAAGCTCGCGAGCGCCGTCCGCGACCTGCGGTCCGCGGGCGCCGACGTGCTGCTGTTCACGGGGGTCGACCCGCGCGACACGCCGCTCATGCGGCGGCTGCGCGGCCGGTTCGCCGTCTACTACCTGCACGTGCGGTCCATCGCCGACCTGTACGGCTGCCGCATCGTCGACCAGTGGTCGATGCAGGGCCTGCGCGACTGGCGGGCCTGGAGCCCCGACCGGCTGCACATGAACGAGGACGGTCACCGGCTCGTGGCCGCCCGGGTGCTCGACGTGCTGGGCGTGCCGTTCGAGGAGTGGCGCAAGGACTGGCCCGACCGGGTGGTCGACCCGCGGGCCCGCCGCCGCGAGGACGCCCAGTGGATCCGCGAATACCTCGTGCCCTGGGTCTCGCGCCGCCTGCGCGGAGTCTCCTCCGGTGACGGCCGCACCCCCAAGCGTCCCGACCTCGCGCCCTGGGCCTGACCGGCCGCTCCGGGCGCGCTCAGCCGGTCTCGGCCGTCAGGCGCTGCAGCGCCGCCCTCGGCACCGCCGGGTCGGTGGTGCGCCAGAACGGCGGCAGCGAGCCCATCAGGAACCCGCTGTAGCGGGCCGTGACGAGCCGCGGATCGAGGACGGCGATCACGCCCTTGTCGTCCTGGGCCCGCAGCAGCCGGCCGACGCCCTGGGCGAGCAGCAGCGCGGCGTGGTTGGCCGCCACCGCCATGAACCCGTTGCCGCCCCGCGCCGCGACATGCCGCTGGCGGGCCGAGGTGAGCGGGTCGTCGGGCCGGGGGAACGGCACCCGGTCGATGATCACCAGGCGCAGCGACGGCCCCGGCACGTCGACGCCCTGCCACAGCGACAGCGTCCCGAACAGGCACGTCGGCTCGTCTTCAGCGAACTGCTTGACCAGCAGCATGGTGGAGTCGTCGCCCTGGCACAGCAGCGGCACGTCGAGCCGGTCGCGCAGCGCCTCGGTGGCCGCCTTGGCCGCGCGCATGGAGGAGAACAGCCCGAGCGTGCGCCCGCCGGCGGCCTCGATCAGCTCGGCGATCTCGTCGAGGTACTGCTCGGGCAGCCCGTCGCGGCCCGGCTGGGGGAGGTGCTTGGCGACGTACAGGATGCCGGAGCGGGGGTGGTCGAACGGCGAGCCGACGTCGATGCCCTGCCAGCCCTTGCCGTCGCCGAGCCCCCACTGCGCCGCGAGCGCGTCGAACGTGCCCCCGAGCGCCAGCGTGGCCGAGGTGAGGACCACCGTGCGCTCGCCGAACAGCTTGTCGCGCAGCATGCCGCTCACGCTGAGCGGCGCCACCCGCAGCGCGGGCGGGCGCCGGTCGGTGCCGCCGTCGAGCCAGACCACCTCGGCGCGGTCGGCCTCGGTGGCGTGCCCGTACGCCTCGAGCATGCGCACCGCGGTGTCGTGCACGTCGTCGAGCGCCGTGAACGCGGCCTTGCGCTGCCCGGCCTTGTCGGGGTCGTCCTTGTCGGCGTTGCGCGGGCCCAGGGCGGTGATGCAGCGCCAGGCCGTGTCGCGGACGAGCTGGAGGGTCAGCCCGAGCACCTGCGGCAGCTCGTCGATGCGGCCGGGCGGCGCCGCCGCGAGGAGCGCCTTGAGGTCTTCGCCGGCCTCGAGCAGCTGGTCGGCGATGGGCTGGTCGATCAGCCGGCCGACGCGGCGGACGGCCAGCGTCACCGACGCCTCCGACAGCTCGGAGGTCACCACGGACGTCACCCGGTCGACCAGCTCGTGCGCCTCGTCGACCACGACGACGTCGTGCTCCGGCAGTACGGGCATGTCGCCCATGGCGTCGATGGCCAGCAGCGCGTGGTTGGTGACCACCACGTCGGACTCGCCGGCCCGCGCCCTGGCCAGCTCGGCGAAGCACTCGGCGCCGCTCGGGCAGCGCGAGGCCCCGAGGCACTCCTGGGCGCTCACCGAGAACTGCCGCCAGGCCTGCTCGCTCACGCCCGGTACCAGCTCGTCGCGGTCGCCGGTCTCGGTCTCGTCGGCCCACTCCTGGATGCGCTGCACCATGCGGCCGGTCGCGCTCACCTCGCGCGGGTCGAACAGCTGGTCCTGCTCGTCGTCCTCGGGCCAGCCGGCCGTCGCCTTGTAGCGGCACAGGTAGTTGCGGCGGCCCTTGAGGATCGCGTACGTCGGGGGGTGCGGCAGCTTGTCGCCCAGCGCCTCGGCGAGGCGGGGCAGGTCGCGGTCGACGAGTTGGCGCTGCAGCGCGATGGTCGCCGTCGAGATCACGACGGGGCTGTCGTCGTCGATGGCGTGCCGGACCGCCGGCACCAGGTAGGCCAGTGACTTGCCGGTGCCCGTGCCGGCCTGGACGGCCAGATGCTCGCCGCTGTCGATGGCCGTCTGCACGGCCTTGACCATGGTCACCTGACCCTGGCGTTCGCTCCCTCCGAGAGCGGTGACCGCGATGCTGAGCAGTTCGTCGACTGGCGGGAGATGGGAGTCGGGCACGGCAGTAAACGCTACCCGCATTCCGGGGCCGCCGCGCCGAACAGGGTGTGATCGGCCGGACGCATCCCGGCGTTCGCGAACTGTGCCGCCGGGCGGCGTGGCACACTGGGCGATCAGGACTCCAGCTGTCCGGGCGAATCTCACGGCGTGTGACGAGGGAGGCTCTCGGCGTAGATGGGGTGGGCCGGTTCAGTAGGGTTTTCAGAGGTTGAGTGGACGAATAAAGGCTGGTTAAAGCAGTATGTCTGCCATGTCGGAAGTTGTCCCGTTGCCGTCGTTCGGCGAAGTCTTCTTCGATGCCCGAGGTCAGGAGCGGTGTCTCCGGGTCACCTGGCACGAGGGGACTCTGGTCCTCAGTCTGTGGCGCGGAGAGATGTGCACAGCGAGCTTCCGCATGCCGATGGAGGACGTCGGCCGGCTGCTCGACACCCTTGACGACGGCTACGCCGAGGCCACGGGCGAACAGCCCGCCGTGCCGGCCCACGACCCGGTCACCGAGGCCATCCCCGGCACGGGCACCTACCACCGGCCGCCCGAGCACGTCCAGCAGCTGATGCAGCAGCAGCCCCCGCAGGAGGAGCGGCCCGTGCCCTCCCTGGCGCCGAGCGACGTGCTCGTCGCCAGGGGCAACCCGCCGCAGGACAAGCTCGTCGCCTCCTACAGCGAGCCGGCCGCGCCGCGGGACACCACCCCCGCGTACGGCGACCAGCGCCCCTTCACCGGCCCCCAGTACGTCGAGCAACAGCAGCAGTACAGCGAGCAGCAGCAGTACGGCGAGCAGCAGCAGTACGGCGAGCAGCAGCAGTACGGCGAGCAGCAGCAGTACGGCGGCCAGCAGTACGGTGAGCAGCCCGCCGCACAGTACGCCGAACCGGCACAACCCCCGGCACAGCCGCGGTACGTCGAGCAGACCGGCCCGCAGCCGGCCTACACCGGCGACCCCTTCAGCGGACCGCAGTACACCGCCGACCCGCTCAGCGGCCCGCAGCAGTACACGGCCGACCCGCTCGGCGGTCCGCAGTACACCGCCGATCCGCTCAGCGGCCCCCAGTACACCCAGCAGAGCCAGCCCGAGCCGTTCACCGGCCCGCAGTACGTCGAGAACGAACCCGTCTACCAACTGCCCGGCGAGCAACGCCGTTCCTCGCCGCTGAGCACCGACCCGCGCGGCTTCCCCTCGCAGGCCGACTCCTACCAGCCGACCCGGGCACGTCCCGAGACCTACCCGTCCGACCCGTACCCGTCCGACCCCTACGGGGGGCGGCCGTCGGAGTCGTACCAGCAGGAGCAGGCCGGCGCGGCGGGTCTCGGCACGCCCATGCACGGCATCCCGGGGGCGGGCCGCCCGCGTCCGATGCCGCAGCGGCGGCAGCAGCCGGCCCACGACGAGTACGCGTCCTACCAGGGCCAGAGCAATCCCCAGGCGGGGCAGCCGAACCCGGTCGACCCGCTGCTCGCCCTCGGCCGGCAGGAGCAGTACCCGCAGCAGGGCGACCCCAACATGTCCCGCCCCTACGTCGGGGACCCCATGTTCTCCACGGGCGAGCGCCTGCGTCCCGAACAGTCCGACCACCAGGAGCGCGGCGACCGCAGGGAGTGGTGACGGGACGCCGCTGACGCGCTCCCGGGGCCGCCGCTTTACCGCGCCCTCCGGCGTGGCAGGTACTCTCGCGGGCGGGACGATCGAGGGTGACGCCGACGCCGGGCGCGCCACGCGATCGACCTGACGATCGTGGGGGAGGGGGCAGCCGGGTGGAGTCCGTCATGGGCCTGCAGTTGCTGGTGGTGGCCGCGGGGGCGATCGGCGTCGCCGCCGTGGCGCGGCGCAGGGGCTGGCCGGTGCCGCTGGTGCTGGTGGCCGTCGGCCTGCTGGTCTCGCCGTTCGTGCCGGCCGTGCCGCTGGAGCCGGAGCTCGTGCTGTACGTGTTCCTGCCGCCGCTGCTCTACTCCGCCGCGCTCGACAGCTCCTACCTGCGCCTGCGCGACGCGCAACGCACCATCGGCCTGCTGTCGGTCGGGCTGGTGCTGTTCACCGCGGCCGCCGTCGGCATGGTCGTCCACCTGATGCTGCCCGACCTGCCGCTCGCGCTGGCGTTCGCCCTGGGCGCCATCGTCGCGCCGCCCGACGCGGTGGCGGCCGTCGCGGTCGGTCGCCGGCTGGGGCTGCCGCGCAAGGCGCTGACCGTCCTCATCGGTGAGAGCCTGTTCAACGACGCCACCGCGCTGACGCTCTACCGGGTGGCGATCGGGGCGGCCCTGGGCGGAGCCGTCAGCATGTGGCAGGGGCTGGGGGAGTTCCTGCTCGCCGCGGTGGGCGGCGTGGCGATCGGGGTGGCGCTGGCCCTGGCGTCCGCGTGGCTGTTCCGGTACACGCGCGACTCGCTGGTCGAGAACACGCTGATGCTGCTGATCCCGTTCGCCGCCTACCTCGCCGCCGAGTCGGTGCACGCCTCGGGCGTCATCGCGGTCGTGATCATCGGTCTCCATCTGGGCAACCGCATGCACCTGCAGGGGTTCGGCACCCGCCTGCAGTCCGCCGCGGTGTGGAGGGTCACCGCGTTCCTCCTCGAGGCGGTCGTCTTCGCGCTGATCGGGCTGCAGGTCGTCACCGTGACCGAGGGCATCATGGGCAGCTACGGCGTCTGGGAGGTCGCGGGCTACGCCGCCGCGGTGCTGGGCGTGGTCATCCTCAGCAGGTTCGTGTGGGTGTTCGTGCTGACGTACCCCATCAAGTTGCTCGGCCAGGCCACGGCCAGGCCGACGGTGGCGCAGCGGCTGATCCTCTCGTGGGCCGGCATGCGCGGCGTGGTGTCGCTGGCGGCGGCGTTCGCCATCCCGCCCGAGGTGCCCGCGCGCGACCGGGCGCTGCTGCTGTTCCTGACGTTCACCACCGTGATCGGCACCCTGCTCATCCAGGGCACCACGTTCCCGACGCTGATCAAGCGGCTCGGCGTGTCAGGGCGGCAGCAGCAGTACGAGGACCGCCTGGCCGAGGCGGCGGCGCAGCAGGCGGCGCTCGACGCCGGCGTGGCCGAGCTCGAACGACTGATCGAGAAGGACGGGGAGCCCGACGAGATCCGGGCCGAGGTGATCAGCAACCTGCGGGAGAAGTCGTGGCGGCGTTCGCTGAGCGCGTGGGAGCGGCTGGGGGGCGGCACCGGGCAGGACGGCGCCGAGACCCCGAGCGCGCTCTACCGGCGGCTGCGCCGCGAGATGCTGCACGCCGAACGCCGGGTGTTCGTCCGGTTGCGCGACGAGCGCCGCCTCGACGACGAGGTGCTCCGCACCGTGATGGCGGAGCTCGACTTCGAGGAGGCGCTGCTCAACCGCGACTGACGGCGGCGCGTCAGGCCATCTGGTTGTCCACGAAGCACCAGCGCCATTCCTCGCCGGGTTCGTACGACTGGATCACCGGGTGGCCGCTGGAGTGGAAGTGCTGGGTGGCGTGCTTGCCGGGCGAGGAGTCGCAGCACCCGACGTGCCCGCATTCGAGGCAGCGCCGCAGGTGCACCCACCGGCCGCCGGAGGCCAGGCACTCCTCGCAGCCGTCCGGCGTCAGCGCGTCGACGTCGCCGGGTCGGGAAAGATGCTCACATGTAGCCATGAATCACAGCTTAGGACGCGTCCTGCGAGGTCATCCCCTCCGCCAGGGCTCCGGGCGTACGGCCGGTCAAAGCTCTCCGCGAAGATGACGGTCCTTTAGCCTCAGCGTGAGTTCGGCCGTCCGGTGACCACGTTGCGGTTTCGCCACGGTGCTGTAGATCTGAGGCGGCTATCCGGGCCACGCCCTGGCGGTCAGACTGAGTGGCAGGTAGCGACGGGTTCGACCCGTCCCCAGTCGAGGAGGACCCATGTTCGCGGGGTGTGGCTCGTGTAACTGCTCAGATCCCCTTTCCACCGCCAAGCCGCCGTGGTGGCAGTCGTACCTGACGTCGCAGAACGTGCGCTGAAGTGGTAAGGCCGGCCCCGCCGGGACGAGCGTCCGGGCGGGGCCTTGCCGTGCTCAGGCGGCGCCCAGGCGGTGCACGAGGCGGCGCTCAGGCGGCTCGGTGGTGCCGGCGGTGCAGTTCGCGGATCTCCGCGGTGAGTTCCGGCGCCGGCCCCTCCACGATCACCCCCGGCGCCACCTCGTGCACGGGCAGCGGCCGTACGGGCGGCGCGGGCACGCCGAACTCGGCCAGCCACCCGCTCAGCTGGGCGGAGGAGGCGGCGTACACGATCCGGCCCAGCCCCACCCAGGCATGCGCGGCGGCGCACATCGGGCAGTGCTCGCCTGAGGTGTAGACGGTGGCCGCGGCCCGTTCCTCGGGCGACAGGTGCCCGGCCGCCCAGCGGGCGAGCGCGAACTCCGGGTGCCGCGTGCGGTCGCCGGAGGCCACCCTGTTGTGGTCCTCGGCGAGCTCGGTGCCGTCGCCCGCGACCAGCACCGAGCCGAACGGCTCGTCGCCCAGATCGAGCGCCCGCGCGGCCAGCTCGACGCAGCGGCGCAGATACGGCAGCTCGAAAGAGTCGATCATGTGTCCCCTCAGGTCGGGAGTCGGTCATGCCCTCTGTGGTCGTGTGGATCACATCGACGGTAACGGCCTGTCGAAAGTGGGCCAAATCCCGCATTTCCCCACGTCATCTACGGGAAACCCACCATCAGGCCACTGAAAAACGGTTGCTTCGCCGTACTAATCTGGTGGGGATGCCTCCCGATACGCACATACCTCGCCGTCCCCTGCTGTCCTCCAACTCCCTGTGGCGGATGAAGTCGTACCTCCGCCCGTACGTCCTCCGGTTGAGCCTCATCTGGCTGATGGCGATCGTCGGCATCGGCGCCGCCATCTCGCTCCCGCTCGTCATCGAACGGGTCATCGACGGCCCCGTCGCCCACGGCGACACCGGCGCGCTGCTGCCTCTCGGGCTCCTCGCGGCCGGCGTCGGCGCGCTCGAAGCGCTGCTGATCTTCCTGAGGCGCTGGGCCCAGGTCAAGCCGGTCCTCGGCCTCGAGACGGCCATCCGCAACGACCTCTACGCCCACCTGCAGCGCCTGCCCATGGGCTTCCACGGCGACTGGCAGTCGGGCCAGTTGCTGTCACGCGCCACCACCGACCTGTCGACCATCCGTCGCTTCCTCGGCTTCGGCATGCTCTTCCTGGTCATGAACATCCTGCAGCTCATCACGGTCACCGTGCTGCTGCTCAACAAGTACTGGCCGCTCGGGCTGCTGGTGCTGGCCTCCGCCGTGCCGATCATCTGGACCTCGCTGCGCTTCGAGAAGCGCTACATCAAGGTCTCCCGCCAGGTCCAGGACGAGCAGGGCGACCTCGCCACGCTCGTCGAGGAGTCGGCGATCGGCATCCGTACGATCAAGGCGTTCGGCCGCCGCCACCACGTCTACGACCGCTACGACGACGCCGCGCTCAAGGTGTACGGCACCTCGATGGACAAGGTGCGGCTGTCGGCGCGCTTCTTCTCCTTCCTGGAGATCATCCCCAACATCACGCTGGCCCTGGTGCTGCTGCTGGGCGCGCTGGCCGTCGGCACGGGCGCGCTGACCCTGGGCGCGCTGGTGGCCTTCACCACGCTCATGCTGCAGCTCGTCTGGCCCATCGCGAGCCTCGGTTACATCCTCGCCATGGCACAGGAGGCGATGACCTCCGCCGACCGCGTCATGGAGGTCCTCGACACCGTCCCCGCGATCAAGGACGGCGCCACCGACACGATCGACGAGCCGCGCGGTCACCTGCGCCTCGAAGGCGTCGGCTTCCGCTTCGCCGACTCCGACGAGCCGGTGCTGCACGACGTCTGGCTCGACGTGCGGCCGGGCGAGACGGTCGCCGTCGTGGGAGCCACCGGCGCGGGCAAGACCACGTTGACGGCGCTCGTCCCGCGCCTGATCGACCCCACCTCCGGCCGGGTCACCATCGACGGGCACGACATCCGCGACCTCGACCTGGCCACGTTACGGTCGATCGTGGCGACCGCGTTCGAGGAGCCGACGCTGTTCTCCATGAGCGTGCGCGAGAACCTCATGCTCGGCCGGGCCGACGCCACCGAGGAAGAGCTGGCAGCCGCGGTCGAGACCGCCCAGGCGCAGTTCGTGTACGACCTGCCGTGGGGGCTCGACACCCGCATCGGCGAGCAGGGCCTGTCGCTGTCCGGCGGGCAGCGCCAGCGGCTCGCCCTGGCCAGGGCCGTGCTCAGCAAGCCCCGCATCCTGGTGCTCGACGACACCCTGTCGGCGCTCGACGTCGAGACCGAGGCCCTCGTGGAGGAGGCGCTGCGGCACGTGCTGCGCGACGCGACCGGCATCGTCGTCGCCCACCGCGCCTCCACCGTGCTGCTCGCCGACAAGGTCGCGCTGCTGCGCGGCGGCACCATCACCCACGTCGGCCGGCACGACGAGCTGCTGGCGAAGGTGCCCGAGTACCGCGAGCTGCTGGCCCAGGACGCCGACCTCGACGACGCGGCGGAAGGGGCCTTGCGATGACCACCACGACCCAGGAGGCCAAGCCGTCCGCGTCGTCCTGGCGCGGCGTCGCGTCCGAGGACCAGGACGAGCTGTCGGAGAAGGTCTCCGTCCTGCTGCGGGCACGCTCGCGGCGGCTGCTCGGCGACCTGCTCAGGCCGTACCGGAAGAAGATCGCGCTGCTCGTCACGATCATCGTGATCTCCAACGCGGCCGCCCTGTCGATCCCGCTGCTGGTCGCGATCGGCATCGACGAGGGCATCCCGCCCATCAGGAAGGGCGGCGACCCGACCGTCCTGCTGACCGTGGTCGGCGTGATCCTCGCGGCGGCCGTCACCCAGGCGCTCACCCGGCAGGCATTCCTGCGCCTGGCGGGCACCATCGGCCAGAGCATCCTGCTCGAGCTGCGCCGCCGGGTGTTCGACCACTTCCAGCGGCTGTCGCTGAGCTTCCACGAGAAGTACACCTCCGGTCGTGTCATCTCGCGGCTCACCTCCGACGTCGAGTCCATCGCCGAGCTCGTGCAGTCGGGCTTCGACGCCCTGGTCAAGGCGCTGCTCACCATGCTCGGCACCGCCGTGCTGCTGCTGGCCATGGACCTGCACCTCGGTCTGGTCGCGCTCGTGCCGATCCCGCTGCTGCTGCTGTTCACCCGCTGGTTCCGGCGGCAGTCCACGCTCGTCTACCGGCGTACGCGCGAGACGGTGGCGCTGGTCATCGTGCACTTCGTCGAGTCGATGACCGGCATCCGCGCCGTGCAGGCGTTCCGCCGCGAGCGGCGCAACCAGGAGATCTTCGAGCAGCTCAACGACGACTACCGGGGCGCCAACGCGCGCAGCATGCAGATCGGCGCGACGTTCATGACCGGCGTCAAGCTGATCGGCAACCTGACGATCGGCGGCGTGCTGCTCTACGGCGGCTATCTGGCGATCCACGGTGAGGTGCTGATCGGCGTGCTCACCGCGTTCCTGCTCTACCTGCGGCAGTTCTACGAGCCGATGCAGGAGGTCAGCCAGTTCTACAACACGCTGCAGTCGGCGGGTGCGGCGCTGGAGAAGCTGTCGGGCGTGCTGGAGGAGCAGCCCGGGGTGCCCGAGCCGCGCGAGCCCGAGGCCCTGCCCGGCGGCAGGGCGCGCGGAAAGGTGCGCTTCGACGGCGTCACGTTCGCGTACGTGGCGGAGATGCCGATCCTGCCGCGGCTCGACCTGACCATCCCTGCCGGGCAGAGCGTGGCCCTGGTCGGCGCGACGGGCGCGGGCAAGACGACGCTGGCCAAGCTGATCTCCCGCTTCTACGACCCGACCGACGGGCGGGTACTGCTCGACGGCGTCGACCTGCGCGGGCTCGACGAGCAGACCCTGCGCCAGGCCGTGGTCATGGTGACCCAGGAGAACTTCCTGTTCAGCGGTACGGTCGCCGACAACATCCGGTTCGGCCGCCCCGACGCCACCGACCACCAGGTGCGCGAGGCCGCCAAGGCCATCGGCGCGCACGAGTTCATCTCCGCGCTGCCCGACGGCTACGACACCGAGGTCGGCAAGCGCGGCGGGCGCATGTCGGCGGGGCAGCGGCAGCTCGTCGCGTTCGCGCGGGCGTTCCTCGCCGACCCGGCGGTGCTGATCCTCGACGAGGCCACCTCCAGCCTCGACGTGCCGAGCGAGCGGCTCGTGCAGCGCGCGCTGCGCACGATCCTCGCCGACCGCACCGCGCTGATCATCGCGCACCGGCTGTCGACCGTCGAGATCGCCGACCGGGTGCTGGTGATGGATCGCGGACGCATCGTCGAGGACGGGCCGCCCGCCCAGCTCATCGCGGCGTCCGGCAGGTTCGCCGGCCTGCACCAGGCGTGGCTGGACAGCCTCAGCCAGAGCTAGAGTTCAGCGTTCGAGGCCAGGGGCGATCCCGCCCCTGGCCTGTCACGCGCGCCAGTACGTGGCGTGGAGAGGAGCCTTGATGATCCAGCGCTGGAGCCCTGCGGAGGTCGGCGCACCGGTGGGCCAGTACAGCCACCTGGCCGCCGCCCCGGCCGGCGCGCGACTGCTCTACGTCTCCGGCCAGGTCGGCACCCTGCCCGACGGCGCTTTCGCCGGTACGGACGCCGAGACGCAGACCCACCAGATCTACGAGAACATCGGCGCGCTGCTCGAGTCGGCCGGAACCAGCCCGCGGCACCTGCTCAAGCTCTTCACCATGGTCGCGGGCCAGGAGCACCTCGCCGGCTGCCGGGCAGGACGCGTCGAGGCGTTCGAACGCTGGTTCCCCGAGGGCGACTGGCCGGCGCACTCGCTGATCGTGGTGAGCGCGCTCGCGTCGCCCGAGATCCTGGTGGAGGTCGAGGCGGTGGCCGTGGTGCCCGCGTGAGCGTTCAGTGGCCCATGTGGACCGCTCCGAGGTTGATGTACACCTCGTAGCCGACGAAGAGGGCGAGCGGGACGCCGAGTGCGACCGCCAGCCTGCCGGGCCGTGCGCTCCGCCGGGCGGCGGGCGCTCGGGCCGGCACCCGCGTCACGGCCGGTACGCGAACCGGCTCCGGCTCCGGCTCCGGGCCGGACACGAGCTCCGGATGACGCGCCAGATACCCGTTGGGGAACCAGGTGACGTGGTACGCGCCGCAGCCGGGGCAGGAGGTGCCCGCCCACGGCGGCGGCGCGGGTACACCACCGCTGAGCCAGATGTCCGCCTCGTTGCCGTACGCGTCGGACAGGTGCTTGACGACGTAGCGCACCTCCCACACGTGTAAGCAGCGCAGGCATTCGAACGGCCACATCTCATGGGTCACGAACTCGTCCGGCATTGGGGACCACCCCCGAGGCTAGGATCCGCCGTCTGCGCCCTGAGTGTCCGTCTGGGCTCGTACGCCGTTCAAGACGGGATTCCGACACCCTGAGTTAGGAAATGCTCACCATCTGTGTCAGTATGCGGGCCTGCGTGGCACCGGGCTGATGAGCGGCGTCGGGTCAGGGGTGGCCGGCTCGGCCGGCGGGATCGCCTCCGGATGGTGGGCCAGATAGCCCTCAGGGAACGTGGCGGCCTGCGGGCTGCCGCACCGGGGACAGATGGCGCCGGCCAACGGCGGCGGCACGCACACCTCGCCCTTCAGCCAGACCTCCCCCGCGTTGCCGTGCTGATCGTCGAGACGCCTCACGATGTAGTGCTCTTCCCATACGTGCCAGCAGCGCCGGCAGCCGAAAGGCACCGTCCTGTGGAACTCTTCCAATGAGTTCACCCCCCGATTCGAATCTCCGCCTCCTTGTTTCGTTCCCGTCGGCACACTCAGTCATTACTCAGAACAAAGGTGATAGCGCCCACAACTACACATAACGTGCCAAACCAGGCGAATAGTGCATCGAGGTTGTTGTCGGGTGATCGTCCCGCGTGCAGGGCCTGCTGCACGCGTCGGAAGCGCAGCCTCGTCCTGATCAGCAGCACGGCGCCGCAGAGGGCCGCCAGTGCGAAAGCGGCGCCGGCGACGGCCGGGAGGCCGTGCCTGAAGGACAGCCCTGCCGCGCCGATCCCGCCGGTGGAGAGGGCGACGGCGGTGCGCACCCAGGCCAGGCGGGTGCGCTCGCTCTGCAGCCCCTCGTCCCAGATCTCTTCCTCGGCCGTCATGCTCGGCCGGAGACGACGATGAGGACGAGGGCCGCCGCGGCCACGCCCGCGATGCCGTACCCGAAGACGGCGGCGAGCGCCGGGGGAGGCAGGGGCGCCTGGTTGCGCAGGGCGCGCTGGATGTTGCGCCAGCGGGGGTAGGCCATGCCCGCCGCCAGCGCCGACAGGGTCACGAGCACCACGGCGAGCGTCGTGCGGATCCAGGGGACGAACACGTCGGGCGGCACCGCCGCCATGGCGACCCCACCCGCGCTGAGCGCCAGCGCCGTGCTCAGCCAGGTGAGGAAGGTGCGTTCGTTGGCCAAGGTAAAACGCGGGTCGGGTTCCATGGGTAGAACGCTATTTCGTCCCCATTTCCCCTAGAGATGTTGGGATTGCTCAGCTGACGCCGCAGGCCTGCGCGACCTTCTCGACGTACGCGGCGCTCTCACCGGCGACCTTTTGGGCCGCGTCGACGGCGCCGTTGACGTCGGTCACGGTGATGCCGGTCAGCGTGGCGGCCAGGCTGTCGGATGCCTCCTTGAGCGTGGTGTTGGCGGCGGTGTCGGCCACCTCGTTGAGCTTGGTGGCGGCCTCGTCGAGGGCCTTGTCCATGCCCTGGGGGTCGTTGGCGAGTTGGGTCAGCTGGGTGCCGAGGTCGGCGACGATCTTCGGGGCCTCCAGGCAGGCCTGCGCCTGGTCGATGGTGTTGTTGACGTCGCTGCAACCGGCGGCGAACACACCGGCGGCGAACAGGGCCAGGGGTAGGAACCGGCTCTTGAGGGGACGCATGACTCGACCCTACCCAACGACTCGGACACGTGACGTGACCGCAGAGTTCCGGACGGCACCCGTTTGTACGATGGTGCGGCCGGGCGCCGCGGGCGCTCGGGGAGCGCTGATCCGGGGGAGTCCGTTTCCCCCTGATCAGCGCCTACGTCAGGCGGCGGCCAGACTGAACCGCTGGTTCTCGGGGTCGATCGCGAGGATCTTGACCGATACGCGGGCGCCGACGGGCCACGACTGCTGATGCGCGAGACCCGTGACGCCGTCGTACTCGACGAACGAACCGAACGGCATCCGCGCGGTCACCACGCCGTCGACGACGTCACCGACCTGGTGGCGGGCGATGAAGTTCTGCCAGCTCATGCATGTCACCTCCTTCCGCTGCGAGTGGCTTCCTCAGCACTTCTCGCAACGAGGGCGGGCCTCTCGCCCGCGCGGTGATCAAGCAGCGGCCGGGCGCCCGTTCTGTGTACGGCCCATGGCCGACCCGGCAGTCATGGGCCGATCGTAGCACTCGGTGATCAAAGGTGCATCGTTTCCCAAAGAATTCCTTGACATGTACTCCGCTGTGCGCCCACGATTCCAAACATGTCTTTGGAATCCATGGGGCCGCGTCGGGTCCTGGACGATCCGGCCGCCATGCGGGCCTTCGCCCATCCCGTCCGGCTGGCGCTGCACGAGCTGCTGATGCGCGCGGGTCCGGCGACCGCCGCGGACGCGGCCCGCGAGGTCGGCGTCAGTCAGGCGCTGGCCTCGTACCATCTGCGGCAACTGGCCAGGTACGGCTTCGTCGAGCAGGCCGAGGCCCGCGACGAGCGCGAACGGCCGTGGAAGGTCACCACGCACGTCCAGCAGTGGTCGTCCGACGCCTGGAGCGCCGAGGCCAGTGCGGCGCGGGGCCTGCTGGAGCAGGTCATCGCCGAGCGGGCGTTGACCTGGCTGGCCGAATGGCAGCGCCGTCGCCAGGACGAGCCCGACGAGTGGCGGGAGGCCGGCCACGTCGGCAACACGTACCTCTACGCCACGGTCGAGGAGCTCACGGACGTGGGTGAGACCCTCATGGGCCTGCTGGAACCGCTGATGGCGCGGGCACTCGACCCTTCGTCCCGCCCGGAGGGCGCAAGGCCCGTGCTGCTGGCCCAGATGCTCCTGCCCCTCCCACCGGCCGGCTCCGATGACTGACCCCGAGCCGCCCGCCGCAGAGACACCTGGCGCGGACGCTCCCGACCGGAAGACGCCCGCCGCAGCGGCGTCCGCCCCCCACACGCCTGCCCCCCACACGCCCGCCCCCCACACAACCGACGCGGACAGCGGCGTGCGGAGAGCGGGTGGGATCCGGGGTTCGCTCCTCGGCAACCGCGACTATCGGCGGCTGGTGGTGGCCGGGCTGGTGTCGCAGACCGGTGACTGGGCGATCAGCACGGGCCTGGCCTTTCACGTCTACCAGCTCACCGGCTCGACGCTGTCCACCGCGACCATGCTGCTGATCTCGCGATTACCGGACGTCCTGCTCTCGCCCTTCGCCGGAACGCTGGCCGACCGCGTCGACCGCCGCCGCCTGCTCGTCGTCGCGGACCTGCTGCTCGCCGTCGGCCTGCTGCCCCTGCTGGCGGTACGCGAGCCGGCCCACCTCTGGATCGTCTATGCCGTCGCGCTGTGGACGGGCGTGATCAGCACCGTCCTCTTCCCCGCGCAGAGGGCGCTGCTGCCGCAGCTCGTGCCCGATGCGCAGCTCGTCAGGGCCAACGCCCTGCACGGACAGAGCGGCCAGGCGGCCCGGTTGCTGGGCGCGGTGGTCGGCGGCGTGGCGGTCGAGGCGGGCGGGCTCGGGGCCGTCGTCTGGATCGACGTGACCAGCTTCCTGCTCTCGGCGCTGCTGCTGGCGCGCCTGCGCCCCACCGAGCGGGCGCGGGCCGCGACGGCGGACGCACGCGGGTCGTGGCGGGGCCTGCTGCGCAACATGGGCGTGCGGCCGCTGGTGGCGTACATGGTGATCACCGGGACGGGGGAGGGGATCTTCGCGACGCTCGCCGCGCCGTTCGTGGCCGACGTGCTGGGCGGGGACGGCGACGCGTACGGGCTGTTCCTGTCGGTGCAGGCGGTCGGCGGCATCGCCGGCGGACTCGCGGTCGCCGCCTGGCCGGGAGGTGCGTCCCCGAGGTCGCTGCTCGGGTGGGGGACCGTCGTGTTCGGGCTGGCCGACCTGGCGCTGTTCACCTATCCCCTCGCGTGGCCCGCGCTGTGGCCCGCCCTCGTGCTGATCGCCGTGGCCGGGGTGCCGGCTGCGGCGGCGATGGCGGGCCTGACCACGCTCGCGCAGCGGGCCGCCCAGGAACACCGGCGCGGCGCGCTCTTCGGGCTGCTCGTCAGCGCCCAGGCCGCCACCTCGCTGCTCGGGCTGGCGCTGGCGGGCGTGCTCGGCGATCGGATCGGCGTCGTCGCGACGCTGTGCGTGCACGCCGGAGGGCTGATGTTCGCGGGTCTGATGAGCTTGTTGGTGATTCGCAAAGACCGCCTCTGACCTCGTGTCATGCGCAAACGGATATGAGTTTGTTTGTGATATCGCTATTAGACATCGGATGATCGCGTCTGCTTTGCTCCTCACCTCTGAAGGACAGCCAGCAGACGACAGTGAGGACATGACATGCGACACCTCCGCGCCCGCCGTGGCTCGGCCGCGCTGGAAGCCGCCGCTCTGATGATCGCCCTTCTCACGGGCGGCACCCTGGTCGTGGGCCCGGCCGCCGCGGCCTCCTCGGCACCCGCGGCCCACGCGGTCGCGCTCGCCGCGCCGACCGCGGCGGAGCGGGTCAAGAAGGAACTGCGCGACCTGGAGCGCCAGCTCGGGGTCCGCATCGGGGCGTACGTGATCGACGGCGGCACCGGGCAGGCGCTCGCCTACCGGTCGGGGGAGCGGTTCCCGCTGACGTCCACGTTCAAGGCGGTGGCCGCCGCGGCCGTGCTGCACAAGGCCCGTACCAGCGACCCCGGCCTCATGGACCGGGTGGTCAAGTGGAGCGCGGCCGAGGTCAAGCCGAACTCGCCGATCACCGAGCAGCACGTCAAGGACGGCATGACGATCGCGCAGCTGTGCCACGCGGCGATCACCCGCAGCGACAACACGGCGGGGAACATGCTGCTCAAGCAGATCGGCGGACCCGCCGGTCTGACCCGGTACTTCCGCACGCTGAAGGACCCGGTCTCCCGCCTCGACCGCTGGGAGACCGACCTCAACAGCTGGAGCCCCAAGGAACGGCGCGACACCACCACACCCGCCGCCATCGCCCGCGACCTGCGGCAGCTCACCGCAGGTGACGCGCTGTCCGCCAAGGACCGCGAGCGGCTCAACGGCTGGCTGAAGGCCAACACCACCGGCGGGGCCCGGATCCGCGCCGGGCTGCCCGCCTCGTGGACGGTCGGCGACAAGACCGGCACGGGCGGCACGTACGGGACCGCCAACGACATCGCGGTCGCCTGGCCGCGCAAGGGCGCGGCTCCCGTGATCATGGCCATCTACACCAACGGCCGCACGGCCGACGCCGCCACCCAGGACAAGGCGGTGGCCGACGCCGCCAGAATCCTCGCCCGCGGGCTCGGCAGGCTCTGATGCCGGGACGGGGGAGACGCGACACCCGGCGGGCAGCGGCGCCGGGACGGGGGAACCACAGGTCCGCGAAGAACCCGCCTGCCGAGAAGCACCTCGGCAGGCGGGGTCTGCCGCTGGACAGCCGTGACCTGGCGTCGGGGTGGCGCGCCGCTCGATGGTGCCTGACGCAGGGGGCGCAGGGGGCGCACGGCATGCGGCGGGTGGCGCTGGAGCACGGCGGGCCGGTGGCCGAGCGGGCGGTGCGGGCCGCCAGGGAGGCGCTGGCGTCGGAGCAGGGCGGGTACGTCGGACGGCTCGCCGCCACCGGGACGGCGGCGGGCCTCCTGCTCGCGGCCCTCGCGTTCCCCGCCGTGGGCGGTGCCGGGATCGGGTTCCTCGCCGCCGCGTACGACATGAACCTCAAGCCGGCCGACCTGACCGAGCCGCCGCCGGCGGAGGTCACGATCGTGCGGGACGTGACCGGTGGCGAGATCGCCCGCTTCTACGAGGAGTACCGCGAGATCGTCGACCTGGACGAGATCGCCCCGATCATGCGCACCGCGATCGTGGCCATCGAGGACTTCCGGTTCTACGAGCACGGCGCCATCGACATCGAGGGGACGCTGCGTGCGCTCCTCACCAACCTGCAGACGGGCCGGGTCAGCCAGGGCGGGTCCAGCATCACGCAGCAGTACGTGAAGCAGGTGCTGGTCAACTCGGCGGACACGCCGGAGGAGCGGGCCGCGGCCGCGGCCCCCACGTACGCGCGCAAGCTCAACGAGCTGCGGTACGCCATGGGGATCGAGAAGAAGTACACCAAGGACCAGATTCTCGCGAAATATCTGAACATCGCGTACTTCGGCGCCAGCGCGTACGGCGTCGAGGCCGCCGCCCGCCGGTTCTTCGGGGTGTCGGCGGCCGAGCTGACCCTGGCGCAGGCGGCCACGCTGGCCGGCGCCGTACAGGATCCGAACGCCACCGACCCCAACCTCGGGGAGGCCCAGCAGGAGCGGCTGCGCAAGCGGCGCAACGTCGTCCTCGACCGGATGGCGCAGCTCGGCACCATCACGGAGGAGCAGGCCGAGGAGGCGAAGGCCGAGAAGCTCGGCTACAAAGGCACGAAGCTCCCCGGAGGCTGCGAAGCCAGCAAAAATCCGTACTTCTGCTTGTATGTCCGCCACGAGATCCTCAGGAACCGCGCCTTCGGCCCCACGGCCGAGGCCCGGCTCGCCATGCTCAACCGGGGCGGCCTGACGATCACCACCACGCTCGACCCCCGCATGCAGGCCGCCGCCAACCGCGCTATCAAGCGGTACGTCCACACCTCCGACCTGCCGGTCGCCTCCGAGGCGCTGGTCGAGCCGGGCACCGGGGCGATCAGGGCGATGGCCGCGAGCCGCCGCTTCGGGTCGGACGCCGTCAAGAACGAGATCTCCTACAACGTGGTCGCGAACGCGGCCCACGGCGGCGGCGACGGGTTCCAGGCCGGGTCCACCTTCAAGACCTTCACCCTGCTCACGGCGTTGAAAGAGGGCATGCGGCTGGACGACGGCCTCAGTGCGCCGTACGGGTACCGGGCGCCCGCGTACTCGACGTTCCGCACCTGCGGCGGCAAGAACGTCGGCGACCCGGCGCACACCGTCACCAACGCCGAGGGCTCCGCCGGCTGGAAGTCATTGCGGACCGGCACCTGGGGGTCGGTGAACACGTTCTTCATGAGGCTGGAGGAGCGCGTCGGGCTGTGCGACACCGTCAGGACCGCCCGGTCGCTGGGCGTGCGCCGCGCGGACGGCGAGAAGCTGCGCCAGTTCGAGACGTTCACCCTCGGCGTCAACGAGGTCGACCCGGTGACGCTCGCCACGGCGTACGCGGCCGTCGCGGCGCGCGGGACGTACTGCGCTCCCATGGCCATCACCGAGATCACCGACCGGGACGGCCGGACGACCCGCTACAGCCCGAGGTGCAGAGAGGCCCTGGAGCCGGCCATCGCGGACGCCGCCGCCAATGTGCTGTCCGGGGTGTTCACGCAAGGGACGATGCGCGCGTACGGCGGGATCGGCCGCGACGCGGCAGGGAAGACCGGCACGACCGACGACTACGCGGCGGCCTGGTTCGCCGGGTTCACCCCTGACCTCGCGGGCGCCGTCAGCCTGGGCGACCCGAGGGGGTCGCAGCGGCACAAGCTGACCGGGGTGATCATCGGGGGCCGGTACTACAGCTCCGTCCAGGGCGCCACCATCCCGGGGCCCATCTGGCGGGACACGATGGCCGCGGCGCTGAGGGGCGTGCGGCCCTCGGAGTTCACGCCGATCGACGCGTCCAGGTTCGCGGGCTGCCGGCTGGACTGCCGTCCTGAGCCGGTGGAGCCGCCCGAGGAGAAGCCGCAGGAGGGCGCGACACCCACGCCGACGATCTCCATCACGGTGCCCCCCACGGCGCTTCCCGGCGCACCCGCCACGTCCCCGCCGTCGGAGAGGTAGCGGTACCCGGAGCAACGGGTTCCCAGCCTTCGCCCGTCATGGGCCGGGGGCTGGGTGAGGCCCGCTCGGGCGGGATCGGCCTTCAGGAGGCGGATTCCGCCGGGGAGGGGTGAAGGTGGGGGGTTTCGGCAGGACACCTGCTCGGTGCGGTCGCCGACACGCGGCTCGACCAGATCGAGTTCGCCGGCCACCCGGAGACGCACCGGATCGACCGCGCTCGCTCAGCCGTCGAGGGGGTTCGCCGAGGTCACTGCTGTGTCGGGGCTGCTGTCCGTGTGCGACCACGAGCGACGGAGACGAACGCGGGACGCACGCGGGACGTCGGGAGGGCATCCGGTGACTCGGGGCCGGATGCCCTCCGGAGCCGCTCTAGTACCAGTTGTGTGATCTGAAGTGACCCCAGGCGCCGCACGGCCTGCCGTACCTCCCCTTGATGTAGGCGAGACCCCACCGGATCTGCGTCTCGGGATTCGACCGCCAGTCGCGGCCGGAAACGCTCATTTTCCCGGCGGGCAGTGCCTGCGGGATCCCGTACGCTCCCGACGAACGGTTGTGCGCCCGGTGGTTCCACCCGCTCTCGCGGGTCCACAGGTTGTCCAGGCAGCGGAACTCGCGGTAGTTCCACGAGCGGCGGACGACATGGCCGAGGGCGATCTTCTTGTTCCTGTTGGCCGGCGAGATCGAGGCCAGCTTCGGTTGCGCGGACGTGGTCCAGGTCCGGGTCTTCACCGGGAGCCGCGACGGTGTCTGCGGAACGGCCGGCGTGAGCCAGGTGCGGACCTGGATCGGCGGGCGGGCCTCGGTCTCGGCCAGTGCCGGGGTGCCCAGCGCCGTGATTGCGGTTACGGAGATGAGAGTGCTGCTCAGCACACGTTTGCTGTCCAAGACGTTCCTTGCTGTCAGGTCGTGTGCGGACGGGCGCGCTGTCAAGCGGCGCCTGCTGCCGGCCCGCGTCCGTGGCTCGGACGCGGAGGGTCCGCGCGGCCATCCGGGACCTTTTCCACCCGTTCGTGCTGGGCGGCCCGGAGGGCACCACGACGTGTCCTCTAGCACGATTCCTAATACGGTTAGTAACCACTGGTCACACAGAGTGACACGCGAAGGACAGACGTTTGTGTGATCGTTGCGGGTGAAAGGTCGTCCCACTGGGACGGGTTTGCCCGTCCCGTCGCCCGGCAGGGAGAGGCTTGACGCGACAAGCGCGCAAGCGTGGGGTTTGGTCTGCCGCGTTCGGTGGGAGGGAAGCGGCTCGGGGCGCGACACGAGGTCCGGCGTGGCCGGTCCACCAATGGCTTCATATCCCGATTTAGTGGCATTCGGTTGGGGCGGTAAACGGTGGTTTACCGGTTCTGTAGTCTCAGAGCATGAGCCTCAAGGACATCCCGCTGCGCACCCTCGCCGACGCACCCACCACCCTCGGCGAGCTCGCGCCCGGCAAGGCGGCGCTCGTCGTCAACGTGGCCTCCCGCTGCGGCCTGACCCCGCAGTATGCGGCCCTCGTCGAACTCCAGCGCGCGTACGGCCCCCGCGGCTTCACGGTGATCGGTATGCCGTGCAACCAGTTCGCCGGCCAGGAGCCCGGCAGCGCGGAGGAGATCCAGCAGTTCTGCAGCGCCACGTACGGGGTCGACTTCCCGCTGCTCGCGAAGGCCGACGTCAACGGCCCCGACCGTCACCCCCTGTACGAGCAGCTCACCCAGGCCCAGGACGAGGCCGGCGAGACCGGGGACGTGCAGTGGAACTTCGAGAAGTTCCTGGTGGACGGCGACGGACGGGTCGTGGCCCGCTTCCGCCCCCGTACCACCCCGGACGACCCGGCCGTCACCTCGGCGATCGAGAAGCTCCTCTGACCGTCACTCCGCCGTGTGCGCGAGGACGGCCGCGGCGAGTTCCTCGTGCACCTCGGCGGGCAGCGTGTGCCCCAGGCCCTTGATCGTCAGCAGCCGCGCCCCAGGAATCCGCTCGGCGACGAGCGCGCCGTGGCCCGGCTTGACCGGCTCGTGAGTGCCCTCGACGACCAGGGTCGGTGCCGTGATCTCGGGCAGCCGGCCCACCGGCTCGAAGTCCGGCCTGGCCATGGCGGCCCGCCGGTGGTTGGCCGCCGCGGCGAGGTCGCGGGCCCGGTCGTGGACGCGTTCCTGCAGGCGGCGGGCGTCGTCCTCGTCGAAGGGCAGCCCCGTGCCGTGCAGCACGCGCTGCTCGGCGATCATCGACTCCACGCGCTCGCGCCGGTCGGCGGGCGGCGGGGCGGCCATGAGCTGCCGGTAGAAGGCCACGAACTCGGGGGCCGGCTCCGGCAGGCTGCCCGCCGGCTGCGGCTCGCCCATCAGCGCCCGCACGAGCACCGTGCCCTCGCCCTCGCCGAGCGGCGAGGAACCGATGACGGTCAGCGTGCGCACCCGTTCCGGGTGCTCCACGGCGAGCAGCTGCCCGAGCAGCCCGCCCGCCGAATGGCACACCAGGTGCGCGCTGTCCAGCCCGTGCGCGTCCATCACCCGCAGCACGTCGTCCTTGATGTCCTCCCACGTGTACGGGTCGCGGTCGAAGTCGACGGTGTCGGACCGGCCGGTGTCGCGGTGGTCGTACCGGATCACGCGCCGGCCGCCCGCCGCGAGCCTGCCCACGAACGCGTCCGGCCACAGGACGCCCTGCGACATCGAACCCATGACCAGCAGGATCGGCGCGTCCGTGGCGGCGCCGAACTCTTCGCTCCACAAGGTGATCTGCATGTCGCCCAGCATGCCGCCGGCCGCCCTACGGCGCCTTCCGTAGAACTACCAGCCTCGCCAGTTCCGTACGGGTACCGATGCCGAGCTTCGGATAGATCTTGTACAGGTGGTACTCGACCGTACGCGGGCTGAGGAAGAGCCGCGCGGCGATCTCCTTGCTGGACAGGCCGTCGGCGACCAGCCCGGCGATGCGCAGCTCCTGCGGCGTCAGCAGGTCGAGGACCGATCCCGCGGGGGCCTCGGCGCTCTCGCCCGCCGCCCGCAGCTCGGCGTGCGCGCGCCGCGCCCACGGCTCGGCCCCGGCCTGCCGGAACGTCTCCAGCGCCGTCCGCAGTCGCGCCCGCGCCTCGCCGGGCCGGTGCGCCCGGCGCAGCCGCTCGCCCAGCAGCAGCGCGGTCCGCGCCGCCTCGTACGGGTTGGTGTGCGAGCGCAGCGCCTCGGCGAACCCCTCGATCGCCTCCTCGCCGTCCGGCGGGGCGACGAGGGCGCGGCAGCGGGCGAGCAGCGCGCGCGACTCCGCCGTCGCCGCGTGCGCCGACCACCGCTCGTACGCCTCCAGCGCCGTCCGCGCGCCGTTCAGGTCGCCCGCGCCGACGGCCGCCTCGATCCGGTCGGGGGTCGAACGCCACACCACCGAGGGATGTCCCGCTCCGGGACCCGCGTTCACGAGCGCGCAGAACCGGTCGTGCGCCGCGTCGAACCGGCCCAGCCCGAGGTCGAGCATGCCGAGCGCGTACGCCGCCGTGCCCGCGCGCAGCCCCACCCGGTGGGGGAGGGCGATGGCCAGCGCCTCGTGGGCGTGCCTTCGGCAAATCTCCTCCTGCCCGCGCAGCGCCGCGACCGCCGCCAGGTTGGCCTGGTGGGCGGCCACGGTGTTGACGTATCCGGCCTCGCGGGCCAGCTCCAGCCCCTCCTCGGAGACGGCCTGGCTCTCCGCCAGCCGCCCGGCGATGCGCTCGGCCGTGGCGACGTACTCGAGCACCACCGGGAGCTGCCCGGTCATGCCCGACACCCGGGCCACCCGTCCGGCCCGGCCGATCAGCTCGGCCGACAGGTCGGCCTCGCCCAGCTGACTGGCCGCCGCCGACGCCCACAGGAACTCCGCCGCGTCCCGCAGCTCCCCGGTACGGGCGAGCGCCCGCCGCAGCAGGCCGGGCCCGTCCTCGCGGCCGGCCGGCACCGCGCCGACCCCGGCGACCGCGTCCCGCAGGAAACCCTCGGGGTAAGCCTCCGCCCGCCGCCCGATCTCGATCAGAGCCGCCGTGTCACCCACGTACGCCGCCGCCTCCGAGGCGTCGGCCAACAGCGCGAGCCCATCCGCCGACCTCGCGGCGGCGCCGCTGCCCGCGGACAGGATTCGGACGGCCTCGGAGGCGTCGCCTGAGTTCAGCTCGAAACGTCCACGGAGCTGGGCGATCTGCGACTCGAGCGCCGCGTCGCCGCCCGCGTGCCGGCGGGCCTCGGCGAGCAGCGACTGCGCCCGTCCAGGGAGGCCGCCGAGCCAGGCGGAGACGGCGGCGTCCTTGAGCCGCCCGGCGCGCGTGAGCGGGGCAGGGGTGAGGTCGGCGGCCCTGGCCAGCCCGACGGCGGCGGCGCCGTAGCCGCCCCGGTCCCGAGCACGGGCCGCCGCCCGCGCGAGCTCGGCCGCGACGAACTCGTCCGGACCGAGCGCGGCCCCCGCCAGATGCCAGGCCCGCCGATCCGCGAAAGCCCCCGTGTCCGGAGCCTCCCGGTCGGTGGCCGCTGTGTCCGCGGCCCCCGTGTCATGGGCTTGTGGTTCGGTGGCCGCCGCGAGTTCCGCGTGGGCGGTGCGGCGGGCGGCGGGGGTGGCGGATTCGTGGACCGCAGATCGGACGAGCGGGTGGTGGAAGCGTACGGACGTGCCCGTGACGTGGGCGAGCCCGGCTGCTTCCAGTTCGTCCAGCGCCGGCCGTCCCGCGCTCCCCGACGCGCGCAGCACCGTGCCGAGGTCGCCCTCCAGCGCCGCGAGCAGCGCCAGCCGCCGGACCGGCGCGGGCAGCGCCGCAACCCGCTCGCCGAACAGCCGGCTGCCTCCGGGCAGCGGGTCGGGCAGCGGTTCGCGCCCGCCGAGCTGGTCGGGGCTCAGCCGCCGTACGGTCTCGCGCAGCGCGAGCGGGTTGCCCGCGGTGAGCGTCACGAGGCGCTGCCGCACCCCGGCGGCGATCGTCCCGCCCGCCAGGGCGTCGAGCAGCCCGGCCGCCGCCTCCTCGGGCAGCCCGCCGACGTCCAGCGACGGCACGCCCTTGACCGGAGCGTCCCCGCGCACGGTCAGCAGCAGCGCGACCCGCTCGGTGCCGAGGCGCCGGGCCGCGAACAGCAGCGCGTCGGCCGAGGCGCGGTCCACCCACTGGAAGTCGTCCACCACGCAGACCAGCCCGTCGGGCGCGGCGGCCTCGGCCAGCAGCGACAGCACCCCCGCCCCGAGCAGGAACCGATCGCCAGAGGCCGCGAGGCCGAGCGCCCCGCGCACCGCCGCCCGCTGCGGACCTGGCAGCGCGTCCAGCAGCCCGGTGACCGGGCGCAGCAACTGGTGCAGGGCGGCGAACGCCAGGTCGGATTCGGCCTCCACGCCGACGGCCTCGAGCACCCGCATGGCCCCGGCCCCGGAGGCCGCCCGGTCGAGCAGCGCCGTCTTGCCCGCACCCGCCTCGCCGCGCAGCACCAGCGCGCCGCCCTCGCCTCCGTGGGCTCGGGCGATCAGCTCGTCGATGGCGGCGATCTCCGCCTGTCTGCCGTGCAGCACAGCAAGAGACCTTATGGGGGAATGTCGTGGTAAACGACTCGTCTGGCGGAGGGCCGACCGGTCAAAGGTCGTCCCGCTCGCGCGCAGGGCGCGCGAAGCGGGGGTATCGGTCACTCGGACGCCCGCCGAGGAGAGTGTGATGACGACCAACCCGTACGCAGGATCGCCCGTCGGCTACGCCGCCGAGCCGGCCGTGGGACCGTACTCGATCGTGGAGCTGATGCCCGGAGTGCGCAACCTCTGCGAGTACGTACGGCTGTCGTCCGGTGAACGCGTGCTGCTGATGATGGAGCACACCGTCGACCCGGTCGTCGTGCAGGCCATCGCCGCGGCGGCGGCGCTGCGGGACACCGACGTGCGCATCCTGTCGGTGCCCCCGTTCAGCCCCGGCGGATGGGACCGGCAGGCGTCGTACGCGATCGAGACCGCGGCCTTCCACGAGGCCGACGTCGTGATCAGCGGCACCTGGTGGGGCGAGGTGCACACGGCGCCGCTGTTCTTCGACCAGATCAAGTCGCGCTCCTCGCGCTTCCTGTCCCTGCACATGACCGCCACGGCGGGGGCGCTGCTCACCGGCGGACGGCTGCCCGCCGAGGTCTTCTACGCGCTGCTGGAGCGGACGCTGCGGCAGCTGTCGGCCGCGCGCGAGATCCGGGTGACGTCCGCGAAGGGGACCGACCTGACGTTCTCGGGGTTCGCGTTCGACCCCGACCCCGGCGCCATGCGGCCCGGCGACTGGCGGCCGTTCCCGTACGGTGGCGCGAACTTCTGGCCGACCGACACCGAGGGCGTGCTCGTGGTCGAGGAGTCGACCGCGACCGGCGTGCCGGAGGAGCCGCTGCGCATCACGCTCGAGGGCAACCTGGTCCGCAAGATCGAGGGCGGGACGGCGGCCGCGCAGCTGCGCCGGTACGCCCCCGGGGGCTTCTACATGCGCCACGGCCTGATCGGGCTGAACCCGAAGGTGCGGATCGCCGGCGGCTCGCAGTTCGAACGCGAGAAGCACGCCGGCGCCTTCTACTGCGGCCTCGACGGCCTGACCGACGGTGAGCCGGTCACCACGGGGCCCGGCTTCGCGCACTGCGACTGCCAGGTGGACCGGCCCACCGTGATCGTCGACGGTGAGGTGTTCATCGAGCACGGCCGCCTGCTCATCCTGGACGAGCCACACATCAGGGACGTCGCGGCCCGCTTCGGCCCGCCCGACGTGATCCTCGACGACAACCCGATGATGGTCCTGCCCCGCCGCTACACCGGAGCCCCCGCCTGACTCAGGGGGAGTCGGCAGGGTCTTTGTCGGGGAACGTGAGCTCGTCGAGCGTCGCCACCTGATCGGCCGCGGGAGGCCGGATGTCGGCAGCGTGCCCCCACCGCGACAGGCGGACGTCGACGACCTCCTGGACGGGGTCGAAGGTGTCCTCTCCCTCTCCCAGCAAGCCGGGCTGCCAGGAGGAACTGTGGCATCGGCGGATGAGCTGGTCCTGCCCTGTCCAGAGCTGCCAGTTGATGCGGACCTGCAGGTAAGCGCCTGTGGGCCTGTTGCGGCCGATACGGACGTCTGGGTCCACCTCGGTGAGCTCACCCAAGGTGATGACTCCCTCGTACAGGGTGGTGCGGGTGCCGTCGTGCACGCCGGCCGGGCGCTTGCCCGTGGCACCGGAGAGCAGGGCCTTGAGCGTCGCGGGGTGGCTCAGCCGCAGATGGCCACAGGTCAGGGCGAGGGACTGCTTCACCTCGATGATCGACCAGCTCTTCCCCGCAGGCAGGTACCGATGCTGGTCACGGTGCTGCTCGTAGTACCGGTCCTTGAAGTCGATCCTGCGTATCCAGTAGGTGCCGTCGGTGCGGTTGAGGGTCTCGCTCGCGACGACCTCACCGTTCGCCAGTCGGTGCACCCCCGAATCCCGGTAGGTGTTCGGCTTCTCGCCGGGCTCGGTGAAGGTGGTGACCTGCGTGGCCGTCACGCCGGTGCCGCTCGCCAGCTGGACGCGTAGCGCGGCGACGGGGTCGAGGCGGGTCTCGGCCGGGGCCGACGGCGGGACGACCGCGGCCACGCACGTGATCGTCAGGGCGAGCACCCAGAGCCTCATGGGGCATCTCCTCGGGACGGAACGCGGCCGGGCCGCGTGATCATCGCAGGCGGAGATCTCGTCCCGATATCAGATTCAGGGACGGCGAGGCCCGCAGCTGCCGCGGACGATCAGCTCGGTGGGCAGGACGACGTCGCGCGGACGCCGCCCGCCCGAGCGCATCACCAGCTCGGCCGCCCGGTAGCCCATGTCGCGCCCCGGCTGCGCGACCACCGTCAGCGGCGGTGAGCACAACTCGGCCCACGGCACGTCGTCGTACATGACCAGCGACACGTCCCGAGGCACCCGCAGGTCGAGCTCGCGGGCCGCGAGCACCGCGGCCTCGCCGAGCACGTTGCCGCCCGCCACCACGGCCGTCAGATCAGGACGGCTCAGGAAGAGGCTGGAGGCGGCGGCGTAGGCCGAGTCGCGGGAGCCGGTGGCGAACACGACGAGGTCGTCGTCCACCGGCGTGCCCACCGCCTCACGGAACGCGGCCGCCCGCCGGTCGTGCCCCGGCCCGCCGAGGAACGCGATGCGCCGATGGCCGAGCCCGCGCAGGTAGCGGACGGCCGTACGGATGCCGGCCCGGTCGTCGGCCACCACCGACGGCACGTCGAGCGGCCGCCCGCGCGGCGCCGGCGGCAGGCCGTCGAGCAGCATGAGGTCGTGCACGGCGAGCGCCGCGGTGTCGTCGTCCTCGTGCGTCCCCTCGCTGGGCAGGCGGTCGGCGAAGACCACCGTCATACCGGCGCGCAGCGCCGGGGCCCACGTCTCGGCGTCGCCGGACGGCACGGCGATCAGCCGGTCGACGCTCTGCTCCAGCAGCATGCCGATGAGGTCGGCCTCCTGCTCGGGGTCGCCGCCGGTGGAGCCGATCACGACCGGTTCGCCGGCCGATCGGGCGCAGGCGAGCACGCCCTCGGACAGCTGTCCGTAGAAGGTGTCGGTCAGGTCGGGGACGAGCAGGCCCATGCCGCCCGTACGGCGCTGGCGCAGGTTGCGGCCGAGGGCGCTCGGCCGGTAGTCGAGCTGCGCGGCGACGGCCAGGACCCGCTCGCGCGTCTGCGGGCTGGCCGAGCCGCCCGACAGCACACGGGAGACGGTCGCGACGCCCACACCGGCCGCCTCGGCCACATCCTTGATCGTCACTCGCCGATTCATGGAAACGATTCCATCATGGTTTCACGGAAACGGACAGCAAACCGCTCCACAACGCCTGGTCACGCGAGAACCCTTGACACCCATGTCCGTTTCGGGTGAGATGCTTGAAAACGTATCCACCTGAGTGGGGCGCGTAAGCAATGTCGGCCGATGTCGGCCGGCTGCCCTGGAGCGCGAAGGAATGTCATGGCATCCATCGTTCTGACGAACGTCGACAAGATCTACGCCGGTGGCGTGAAGGCCGTGAACGGACTCAACCTTGAGATCAAGGACGGCGAGTTCATGGTGCTGGTCGGTCCGTCCGGATGCGGTAAGTCGACCGCGCTCCGGATGATCGCCGGTCTGGAGGACATCAGCGGTGGCGAGATCGCCATCGGCGAGAAGGTGGTCAACCACCTGCCGCCGAAGGACCGCGACATCGCGATGGTCTTCCAGAACTACGCGCTCTACCCCCACATGACGGTGGAGGAGAACCTCGCCTTCGGCCTCAAGCTCCGCAAGATGCCGAAGCCCGAGATCCAGAAGCGGGTCAACGAGGCCGCCAAGATGCTCGGCCTCGAGGCCTACCTCAAGCGCAAGCCTGCCGCTCTGTCCGGTGGTCAGCGCCAGCGTGTCGCCATGGGCCGCGCCATCGTCCGTGAGCCGCAGGCCTTCCTCATGGACGAGCCGCTGTCCAACCTGGACGCCAAGCTCCGTGTCTCGATGCGCGCCTCGCTCAACCAGATGCACGAGCGCCTCGGCGTCACCACCGTGTACGTCACCCACGACCAGGTCGAGGCCATGACCCTCGGCGACCGGGTCTGCGTGCTGCGCGACGGCATCCTGCAGCAGGTCGACACCCCGCAGAACCTGTTCGACAAGCCGGTCAACCTGTTCGTCGCCGGCTTCATGGGCTCGCCCGCGATGAACTTCGTGACCGCCGAGCTGGTCCGCGACGACGACGGCGCCGCCGTCACCTTCGCCGACATCAGGCTGCCGATCCCCGAGGCGACCTTCACCGACAAGCCGGGCCTCGACGACTACATCGGCAAGAAGATCATCCTCGGCATCCGCCCGTCGGACTTCGAGGACGCCAACTCGGCCGGCAACCACGCCAACGGCTGGGCCACCCTGCCGGTCAAGGCGGAGGTCACCGAGGAGCTGGGCTCCGAGATCAACGTGCTGTTCCTCATCGACGCCCCGCCGGTCGAGCACAAGGACACCGTCGCCGCCGCCGACACCGGCGACGACGAAGAGGCGGCGCTGCCGCTGACCGGCGACAAGTCGCTGTGGACGGCCCGCGTCAACGCCCGCAGCCACGTGCGCCCCGGCCAGACCATCGACCTGGTCCTCGACACGCACAACCTGCACTTCTTCGACTCGGCCAGCGGCCTGGCCATCGGCCACGAGGCCAACCGCTGACCTGAGATTCCCGGCCGTGAGCCCAGCTCACGGCCGCCCGGGCCCCCACCGCGACCCCCTCCCGCGGCGGGGGCCCGTTTCGTGTGCGAACGGCCCCTTACCTGTACGCCTCAGCGGCCGATGCGCGCCGACACCATCGCCTGCACGCCGCGCGGCACGTACCGGCCGACGGCGACGATCGCCTTGTAGCGGGGGTCGGGCACCGACACGCTCTTGCCGAGCGCGAGGTCGCGCATCGCGGCGCGCACCACGTCGTCGGCCTTGAGCCAGAGGAACCCCGGGATGCCCGAGGTGTCCATCGCGGCCCGCTGGTGGAACTCGGTGCGTACGAAACCGGGGCACAACGCCATGATGCGGATGCGGGGGTTGCCCAGATCGGCGTTGGCAGACTCGCTGAAGTTGACCACCCACGCCTTCGACGCGCTGTAGGTGCCGCGCGGGAAGAACGCCGCCACCGACGCCACGTTGACGATCGCGCCCCGGCCGCGCCGCCGCATGGAGGGCAGCGCCGCGAGCGTCAGCCGCAGCACCGCCTCGCAGTGGAGCTTCAGCATGCGCACCTCGTCGGCCATGGGAACCTCGGGGAAGCGGCCGGGGTGGCCGAACCCCGCGTTGTTCACCAGCAGGTCGACGCCGTCGCCGAGCCTCGCCTCGACCGCGGCCAGGCCGTCCTCGGTGGCCAGGTCGGCGGGCAGCACCTCGACGCCGACGCCGTACCTGAGCTTGAGCTGGTCGGCGAACCGGGCCAAACGGGACTCGTCGCGCGCCACGAGGACGAGCGAGAACGCGTCGGCGGCCAGGCGCCGCGCGAAGGCGGCGCCGAGGCCGGCGGTCGCGCCGGTGATCAGTGCGGTAGGCATGTCTGAACCTTAACGTTCATGGCAGGATGACGATGTGCGCCCCGTCGTGGCCCTCATCGCTCTTGTGGCCCTCACCGCGTGTTCACCGGCCGGGCCGTCCGCCGCGCCCGCGCCCAGCACCGCCGCGCCCGCGCCGAGCACCGCCGCGCCCACCGGCTCGTCTTCCGCGAGCTCCGGCGAGCTGCGGTTCCGCGAGGTCGCCCGGCTGGAGCAGCCCGTGGCCCTTGCCGTACGCGAGGGCGACGACCGCCTCTACGTCGCCGAGCAGGGCGGGAAGCTGCGCACCTCCGACGGCGCCACCGTGATCGACCTGTCCGGCGAGGTGAGCACCGGCAACGAGCAGGGGCTGCTCGGCGTGGCCTTTCACCCCACCGGCCGCTGGCTCTATCTCGACTGGACCGACGCGCAGGGCCGCACCCACGTCACCGAGTGGGCCTACGACGGCGCCCGCGCCACCGCCCGGCGCGACGTGCTCACCCAGGAGCAGCCGTACGCCAACCACAACGGCGGTCAGCTCGCCTTCGGCCCCGACGGGCACCTCTACGTCGCCCTCGGCGACGGCGGCAGCGCGGGCGACCCGCGCGGCAACGGGCAGAACCTCGGCACGCTCCTCGGCAAGATCCTGCGGATCGACCCGCGCGGCAGGCCGTACAAGATCCCCGACGACAACCCGTTCGCCGGACGGGAGGGAGCGCGGCCGGAGATCTGGGCGTACGGACTGCGCAATCCCTGGCGCTTCACCTTCGACCGCGAGAGCGGCGACCTGTGGATCGGCGACGTCGGGCAGAACGAACGCGAAGAGGTCAACCGCCAGCCCACCGGCTCAGGCGGCGGCGAGAACTACGGCTGGAACCTGCGCGAGGGCGACCAGGCCTACCGCGACGGCGAGGGGCGCGACCTCGCCGAGCCGGTGATCGTCTACCCGCTCGGCGAGGGCGGCAACTGCTCGGTGATCGCCGGCCACGTCTACCGCGGCCGGCAGATCCCGTGGCTGCGCGGGCACTTCCTGTACGGCGACTTCTGCGCCGGGTGGGTCAGGGCCGCCCCCGTCGACGACCTCAAGGCGGCGGCCGTGGTCGGACAGGTCGAGCAGCTTTCGTCGTTCGGTGAAGGCCCCGACGGCGAGCTCTACGCGCTCAGCCTGCAGGGTCCGCTGTACCGGATCGAGCCCGCCTGACGTTGTCGATCAACGTCTCGACCTGCTCGTTGAGCTGGGAGCCCCGGGCCCAGCCCGCGTAGTGGCACAGGAACACCACCACCTCGCGCAGCTCCGTCTCGGTCAGCTCCCCGGCGCGCAGGGCGACGTCGAGCTGAACAGTCGTCTGGTCGTGCAGTCCTTGTCCGACGAGCAGCCCGAGCAGCAGCAGCCGGCGCTCCCTGACCGTCAACACCTTGCGCGCCCACAGGTCCGCGAAAAGACGCTCGGCCGTGATGCCGAAGGAGTCGACGGTCTCCATGGCGGGTTCTGTCATTGTGCGCTCCGGGTATCGGAAAGGATCCTCATGTCTTTCGCCACTTCCTGAGTTGAACGCATGGAGGTTGCATGAACGTTGTCGCGGCACGGTGGAGGCGGCAGCGAGACCAAGGATGCGGGGCCGGAGAAAAGGGCAAGATTCACCACGATACAGCGGGCGTCGCAGCGCAGACAGGCCGCGCGTGGTGAGGTTTCCCGACGTGTGCGGGCTCAGGCTTCGCGCGTGCGGTCGTGCTCGTCGTGGGCGCGACGCAGCAACGCCACGAGCTGCTCGTCGTCGCTGATGCGCCGCACGTACTTCTCCGGCAGCTTGCGCAGCTGCGCCTCCTCGGCGAGCAGCCGCTGGAAGATCTCCTCCCTGACGTGCGGGTCGCGCTCGACGACCAGGTACTCCAGCGCGTGCCGGCGCGCCGCCGAGATCGCGTTCTGCGCCACGCCCTTCGGGCTGAACAACGAGGCCAGCACGGTGACCAGCAGCACCACGATGATCACCACCAGGGAGAGCCCGGTGCTGATCTCGATGACCGGCACCGGCCGGCCGTTGTTGATGAACGGGACGTTGTTCTCGTGCAGCGCGTGCAGGATCAGCTTGACCCCGATGAAGCCCAGGATGAAGGCGAGCCCGAACGCGAGGTAGATGAGCCGGTCCAGCAGCCCGTCGATGAGGAAGTAGAGCTGGCGCAGGCCCAGCAGGGAGAACGCGGTGGCCGTGAAGACCAGGTAGACGTTCTGTGTCAGGCCGAAGATGGCCGGGATCGAGTCGAGCGCGAACATGATGTCGGTGCCGCCGATGGCGATCATCACGAGCGGCATCGGCGTCAGCACCCGTCTGCCGTGCACGACGGTGGACATCCGGTCGCCGTTGTAGACGTCCGTCGTACGCAGGTGTCTGCGGGCGAAGCGGATCAGGACGTTGTCGGGGGCGTGGCTCTCCTCGCTCTCCGGCTTGAGCAGGTTGCCGGCGGTGACCAGCAGGATGAGGCCGAAGAGGTAGAAGACCCACGCGAACAGGTTGATCAGCGCGGCCCCGACCAGGATGAACGCCGTCCGCGCCACCAGGGAGAGCGTGATGCCGATCAGCAGCACCTTCTGCTGCTCGGCGCGCGGCACCTTGAAGCTCGACATGATGACGAGGAAGACGAACAGGTTGTCCACCGACAGCGCCTTCTCCGTCACGTACCCCGCGAAGTACTCCGCGCCAGGGCCCGAGCCGCCGAACCACCAGACGCCCACCCCGAACAGCAGGGCGACGCCCACGTAGAGCGCCGACCAGACCGACGCCTCGCGCAGGCTGGGCACGTGCGCCCGGCGTACGTGGAAGACGTAGTCGAACAGCAGCAGGCCGACGATGCCGAGGATCGTCAGCCACCACACCGCGGCGGACGGGTCCACTCCACTCCACTCCAGGCTCCACGCGTACGAGCCGTCGTGGGGGCCGGCGACGCTCACTCGTTTGCTGACGGTTGTCGTGCCAGGTGCTACCCGGTCCAGGGGGCCGCAAGCGGGTTCCCTCCGGTCCGTCGCTAGACTTGGCGATCATGGAAGGTCGCCGGGTCATCGTCGTCGGCGCCGGGATCGCCGGCGCCGGGGTCGCGTTCGCGCTGGCCCGCCGCGGGGCGGACGTCACCGTCGCCGACCCCGGTCTGCCAGGACAGGCCACGCAGGCGAGCGCGGGCATCATCGCGCCGTGGGCCTCCACCGTCGAGGGCCCCCTCTACGACCTGTACGCGGCAGGCGCCGCCTACTACCCGCAGGTCGTCGGGCTGCTCGCCGAGGCGGGGGTGCTGCGTACCGACTACCGGCGCACGGGCGCCCTCGTCGTCCACGAGGACCCCGCCGTCCTCGACGAGGCACAGGCCCGCGCCGAGACCCGCGCCCGCGCGTCCGGCGGGGTCGCGGGCGAGGTGAGCCGCCTCGGCGGCGACGACGTGCGCGCCCTCGTGCCGGTGCTGGCGCCCGACCTGGAGGGCGTGTTCATCTCGGGCGGCGCCCGGGTCGACGGACGGACGATGTGCGAGGCGCTGCTGGAGGGCGCCGCCCGCCATGGCGCGCGGCGGCTGACCGGAGCCGCCCGGCTGCTCCCCGGCGGCGGCGGCATGCCCCGCGTCGTGGTCGGCACCGACGAGATCGAGGCCGACGACGTGGTGGTGGCCGTCGGCGCCTGGGCGGCCGACCTGCTGGAACCGCTCGGCGTCCGGCCGGGTGTCGAGCCGCAGCGCGGCCAGATCAGCCACCTTCGGGTGGAAGGTCACGACACGAGCGGATGGCCGTCTGTCCACCCGCTGTCCCACCACTACCTGGTGGCCTTCGACGACTCCCGGGTCGCGGTCGGCGCGACGCGGGAGACGGGTAGCGGGTTCGACGTCCGGGTCACCGCCCGCGGCCAGTGGCAGGTGCTCGCGGACGCGCTCCGCATCGCGCCAGGCCTGGCGGACGCGACGCTCATCGAGACCCGCATCGGGCTGCGGCCGCTGCCGTCCGGCGGGCTGCCGATCGTCGGCGCGCTGCCCGACCGCCCGGGTGTGCACGTCGTCGCCGGGTTCGGCGCGGCGGGCCTCACCATGGCGCCGTACGTAGGTGACGCCCTGGCACGCGCGATCCTCGACGGGCGGGCCGCACCCGAGCTTTCCGCCTTCGCGCCCCGGTAAGGTGCCTGCCACCTGACGTTCTGTCATCCCGAGCTGGGTTAACACGGCGTTCACATGTGGGCAAAAAGCGGGAAATGGCCGACCGCAATACTCGGTGTGGCTGCGAAAGACGCTGAAAGGACCCGCGCCGTGTACAAGGCTGAGTACATCTGGATCGACGGCACCGAGCCCACGGCTCTGCTGCGCTCGAAGACCAAGATCCTGGCCGACGGAGTCGAGCCGCCGGTCTGGGGTTTTGACGGCTCCAGCACCAACCAGGCTGAGGGACACTCGTCGGACCGCGTGCTCCGCCCCGTCTTCACCTGTCCCGACCCGATCCGCGGCGGTGACAGCGTCCTCGTCCTGTGTGAGGTCGAGGAGATCGACGGCGCCCCCCACTCGAGCAACACCCGTGCGCTGCTTCGCCCCATCGCCGAGCAGTACGCCGACCAGGACTCGTGGTTCGGCATCGAGCAGGAGTACACCTTCTTCAAGGGCAGCCGTCCGCTCGGCTTCCCCGACGGTGGCTTCCCCGCCCCGCAGGGCCCGTACTACTGCGGTGTCGGCGCCGACGCCATCTTCGGCCGTGACATCGTCGAGCTCCACCTCGACCGCTGCCTCGCCGCCGGACTGAAGCTGTCCGGCATCAACGCCGAGGTCATGCCCGGCCAGTGGGAGTTCCAGGTCGGCCCGGCGAGCCCGCTCGAGGTCGCCGACCACCTGTGGGTCGCCCGCTACCTGCTCTACCGGACGGCCGAGGAGTTCGGCGTCGAGGCCACCCTCGACCCCAAGCCCGCCCGCGGCGACTGGAACGGCGCCGGCGCGCACACCAACTTCTCCACCCGCGCCATGCGCGAGGGCTACGACGCGATCATCACCGCCTGCGAGGCGCTCGGCGAGGGCGACAAGCCCATGGAGCACATCACGCAGTACGGCGTCGGCGTCGAGTCCCGCCTCACCGGCGCCCACGAGACCGCCCCGTGGAACAAGTACTCCTACGGCGTCTCCCACCGCGGCGCGTCGGTGCGCATCCCGTGGCAGGTCGAGGTGGACAAGAAGGGCTACATCGAAGACCGTCGCCCCAACGCCAACGTCGACCCGTACGTCGTCACCCGCCTGCTGGTGAACACCTGCTGCGCGGCCCTGGAGAAGGCCGGCCAGGTCTGATCCCGGTCAGCTGAGGAACGGGGGCCCCGGTCGGGGCCCCCGTTTCGTCATGCCAGGCGGAAGTCGAGGTCGGGGACGATCTCGGCGACGTCCATCTGGGCCTTCTGCAGGCGTCCTGAGTGGTCCCAGTTCATCGCCTGCCAGCGGGTGAACTGGTCGAGCACCCACATGCCCGACTGGCGGCTGCCGTTGCCCGACTTGCCGTTGCCGCCGAACGGGAGGTGGGCCTCGGCGCCCGACGTCGAGTTGTTGACGCTGACCATGCCGGCCGAGACGCCCTCGCGGAACCGGAACGCGTTCCGCGCCTCGGTCGTGTAGATCGAGCTCGACAGGCCGTAACCGGGCAGGTTGGCCAGCTCGATCGCCTCGTCCAGGGTACGGAACGTCGTCACGCCGACGATCGGGCCGAACGTCTCCTCCATGAAGAGCCGGTCGCCGGGCCGTACGCCGTCGACGACGACCGGGTGGTAGTACAGGCCCTCGCCGCCGTCGAAGTCGCCGCGCGGGTTGTCGGCGGTGATGCGGCCGACGCTCCCGGACACGACCTTGTGGTGCGGCTGGATCCAGGCCAGGTACTCCTCGTACCGGTCGGCGAACTTCCGGTCGAGCAGCGGGCCGGCCACGACGTCCTGCTCGGGGTCGCCGACGCGGGCCTCGCCCACCGCCTGGACGAACCGCTCAAGGAACGCGTCGTGGACGCTCTCGTGCACGATGACCGTGCCGAGGCTCGTGCAGCGCTGCCCCGCCGTGCCGAAACCGGAGAACAGCGCGCCCTCGACGGCCAGGTCGAGATCGGCGTCCGGCATGATCACCATCGGGTTCTTGCCGCCCAGCTCCAGGCAGGCCGACTGCAGGTGGCGTCCGGTCAGCTCGCCGATCTTCCGGCCGACCTCGCTGGAACCGGTGAAGCCCACCTTCTGCACGCTGCCCTCGCCCAGCGCCAGCTCCAGGCCGCGGAAGGTCTCGGCGCCGTCGGCGAAGACGATGTTCAGCACGCCGTCGGGCAGCCCGGCCGCGGCGAACAGCCGGAACATCGCGTGCGCGGAGGCGGCGGCGTACTCGGCGGGCTTCCAGACGACGGCGTTGCCGCACAACAGGGCCGGGACCAGGTACCACGACGGCACGGCCACCGGGAAGTTGCCCGCCGTGACGACCGCCGCGACCCCCACCGGGACGCGGAAGGTGAACAGGTTCTTGTCGGGCATCTCGGACGGCACCGTCTGCCCGTACAGGCGGCGGCCCTCGCCGAGGAAGAAGTCGCACGTGTCCACGATCTCGCGGACCTCGCCGAGCGCCTCGGCGTACGGCTTGCCGATCTCCTCGGTGACCAGCCGGGCCAGCCGTTCGGCGTTGGCCTCGACCAGACGCCCGATGGAGGCGATCACCCGGCCGCGCACCGGGGCGGGCACCTTGGCCCACTCGCGCTGGGCCTCTTTGGCGACGCGGCAGGCGGCCGCGAACGTCTCCGCGTCGGCCAGCCCGACCCGCGCCACCACCTCGCCCGTGCGGGCGGGGTTGACGGAATCGTACGTGGCCGCGGCCTCCGCGTCCTTGCCACCCACGATGGAAACGATCTGACGGGTCACCGGCGTCCTCCTCATAGTTCCTCCGGACACACAATCATCCCGCCGGAAAAAACCCAAGACACTCCTCCCCGCACGGTCAGGCCCCACGCGACCACTCCCCACGAACCCCACGCCCCCATGACGCCCTAACGCCGCACCCACGCCCGTCCCCGCGCCGTACTGACGATCCGCGCTCGTGCTTGGGGGTCGCGTCGCGTTCATGCCGCACCCACGCGCCCGGGTCCAGGGTCGGGGTCGGCGGCGCGCCGGCGGCGGACCCGCCCCGCACTCCGCCTGGGGTGGCGTCGCGCTTGCGCCGCCTCCCCGCCGCCCGTGCCCGAGCCGGGTCCACGCGCACCGCATCCTCAGCAGCCGTCTGGAAGCGGCGTGAACCGGTTGGGCGGCGAACTTGGGCATGAAAGAGGCGAAATTCCGCTTGTTAGTCGGTCGATGCGGAATTTCGCCGGAAATATCAGTGTCTATCGGGCGCCGGCCGCCATGGACTCGGCGATGTCGTGTTGCGTGATGTCGGTCAGCTTGTCCGCCAGGTCCGCCAGAGCACGTGACGCGGCCAGCTCGTCACCGATCACCGGCACCGACGGGTCGGCCGGATTACGTCTCGCGTACCCGGTGCCCTCCACGCTGCCCTTGTCGGTGACCAGCGTCGCGCACGCCGAGGTGCTGTCGCCCTCCTCGTCGAGGTGGATCCGTACGGTCCAGTCCTTGGCCTCCATGTCCATCACCTCCTTCCCAGCCCGCTGCCCCCGCGATGGACGCTAAACGTCCCGGCGGGCCGTCAGGCGGTGAAGTCGGCGAAGTCGAAGCCGGGGGAGACGACGCAGCTGACGAGGACGGGCTCGTCCGACGCGGGACGGGCCGACTGCCAGACGCCGGGAGGGACGATCGCCTGCGGCACCTCGCCGTGCTCCACGTCCTGCCCGAGCGTCACGGTGGTCTCGCCGATGGTCAGGCTGAGCGGGCCGCCGCGGTGCCACAGCCACAGCTCCGCCGAACGCACCGCGTGCGGCACCGACTCCTCGCCGGGGTTCAGCAGGAAGTAGATGGCGGTCGCGCTGGCGCGCGGCCCGGGGTACCCGTCCGGCTGGAACGTCACCGGGGACCGCCAGGTCTCCCGGAACCAGCCGCCCTCGGGATGGGGCAGGAGGTCCAGGGCCTCGGCGACCGGCGGACGCTCGACGAACGCGACCGGCGCTCCCGTGACGTCCCTGCGCAGGAACCTGGTGCCGTCGAGGACCAGCTGGCCCTCGAGATCGCCGGCCAGCGCCGCCGCCTCATCGGCCACCTCAACCGACGGCCCGTCAGGATAAATCCGCAATTCCACGCTGAGATCCTATGAGGACGTTTCCGCGCGAGATCGCCCGGGCCTACGCGCGGGATCGCCCCGGTCCCGCCAGGCGCGCCCCAGCACACCCGCGCCGGGCGGAGCGACGGGCGGGTTAGCCGCGTCCGGCGGAGCGACGGGCGGGTTGGGCCGCGTCCGGCGGAGCGACGGGCGGTTGGGCCGCGCCGTCCGGTGATGCCGGTGCTCGCGACAGCGGTGATGCGAGGGCCGTCCCCCGACAGGCGCGCGGCTCGCCGTCCAGCGGTGCCGGCAGTTCCTGGGCGAGCCCTACGGGGTCGGTCATCCATGGCCTCGATCAGCGGATGTCCGTGATCGATGTCGGCGGTGGACGGCCTGTTCATGGCGGTGGACCAAGGTCTGCCCGACCGACCGGGAAATGTCGGTGGGCCTGGCTAGTCTGCGGCGGGTGAACGAACGGTGGAGCCGCGACCAGGTGCTCGCCCTCGCCTCTGATGCCTCCTCACGCAAGGCGGCCGACGGGGTGGCGGCGTCCGCGAAATGGTCGTCGTGCGGGGCGACGGGTGCGGTGCTCTACGGCGAGTGCCGGGGCAGCGGGGCCGAGCCCTACCTGGCGTGCGTCGACCTGACCGGGCCCGCCTTCCTGTGCAGCTGCCCCAGCCGGAAGTTCCCCTGCAAGCACGCGCTCGGCCTGCTGCTCCTGTGGTCCGCCGACGGGGTTCCCGCCGTGGGGACGCCGCCTCCGTGGGTGAGCGAGTGGATCGACGGCCGCGCTGCCCGGGCCGCCGAGTCCGCCCGCGCCGGGGCCGCCAGCACCGACGTGGCGCGCAAACCCCCCGCTCGACCGGCCGACGTCCCCGTCGACCAGCCCGTACGTCAAGGGAGCGTCGCTTCTGGCGGTGAGACCGTACGGGAGGGGGGAGCTGCTTCCGACGGTGGGCTCGTACGTGAAGAAGGCGTCGCTGCTGGCGGCGGTGGGGCCGTACGGCAGGCAGGTGTTGCTTCCGGCGGCGGGTCAGTGCGTCACGGGCGTGTGGCCGCTGGGTTGGCTGAGTTGGAGCGGTGGCTGGCTGATCAGGTGCGTCAGGGGCTTGCGGGCTCGGCCGAGCACGACTGGGAGGGTCTGGCGAAGCGGCTCGTCGACGCGCAGGCGCCCGGCGTCGCCGGTCTCGTGTCCCGGCTGCCGAGGGTCCGCCGGGAGGACGACTGGCCGGGCCGGTTGCTGGAGGAGTACGCGCTGCTCAACCTGCTCGCGGTGGCCTACCGGCGGCGTGCCGAGCTGCCCGGCCCGCTGGCGCGCAGCGTGCTCATCCGCGCCGGGTTCCCCGTGACGCGGGAGGAGGTCCTGGGCGGGCCGGCCGTGCGTGATCGGTGGCACGTCCTCGGCCGCCGTGACGAGGAGCAGGACCACCTGACCGCGCGGCGGGTCTGGCTGCTCGGCCGCGACACCGGCAGGCGCGCGCTCGTCCTGTCGTTCGCCCCGCAGGGGCAGGCGCTCGACGTGTCCTTGGTGACCGGCACGGTCATCGACGCCGACCTCGCTTTCTACCCGGGCGCCGCCCCGCTGCGCGCGCTGGTCGCCGCCCAGCACGGCCACGACACCCCGACGCCGCCGACCGGCCTGGCGCCCGAGCGGGCACTCGACGAGGTGGCCCGCGCGCTGGCCGAAGACCCCTGGACGGAGTCGTGGCCGCTGGTCCTGTCGGAGGCGGTGCCCGGCCGCGACTCGCTCGGCGGGCTGGCCCTGCATCCGCGCGCCCGCGACCCCTGGCGGCTGATCGCCGTCTCCGGCGGACGCCCGCTCACGGTGGCCACCGAATGGACCCCCCAGGGCCTACGGCCCCTGACCACGTGGGACGACGACGGCACGGCGGTGATCCTGTGACGATCTGCAACGACCTCTGCCGGCGGTGGCCCTGTGACGACTTGCAACGGCCTCACCTGGGCGGTGGTCCTGTGACGATCTGCCATGACTTCACGTCGGCGGTGATCCTGTGACGACCTGGAACGACCTCACGTCGGCGGCGCTCGTCGGCACCGATCGCCGTCCCTACCGTGGTGATCTGCTTCAGGACGCGGCCGTGGAGGTGGCGCGGCGGCGCGCGGGACGGCGTCCCGACATGGCCCCGGGCGGCGCGCCCGCGCCCGCTCCCGTGGAAGACCGGCCGGCCGTCGGGCGCCGGGCGGCGGAGCGACTGATGCGTATCCTCGGCGGCCAACATGACCGGCTCCTGCCCGAATGGCTCGCCGCGGCCGCCGCGACCGGCCGTCGCGTGCCCCCGTACACGCTTCCCGACCTGCTCGACCGCGGCCGGCGCGACCGTTCGATCCGCGAGCACCTCGGCGTGCTGGCCGGGCGACGCGGGCGGTGGCTGGCCGCGTACAACCCTGCCTGGAGCTACCTCCTCGACGAGCCGACAGGCGAGACGTGGGAGCTCGGCGGCGCCGCCGACCGGCGGGCCCACCTGCGCGCGCTGCGGTCCGCCGACCCCGGCGCGGCCAGGCGGCTGCTCGAGGGCACGTGGGAACGCGAGACCCCCGACGACCGCGCCGAGTTCGTCGCCCTGCTCGCCGACGGGCTGAGCCCGGACGACGAACCGTTCCTGGAACAGGCGCTCGACGACCGCCGCCGAGAGGTGCGCCAGGCCGCGGCCAACCTGCTGACCCGGCTGCCCGGGTCGCGCCTGGCGCGGCGCATGGCCGAGCGGCTCGCCGCCTGCGTGACGATCACGGGCGACGTCATCGCCGTCGAGGCGCCCGAGGCGTGCGACAGGGCGATGGAACGCGACGGCATCCGTCCCAAGCCGCCCCGGGGCACCGGCGAGCGCGCCTGGTGGCTGCAGCAGGTCATCGCCCGCGCGCCCATGTCGGAGTGGGAGCTGCCGCCCGACCGTCTGCTCACCATGCGCATCCCCGACTGGGACGTCGACGTACGTGCCGCCTGGGTGCGCGGCGCGGTCCTGCAGCGCGACCCCGAGTGGGCACGCGCGATGTTCGCCTTCGACCCGATCTCCGACCTGCTCCAGGCGTTGCCGCCGGGCGAGCAGCAGGAGCTCGCCGCCCGGTTCGTCCAGGGCCGTGACCTCGACAGCCAGTTGATCATGGTGCTCGGCGGGGTGTCGTCCCCCTGGGGTGAAGAGCTGGCCACGGCCGTCCTGCACAAGATCGTGCGGGTGGCGGCCACGCAGCCGTGGAACCTCGGCGAGCTCGTCAGGCTGGCCGGCGAGCACATCGACCCGGCCCTGGGCCTGCTCGCGATGAGCTACTCGCCCGTGGAGCCCATCCAGCAGGTCGCCGCCCTGCTGCGTTTTCGCGCTGACATGCACAAGGAGCTCGCCGCATGACCGTTCTGCGCCCGCACGCGGAAGACCAGTACGCCGAGGAGCTGGCGCTGCTGGCCAAGGACGACGACCGCCCGAGGCCGCCCGGCTGGAAGCTGTCGCCGTGGGCGGTCACCACGTACATCATGGGCGACGGTGATCGCATCACCCCCAAATACGTCGGCGCGCGGCGGATCGTCGAGGTGGCCGTGGCCACGCTCGCCACCGACCGCGCGCTGCTGCTGCTCGGCGTGCCCGGCACCGCGAAGACGTGGCTGTCAGAACACCTGGCCGCGGCCGTCAGCGGCGACTCGACGCTGCTCGTGCAGGGCACCGCCGGCACTGCGGAAGAGGCGGTCCGCTACGGCTGGAACTACGCGCGGCTGCTGGCCGAGGGGCCCTCGTTCGAGGCGCTGACGCCCTCTCCGGTGATGCGTGCCATGGCCGAGGGACGGGTCGCCCGCGTCGAGGAACTCACCCGCATGCCGTCCGACGTGCAGGACGCGCTGATCACCGTGCTGTCGGAGAAGACGCTGCCGATCCCCGAGCTCAACCGCGAGGTCCAGGCCGAACGCGGCTTCAACGTGATCGCCACGGCCAACGATCGCGACCGGGGCGTCAACGAGCTGTCCAGCGCGCTGCGCCGCCGGTTCAACACCGTCGTGCTGCCGGTCCCGGCCACTGCCGAGGAAGAGGTCGACATCGTCTCGCGCCGTGTCGCCGAGCTCGGCCGGTCCTTGCAGCTGCCGGAGACGGCGACCGGGCTCGAGGAGATCCGCCGCGTGGTGACGGTCTTCCGTGAGCTGCGGGCCGGTGTCACCGAGGACGGCCGTACCAAGGTCAAGTCGCCGAGCGGCACGCTGTCGAGCGCCGAGGCCATCTCCGTGCTGACCAACGGCATCGCGCTGGCCGCCCACTTCGGCGACGGGGTGCTGCGATCCTCCGACGTGGCTGCGGGCATCGTGGGCGCGGTGGTGCAGGAGCCTGTGTCCGATCGTCTGGTGTGGCGCGAATACCTCGAGACCGTCGTCCGCGAACGCTCCGACTGGCGCGACTTCTACCGCGCATGCCGCGAGGTGTCATGAACAACTCCAGAGCCTCGATTCCGGTCGGCGCCTCGGCTCAGACCGGTGTGTCGGTTCCAGACGACACCTCGGTCCCGGGCAGCACCTCGGTCCCGAGGAGCACCTCGGTCCCGGGCGGCGCTTCGGTTTCGGAGGGCGTCTCGGTTCCGGGCGGCGTCTCGGATCAAGGTGGTGTGTCGGTGCCGCCGCACGGTGTCTCGGTTTCGGGCGGTGCCCCGACTCCGGGCGGTACCTCGGTTTCGGGCCATGTCTCGACTCCGGGCGGCACTTCGGTTCCGGAGGGCGTCCCGGTCCCGGGCGGTGGCTCGGCTCAGGGCGATGTGTCGATTGCGAGCGGTGTCTCGGTTCAGGGTGTCCTCCCGGTTCCGGGTCGTGCTTTGGTTTCGGGTGGTGTGTCGGTTCTGGGGGTGCGCCACCATGGTCCGGGTTCGGCGCGGGCCGTGCGGAGTGAGCTTGAACGTCTGCGCCCTGACGCGATCCTCGTCGAGGGGCCGCCCGAGGCTGACGGGCTGCTGGCGCTGGCCCCAGACCTGGAGCCGCCGGTCGCGCTGCTCGCCCACGTGCCGGGCGACCCGTCACGTGCGGCGTTCTGGCCGTTCGCCGAGTTCTCGCCCGAGTGGCAGGCCATCCGGTACGCGACGTCGGCCGGCGTCCCCATCCGCTTCTTCGACCTGCCCGCCGCCCACTCACTGGCCTACGACGCCGACCGCGACGCCGACCGCGACGCCGACCGCGACGCCGACCGCGACGCCGACCGCGACGCCGACCGTGGCAGCGGCCGTGGCGGTGACCGCGAAAGTGGGGGTCACGTCGGCGGTGACGCTGCTCGTGACGGTGGCACTCACGTCAGCCGCGAGGGTGCGCGTGATTGCGGCAGCAATGTCGGCCGTGGTGGCGACTCTGACGGCAGCCGTGATGGTGACCGTGGCGGCGACCGTGATGGCGACTCTGGTGGAAGCCGCGAGGGGGGCCGTGGCAGGGGTCGTGACGAGGATCGTGTCCGTGGGCGTGATGGTGGATTGTGGTCCGGGGGTTCGGGTGGGGTGTTGGGTGATCCCATTGCGGCTCTTGCCACGGCGGCCGGGTACGACGATCCGGAACGTTGGTGGGAAGACGTCGTCGAGCACCGTGGTGACACGCCGTTCGAGGTGATCGCCGAGGCGATGGCCGCCGTGCGCGAGGGTTACGTGCCCGTCGGGAGGGAGGCGGCTCGTGAGGCGTACATGCGCAAGACCCTTCGTGCGGCACGCAAGAAGGGTTACGCACGGATCGCGGTGATCTGTGGGGCCTGGCACGTGCCCGCGCTGACCGGTCCGCAGCCGTCCGTCGCGGCTGACAACGCGGTGCTGCGCGGCCTGCCCAAGGTGAAGACGGAGCTGACGTGGGTGCCGTGGACGTACGGGCGGCTCGCCTCGTGGAGCGGCTACGGCGCGGGCATCACGTCGCCGGGCTGGTATCACCACCTGTTCACCGCACCTGACCGTCCGGTCGAGCGCTGGCTGGCCGAGGCCGCCGCGGTGCTGCGCGACGAGGGGCTCGCCGTGTCGTCGGCGCACGTCATCGAGTCCGTACGCCTGGCCGGCGCCCTGGCGGTCCTGCGCGGTCGGCCGCTGGCCGGTCTCGGCGAGGTCACCGAGGCGGCCCGCGCCGTGCTGTGCGAGGGCGACGACCTCGCTGTGGAGCTCATCCAGCGGCGTATGGTCGTCGGCGACCGGATCGGCCACGTCAGTGACGGCACCCCGATGGTGCCGCTGCAACGCGACCTGCGCGAACAGCAGCGGCGGCTGAAGCTCAAGCCCGAGGCGCTCGACCGCGAGATCGACCTCGATCTGCGCAAACCCCTCGACCTCGACCGCAGTCACCTGCTGCACCGGCTGCGGCTGCTCGACATCGGCTGGGGCACGCCCGGGCCTGCGCGCGGCAAGGGCACCTTCCGCGAGAAGTGGCTGCTGCAGTGGCGTCCCGAGCACGACCTCGCGCTCATCGAACACGCCGCGCTCGGCACCACCGTGTCCGCCGCGGCAGCACGCCGGGCCGCCGACCTGGCCGGGGCCGGTCTTGAGGCCATGGCAGGTTCCGGGACCGGGGCGGGCTCTGGGGCCGGGGCCGGCTCCGGGAATGGGGCTGGTTCTGAGGCCGGGTCCGGTTCTCGGGCTGGATCTGAAGGTGGGTATGGGATAGGAGCCGGATCCGGCTCCGGGGCTGTGTTGCCGACGCTGGCCGACCTGACGTCGCTGGTCGAACGGTGCCTGCTGGCCGACCTGCCGGAGGCCCTGCCCGAGGTGCTCGCCGCGCTGTCGGCCAAGGCGGCGCTCGACACCGACGTCACCCACCTCATGGCGGCGCTGCCGGCGATGGCGCGCGCCCACCGCTACGGCGACGTACGCGGTACCTCGGTGGAGGGGCTTGCGGCGATCGTCCGGTCGATGCTCGAGCGCATCTGCGTGGGGCTGCCGGTCGCGGTGACCGGGCTGGACGACGACGCGGCCGCCGCCCTTCTCCAACATGTGGACGCCGTCCATTCCGCCGTCGCCCTCCTCGACGACGCCCCCACACCGACCTCCACACCTGACGCCCTGTCCGACCACGTGCCTGGCCCCACGCCCGACCCCGTGCCTGGCCCCACGCCCGACCCCGTGCTTGGCTCCACGCCCGGCGCCGTGCCTGGCTACGCGCCTAACCAAGCGCCGAGTTCCCCGCCTGTTGCCGCACCAGGTTCAACGCCTGACTCCGTGCCTGGTTCCACGCCTGGCGCTGCGCCCGGACCCGATGCCGTGGCCGTCCTTCTTGATGAGGGTTCGGTGCCTCAACACTCTGAGGACGTTCTCCCGGATGACGGCTCCGCAGCCGAGGGCGTTGGTGAAGGGGTTTCCGGCGCACGGGGTGGCAGTGGTACCGCGCCCTCCAGCGCGGGATCCGTCCAAGGGCACGGGGACGGGGGCGGTGGGTCGCCGCGCGGTCGGTGGATGAGCACGTTGCGGAGCATCAGTGACCGGTATGACCTGCACGGCCTCATCGACGGGCGTCTCACTCGCATCCTGCTCGACGCAGGGGAGATCGATGATGCGGGCGACCGGATGTCCCTGGCCATGTCGAGGGGGCAGACACCGGGGTGGTCGGCGGCGTGGGTGGAGGGGTTTCTGGCGGGCGGCGGGCTGCTGCTGGTGCATGATCCGCGCCTGCTCGGGCTGATCGACGCATGGCTCTCGGGGTTGTCCGGTGACCAGTTCGTCGACGTGCTGCCGCTGCTGCGCCGTACGTTCGGTGGCTTCGCCGCGCCGGAACGCCGGGCCATCGGCGAGCGTCTGCGCGCCACAGACCCGGGAGCACCGTACAGAGGCGACGGCGAGACGGAGCCGGACCTCGACGAGCACCGCGCCGCCGCGGCAGTCGCCACGGTCCTGTCCATCCTCGGCCCTGCCTCTGGCCGGAAGGGGACGACATGACAACCAGGCGGGTCGGTCGCGGGTTCGCCGGTATGGCTTCCGGGCGGGGACCACGGCCGTGCCGGTCGGGATGGCTGAAGTGCTCCGGAGGGGACGCAGGGTGCTGGTTGCGAACGGGGGTGCCGGTCGGGAGGCGGGAGCGTTTCGGAGGGGACGCAGGGTGCTGGTTGCGAACGCGGGGGTGCCGGTCAGAAGCGGCGGGGTGCAGGAGAGACGGGGGCGCCGCGTGGAACTGCGGGCGTGACGGGCGAATTCGCGGGGGCGACGGAATTGCTTGAGGGCCGGGTTGGGTCGCGGGAAGGCGAGGGCGGGCGATGGCGGGTGCGGAGGAGCGGCTGCGGCGGTGGCGGCTGGTGCTGGGTGGGGGTGCCGGTGACGGGACCGGCTGCGGGCTGAGTGGTGCTGATGCGGGGATGGATGCGGCGTTGGCCGCCCTGTACGGCGGCGGTGACGGGCCTGGCGATGGGCACGGTGGTGGTCACGGTGATGGGCACGGTGGTGGGGAAGGGGGGCGTTTCGGTTCCGGGCGCCGCAGTGGCGACGGTGGCCGGCAGAGTGGGGGGCGGGCCGGTGGGCTGGGGGCGTCGGCGCCGCGGGTGGCTCGGTGGCTCGGTGACATTCGCACGTACTTTCCTTCGACGGTGGTCCAGGTCATGCAGAAGGACGCGATCGAGCGGCTCGACCTCACCCGCCTGCTCCTGGAGCCGGAGATGCTGGATGCCGTCGAGCCCGATGTCCATCTCGTCGGCACGCTGCTCGCTCTGAACAAGGTGATGCCTGACCAGGCCCGCGAGTCGGCGCGGGCGCTGGTGCGCAAGGTCGTGGAGGAGCTCGAACGCAGGCTCGCCCAGAAGACGCGGGCGGCGGTGACGGGGGCGCTCGACCGGGCGGCGAGGACGCACCGGCCGCGCCGGGTGTCCGACATCGACTGGAACCGGACGATCCGCGCCAACCTGAGGAACTACCTGCCGGAACGGAACACCGTCGTGCCGTCGCGGCTGGTCGGCTACGCGCGCGGGCAACGGGCGGTACGGCGCGAGGTGGTGCTGTGCGTCGACCAGAGCGGCTCGATGGCGGCCTCGGTGGTGTACGCCGGAGTGTTCGGCGCGGTGCTCGCGTCGATGCGGTCGTTGAAGACGTCGATGGTGGTGTTCGACACGGCGGTGGTCGACCTGACCGATCGGCTGCACGATCCGGTCGAGGTGCTGTTCGGCACCCAGCTCGGTGGTGGCACCGACATCAACCGGGCGGTCGCGTACTGCCAGGGCCTGATCACGAGGCCGGCCGATTCGGTCTTCGTCCTGGTGAGCGACCTGTACGAGGGTGGCGTCCGGCAGGAGATGCTGCGCCGCGTGGCGGCGATGACGCAGGCAGGGGTGCAGGTGGTGGTGCTGCTCGCGCTGTCCGACGAGGGGGCTCCGTTCCACGACCACGAGAACGCCGCCGCGCTGGCCGCCATGGGGGTGCCCGCGTTCGCGTGCACGCCCGACGTCTTCCCCGATCTGATGGCCGCCGCGCTCGAACGCCGCGACATCTCCCGGTGGGCCGAGCACAACATCGTGTCCGGGTGAGCGTGCAGGGCCCGGTGGCCGAGTGAAACATCGCGCTCGCGCGCGGGAGCCTGGTGGGCCGAGCGCTGTGCCGTGGCGATGTGGGTGTTCGGGGCTTGGGCTGAAGGCCGATGTCTTGTACGGGTGGCGGTCCGGGGCTTGGTGGGCCGAGTGGAACGTCGTGGCTGGGTGGGCGTCGGTGCGTAGGTGGGGTTGTTAGCTGCTAGCGGAATCATCAGTCGTCTTCAGTCTCCGTCTGCATCATTTGTCTGTGAAACTTTCCGAGTGGGCGCGGCGGAATGGCGTGCACTACCAGACCGCCTGGCAGTGGGCGCGAGACGGGAAAATGCCGGTCCCGGTCACCAAGACCGCGACCGGCCGGTACCTGGTGCTCGAGCAGCCGTCCGAACGGGACGGCCGGACGGTCGCGTACTGCCGGGTCTCGAGCGCTGACCAGAAGGCGGACCTCGAGCGGCAGGCGGGCCGAGTCGTCACGGCTGCCACCGGGATGGGGCTGACC
>NZ_FNFB01000049.1 GCF_900100395.1 Nonomuraea maritima | reverse complement strand
GGACCTCGTCACGCAGGGCGTCGACGTCCCATTTCGCTCGGTCCAGCAGGTGTTCGAACCGGTTGGCGGTGGCGTGGCCGATGTGGTCGGCCAGCTGCCAGGAGTTCTTGCGTGGCACGTCGGCCAGCAGAGCGCGTACCAGGTCGGCGAACGCCTGCCGGGGTTCGGGCCGGGTGAAGAGGGGTCCGGCGATGCGCGTGGTCAGCGCGGTCAGTTCCGTATCCCAGGACACGACAAGATCGTAGGTCAGAGCGCATGTCACGCACCGAGGATGGAGCAACTACGTTCCGTGGCGGAGCCAAACGAATCAAGATCTACGGATGTAGTACCGGGAGCCGGCCAATCTCCTTTGTGCTCCCTGCGCACGCGGGGATGGTCCACGCTCGTGGAACGCGACCCTGACTGATCGAACCACTCCGAGCACCTCCGTGCGAGGGCGCTCGGACCACCCCGAGCACCCTCGCACCGGGGCGTCCCACACTCTCCCAGCCCTCGACCGGCTGCCAGACCCCGAGCAGCCCCACGCCCGCGAGGACCCGCCACCCCGGGAACTTAGCCATCCTGAGCATCCTCGAATGCGCCCTCTCACACCGACCCTCGACTGAGCGCCTTGGCTGTTGAGTTGAACTCAACTAACGTGGAGGGGTGGAGTCTCTGTCTGAACGCGGCGCGGCCACGCGGCGGCGCCTGCTTGAAGCCGCCGCCGCGGAGCTCGTCGAGACCGGCGACATTGAGGTGGCGGCCGTCGCCCGGCGCGCCGGGCTCAGCGTCGGCCTGCCGTACCGCTACTTCGGCACCCGCAGCGGGCTGATGAGCGCGCTGCTCGCCGACTTCTACGAGCGGCTCGTCTCCGAGACCGTGCTGGGCCACTTCGCCGGGCACACCTGGCCCGAGCGCTGGCGGAATCAGCTCACTCGGTGGGTCGACTGGGTGTACGACGAGCCGCTGGCGCCCGTCGTGCTCGGCCGGATGGTCGGCGACGCCCAGGTCGCCGCCATGGAGGCCGACTGCGCCAAGCAGGTCATCGCCCTCGGCGCTCGACACATCGCCACCGGGCAGGACGAGGGCGCGGTGACCTACCGCCGCGACCCCACGCTCATGTCGGCGGCCGTGGTCGGCGGCATGCGCTCCATCCTCGCTGTCGTCCTCGACCAGGACCCGCGCCCCGATCGGGCAGCAGTGCTGGAGGAAATCTGGCACTTCAGCACCGCCGCCCTCGGCGTACACGGGGGCGGTGCCGCGCTCGACGTACGCGAGGGAAGCGCCACCCGCGACATGCGCAGGGAAGGCGTCGCGCTCAGCGCGCGCGACGAGGAGACAGTGGGGAGGGTGCGCCATGAGCGGGGTCGGTGAGCTGCGTGGGAGGGTCGCCGGTGCCATGTCGGCGCTGCACCAGGACGGTCATCTTGTCCTGTGCGACCTGCTCACTCCGGCCGCCTGCCGCGACCTGCGTGCGGAGCTCGCACCGCTGCTCGTGCCAGAAGGGCGCGATCCCTTCTGCTCGCGCCATGTCCGGCGGGTGTACGGGGTGCTGCACAACACCCGGGCGGTGGACGCTCTCATCGACCACCCTCGCGTGCTCCCCCTCATTGATCGGCTACTGCTGCCCAACTACCTGCTGTCGCAGCTGGAGATCGTGGAGGTGGGCGTGGGCGCGCCCCTCCGCCCTCCTGGCTATGACGACCAGCACTATCCGCTGCCCCGGCCACGGCCTCCGCTGTCGGTCGCGGCCCTCTGGACGCTCGATCCTGGCACCGTGGTCACCGTGTGGCCGGGCAGCCACCGCTGGTCCGCCCGCCGGCCCACATCACCGGGGACGCCGCTCACGCCGCCGCCGGGTTCGTGCACCCTTCTCCTGGGCACCCTCTGGCACGCCCGCCCCGCACGATCGTCCGCGCCGTGTCTCAGCATCACCGCCCGCTACTGCGAGCCGTGGCTGCGTACACGCGAGGCGTTCACCCTCTCGCCGGGCAGGGAGGTGGCCCGGCAGCTCAGCAGCCGGACCCGTCGCATGCTCGGCTACAGCATCCACTCCCCGGACACGGGCCTGGTGGACGGCATGCACCCACACCGACTCCTCACCTGACACCAGGCCGTCACCTGTTTCCGACGCGGCCACTGCCCGATCCCAGCAGGACCGCCACCCGATCCCGGCAGCGCCGACCGCGTCCAGCTCAGCCGCGCGTTCCGGGTAGGGCTGCCAGCCCGTAGCCGGTGGGGCATGTGGGTGGGGGCGCCGCCGGGGAGGTGTGGTCGTCAGAGGCGTTCGACGAGGTGGGAGCGGTCGTAGGGAGGGTCGTAGGACTCGGGCCAGAAGTCGGTGATCTTTGTGATCAGCCCCTCCTCGGACAGCTCGATCCACACGCACGCCGGCTGCGACCCGTCGCCGACGCGGCTGTCGAGCCACGCCGCGGCGTGGCGGCCGTCGGCGACGATCTGGCGCACCTCCAGGTGCCAGTCACCGGGATATTCGCGGTTGAACTGAAGGAAGGCGGGCTTGCCACGGATCCGTTCCCGGGACTGCGGCATGTCGTAGATCACGTCGTCGGCGAGCAGGGCGGCGAAGGCGTCCCAGTCGCGTCGTTCCGCGGCGTCGACGTACGCGTGCGCCGCGCTGCGGGTGCGGGGGGTGTCAATCATGCGCGGCACCTTACCGAGGCCCACCGACAGTTCCCGTTCCCACCAGGGGTGCGGCCGAGCTTCGTACCTACCGGACGGCGGCCGCCGAAAGTAAGCGGCGTTCGGTCGGACATCTCGCCGGACGGCCGCCTACCAGCAAGAAGTGAGGTCCGGTCGGGTCTCGTTCCTGCCGCCCGACCAACCGCCGAGACGAAGCGGCGTTCGGTCGGGCGTCCCGCCGGACGGCCTCCCGTCGGCTGGGAACGGCATCCGATCGCATCCCGTTCCGGCGAAGCCGCTCCCAGCTCCAAGCGGCGTCCGGACATCCCGATCTGGACGGGGCCGCTCGTCGGCGGGGGCGCGTCCGGGTGGGGCTCGTGCTCGTGGGGGGTGCCGCTTGGCGGTAGGGGGTGTTCGGGCGGGTGGGGCGTGGGGCGCGCATAAACTGCGCCGTATGCGGCGTTTGGTCAGTACGGTGGTCGTGGTGGCGGGCGAGGGTGCGGGTGATGTGGTCGCCGGCCTGGAAGGGTTGCACAACGTACGGGCGATTCCGCGTGGGGAGCGAAGGCCCGCCGAGGTGATGGAGGTCGCCGCGCGGGCGTCGGCGACGTACGTGGTGCACGACGCCGACCCGCTGGCCGACGTCGCCTCCGCGTGGACGTCCTACTTCGACGGAACGGCGCCCACGGGCACGCTGGAGGTCGCGATCGAGGCCGCGCTGGCCGAGTTGCGGGCCGACCGGCTCGTCCTGCCCGACTACTACCTGGTGCTGGACCCCGACGGGATGACGGCCACCTGGCGGCACTGGTGGCTCGGCGTCCTGGCGGGTGCCGCGCCCGTGCGGGTCGTGCCGGTGCGGCCCTCTGCGGCGGCGGTCAGCGCCGAGCTGGGTCGCCTGGCGTCCGGCCGCTGGTGGCCCGCCGACGTGGAGGGCTGGCTGCGCGGTCTGCCCCGCGTGGTCCCCGACCAGGCCGGCCTCTCCGGCCGCAACGTCGCCACCTCCTGACCACCCCACGGGACGGAGCCTGACAGGACCGAAGCTCGGGAGACCCGGCCTCGGGGTCAAACGGTGGGCACCGCCATGGAACTGGGCTTCGAGGCTGGAGTCGGAAGGAGTCCGGTGCGGGCGGGACTCGTACCTGAGTGGTCAGCGCGGTCGGTTGGCTGACGCCTGGTTCATGTTGCCGTCGGAGTGCACGTGGACGCGGTAGCCGATCGGGTCGGACGTCGTGAGGAGAGCCGGCGTTTCTTCGTCGGCGGGGGCGGTTCTGGCGAGGAAGCGGCGGCCGTCAGCCTGCAGGCGGCCGATGATGACGCCGGTGCGGCGGCCGTCGCGGGCGTGCGTGACGGTGTACGTCTCGATGGTGGCCCAGCCGTCCGGGTGGGCGGCATGGTCGACGGACGGCCAGGAGTCGATCTCGGACTGCAGGTCCGTGCTGCGGCAGGGCCGCCATGGGGACGGCGTGGTCGAGTAGACCCCGGCTGAGTACTTGCTGAGCAGGCCCCCGTTCGCCCCGACGAACCCGTACGCGCCCGGCTGCGCGCGCAGCCGGCCCACGACCTCGGCGACGGCGTGCAGCGAGTAGTTGTTGCCTGGTCCGCCGAAGAACGGCAGCCCGCCGGTGACAGTCAGCTCGCGCGAGCCGTCCATCGGCAGGCCGAGGTCCTCGCAGATGTTGGACACCGCGATCGGGAAGCAGCTGTAGAGGTCGATGAGGGCCAGGTCGGCGGCGGCGACCCCGGCCAGGTCGAGCGCGTGCCGGGCGGCCATGCGGGAGGCGGGTCCGACGCTGAGGTCGGCACGCTCCAGCAGGTTGCGTTCGCGCAGGTCGGCGTGCCCGTGCAGGAACACCCAGCGGTCCCGCGGCACGCCCAGCCGCTCGGCCTCCCCCACCGACGTCAGCAGCACGGCCGCGCCCTGGTTGACCTTCTCGCGGGCGACGACGTACCGGGTGTACGGGTCGGCGATCACGCGGTTGCGCTCGGAGGGGGTGACGAGCTCGGCGGCCGTGCGCTCGACGGGCGCGGCGGCGTGCGGGTTCGAGGCGGCGATCTTGGTGAACGGCGCGAACAGGGCGCCCATGCCCGCGGCGTACTCGTCCCTGGTCTGCCCGAGACGGGCCCGGCGGGCGTTGTCGAACAGGGCGTACTGGCTGGGCGCGCCGGTCAGCCCGTGGACGGCGAGCGACCGGGAGACGATGCCCTCCAGCCCGTACCCGCGGTCCTCTAGGTCGCCCTCGACGCGCTCGGTGAAGTCGGGACGGTCGGCGGCGCCGGCGAGGTGCCGCGCGGTGGAGATGGCCTCCCCGCCGACGATCAGGGCCGCGCGGGCGGCGCCGCAGGCGATCGCCGCGGCGATCTCGTTGACCAGGTGCTGCGGCGACTGGCCGCCCACCACGTCGAGGATCGCGCGGCGGGGCGCGGCGCCGATCCGCCGTGCGACCGCCCTCGGGTAGTTGTCCGGCCTGCCGAGCGGGGACGGGACGCCGGGCATGGAGATCTCGAACTGGCGCACACCCGCCACGGTGTCGAGGGCGGTGGCGACCGCGGCGGGGTCGGCGCCGGTGTCGGCGAGCGCCTCGCGCGCGGCGGCCGCGCCCAGCTCGACCGCCGACAGCCGCCGGTAGCCGGGCCGGTCGATGCGCTCGGACGCCTGTCCCGCGCCCACGAGCACCGGTGTACGGGGGTCGACGGTCATCAGGCACCTCCGGGGAAAGGCTCGCGGGGAGCGGCAGGAACCCGTCCGGGCACTGTTTGTGGACGCATTTCGTCCTGAACACCGAGGAGCGTAACCGCGCCCCGAGGACCCGGCAAGGAGGACATGCGGATCGCCGGACCACCCCACCTCCCCACCTCGCGGCCTCTATCATCGGCAACCCCGATCACGACCTCCGAGGAGACCTCGAAGTGAAGCGTGTCATCCCCCCGTGCCTGCTCGTCCTCGCCGCCCTCACCGGCTGTTCGGTCACGAACGTGGAGCCCGACGAGGGCGGCATCGTCTACGACGCGGGCATGTTCAGCGCGACGAAGTTCCAGGAGTGCCTGCCTCCGTCCACCCGCGACATCTCCGGACCCGGCGACCAGGGGTTCCGCTATCCGAACGGCCAGCGGACGTTCGACTTCACCGGACGTGACGGGTCGGAGGGCCGGCCGATCACGTCGGTGAGCAAGGACGGCCAGGTCATGACGATGTCCGGCGGGCTCACGTTCTACTTCTCCGCCGACGACTGCAAGAAGCTGCAGGCCTTCCACGAGAACATCGGCAAGAAGTACGCCGCGTACGAGGCCGACGGCTGGACCCGCATGCTGCAGTTCTACATCGGCAACAGCGTCGAGCGGGCGATGGACGAGGCGACCCTCAGGTACGACTGGCGCGACCTGTACGCCGACCCGGCCAAGAAGGCCATGTGGGAGCAGGACATGGCCAAGCTGACCGACCAGTACGTGGCGGCGCTGACGCGGGGCCAGTACTTCGAGCGCCTGCAGTTCATCATCCGCCAGCCCGAGCCGCCCGAGGCGATCGTGAACGCCCAGACCGAGACGCAGGCGGCCCAGGAGCGGCAGAAGGCCCAGGAGGCGGAGAACACCCGCGCCCTGACCGAGCTGAAATCGCTGGAGCAGCTCGCCAAGGTGCTCGGGCCGCAGGGCGCGATCCTCTACAAGGCCATCCAGGACGGCAAGATCTCGATCGTCCCGGTGCCGATGGGCAGCGCGGTGAACATCACTCCCCAGGACCGCTCAGGAACTCCGCGGTGACGGCCACGAACCGCTCGGGGTCGTCGAGCCACGGGTAGTGGCCCGCGCCTGGCTGGACGACGTACTCGGTGCCGGGGAACAGCGCGGCGAGCTTCGACATGACCGCCGGGGGCGAGTTCAGGTCGACCTGGCCGGCGAGCACCAGGGCAGGGGCGAGGAAGGAGGCGAGCGCGGCGCGGGTGGCCGGAGGGTCGAACGCGCCCTCCGCGGCGAAGACCGCAGCGGCCTCGGGGTTGCGGCGGCCTTCCTGGTCGGCGACGTGCGCCTGGGCCCGCGCGTCCCACCGCCCGTAGAAGAAGGGGTCGACGGCCTTCCAGGCGTCGTCGTCGGCCTCACCGGCGACGACCTTCTCCAGCGCGGCGTGGGCGGGGCCGAACCACGGTTCGTTCGCGCGGAGCCGGGCCACCTCGAGGCGCTGCTCGCCGGTCGGCGGCAGGCCGACGGCGAGGGTGCTCGGCGTGACGAGGGCGAGCCGCGCGACACGCGTCGGGTGGCGGATCGCGTACAGCACCGCGAGGTTGGCGCCGCCTGAGTGGCCGAGCAGGTCGATCCGGTCGAGCCCGAGCTGCTCGCGCAGCGCCTCGACGTCGCCGACGAGCCGGTCGCAGCGGTAGGAGGTCGGGTCGTCGGGGGCGGCGGAGCCGCCGGTGCCGCGCGGGTCGAGCAGGACCAGCTGCCTCCGGGCGGACAGGCCGCCGAGGTCGCCGAGATAGTGGGCGTCCTGCGAGCCGCCGGGCAGGCAGATCACCGGCCTTCCCTGGCCGGAGACGCGGTAGGCCAGCTTGGTGCCGTCGGGTGCGGAGAAGGAGGGCATGACCGACGATCATGTCAGCGGTGCCGCGTCGTCGGCAAACCGGTATCCAGCGACATCTCGTATAGAGAGACGAAATTGACCACTATTCGGTCATTCTGCTTGGCTGCCGTCATGACGGTGAACGAGACCGAGGTCGTCGTGGTCGGAGGCGGCGCGGCGGGGCTGCAGGCGGCGCTCGTGCTCGCGCGCGCCCGCCGCGACGTGACGGTGGTGGACGGTGGCGAACCTCGCAACGCGCGGGCGCGCGCGGTGCACAACCTGGCGGGGCACGAGGGCGTGGCGCCGGCCTGCCTGCTGGAACTGGCGCGGGACGACGCCCGGCGCTACGGCGCGCGGATCGTGCGGGATGCGGTGACGGAGGCCCGGCAGGACGGGTCGCGGTGGCTGCTCGGGCTGCGGGGCGGTGACGCCTGGCGGGCGCGGGCGCTGGTGCTGGCCACGGGGGTGATCGAGGAGCTGCCGCCGGTCGAGGGACTGGACGCGCTGTGGGGCGGGGACGTGGTGTCGTGCCCGTACTGCCATGGGTGGGAGGCGCGTGACCGGCCCGTCGCGGTGGTGGGGACGGGTGAGCGGGCCTGGCGGCAGGTGCTGCTGCTGCGGCGCTTCACGGGCGACCTCGCCCTGCTCACCGGCGGGCCTGCCGGGTTCGACGGCGAACGACTCGCGTTCCTGCGTGACGCGGGCGTGTCCGTACGGGAGGAGCCGATCGCGCGGGTGGTCGCCGAAGAAGGGCGGCTCAGCGGTGTCGCGTTCGCGGGCGGGGATTTCCTGCCCCGGGACGTGGTGTTCGCGGCCACGTCGCGGCGTCAGGCGTCGGCGCTGCCCGCCGCGCTCGGGTGCGAGATCGACGGCGCGGCCGTCGTCACCGACAGGACCGGCCGCACCGCGGTGCCGGGAGTCTGGGCGGCCGGCTCCTGCGCGGACCCCGCACTCACCGTGGCCGGCTCGGCCGGCCACGCCACCACGACGGCGATCGCCGTCAACGATGCTCTGCTCGACGAGGACACCGGGCTCACTCCTTGACCCGCATCGGCCCGGTCAGGGGTGGCCGGGGCCGGCAGCCAGGACGAATAAGATCAACGCGCATGAGTCTCATCAAGCGCATTCAGGACGACCCCGAGCTCGCCGAGCTGCTCGTCCACCCGTTCGACTTCGACCTCGAGCGGCCGTACTGGGTCGGGGAGGAGGAAAGGTTGCGGTCGGGACGGCCGAAGGAGGCCGTGGGGGGCATGGCCGGCGGTGACGGCTACTTCCTGTGCGGCGAGGGCGGTGAGGAGCGGCCGGTGCTGTTCCTGTCGAGCGACGGGATGACGAGCCTGGTCGCGGAGAACCTCACCGACCTGATCACCCTGGTCGTCGCGGCGCCCTGGTGGCTGGACTGCCTGGTCGCCTGGCAGGGCGGCGTCGAGGCGATGCGCGCGGTCTCGGAGGAGTGCCGGGCGGAGTTCGTCGAGGAGTTCCCCCGTTTGGCCGAGTGCCAGGAGCGGGTCGCCGCCGCGCTGGGGCTCGACCTGTCGGCCGACGTCATGGGCAGGCTGCTGGCCGCCGCCCGGCGTACCGACCCCGACTTCGTCCTCGTGCACGACGACGGCCACGAGCTCACGCCGCTCGTCCCCGCGGGCGGCTGACCGCGCCGGGGACGCGGCGGTCAGCCGGTGATCCGCATCGACGTGACGCGGTCGCCGTCCACGGTGAAGGCGAAGTGGGACGGGCCGTTGAAGCCGTCGCCGCCGACCAGCGCCGACACCGTGGTCGTGGCCCCGGAACGGCGGGCGCCGGTGACCTCGAGGCTCACCCGCACGCCGATGAACTCCTTGTCGCTCCAGCCCCTGATGGCCTGGTGGCCGCGGAAGACGCGGCCCCAGTCGTCCACGGCTCCCTCGTCGGCGAAGAGGGCGAGAAAGGCGTCGACGTCGCCGGCGTTCGCGGCGTCGATCGCCTGCTGGACGACGGGAGGCAGTGTGGTCATGAATGTCCTCGGCAGGTCGTGGACGGCCCGGCGGGCAGTCCTCGCTCACGAGCATCACAGGCTCACCGCGCCGGAGGAACAGGGTGTCCCACCCGCGGGTCGGCGACCCCCGGGTCAGCCGAGCGGTTTGTGGTAGACGCGGAAGTCGCAGGGGGTGGCCAGCAGGGGCACCAGGGCGGGGTAGCTCTCGCCCAGCTCGGCGACGCGCACCACGCGGTAGCCGAGGCGCTCGTACCAGGAGGCCAGGAACTCCTTGGACGGGTGCTGCCACGTACGGGGGACGAGCAGTTCGAGCTGCATGACCCGGCCGCCCTCGTCCTGGACGCGCCGTTCGGCGTACCGGACGAGCTCGCGGCCCACGCCGATGCCGCGGTGCTCCGGCGCGGCGGCGAGCATGCCGAACCCGCCGATCTCGGCGCTGACCCGCTGGACGCGGACGCAGCCGACGACGTCGCCGTCCACGCGGGCCACGGCGATCTCCCCCGCCCGGGTGAGCCGCGCCACCTCGTCCTGGTCCGTACGGTCGGCGTACCCTTGCCACAGCCCCTTCTCCGAGTGCGCGTACACCGTGTTGACCAGCTCGGTGAGGCGGGTCATGGTCGCCTCGTCCGCGGCCGCCGCCCCGGGCAGGGGTTCGATCCGGAGCCCGCCCAACACTTCCTCCCGAATACTCATAGGTACTTATTACGTGATTTTTCGGGCATGCGGCACTGTAGTGCGCCCACCGAGGCCCCCCGGAAGGTCCGCCGGTGCGCCGCGACGAACGCGCCGCCCGTCATTGGTCGTCTGGCACGAATCGTCGCGCCCGCACCATGGCATACCGTCGCCAGTGAACATCCCAGAAGGAAGGGCGGCAGGTTGATCGCGGTCAGGGAACTCCATGAGATCGCGGAGTTCGAGCGGCTCCTCGCGCTGTACGAGGAGATCTGGCACTTCGAACCGGGCGACCCGCCCATCACGATCGAACTGATGCGCGCGCTGTCGCACGCCGGCAACTACGTGGCCGGGGCGTACGAGGAGGGGCGGCTCGTCGGCGGGTCGGTCGCCTTCTTCGCCGCGGGCGGCGCCCTGCACTCCCACATCACCGGCACCACCCTCGGCCACGGCGTCGGCCTGGACCTGAAGCTGCACCAGCGGCGCTGGGCCCTCGACCGCGGCGTGCGGCGCATCACCTGGACCTACGACCCTCTCGTACGCCGCAACGCCCACTTCAACCTGGCCAAGCTGGGCGCGCGGCCGCTGGAGTACCTGCCGTGCTTCTACGGCGTCATGACCGACGCCATCAACGACGGCGACGAGAGCGACCGCCTGCTCGCCTCCTGGGAGCTGGACGCCCCCCACGTCGAGGCTCTCGTCCGGGGGGAGCACCACGACGTCCCCCGGCCCGCGGGGGCGCAGGTGGCGCTGGCCGACGCGGACGGCCGTCCGGTGACCGGCCCCAGGACAGCCGCGACGCTGCTCGTCGCGGTGCCCGCCGACATCGAGGCGCTGCGCCGCACCGACCCGGGCACGGCCAAGGCGTGGCGGCACGCCGTGCGTGACGTGCTGGGCGGCCTGATGGCCGACGGCGCGAGGGTGACGGGGTTCTGCGAGAAGTCCTTCTACGTAGTGGAGAGAATGTGAAGATCACCGGAGTAGAGCTGCGGCGGATCGCGATGCCGCTGGTGGCCCCGTTCCGCACGTCGTTCGGCACCGAGACCACCCGCGACATCCTCCTCGTGCGGGTCGTGACGCCGGACGCCGAGGGCTGGGGCGAGTGCGTGGCGATGTCCGAGCCGCTCTACTCCTCCGAGTACGCCGACGGCGCCGCCGACGTCATCCGGCGCTTCCTGCTGCCCGCGCTGCCCCCCACGCTCGGCGTGCACGACGTGGCCCGCGCGCTGGAGCCGGTCAAGGGGCACCGGATGGCCAAGGCCGCCCTCGAGACGGCCGTGCTCGACGCGCAGCTGCGCGCCTCCGGCGAGTCGTTCGGGCGGTTCCTGGGCGCGGCCCGCGACCGGGTGCCGTGCGGCGTCTCCGTCGGGATCATGGACTCGATCCCGCAGCTGCTCGACGCGGTGGCGGGCTACCTCGACGAGGGTTACGTCCGCATCAAGCTGAAGATCCAGCCCGGGTGGGACGTCGAGCCGGTGCGGGCGGTGCGCGAGCGCTTCGGCGACGACGTGCTGCTGCAGGTCGACGCGAACGCCGCGTACACCCTGGCCGACGCCCGCCAGCTGGCCCGCCTCGACGCCTACGACCTGCTGCTGATCGAGCAGCCGCTGGCCAACGACGACTTCGTGCAGCACGCCCGGCTGGCCAGGCAGCTGCGCACGCCCGTGTGCCTCGACGAGTCGATCGAGTCGGCCGAGCACGCCGCGGCGGCGATCGCGCTCGGGTCGTGCTCGATCGTCAACATCAAGCCGGGCCGGCTCGGCGGCTACCTGGAGGCCCGCCGGGTCCACGACCTGTGCCGGGCGAACGGCATCGCGGTGTGGTGCGGCGGCATGCTGGAGACCGGCCTCGGCCGGGCCGCGAACGTGGCGCTGGCGGCGCTGCCCGGCTTCACGCTGCCGGGCGACACCTCGGGTTCGCGCCGCTACTACGCCACCGACCTCACCGAGCCGTTCGAGCTGGAGGACGGCCACCTGCGGGTGCCGACCGGCCCCGGGCTCGGGGTCGAGCCGATCCCCGAGGTGCTCGACGAGGTGACCACCTCGACGGAGTGGATCACCCTCTGAGCCGCGGCACCGCCTCCAGCAGCGCGCGCGTGTAGTCGTGGGCGGGCTCGCCGACGACCTGCTCGGCGGGCCCGTGCTCGACGACGCGCCCGTGGTGCATGACCGCGATCGTGTCGGCGACGTAGCGGACGACGGCCAGGTTGTGCGAGATGAACAGCATCGACAGGCCGAGCTCGTCGCGCAGCCCGCGCACCAGGTTGAGCACGGCCCCCTGCACCGAGACGTCCAGCGAACCGGTGATCTCGTCGGCGACGAGCAGCCCGGGGTCGCCGCCGAGCGCGCGGGCGATGGCCACCCGCTGGCGTTGGCCGCCGGACAGCTCGCGCGGGTAGCGTCCGGCGAGCTCGGCGGGCAGGTGGACGAGGCCAAGCAGGCGCGGCACCTCCGTGGCGCGGCGGCGCTTCGCGATCCCCTCCCCCACCGTCTCGCCGACCGTCATGCGCGGGTCGAGCGACGCGTACGGGTCCTGGAACACCATCTGCACCCGCGGCGCGCCCACGACGCGACCGGTGTACGGGACGAGCCCGCTCACGGCGCGGGCCAGCGACGACTTGCCCGACCCCGACTCCCCCACGAGGCCGACGACGTGCCCGTCGGGCAGGTCGAGGGTGACGTCGTCGACCGCAGTGAAGCCGCCGTAGCGCACGGTCAGCCGTTCGATTCTCATGGGGTGACCTCCCAGCAGGCGACCCGCTGCCGCGGGCCGTGGACGACGAGTTCCGGCCGCTCGCCGTGGCAGCGCGCGGTGGCGAGCACGCAGCGCGGGGCGAACGCGCAGCCGGGGCCGACCCGCGCGGGCGCGGGCTGCGTGCCGGGGATCCCGGCGAGCGGGCGGCTCCGGTCGGTGTCGAGGTCGGGCAGGGACGCGATGAGCGCCCGGGTGTAGGGATGGGCGGCGCCGGCGGCCAGCCGGTCGGCGGGCAGCTCCTCGACGACGCGGCCCGCGTACATGACGACGACGCGGTCGCACAGCTCGCCGACGACGGCGATGTCGTGCGAGATGAACAGCAGGGCCGCGCCCGTCTCCGTGACGACCTCGCGCAGCAGCCGCAGGATCTGCCGCTGCACGGTCACGTCGAGCGCGGTCGTCGGCTCGTCGGCGATGACGACGCGGGGCGTGCCCATGAGGCCCATCGCGATGACCGCGCGCTGGCGCATGCCGCCGGACAGCTCGTGCGGGTGCTGCCCGGCGTGCCTTTCCGGGTCGGGCAGGCGTACGTGGCCGAGCCGGTCGACGGCGCGGCGGCGGGCGTCGGCGCGGCTCGCTCCCTGGTGGACGACGGCGACCTCGGCGAGCTGCCCGCCGACCCGCAGCGCGGGGTTGAGCGAGGCCATCGGGTCCTGGAACACCATGGCCAGCGCGGTGCCGAGCTCCTTGTCCGTCAGGTCGGCGACGTCCGCCCCTGCCAGGCGCAGCCGGGCGTACGTGACGGCGCCCGGGTAGGGGACGAGGCCGCCGATCGCGGCGGCGGTCAGGCTCTTGCCGCTGCCCGACTCGCCCACCAGGCCGACGATCTCGCCGGGGGCGAGGGTGAGCGACAGCCCTCGTACGGGGGTCGAGCCGCCGGGGAAGGAGACGGTCAGGTCGCGCACCTCGAGGACGGCGTCCTGGTCCGGCTCGTCCTCGGCGGGCGGCGGGCCGGGGCGGTCGGTCTGGTGGCGGCCGGCGGAGGACCGGGCGGCGGCGCGGGCCAGCGTGTCGCCCAGCAGGTTGAACCCGATGCCGGCCAGCGCGACGGCGGCCGCAGGGCCGAGCGCGACCTCGGGATCGACGTAGATGCGCGCGAACCCGTCGAACAGCAGGCGTCCCCAGTCGAAGTCGGGCGGCTGCACGCCGAGCCCCAGAAAGGACATCCCGGCCAGGCCGAGCAGCGCGCCACCGAGCGACTGGGCGAGGTTGAGGATGAGCGGTTCTGCGATGTTGGGCAGGATGTGCCGGGTCAGGACGCGGCGGCGCGGCACGCCGAGCATGCGGGCGGCGGCGACGTAGTCGGAGCCCGCGACGGACGCGGCGAGCGTCTGGGTGAGCCGGGCGAAGCCCGGCGCGATGGCGACGCCGATGCCGAGCACCGCGCCGCGCGCGCCGAGCCCGGCGACCACGGCGGTGAACATGGCCAGCAGCAGGCCGGGGAAGGCCACCAGGGCGTGCACGGCCCCGGTGACGAACCGCGCGGCCCGCCGGGGCAGCACGGACGGCAGCGCGCCGAGCAGGATGCCGAGGGCCGCCCCGATGAGCGTGGCCACGAGCGCGAGCGACAGCGAGTAGCGGCCCGCCACCAGGACGCGGGCCAGCAGGTCGCGGCCCAGGTTGTCGGTGCCGAGCGGGTGCGCGGCGGAGGATCCCTGGAGGATCGCCGCGGCGTCGACGCGCTCGGCGGTCGCACCCCAGATGAGCGGCCCCACGACCGCCAGCACGGCCATGAGGGCGACGATGACGCCGCCGATGATCGCCGAAGGGCTGCGCCAGACGCTGTCCCGCGCGTCGGAGTCGGTCCGCATCAGGCGGCGACCTCCTTGATCTCGGAGGTGGGGTCGAGCGCGCCGAGCACCAGGTCGACGGCGAGGTTCACGACCAGGACGATGGCGCCGTAGACGAGGATCACGGCCTGCGCGACGGGATAGTCCTTCTGGGTGATCGACTCGACGATCTTCATGCCGAGGCCGGGCCAGGCGAAGACGTACTCGACCAGGACGCTGCCGGCGATCAGCGAGGTGAGCAGCAGGCCGCCCACGGTGAGGGTCGCCGTGAGCGTGTTGGGCAGCACGTGGCGCAGGTGCAGCCGGGCGGCGGGCAGGCGCTTGGCGCGCGCCAGCCGCACGTAGTCGGAGCCGAGCTCGCGCAGCGTCTCGACGCGGGTGATGCGGGCGATCATGGCGATCGGCCCGACCGACAGGGCGAGCACGGGCAGCACGTACGTGGCGGGTCCGGCCTGTCCCGCGGGCGGGAACCAGCCGAGCCCGACCGCGAGGACGGCCACGAGCGCGATCGAGTACAGGAACTCGGGGACGGCGACGGCCGTGCCGGTGACCGTGCCGAAGGCCAGCTCGGTGCCCCGGTTGCGGCCGTTCTCGGTGCGGACGGCGGCCCACATGCCGAGCGGCACCGCCACGACGAGCGCGACGGCGGTGGCGAGCAGGGCGAGCGACAGCGTGTTGGGCAGGCGGGCCGCGATGACGTCGGCGACCGGCTCCCCCGTCAGGAACGACGTGCCGAGGTCGCCGGTGAGGACGTTGCCGAGGTAGGTGAAGAACTGCTCGGGCAGCGGCCGGTCGAGCCCGAGCGCGGCGGTGCGGGTCGCGACCAGCTCGGCGGGGGCTGCCGGGCCGAGCGAGGCCCGTACGGGGTCGCCGGGGATGAGGTGGATCATCGCGAACGAGGCCACGAGCAGCACGGCCAGCGACACGGCGAACCGCAGGACCCGGCGGGCGGCGGTGCGCAGCGCCCGGCGCGCCGCCGTACCGCCCGGGGACCTGTCGGGTCGCGCCGTGGGGGCGTCCGTACGGAGGTCGGTCACTCAGCCTCCCTGGGTCAGCCGGATGGAGGTGGCGACCAGCGTCGCCGAGATCACCCGGAACGTGGCGCCCTTGGCGGCCACCAGCGCGGTGTTCTCCACGGCGGGCACCAGGTCGGCGTTCTCGAACAGGGCCGACTCGGCCTGCAGCCACATCGGGCAGCCCTCGGTGGCGGGCAGCCGGCTCGCCTTGGCGATGAGCTCCTCGTACTGCTTGTTGGCCAGGTGGGCGTAGTTGGCGCCCTCGGGGGCGGACGGGCCGGACAGGAAACCGACGAGCTGGCTCGGGAGGTTCACGCCGATCGGCAGCCAGACGACGTCCCAGTCCTGGGCGGCGCTGAGCGACTCGGCGAGCTTGGTGTCGATGACGCCGTTGAGCTGGACGTCCACGCCGATCTTGTGCCAGGCACCCGCCATGTACTCGGCGGCGGCCTGGACGCCGGCGCCGCGGGTGGTGGCGTACATGAAGCGGAGGGTCAGCTGCTTGCCGTCCTTGGCGCGGATGCCGTCGGGGCCGGGCTTCCACCCCGCCGCGTCGAGGGCGGCGGTGGCGGCCGCCACGTCGTGGGCGGGCAGGTGGCCGGTGACGGTGTCGCCCGAGCACGGCCGGGGTTCGAGGACGAGCCCGGTGGCGGGCCTGCCGGTGCCGCCGGAGGCGATCCGGCCCAGCTCGGTGAGGTTGAGCGCCTGGGTGAGCGCCTTGCGGATCGCGGGGTCGTGGCCGGGCCGGTCCTCGCCCTGGTGGTAGAGGAACTGACCGTTGCCCACCGCGAGCACCTGCTTGGTCACGCCGGGCGTGGCCTCGACGCGCGCGCGGTCGGGGCCGGTGAGGACTGCGCCGTTGAGCGTGCCCGCGACGAGCAGGTTGGCGGCGGTCTGCTCGTTCGGCACGACCTTCATCACCACGGTCTGCGGCAGTTCCCTGGCGGTGGCCCCGGCCGGGCCCCAGGCGTAGTCGCGGCGGACCGTGAAGGTGTAGTGGTCGCCGGGCACGGCTTCCGTCAGCTGGTACGGCCCGCTGCCTGAGGTGGCGCGCGCGATCGACGCGCGGTCGCCGGCCCCCTTGCCGCAGACGACGAAGATGTCGCGCGTGCTCTCCAGGATGAAGCTGAACGGCTCGGGCGTCGTGAGCGTCACCGTGCCGGCGGCGTCGTCGGCCTCGGCCTTCATGCCGACAGGCACGAACACGCCGTAGATGGGCGACTTGGTGGCGGGGTCGGCGATGTGGTTGACGTTGTCGGCCACATTCGAGGCGGTCACCGGCGAGCCGTCGGAGCAGGTGGCGTCCTTGCGCAGGGTGAAGGTGACCGACTCGGGCTTGACGTCCCACTTCTCGGCCAGCCGGGGGACGATCTCGCCGTTCTCGCCGGTGCCCACGAGCGTGTCGTAGGCCATGGAAAGGACGTTGTTGGTGACCGAGAGCACGGCCATGGCGGGGTCGAGCACGCCGGGGTCGGCGGGGATGGCGTAGGTGAAGGTGCCGCCGGTGACCGGCGCGCCCTGCGGCTGCTGCTGGGGGGCGCCCGTCGTGCCGCCGCACGCGGCCGTGAGCAGGGCCAGCCCGGCGAGGGCCGCGACTGCGGGTCTTGTCATGGGGGCTCCAGACGGTGGGGGGTGGCCACAACCTTCCCTTTATGCGCAGATCTGGTGCTATGTGCCCGTACACGAAAAAGTACGGCCGGGGTGGTGCTAGCGGCCGAAGATCCGCATCTGCAGCATCACGATGAGCCGGGCGTCAGGGTCGGACAGGTCGAGCCCGCTGATCTCGACCAGCCGCTTGAGCCGGTAGCGGAAGGTGTTGGCGTGCACGTGCACTCGCGCGCTGGCCGCGGTGACGTCGCCGAACGCGTCGAGGTAGGCCCGCAGCGTCGCGGCCAGCTCGGTGCCGTGCTCGGCGTCGTGCTGGAGCAGCCGCTGGTAGGGGCCGGTCGGCGCCTGCTCCTCTGCGGCGGCCACGTCGGCGACCTGCAGCAGGAGCGACTCGAAGTGGACGTCGGTGTAGCCGGCGGCCTGGCCGGTCGTGCCGCGGGCGCGCAGCACGCGTAACGCCCGGTCGGCGTCGGCGCGGGACCTCGCCACCTGCGACAGGTTGGCGGCCAGCCGTCCGACGCCGATGTTGGCGGCGTGCCGGGGGCCGACCCTGGCCAGGAAGCTCTCGGCCACCCGGACGGCCCGCGCCTCCTCGTCGCCGACCGAGTGCAGCGGCAGCACGGCGTAGGCGACCGAGCCGACGGGCGCGGCGGCGGCCTTCGGGTGGATGGCGGCGACGTGCAGCGCGAGGGCGTCGCAGAAGCGCTGCCGATCGCTCTCCCCGCGCGCGGGGTCGTCGGCGGCGTCGCCGGTGAGCTGGGCGGCGAGCACGCACAGGCGGGTGGTGGCGATGCCGAGCCGTCCGGCCGCCTCGGGCGCGTCGGCGCCGCCGGCCAGCACGGTGGACAGCAGGTCGGCGCGCAGCCGCCGCTGGGTGTCGGCCCCGGCCCGCTCCCGCAGCAGCTGCAGCGCGACGATCTTGGCGGCGTCGGCGAGAGCGCGCCGGCGCTGGTCGCTGAGCGGCTCGCGCACGGCCGCCCAGATGGAGCCGAGGATCTCGTCGCCGCTGCGCACCGCCACGGCCGTGCGGTTGATCACGCCGTCGTCGTCGAGCTCCATGTAGACGGGCTCGCTGCTCTGGTAGAGCTGCTTGAAGAAGCCGCGCTCGTCGAGCATCCGCAGGTAGCGTTCCGGCACCTGGCGGCCGAGGACCGTCTCCACCCGTCCCTGGTCGGCCTCGTCCTGGCGGCCGGAGAACGCCAGCACCCGCGACGACCTGTCCTCGATCGTGACGGGCGCGTCGAGCAGCGCGCACAGGGCGTTGGCCAGCGAGAACAGGTCGCCCTGCGGCCCCTCGCCCGGTTCGGCCAGGTCGGCCTCGGCCAGCAGCGAGCGCAGCAGCGCGGCGACCTGCGCCCAGGACGCGGCGCGGGTGAGGCCGAGCACCGCCACCCCCGTCTCGAGGACGGTGGCCCTGACCGCCTCGTCCACCTCGACGGGGAGCTTCACGACGACGCCCGCGGCCTCGGGCGCGCGCCGCAGCAGCGAGCAGATGTCGGCCGCCGCGCGTACGCCGACGGCGAGCACGATCGCGCCAGGCGGCACGATGAGCTCGTCGAGCGGGTCGAAGATGTGCACGCCGGTGACCTCGCTGTCGAGGTCACCGGGCGAGGCGGCCACGTCGAGGACGGTGCTGCCGAGGTCGTCGAGGATCCGTCCCAGGCTGGCGCGGGGGCGGCTCCTCATCCGCTCACGATAATCCACGAACACGGACATCAGCGGAGCCGTTCCACCGCCAGGCGGGCGGCCCGGGCGATGGCGGCGTCGGCGTGCGGCAGCCGCTCTCTGATGACCTCGCTGCGGACGAACACCGCGACGGCGTACCGCCTGCCGTCGGGGTACTCCACGACGCCCGCCTCGTTGCGCACGCCCCACAGGCTGCCCGTCTTGCCGGACACCCTCACCTCGTCGGGGAAGCCCGCGCTCAGCCGGTGCGGCCAGATCTGCTCGCCCATGATCCGGCGCACCTCGGCACACGCCTCGGGCGGGCCGGCCTCGTCACGCCAGATCCCGGCGAGCAGCGTGGTGATCTCGCGCGGCGTCCCCGCCGTGGTGCGGGCAGGGTCGCGTACGGCCAGCGCGCGCAGCTGTTCCTGGGACGCGGCGTCCCAGTCGTCGCCGATGTCCTTCCTGACCTGGTCGAACAGCTCGGCGCAGCCGCCGATGAGCCGGGTGCGGCGCAGCCCGAGCGCGGCGAGGGTGCCGTTGACCCGGTCGAGCCCGACCCGGCGCAGCAGGACGTCGGTGGCGGCGTTGTCGGACATGGTGAGCATGAAGTGGGCCAGGTCGCGCAGAGTGAGCGACACGTCATCCCGGCAGCCGGAGGTGCCGATCCCGCCGTCCTTGTCGGCCGCGGTGACGGTGAGCCGTTCGGTGCGGCTGAGCTCGCCGGCCGCGACCTGACGGGCGTACTCCAGCGCCACCGCGATCTTGAAGACGGAGGCGAGCACGACGGGCTCGTCCGGGTCGAGCCCGATCTCGGCGTCGCCGTCCACCTCACGGACGTGCACCAGCCCCCGCAGGCCCGCGGAAGTGAAGACCTCCTCAAGCTCGGACACGCGCCACCGCCCGCCCGTTGTGCAGGAAGGCGGCCCGGCCGTCGCGCAGCACGAACGTGACGACGTCGTGGTGGCCGTCCTCCGGCTCTGCGGCGATGAACGACTCGCCGCCGAGGTGAACGTAGCGCCTGGTCGTCCGGGTCGCGCCCATGCTCTCCATGAGCGGGCCCGGCAGGAGCGTGACGTCCAGCCCGTCGGGGACGGCGGCGACCTCGTAGCCGTACTGCGGACCGCGGTAGGCGCCCGCGTACGGCGTGCCGTCCACGGCGGCCGGTTCGGCAGGCGGCACGCTCGGCCGCGGCACGGTCAGGCCCGTCGCCTCCTCGATGACCGGCACCGCCACGTCGTCGACCAGCCCGGAGAAGGAGCCGCCGTTGCCGGTCATGGCGATGACGAGGTCGGCTCCTGGCACGATCCGCCAGAACGTGCTCTGTCCCGGCGTGTTGCCGTCGTGGCCGTACGCGCCCCAGTCGAACAGCGACACCCCGAGACCCCAGCTACCTGGCGACCAGCCGCCGCCTCCTGGCACGTCGATCTGGGGCGTGAGCATCGCGGCGACCGACTCGCGCGACAGCAAAGGGGCTCCACCCGCGGCCAGGGCGCGGGCGAAGGCGACCAGCTCGCGCAGCGCCAGGCTCATCGTGGCGCCGGCCGGGGCGTTGGAGCGCGGCGGGATCCACGAGGAGTAGACGGCGTTGTCCGGCCCGACATGCCCGACCGAGGCGCGGAAGTACACCGACTCCTCACCGAGGAGGACGGCGTGCGTGGCGCCCAGCGGGCGCAGGAGGTGCTCGCGTACGGCCTGCTCCCAGGTACCGCCGCGCAGCCGGGCCACCAGGGCGCCGAGCACGCAGTAGCCCGCGTTGCAGTAGGAGAAGATCTCGCCGGGCGCGTGCACCGCGCCGGCGCCGCCCAGGTAGGCGAGGTACCGGTCCAGGCAGTCGTCGCCGCGGCCGGTGTCCTCGAACAGGTCGCCGTCGAAGCCGGCGCTGTGCACGAGCAGCTGCCGCACGGTGACGGCTCCGTGGGCGAAGTCCGGCAGGTGGTCGCCCACGGGGTCGTCCAGGCCGACCAGCCCCTCCTCGACCAGCTGCATCACCAGCGCGGCCGTCCAGACCTTGGTGCTGGAGCCGACCTGGAAGACGCTGTCGGTCGTGGCCCGCACGCCGGTGCCCTTGTTGACGACGCCGTCGGCGGCCTCGTGCAGCTCGCCGTCACGCCACACCGCGACGGACGCGCCGGGCACGTCGTGCTTGCTCATCGCCTCGCGCAGGCGGTCGCGCAGGTCCACGTCAGCTGACCTTCGGGGTCGCGCGGGCGCCCATGTGGAGGTACGGCGCGCCCTCGACCGGCTCGAAGAAGACGGCCGTCAGCCAGTCGCCGCCCGGCGCCCGGAAGCCGAAGAGGTTCTCCTCGATGGGGACGAACGTCATCTTCTCCGGCTTGTGCAGGGCGGCCAGCTCGCCGGTGGCCTCCAGCAGGATGCTGCCCGCGCCGTCCTCGACGCTGATCGTGATCCGCGATCCGGCCCGCTCGTACACGCCCGCGTACGGCGTGAGGTCCACCTCGGGAGGGGTGTCCGACGGGACCGGGGACGGCGGCACGGTCAGGCCGTCGAGCTCGGCGAACAGCTCCGTGGCGACGGCCCGCGTGAAGGCGCCGCTGCGCCCGCCGTTCGCGGTCACGCAGACGACGGTCCCGGTGCTGGGCACGGCCCAGAGCATGGCGTGCTGGCCGATCGTGTTGCCGCCGTGGGAGATCACCTTCTGGCCGCTCCACTCGTCGAGGATCCAGCCGACGCCCCACTGCCTGCCCAGCGTGTACGGGTTGGGGATGTCGACCTGCGGCTCCCACATCGCGCTCGCGTCCTCCAGCAGACCGCCCTCGAGGTGGGCGCGGCCGAAGGCGACCACGTCGGCGGGGCGGGCGCAGATCAGCCCGGCCGGTCCCATGGCGCGCATGAGGCCCCACTGCGGGACGGGTTCGCCGTCCTCGTGGCCGATCGCGGCGCGGAAGCGCAGCACGTCCTCGGGCAGCGTCCAGGTGTGGGTGAGGCCGAGCGGCTCGCAGACGCCCTCGCGCAGCACGTCGTCCCAGCGCTTGCCGTGCAGCCGCTCCAGCACCCGGCCGGCGATGACGAACCCGGAGTTGCAGTAGGACTGGGTGACGCCGAGCGGGTGGTTCTGCGCCAGGGTGGCGCAGGCCGCCACGTACTTCTCCACGCAGTCGTCGCCGCGGCCGGTGTCGATGAACAGGTCGCCGTCGATGCCGCTGGTGTGGGAGAGCAGGTGCCGGATCGTCACGTTCTTCGTGACCTCGGGGTCGGGCAGCCTGAACTCGGGCAGCAGCTCGGCGACCGGGGTGTCGAGGGTCAGCCTGCCGCGCTCGATGTCCTGCATGAGCAGGGTCGCGGTCCAGACCTTCGTGACCGAGCCGATCTGGTAGAGGGCGTCGGGGGTCGCCTCGACGCCGGTCGCTGCGTTGAGGGTGCCGGCCGCGAACTCGTGCAGCTCGCCCTGGTGCCAGTACGCCAGCGCCGAGCCGGGGACCTCGTACTCGGCGATCAGGTCGGCGAGCCGCTGACCCATTGCTCCAGCCACGCGATGATCCTTTCGTTGTAGTCGTACCTGTGCGAGGGGCGCCCGCTCAGGATGAACAGATGGCTCGCGCCGGGGTAGCGCACCATCCGGACGGGGACCCGTCGCTCGCGCAGGGCGGCGAACCACTGCTCGGCCTGGCCGACCGGGCAGCGGTCGTCGTCCTCCCCGTGCAGGAGGAGGGTCGGCGCGGTGACCTCGCCGACGTGGGTGAGTGGCGACTGGGCGGCCAGGTCGCCGGCGTACTCGTGGACCTTCATCAGGTGGCCGAGGTCGGACGTGCCGCTCAGCGCGGCCAGGTCGCTGACGCAGCCGCCCGGGATCGCGGCCCTGAACCTGTCGGTCGTGGCCGACAGCCAGCAGCTCATGTAGCCGCCGTAGCTGTAGCCCGTGACGGCCAGCCGTCCGGGGTCGGCGACGCCCTCGGCGACCAGGGCGTCGACGGCGGCGAGCAGGTCCTGGGCGTCGGACAGGCCCCAGTTGCCGAGGGAGGCGGTGTAGAACTCCTCTCCGTACCCGTCGCTGGCGCGGGGGTTGACGGTCAGCACGGTCCAGCCGCGGGCGGCGAGGACCTGGTGGTAGAGGTGGGCGCCGTCGAAGACGGGCGACCAGGCGTTGTGCGGGCCGCCGTGCACGTCGAGCAGCAGCGGGCCCGGGGCGGTCGCCGCCTCGTCACGCAGGACGAACCCCTCGACCCAGGTGCCGTCGGGAGCAGTGAAGGTACGCCGCCGCGCCTCGAACAGCTCGACGCCCTCAAGGGCGTAGGTGGTGAGTCGCGATATATCCGGCGCTGGCGCGCCAGATATATCGGACATATCGCCTGGCGCGGCTTTTTCCGGGCTGGCTGTGGAGAGGGGCTTCTGGGTGGGGGTGAGCAGGTAGACGTCTCCTGCGCTGTACGGCGTCGCCGCCACGTAGGCCACGGCCCCCGCTGCGACGCTCAGGCCCGAGATGTTCACCTCGCCCGGAACCAGGCGCTCGCCGGGAGCGCGGTACAGGTGGGTGGAGCCGCCGTCGCGGGCGCAGAACAGCAGATCGTCGCCGAGCGGCGCGGGGACGCCGCCGGGATAGCCGGGAGCGCCGATCATGACGTTGCGGTCGAGGCCCGTCTCCACCTCGGCCACCCCGTCAGGCCCGAGCTCGTACAGGCGCGTGTGCCCGATCGGCGCCCCTTGGAGGCCCGCCAGGAACAGCCGCTCCCCGAACCACCACACGCCGCCGCACAGCAGCTCCGGCCCGGTCAGCGCCTCGGGGACGCCGCCCTTGGCCGCGTCGACGGCGTACGCGGTCCCGGCGATCTCGAGGTCGCGGTCGGCGTGCATGTCCGCGACGAAGGCGAGCCGGAGCCCGTCGGGCGACCAGGACGGCTCCCCCGCGTGGAAGTCGCCGCCGGTGACCTGGACCGTCTCGCCGGTGGCCACGTCCGTGACGAACAGGTGCCGGGTCAGGCCGCGCAGGAGTCCGGCGCCGTCGGCCTTGAAGTCGAGCCGGTCGGCCACGACGGGGGTGTGCGGCGGGGCCGCGCCGCCGTCCTCCGCCGGGCCGACGGGAGCGGCGAAGGCGATGCGGGAGCCGTCCGGCGACCACGCGGGCGTGCCCGCGCCGAGAACGGCGACGGTCAGCGCGACGGGTTCGCCGCCGTCCATGGGCAGCAGGTGGATCTGCGGCCGGCCGTCCACCGGGCACAGGAAGGCGAGCGTCCGCCCGTCGGGCGACCACCGCGCGGCGCTGCCGGCCGCGAGCCTGCGCGGCTCTGCGCCGGGCGCGGCCAGCCAGATCTCGGTACGGTTCCCGTCGGTGTCGCGGTCGGCCGTCGTCAGCGTGTACGCCACGGCCTGCCCGTCGGGACGTACGTGCGGGTCGGAAGGAACGGCGACGCGGTAGAGATCGTCGAGGGCAAGAGGCGGCATGAACGAACCGTAAGCCTCGCGGATCCCGGCATCTTCGGCGGTTCGCACAAACGGCGCCGCCCGGGTTGTGCCCCCGTCCAACGCCAAGTTCCCGCCCTGAAAGCGTTGACCAGCCAAGTGGATGAAAGTAACTTCCAGGCAACACCGTGACCTTGCATGAAATTTACATACATGTGAACGGTTGGGAGGTAGGCATGCGTCACCCGCGATTACTGACCCTGGCGACGGCGATCGTCCTTGGAGTGGGGACGGCACCGGCCGCGCACGCTGACCACGGCAAGGACCGCTGGATCAGCGACAAGATCGCGAGCATGAGTCTCGAGGAGAAGGTCGGCCAGCTCTTCGCGGCCAACGTCTACGGGGAGAGCGGCGACACGACCGACCCGGCCGACGTGGCGGCGAACCAGACACTGTACGGGCCGGACGTCCGCAACGGCATGGACCTGATGGACACGTACAAGCTCGGCGCGATCCTGTACTTCCGGTGGTCGAACAACCTCAACGACCCCGTCAGGACGGCGGGGCTCTCCAACGACCTGCAGCGCGCGGCGCTGGCCCAGCCGGCGAAGATCCCGCTGCTCATCGCCACCGACCAGGAGCACGGCGCCGTCTACCGGCTGGACGAGCCGTTCACCGCGTTCCCCGGGCAGATGGCGCTCGGCGCGACCCGCAGCGAGAACCAGGCGTTCACCGCCGGGAAGGTCACCGGCGAGGAACTGTCCGCGCTCGGCATCAACCAGGACTACGCCCCGGTCGCCGATGTCAACGTCGACCCCGGCAACCCGGTCATCGGCGTCCGCTCGTTCGGCGAGGACACCGGGCTCGTGTCCGACCTGACCCGCGCCGCCGTCCGCGGCCTGCAGCAGGGCGGGGTCTCGGCGGCCGTCAAGCACTTCCCCGGCCACGGCGACACGGTCAACGACAGCCACAACAGCGTGCCGTGGATCTGGCACACCAAGGAGGAGTGGGAGCGGATCGACGCGCCGCCGTTCCGGGCCGGCATCGCCGCGGGCGCCGACATGATCATGTCGGCGCACGTCGTCATGCCGTACCTGCAGAGCGACTGCGACGTCGACACCCAGGAGGGCTGCGACCCCGCGACGCTCGACCCGGAGATCATGACCGGGCTGCTGCGCGAGGAGCTCGGCTACGACGGCGTCGTGGTCACCGACTCGCTGGCCATGCAGGGCGTGCGCGACAAGTACGGCGACGACCGCATCCCCGTGCTCGCGCTCAAGGCCGGGGTCGACATGCTCATGATCGTGGACGACCCGGCCAGCTCGATCTCCCTGGAGGTCGCCTACAACGCCGTGCTGAACGCCGTCCGCTCGGGCGAGCTGACCGAGCAGCGCATCGACCGGTCCGTCGCCCGGATCCTGCAGCTCAAGAAGAAGCGCGGCTTCTTCCGCGGCGACCAGCAGGTGGACGAACGCAAGGTGGTCAAGCGCCTCAGCTCCCCCGCGCACAAGGCGGCGGCCCGCAAGGTCGCCGAGCACAGCGTGACGCTCGTCCGCGACGACGCCGGCCTGCTGCCCGTGCGCGAGAAGAAGCAGCGGGTGCTGGTGACCGGCTACCGCAACGTCACGCCGCCGTCCGTGAAGATCCCGCCGACCGAGCGGCTGGCGAAGGCGATCGGCGACCTCGGGCACACCGTGGAGCTGTTCGAGACGGGTACGGCGCCCGACGCGGCCACCGTCGGCACCGCGGTGGCCAAGGCCGGCGCCGGCGACATGGTCGTGGTCACCACGGTGAACGCCTCGACCTCGGCCGCCCAGCAGGGCCTCGTCAACGCGCTGATCGCCACCGGCAAGCCCGTCGTCGTGGTCGCCACCCGCAACCCGTACGACGTCGCGAGCCTGCCCGGCGCGCGGACGTACCTGGCGACGTACTCGTGGGAGAAGCCGGCGATGGAGGCGACGGCGCGGGTGCTGTTCGGCCGGACCTCCCCCACCGGCAGGCTGCCGGTGACGATCCCGGCCACCGACGGCTCGGTCCTCTACCCGTACGGCCACGGCCTCCGCTACTGATCAGGCCCTCCCCCAGGACGGAGCGACACCGATGAGCCACTTCCTCTCCCGGCGGGGCATGCTGTCGGCCGCGGCGGTCGCCGCGGCCGGCACCGGCCTGAGCGTCCCCGCCCACGCGCACGACCGCCGTCCGCGGCCCGGCGAGCTGCGGACGGGCGTCCAGGTGCTGATGGACGACGACTACCGGCTCGTACGGGGCCAGAAGGTCGGCATCGTCACCAACCCGACCGGCATCCTGCCTGACCTGCGCCACGTGGTGGACGTGATGGCCGCCGACGACCGCGTCGACCTCGTCGCGGTGTTCGGCCCCGAGCACGGCTTCCGCGGCACCGCCCAGGCCGGCGGCTCCGAGGGCTTCTACGTGGACGAGCAGACCGGGCTGCCGGTCTACGACACGTACCTGCAGAGCGGTCAGGCGCTCGCGGACATCTTCACCAGGTCGGGCGTCGACACGGTCATGTTCGACATCCAGGACGCGGGCGCCCGCTTCTACACCTACATCTGGACGCTGTTCGACTCCATGCAGGCGGCGGCGACGGCCGGCAAGCGGTTCGTCGTCCTCGACCGTCCCAACCCGATCATCGGCCGCCGGGCGTACGGGCCGATCATGACGCCGGAGTTCGCCACGTTCGTCGGCCGGGAGGCCATCGCGCAGGCGCACGGCATGACCGTCGGCGAGCTGGCCAGACTGTTCAACGGCGAGTTCCTCGACCAGCCGGCCGAGCTGCGGGTCGTGGAGCTGCGCGGCTGGAAGCGCGACATGGCCTACGAGGACGGCGGCCTGCCGTGGGTCATGCCGTCGCCGAACATGCCGACCGTCGACACCGCGTTCGTCTACGCCGGCACCGGCATGTTCGAGGGCACCAACCTCTCGGAGGGGCGCGGCACGACCAGGCCGTTCGAGCTCGTGGGCGCCCCGTACGTCGACCACCGGTGGGCGGACGCGCTCGGCGACCTGCGCCTGCCGGGCGCGGGGTTCCGTCCGGCGTACTTCACGCCGACGTTCTCCAAGCACGCGAACCAGCTGTGCGGCGGGGTGCAGCTGTACGTGACGGACCGGGCGGCGTTCGACCCGGTCAGGACGGGCGTCGCGATGATCGTCACGGTGAAGCGGCTCTACCCGGACGACTTCGCCTGGCGCTACGACACCTCGGATCCGGCGCGGCCGTACTGGATCGACAAGCTGACCGGCTCGACGCAGGTCCGTACCGACATCGACGCCGGCAAGGACGCCGACGCGGTGGAGGCGGGCTGGGCCGGCCCGCTCAAGGCGTTCGCCAGGACGCGCGAGAAGTACCTGATCTACCGGCGCTGACGTCGAGGCCCCCGGGGCGACCGCCCCGGGGGCCTCGACGGACTCTCACTCGAAGTCATCGGGATTGAGCTCCTTGATCCGCATGTACGGGTCCTCGTCGTAGAAGGTGAGACCCTCGGTGTCGTCGCCCTCGTCGAACCCGGGCGTCGCGCCCTCCATCGGCGTCACTTCCGCCTCTGGCGGCGTCGCCTCGCCGCGGCCTTCCCGAACGGCCTGTCGCGCCGTCGCGCTGTCGAACACCTCACTCATCGTGCCTCCCCCGAACGTCCGGGGTGCGCCTCGCTGACCCCTGCTGACGTCCCCCTGCCCGTCGTTTCCCCGCCCATGCGGAAGGCCGCGCCCCCGTGGGATGCGCGGCCTTCCTGGAGGGCGGAGGTCAAGCCCGGGTGGGGGCGTCCTCCTGCTTCGGGGCCTGCTCGGGCAGGTCGAGGCTGTCCCGCAGCCTGGCGGGCTGCAGGAACGCCGCGGCGACGAGGCCGACGACCGCGATGCCCGCCGAGACGAGGAAGATGTGGCCGGTCGCGTCACCGTACGCGGCCCGGACGATCACCTTGATCGGTTCGGGCAGCGCGGCGATGTTGAGGCTGCCGCCGGCGGCGGCCCCGTCCCCGCCGGCCGGGACGCCGGCCTTGGCCAGACCCGCGGCGATGTCGGACGCGACCTGGTTCGCCAGGATGGCGCCGAGCACCGAGACGCCGACGGTGCCGCCGAGCGAGCGGAAGAACGTGACGGCGCCGCTCGCGGCGCCGATCTCCCGCAGCGGCACGGTGTTCTGGATGACGAGGACGAGGTTCTGCATCGACATGCCGACGCCGATGCCGACCAGCAGCATGAACGCCCCCACGAGCACGAGTGACGTCTCGTGGTCGATCGTGCCCAGCCCGCCGAACCCGGCCAGCAGCACGACGAGACCGATGAGGATGTACGGCTTCGTCTTGCCGGTCTTCGACACGAGCCGGCCGCTGATGGTGGACGAGAACAGCACGCCGATCATCATCGGCATGGTGAGCAGACCGGCGGCGGTGGGACCGTACCCGCGGCCGATCTGGAAGTACTGGCCGAGGAAGACCGAACCGCCGAACATGGCCATGCCGACCGCGAGGCTGGCCAGGATGGCCAGGGCCGGGGTACGGCGCCGGATGACGTGCAGCGGCACGACGGGCTCGCGCACCTTCGTCTCCACGACCGTGGCCACGGCGAGCAGCAGCACGCCCGCGCCCACCATGGCCGCGGTCTGCCAGGACAGCCAGTCGAACTCGTTGCCGACGAAGGTCACCCAGATGAGCAGGACGCTCACGCCGACCGCGATGAGCAGGGCGCCCCAGTAGTCGATGCTCACGTCGTCACGACGCGTGGTCGGCAGGTGCAGGGTCTTGGCGAGCAGCGTGAAGGCCGCGATGGTGAACGGCACGGCGATGAAGAAGCACCACCGCCAGCCGAGCCACGAGGTGTCGGCGATGAGACCGCCGATCAGCGGACCGCCGACCGTGGCGACGGCCATGACGGCGCCCAGGTAGCCGTTGTAGCGGCCGCGCTCCTTGGGGGAGATCATCGCGGCGATGACGACCTGGGTGAGGATCTGCAGGGCGCCCATGCCGAGGCCCTGGACCGCGCGGAAGGCGATGAGCTGGCCGGTGTTCGTGGCGAAGCCGCAGGCCAGCGAGCTGACCATGAAGATCACGATGGCGATCTGGAGGAGCAGCTTCTTGTTGAACAGGTCGGCCAGCTTGCCCCAGATGGGGGTGGAGGCCGTGGATGCCAGCAGGGACGCGGTGACGACCCAGGTGTACTGGGACTGGCTTCCGTCGAGAGCGCCGATGATCTGCGGCAGCGCGACCGAGACGATCGTGGCGCTGATCATGGCGACGAAAAGGACGAGCAGCAAGCCACTTAAGGCTTCGAGGACTTGGCGGTGAGTCATCGGCTCCGCCGTGGATGGCGCTGCCGCTTGTGCGCTCACGCGCAACCTCCGATCAAGGACAGGGTGGATCAACTGGGACACCATACATGCTCATGGAGCAAACTTGCGCATTGTGCATTTATGCCCATTGGGTAAGCTGGTCCGCACCATGAGCAGCACAGCAGGGTTGCGCGAACGCAAGAAGACCGAAACACGGCAGGCGGTGCACGAAGCCGCGCTCCGGCTCACCCTGGAGCACGGCTTCGACAACGTCACCGTCGAAGCGATCGCCGACGCCGCCAACATCTCGCGCAGGACGTTCTCCAACTACTTCGCCGGCAAGGAGGACGCCCTGCTCTACGGCGACGAGCAGAACCTGCGTGGCCTGGTGCAGCGCGTACGTGATCAGCCCGTGGGGCGGACGGCCTGGCAGGCGCTGTGCGGGGCGCTGGACAGCCACCACGCGGAGATCGGCGACGCCGACCGCGACCTGCACCTGCGCACCCGGCTGGCCCTGCAGCACCCCTCGCTGCTGGCCCGGCAACTCGCCGGACGGCACCGCCTGGAGAGCGAGCTCAGCCACGCGCTGGCCGAGCGCGAGCAGCCGTCCGGCACCAGCCCCGAGGTGATCACCGCCGTCTTCCTGGCCGCGCTGCGCGTCGCCACGCAATGGTGGTGCGCCGAGAACGAGACCCGCACCCTGCGCGAACTCACCGACCGGGCCCTCGACCAGATCGTCCACGCCTTCGGGTGACACGGCGGGCCGGGCCCACATGACGAACCCGTGGACCCCCTGCCGGGGCCCACGGGCGGGTGTCGCGGTCAGGCGTTGTTGGTGGCCGGGGTCCTGGTCGGGGCGAACCACTGCTGGATCCAGTGGGGGTAGGGGGCGGCGGTCCAGGTGGCCTCGTCCAGGGCGGTGAGGTCCTGCTCGGTGAGCGTCAGGTCGGAGGCGGCGAGGTCGTCGGTGAGCTGCTCCAGCTTGCGGGCGCCGACGATGACGCTGGTGACGGCGCGCTGGGCGAGCAGCCACGCGATCGCGACCCGAGCGGGGCTCACCTCGTGCCGCGCGGCGACCGCCCGCACCACGTCGAGCACCTCGAACCCCTTGCCCTCGTCGAACGGCACGAAGTCGAAGCCGTTCCTCGCCCGGCGCGAGTCGGGTTCCGCGGTCGCCCCGCCCCGGTCGAACTTGCCCGTGAGGAACCCACCGACCAGCGGCTGCCACACCGTCAGGCCCAGCCCGGCGTCCTCGGCCAGCGGCACCAGTTCGCGCTCGGCGTCGCGCGACAGCAGCGACCAGTGGATCTGGGCGGAGACGAACGCCGCCCGGTCGTGCAGCGCGGAGACGCCCAGCGCCTTGGCGATCTGCCAGGCGGCCAGGTTCGAGCAGCCGATGTAGCGGACCTTGCCCTGGCGTACGGCGTCGTCGAGCGCGCTCAGCGTCTCCTCGATCGGCGTCAGGTGGTCGTGGTTGTGGATCTGGTAGAGGTCGATGTGGTCGGTGCCCAGCCGGCGCAGGCTGTCCTCGAGGGCACGCATGACGTGCAGCCGCGAGAGCCCCTGGTCGTTGGGGCCCGGCCCGACCGGGGCGATCAGTTTGGTGGCGAGCAGCACGTCGCGCCGGCGCCGCCCGATCACCCGCCCGAGCAGTTCCTCGCTCTCGCCGTCGGCGTAGACGTCGGCGGTGTCGACGAAGTTGACCCCGGCGTCGAGCGCCGCCCCGACGAGCCGGCTCACCTCTTCCTGGCCGAGTGCCCCGTGGGTGCGGTAGACGGGGTGGTCCTTGCCGCCGAACGTCATCGCGCCCAACGAGATCTCGGAGACCCAGACCCCGGTACGTCCCAGAAGACGATATTTCACCAGCTACTCCTTCTCGCGGCAGATGCTCACCGCGCGCTTTTTCCGACGCAACGTCCGGACATGATGTCCGGAAATTACGCTACACGGTGTCCAGACACGGTGTGGCGTGACGGTCGCCACCCGTCCGAGCGCCCTAGGATGCGGACATGCCCTCGATCACCCGACGACGTGCCGCGAAAGCCGGCCGCCCCACCTCCGCCGAGGCCGACATCCTGGCCGCGACGCAGCGGCTGCTGATCAAGGGTGCGTCCTTCACCGAGCTCGGCGTGCAGCAGATCTCCACCGAGGCGGGCGTCGCCCGCTCGACCTTCTACAGCCACTTCCGCGACAAGATCGACCTGCTCGTCCGCCTGGCCACCGAGCTCATGTCCTCGACCTTCGACATCACCTCGGCCTGGACGCCGGCGGACGGCCCCGACCGCCTCACGGACGTGTTCGCGGAGGTGGTCGCGGTCTACCGGGAACACGCCGCCGTCCGGAGGGCGCTCGCCGAGGTCGCCGCCTACGACGCGACCGTGCGCGCCTTCTGGGCCAAGGAGCTGACCCCGTTCACCGACTTCACGGTCAGGCTGCTCCGCGCCGAGCAGGAGGCGGGCCGGGCCCCGGCCGACCTCGACCCGGTGAGCGCCGCCAGGGTGATCGTCACCGGCGGCGAGCGCGCCCTCGTCGACCACGTCACCGGCGCCGATCCCGGGCACGACGCCGCGTTCGCCCGCGAGCTGGCCCTGACCTGGTGGCACGGCGTCTACCGCCGTCCGTCCTGGCACGACGCCTGAGCACTCCAGAACTTCCGGCGGCGGTGCTGGTCACCGGCCCCCGCGCTCGCCGCGCCCACGCTGCCTTCGGCGCCTCGGCGGACGGCACGATCGAGGAGCCGGCCCTGGCCCTGCGTACGCAGGACTGCGTGAACTGACGGCGGCCCGCCTCAGCGCAGGGCCGACCAGGAGCCGTGGTCGGCCACGCGGAGCAGCGCCGACAGGCCGGCGTCGTCGAAGGCCGTCACCACCTCCGCCCGCCCCTCGGTGAAGTGCGTCCACCCGTCGTAGTGCGCCGGGACGACGACGGAGACGCCCAGCACCGCGGCGCCGGCCGCGACCAGGCGGCCGTCCATCGACACGGGGCGTTCCCCGAACTTGCCTCTCACCCGGGCCGCCCCCGCGTTGAGCACCGCCGCGTCGATCCCAGGGACGCGGCGGGCGATCTCGGCCACGGCCCGCATGGAGGCGTTGTCGCCGCTCACGTAGACGGTGGGCAGGTCGCGGCCGGACAGGACGAACCCGGTCACCGCGCAGTTGACGTACCCGTCGGCGTCGCGCTCGCCGTCCTCGGGGCCGTGCACGGCAGGGACCGCGAGGACGGTCAGGTCGCCGCCGCCGTCGGGGCGCGGCACGGTGGCGGCCGTCCAGGGCTCCAGACCGACCGCCACCGGGCCGAGCCGGACGGCCGCGCCCGGCTCGGTCAGCGTCACCGGCGCGGCGATGGCGAAGGCGCGTCCCCGGTCGTCGAGGTTGTCGGGATGCGCGTCGTGGCTGACGAGCACCACGTCGACCGGCCCCAGCAGGTCCTCGCGCACCGCCGGTCCGCGTGTCTTGGTCAGTTGACGCGCTCCCCGGCCTGAAGGCCGGGGATTCAGCCCGTGCCGCTTCACGCGGCACCTCTGTGGCTTCCTGTTTCGTCGGCCTGTGCCACCGCGATCGATGGTCTTACCCGGCCTCCACAGGCGTTTAGCCTGTCCGCCCGTCCGGCGGCCAGAATATTCTTGGCTGCGTTGATGTCCCGGTCGTGGGCCGCCCCGCACAGGCAGGACCACGACCGGACGTGCAGCGGCATCGACTCGGCGGCGGTCCCGCATGCAGAGCACAGCTTCGAGGACGGGAACCACCGGTCGATCCTGACGAGCGTGCGGCCGTACCGGGCGGCCTT
>NZ_FNFB01000046.1 GCF_900100395.1 Nonomuraea maritima | reverse complement strand
GAGCGTTCGGTCAGTACGGCGGGGCCGGCGTGCGGTGCCCGGCCCGGTGTCCCGCCGCCGTCCGGGACCGGCCCCCAGGCCGCACGCCCGGACGGCGTGCGGGCGAGGGCCGGGGGTACGGCGGCGCGCCGCGCCGCCGCTTGATCTCTACAAAAACAATTCGGCAACTCCAGCGATGTCCAGTTCGTGCTGTCAACTCAGGATCGTGTTACCCGCAGGGAAGTAGATATCTCCCTAGTCTGGAGCTATCACACTCGGTACGGTCCGGACGTGGCAAAGAGCAGAAGAGGGTTCCTGGAGAAATACTGGGGATATTTTGTCCTTGGCGGACTAATCTGGGGATGGTGGGCGGCGGGAGACAACCGGGGAAAGGTTGCTCCTCTTCTGATCGCGGCCTCAATATTGGCCATCTTCTACTTCCTCTTTCGGGTGCCGCGTACATGTGGCGCCAGGAACCGGACAGCGGAGCAACGTTGCCGAAACAACGCCAGCGGCCTTCTCTTCGGATGTAATCAGGTACGCGAGCACAAACGCCAAAACTTCAAGCGGAAGTTAGGCGCTGAACGATGGAGGCAAATCAATCGCGGCCTCTGGGCATCCCCTAAAGACGCCCTCGCCACAATCTCTTGCCTTGGAGCCATAATCTCGGCAGTAGCAGCCATCCTTGAGTTTTTCGTCGCCAAGCCTGTCTGACAGCGCGCGGGTGGTGCTGGCCGCGACCGGCCGGAGAGCCGCAGCGCGGCCAGCGACCGCCCGACGCGCGGCAGGCCGCCGCAGGCGGGCTGCCCTTGAAACCGTGGAGAAAGTTCTCATCCGCAACTGACGTCAAAAGATCGCGCAAGATCGCACGACAGTGTCGTACCTGGGCTGCTGTTTGACATGGCGGCCTCGGTTGATGGCCGAGATGATCAATCCAGAGTCGTGCCGGGGCGCGTCTCATGGCATGACAGGATGCCGCCCGCGATCTCCAACCTCCCGCGCACCCCGTGACGGTTGCGAAAGCATGGAAGGCTATGACGAGTTTCCCGGCGGCTGCGCGCCGAGTACGTGACATTGCTCTGGATCCGCGTGAGCGGCTGCTCGCCTTACGCGAGTGTGTGTTGCGGTTTCCTCCGTATGGGTTCCGAGGGACGTGGCACCACGTCATCCTGGTCGCCCAGGTGCCACAGCGGCTGGAACGGGACCTCGAATCGTTGCGTCGGGCGATCGATGAGATCGAGCCCGCGCGAAGGGTGTGGATGGACCACAGGGCCGCGTACATTGCGCGTCGTCATCGGGAGAAAGCTTCGGGCCGGCGTATGGGGGACTCTGTGGCGCGGGTGTACTCGTGGGCAGGATGGCTTGCCTACTGCCCCGATCCCGAGGTGCATCCCACCGAACGAATGGCCGTCGTGGTCGAACGCCTGCTGGACGCTCATGCCCGTGGCCGAGATTCTGCGACGGCGTGCCTGGTTTGCGGCACCGCGCGCGGCCTCGATCAGATCTGCCCTGGGTGCGGCGTCGATCCGCGCGGACCGGTCACGACCGCGCGGGCGCGCTCACCGTATCGATGGCGCGAAATCTGGCAGAGAACCGCGTTTCTCGAAGGACAAGGCTGAAAGCTCAAAGCAGTTGCACCTTCGGTAGCCCGTCCTGACGGGGCGACAACGCGCTAATCGGCATGAGCGGAAGTGTCGGCCGGGCGACATGATGGCCAGTTTGGGTTGGTCAACCGCATCCTGATCATGTACGGCATAACCCGAGACCAATCCGTCAAGCATCAACCGAGGTCCGCCGGAGATCGCGCGGCAATGGTGCTGCCCCGCTTCAGTTGGAGTCGTCCCTCAGAGTCGGCACAGATCATGAATGGCGAAGCGCAGGTCCATCTCATCGCCGGGCAGCTCAGACCTTCGGCGGCCAGCACATCAGCGGCGACGATCGCGGCATGGGTTCTGCCGGTTTCTACCTTGCTCGGCCGTGGAGTAGCGCGTTCCAGACAGCCCGCCCTCGCGCGTGCTCATGCGGTGCGTCTCTGAGACCGTTTGAGTGGCCGACTCGATGCGTCGCAAAAACGTTTGACCGCCAGCGGCGCAGAGCTCAAAGATGACGTCGGCACAGTGGCAAGTCCAGGTGAGGGTCCTGCAACGCGCACCGATGGAGCCGGACAACCTACGGCGGAGCTGGGGCGAGATCCGGAAGGCGGCCGGACTCGGACCGGTCCGTCTCCACGACCTTCGACACACCTGTGTGAGTCTCCTGCTCGACATGGGCATACCGCCTCATATCGTGCGGGAGCTCGTCGGTCACTCGGACATTGAGGTCACCATGACGATCTACGCTCACGCCTCGCTCGACGAGAAGCGCAAGGCACTGGGCAAGCTCGGAGACGCACTGACGTAGAGGTTCTGCTGCAGCGCCTCAGGCTTACAGCCTTGAGGCGCTGCTGCCGTTCCATGGAGGCACCCATCCGTCGAGTGTTATCCGCACCTGGTGGTTGCGCTCGACATGGTCGGCGACATGACCTTCCACCCGCGCGCCAAGTTGCGGCAGCTCGAAATCCCGAGGCATGCCGACCACCTCCGCCAGGCCCACAGCATCAGGGACGCCGTGCATCCTGACGAAGATGCCGAACGGTTGCCGGCCGATGACCGTCGCGGTGATGCGCTTACCTACCGGGAGCACCTGGCACGTGACGGGCCATGCCTCCTGGATCTTCTCAGCCGCCTCTGGTCCGATGTGCGGCCACACGTATTCGTCCACGCCTTGACCTCACAGATGGCTCACCGTTGGACGGGCGCACTGTCGTCAGCGCTGTCGTCAGAACAACAAAAACGCCCCGGAGCGATCTTCGCTACGGGGCATCTTGGCTGTTCAATGCTGGTGGTCAGGGGCAGGGTCGAACTGCCGACCTTCCGCTTTTCAGGTGTAGCAATCACCCTGCTCGCGTGCTGCGAGCTGGGAGTAGAGGCGTGCGGACGGTGCCGCATGCAGGTCTGTGGTGCTGGACGTTGCCGTCATCGTTGCCGTCAGCCACTTCACTTCACGTGAGCGGGAACTCGGCACCGCCATAGTCCAGACCATCAGCCAGGCTCATGCCCGCTTGTCCCCCGCCCTCCTCGTCGCTAACAACGTCTGGCACGAGACGCTCGCGGGGCCTGCGAGTCCGACGCTGGCCCTGCCTCCCGGTGCGCTGGGGCTGAGGAACGAAGTCCCAGCGCGACGATCGCCCCCAGCCCTGAACGCTGCTCAGCCACAGCATGGCGATCGTAGGGCAGATGGATCTCCCACCTAGACGCCTGAGAGCCTGACAGATGGGCAGTCCTCACAGGCAGGGACGAAACAGCAATGACTAACGAAAACATCGTGTCTCGCTGAACGCTCTGCTCTAAGTTCGTCCTGGCTACCTCTGCCGCATCAGTGACGGCGACAGGAGCATCCGATATCGAAGCGTGATATTGTCGTTATCTTGATTTGTCGAAAATTTGTTTGATTGAGACATAGTCGCAGCAAGGAGGAGCCATGGGGGACCGTAGCGCCATCGAGTGGACTGAGGCGACCTGGAACCCCACCACAGGTTGTGATCGCGTATCGCGAGGATGCGATAACTGCTACGCCATGACTCTTGCCGCTCGACTCAAGGCCATGGGGCAACCGCGCTATCAGCGTGATGGTAATTCCCAGACAAGTGGCCCAGGATTCGGTCTTACCTGCCATCCCGAAGCCCTAACACTTCCACTGTCTTGGAAAAAGCCTCGCCTAGTGTTTGTGAACTCGATGAGCGATCTCTTCCACGCTCAAGTTCCGATCGAGTTTGTTCAGCAAGTCTTCGACGTTATGGCGGCAACCCCACAACATACTTACCAAGTCCTAACAAAACGAGCTAGGCGACTGAAGCGGATCGCATCGCGGCTCTCATGGCCAGAAAATATTTGGATAGGCACGTCCGTAGAAGACGCTGATGTTCTCCACCGCGTAGACGACCTCCGGATGGTGCCCGCAGCGGTGAGATTCCTTTCATGTGAACCATTGCTAGGCCCTCTCAGCAACTTGTCACTTGATGGAATCCATTGGGTGATCGTAGGCGGCGAAAGCGGAAAGAATGCTCGCCCCATGAACGTCGATTGGGTAGAAGAAGTTCGCTTCAAATGCCAGCAGGCGGATGTCCCATTCTTTTTCAAGCAATGGGGAGGGCGGACACCCAAAGCTGGAGGGCGGCAATTGCAGGGCAGGACCTGGGATGGTATGCCGCTAGTGGCATCAATCTAAGGAAAGTCGATAGTTACACCGTCGGCAAACTGTCGTTTGCCAGGTGGGCGATTGACCTTGATCGCGCTGTGTTTCTCCAGTGGTCTCAGAACTGGGCGGACGTGTGTTTCGCGATAGGGCGTCTCCAGGATCGCGTACCACTCGATCTCGGAGACGGGTACGCTACGCGTGCCTGCGAAGTGCTGCAGAATTGCCTCACTCAGAGGGCGGAGATCCGGTTCGGGCGTGAACAGTACATCTTGGCCGGCGAGCCTGTCGGAGAACCGACACCCAGCTCCGGGATCCACTTTCCACATGGCGTCTTTCATGAGCTTAACGCCCAATTGATGACGAGTACCATGGAATAGGTAGTAGCCGATGTTTCCAGTGCTATTCGCCATTGCGAAAGACTGAACAAAGTTGAAGCCGACTTGCTCGCGCAACTGCCGTACGTATACCTCACGCAGATGTTCTACCCGATCGGCATCCACAGAGTAGCCGTTAAGGACATCCCGAACATCCATGCCGAAGAGGCTGCGCATAGCTCTCTCCTGGCCATCGCGCGTGATGAATCTCTGCACATGGCCGACCATGAAATTGACGAAGACCTCCGTACATGGATGGGCCAGGAGGTCGGTCAGCAGATCCATTGGAAGGCCGCTGTAGCCGAATGGATCGACGAAAGCGAACGTTGGGGCTAGGTTTCGCTTCTGCTCGCGCAAGGTATTGATGATACTCTCGGCGCTCTTGTCGAAGCGATCATTTTGGACATGCGTTTTGATGTTATGCGGCCAAGGCGCATATTCGGCTTTCAGTAAGTCGATCTCCTTTTGTAGGTTAACGGCGTTATCGGCATCGGCCTCTATAAAGAGAAAAACGAACTCTCGATCTCGCATGTTTTCGAAGTGGCGATGTTGGATCAGTCGTCGGAGTGCGATAAGGGGGGAGCCTTCACTGCCATCGTTGTATCGTCCGCGGCCCGCGAAGCCGTCTAGGAACAGGATTCGACCGTTCCAACGGGAGAGGATGGGAAACCATCCATCGAGATAACGGCTAAGCATTTGGTGCTTAGCCTTAGTGTGCGGGGGGCAGTCCCACTTCGAAAGGTCGGAGTCCTTCGACACATTACCTCCAACTGGTGAAACTATGCGTACTGTCTCACACTCAGTCAGCGTTGAGTAGCAGCCTGACAACTTTGTCCACTTAGCTCGCATATGTCAAATACGCGCCACAGAGCAGCGTTTCGGACGACCCAATAGTCAGTAACGGATTGGATTTAAGCGCATAGATTGCAATAGGTTCTACGTTCGATTGTTCACGCCGTCTGTTCCGCCGGCCAGGACCGCCCCCTAAGAGGCATGCCCGGACGCTGAGCGGGCGATGGGCCGCGAGACAGCGCCCTAAGCTCCTGTACGTAAACTCGGCAATGCCTTAGAGCCCGCTGATCACTGGTCGGCATGGGGCCGTAGAGGGCTGGTCCGATCTTGTTGATGCGGCCCTGATGAGACTATTGGGACAGTTGGACGCGGAAGCTGTTGACGTTCTCGATTCCGAGGATGGCGGCCAGTTCGGCTCCTTTCCACGCTCGCCAGGGTTGAGCGGCCAGGAGTTGCAGGACCTTGCCGCGCCGATCGGGGCTTGTCAGGCTCGGAAGCGGCGGCGGGTCGCTCCAGCGGCTCGCCGCCGGCTGGCCTGCCAGTTCGCGGGTCAGGCGGCGGGTCATCTGGTGCACGGTGGCCCACCAGATCATGGCTTCGTGGTGGTCGGGCCTGCGTTCATAGATCCGCACCAGGCGGCGGTAGCGGGCCAGCCAGGCGAACGTGCGCTCCACCACCCACCCGCGCGGCAGCACGACGAAGCCGCGCAGGTCGTCGCTGCGCCGGACGATCGTGACGGCCAGGCCGAGGACCTGCCCGGCCCAGGCCTGCAACCGGCCGGCGTAGCCACCGTCGGCCCAGACCAGACAAATCGTGGAGAACTTCTCCCGTAGCAGCGCCAGTGACATCCGGCTTGCAGAGACGCATGCCGACCGTGCTCTAACAGCGGAAACGCAGCTCAGCACACTGATCGCCTTCCCCGCAACTCCCCGCTGTTCCCCCTCGTTTCCCGTCCTATCGGGCACGCGACGGGCACGGCGATATCCTCGCTGGGACGGTCTTCGGCATTGCGCCGCGCCTCCCCGCATGGGTACAGCTTGGTCAGCCAAGCCGTAGGCAATCGGGCACGATGCCGGGGATGCTGGACAGCACCGGAGGCCGTCACTCTGCACGCTGGGAAGCGAGTTGACGCAGGAACCCGCGGATCAAAAGGAGACGCCTCGATCAAGGTCTGTGGCTCTGACCTGGGCGTTCAGTGTCCAGAAACGTCTGCCGAAAACCGCCGCCGTCCGGCTCTTGGCTGTATCGATGGCTGTACCGTCGACCCATTCGACCTCGTTCAGGTCCTGCCCTTTCATCGGGGGCGTGAACGAGAACTGCATGGTGGACGTCTATTTAGCATGATGAGTAAGCGCTGGGTGGTTCTCATCGCCTCCGTCATCGTGCTGGGTCTGGCGGCGCTGTTGTGGCGGTTCACGACCGATGACCAGCGCCAGCTTGATCAGCACGTACGCCAGGCTCTTGATCGCTATGAGCAGGCCTTCACCAGTGACGGCCTCAGCGCCACACCTACACCCCCTCCGAACAGCGGCTACGCTTCCACGCTCGATCTTGTTTTTGTAGAGGGGGTCACTGTCCACCCTGACGGAAGGACACTCACCGCCGAGTTCGTCGGGGCACAGATCACTGGTCCCTGTGGCGCGGATTACACCGCCCGAGCCATCGAATCCGAGCATGCGGCCCTGCTCGTGATAGAGCGGCACCCTCACGAGCGGGGAAGGATCTGCCCAATGGTGGGGTATGGCAGACAGGCAACCGTACGGCTCAGCCGACCCCTGAACGGGCGTGTGGTGTTGGAGGCCACGAGGGGGATGCCGGTCCCGCACCACACGCGGCGACTAGCCACACTCCCCGGTGAACCAGGGTGAGGAACGAACCTGGGTCGTCGATCGCCCCCAAGCACATACGGCGTCCAGCCATGCAGTGGCGATCGTAGGGCTGCGTCTGCGTGACGGCGTGGCAACCGTGGTCGGAGCGTTCGATTAGTACGGCGGGGCCGGCCTCGACTGACTGCGGCTTCATGATCTCCGCCACGCCTGCGCGTCGTACCTCCTGGCGTGCGGTGCATCCCCGCGAACGGTGATGAAGACCCTTGGCCACAGCCAAATCGCACTGACCATGAACACGTACGCTCACGTGCTTCCCGACATCGAACGCGCCGCCGTCGACGCGGTCACCAAGCAGCTCTTCGGATGAGCATGAGCAAGGGCCGGACTCCCATCAGCGGGATTCCGGCCCTCTTAGCTGTAAAAGCTGGCTGTACGACACCGCTCGACAAGATCAAGGAGGGGTGTTTTGGCTGGTAGGGCGCAGGGGCTCGAACCCGGAACCTACGGATTAAAAGATCCGCTTCAAGCCGTTCCGGACCGTCCAATGCTAGGTCAAGACCTATGCGTGGCCCAAGGTGAACGGCCCTGAACGACCTCGTACTGCAACCAGAACTGTAACCACCCTGGCAGGCTCGCTGACCCTTCGTCGGCAACCCTGGAGACGCGCATAAAACACTTGCGCCACCAATTCTTTCCTCTAACACTGTAGTGTGAGACGCCTGGAGGTCATGATGGTTTGCCTATTTTGCAGAAATGATTCGTCGTCTTCCCGTAGCGTGGAACATATAATCCCGCAGTCGCTCGGCAACACTACCTTAATCTTGCCTCCAGGTACTGTTTGCGACCGATGCAATAATTACTTTGCACGGAAACTCGAGAAACCTTTCATGGATCAATCTGACATTATTACCCTTAGGCACCACGAGGCCATCCCAAGCAAAAAAGGCCGTTTTCCATCACTGGACGGACAACTCGACGATGGCACGCCTTTTACATCCTACAGGTATTCGAATTCGTCCCTCAGTGGCCTTATTGATACGTCCCCAGAGGGGGTGGCTAAGATCCTTGCGGGAGAGGTTCGAGGGGCATGGCTACCAGCGCCCCCCGATGCTTGGGAAGAGCCGCAACTTTCCTCCAGGCTTCTAGCTAAGATCGGCCTTGAGGGAATGGCGTCACGCCTGGTCGGACAGGATGAAGGCTTGATGTATCTAGCCCAGGAGCCTCAGTTTGACCCTGTTCGATCATATGCCCGCTATGGAACGGGCCGAGGATGGCCATATCATTGCAGGAGAATATACGACGCAAACAAAAAGTGGATAGAGGCAAACGGCGATGAAGTTCAAAGGATATGGGAATGGGATATCCTGGTTACGGAGTTCGGGGAGTGGTATTCCGTACTGGCGCTGTTCGGATTAGAGCTGACCATAAATATGGGCGAGCGATCGATCGAAGGCTATCTCGATTGGCTTCATCGCCACCAGAATATGAGCCCGCTTTACCCGCAAACGTAGCGTACTCCTCTTACCGAAGCCGTCAGTACACGCATAACGAGTTAGCTTGGACAGGGCCACCGAGCGTGAGCGTAGCAATTGACGGTGATCAACCCGCTTCTTCGGTGAGCCAGGGTGAGGAACGAACCCTGGATCGTCGATCGCCCCCAGCCCCTTACGGTGGCCAGCCATGCAATGGCGATCGTAGGGCTGTATCTGTGCGGCGGTGCGGCAACCCCGGTCGGTGCGTTCTGTTGGTACGGCGGGGCCGGCGTGCGGTGCCCGGCCCGGTGTCCCGCCGCCGTCAGGGACCGGCCCCTAGGCCGCACGCCCGGGCGGCAGGCGGGCGGAGGGCCGGCAGTACGGCGGCGCGGCGCGCCGCCGCTTGATCCTCATGAGAACAATTCGGCAGTGTGATGCGGGTGCATGAAGATCGTGAACAGGAACGGGCGCGTGTGGAGTGGCTCGCTAGCGCCGTATATGAGGCTGACTCTCCGTTGTGATCAGTGAGAGTGGCCGCTGGACGACGCCTCGCGGAGGCCGCGCAGGAGCCTGAGGTGATCGAGGTCCTTCACCGGCTTCTGCTGGATCCCGATGACACAACGGTCACCCAGGAGACCGCTGAAGCTCTCCTGCAGCGGGGGGACGCACAGGGTTTGCGTGTCGTGCTGGCGGCACTTGCCCGCGCGCAGAATCTCGAATCCGCTGATCATCTGGTGGCGGTAATCGCCTGTGATCCTCGCTGGATGACGGAGAGCGGTGCAGGTCAGTTTGTTGAACAGTTGCGGGAGTTGACGTCCGATGAGGATGTCGGTGTACGTAACGAGGCGCAGAACCTCTTGCTCGGCATGGGAAAGACCGTGGAACCGAGCACCTGACGTCTGCGTGCCCAGCCGGAGGCATGCTGGTGCCCGTGCTGATCATGGCGGCCTCGCCGTACTTCGGCGCTGTCTGTGGCCAAGTTCCGTGCGGCTCTGAGCCTGCGTCCGATGTGCGGTGGGCCGGTCGGGCGGGACCGGCCCGAAGAGGCCGCACGCCCGCCCGGTCCGGCCCGACCGCCCGCCGCCATCGGCGGCGGCTTGAAACCGTAGAGAAAGTTCTCATCCGCAACTGGCGTCACATTTTGATCTTGCTGGCGCCTGATGGCGGCATGGGCTCTGCCGGGTTCTACCTTGCTCGGCCATGGAGTAGCTCGTGCCAGACAGCCCCGCCTTCGCGGGTGTTCATGCGGTGCGTCTCTGAGACCGTTTGGGCAGCCGAATCGATGCGGCGAAGGAACAGCTGACCGCCAGCCGTGCAGAGCTCATAGATGACGTCGGCACAGTGGCAGGTCCAGGCGAGGGTCCTGCAACGCCCCTCTCCCCGTGCAGGAAGCCACACCAACTCCCGGAAGCTTGGCTGCACCGGAGCAACATGTGGAGCCAGACAGTCGGTCATGGGACCGGTGCGCTCGACGTCAGGGGCAGCAGCGCCCATACGGTTCGGCCGGCTGCGTCGCCGTATACGCCCCAGCGAACGGTGAGGGTCTCGACCAGGTGCAAGCCTCGTCCCCCGAGGTCCTCGTCCGCGGCCTCACATAGGCGCGGTACGAAGTGGCTGCCTTCGTCGAGGACAGCGACGATCAGAAGCGTGCTGCCAGCGTGGAGTGTGACGCCGAAGTGGCCGCCAGGCAATCCGCTTCGCGTATGGCGGATGGCGTTGGAGGCGAGTTCGCTGACGATCAGTTGGGCGGCGTCGATCTCCGGGCGGTCCCCCAGGTAGGCGCTGACGAATTGGCGGGCCTCGCGAACCTGGTCCCGCGTTCCGGGGAAGTTGCGACACCACTTGTGGATCTCTGTGTGGCCGTTCAGCGCTGGGGACATCTCGTCTCCTCGCGTCCGTGCAGGTCAGAGCGCTACCAATCGCTATCAATACTTAAAGTACTAGTGCTATACTCCAAGTACAAGTGACTTGATGTACTTGCGCCGCACAATAAGTACTGATCGAGTAAAGACAGCGACGGCGGCAGCAGCCCCAGGGAGGGCCTACATGTTCGGACTAATGGTTCGATTCACCTGCAAGGACGAAGAGAGCGCAGCAGCGTTCGACGCCCTCGTCGGTGAAACCATCGAGGCGATCCGCCAGCGAGAGCCGGGAACGATCGTGTACGCCTCACACCGGGTCGACGGCCAGCCGCTCCAACGGATCTTCTACGAGCTGTACCGCGACAGGGACGCCTTCGACGCCCACGAGCAGACCGAGCACACCAAGCGTTTTCTCGCGGCCCGCGACGAGCTGCTGACCTCGGTCGAAGTCGACTGGCTGGAGCTTCAGAGCGGGAAGGGCACGGCGTCGTGAGCATCGAGTACCAGCGGGCGCTCGGACGCCGTATCGCCCAGGAGCGCAAGCGGCGCGGTCTGTCGCAGGCCGAGCTGGCCCGCCTGGTGGACCGGTCGGTGGCGTGGATCTCCCAGGTAGAGCGGGGCGTGCGGAAGGTCGATCGCATGTCCGTACTGGAGAAGGTCGCCGAAACGCTGGACGTGCCGCTGTCGGAGCTGGCCGCCGAAGCACCGGTGGTCGCTGCCGCCAACGAGGAGACGCCCGGTACGGCAGGGCTGCGCCTGGTGCTGTCCGGCGCCCACTCACTGCAGGCAATGTTGCACACGACCCCGGTGCCGGCTACCGACCAGCTCAGCCCCCGCGTCGATCATGCGTGGGAGCTGACGCATGCGAGCCGCTACGTCGAGTTGGCCGAGTTGCTGCGCGGGCTCGTACCGACACTCGAAAACGCGGTCCGCTCCGCCCCCGTCGAGCAGCAAGCGGAACTGTTCGAGCTGCTGGCCGTGAGTTATCAGGCGTGCTCGGCAGCGCTGGCCAAGCTGGGTGAGCCGGAAGCGGCGTGGATCGCTGCCGATCGGGCGATCAGCGCGGCCGAGCGGGCGGGCAACCCCTTGATGATGGCGGCAGGCGCGTTCCGTCTGGGGTTCGTCTTCCTGCAAGCGCGGTACTTCGACCAGGTGGAGGAGGCGGCGCGCACGACTGCTGAGGCGCTGTGGTTCCTGACCGATCAGGGCCACGTCGAAGCGATGTCGCTGTGGGGTGGGCTGACCTTGCAGCGGGCGGTGGCCGCCGCACGGCTCAATCAGGCCGATGTCGCGTACGAGCACCTGTCGCGAGCCCGTGAGATGGCGGCGCGGGTGGGCGAGGGGCGCAACGACTACAACACCGAGTTCGGGCCGGCCAACGTCGCCCTGCACGAGGTGGCGGTGGCGGTGGAGGTCGGCGACGCCGGTCACGCGCTGCGCGTCGGAGCCGCTGTGGACACGTCGTCGCTGTCGGCGGAACGGCGGGCGCGCCTGTTCATCGATCTGGCTCGGGCGCATACTCAGCGCCGCCAGGTAGATGAGGCCGTGGCGCAGCTCCTTGCGGCCGAGACCGTCACGCCCGAGCAGATCCGTAACCACCGGGTCGTCCGACAGCTGGTCTCTGACCTGCTCTCGATGCAGGATCCCGCTCCTGCAGAGCTGCGGGGACTGGCCGATCGGGTGGGCGCGTAGAAAAAGTACGCGAACACGTACTCTAAGTACTAGCAATTACTCTCTGTATCAGGTAGCGTTTGTGCTGTAGCTGGAACTCTCCGTAACCGGATGGTTGCAGCCCAGCACAAACGCTCTTCGCGTTTCAGGGGTGGATCAAGGAGGTCCGCTCAGGAAGGCGGAGAGAGGCCACACATGAAAGTGGCCTGAGCGGAGAGCCGCCCAGGCCGGATGCGTTAGCACCCTAGTTGGCGCTTCGATGCTATCGCGTCCGAGCTGACGGTACGGCCCTCCCTCGTCCTGAAACGCCTGATCAGCAGGCCGACGAGAGGTCAATTCGCCATGCGTACCGTCCCTATCCCTGTGGACACCAGCAAGCTCACCATCACCTGCGTCAAGGCCCCGCGCCCGCGGGTCCTGAACAAGGACACCGGCGAGATCAAGACCGACAAGAACGGCAACACCGTCTACGAAGTCACCGTCTCGGTCGAGGACGAGTTCGGCCGGATCGAACTCGTCAAGATCGGCATCACCGGAGAACCGCCCATCACCGCCGGCAACGCCGTCCACGCGGTCGGCCTGCTCGGCTACGTGTGGGAGATCGCCGGCCGGTGGGGCATCTCCTACCGCGCCACCGCCCTGCTCCCGCAGCAAGAGGCGGCCGCCAGTGTCTGACCACCACCTGTGGACGCTCGCAGCCCTGGCCGCGCTCGCGGCCGGGCTGTGGGCCTGGCACCACTACCATCACCGCTCCTTCTGGCTCGTCATCGGCTACCCGATCACCGCGATCAGCATCCGGGCGTCCTGGCGCAAGGTCGCCCTCGGCTGCGGGCTGACCAAGAAACGGCACCGGCTCTGGTTCACCACCGTTCCCGGCCTGGTCGCCTCCACCGGCGTCGTCCGGGTCCGGCGCAAATGGCAGCGCATCGCCGTGGACACCAAACCGTTCATGTGGCTGCCCCTGCCCACCCGCTACGGGTGGCGGGTCACCCTGCACACCCTGGAAGGACAGATCCCCGCCGACTACGCCGAGGCCGCCGAACGCCTCGCGCACTCCTGGGGCGTGCACGCCGTGCGCGTCTCCTCCGACAAACCAGGACGCGTACGGATCGCCGTCACCCTGCGCGACCCCTTGGTGAAAGTCCACGAGCTTCCGCCGTCCACGGAACTGCTCAAGGTCACCGTGGGGCGGCTGGAGACCGGCAAACCGTGGGACATCGACTTCAAGACGGTGCCGCACTGGATCAACGCCGGAGCGACCCAGTCCGGCAAGTCCAACCTGGCCAACGCGCTCATCGTCGGCCTCGCGCCGCAGCCGGTGGCGCTAGTCGGGTTCGACCTCAAGGGCGGGGTGGAGTTCACCCCGTACGCGCCGAGGTTGTCCGCGCTGGCCACCACCCGCGCCGAGTGCGGCGGCCTGCTGGATGACCTGGTGGCGCTCATGACGGACCGGATGGGCGTGTGCCGGATGGCCGGCGCCCGCAACATCTGGCAACTCCCACCCACCCTGCGCCCCGTGCCCGTCGTCGTCCTGGTCGACGAGCTGGCCGAGCTCTACCTGATGGCCGACAAGAGCGAGAAGGAGGAGGTCTCCAAGACTTCGACCGCGCTGCTGCGGGTGGCGCAGCTCGGACGGGCGTTCGGCATCTACCTGTTCTGCTGCGGCCAGCGCATCGGCTCCGACCTCGGACCCGGCGTCACCGCGCTCCGCTCGCAGTGCTCGGGACGGATCTGCCACCGGGTCAACGATCCAGAGACCGCCACCATGACGCTCGGTGACCTCGACCCGGCCGCGCTCGACTCCGCCCGCGCCATCGCAGCCGAGACGCCAGGCGTCGCCATCGTCGCCAGCCAGGACGGCCAGTGGTATCGGGCCCGCTCCTTCTACGTCAGCGAACAGACCGCCGAACACGCCGCCAAGACCTACGCCGACCTCGCCCCGACGTGGGCGTACGTCATGACCGCTCAACCCATCGAGTCACCGGACCAGCAGACAGCCTGAGCGGCTCGGAGAGGGGTTGACATGCATCGCTTCGCCGCTTGGCTACTCGACACCGGTCCGGTCCTGGTCCTGGCCGTCATCGCGGGCGCGGGCTCGTTCAGCCACATCCGCGAGACCGCCAGCGAACACGGTCAGTCCGGCTGGATGTCCTGGGCCATCGCCATCTGCATCGACCTGACCTGCGTCATGGCCGCCCGCGAACGCCAACGCGACAAGAAGACCGGCCGCACCCGACGCGGCCCCGTCTCCTGGCCCGTCCTCGTCCTGACCGGAGGAATCGCCCTGTCCCTGGCCGCCAACCTCGCCCAAGCCACACCGACCGTCTGGGGATGGATCACCGCGGCCGTCCCGGCCGGCGCCTTCCTCGTCGCGGTCTCCATGCTCGAACGCCGCTCCACCGCCACCCGTACCGACTCACCGCAGGACGTCCCTCAGACGTCCTCACCTTCTGAGCAGACGTCCCAAGCCGTCTCTACCGAGTCCCACAGCGTCCCGCCCACCGAGAGCCGTCGGCACGACACCACTACGCCCAATCCTGCACTGCTCGACTACGCCCGCCGCGTCGCCAGCGAGTACCACGCCAAGCACGGCGAACCGATCACCTCAGAGGCCATACGCACCCGCCTGGGTGTGTCCGACCAACTCGCAGCTGACCTGCTCCAGATCCTGCAGCCCGCTCAAGCGCAGTGAGAGGAACGCCTATGTCCACGATCAGTTACCGCTGCTGCACCTGCAACGGAACCGGCATCACCGACGACCAGACCTGCGCCGACTGCCACGGCACCGGCATCGACAACCACGGCGCATAGCCGTAGCGCCCCCGCCTGGCCACACATCCGCCAAGATCCGCGCCAGGCCGGGGGCCATCCACACCAGCATCTGGATAGGACGGAACCCATCTTGCCCCACCTTGCCCACAGCCACGCCGTAGCCGGAATGATCCACCGGCTCAACCAACCCGACTACGACCGCTGGGCCAGCCAGATCAAACACACCGGCGGCTGCCGCCAGCCCATCCACCTCCGCGGCAAGGTCGAACACTACGACCAGGCCACCGGCCACCTCCTGCACCGCTACAGCACCACCACCGAACCCAACGGCGTGCTCCGCGTGCCGTGCAAGACGCGGCGGGCAACCCGCTGCCCGGCCTGCGCCGAGGTCTACCGCGCCGACACCTACCAACTCGTCCGCGCCGGCCTCGTCGGCGGCAAGGGCGTGCCCGAGACCGTCAGCTCGCACCCGTGCCTGTTCCTCACCCTCACCGCACCCTCCTTCGGGGCCGTGCACGTGCGACGGGAGAAGAACGGCAAGGTCCTGCCGTGCCACGCCCGCCGCGACGCCCAGACCTGCCCACACGGACACGTCATGTCCTGCACCGACCGCCACAGCGCCGACGACCCGAGGCTCGGCGAGCCGCTGTGCCCCGACTGCTACGACTACGAAGGATCGGTGCTGTTCAACGCCACCAGCTCGGAGCTGTGGCGGCGCTTCACTCTCGCGCTACGCCGCCGCTTCGCCAGACTCCACGGCCTGACCGTGAAGGCGCTGCACGAACAGGTCATGGTCTCCTTCGCCAAGGTCGCCGAATACCAGCGACGCGGCGTCGTCCACTTCCACGCCGTCATCCGCCTCGACGGGCCTGACGGACCTGCCTCACCGCCACCCGCGTGGGCAAACGCCGACAGCTTGGCACTCGCCGTCCAACACGCTGCAGCTGTCGTCACCACGGAGGTCAAGGCGCTCGACCGAACGTTTCGCTGGGGTACGCAGCTCGACGTCCGCCGCATCACCCTGGACGGGGACCTGACCGACCAGGCCGTCGCCGCCTACATCGCCAAGTACGCCACCAAGGCCGCCGAATGCGTCGGCACCCTCGACCGACGTATTCAGCCCTTGGACAACCTCGATGCACTACCCATCCGCGACCACGCCCGCCGGCTGATCGCCGCCTGCCTGCGCCTGGGCGATGATCCCGACCTGGCCGACCTCCGGCTCACCCAGTGGGCCCACATGCTCGGCTTCCGGGGCCACTTCTCGACCAAGAGCCGCCGCTACTCCACCACCCTCGGCGCCTTGCGCGCCGCCCGCGAAGAACACATGCGGGAAACCGAAATCGCCACCGGTCGCTTGCCGCTCTTCGAAGAGGACACCGTCCTGGTCGTCGCCCACTGGCAGTACGCCGGACAGGGCCTGTCCCTCGGCGAACAGATGCTCGCCTCCGCCCTCACCGGTACCCCGTTCATCAATCCCGCTCGATCGGAGGCCTCGCATGAATGACCTCGTGCTCACCGTCGACGAGGCCGCCGAACGGCTCCGCGTCAGCCGGTGGACCCTCTACAACCTGATCCGCTCCAACCAACTACAAACCATCAAGATCGGCCGTCGTCGGCTCGTTCCCGCCACGGCTCTGGCCGACTGCATCAAGACGCTGGTGGAGGTGGCGTAATGGCCGAGATCAAGCTCAACGCATCCGCCGACGAGCCCAAGCGTCGTACGAGCCGCCGCGCTCGCAAGCGTTCCAACGGTGAGGGGACGATCTATCAGCGGAAGGACGGCCGTTGGGAGGGGGCGGCCTTCGTCCTCACCACTGCCGGGACTTACAAGCGTGTCCGCGCGTACGGCCGCACCCACGAGGAAGCCCGCAAGAAGCTCACCCAGCTCGTGGCGCAGGCCGACCAGGGCATTCCCGTGGCCTCAGAGAATTGGACGCTCGCTGAGTTCCTCGCCTACTGGCTCAAGCACATCGTCATGGAGGAAGGCCGCCCCAAGACGTATCAGGGCTATGAGGGCGTGGTCCGTCTCCACCTCGTGCCGAACCTTGGCAAGAAACGGCTCGGCAAGCTCAGCGCCCAGGACATCCGCCTGTTCATCAACCGTTTTCGGAAAGAGTGCCAGTGCTGCAAGCACGGGTGGGACGCCTCTCGCGAGCGGCCCGCCTGCTGCGCTCTGAAGAGCCCTAAGTGCTGCGAGTCCTATTTGTCGACCCGGATGGTGCAGTCGGTTCACGCTGTCCTACGGAACGCGCTTGAGCGCGCGGTGCGGGAGGAGATCATTCCGCGCAATGTCGCCAAGCTCGTCACGGTCTCCGTGCCCTCGTACAAGGTGAACCGGGGGCTGACCGCCGAGGAAGCCCGGCGTGTTCTCCAGGCATCTGAGAAGGATCGCTTCCATGCGCTCTACGTCCTGGCCCTCTGCCTCGGCCTGCGTCGCGGGGAACTTCTCGGACTCCGCTGGCGGGACGTCGACCTCGACATCGGCACGCTCGAAGTCGTTCAGACCCTCCAGCGAGTCGGCGGGGAGCTCCGCTTCGTCCGGCCCAAGACCGAGAACTCCGAGCGCACGGTCCCGCTGCCTCAGCTCTGCCTCGACGCCCTCAAGGAACACCGCAAGCGGCAGTTCGCCGAGCGCTCCGACGCCTGGCCCGACTGGGAGGATCACGGACTCGTCTTCCCATCCCGCCGAGGCACGCCCATGGAGCCCGACAACCTCAGAAGAAGCTGGGGCGCCGTACGGAAGACCGCCGGCCTCGGCGAGATGCGTTTCCACGATCTCCGGCACACCTGTGTGAGCCTCCTCTTGGGCCTCGGCGTCCCACCGCACATCGTCCGAGAGATCGTCGGCCATAGCGACATCGAGGTCACCATGACGATCTACGGCCACGCCTCTCTGAGTGAGAAGCGCAAGGCTCTCGGCAAGCTTGGGGATGCTCTGAAGTAGCACGAACGTGTCGTCCCGACGCCCCGGGGTCATCACTCCGGGGCGTCTTCGCGCGCGCCCATCCTGATCCTCACCTGATGGTTGTGCTCGGCATGCGAAACGACTTCTCCTACAACAACAACACCGAGTTGGGGAAGCTCGGTATCAGCAGGCGTCCCAATGATCTCTGCGAGGCCTACCGCGTCAGGAACACCGGCGATCCGTAGAAAGACGCCGAAAGGTTGCCGACCGATGACTGTCCCGGTCACTCTCGTTCCGATCGGAAGAGCCCGACACGTCGCCGCCCAGGCATCGCGCGCCCGTCTCCCTAATGAAGGACCCTCGTCGGGCCACGTGTACTCGGGCACGCTCGAATCTTAGAGCCGTGAACCGCTGAGAGCTCGGATGGGGACGTTGCCGTCAGGGTTGCCGTCAGCGGACACAAAAACGCCCCGGAGCGATCTTCGCTACGGGGCATCTTGGCTGTTCAAGGCTGGTGGTCAGGGGCAGGGTCGAACTGCCGACCTTCCGCTTTTCAGGCGGACGCTCGTACCAACTGAGCTACCTGACCCAGAGCGGTCCTGACGGGACTTGAACCCGCGACCTCCACCTTGACAGGGTGGCGAGCACTCCAAACTGCTCTACAGGACCTTGCGTTTCTTGCTGTTTGCGCTCGCTTAGCTTACCAGCTCTTCGGCGGTCTTGAGACCGGCCGTTTCGCGGTGCGCTAGGCGCTCGCAGTGCCCCCAACGGGATTCGAACCCGTGCCGCCGCCTTGAAAGGGCGGTGTCCTAGGCCGCTAGACGATGGGGGCTTAGGATTCCCTGTCGCCTTCCGTCGGGGACCCCTGAAGCATAGGGGACGATTGCCCCTGATGCCAAAGTGACGAACCGGCGGTCGGTTTCGGCGTGCCGGTGATCGGTCCCGATGGCGTCGGGGCGTTCTCCGGCTCTGGGGAAATCATACGTTGCGGGTTGGCCTCCACGTGACGCTGGATGTAAACCGACTGCTCCCCCAATCCGCCCAGCGTGATGTCGTCCCATGCCTGCAGGCGCTTGGTTTCGCGGTCGAAGTACAGGACGGACGCCTGCACCGGTGTGGGCTGGGCGTGTTCGAGTGCGCGCAGGCCGGCGCCGCCGGTGGAGCCCTGGACGAGCATGCGGGTGCCGGTCTTGAGCCTGGTGGTCTTCCGCTCGTGGGTGTGTCCGGCCAGGACCAGGGGCGTCGTGCCGCTGAAGCCGCGTCCGACGTCGGGGTCGTGGACGGCGACCACATCCGGTTTCTTCACGTTGGGCAGGTGGGCGCGGGCGAACCGGGCGAGGGCGGACGAGTCGGAGTCGATGGGTACGGATTTGTCCGGCGTGAACCGCGGGTCGCCCAGTCCGTAGATCTTCAGGCCAGCGACGGTACGGGTCTGGTCGTCCAGGACGACGGCGTTCTTCTGCCGTTTCACCGCCCGCTCGGTGGTCATGGAGTCGTGGTTGCCCCTGACGTACACGTACGGGACGTCGAGGCCGCCGATCTCGTCCACGAACGCGTTCTCGGCCCTGGTGCCGTGGTCGGAGATGTCGCCGGTGTCGATGATCAGGTCCACCGCGAACTGGGTCTTGAGCGAGCGGATGACGTTCCAGGCGATGGGGTTGATGTGGATGTCGGAGACGTGCAGGACCCGGATGGTCTTGGGGTCGGGCTCGTACACGGGCAGTGTGGAGGCCGTCTCGTACAGCTTGGAGACGTTCGTGACCAGTTTGGTGAGCTGCGAGCGGTACGACTCGAACCGGGAGACGATCGCCTCCGCGCTGCCCACCAACGACGGCGCCGCGGCGATGAGACCGGAGTAGCGCGGCTCCACAAGCGATTTGGGACGGAACGTGACGACCGCGAGCACCCCGGTGGCAGCGAGCGCCACAGACGCCGCCAGAAGGCCCACCAGAGCCACTTTCGGGCGCTTGTAGACCATCAGGACGGCCAGCAGCGCCCCCGCCCCGGCACAGAGCAGCGAGCGGATGACGAGCATGCGTACGCCGGCCAGCAGGTCGTCCTCGATCGTGGCGGGCAGGCGGTCGGCGAGCCGCGGGTCCTCGAGGAGGGCGCGGGCGCGGTCCTGGTCGATGTTCTCGAGCGTGATGCGCAGCCGCAGCGGCGCGTCGTGGGTGCGGAAGGTGAGCGTGCCGAGCGGGCTCGCGTCGACCACCGTCTCGCCCCGCCAGGCGGGGCGGAGCGACAGTCCGGTCTCGACGGGGCCGACCTCGGCTCGTACGGTGCCGCTGAGGAAGATGCCCAGCCAGGCACCGATCGCGGCGACGAAGAGCATCGCCGCGATCCGCACGGTCCGCGACCGAAGAACGTCTTTCGTCCTGTGGAGGAGATTCATACAGATTCTTGCCTACCTGACCGACGGGGCAGAATGGCAAGCGTGATCTGGGTATCGCGGGAGAAGTTCGAGCAACTCGTGGCCGAGGCATTGGACACCATTCCGCCCGAGCTGGCCCGCGCCATGAGCAACGTGGTCGTCACGGTCGTCGACGAAGCGCCGGAGCCCGACCTCCTGGGCCTGTACACCGGTGTCCCCCTCACGGAACGCGGCGACTGGTACTCAGCGGTTCTGCCCGACTGCATCGAAATCTACCGTGATGCGATATGTGAGATTTGTGAGACGGAAGAGGACGTCATCAGGGAGGTCCGCATCACGGTCATCCATGAAGTCGGTCACCATTTCGGCATCGACGACGCTCGGCTTCACGAATTGGGCTGGTAACCCTTTGCATTTGGTTGGCTGCTTTGGGTTGCGGTCACCCCTGTCGATCGGGCACCTTAGGTGACATACCGAACACCCTGAGCAAGGCACAGCGGAGTCCTATGGGGGCCATGCGGGCGCGAAGGCCGCCGGGACGGCATCGGCGTGCCGAAACGGCACGAGTCACATACCGGGAAGTCATCGCCGTCAAGGAGTTCCGGGCCCTCTGGTTCGGCCAGGGCCTGTCCCTCCTCGGCGACCAGCTCGCACAGGTCGCGCTCGCCGTGCTCGTCTACGACCGCACGGGCTCCGCACTGGCCACGGCGGCCGTGTACGCGCTCACGTACCTACCGTCCATCGTGGGCGGTCCGCTGCTGGCGGGGCTTGCCGACCGGTTCGCGCGCCGGGGCGTCATGCTCACCTGCGACATGCTCAGGGCCGCACTCGTCGCCGTGATGGCGGTGCCGGGCATGCCGTTCTGGGCGCTCTGCGCACTCGTGTTCCTCGTCGTCCTGCTCAGCGCGCCGTTCTCGGCCGCGCGGGCGGCGCTGCTGCCCGAGGTGCTCGGCGGCGACGCGTACGTCATGGGCTCGGCCCTGCAGAACATGACCAACCAGGCCGTCCAGATGATCGGGTTCGCCGCGGGCGGAGCCGTGATCGCGGGCATCGGCCCCTACCGGGCGCTCGCCATCGACGCCGCCACGTTCCTCGCGTCCGCGCTGATCCTGGTCTCCGGCGTGCGCCGCCGGCCCGCCACCGCTCACGACGGCGCCAAGCCGTCGATGTGGACGATGACCAAGGCCGGCGCCCAGCTCGTGTTCGGGTCGCGCAAGCTGCGCACGCTGGTGCTCTTCGCCTGGCTGTGCGGGTTCTACATCCTGCCGGAGGGCCTCGCGGCGCCGTACGCGTCCACGTTCGCGGGCGAGGCGATGCCGACCGCGGTGATCACGGGGCTGCTCATGGCGGCGATGCCGACCGGGACGGTGATCGGGGCGTTCCTGTTCAGCAGGTTCGTGACGCCGGAGCGGCGGCTGCGGCTGATGGGCTGGATGGCCATGCTGAGCTGCGCGCCGCTCATCGTGGCGGCGGTGCGGCCGCCGCTCGTCGTGGTGCTCGCCGCCTGGGTGTTGTCGGGGATCGGCGGGGCGTACCAGCTCGCGGCGAACGCGGCCTTCGTCCAGGCGGTTCCGGCCGAGCGTCGCGGGCAGGCGTTCGGGCTCGTGCAGTCGGGGCTGATGGCCGTCCAGGGGGTCGGCATTCTGGTGGGCGGGTTCGCGGCGGAGAGGTTCGGCCCCGAGCCGGTGGTCGCGCTGGCCGGGGTCGGAGGCGTCACCTGCGCCGCCGTCCTCGCTCTGGCGTGGACCGACTCCCGCCGCAGGACCGCCCGCGTACACGCCGAGGCGACGGCGTGATCCCGCGGCCTGATCACGGCTGCGGCTTGTGCTCGCCGCTCCAGTCGGTGGCGGACCTGCGCTGCTGCTGCTTGCTGACGAGGTCCTGCAGGATCGACGTCTCGTGCTTCTCGTCGGGGATGAGCAGCCAGCCGATCGCGTAGATGCCGATGCCCAGCCCGCCGAACAGCGTCAGGATCGCGAGCGCGATCCGCACCACGTTGGCGTCGATGCCCACGAACTCCCCGACGCCCGAGCAGACGCCCGCGACGATCCGGCCTTTGTCCGTCCTGCGCAGTTTCTTGACCTGGTATTCGCTCATGTCTCAAGACTGCCCGCGGGTTCGGTGTTCGCACATCAGGATTCCCCCTGGTACAACCCTGGTAGTCCCTTATGCAAGGAGAGGATCCGCGATGGACGACCTGCTGCGCCTCGACGACCGGCTCGACGCGGACCAGCGGTTGATCCGCGACACGGTCAGGTCCTTCGTCGCCGAACGCGTCCTGCCGCACGTGGGCGACTGGTTCGAGGAGGCCGTCTTCCCCGCGCGCGAGCTCGCCCCCGCGCTCGGCTCGATGGGGCTGCTCGGCATGCACCTGCAGGGATACGGCTGCGCCGGCACCGACGCGACCTCGTACGGCGTGGCCTGCCGCGAGCTGGAGGCGGGCGACTCCGGGCTGCGGTCGTTCGTGTCGGTGCAGGGCTCGCTCGCGATGTACCCCATCTGGCGGTACGGCTCCGACGAGCAGAAAGAGGAATGGCTCCCCCGGATGGCGGCCGGCGAGGCGATCGGCTGCTTCGGCCTGACCGAGCCCGACCACGGCTCCGACCCGTCCGGCATGCGCACCTACGCCAAGCGGGACGGATCCGACTGGATACTCAACGGCTCCAAGATGTGGATCACGAACGGCTCGATCGCCGACGTGGCCGTCGTCTGGGCGCAGACCGACGAGGGCGTCCGCGGCTTCGTCGTCCCGACGTCGACGCCCGGGTTCTCCGCCCCTGAGATCCACAAGAAGATGTCCCTGAGGGCGTCCGTCACGTCCTCCCTCTACTTCGACGACGTACGCCTGCCGGCCTCGGCCGCGCTGCCGGGCGTCGTGGGGCTGCGCGGGCCGCTGTCGTGCCTGTCGGAGGCCCGGTTCGGCATCGTCTGGGGCGTCGTGGGCGCCGCCCGCGCCTGCCTGGAGGCGGCCGTCGAGTACGCGAAGACGCGCGTCCAGTTCGACAAGCCGATCGGCGCGTTCCAGCTGACCCAGGAGAAACTCGCCTGGATGTACGTCGGCGTCGCCCAGGCCGGGCTCACCGCCCTCCACCTCGGCCAGCTCAAGGACGCGGGAAAGCTGGAGCCCCGGCAGATCAGCTTCGGCAAGCTCTCCAACGTCCGCGCCGCCCTGGACATCGCCCGTCAGGCCCGTACGATCCTGGGTGGCAACGGGATCACGCTGGAGTACCCTGTGATCAGGCACATGAACAACCTGGAGAGTGTGCTCACGTACGAAGGCACGCAGGAAGTCCATACGCTGGTGCTGGGGGAAGCCCTGACGGGACTGCCGGCTTACCGGTGATGGAGGCGTCGCGGGCGGGGCGGTAATCTCTGTACCCTTGCTCGTGCGAGGGGCGTTAGCTCAATTGGCAGAGCTGCGGACTTTTAATCCGTAGGTTCCGGGTTCGAGCCCCGGGCGCCCTACCACTCCCCACCTCGAATCATGGCTCTGAGCTGGGCTTTCTTCCACGATCGGTGTACGCCGCGTAGGCAGCTTGATGCCACAGAAAGCAGCCGAGCGCCAGTGATCGCGGAATATACGCGGAATGGAACCTGGCGCGTTTGCCCAGGCCACTCCCCCGATTCGGAGCCGTTCCGGAAGCATTTCGGGGGCCGACACGACGAAGGACCCCGATGTGTGTCGGGGTCCTTCTGTGAGATGCGTGCTCACGCGGCGAGCGCATCCAGGATGCGTTGGTTGGCGACATCGCGTTGGCCGTCGATGCATTTGGCGTACACCCTGAGCATCACGTCCACGCCATGACCCGCCCGTTCCGCCGCTTCGGGGGCGTGAACACCGGCGTTGAGCCAGAGCGACACAGCCGCGTGCCGGAGGTCGTACGGTCGGCCTGCAAGCGGTGAGGCGACCTGATCGGGCGTGAACGCGTACGTCCGTGCCTCACGCCACACCTTGGAGACCGTGGAGCCGGGGAACGGCTTGCCGCTACTCGTACGGAACAGGCGACCGTCCTGCGCAATGCCGTGCTCCAGGACGTGTTGCCGAAGGATCTTGACCAGCTCGGGCGGAATGGGAACATGGCGGGTCGCCCGCTGCTCGCGGTGCTTCAGACCCCGCTCGTCGTGGCTCTCCCCCGAGTCCGTGTAGCGGCTGTTCGTCTCCGGCAGGGTCTTCTCCAGGGTGAGGTAACCCCATCCCGTCTCGGGAAGGTGGCAGTCCTTCTGCCGCAGAGCCGATGCCTCCCCAGGACGGAGACCGCCGAAGTACATGCAGGCGAACATGGCCATCATCATCTGTCCCCGCGAACGGCCCACGTAGGTCACTGCGGTCAGCAAGTCCCGTGCCTGAAGCGGGTTGACGACAGAGCGCCGGTCGATCTCACCAGTGGCCTTGATCTTGCGGAGCTTCACCTTGTGGAGCGGATTTGCCGAAAGCTCCTCCAGCTCCACCGCGTACTCCAGGACGTGATGGAAGACGGCCCGCTTACGCCGATAGGTCGAGGTCGCCGCCGCCTTGCCGTCCATGCGGAGCGCCAATGCCTCAAGGACGGCCCGCGTGTGCTTGGCCTCCTCCAACGCGCTCAGAGGAAGGGAAGCCGCCTCGATCCACTTCACGGCCTTGGCGACTTCGGGTGTCGGAGCCGGCCGACGGTCCTCGGGAAGGAAGGAGTACTCCCGCAGCGCCTTCCGGATCATCTCGGCATCGGGACGGCCCGCGACGTCCTTGGCCAGCACGGCAGTGATGTTGGCCAGTGCGTCGGTCATGCCTTCGCGGGACTTGGCCGCCGCGTGGGGCCACCATGCGTGTACGTACGTGACGGCGAAGGCGTACCAGGTACGAGCGTCCTTGGCCTTGACCATCGAAGCGGGAAGACCGCTTTCCATGTCGAAGGCTTCGCCCTTCTTGGCCGTCTGCCGCAGGTCGGACAGGAAGCTCTCGGCCAGGCCCTTGGTCTTGAAGGTCTGGGACTTCTCACGGTTGCCGACCGTCCACCGCACGGTGTGGGAGACGATCCGGGGCTTTTTGCCGGTGCCGTCCGCTCTGGTGTTGGTGCGGATGTCCCAGAACTTGACCTTGTAGGAGGTGGTCATGCGGCGCTCCTGAGGGATTCGAGCCAGGCGTTGAAGTCGCTGCGGTAGATGCGGAGTTCGCCGTTGGGTAGGCGGATGCCCTCTGGCGCCTTGCCGATCTCGCGCCATCGGTAGAAGGTGCGGCGGGAGACTCCGCCGAGTTCGCCGAGGACCTGGGCCACGGTCAGCAGTTCGTCTCGCTTGGTCACGCAACCCTCCCGAGATCCTCGGTTGCCGAAAGATCTTGTCCTTCAGCGCTGGCTTCCAGCACTCTGAGGTGGGCTCGCCAGCGTTGGCGTTCGTGGACCGACCGAAGGAGCCGCATTGCCAGGGGTGGCACGTTGGCGTCTCCGGCCGGGACGGGTCGCCAGATGTAGCGGTGTGGGTCGCTGGGTCCATCGGCCTTGCCGAGGGCTTCCAGGACCCAGGTGCGGCGATCCTGCTTGTGTTCGGCGAGGGTCTTGTTGGACCACTTGCGGGAGACCAGGACGCGGCGGCCCGCGTAGCCGAGGTGCTCAGGCTTGTGCGCCTTGGAGCGGCACCGCCCCGGCTGCATGCCGGGCTTGGCGTTCTTGGGCTGGACGCCGTAGCGCAGCCAGTTCGGGCAGGTCGGCGAGCACGGTTCGTAGCGCAAGGCATCCAGCATGCGGGAGACGTGTTCGCGCTGGGCCTGGCCGCCGTCGAGGGTGTCACCGATGGACTTGGTCAGATACTTGGACAGGTACCGGATGCACTGGTCAGCGTCGGGGGTTCCGGCGAGGACGCCTTGCACGTCCACCTGGTCGCCGAACCGCAGCACGTGAAGGGGTTCCGCGTCCTCGTCCAGGGCGTCGAGGGCTTCGTTCCAGGTGGGCAGGACCTCCCCCGTGACAGGGTCGAGATAGCCGGCCTCATCCCAGACGGGCAAGTGGTCGCCCTCAAAGCGGACCTCGTCGGCTTGGGGCCACCACACCTGGTGGTAGGTGGCCGCCGCTATCTGCTTGATCTCGGCACGAGGAAGGGTGCCCCGGATGGCCATGTGCAGATGCGGAGCAAGCCGTTTTTGGGGTTCGACGGCGGCGAAGTACTGCACGTTATAGCCCGCGACCCGGCGCAAGTTCTGCACGAACCGATCCACGAGCTTGGAGAAGTGCAGCGCGTCCCGAGCAGCCCGCCGGTAGTCGTAGCTCTCGGGGTCGATCGGAACGCTGTTACGGACCTTGCCGTAGCTGGGCAGGGTGAGCGTGACGAACAGCGACGGCCGGTAGACCTTGCCATCAGAGCTGGTGAAGGTACGGCCCAAGGTGGTGTCGGTCATCTTCCGCTTGGGCAGGTCGGGCGCGTCCTGCCGTCGCCGGGTTGAACGGGTGCGCTTGGGCGCCGCGGATCCGGTGACGCTGCCTCGCATCCCAGCGGCGTTGATCTCCTCGTCCAGGCCGACGAGGACGGCGTCCAGGTCGGTGGTGTCGTCGCCGGCCTGCTCGGCGGCGTCCCGCTTGGCCTGCATGTCGGCGCGGAACTCGACCAGCCAGCGCTGTTCCTCGCTGCCCTCGTCGGGCGTGATGGCCGGTTCGGTGTCGAGGTGCCACCCTTCGCGGCATTGCGCCATGCGGAGCTGCCGGTTGCGTTTGGCGCAGGGCGGGCACTTGGCGTCGAGGGTGGAGCCGCAGGGGACGTCAATGATCTCGGATCGGCCGGTAACGGTGTCGAGCCGCCGCAGCGCCACAGGCCGGATACAGACGCCGTGCAGCTTCGCGACCTCTTCGAGCACATCGCGAGCCATCGGCATCGCCTGGCGGACAGCGCGGGGTAGAGCGCGGTCGTGCGGATGGGTCATACGGTCCTCCCTTCGTCGGCGTCAGGGACGATGAGCGCGGTCTGTCCGCACTCGCGGCACTCGACCAGGGCGCGGACCAGGTCGAGCCAGAGCGTGTTTTCGTTGAGGCAGGTGGAGCAGCGCAGCCCGTCCAGCGGGTGAAGCAGTTCACGCATCGGGGCTCACCTCCGTCTCGGTCAGATGGGCGCAGAGCCGGTAGCGCTCCAGGTCCGGGTGAGCCTGGACGATGCGGGAGCGGTAGAGCTCGAAGACCCGCATGCGGGGCAGATCATGTGCGGTCAGCAGGACCATCAGCGGACGGGCCGCAACCAGGCTGATCTCATTGGCGGTGCCGTGGAAGCAGATATTCACGCGGCCTGCCCGTACGGGCCGTAAGCGTCGACCATGGCGTGGATGTCAGCGTCGGTGACGTAGGCGGCGCGGACCCGGACGGGTTCGGGGCTGGCTTCCAGCCGGACGTAACCGACGCCCGCGCCCAGCTCCGGAACCGGTGAAATGTGATCAGCGAGAGCGCCCCGGTCGCGTGCGCCGTCACCGAGGACCATGTCCACCTGTTCCGACTCATCGAGCCGCAGGGCGATCTTGTCGGGGAACAGGTTGCGGATGTTCATGACCTCCTTGCGCGGGTCCTGGAGTGCGGCCAGGACACCGACACCGACCGCCCGTCCTTGGGTGGTGAGCGTGGCCAGCGCCGAGGAGATGCGTTGCCGCAGTTGCCGATCGGATTGGTAGGCGGTCAGGAACGCCACCTCATCCACCACGACCAGGACGAACGGATCCTCGATGGTGGGGGTATGGGAGCGCTGGAGCCCGGCGAACCGCGCCGCTCGCTTCTGCATGACGCAGACAGCCTCATCCAGCAGGTCAACACACTCCTCGGGAGTGGCCGCGTAGCGGGAACCAAACAGGTCTCGCCCGTAGGACAGCTCCATCAGCTTGGGGTCCACCGCCCACAGCTCGACCAGGCCCGCTTGGGCGGCGGGGAGGAGGGAGCGGATGACGGACCAGATGATCGATCCTTTGCCGGCCCCGGTCGCCCCGGCGACGAGAACGTGAGTGCCGTGCACCTTGAGCCGCCAGGGCTGACCGTCCTCGCGCTTGCCGATCTCGACCGGTCCCACGGTCGGTTCCTCATGCACGGGAAGCGCTGGCAGAGGTTGAGACAGTGGATCGTTGCGCGGGAAGGTCAGCATGAGCTGTCCGGCCTTCACGAGAGAGACGCGGCAGGACGTGGCGCCGAAGCCTTGGGCCAGGTGGTCGAGGCGATCGGTCCAGTCCTTGACTGCCTGGCCTTTGAGCATGCGCACGGTGACCTGGTCGGCCCAGGAGGTGCAGGTGACCTTGCCGAGGACGGGCAGGTAGTCACGGCCCCTGATGTGACGGCCGAGACCGGAGACGGTCATGACGGGTTGCCAGTGCCGCCGGTAGACCCAGACGAACCGCCACCAGGCCAGCAGCCGGTAGCCGACGAGACGGGAGAACGACGGACGGTCGAGGAACGCCCACGAGATGAGGAGCAGGACGACCGTGCCGAGCAGCGACGCCGAGGCAGGCCAGCCGTAGACGCACCAGGCAGCGCCGAGGGCGACGGGGATGGCGCAGGCGATGGGGTGGCGCCAGATCGTACGGACGAGTCCGGCCAGCATCCGGAAGACCAGGAGGACGATGGTGAGGATGGCGGGAGTGGACACGACGGCCGGGCGGAAGACGACGGCCGTGTCGGGCGTGGTGGAGACGAGGTTACGCGCCTCGTCGCCAGGCAGCCGCTTGAACATAAGCTGGGAACCTCTCGTGATGGTGGAACTTCAGGGGAGAACCGAGGGGCCGCCGGAAGTTGCCGCTTCCAGCGGCCCCGCCTCATGTCAGCCCGCCGGTTCGGCGGCGTCTGAGTTGGCCGGCTGTTCGGCATGCAGTTGCTCGCAGTCGGCCAGATAGCGAGCGGCAGCAGTGAAGATCTCGCGGGCGATGGCCAGGTCGGCGTCGGTGACCGGCCCGGCCCCGGTGGTGGACACGTGCACGTTTGCCTCGTAAGAGCAGAGCTCCAGGTACGGGCGGGGGCTGTCGAACAGGAGCCCGGCACGGACCTTGAGGCCAGGGGTGTGGAAGGAGACGCCGACGTGCGGCGTGGACTCCGGTCGCAGGGACAAGGTGACGTAGGTGTACGGCGTGTGCTCGCTCACGCAGCCACCCCCTTGCCGTCGGGCAGCCCGTAGAAGCTGCGCTCCAGAGAGCGGGCGAAGCGGTAAGCCTCGCGGGCGAGCTGGCGCGCGAACTCCAGGTCTTCCGCTGTCACCTGGCCATCGGTGGTGACCAGGACGGAGGTGGCGCCGAAGTCGAGCGCCAGAACGGGCTCACGGCGGGCGAATGGATGGTTGAGCGTGCGGGCGGCGTGCCCGGTGGTCAGCCGGATCACACTGTTACGAGGGGTGCGGCGACGGGTCATCAGGCGGCGTCCTTTCCGGCCGAAGCCTTGGCGGGCTGGGAGGGCTGAGTGAGTGCGTGCATCTCACGGACCTTGATCGAGTACGCGAGACGACCGGCCGCGTTGACGTACGGCGTGGCCGTGATGCCGTCGAAGGCGACCGGGGTGAAAGGCAGGCCCGGCATCGGCTGCGGCGGCACCGGCTGGACCGGGGCCAGGATCTTGACCGCGACCGTCTTCTGCGCGGGCTTGAGGGTCGGGTCACCGTCCATGACCGCGACCTGCCAGACCAGCTCTCCGGTCTGCTTGTCGCGGGACTGCACGAACCGGCCGTTGGTCGAGGCGTCGAAGTCCTTGACGGGTTCGACCTCACCGACGATGTAGCAGCCGTGCGGGAAGACCATGGCGAAGGTGACGGGGATAGGGCCTTGCAGAGCCATGACGGCTCTCCTCTCAACTGTTCGACACTTGAACTTGGGATGCTTCCGAACGCACTGCTACGTGCTGCCGAAGGGCACCCGCATGCGCGTCTTGGCAGTGCTCCAGGACGTCCGCCACGGCGTGAAGCGAGAAGATCACTATCAGCAACACCGTGGCGGCCAGCACCGTGGAGGCCAGGCCATCTGCGCAGTTATCCATCACATCGGCCACGATGCGGATGGTTGTGATCAGACGGGATCGTTTCGCGTCTTCGAGACCAACCATCATTGATCACTCCAATCCCACATCGTTTGGCCGACACAGCCGTTTCCCCTGCTCGGGGCCCCGTGTAGGGGGGGCTGCACGAACGAACGTACAGGACCCCCTACACGGCCGTCAAGGGGGGGCTGTACGTGGCGGGTATAGCCCCCTCTGAACGGAGCGCGTACGCTGCCTTCATGGCAAAGGAAGACGTGAGCGAGGCGGTTCAATCCGCGCTTGCATCCCTCGAACACGCCTTCGATGCCGCTCTTGCAGTGATCAATGCGGAGCCTGAGCCCAGTCAGGCCTATGCGGGTGCAACCGAGCTGGTCGAAACGCTGAGACGGCTTGTTGAAGCCTCAGGGGATCAGCGGGCCCTCTCGGCAGCCCGCATTTTTGACCATGAGCAGATGTCGTTGGCCGGCCTGGCTGACCGCATCGGGGTATCGAAAGCGCGCGCAGCGCAGCTCATAAAGACTGCCAAAGACGCGGGAACGCAACGGAGGGACGTTAGGGATGAGCAAGCCGACAGAGGTAATCGTTGAGGTCTGGCCCGTCTCGGCCGACGACGTTGGCCTGTGGCTCATCAGTGGAGCCGACGCCTGGCGTTCGGACGCAGTGCAGCAAGACAGTGACCCTCATAGCGCCGTAGTCGATCTTCTCGCGAAGAACGATGCAGAAGACGGCGTAAAGCTCCTCCACTCAACGTCCTGGCGTGCAGATGGCGCCGCCGTCATTCTCACCTACGTAGCCGTGCTCGGGTGCGGCGCTTTCGTACGGGATAAATGGCAGCACGCCGCCCCGATCAGCCCGGCACTCCCCAATGCTGTCGGAAAACCGATTCCGGTCGAGGCCACGGACGCACCTATTCCTCGGTACATCGATGTACTGATGCACGGCTTGCGACACTTGCAATTTCTGCTGCAAACAGACTCCGCCGCACGTACCGCCCTGTGCGGCAAATGGCCAGATCACCTAGCAGCCTTCCGCCCTGCCCTAGCCGGCATGTACGACCATGAGCACGGGCAAGAGCCGATCACTCTTCCCGAGGGGTTGGAGGCGCGTTAGCAAGGGAGATGTATGCACGATGACGTGGGACGATCGACTAGAACAGGCGCGCATCATGCACGAACAAGAAGAGGCAAGAAAAGCAGAGCTTGACCAGCTACATGTCCAGCAGCGCACCATGGAGGCTCTTCGAGACCTTCTCTCGCGTATCGAGAATGAAGACCTTCCCGTAGTTACATGGACGATCGCAAGCAGTCCATCGGCCACGCCGCTTACCGCGGTCTGTGACATAGGTGACGCGGACAAACGTCGCAGAGGTTTCGAAGAATGGTGTGACGCTCTCGGAGCTACCCGACTACCTGACGAGGTGAGCAGCCAAGGCGGGACCAGGCTGCGGGCACGGGTCATGGACAACTATCTAGACTTGCCCATCGATCTGATTGCCGACGTGTGACACCCCTCCGGGGCAGGTCATGCCTGCCCCAGGGCCGCAGTGGTGCTTGGGTATGACCGTTAGGGCGCAGGCTTGTCACGGGCGACCCTGATTAGCTGATCTGCGCGTGCCTTTGAGATTCCTAGCCTCTCCGCCAGTTTCCTTCGGGAAAGATTTTCGGCATCAGATATCTCTGCAGCGCACTTTGCACGAGTAAGCGCTGCATCATCGGCAAGTTTTCGCATGCCATCTGCTAAGCGCGTGGCGATATCATACGCCGCATCGAGGTCAGCCATTCTCTGCAGGTCTGCATTAACCTGGTCATATGCGCGCTTGATAAGTTCGAGGGCGTCAGCATGCATCGACATATGGGGCGCAGCTTCTACGGCGGAGTTCATCTGAGGGCCGTGTTCGTTGGACACTCGCCTCTCTCCCTTCCCCGCGCTTTAACCTTCCTAGGCATTGACCCATGCGATTTACGATGCTCCTGCAGAAGACGATCCCATTCTTGACGCGCGAACCTATATTGACCTCTACCGATTTCTAGGCTTCCGCCGACAGTACGCTGAAGCACAAAAAATATTCCACCCTGGGAAGCCCATTCGTAGATACCGCAGCAGGACGTCTCGCGGATTCTGACTGTTCCCGCTGGATCAAATGGCACCCAACTTGGACAGGGAGTAGGCGGCCTCTTTGGCACGCTATATTCGCTCAGTATCGCGTGCTGCTGTTCATGTGCTAGCAATAGGAGATCCCATACGGGGCGAGCTTCTTCCCACACACCTCTTACTGCTATCTCTAGACCATTATCCGCGTGCCTCATAACGACATAGACATCGTTCTCAGACCCCCAGATATACATATCGCAGCAGGACACACACTCGACTCGGAACCGCTCCACCGAGGTACGGCACAACTCCCAGGCAATGTCTGCCGCGCGCCTGATCGCCGCAAGCTCGGCTCCAGCGCCTTTCCCGTTCACGGCAAGCACCATCAGAAGTGGCCGACGCTTGCACGGCGGTTCCGGTGCCAGATGCACAGAATGGCCAACGAGATCAGCGACTCCGCCGTCAGCTCAGGAGCGATACGGCGGGCGCGCTCAATCGCGGTCACCTTGGGGAGTGGCCTGGCGTGCCATAGGCCGGCCTCGCACCAGACGTAGAAGCGCCTAAAGGCTGTGCGCAGCTCGGGGTCAATCAACTGAACCGATCGGGGCTCAGGGGCCGGATGGCGCTGCGGCAGTTCGGCCCGTCTCGCTCGACCTCTGTAGAGGGTCACAGCACCACCATACCTCTATAGGTATGGCTTCCTCTAGTACTTGTACACGCTCCTACATCTAGGGGTAGCAGACTGATAGAGCACGTTGGCGCTTGCTTAGTGTTCGAACGTGCTCGACCGTGAGGGGCCTGTACTCCTATACGTGCAGATAGCGGACCAGATCAGGCAGCGCATCGTCTCCGGCGTTCTCGCGCCTGGTTCTGCCGTGCCATCTGAAGTCGAGTTGGTGAGTACCTACGGCGTCACGCGACAGACGGTTCGCCGAGCAATCCGACTCCTCAAAGAGGAGGGTGCCGTGTACACCGAGCAAGGACGTGGCACCTTCGTTGGGCCAAAGAGCGCCCCCCAGAGTCCGCGTAGGGTCCCGGTCTACCAGCAGATCGCCAACGAGATCATCGGGGAGATCAAGGCGGGGGCCTACGCCCCGAATCGGCTCATCCCCAGCGAGAAGACGCTTGAGCAGCGATTCGACAGGGCGCCAGGAACGATCAGACAAGCCGTCGCGCACATGCGCGAGTTGGGCTGGGTCTTCACCGTGCCGCAGAAGGGCACGTACGTCTCCAAGCCCGAAGACTGGCCCGAGGGTTAATCTCCGCTGCCACGGCGCACGACGCCCTGCCCCCCGCGGATCTTCACCGCGCCCTGGCTTCTATCCGGTCGCCGCCGGCAACATTAAGAACTCACATGATCATCGGGAAAGTACGCCCCTCCCGGTGATCTACAGGTCTCAAGCATTGCTCCGAAGGTGACGCGTACGATCTACATCTGGTCAACTGACTCCGACTCAAGCTCGGCCTGACCTTGTCTACCTGGCTCAACGTCGGAATAGATGCCACCGAGGTAGCTGCCCGCGCAGGAAATAGCGTGGAGGTGCCTCGTACACGCTACGCCAAGTGCCTCTATGGCCGACACGAGCAGAAAAACTCCCGCATCGATGTGGCGTTGCTGGACTTCCCCTTCTAGCGTGGAGACCTGACCTAAGGAGAAGGTTGGGTCGTGGGAGAGACCAGACGCAGGTTCGATCCAGAGTTCCGTGCGGG
>NZ_FNFB01000015.1 GCF_900100395.1 Nonomuraea maritima | reverse complement strand
TGCTGGTCACCGTCGGCGAAAACCACGACCGGCTGCACAGCGAAGCCGCTTTCGCCATGCTGTGCGGCGTCTCCCCGATCCCCGCCTCCTCCGGCAAGACCACCCGGCACCGCCTCAACCGCGGCGGCGACCGCCAAGCCAACGCCGCGCTCTACCGCGTGGTCCTATGCCGTCTGCGCTGGGATCCACGCACCCGCGCCTACATGGAACGACGCACCCAAGACGGCCTGTCCAAGAAAGAGATCATCCGCTGCCTGAAGCGCTACATAGCCCGCGAACTCTACCGAATCATCACATCAAACGATCAAGAACACGTCGCTTGACATCCATAGGAGCATCCCCGCCGTGCCGGCGCGGGCCCCGGGTGAAGTCGTCCAGCCCGGGGGTGGGGTTCGTGGTTACGATGGCCGGGCTGTCCTTCATCGAACTGTATTGCGTGCGCGTGATCATGTATGCCGCCCGTCGCCCTCCTTCGTCCTTCATCGAACCCCTGCCCGGCACCGGTGGCCGGCGATGAGTGATGGCCCGCGCCTGGTCGACCAGGCTTTCGACGGAGGCTCGCTCCAGGCCATGCGGGCGGCGCTGGAGGCGCGGGCCGTCGGGGCCGGGATGCCGGAGGGGCGCACGGCCGACCTGGTGCTCGTCGTCCACGAGCTGGCCACGAACGTGATCCTGCACGGTTCCGGCAGCGGGCGGGTGATCATGACGGCCGACGAGGGGATGCTGCACGTCCGCACCGCCGACAGCGCCGCCGGCCCGCCGGACGGCGCCTGGCCGGTCGAACCGGGTCACGGCTTGTGGATCGCCCGCTCGCTCAGCGACCTGTACTCGATCGTCCACGGCCCCGAGGGCACGTTCGTCACCGTCGGTTTCGCGCTCCCGCTGCCCGGCCCGCCGTCGTCCCGGCTCACCAGGGACGACGCGGACGGCTCGACCACGCTGAGCCTGACCGGCCCCCTCGACCTGGCAGCGGCCACGGACCTCGCCGCGGCCGTGCGTGCGGCGCTGACCCCGGGGCACGGGATCGTCCTCGACCTGGGCGGCGTCACGGGCTGGGACTCCAGCGGGATCGCCGCCGTCGTCACGGCGCGGCTCCACGTCGGCCGAACCCCGGGCGCCACCATCGCGCTGACGGGGCTCTCGGAGGACTTCCGCCACCGCCTCGACTGCCTCACCTCCGCCGTCCTGCACGACGACGACCCGTCCCGCTGAGCCGCAGCCCAGCGCGATGCGAACCGGTAGCTAAAGACCCGCAACAAAGATCACGAACGCTGACTTTTCCTCGTATGATCAGTAAAGCGAGGAAGGTAGGGACATGACGGACGAGCTGGCTCCCCACGGGATCGACCCGACGATCCCCAGCGTCGCGCGGATGTACGACTACTACCTCGGCGGGAAGGACAACTTCCCCGCCGACCGCGAAGCCGCAGAGGCGATCATCAAGCTGGCCCGCGAGAGCGGATCAGACGTACGCGAGATGGCACTGGCCAACCGCGGTTTCCTCATCCGGGCCGTCCGGCAGCTCGCCGAGTCGGGCGTCCGGCAGTTCCTCGACATCGGCACCGGCCTGCCCACGCAGGACAACGTGCACCAGGTGGTGCAGCGCGTCGCGCCCGGCTCCAAGGTCGTGTACGTCGACAACGACCCCATCGTGCTGGTGCACGCCCAGGCGCTGCTCGCCGACAACAGCGACACCGTCGTGATCGAGGGCGACCTGCACAACCCGGCCGCCATCCTCAAGGCCGCGGCCCCGCACCTCGACTTCGACCAGCCGGTCGCGATCGTCGTGGCCGCCGTCTTCCACTTCTTCCCCGACGACGACGAGGTCAGCTCGATCGTCGCGACCCTGCGCAACGCCCTCGTCCCCGGCGGACACCTGGTGATCACGCACAGCTACGTCGAGCCCGAGGCCGGTGAGCCGGACAAGATGGACGAGGCCAGGGGCGTCTACAGCCGCTCCGCGTCGGGGTCGGTCGCCTGGCGCGACCGCGAGACCGTGCGCGGCTACTTCGAGGGGCTGGAACTGCTGGAGCCGGGGATCGTACCGGCTCAGGACTGGCGCAACGACGATCCGTACCCGGTGCCGGGGCTGGCCATCGGTGGCGTGCTGGCGGGCGTCGGTCGCAAGCCCGAGACCACCTGAGGGCCCCGACATACGGACTCCCACCCGCCTGCGCGACCGCGGCGGGTGGGAGTGGACGGCGACACGCTAGAGACGCAGATTCATGAAGCCCAGGTCGAGGTCGAGGCCCAGCACCCCGGGCACGCCAGCGAGAGCCGGGCATTCGAGGAAGTCACGCAGCGGCCACGGCTCGCACAGCAGCCGCCGCAGCCCACGCTCGACCCACACCGCGCCGCTGGCCGGGGCTGAGGTCAGCGCGCCCGCCCTGGCCACGGCGATGTTGGGGATGAAGTAGCGGCACAGGCCGCCCTCACACCGCGCCCCGCTCCGCGGCAGGACGTACGTGCCCGTGCAGGTGGTGGCGGCTCCCGGGGTCAGTCTCGTGGGACGGCAGGTGACGTTCGTCGCGTGGCTGTCCACGATCCGGACGTTGTTCACCGTCGCGCCGGAGTCGTTCCTGACCACGTAGCGGTAGACGACCGTCTCCCCCGGCCGGTACATGCGCGGGTGGACGACGCTCCTCGCGAGCTTGAGCGTCGTCGCGTCGGCGTCCGCGACGCGGATCGTGACCTGCGAGTCCGGTGAGGTGACCTCCTGGTCGCCCGCCGAGCCGGTCGCGGTGGCGGTGTCGGTGATCGACCCGTACGTGGCGTCCAGCTTCGTGACGGTGTAGGAGCCCCGGCACGTGACCGTCTCACCGACGCCCAGCGTGGTCCGCGGGCACTCGATGTTTCCGACCATCTCGTCGTGCACGGCCAGGTCGGTGATCTGCGTGTTGCCGGTGTTGGTCACCACGTACTCGTAGACCACCGTGGCGCCCACCGGCGCGGGGTCGGGCGGCGGCGCGTCGACGGCGGCGCGCTTGACCAGCGTCATGGCGGCCCGCGACTGGAGCGGGCGGGCGACGACGTTGCGGACCAGGAACGGGCCGTCTGCGGCCGCGAGCCCGAACTTGTACGTCGGCGGCAGCGCCGCGGGCGCGGGCATGGACATCACCTGCTGCATGCCGCGGCCGTCGTTGAAGTCGATCGACACCGTCATCAGCGGTGAGGGCGCCGGGCTGATCCGGACGTTCACCCTGCGGCGCGACGCTTCGAGCAGCTCCTGCGCCCGCTGCACGGACACGTAGTGGGTCGACTTCGGCGTGGTCTCCGCGGTGGTCTCCGCGGTGGTCTCCGCGGTGGTTGCCGCGGTGGCCTCGGCCCTCACGACCGGCTGCGGCTCGGCGGCGTTCCGCATGGTGGCGCTCATGAGGCAGTCGGCGGCCTCTCCGTCGCCGAGCACCCTGGCCGTCACCGTGCCGGGCCCGGGGACCCGGACGCGGTAGATCGTGATGTCGGTCTTGTCGGCGCAGCTCCAGGCCCGCTGCCAGTCGATGTCGGTGAGCAGGTCGATCCCGCCGCCGACCTCGTCGGGTTCCGCGCTCTTGGCCTGCTCCTCGACCGGTTGCCGCTGGGTCACATCGACCGGTTGCCGCTGAGTCACATCGACCGGTTGCCGCTGAGTCACATCGACCGGTTGCCGCTGAGTCACATCGACCGGTTGCCGCTGGGTCACGTCGACCGACCCCGGGGTGGCGAGCGTGGTGTCGCCGTCGAGGAGGAAGAACGAGATGCCGTCGGTGGAGTCCTGCGCGTCGGCGCCCTGCTGCCACTGCTCGAACGTGAGGTCCAGGCCCTGCTGCGCCGGGATCGCCTGGTTGTACAGGACGGCTCCCGCCTGCTCGTCGCCGGCGCCGGTGAGCTGGAGGTAGCCGTCCGACGCGGCGGCCGACGCCACGGGCTCGGCGTCGCGCGGACAGCCGCTGAGCGGGTGCGGCGACGGCGTGCCGACCCTCAGGGCAGCGACGGCCGGCGCTCCTGTCAGGCAGGCGGAGCCCACCGCGAGGAACTGCGGTTTCGCCGCCGCTCCGGTGAACTGCTCCTCGACCTGCTGCGCAACAGGCTGCGCCGCGACCGGCTGGGCGGTCACGAACGCGACCGACATCATGCCCAGCAGAGTCACGCCCGATATGACCCGCCGCTTGGCGCCGGGTTCGCGGGTTATCGACGGAGCGATAACAGCTTGTGTCTTCATAGATACTAAACGTAGGCATACCAGCTCGTGCACCGCTCGACCGACATGCAAACGAACAACCAGGCATCCCGCCGCCCCGCGTTGCTTCGCCGCAGGTCGACGGCCGGGTGATCGGGCGATGCACCAGTCCGCCAGGCACCCCGGACCGACGGCACCGACAGCACCGGCGGCGATCCCGGCACGCGGCGACGGGGCGGGAACGACTGTCACGACAGGCGGGTATGCCGGACATCTACTGACAGGACCAATGATCTACCGCACAGCGTTGCATGATCATGCAGTCGTGTGTATATACTTCTACTCGTGTCCAAGGTGCTGAATTCCCTTCCTGTCGGTGAACGTGTCGGCATCGCCTTCTCCGGCGGCCTCGACACGTCGGTAGCGGTCGCGTGGATGCGCGAGAAGGGTGCAGTGCCCTGCACCTATACCGCCAACATCGGCCAGTACGACGAACCCGACATCGACTCCGTGCCGGGCCGCGCGACGGCCTACGGCGCCGAGGTGGCCCGCCTGGTCGACTGCCGGGCCGCGCTCGTGGAGGAGGGCCTCGCCGCTCTGGCCTGCGGGGCGTTCCACATCCGCTCGGGCGGCCGTGCCTACTTCAACACGACCCCGCTCGGCCGCGCCGTCACCGGCACCCTGCTGGTGCGCGCCATGCTCGAGGACGACGTCCAGATCTGGGGCGACGGCTCCACCTTCAAGGGCAACGACATCGAGCGGTTCTACCGTTACGGCCTGCTCGCCAACCCGTCCCTGCGCATCTACAAGCCGTGGCTCGACGCCGACTTCGTCACCGAGCTGGGCGGGCGCAAGGAGATGTCGGAGTGGCTGGCCGCCCACGACCTGCCCTACCGCGACAGCACGGAGAAGGCCTACTCGACCGACGCCAACATCTGGGGCGCCACCCACGAGGCCAAGTCGCTGGAGCACCTCGACGCCGGCATCGAGACCGTCGAGCCGATCATGGGCGTGCGGTTCTGGGACCCGTCCGTCGAGATCCCGGCCGAGGACGTCACGATCGGCTTCGAGCAGGGCCGGCCGGTGACCATCAACGGCAAGGAGTTCGCCTCCGCGGTCGACCTGGTGCTGGAGGCCAACGCCGTCGGTGGCCGCCACGGCCTCGGCATGTCCGACCAGATCGAGAACCGCGTCATCGAGGCCAAGAGCCGCGGCATCTACGAGGCGCCCGGCATGGCGCTGCTGCACGCCGCCTACGAGCGGCTGGTCAACGCCATCCACAACGAGGACACCCTGGCCGCCTACCACGTCGAGGGCCGCCGCCTGGGCCGGCTGCTGTACGAGGGCCGCTGGCTCGACCCGCAGGCGTTCATGCTGCGCGAGTCGCTGCAGCGCTGGGTCGGCACGGCCGTGACCGGCGAGGTCACCCTGCGGCTGCGCCGCGGCGACGACTACTCGATCCTCGACACGTCGGGCCCGGCGTTCAGCTACCACCCCGACAAGCTGTCCATGGAGCGTACGGAAGACTCCGCGTTCGGGCCGGTCGACCGCATCGGCCAGCTGACGATGCGCAACCTCGACATCGCCGACTCCCGCGCCAAGCTGGAGCAGTACGCCGCGCTCGGCATGGTCGGCAGCCCGCACCCGTCCCTGCTCGGAGCGCCCCAGACGGCCGCGTCCGAGCTGATCGGCTCGATGCCCGAGGGCGGCGCGGAGGCCATCGCCTCCCGCGGCGCGGCCCCCGAGGACGAGGTGCTGCTCGACCAGGCCGCCATGGAGTCCGGCACCGACTGACCGCGGTCCCCGACGCCGCCCGGAACGACCACCGGGCGGCGTTCGCATGTGACGATTGCCCGCAGGGCGCGGAAGGGGTGAGGGCGCGTGGCAAACGATCGGGCGGCGGCCCGGGTTCTGTGTCTCGACGGCGACGGACGCGTCCTGCTGATGCGCTGGAAGGACACCGTCAGCGGGCTCGTGTTCTGGGAGCCGCCCGGCGGGGGGATCGATCCTGGCGAGACGCCGCTCGACGCCGCGCGCCGCGAGCTGGCCGAGGAGACCGGTCTCCCCGGCGACGCGGTGCTCGACCACTGGACGCCGGTCGAGCGCGACTTCACCTGGCTCGGCGTCCACTACGTCAAGGTCGAACCGTTCTACCTGGCCCGCTTCGACGGCAGGCCCGAGGTCACGCCGAGCGCGCTGACCGCCGAGGAGTCCGACACCTACCAGGGCTTCGGCTGGTTCACGCGGGCCGAGCTCGCCGCGCTGAGCGACCCGGTGCAGCCGCCGCACCTGGCGGACGTCATGAAGCGGCTCACAGCAGCGGCAGGCGACGCACCCCCGTCATGCTCGGGGTGGGGATGAACTCGACGGGGTCGTCCGGGTCGGAACGCAGCTCCTTGCGCCGGTCGAGCAGGATGTCGAGCGCGACCCGGCCCTCCAGCCTGGCCAGCGGGGCGCCCAGGCAGAAGTGGATGCCGCGGCCGAAGGCGAGATGCGGGTTGGGGTCGCGGCCGAGGTCGAACACGTGCGGGTCCGCGAACTGCAGGGGGTCGCGGTTCGCCCACGCGAGCCAGACCATCACCAACTGGTCGGCCGGGATCGTGACGCCGCCGAGCTCGACCTCCCGCACGGTCGAGCGGGCGAGGGCCGCGAACGGCGTGAGGTAGCGCAGCGACTCCTCGATCACGGCCGGGATCAGCGACCGGTCGGCGCGTACCCGCTCCTGCTGGTCGGGGAAGGCATCGAGGCAGAGCACCGTGTTGCCGAGCAGCATCGTCGTGGTGATGTGGCCGGCGAGCAGCAGGAGCATCGCGAAGTTGACCACCTGGGCGTCGGGCAGGCGCCGGCCGTCCACCTCGGCCTGCACCAGCCTGGTGATCAGGTCGGCGCGCGGCGCCTCGCGGCGTTCGGTGACGTGGGCCTGGAGGTAGTCGCGCATCTCCTTCCATGGCTCGATCGCGGCCTGCAGCTCGGCGTCGGGCCGGCCCGTTTCCTTGATCGCGAACTCGGCGTCGCGCTGGAAGAGCGCGTCGGCCCACTTCTTGAACAGGGCCCGGTCCCCGGCGGGGACGCCGAGCAGTTCGGCGATGACGATGACCGGCAGCGGGTAGGCCAGGTCGGTCACCAGCTCGAAACGACCGCGGTCCGCGGCCGCGTCGAGAAGCTCATGGGCGACCTCGGCGATGCGCGGCTCGAGGTCCGCGACGACCTTGCGGGTGAAGGCGCTGCTGACGAGCTTGCGCAGCTTGCCGTGCTCGGGCGGGTCGATCTGGGTGAGGAAGCCCTCCAGGGACAGCTCGTCGGGGCTGGGCAGCAGGTGCTTGGGGATGACGCGCATGGTGTCGGAGGAGTACGTGGCGGGGTCGCCCACCACCTGCTGCGCCTCGTGGTAGCCGTAGACGTGCCACATGCCGGCGCGGGTGTCGTACTCGACCGGGGCGCCCGTGCGTGGGCCGTGCAGCCAGGCATGCCGGCTCGGGACGTTGTACCGCTGGACGATGTCTACCATCGTCCCTCCTTAGTCGTAGATCCACTTGCGGTAGGGAACGATCAGGTCCTGAAAAATCGTGATGAACTCCTCGGCCGCCGCCGCGAGCATCTCGTCGGTCGGCTCCTCCGCCGGTTCGAATGCCTGCCGCACGGTGAAGGCGAGGGCGTCGCCCCGCGCCTCGATGTCGAGCGGCGCCTCGCCGGTATCCGAGCCGTCGAAGAGGTAGAAGCCCATCTGGGCAGCGCCCAGCGCGTAGGCCCGGTGCGGGATGTCCGTGCGGAGCAACCCGTACCGGTCGGACATCTCGTGGACGCGCCCGGCGGCGAGCAGGTCGTGGCTGCGCAGCCGGTGGTGGGCGAGCTTGCCGAGCAGGTCGAGGTCGGTGGTGAGCAGCGCCCGCAGAAGCGGCTTGCCGCTCACGGCCAGCAGCGACTCGCGCGCGAACCGGTGCGGCCGCACGAACGCAGGGTCGCGGCGCACCGCCTCGATGAACTCTTCCACCAGCTCGATGGATGCCCTGAGCAGCAGTGCCTCGAACACCTCGTCCTTGGTGCGCCAGTGGAGGTAGATGGTGCCCTTGCCGACGCCGGCCCGGGCCGCGATGTCCTCGACCGTGACCTTGCGGTAGCCGTGCCGAAGGAGCAGCTCTTCCGCAGCGTCGAGAATCCGGTCCGCCCGCTTCACCGTTTCACCTTCTCATGACTGGACTTGAAATCTGGTCACGAGTCACGGTACGCCCGGAGAGCCCACCGCACCAGCCCCGCGGAGCAAAAAGCGTCTATTGTGCCGAGCTATGGACTGGACCCCTCAGATCACCGTGCTCTGTTCCCAGTTAGCGGAGCATTACGTGTTCCCCGAGGTCGCGGAGCAGGTCGCCGAGATCCTGCACGAGCGGCTGTCCTCCGGCGCGTACACGAAGATCGAGACCGACGAGGACTTCGCCCTCGCGGTCACCGGGGACCTCCAGTCGGTCAACGGCGACAAGCACCTGCGGCTCATCTACAGCGTGGACGAGATTCCTGAGGGCGACGCCTTCGACCCTGATTTGTACGCCAAGGAGGTGGCGCTGTCCGGCCACGGGATCGCCCGCGTCGAGCGCCTGCCCGGCAACGTCGGCTATCTCGACACGACCATGTTCGCCTTCCCCGCGTTCGCGGGTGACCGCGCGGTGGCCGCCATGACGCTGCTCGCCGACACCGACGTGCTGATCTTCGACGTACGCCGCAACACGGGCGGGGCGCCCGGCATGGTGAGCCTGTTCTGCACGTACCTGTTCGGCGAGTGGCCCACGACGCACCTCAACTCGATCTACGATCGCCCGTCCGGCGAGACCCACCAGTACTGGACGCTGCCGTACGCGCCTGGCCCGCGGTTCGGCCCCGACAAGCCGGTTTACGTGTTGACCAGCTCCGAGACGTTCTCGGGAGCGGAGGAGCTGGCGTACGACCTGCAGACCCGCGGGCGGGCCACGGTGGTGGGCGAGCGGACCAGGGGCGGCGCGAACCCGGGCATGCGCCACCGGGTCGGCCCGCATCTGAAGGCGGCCGTCCCGTCAGGGAGCGCGGTCAACCCGGTGACGGGCACCAACTGGGAGGGCGTGGGAGTGACCCCCGACATCGAGCTGCCGGCCGGCGAGGCGTTCGACCACGCGTACGCCCTGGGCTTGAAGCACGTCCTGAAGCTGGGCGAGGACGGGTACCGCCGCGTGGTCGCCGCCGAGGCCCGCCACTCCCTCGCGAACCTCGACCCCACCTGATCACGGAGGGCATACCGGGATCGTCCGCAGCGCTCCGGCCTTCAGGCCGGTGAGCGCGTCAAGGCAGATCCACGACGCCGATGACGTCGGAGACGTCGATCGTCCCGTCACCGCCGTCGCCCTGGTGGGCGCGGGAGTCGAGCGCGACGTCGCGGTTGTCGCTCATGAGCCAGAGCCGGCCCGGCGGTACCCGCACGCGGAACTTCTCGCGCGCGGCCGGCGACGCGGCAAGGTAGGACTCCTCCAGCGCGGCGTCGTCCACAAGCAACCGCCCGGTCGCGTCGCAGCACTCGACCACGGCCCCCGGCACCCCGATGACCCGCGAGACGTACACCGCCTCCGGGGGACTGGGACGCCAGTACGTGGGCGCCTTGAACAGGACGACGTCTCCTCGTCCCGGTCGGTAGTCGCCCGTCTTCCTGACCACGATCTCCGTCCCCGACCTGATCGTCGGCCCCATGGACTCGCTCGACATGGAGGCCCTGAGGAAGGGGACCAGGGCGGAACAACCGGCGAGAAGCAGCGCCAGAACAGGAAAGAAGAGATCATCCGGCCGGCATGAGGCTCGCCGATCAAGATCAGGTCTCGTCCCGGTGTCTCGTCGCCTTGGCGCTCGCCGCCGTGGAAGGCGCTCCCCCCGAGCGGTCTTCCACGGCGTTCGAGCCACGCGTCCGCCGCACCTCCCCCCGGCGGCAGCGGACGCGGGATCAGGAGGCGGACCGCACCGTGGCGAGGGCCTTGCTCCACGAGACGAGCTCGTCGAGCATGGCGTTCAGCGCGGCGGGCTGCTGCTCGCCCGGCGTGAAGACGCTGTAGTTCTCGAAGTCGTCGCGCATGGTGAACATGACCTGCGGGGAGACGTCGGCGAGCTTGAGCTGACCGGCGACGAGGCGCAGGTGCTCGACGGCCCGCGCGCCGCCGACCGAGCCGTAGCTGACGAACCCGACGGCCTTGTTGTTCCACTCGGCGTAGAGGAAGTCGATCGCGTTCTTCAGCGCGCCCGAGGTCGAGTGGTTGTACTCGGGGGTCACCATGACGAACCCGTCGAACGAGGCGATCTTCTCGGCCCACTTGAAGGTGTGCGGCTGCGAGTACTGCCCCATGATGGGAGGAACGATCTCGTCCAGGTGCGGCAGGTGGTAGTCGAGCAGGTCAATGAGCTCGTACTCCGCGTCGCCCCGCTTGACCGCCAGGTCGTGGACCCAGTGCGCCACGGCCTCGCCGTTACGTCCGGGACGGGTGCTGCCGAGGATGATTCCGATCCTGGTCAACGGTGATCCTTCCACGCATATCGTTCAACCCCGAACCCGGGGTACTTGTCTCGGCAAGCAATAAAAACCCTTTACGCTTGCTTTGTCAAGCAACTAGGATGAGGCCATGTGCGCAGCCACGCAGGAGCCGTTGAGACCGCTCACCTCCGAGGAAGAGGCGTTCATGCGAACGCTCGTGAAGGTGATCACCACGCTTCCCCGCGCCATCGACCACGACATGACGCATGATCGCCAGCTGCCGCTGGTCGAATATCTGACGCTCATGCATCTCTCGGAGGCGCCCGACCGCCGGCTGCGCATGAGCGCGCTGGCGGAGGCCGCCGACCTGTCGGTCAGCGGCATGACCCGCGTCGTGGCCCGCCTCGAGACCCAGGGGCTGGTCAAGCGGGTGAAGTGCGTCAACGACGGCAGGGGCTGGAACGCGGTGCTCACCGACGACGGTTACGCCCGCCTGCAGACGGCCTGGCCGTCGCACCTGAACGCCGTCCGCCGTCGTCTCATCGACCACTTCGACGGCGTCGACCTCGACGAGTACACGCGCGTGCTGCAGCGGGTGGCCGGGGCGTGCTCTTCACGCTGACCGAACCGACAGCACGCGGCGCTGCTCGCCGGCGACGGCGAGCAGCGCCGCCAGGTCAGGAGTCGAGGAGCGAGCGCAGCGTGGCCGCGAAGGCGTCCGGCTCGCCCTTCATGCCGAAATCGCCTTCCAAGAAGCCCCCGTGGTGGCTCGGGAAGACGGCCGGCTCGACGCCGAGCCGCTCGGCGACCGCCGTGCCCGCGCGGTAGGTGATCTGCCCTTCCGACTCGACGCCCACGCCGATGAAGATGCGCGTCGAGGCCGCTCGCAGCGCCTCGTAGTGGGGCTGGTAGTGCGTGCAGGTGATGAGGTTCTGGGCGAGCAGGACGTCGTCGCGCGAGCCGTCGTCCTCCGTGGGCAGCCCGAACTCGGTGGGGCTCGGCACGGGCAGGTCGGCGGGGTCGGCAGGGAACTCGCCGCGCACGCTCGTCGACGCGATGAACTTCGCCATCCCCGCGCCCCACCCCTTCGCCTGGTACGTCTCCCCGATGTCGGCTATCGCGGCGAGGACGTTGTCGCGGTCGGGAAGCGCCTGGGCGAGCGGGGGCTCGTGCGCCACCAGCACGCGAACCAGTTCGGGACGGCGAGCCACGAGCGCCAGGGCGTTGACCGCGCCGCCGCTGCTGGCGAAGACGTCGACCGGCCCGCCGCCGATCGCGGTGATGACCCGGGCCACGTCGTCGGCGTGCAGGTCGGGTGTCGAGCGGGGAGCGCCCTCGGTCAGCACACTGCGCCCCGCGCCGCGCGGGTCGTACGTCACCACCGTGCGGTCGGTGAAACGGGCGGCCAGGGCGGCGAACCCGCTCGCGTCCATCGGCGAACCGATCATCAGCAGGGTGGGAGCCGTGCTTGCCTGGACCGGCCGCACGTCGTAGTGCAGGACCGCGCCGGGCGCCTCAAGGGTGTGGGTGGTGCTTGCGGTCATCGGACACCTCCGAAGAAGGCTCCTGCGGGAGCCGGATCGAACAATTGTACGACTCCTGCCCGCGCCGCGCCGCGCTCATGCCACGATCGCGGCGCCCCGGCCACGAATGGTTCCTTGCCATACGTCGCCGCCCAGCGGAGGCCAAAGCCGACCGGCATTCCCCCAGGGCGGACATTCCGCTGCATCACTCGCGTAGGCGTACGGACCCCGTTGCGCACAGTGCGCCGGCCAATGTCATTGCCGCCGGGAACCCTTGAATTTCGTTTCAACTGGCAGGACCGTATCGCCATTGCGACCAGGAGGAAACCGGAAGCGGCCGCAATGCCAGGGAGTCACCGTCGCGTTCCGACCGGTCACGACGGCCGCCACGGCCGGCCGCGCCATAGCACGGACGCGGACCGGTGAGAGTTTCGCCACCCTCGGCCGGCACGTCTCTTTCAGCCCCGGTTACCGGTCGATGACCTGGTGAGATGGCAGAACAAAGCTCGTTTTCGAGCCGCCCGACACGCCGCCGCGACAGCGGATCGCGACGAGAATGCCACACCGTGGGCCGCAGGAATTATCACACATGCGCGAAGGACTTCATGACGCCGGATCACTTGCCCGGCTTGCATTTCGCCCTATGGCAACCCCCGCGCGATGCATGAGCTGCTGAAGGGCGATACAGTACGTGCAACCATAACGTTAATTGGAGCACCACCATGGCCAAGCGCATCGTTGAATCCTTTATCGATGACATCGACGGCGGTGACGCCGAGGGGACCACAACGTTCGCTCTCGATGGCACGACCTACGAGATCGACCTGTCGGGCAAGAACCGGGAGAAGCTGGAGAAGGCTCTCGCGCCGTTCATCACCAAGGCTCGCGCGGTCCGTGCCGAGCGCGGCGGCCGCGGTGGCCGTCGCGGCGTCGCCGGCTCCTCCAGCCGCGCCATGAGCCGTGAGAAGTCCACCGAGATCCGGCGGTGGGCCCGCGACAACGGCCTGCCCGTGAGCGAGCGCGGCCGCATCGCCGCCAGCGTCGTCAAGCAGTACGAAGCCGCCCACTGACGTCCCCCGGGCTCAGCCGTCCATCACCGCGTACGCCGCGTACGCGGTGATGCCGTACGCCAGGTGCGGAATGACGTCCGAGACCCATGACGACGGCGGCCACTCGCGCGGGTCCGTCACACCGAGCGCGGTCAGCGGCCCGTTCGAGCCGAGCATGGCGAGGGCCGTGAGCGCGACCACCCCGACCGGCCACGGCGGACGGCGGCGCGCGGTCAGCAGCGCGTAGCCGAGCGCGGCGCCCGCCCCCGTGCCGTACCCCAGCAGCGCGCCCAGCGCCTGCTTGCGGTTCTCCGCCTGTTCGCCCTCTCCCAGGTTCACGTCCGCGCGCCGGGCGAGCCTGTCGACCGCCTGCTCCGGCGTGCTGCTCGCCGCCCGCCCGCGGACCACCATGTCGAGGTACGACGCCACGTTGAGCGCGCTGGTCCCGGCCGCTCCCGCGATCAGACCTTTGACGATTGTGCGCATGCGGTGGCAGCTACCCCGCCGAGCCGAAGCATGCCCTGCTTCCGTACGGCGGCGTGCCGTGCGGTAGGAATGATCGAAACTCACGCTCGATGCGAGGAGAGCAAGCGTGGTCGTGATCGTCACCGGGGGTTCCCGCGGAATCGGCAGGAGCGTCGTCGAGCGGCTGTACGCCGACGGCGTGGGGGTGCTGTTCACCCACTCCGGCTCCGACGAGGAGGCGCGCGAGCTCTGCGGGAGCCTCGGCCCGCTCGTCCGTGGCGTGCGCCTGGACGTCACCGACGACGACGCCCCTGAGCGCCTGTTCGATCTCGCCGAGTCGATGGGCGAGGTGTCGGGGCTGGTGAACAACGCCGGGGTCACGAGCCGGATCGGCCCGCTCGCCGCGCTCGGCGACGACGACCTGCGGCGCCTCGTGGACGTGAACCTCGTGGCGCCGGTGCGCCTGTGCCGCGAGGCCGCGCGGCGGTGGACCGGCACGTCAGGCAGGTCGATCGTCACGGTCTCGTCGGTCGCCGCCCGCACGGGATCGCCAGGCGAGTACGTCGCCTACGCGGCCACCAAGGCGGCCGTCGACACCATGACGCTGGGGCTGGCCAAGGAGCTGGCCCCTGGCGTACGCGTCAACGCCGTCTCGCCCGGCACCATCGACACGACGATCCACGCCCGCTCCGGCGAGCCTGGCAGGGCGTGGCGGGTCGCCGAGCGCATCCCGCTCGGACGTCCCGGTCAGCCCGACGAGATCGCCGAGGCGGTCGTGTGGCTGCTGTCGGAGAAGGCGTCGTACGTGACGGGAACCGTCCTCGACGTGGCCGGCGGTCTCTGAACGCTCAGAGCGGCCGGTACATGACGTGCAGGCCGACGTACCCCTTCACCGGGTGCAGGAAGCCCTCCGGCAGGGTGCCGAGCACCTCGAAGCCGAGCGACCGGTACAGCTCGACGGCTGCCACGTTCGTCTCGACGACCGCGTTGAACTGCATCATCCGGTAGCCCGCCGTCCGCGCCCAGTCAAGCGTGTACGCGCAGAGCGCCCGGCCGACACCCCGGCCCTGGTGCGCCGGGGCGACCATGTAGCTGGCGCTGGCGACGTGCGACCCGTTGCCCATGTGGTTGCGGTTCATCTTCGCCGTCCCGAGCACCGCGCCGGACTCGTCCACCGCGACGACCGTACGGCTGGGCGCGGGAAGCATCCACCACTCCCGCGCCTGATCACGCCCGAGATCCGTCGGGTAGGTGAACGTCTCCCCCGCGGCGACGATGTCACGGAAGAACGCCCAGATGTCAGGCCAGTCCTCGGCCACGGCTTCCCTGATCAGCATCCCCGCAGCATCCCAACCCCCTGCCCGGGTTTCCACCGCTTTTCCACCCCCGCGACGCCCCACCTCAGGCGAAGAGGGGCCTCAGGTCAGGGACGGGGTGGGATCGGCACCGGGGTCGGCCGCATGCTGGTGGTCGCTGCGGCGGCCGGGTTGAGGGCGGCGCGCGTCTGTGCGGCGCGCGCCGCGGCGTCGCCGAGCGTCTGCCCGACCGCCGGAGTGCTACCTGCGGGCAGGGGCTCTGCGGCGGGGGCGGGCCTGCTCGTGGCCGGGCCGCCGCTCGCGTTCGCGGGGGGCCGGCTCCTCCTTGGGCTCCTCGTGCTCGGCCTCGGGCTCCTCGTACTCGTCCTCGTACTCGTCGTACTCGTCGCGCTCCTCCTGGGGGCGCTCCCTGCGGGGTGGGGCCTCTTCCTCGGGCTCCTCCTCGTAGTCCTCGTACGCGGCCTGTTCGTAGTACGGCTCCTCGCCCTCCTGCTCCTCGCCCTCCTCGGCTTCGGCGCGTTCGCGGTCGGCGCCCTCCTCGGGCTCCTCGTACGCGCCCTCCTCGCGTTCCGGCTCTTCCTCCTGGGCCTCGCGCTCCTCCGCGATCGCGGTCTCGTGGTCCTTGACCACCTCGCCGTCGCGGATCTCGCCCCGCCAGCCGCTCTCCTCCATGTCGTCGGGGTGGAGCATGACCTGGCGCATGACGTGCCGCGCGAAGTGCTTCAGCTCCAGCCGGGCGCGGCGGCCCTGGGCGCGCCAGAGGTTGCCGGTGTGCTCGAAGAACCCCTGCGGGTGGTACTCGAGGACGACCATCACCCGCGTGATGTCGGGGGTGAGGGCGTGGAAGCTCACCGCGCCGTCGACGTGACCCTTCTGGCCCTCGGAGCGCCAGATGATCCGTTCGTCGGGAACCTGTTCGAGGATCTTCGACTTCCACGTACGGTGCGACCAGAAGACCTGCGCCTTCCATGACAGCGTGTCGTCCGACTCCTGGTTGACGTTCTCGACCTTCTTCATGAACGTGGGGAAGTCCTGGAACTGCGTCCACTGGTTGTAGACGATCCGGCGCGGGGCGCCGATGTCGACCGTCTCGACGATGTTGGTCAGCTTGAGCTTCTTGCGTCCGCCGCCCTTGCCCTTGCCCTTGAACAGCTTGCCGAAGATCCCCTTCGCGGCTCCCTTCGCCGCTCCCATGATGGTCGAGCCGCCGATCGACTTGTCGCCGCCGGTGACCGCGCTCAGCAGGCCCTTCGCTCCGCCGCCGTCCGCGAAGTCGCCGAGCCGGCCGCTCAGGCCCTCGATCTTGCCGGTCACGGAGACGAGCGCCCGTTCCGCCAGCGCCATCGACAGGTCCTGCAGCGCGGACGTGAGCTGACCCGTCGGCAGTTCCGGGACGGCCTTGCCCGCCGGTGACTCGCGTACGGCCTCCTGTCCCTGGCTCACGGTGTCCTGCGCCTGGTGGGCCGCCTTGCCCAGCAGTTTCGTGGCCTCGGTCATCGCCCTTCACTCCCCGTCGTGTGCGACGGCCGCCTGCGGCCGCTGCCCGTCATGCGCGTACGCGGCTCCTCGGCGGAACCCCGGCCCTGGCTCTTCGCCATCCGCGGCTTCGGCACCGGGCCCCTGCGCGGCTCTTCCTCCTCTTCCTCGTACTCCGCGCGCTCCTCACCTTCGTCGCGGTCTTCCTCGCGGCCTGCCTCGCGGCCTGCCTCGCGGCCTTCCTCGCGGCCTTCCTCGCGCTCCGGCTCCTCGGCCTGCTCACCGGACTGGGGTTGCCGCAGCGACTCGGTCCGCTCGTGCAGCCGCGTGGTGATGGACTCGATCTGCTTGCTCGCCGCCGCCACGGCCGCCGCCTTCGCGACCTCCAGCACCTCGCCCTTCAACCGGTCGGTCATGCCGGCGATCTCCGGTGAGGAGCCGAGGAGCTTGGTGCCCTGTTGCAGCAGTCCCCCCTGCTCCTTGCGCATCTTGCGTACGGCGCCGCCTGCCGCCAGGGCCAGGGCCGTCCGGAGCTTGTGACGTCTGCCCAGGTAGTAACCGACGACGACGGCCAGCGCTACTTTGCCCGCGTCCTTCATGGCACGCTCCTTACCTCGGGCCGCTCAGACCGCCTCTGACCGGCCCGTTCGCCCATGCCCTCAGCAACCACACCGAAACGCCTATATCGCCATAAACACGACATAACATCCGATAACAGGATTTGTGTGCACAGGGAGATTGGCAAGCACTGCCCGACGGCCGCCGCCGACGGCTCAGAAGCCGGAGATGACGATCTTGCCGATCGTGCCGCCGCTCTCGATGCGCCGGTGTGCCTCACGCAGTGTCGCGGCGTCGATCGGCCCCAGCTCGGTCGTCAGCGTCGTCCGCACGGCGCCGGCGTCCACCAGCCGCGCGACGTGCTCCAGCAGGTCGTGCTGGGCTGCCATGTCCGGCGCGTTGTGGAGCGGGCGGGTGAACATGAACTCCCAGTGGAAGCTGATGCTCTTCGACTTCAGCGGCAGCACGTCCAGCCCCTCCGGCTCGTCGATGGCGACGATCTCGCCGCCGGGACGCAGCAGCTCGGCGTAGTCGTCGATGCGGCCGGCCGTGTTCGGGGACAGGATGCGGTCGACCCCGTCGGGCGCGACCGCCCGGACGCTCGCCACCAGGTCGTGGTGGTCGGCCACCTGGTGGGCCCCGAGCCCGAGCACCCAGTCACGCGACTCGGGCCGCGAAGCGGTCGCGATGACGGTCTGCTGGGGGGTCAGCGCGCGGGCGAGCTGGATCATCATCGACCCGACGCCGCCCGCCCCCGAGAGCACCAGCAGGGTGCCCGTGCTCTCCCGGTTGAGCTTGAACCGCTCGAAGAGGCTCTCGTACGCGGTGATCGCCGTCAGCGGCAGCGCGGCGGCCTGGGCGAAGGTGAGACCCGGCGGCTTGTGGCCGGTGATCCGCTCGTCCACGACGTGGTACTGGGCGTTCGTGCCGGGCCGGTCGAGGGAGCCGGCGTAGTAGACCTCGTCGCCGGTACGGAACAGCGTGACCTCGTCGCCGACGGCGGTCACCACTCCTGCTGCGTCGTACCCGAGCACCTTGGGCCGCCCGCCGGGGTCGACGCCGGCGCGGACCTTGACGTCGACCGGGTTGACCGAGACCGCCTCGATGCGGACCAGCAGGTCGCGCGGGCCGGGCTCGGGCACGGGCAGTTCGACGTCCTCCAGGGCAGCGGGGTCGCTGATGGGCAGTGGCCTGCGGTAGGCCACCGCGCGCATGGTCGTGCTCTCATTCATACAGTTCACGGTAGGGGTGCGGCCCGCCCACCTCCGGCACGGGGCACCACTTGATCCGGAGTATCTCCTGTTCAGAGCTATTACATTGAAATCTGGACATAGTGACTGGAGGTAGCGATGACCGCGCCGGAGCTGACGGGCACCGGGGGGCATGTCCCGGCCGTCGCCATGATCGACGCGGACGGTGTCGTGACCGGATGGTCGCGATCGGCGGAAGACCTCTTCGGATACGCGGACGCCGACATCGTCAACCGGACGGCGGCTGTGCTGCTCCAGCCCGAGGGCGCGGCGGAGCGGCTCGGGGACCTCCTGTCGCGGGTCGCCGGCCGCGAGCAGTGGACCAGCCTGGCCGAGGTCCGCCACCTCGACGGCACCCCTGTCACGGTCCATCTGCGCGGCGCCCGGGTCAACCCCGCGCCGGGACGTCCCCGATGGCTGCTGTGGGCGACACCGGTGGCGGAGGCGGCGAACTCGCTGCTGGAGCCGCTGGTCAAGCGGTCGCCCATCGGCATCGGCATGTTCGACCGCGACCTGCGCTACGTCTGGTTGAACGACACGGCCGCGCGCGTGCCGGACTTCTTCCCCCACCGCGCGGTGGGCAGCTCCGTGGACGACTGGCCCAAGGACGGCATCGAGACCCTGATCGCGGCGGCCCGGCGGCTGCTGGCCGACGGCGTTCCCGTCCTCGACCGGGAGATCCGCCGCACCACGCTGGACGGGCGCGAGGAGCACACCTTCTCGATCTCCCTCTTCCGCCTCGACGGCGTGGACGGCGAGCCCGTCGGCGTGTGCTCGCTGGCCGTCGACATCACCCACAGCCGCGCCCGCCAGCGGCTCGCGCTGCTCGCCGACGCCAGCGCCAGGATCGGCACCACCCTCGACGTGACGAAGACCGCCCAGGAGATGGCCGAGTTCGCCGTGCCGGCGCTCGCCGACTACGTGACGGTGGACCTCGCCGAGTCGGTGCTGCCGGAGGGCGAGCCGCTGCAGCGGCTGACCGCCACGGACGTCAGCATCCCGGTGTTCCGCCGCGCCGGCGCGGCCTCGATCCACCCGAGCTTCCCCGAGTCGCTCTGGTTCCAGGGGGAGCCGGTGTACGTCCCTCCGGCCTCGCCGTTCACGGCGGTCCTGTCGTCCGGGCGCTCGCACTTCGAGCCGCACCTGAACACCTCGGCCGGCACCTGGCTCGACCTCGACCCGGACCGCTCGAAGATCATTCACGACACGCGGATGCACAGCCTGATCATCGTCCCGCTGCGGGCCCGCGGCGACGTGCTCGGCATCACCGTGTTCGTCCGCACCGACAACCCGGCGCCGTTCACCGAGGACGACCTGACGCTCGCCGAGCAGCTGGCCGCCCGTGCCGCGCTCAGCCTCGACAACGCCCGCCGCTACACCCGCGAGCACAACGCCGCGCTCGCCCTGCAGCGCAGCCTCCTGCCGCGGACGCTGTCGGGCGGCGACGCGCTCGCGGTGGCCGGCCGCTACCTGCCGTCCGACATGCACAACGGCGTGGGAGGCGACTGGTTCGACTCGATCCTGCTGCCGGAAGGGCGCATCGCCCTCGTCGTCGGCGACGTGACCGGGCACGGCATCAACGCCGCGGCCACCATGGGTCGTCTGCGCACCGCCGTGCGCACGCTGGCCCACATGAACCTGCCGCCCGCCGACCTGCTGACCCACCTCGACCGCCTCGTGGCGCGCATGAACGAGCAGGACACCGCGAACCTGCTGTCGCCCGCCGACATGGGCGCCACCTGCCTCTACGTGGTCTACGACCCCGCCACCAGGCAGTTCACGCTGTCGGCCGCCGGCCACCCGCCGCCCGCCGTCGTCACGCCCGGCGGAGAGGTGAGCTTCCCTTCCGTTCCCGTCGGCACGCCCATCGGGCTCGGCTTCGGGTCGTACGAGGCGCTGACCGTCGACGTCGCCCCAGGGTCGGTCATCGCCCTCTACACCGACGGCCTCGTCGAGACCCGCGACGCCGACATCGACGAGGGGATGGCGCGGCTGAGCGCCACGCTGACGGATCCGGCGCTCCCGCTTGAGCTGCTCTGCAGCACGGTGATCGACGGCATGATGGGGACGCGTCTCGCCGAGGACGACATCGCCCTGCTCCTGGCCCGTACGCTCTGACCTCGTCGGGGACACCGGCGCGCCCCCGACCGGAGGACATCGGGGCGGACGGACGTCAGCAGCGGCTGGCGCCGTCGAAGGTCCGGGGCCCGCGCGGGATCTTGCTGCTGACGGTGGCGCCGGGCCGGGCGGTCTGGCAGCTCCCATCGCTGCCGTGCGCCCAGATGATCTTCAGGTTCATCGTTTCCCGGCAGTCGTTCCTGGCGTAACCGGTCTTGGTGACCCAGCCCGTACGCTCCCAGACGGTGACGCAGGACGGGGCGTTCCCCGCCGGGGCGGCCGCCGCGGGCGCGGCTGGGAGGGCGAGCAGGACGAGGCCCGAGGTGAGGGCCGTGGCGAGAGTCGTGCGCATGCTGATGATCAGGTTCCCCTCTGAGTTCGTTGGCTGGAACGCCCCTCCTCGGTGATCGGGAGGGACAAGCCCACGATCTCAACCGGGCCCGGCCTGCCTGTACGGCCGCGGCCCACAACGCGCCGCGCCCAGCTTGGTGGCGTGGCGCACGTAACACTCAGCGACCGCGGCCAAGAATGCCAGCAATCCTCACATGCCGCTCTACCTGCGCAAACACTCCCTACCCGCGCGGCGGGGCGGTGCTCGCCCGGACCACCAGCCGGGTGGGGACGAGGTCGGTGCCCGACTGCGGCACCTGCCCGCCGCGGATCTGGAGCAGCGCCCGCTGGACGCACCGTCTGCCCATCTCGGCGAAGTCCTGGTGGACGGTGGTCAGGGGCGGCACGTAATGGGCGGCTTCCGGGCTGTCGTCGAACCCCACGACGCTGATGTCGCCGGGTACGGACCTGCCCCGCTCGTGCAGGGCGCGCAGCAGGCCGAGGGCCATCTGGTCGTTGGAGACGAACACCGCCGTGCAGCCGGGCTCGTCTGCGAGCGCGAGGCCGGCGGCGAAGCCGGAGTCGGCCGACCAGTCGCCGCGCAGCGGCGGCGGCACCGGACGCCCGGCCTTCTCGAGCGTGCGCTGCCAGGCCTCGGCGCGGCGTTGGCTGGAGAACGACGACTCCGGCCCCGCGACGTGCCAGACCGTGTGGTGGCCCAGGTCGAGAAGGTGGCGCACGGCCCGCTCCGCCCCGTCGGCCTGGTCGGTGTCGACGACGCTGTAGCGGTCGTCCGCGTCGGAGTCGACGACCACGACCTGCACCCCGGGCGGCAGGGTGACCGTGCCGGAGTCGAGCAGGTGGACGGCCATGATGACGATCACCGCGTCGACGGCCAGCTCGCCCATGCGGGTGAACGCGCCCAGCACGTTGTCCTGGGTCGGCAGGTCGATGGGCATGAGCGTGATGGCGTAGCCCTCGGCGGCGGCCTGGGTGGCGATCGCGTCGAGCGTGCGACTGGTGCCGGTCGTGGCCAGGTTGAACAGGATGACGCCGATGGTGTTGAACCTGCCGGAGCGCAGGGCGCGGGCGGCGCTGTTGGGCCGGTAGCCGAGCTGCCTCATGGCCGCCAGCACCTGCTCGCGGGTCGACTCGACGACGCCGGGGTTGCCGTTGGAGACGCGGGAGACGGTCTGCGAGGACACGCCAGCGAGGCGGGCCACGTCGGCCATGGAGACCCGCTGCTTGCGCCGGCCTCCGGAGCCGGCCCGCAGGGGTTCGTCCGTCGCCGCCGTCTGCCGCTCGTCGCGGTTCACGCGTCCATCCCGCCCTTCTGCGCCCTTCCGCCCAGCCATGAACCGGATTTCCGGACAGCCGCAAGACGTCCGGAGACCTTGACGGTGGTGGTGGCCGGTGCCACCATACCGCGCACGGAAGTTTACGTAAACATAACCATTTTGATCATTTCGGAATAAGGACCCGGTTTGCGGCCCTTTGCAGGTTGTGCCTTATGTTTACGTAAACACCCGGTAAGGGAGGAGTGCACCCGTGGTCGCAACCGTTCAGGCGAACACGCTGGACACCGGGCGGGCAGCGCCCCGCGAACGGCGGTCGTGGACGGGCTGGCGGTTCGTGGGGCCGTTCATGGCGGTGTTCGCGGTCGTCTTTCTGGCACCCATCGCGTACGCGATCTATCTGAGCTTCTTCCGCACGCAGCTCGTGGGCGGCACCGCCTTCGTCGGCCTGGACAACTACGTCAAGGCACTGACCGACCCGCTGCTGTGGGCGTCCGTCGGCCGGGTGGCGCTCTTCCTGGTCGTCCAGGTGCCCATCATGTTGTTCCTCGCCCTGCTGGTGGCCCTCGCCATCGACAGCGGCCGCCTGTACGGGACGAGCTTCTTCCGCATCTCGGTCTTCCTGCCCTACGCCGTCCCGGCCGTGGTCGCGACCCTCATGTGGGGCTTCATGTACGGCAGCCAGTTCGGCCTCGTCGGCAGCATCAACGACGCCCTCGGGTGGTCGCTGCCCGACCCGCTGTCGCCCGGCCTGGTGCTCGCCTCCATCGGCAACATCGTGACCTGGGAGTTCGTCGGCTACAACATGCTGATCCTGTACTCCGCGCTGCGCGTCGTCAGCCCGTCGCTGTACGAGGCCGCGGAGATGGACGGCGCGAGCCAGCTGCGGATCGTCTGGTCCATCAAGCTGCCGGCGCTGCGCGGAGCGCTCGTGATCGCCACGATCTTCTCCATCATCGGCAGCTTCCAGCTCTTCAACGAGCCCAGCATCCTCCAGGTGCTCGCGCCGAACTCGATCACCACGTCGTACACGCCGAACCTGTACGCCTTCTCGCTGTCCTTCGCCGGTCAGCAGTTCAACTACTCGGCGACCGTCGCCATCGTCATGGGCGTGATCACCATGATCGTCGCCTACGTCGTCCAGCTCCGCGGCATGCGCAAGGGGGCCTGACCATGACCGCCACCACTCCCGCGCCCAGCCGCAGGACGTCGCGCCCGCTGGTGGTCCGCGCGAAGCCGCTGCGCAACCGGCGCAGCGTCACGCTGACCGTCCTGACGGCGCTCATGCTGATCTACACGCTGCTCCCGCTGGCCTGGCTGGTCATCAACGCCACCAAGACGCAGGCCGGTCTGCTCGGCTCGTTCGGCCTGTGGTTCGACGGCGAGTTCGCGCTGTTCGACAACATCGGCCGCACCTTCACCTACGGCGACGGCATCTTCACCCGCTGGCTGCTCAACACGCTGCTGTACGTGGTCGTCGGCGCGGGCGGCGCGACCCTGCTCGCCACCATCGCCGGCTACGGTCTGGCGAAGTTCGACTTCCCCGGCAAGAAGGCCGTGTTCGCGATCGTCATCGGCGCCGTCGCGGTGCCGCCGACCGCGCTCGCCGTGCCGACGTTCCTCATGTTCTCGGACGTCGGCCTGACGGACACGCCGTGGGCGATCATCATCCCGTCGCTGATCACGCCGTTCGGGCTCTATCTCATGTGGACGTACGCGGCCGACGCCATCCCCGACGAGATCCTCGAGTCGGCGCGCGTGGACGGGGCACGCGAGTTCCAGACGTTCTTCCGCATCAGCCTGCCGCTGCTCGCACCCGGGATCGTGACGGTGCTGCTGTTCGCCGTCGTCGCGACCTGGAACAACTACTTCCTGCCGCTGATCATGCTGAAGGACCCGGCGTGGTACCCGCTCACGCTCGGCCTCAAGCAGTGGAACGCCCAGGCCGCCACCAGCGGCGGCGAGGCGATCTTCAACCTCGTGATCACCGGCTCGCTCATCACCATCATCCCGCTGATCGTGGCGTTCCTGCTGCTCCAGCGGTACTGGCAGTCAGGCCTGGCGGCCGGAAGCGTCAAGGAATGACGTCCGCCCAGGCACATAGGAAAGGCACATCCATGAAGGTAACCCGCCGCGGCACCGTCCTCGTGGGCGCCGCGTTGTCCTTGTCGCTGCTCGCCTCGGCCTGCGGCTCCTCCGGCGGCGACTCGGGCGGCGGCGGTGCCACCACCGCGTCGGCCGGTGACGTGCAGGCGGCGCTGGACGCCGGCGGCACCCTCACGGTCTGGGCCTGGGAGCCCACCCTGAAGCAGGTGGTCGCCGACTTCCAGACGAAGTACCCGAAGGTCAAGGTCAACCTGGTCAACGCCGGCACCGGCAAGGACCAGTACACCGCCCTGCAGAACGCGATCAAGGCTGGCTCGGGCGTGCCCGACGTCGCGCAGGTCGAGTACTTCGCGCTGCCGCAGTTCGCACTCAGCAAGTCGGTCACCGACCTGACCGCGTTCGGCGCCGACAAGCTCGAGGGCACCTTCACGCCCGGCCCCTGGAACTCCGTGCACTCCGGCTCGGGGATCTACGGCCTGCCCATGGACTCCGGCCCGATGGCCCTGTTCTACAACAAGGAAGTCTTCGACAAGTACGGCATCGACGTGCCGGCCACCTGGGACGATTACGTCGCGGCGGCCAAGAAGCTGCACGAGGCCGACCCCAAGGCGTACATCGCCAACGACACCGGCGACGCCGGTTTCGCGACCAGCCTGATCTGGCAGGCCGGCGGCAAGCCGTACCAGGTGAACGGCACCGACGTCACCGTCAACTTCGGCGACGCCGGCACGCAGAAGTTCGCCTCGACCTGGCAGCAGCTCATCTCCGGCAAGCTCCTCGCCCCCATCACGTCGTGGAGCGACGCCTGGTACAAGGGACTCGGCGACGGGACGATCGCCACGCTCGTGATCGGCGCCTGGATGCCGGCCAACTTCGAGACCGGCGTCGCCGCCGGCAAGGGCAAGTGGCGGGTCGCCCCCATGCCGCAGTGGGAGAGCGGCGGCAAGGCCACCGCCGAGAACGGCGGCAGCTCCCTCGTCATCCCCGAGGCCGGCTCCTCGAAGGCGCTCGCGTACGCGTTCCTGAAGTTCGCCGACGTGGACGAGGGCGTGAAGATCCGCCTCGACGGCGGCGCGTTCCCGGCCACGACCGCCGAGCTGAACTCGCCGGAGTTCAAGGACAAGAAGTTCCCGTACTTCGGCGACCAGCAGGTGAACCAGGTGCTCGCCGAGTCGGCCGGTGAGGTCGTGCCCGGCTGGTCGTACCTGCCGTACCAGGTGTACGCCAACAGCATCTTCAATGACACCGTCGGCAAGGCCTACACCGGCGCCGCGACCCTCGCGGAGGGCCTGAAGGCCTGGCAGGACGCGTCCGTGAAGTACGGCCAGGAGCAGGGCTTCACCGTCAAGTGACACAAGAGAACGGGCCTCACCCATCCGGGTGAGGCCCGTTCTTCGTGTTCGTCAGGCGCGGCGGGGGCGGCGCAGGACCCGGACCCCGCGGGGGGCCAGGGTCGGACCGGCGGCCAGGGACGGCGCCAGAATGTCCTCGCCCTCCAGGTCGCCCAGCTCGACGCTGTCGTCGGTGCGGTTGATCAGGAACCAGTAGTCGGCGTCGTCGCCGGTGCGGATCGTCAGCTCCACCGACCCGGCGGCGGCCGGCGGCAGCTCGGAGCGCACCCCGCTCACGTCCAGCAGCGCGGCCAGCACCGGAGCCAGCCCGTCACGGCCCAGCCTCGTGGAGACGTACGACGCCGAACCGGCGCCGACCGGGCGCGTGGTGACGGCGGGACGGCCCGTGTAGTCGCCCGAGGTGTACCTCGCCACCACCTTGACGTCGTCGGTCGCGACGTCGATCCGGTCGCTCCACAGCGTCCCCGACACACCGAGGTCGAGGTCCACGCGCACGCCGTCGAGCAGCGGCCCGAACTCCTCGATCCGGATGCCGAGCAGCTCGCGCAGCGCGCCGGGGTAGCCGCCCAGCCACACGTGGTCGTTCTCGTCCACGATGCCGGAGAAGTACGTCGCCACGAGATGTCCGCCGCCGGCCACGTACGTGTTCAGCCGGTCGGCGAGCGTCCCTGGCACCACGTGCAGGATCGGCGCGACGAGCAGGTCGTAGTGGTCGAACGCGTCGTCCGGGCTGATCACGTCGACCCGCACCCCGGCGTTCGCGAACGCGGAGTACCAGTCGAGGGCCTCCTGCCGGTAGCGCAGGCGGGAGGTGGGGTGGGAGTCGAGCTCGCTCGCCCACCACGAGTCCCAGTCGAAGACGATCGCGGCGGCGGCGCGGCGGCGCCGCGTCCCGGCGACGGGGGCGAGCGCCTCCAGGGTGGCGCCCAGCTTGGCGACGTCGCGGAAGACCTCGCTGTCGGTGCCGGCGTGCGGCACCATCGCCGAGTGGTACTTCTCGGCGCCGCCGGCCGACTGCCGCCACTGGAAGAAGCAGACCGCGTCGGCGCCGTGGGCCACGTGGGTGAGCGAGTCGCGGGCGAGCTCGCCGGGCCGCTTGGGGACGTTGATCGGCTGCCAGTTGACCGCGCTGGTGGAGTGCTCCATGAGGAACCACGGCTGCCCGCCCGCGAGCCTGCCGGTCAGGTTGGCCGAGAACGACAGCTCGTCCCGCGCCTGCGGCCCCGGCAGCACGTAGTGGTCGTTGGACACGAAGTCGACCTCGCGTGCCCAGTCGGCGTAGTTCATGCCCTTGGTCTCGCCCATGACCATGAAGTTGGTGGTGACCGGGACGCCGGGCGTCAGCTCGGCCAGCACGGCGCGCTCGGCGCGCAGGTGGTCCTTGAGCGCGTCGGAGGAGAAGCGCTTGAAGTCGAGCTGCTGCGTCGGGTTCGGGTACGACGCGGCCAGGCGCGGCGGCAGGATCTCGTCCCAGTCGCCGTAGGTCTGCGACCAGAACGCGGTCGCCCAGGCCCGGTTCAGCTCGTCCACCGTGCCGTACCTGGCGCGCAGCCAGGCGCGGAAGGCCGTGGCGGCGTCGTCGGAGTAGTCGTAGACGTTGTGGCAGCCGAGTTCGTTGGAGACGTGCCAGGCGGCGAGGGCGGGGTGGTCGGCGTACCGCTCGGCCATGGCGCGGACCAGGCGCAGGGCGTACTGCCTGAAGACGGGCGACGTGGGGCGCCAGTGCTGGCGGGCGCCCGGCCACAGCGTACGGCCGTCGTGGTCGACGGGCAGGATCTCGGGGTGCTTGGCGGTCAGCCAGGGCGGCGGCGAGGCGGTCGCGGTGGCGAGGTCGACGGCGATGCCGTGCGCGTGGAGCAGGTCCATGATCTCGTCGAGCCACTCGAACGTCCAGCGGTCCTCGCCCGGCTGGATCCTGGCCCACGAGAAGATGGCCAGCGAGACGATGTTCACGCCGGCGCGGCGCATCGCCTGCACGTCGTCGTTCCAGACCTCGCGAGGCCACTGTTCGGGGTTGTAGTCGGCGCCGAAGCCGAGCCGTCCGCGGGACGACTCCGACGGCCACCGCAGCCAGCGAGGCCCCTGATTTGCTGTCACTACCACTCCTGCTCGTTCGCCCCCGGTGGATGTTTACGTAAACATACACGCTAGTCCAAGATTCTTTGTCTGGTTTGTGAGGGTAGGTGGGGTTGGCAACCCTGGGGTGGACAGGGCCACGTTCGGCACTGCGCGTCCGGCCGATCGGATGGTTCCCTGAAGAAGGGGCCGGGTGCCACCCGAGTCAGCGACAGTCGGGGGTTCTGTCGGAACGGTCCCTTCCGCGCGTGACCGGCGCACCGACCTGGGCGACGGCGAGCCGGTCACACGCCCGCCGGCCACCGAAGGTGGCACTGGCCGGACCTAGGTTGCGAAGGGCTGGTCCAGGCCCTGTTTCCACAGGTCATGCGGTGTTTCCATGAGTGACATCCGCGGCCGCCCCGCGGAGCGCCGACCGGAGGAGGGCATCGCACGTGCACGCCATCACCACACACCCAGGCCGGACGGACGAGATCGCACAGCGCGTGGCGTTCGTCCTGGAGGCACAGTGCCGGCTCGCCGGCGACGCGGCCCACGCGCTGCGGACACCGCTCGCGGCGCTGCGGACGGAACTGGAGGAGGCGCGCCTGCACCCCGAGCACATCGACCTCGACAGCCTGCTGGCCCGCACGCTCAGCGCCGTGGACCGGCTCCAGCGGGTCGTCGAGGAACTACGGCTGCTGGACGCCGCCTCCGCCGCGGGCCTGGCCGGTTGCGGCGAGCGGCTGCGCGGCCACTCACCCCGGTAAAACGGGGGTTCGACCTGGGGCTTCACGACCGCACATGGGATACTCGACCACATGAGCCGGCCAGACCAGCTGCGCGAGTTCCTGCGTTCGCGACGGGCCCGCGTGACGCCCCGCGACGTCGGACTGCCCTCGCGGGCCGACGTCCGCCGCGTGAAGGGGCTGCGACGCGAGGAGCTCGCCCTGCTGGCCGGGGTCAGCGTCGACTACTACACCCGGATGGAGCAGGGGCGCGTCGGCAACGTCTCCGCCCAGGTGCTGGAGGCGGTCGCCGGGGTGCTGCGGCTCGACCCCGAGGAACGGCTCCACCTGCGCGAACTCGTCAACGGGCGACACACCCCTCCCGCCGCCCAGCCGATCAAGCCGCGCGCCGCGCTGCGGACGATGCTGGAGATGCTCGACCCGGTGCCGGCGTTCCTGCTCACCGACGCCCTCGACATCGTGGCTGCCAACCGGATGGCCACGGCCATCACCACCGACTTCGACGCTTTGCCCCGTGCCGAACGCAACGAGATCCGCTGGATCTTCTGCGACCCCGCGGCCCGCGACGTCTTCCCCGACTGGGAGGACGTCGCGGGTGAGTGCGCCGCCTGGCTCAGAGGGGCGCTCGGCCGGGCCGGCGGCAATCCGCGCCCGGCCGAACTCGTCGCCGACCTGACCGCGAACTCCCCCGACTTCGTCCGGCACTGGGCCGAGCACCGGGTCACGTACTGCACGTACGGCGTCAAACGCATGCACCACCCCAAGGTCGGCACGATGACGCTCAACTGGGAGTCGTTCGCCCCGACGGCCGACCCCGACCTCAAACTCGTCGTCTACACCGCCCAGACCGGCTCCCCGTCGTCCGACCTGCTGCGCGGCCTGGCCGAGACGGGCGAGTGACTCAGCGGGTGCGGATCACCAGGAGGGCGACGTCGTCCTCGGCGGCGCGGCCGCCCACCATGGCGTTGATCACGCTCGTGCAGAGGATCTCCAGCGGGAGGCCGACCCGGCTCGCCAGAGCCTCGCGCAGGCGTTCCATCCCGGCGTCGAGGTCGTCGTCGCGCCGCTCGATCAGCCCGTCGGTGTAGAGGGCGACCACCGTGCCCGCGGGCAGTTCGACCTCCACGGACGCGTACGAGCCGAGGGCCAGGCCGACCGGAGGGCCGACGAACAGCTCAGGGAACGCGGCCTCGCCGTCCGGGTGGACGACGACGGGAGGCGGGTGCCCGGCGGTGGCCATGGACAGGCGGCGGGTGGCGGGGTCGTAGACGGCGTACATGCAGGTGGAGCTCCGGGACAGGAGTGTGCTGTCGTCCCCCTCGTCGTCCTGCTCGTGCAGTTGCGCCACCAGGACGTCGAGCCGCGCGAGCAGCTCGCACGGCGGCATGCCCAGGTACGCGAGCGTGCGGACGGCGGTGCGGACCCGGCCCATCAACGCCGCGGCGTTGATGCCGTGCCCGGTCACGTCGCCGACGACGACGGCGATCCGGCCGTCGTCCAGCGGGATCGCGTCGTACCAGTCGCCTCCGACGCCGCTGTGCGTGCCGGAGGGCAGGTAGCGGTGGGCGACCTCCATGACGTCGCCGCCGGAGAGCCGGCGCGGCAGCAGGCTGTGCTGCAACGCGAGCGCGGCGGTGCGTTCGCGGGTGTAGCGGCGCGCGCTGTCCAGGCTGAGCGCGGCGCGGGCGACGAACTCCTCCGCGATGATCAGGTCGTCCCAGGTGAACGGGGTCGGATTGGCGCTGCGGATGAAGGCGGTGACGCCCAGGGTCTCGCCGCGTGCCCGCAGCGGCACCACCATCCTGCTGTGCATCCCCTCCTCCCGGGTCACGCGCGCGCGTTTCGGGTCGTGGTCCATCCAGGTTCCTGGCGAGGTGTCCACCACCGGCTCGAAGAAGGAGCAGCCTGTGGCCAGCACGTCCGTGTAGGGCGAGTCGGGCGGCAGGAACACGACCTCGCCGCGCGCCCACGGCGAGGGAGGACCCGACGGCCGGCTCGACGCCATGCCGGCGCGGCGGAAGACGGAACTGTACGTCTCGGCGCTCGGGCGGTCGGGGTCGTCATCATCGGGGAGCACCGACTCGGGGAGCACCGACTCGACCAGGTCGACGACGACGTAGTCGGCCAGGTCGGGCACGCCGAACTGGGCGAGCTCCTGCGCGGTCTGCCACACGTCGAGCGAGGTGCCGATGGACGTGCTCGCCTCGACGAGCAGCGAGACCCGCTCGCGGGCCATGCTCTGGGTGACGTCGATGGCCAGCGAGCAGACGCCGATGGGCAGCCCGTCCACGTCGTCGAGGCGGAAGACCGAGATCGACAGGGTGCGCGTGCTGCCGTCGACCGCGGCAAGCCGCACCTCGTTGTCGATCACCGGGGTGCCGTCCTCGAGTGCCTGGCGCACCAACTTGGCCACCTGGCTGTCGCGGTGCAGCAACGGCTCCTCCGGTGGCGCCTCACCGTCGCCGCACAGGCTCAGGACCTCGTGGAAGTGCCGCGCCTTCGCGTTACGCCACACACACCGCAGGTCGCGGTCCCAGATCCAGATCGCCACGGGGGAACGCTGGACGAGCGGCTCCACGAGCGGTTCCAGGGCGGCCTTCATCGAGGCCGGGTTCGCCGACAGCACCCATGCGGAGCGTCCGTCGGCCGCGGGGAGCCGGTGGCCCTGCAGGTGCAGGACGAGCCGGTCGCCGCTCCGGTGGCGTACCTCGGCGAGGCCCGACCAGCTGTCGCGGTGCCCGTACTCGCGGGCCCACGACGAGAGCCGCTCGTCATGGTCGCCGGGTGTGAGGAGGATCGCTGCGGAATGGCCCACGATGTCCGCCGGGCGGTAACCGAGAAGCCGTTCCGCGGCCCGCGTCCAGCCGAGCACGACGCCGTCGGCGTCGATGACGGCCGCCGCCGGCAGCGATCGCGCCTCCGCGCGACGGTGAGCAGCGGAACCTGCGGACATGTGAACGATCCATCCATATGAACGACGTGGGCAGGCTGCTGCGAGCCGGCCCTCATGCCCGACGCCCCGCGTGCACGGCGGAGATCGACGCGCGGACGGCGGCAGGGGAGGTCACCCGTTACAGACGACAGACCCGCCGAGCCGTCACACCGCTCCGCAAACCCCCATTAGCGGACATATATGCCTTAACCACCCAAAAGGCTATCAAAGGGACTTTCGTCCACCGGACAGAGCCACGACCTACCCCTCGCACCAGCCCCGGCACCCTCGAACGCTTGATCCTCTACGATGCGGGTCTGATGTCTCGCCGATCGCCCCCAGGGCTCGGGGACCGGTCCGGCGCACCCACGCAACAGGGAAGGGACTGTGGTGACGACATGGACGCTGCGGTGACGCGGGAGTCGTTCGGGCGGGTCGGGATCTGGAGCTGGGCGCTGCGCAGCACGACGGCCGACGCCGCCCGGCGCGCCGAGATCGCCGAGGCGGTCGCCGAGCTGGAGGACCTCGGCTACGGCACGGTGTGGCTGGGGGGCAGCCCGTCGATGGCCGACGTCGCGGCCGTGGTGGACGCGACCAGCGGCATCACCGTCGCCACCGGGATCCTCAGCATCTGGGACCACACCGCTGACGAGGTGGCCGAACAGGTCGCCGCGCTGGAGGAGAAGACGCCCGGCCGGTTCGCCCTCGGCCTCGGGGCCAGCCACGCCGTCGTGACCCCGAAGTACACCAAGCCGTACTCCAGCATGGTGTCCTACCTCGACGCGCTCGACGCCGCGGCCACTCCGGTCGGACGCGAGCGGCGGCTCGTCGCGGCGCTCGGCCCGAAGATGCTCACCCTCGCCGCCGAGCGGTCGCTCGGGGCGCACCCCTACCTCGCGCCGGCCACCCACACGGCGTACGCGCGCACGGTCATGGGTCCGGACGCGCTGCTCGCCCCTGAGGTGAAGGTCGTCCTCGACCCCGACCCCGAGCGGGCCAGGGCGCGGGCCCGCGAGGTGCTCGCCCCCTACCTGGGGCTGCCCAACTACACCGGCAACCTGCTGCGGCACGGCTTCGACGAGTCCGACCTGGCCGACGGCGGCAGCGACCGGCTGATCGAGTCGCTGTTCTCGCTCGGCGACGTCGACAGCGCCGTGGCCCTCGTCGAGGAGCACCTGAGGGCCGGCGCCGACCACGTGACGATCCAGGTCGCCGTGGACGGCGGCCCCCACAACAGCGCCCTCCCCCGCGCCGAGTGGCGCGCCCTGGCCACCGCCCTGTCCCTCCGCTGATCGACGCGGGTGAGGATGCGCGTCCCCCTCACCCGCGCCACGGGGCCTACCTGCCGGGGTGGGCCGTAACTTCGCGGCTTGTCGTGGGGGCGTCGGCCCTTGGGCGGCGGAGGACGGTGATGGCCACGATGAAGGCGGCGGAGATCAAGGCGGCGGAGACGGTGAAGGACAGGCGGTAGCCGTCGGTCATGGCGGTGGCCGCTTCGGCGCCGGAGGCCAGCAGTTCCTCCGTCCGGCCGGCGGCGAGGGTGGACAGGACCGCGACGCCCGCTGCCATGCCGACCTGCTGGGTGGTGTTGAACAGGCCGGAGGCGAGTCCGGCGTCGCTCTCCCGCGCCGCCGACATGCCGAGCGTGGCGAGCGCCGGCAGCACCAGGCCGCCACCCGCGACGAGCAGCATCGGCGGGAGCAGGTGCGTGACGTAGCCGGCATCCGGGGTGACCCGGGTGAGCAGCAGCATCGCCGCGACAAGCGCCACGAGACCGGCCAGCAGCACGGCGCGGGCACCGAAGCGGGCGGCGAGCCGGGCCGAGGCGAACAGCGAGATCGAGCCGATGCCGACGGCGGCAGGAAGCATCGCGAGGCCGGTCCCCAGGGCGCCGTAGCCGAGGACCCGCTGCATGTAGAGGGCGACGAGCACCTGGAAGGCGAACATCCCCGACAGGACGAGCATCTGGGTGACGTTCGCCCCCACCATGTCGCGTGAGCGCAGGATCCGCAGCGGCATCAGCGGCGTCGCGGCCGTGGCCTGCCTGACCACGAACGCCGCCAGCAGCGCCAAGGACAGGGCGCCCAGCCCGAGCGTGTGCCAGGACAGCCAGCCGTACTCCTCGACCTCGACGACCGTGTAGATGCCGAGCACCAGCCCTGCGGTCACGAGTACGGCTCCGGCGACGTCCGCGCCGCGCGACAGGCCGGCGCCCCGGTCGGCGGGCAGCACGCGCAGGCCGAGCACGACGGTGACCACCCCGATCGGCACGTTGACGAGGAAGATCCACGGCCAGCTGAGCGCGTCGGTGAGCAGGCCGCCGAGCACCTGGCCGATCGAGGCGCCCGCCGCGCCGGTGAAGCTGAAGATCGCGATCGCCTTGCCCCGTTCGGCCGGGTCGGTGAACAGCGTCACGAGGATGCCGAGGACCACCGCCGAGGCCAGCGCGCTGCCCGCGCCCTGCAGGAAGCGGGCGGCGATGAGGGTGCCGGGGCCGGTGGCCGCGCCCGCCAGCAGCGAGGCGGCGGCGAAGACGGCGTTCCCGGTCAGGAACATGGTCCGGCGGCCGATCAGGTCGCCGAGCCGGCCGGCCAGCAGGAGCAGGCCGCCGAAGGGGATCAGGTAGGCGTTGACGATCCAGCTCAGCCCGGCGGACGACAACCCGAGGTCACGCTGGATGGCCGGCATCGCCACCGTCACGATGCTGCCGTCCAGGATCGTCATCAGCCCTGTCGTGGACAGCACGCCGAGCGCCGCCCACCTTGAGTTCCGCGCGTACGCCATTGGTCTCTCCCGTCTCGTGCACGACGAAAAAGACCGTAGCAGATAGTTTTGTTGTAGACGATATGTTTCGGGACTACTTCGTGCGCTCCCGAGCCCGGCGGGCCGGCTGCGCGTTCTCGACGGGGGTGGCCAGATGCCCGCCGACCAGGCGGTTCATGGCGCGGACGAGCACCGCGCGCTCGTCGTCGGGCAGCGACTCCAGCGCCGCGCGATGCACGCCGTCGACGATCTCCTGGCTGCGCCTGGCCATCTCCGCGCCGGCCGCGGTGACCGCGATGATCCGCGCCCTACGGTCGGCGCTCGACGGACGGCGTTCGGCGTATCCGGCCCGCTCGAGGGCGTCGACGGTGACCACCATCGTGGTCTTGTCCATGTCGCCCAGCTCGGCGAGCTGGATCTGGGTGCGCTCCCCCTCCATGGCGTGGACGAGCACGCAGTGCATGCGCGGCGTCAGCCCGATCTCGGCCAGCGCCGCCGTCATCTGGGTGCGCAGCACGTGGCTGGTGTGGTCGAGCAGGAAGGACAGGTCGGTTTCGGTACGCGCGGGAGCCATCGCCGTCATGCATCCAGGGTAGCCAGTCGTTCCGGTGCGGATGATCTGCAGACCAGAAGAGCCCACGACAGGCATTCATCGCGGGCCGCTCCGCCGAGGAGGGCGAGCCCAAGGGAGAGGCGGATATCCGGTGGCGGGCCGGAGCCCCGCGGGGTGAGGATCACGGCATGGGCATCTTCCTGGAGACCGAGCGGCTGAGACTGCGGGCGTTCGTCCCCGCCGACGCCGACCTCGTGCTGGCGCTGCACAACGACCCCGAGGTCATGCGGTTCATCAACGGCGGCCTGCCGACCACCCGCGAGGAGATCCGCGACCGGACGATGCCGCACTTCCTGCACGAGTATCCGGGTCTCGGCACCCGGGGCTTCTGGGCGGCGGAGGAGAAGCGGTCCGGCGATTTCCTCGGCTGGTTCGAGTTCCGTCCTCTCGACGAGCACAGCCCGGCCGTGGTCGAGCTCGGTTACCGGCTCAACCGCGCCGCCTGGGGGCATGGCTACGCCACGGAGGGGTCGCGCGCGCTGGTCGGCAGGGGCTTCGCCGAGCTCGGGGTCGAGCGGGTCACCGCGAACACCATGGCGGTCAACACGCGGTCCCGGCGGGTGATGGAGAAGGCGGGCCTGTCGTTCGTGCGGGCCTTCACCGCCGACTGGCCGTACGTGATCGACGGCTCCGAGCACGGCGACGTCGAGTACGAGCTCACCCGCGAGCGTTGGAAGACGTCGTAACCCGTCAGCGCCGGACGACCGCGACGGGGCAGGCGGCCCGGTGCAGCACGCCGTGACTGACCGAGCCGAGCACCGCCGAGGCGAACCCGCCCCGGCCGCGCGAGCCGACCACGACGAGGTCGGCCGTCTGCGACGCCTTGATCAGGGCCGGAACGGGATGGTCGCGCGGCTGGTCGTCGGTGATGACGAGGTCGGGGTTGCTCTCCCGCCACGGCTCGACCCGGGCGCGCGCGGTGTCCAGCTCCTGCCGTACGGCCTCCTCGATCAGCACGTCGCAGGCCGGCGCGTACGGCGTGGGCACCGGCATCTGCCAGGCCGACAACACGTGCAGCTGCGCCAGGCGGGCGCGGGCCTGCTCGACGGCGTACTCCATGGCCGCCTGCGAGTGGTCGGATCCGTCGTAGCCGATGACGACCCTGCCGTACTCCACGACGCGGGGGCCGCGGACGACGACGACCGGCACGTGCGCGTGACCGGCCACGCCCATGGTGACCGAGCCGGTGACCACGCCCGCGAAGCCGCCGTGGCCGTGGCTGCCCAGCACCAGGCTGTCGGCCGACGCGGACGCCGCGATGAGCTCCTCGACGACGTTCCCGCCGCGCACCTCCATGGTCACGCCGGCGTCGGGGGCGAGCGCGTGCACCCGGGCGGCGAGGTCGTTCATCGTCTCGGCGCACGGTTTGTCGGGGTCGCCCACGTGCACGATGCGGACGTCGAGCCCGCGGCGGCGGGCGTCCGCGGCGGCCCACTCGGCCGCCGCGACGGCGGGCGCGGACCCGTCCGCGCCGACCATGATCTGCTTGGCCATTCAGCTACCCCCTCGTGCGAGGCGAGCCTCTCCCCCCAGCGTCCCAGAGCCGCCCCGACCGCCCGTCACCACCCCGTCACCCAGATTCGGGGTGTGGCGAGTCGCCGATCTTCGGAGGGCGCGGTGGGTCACCCAGCTTCGGGGTGGCGAGTTACCCAGATTCGGGGGGTGTGGTGGGTTTTGTCTGGCAGGGAGCGAGCTGCGCTGTTACCGTCGAGTTGGGTATTGCCGGAAGTTCGGTTCGTCAGCTCCCCGTCGCCGGCCCGGAGGATGTGCATGCGCGCCCGATACCTGCTCGCCGACTACCCCACCATCGCCGTCGACTCACCGGTGATCGACGCGGCCCGGATGCTGGCCGAGCAGGACCTGCCCGGTCTCATCGTGGTCGGCGACGACGGCAGGCCGGTCACGATCCTGCCCGGCACCGAGGTGCTGCGGCTGGCCGTGCCCGCGTACTGCCAGGACGATCCGGCCCTCGCCCGAGTGGTGGACGAGGCGCACGCCGACATGTTCATGGGAGCGCTGGACGGCCGCACCGTGCGCGAGGCGCTGCGCGCGCGGCGTCGTGAGCTGCCCATCTGCGGCCCTGACGCGACCGCGCTCGAACTGGCCGCGCTCATGGCCCGCACCCAGTGCCCGCTGGTCGCCGTGGTCGGCGACGACCGGAGGTTGATCGGCGCGGTGACCCTCCAGGCGCTGGTGGACCGCCTGCTCGTGACGTAGGGGCAACCTGCGGCGTCTCGTGACTCGTCTGACAGGGGTGCAAGATGGGACGCGTCCGGCGTCCACGACAACCGATCACGGAGCACCCCCCATGACTCCCGTCAGCCGCATCATCGCCGCCTGCCTCGCCCTGGTGACCCTGTCAACGGCCTGCACCGGCGGCGAACCCCCAGAGCCGCCGGAGCATCCCGCCATCTCCGTGGGCGTCGCGCCGACCGCCGCCGCGGCGCCGTTCTTCCTGGCGCGCTCCGAGGGCTACTTCGCGCAGGAGGGCCTCACCGTGGACGTGCGCATCATCGCGGGCGGCGCGGTGGCGATCCCCGAGCTCATGGGGAAGAGCCTCGACCTCGCCGAGGCCGACTACGTCTCCACCCTGGTCGCGTACGAAAACGACGTGCCGCTCGAAGTGGTCGGGGAGATGTACCGGGCGGCGCCGCGCGCGTACGGGCTCGTGGTTCCCGCGGACTCGCCTGTCACGGAGGTGGCGCAGCTCAAGGGCAAGGTCGTCGGGGTCAACACGCTGAGGAGCACCGCCACGCTCGCCGTCACTCGCCGCCTGGCCGGCGTGCCGGCGACGTTCCGCGAGAAGCCGTACCCGGAGATGACCGGGGCGCTCGCCCACGGCAAGCTGGACGCGGCCCTGCTGGCCGAGCCCTGGCTCACCAACGGTCTGCGGAGCGGCGCGCTGCGGCAGCTCGGCGACCCCCTGACCGGCCCTGCCGCCGGGCTGCCGATGGCCGGCTGGATGACGACGCGAGACTGGCGGAAGACCAACCCCAGAACCCTGGACGCCTTCCGGCGGGCTCTCGCCAAGGCCCAGCACCTGGCCGCGACCGACCAGGAGAAGGTCAGGAGGGTGCTGCCGACGTACACCAAGCTCGATCAGGGGGTGACCGGCGAGGTGACGCTGGGCGCGTACCCGACGGCCACGGACGCGGCGGCGCTGCAGCGGGTCGCCGACCTCATGCTGGAGGAGAAGTACCTGAACAAGCCCATGGACGTGCGGAAGCTGCTGAGCCCGGCGTCAGGAGCCGGTGAGGCGTAGGGCGAGCAGGGCGACGTCGTCGGTGACGTCGTTGCGCATCCGGTGGAGGAGCGCGTCGCAGAAGGCGGGAAGCGGGAGTCCGGCGAGTGAGGTGGCGTGCCTGCGCAACCGGTTCATGCCGGCGTCGATGGACTCCTCGCGCCTCTCGACCAGCCCGTCGGTGTAGAGCAGGAAGGTGCCGTGCGCCGGGATGGGCACCTCGGCGTCGGGCCGCTCGGTGCGCAGGCCGGTACCGAGCAGCAGGCCCTGGGCCTCGTCGAGGAAGCGGGCGCTGCCGTCGCCGCAGACCAGCAGCGGCGGCGGGTGTCCCGCACTCGTCCAGCGCAGCCGCCACCGCCCTTCCTCCTGCCGTTCGACCAGCACCAGGACGAGCGTGGCCATCAGGTCGTCGGTGATGTACGGCAGCGCCTCGTCGAGCCGGTCGACCACCCTGCTCGGCGGGGTGCGCTGGGCCCAGGCCATCGTGCGGAGCATGTTCCTGATCTGCGACATGTCGGCCGCCGCCTGCAGGTCGTGGCCGGTGACGTCACCGATCACGAGAGCGGTCAGGCCGCCGGGCAGTGAGAAGGCGTCGTACCAGTCGCCGCCGACCCGGGAGCCGCGCGGGGCGGGCTGGTAGCGCGCGGCCATTTCCAGCTCGCGGATCGCGGGCAGCGGGCCGATGAGGTGGCGCTGCATGGTCTCGGCGATGCGCCGCTGCTCGTCGAACATCTCGGCGTTGTCGACCGCGAGCCCGGCCCGGCCGGCGATGTCGTCGACCAGCGACAGGTCGGCCGAGTCGAAGTCGCGGCTGGGCGCGCAGCGGGCGAGGAGCAGCGTCCCGAGCACGTGCCTGGGGGTGCGCAGCGGCGAGACGATCAGCGACGTCGGCTCGATGAACTCGAACAGCTGCCGCTGGTAGTCGCGGAACGGCGTCGTGTCCCGGCGGACGAGGTCCCACGCCTCGCGGGCGCTGAGCAGGGTGGACGCCCCGCCGCGCAGGGCACGGGCGATCGGCGAGTGGACGCCGTCCTCCGGCAGGGGCATGGGCCCCTCCCACTGCTTCGTCACCTCGTGGCTGCGCCTGTCGTGCCCGACGATGGAGACCCTGCGCAGCTCGCCGCCGGGGCCGAGGAGATCGATCACCGCCCAGTCGGCCAGCCGCGGCACCACCAGCCGGGTGAGCCGCCGCAGAGCCTCCTCGACCTCCAGGGTGGAGGCCAGCACGGCGCTGATCTCCGCCAGCAGGGACAGCCGTCCGGCCAGGTCCTCCAGCATGGACACGTGGGCGGCCTGCTGCCGCTCGACCGCCTTGTGCCGCTGCAGGTCGTAGAAGAGGACCACGGCTCCGAGGTCCTCGTCGTCGCCCAGCCGGAGCGAGGCGCCGATGAGGCTGACGGGGACGAGGCCGCCGTCGCCGCGGACGAACCACGCCTCGTCCATCCGGACGCTCTCGGTCGTCCCGAGGGCGGCGAGCTGGGGGCACTGGTCGCGCGGGATCGTGCCGCCGTCGGGCCTGCGGTGCAGCAGGTCGTGCGCGTCCATGCCGATCATCTGTTCGGCGGTCCGGCCCAGCAGGGCCTCGGCGCGGGGGTTGACCATGGCAATGCGCCCGGTCGCGTCCACGACGTAGACGCCGAGGTGCAACCCGTGGATGAGGGCACGCCCCAGTTGTCGGCTGAGCCCGTACCTTTCCAGGTCGGGGACGTCACTGGATTCCATGATGATGTTTCCCATGAGACATTCCCGATAGGACGCCATGAGCAATGCTCAGTCTCCTATTTCGCAAAATGTCGCCCAGCAGCGACCCCTCGTCAGGGCCGGCGCGCGGCGGCGTACAGCTCGCGGGTCATCTCGACGAGGGCGGGCAGTTGGGCGGGCGGGTCGTCCTTCCACCAGGCCAGCCGGACCTCGATCTCGGGGGCGTCGGTGACGATCCGGTAGGCGACGCCCGGCCGCGGGTTCTGGTTGGCGGTGGCCTCGGCGGTCATCCCGATGGCCTGGCCGGCGGCGATCAGCGTGAGCCATTCGTCGACACCCTCGATCGTGCGGGTGCGCGGGCGGGCGTCGGGCGGCCACAGGTTCGGCGTGGTCGTGCCGCTGCGACAGTCGATCGCGATGGTGTGGCGGGCGAGGTCGGCCATCCGCAAACTGCGGCGCCTGGCGAGGGCGCTGTCGGTGTCGACCGCGGCGTAGCGGGCCTCGACGCCGACCGTGGCGACGTCGAAGCGGTCGTCGGCGAGGGGACGGCGGATCACGGCGACGTCGGCGATGCCCTCGCTGAGCCCGGCCGTCGAGGAGTTGGACTGCACGAACACGAGCGCCACCTCGGGATGGGCGGCGGCCCACGCCTTCTGCAGCCGCCGGGTGTGCTTGCCGAGGGCGGCGTAGGCGTAGCCGACGCGGAGTTCGGCGGAGGATGCCTCGACGATCCGGTACAGGTGGGCGACCTCCTCGAGGACCCGCCTGGCGTGCGCGACGACCCGGATGCCTGAGCCGGTGAGCAGGACGTGCTGCTTGGATCGTTCCAGCAACCGGGTGCCGAGAGCGGCCTCGAGGGCGGCGATCGAGCGTGAGACCGACGGCTGGGAGCAGCCCAGCGCGACCGCCGCGTCGGTGAACGTGCCCGCGTCCACGACCGCGACGAGCGCGCGCAGGTGGCGCAGCTCCATGTCCATGCGTCCAGCGTATGCATGGCACAAAGCACGTATTTCCGTCATTTGGCATGAATGCCGACACTGGCGGAGTGGCCGTCGTCCTACCCGGCACACGGAACGGAGTCGCACTGTGACCACCGCGGTTGTCATGAACGGGCCGAGAGCCCCGCTGGAGTCGCGCACGTACGACCTCCCGGAGCTGGAGCCGGGAGCCGTGCTGCTCCGGACGCTGGGCAGCGAGGTGTGCGGCACGGACGTGCACCTGTGGCACGGGCAACTCGCCGGCGTGCCGTACCCGATCATTCCCGGGCACGTGAGCGCCGGCCGGGTCGCCCGGCTCGGCCCGGGCGACCCGGCCCGCGACGTGTCGGGCGCGCCCCTGCGGCCGGGGCAGGTGGTCACGTTCCTCGACGTGTACGGCACCTGCGGCCGCTGCTGGTACTGCACGGTGGCCCACGCCACCACCCGCTGCCCGGCCAGGAAGGTGTACGGCGTGACGCTGTCGGCGGACGACGGGCTGTTCGGCGGCTGGGCCGAGCACATCCACCTCAAGCCGGGCGTGCACGTGATCCCGCTGCCGGACGCACTGGACTGGCGGGCCTTCATGGCGGGCGGCTGCGGGATGCCGACCGCCCTGCACGCGGTCACGCTCGGCGAGATCGCGTTCGGCGACACCGTGGTCGTCCAGGGCGCGGGACCGGTCGGGCTGTGCGGGGCGATCCTCGCCCAGTTGCGCGGCGCCGGGCAGGTGATCGTCGTCGGCGGGCCTGAGGTCCGGCTGGCGGCGGCCCACCGGTTCGGCGCCGACCTGGTGCTCGACATCTCCGCCCTGACCGCTGACGAACGCCTCGCCGCGGTCAGGGACGCCACCGGCGGGCGCGGGGCCGACGTGACGATCGAGGCGACCGGCGTGCCGGCGGCCGTCCCCGAGGGGATGCGGCTCACCCGGGACGCCGGCCGGTACGTCGTCGTCGGCCAGTACACCGACGCCGGGACGGCGACGGTCAACCCCCATCTCGATCTCAACCGCAAGCACCTGGAGGTCCGCGGCTGCTGGGGCAGCGACGCCGGTCATGTGTACCGCTCGGTCCAGGTGATGGCCCGCTACAACCGCCAGTTCCCGTGGGCGGAGTTGATCAGTTGCGAGTACGACCTCGGCACGGCGCAGTGCGCCCTCGAGGACGTGGCCGCCCAGAGGGTCGTGAAAGCGCTCATCGTCCCATGACCGTGTAGCGGATCAACAAGGAGGTCAAGCCCGTGCACCGACAGAACGGACAGATCCCCGACACCACGACCGTTCCCGCCCGACGCCGGTCGTCCTGACATGGCCGTCCCAACGCCCCGGAAGTCAGAGCGGGACGTCCGCGCCCTCACCGTCGTCGACGCCGAAGGCATCGTGACCGGCTGGACCCGAGCCGCCGAGGAACTGCTCGGCTCGCACGCCGCGCACGTCCTCGGCCACCCCGACCGCCGGCCGGAGCGGCCCGGCAGCCACCCGGTCGTGCTGCGCCTGGACGGCCACCGGCTGCGCACGGCCGCGGAGCATGCCTCGTGGGTGCTGCCGCTCGGCTCCACCGCGCTGCGCGACTCCGTGGCCTCGATCCTGGAACCGCTCATCCGCCACTCCTCCATGGCCATGTGGGTCTGCGACACCGCGCTGCGCTGCGTGTGGCGCAACGAGCCCGCCCGCGGCATGGAGCAGCGCGTGCTGCGCGGGGTCGCCTGCGCGGACCTCGCGCGGCTGCAGCGCCGGGTGCTGCGCGACGGCGCTCCCGTGATCGACGCCGGGGTGCAGCTGAGTTCGCCGGACACCGTCGTCGATCGCACCCTGTCGGTCTCGGTGTTCCGCGTCGAGAACGTCCACGGCGAGCCGGTCGGGGTCTACACGCTCGCCATCGACGCCTGCCGGAGCCGGACGGGCGAACGCCTGGCCCTGGTCGCCGAGGCCGGCGCCAGGATCGGCACCACGCTGGACGTCATGCGGACCGCGCGGGAGCTGGCCGAGTTCGGCGTGTCGGCGATCGCCGACTACGTCACGGTCGATCTCGTCGAGTCGGTGCTGCCGTCGGACGAGCCCCTGGAACGCCTGGCCGGCACGGGACCCGGCATCCCCGTCTTCCGCCGCGCGGGGTCGGCCTCCAGCCGTCCCGACATCCCGCTGCTGCTGTGGAAGCCGGGAGAGGTGGTGTTCGTGCCTCCCGACTCGCCGTGGACGAAGGTCCTGGCCACGGGCCGCTCGCACGTCGAGGCCACGATGGGGCTCGATACCAGCGACTGGTTCGACCGCGACCCGATGCGTGCCGCGTTCACCCGCCGGTACGGGCTGCACAGCATGATGATCGTCCCGATCCGGGCGCGGGGGGAGACGCTGGGCGTCACCGCGTTCGTCCGCGCCGACAACCCTGAGCCCTTCACGCAGGACGACCTGTGCCTCGCCGAGCAGTTCGTCGCCCAGGCGGCGCTCTGCCTCGACAACGCCCGCCGCTACACCCGCGAGCGCACCGCGGCGCTGGCGTTGCAGCGCAACCTGCTGCCGCGCCGGCTCTCCGGCGGCGACGCCCTGGAGGTCGCCCACCGCTACCTGCCCTCGGGGGTGCACGGCGGCGTGGGAGGCGACTGGTACGACACGATCCCGCTGGACGACGGCCGGATCGCGCTCGTCGTCGGCGACGTGACCGGGCACGGCGTGGACGCCGCGGCCACCATGGGCAGCCTGCGCACCGCCGTACGGACGCTCGCCTTCATGAACCTGTCGCCCGCCGACCTGCTCGCCCGCCTGGACGACGTGATCATGCGCATGAACGAGGAGGACTCCCCCGCCGACTGCGAATCGCTCATCGGCATGGGAGCGACCTGCCTGTACGCCGTCTACGACCCCGCGACCAGGCGCTGCGTCCTGGCCACCGCCGGCCACCCGCCGCCCGCGCTCGTCGCGCCGGGCGGCGCGGTCGCCTTTCCCGAGCTGCCCGCCGGCACGCCCGTGGGCCTCGGGGCCGGCGCGTACGAGCAGGTGACGGTGGATCTCGCGCCGGGCTCGCTGATCGCGCTCTACACCGACGGTCTCGTCGAGACCCGCCACGCCGACATCGACGAGGGCATCGCGCGGCTCGGCGCCGCGCTGCCCGATCCGGCGCTTCCGCTGGAGTCGATCTGCGGCATCGTGATGGACGCCATGGTGACGGGACGGACTCACGAGGACGACGTGGCTCTGCTCGTGGCCCGTACGCGTCCGTCCTGATCGAAAACAGGCAAATCACAGTTGTCACAAAGGCACTGTTCGCCCCAGTTGAAACGTCGCAGGTCGCGCTGAGCGGCGAAACTTTACCTGGCTCATAACCCCGGCGGATACGGGGTTTCCGACGCCTTTATAGGCAAAAATCACGCGAACCCGATACCTACCACTTGCACTGCCCTTAGGGAGGTGCATACCTTTTTGCCTAATCGCGGCAATGGTCTGAGGGCCTGACGCCGCCATCGTTGACAGGACCGTACGCCAATCCCCATCCGGGACGGTGTGCGACCGCCGAATCCGCGCCTGCGGAACCGGGGACCCACCTTCTCCTGGGGTGAATCGGATACCAGCGCCAAGCTGCTCCCGTAGGGCACTTCCACGCCCGAACCCGACAGCTAACCCGGTAGGCGGCATGGAAGCAAGGAGTCAATGTCCTCATGCTCAAGCCCTGGCTTGCCGCATTCTCGCGTACGTCCCCTCTTCTTCCCGCCAAGAAGCGCCTCGGCCTCGCCGTCGGCAGCGCCGTACTGTGCGCCGGCACCGCGATCGCCGGTGCGCCAGGCGCGGCGCTGGCGGCCACGGCTGACCAGGCCCCCACGCAGTCCGTCGCGCAGTCCGCCGGGCAGCAGGAGGCCGAGCCCCTCACCTACGGCCTCGACGTCTCCAACTACCAGCCGGACTTCGACTGGAACACCAGCCCCGCCCAGTTCGGCATCATCAAGGCCACCGAGGGCCTGACCTTCACCGACAAGTCGTTCGCGCGGCACTGGCAGCGGCTCGGCAAGAAGGGCATCGTCCGCGGGGCGTACCACTTCGCTCACCCCGACGACGACCCCGTCGCCGAGGCCAAGCACTTCCTGGCCGTGGTGAACTCGCAGCCCGCCAAGCCCGGCGACCTGCTCGTCCTCGACCTGGAGACCACCGACGGCGAGTCGGTCAGCCACGTCAACGCCTGGGCCAAGACCTGGCTGGCGTACGTGAAGCAGCAGACCGGCATCACCCCGATGTTCTACAGCTCCTGGAACTTCGCCAACCGCTACGGCGCGGGCCTGGAGCAGTACCCGCTGTGGGTCGCCGACTACAACGGCGCCAGGGGCCAGATCTCCGCACCGGCCAACTGGAAGACCTGGACGATCCACCAGTACACCGACTCCCCCATCGACCAGAACGTCTCGACGCTCAGCGTCGCGCAGCTGCGCAGCCTGGGCCGCAAGACCGCCTGAGCGACCGGACAACGTGACGGCCGGGGGGGCCACCTGCACGGCCCCGGGACACAGGCCGACCGCCACGTCACGCCCGGCAGGGGCAGCTCTCCGCCGACAGCCACCCGCGTCGGACATCAGAGAGCGGCCCCTGCCGGGCCTCCCTCATTCAGACGCCAGGTACGTCGAAGTCTCCTGGGTGCGGGGTGACCTCGGCGGCGGCCTGCAGGACGGCGCCACGAGCACCCCACGGCGTTGACATGGAGAAAGCCGCGGCCGTGAGGTCGCGGCTTCCTGGTGGACCCTCACCGGGCGCCGGGCCCGATGACGGTCGTCGAAGGACGTGTGCCGGTCAGGCCGGGGCGTACACGCGGTGGACGAACTCGGCGAGCTTGTTGTCGGGCAACTCCTTCGCCAGGTCCGACTCGCTGACCATGCCGACGAGCCGGTGGTTCTCGATCACCGGCAGCCGCTTGATCTGGTTCTGCTGCATCTTCTGCAGCGCCTCCTCGAGGCCGGCGTCGGCGGCCACCCACACCAGCCCGCGGGCGAGTTCGCCGGCCTTGGTCGAGTCGAGGTCCTTGCCCTCGGCGCAGCACTTCACGACGATGTCGCGGTCGGTGATGATGCCCTTGAGCCTGTCGTCCTCACCGCAGATCGGCAGCGACCCCACCGACATGTCACGCATCATCTCCGACGCGTTGCGCAGTGACTCGTTCTCGCCGACGCACGCGGCCCCTCTGTGCATCACGTCCTGGACGGTCTTGCCGCCTCCCGAGGTATCCATATCGGCCTCCCGTTGTAGGCGATGGCGTCCTCGCATCCCCCTACCCGCGAGATGGGCGCTAATCAGGCCGTTGCCGCGAGGGCAGGGGTGTCCGGTACGTCGGTGTTCCATGGCCAAAGCAGACGATGCCACCGCCTACCGCGATTTTTCCCTGACACGGAGACAGCGTCCGGCGAGCCGCCCGCCCCTCGTTGGGATGCTCACAGCTATGACGCTGGAGGAACAGGACCGGGCGGCGGGCCCGGCGGACTCACCGGAGCTCGCGGCCGAGGCACGTGCCGCCCGAAGCCGGTATCGCGAGCTGCTGGACCGGCTCGACACCCAGCTCGACGAGCCGGGCACGGCGATCTCGGCCGACGCGCACGTCGCGGTGGCCGCCCAGCTCGCGTTCGTGCACGCGGTCGAGGTGGCCTCCCTCCTGTGGGGCGGCAGCCTGGAGGACAAGGCCGCCGAGCTCGTCGAGGGCGTGTGGGACGGGGCGCGCCTCGACGTCGCGCGGGAGAGCTGCGCGCGCAGCATCCGCACCGGGTGGTCGGCGAACCTGGCCGACATGCTGGAGGAGTGCGACCTGGACGAGCAGGTGCCGCCGCGGGCGGCGCAGGCGCTCGCGGCGATGCTGGCCGCCGGCCTGGCCCACGCCCAGGTGGACCCCGACCACTGGCCGCTGCGGGAGATGGCACGGAACGTGGCGCGGCAGGCCCTGCAGTCGGCGGTGTCCGGCCGCCGCGACGAGGCGATGGCCCGCTGGTTCGCCTCCCTCGGCCGCTGACCCCGCTGCGCTCAGCGGGTGGGGCGGCCGGGGGTGCTGGCGCGGAGGACGACGTGGGTCGGCAAATCGACGACGGCCTCCTCGTCGTGCGACAGCGCGAGCAGCACGGCCCGGACGCCCGCCTCCCGTAGCGGCACGGCCACGGAGGTGAGCGCGGGGACGACGTCCACGGCCGAGGCGATGTCGTCGAACCCCGCCACCCCGATGTCGGCCCCCGGCACGACCCCGGCATCGCGGAAAGCCGTCATCGCGCCCACGGCCATCACGTCGTTGACCGCGAACACCGCCTCCACGTCCTCGAACCCGCGCTCCACCAGCCGGCGCGCCGCCTCGTAGCCGCCCTCGCGGGTGAACCCCGTTTCGATCGCGAGCGGCTCTGGGACGCCGGAGCCGCACAGGCCCGCGACGAAACCCTCGTGCCGGTCGCGGGACGTGCGGACCGACGCCGGCGCATGAAACACCGCGAAGCGCCGGTAGCCGACGCCGAGCAGCGCCCGAGCGAGCCGTTCCGCCCCGCCCCGGTTGTCGATCGTGACGGTGGCGAACGGCAGGTCTCGTTGGCTGATCAGGATGACCCGGCCGCCGGCCGTACGGTACTGCCGCAGCTCCTCGATGAGGGCGTCCCTGGTGCCGGCGCCGTCGACGCGGCTGCCCGCGACGATGATGGCGCGGGGCCGCTGCCCGCGCAGGGTTCTGACGATCTCCAGTTCGCGTTCCGGCGGGCCGTCGGCCACCGCCATGGTGACGATGAGCCGGTCGGTCTCGGCGGCCCGCGTGACCCCGGCGGCGATGGCGGAGAAGTAGGGATCGGCGACGTCGCGCACCACCAGCGCGACCGTACGGGTCGAGCCCTTCGCGATGGCCTGCGCCGACAGGTGGGGCTCGTAACCGAGCCTGGCGGCCGCCGCCCGCACGCGGGAGGCGTTCTCCGACCGGACATTGCGCGAGCTGCCGTTCAGCGCGCGGGACGCCGTGGCGACGGAGACGCCCGCCTCCCGGGCGACGTCATGCAGCGTCGGCGGGGACTTGGGCCCGTCATGCATGCCGGTCATTGTGACCCGACTTCCCTCGACACCGAAACTCGCGCGGTCCGGTATCCACCGGTTGGGTGATGGATGTTGGGTACTCCTTCCGCGAGGGCCCGCTCCTCCCCGAGGAGCAGCGGGCCCTGGTCGTCGATCGGCGTCACGCGTTCGTGACGCCCTCGACGGCGAATCCCTGCGAGACTCGGAAGTCGTCGATGACGACGCTGCCGTAGTTGGAGCTGTTGGCGTAGTACTCGACCTGCGCGACGCTGTCCAGCGGGGCGCGGAACGCGGCGTCGTCCAGCACGCGCCGGCCGTCGAGGTAGAGGTCGAAGCGCTGGTTGACGGTGTCGATCACGACGGAGACGGTGTACCACCGGCCCGGCTCGTACGCGCCGATCGTCCGGGTGGCCGTGCCCTCGTAGGCGACGACGGTGTTCTTGGTGAACGCCACGCTGACGGCGTTCTGCCCGTTCGTCCCCCTGATGTAGGGCACGCCCCACCAGTGGTTGCCGGACGTGTACAGCTCCTCGCTCATCACCTTCGCCTCGACGGTCACGATGCCGTTCAGCGCGTACGTCCCTGACACGCCGGTGCTGCCGCTGTTGGCGGTGCGGGTGAGCCTGACGCTCTTGCCGTCCGGCGTCCCGACAACCTCCACGCTGCCGCCGGCGCTGCTCACGGTGAGGCCGTCGCCACTGGTCAGCGGCCCGTCCGGGAGGTCATCGAAGGTGTGCGCGGCCACCGCCTCGGCCTCCGGGAACAGGAGGAGCAGCGACCCGGCGTCGGTCGCCGTGACGGGTTCGACGGTGATCCCCGTCCGGGTGGCCGCCAGGTGGCCGGTCGCCTCGGCCCGCACCGCGTACCCCTCGCCCATCGGCACGCCGTCGACGGTGAAGGCGCCGTCGGGGCCGCTGGTGGCGGCGGCGAGCGGCCGGGCGCCGTCGAGAACGGTGACGGTGGCGCCGGACAGCGGCCGGGCGGCCTGGTCGAGCACGCGCCCGGTGACCGAGCCGGCCGTGCTGTCGGGCGTCATGGTGAGGTCGGCCCTGGTGACGTTGCCGAAGCTGACCTGCGCCGTCGCCGTCGCGGTGGTGTACCCGTCCTTCACCGCCGTCACGGTGGCTCGGCCGAAACGCACGTCCTTGACCGCATACCGGCCGTCGGCGCCGGTGGTCGCGGTGCTGCCCGCGACAGTGACGGTCGCCCCGGCGACGGGTGCGCCGGACGGCGTGCGCACGACACCGATGACCGCCTCGCCCTTCGCGCCCTTCGCCGTGGCGTACTCGAAGGCGCCGAGGTCAGGGGCGCCGTTGTCGAGCGGACGGCCGGCGTAGTCATGTCCGCCGTTGTCGTCGATCACGGCGCCCGCGTCGATCGCCTGCGAGCCCGACACGACGCGCAGGCCGTACGCGGTCTCCAGACGGGGTCCCGTCTCAGGCGTGCCGTACGGGCCGTCGATCGGGGCGTCCGCGAACTGCGGGTCGGCAACCACCGCGGCAGTGTCGCCCGCCGGGACGGCGAGGTCGGCGCCGCCGTACAGGTTGTGGGCGTAGGTGATGGTGGGACTGGTCGTCAACGTCGCGGCGCGGGTGGAGTACAGGACGTTGTTCCGGATGTCGTAGCGCGCCTCGAGGTAGGAGCCGTACCCGTAAATCAGGTACGCCGACCTGTCGTTGTAGATCGTGTTGTTGTGGATGACGGCGCTCGCGGCGCGGTCGGAGTGCAGGTAGATCTGGTAACGGCTGTTGCCCGCGATGACGTTGTACCTGACGACGGCGTCGCCGAACGCGAACTGGCACAGCAGCACGCCGTCGCCGTTGTCGTGAATGTAGTTGTACTGGACGACGTGCCGGGTGGTGCCCTTGTCGGGGTCGATGCCGTTGGAGTCGGCACCACCGGCCTTCTGCTGGGTCTCGTACACCTCGTTGTACTGGATCGTCACGTCGTCGGAGAAGTACGACTCGATGCCGGAGGTGCCGGTGCGATACACGACGTTGTTCTCGACGCGGCCGCCGCGCACGTTCGTCAGGTAGACGCCGTTGCAGCCGTAGGCGGTGTCGGCCTGGGTGATGTGGTTGTTCCTGATGACGATGTTCGTGTGCGGGGTGAACTTCGGGTCGTTCGCGTTCACCCGGGTGCCCCAGCCGGTGGGCGTCGCGATGCGCTCGCCCGCGTCGTTCCTGCCGTCGCCGGTGTACTGCTTGACGACGATCCCGGCGAACGACGTGTTGGCGACGGTGGAGTTCTGGACGACCACGTCGTTCAGCACGGTCGGCCGCTCGGGCGGCGCGGTGATGTCGGGCACGGTCGTGTCGAAGACGATGCCGCCGGTCTTCTTCGAGCCGTCCCAGCCGGTCTGGAAGCGGACGCCGGGCGCGTTGTCGGCGATGCTGCCGCCGATCCAGTTGACCTGGCCGGTGACGTCGTGGACGGCCACGCCGTCGATGACGAACCCGTCGAGGGTCTCGCTGTTGTCGCCGGAGACGTGGATGCCGCGCAGGTCACGCAGGTTCTCGCCTGGGGTGCCGGTCGCGGGGACCTCGTTCGTCACCTCCAGGTTGCGGATGGTCCAGTACTCCTGGTTGAACAGCCGTACGGCGTCGCCGACCTGTCCAGCGCCGTCGATGCGGGGCCTGCCGCCCTTGCCGTAGGAGTCGACGGTGACGGGCGCGCCGCTCGCGCCAGAGCCCTTGGGCCACAGCTGGCCCTGCCAGCGCTGGCCCGCGCGCAGCAGGATGCGGTCGCCGGGGCGGAAGGTGGTCGCATTCACCTTCTCCAGGCTCTTCCAGGGGTGCCCCTGGTTGCGGCCGGAAGAGGAGTCGTCGCCGTGGGCGGCGTCGACGTAGTAGGTCGTGCCCCGCGGCGCCGCGGTGGCGGGCTGGGCGTGGAGGGTGAGTGCCGCGGCCAGCGCGGCACCGATGAACAGACGGACAGCGTGCATAGCCACGCTCCTCGTTGGGGGGGTGTATACGTCGTCGGTCGATCAGGTCGGGTCGGAGGTGTGGATGATCGGGTGGGCGACGTCGTGGGCGCGCAGGTGGCCGCACATGCCCCAGCGGTCCTGGGACGGGCTCTCCATCAGGGCGGCCTCTCCGAGGTGCGCGCCGTCGCCGCGGGCGAGCGCGTCGAGGATGCCGGAGGTGCGGCGCGCCTCGCGGGCGACCGTGTCCTCCCAGATCTCCCGCCATCGGGACGCTCTTGGTCGTACCAGGGCGACGGCGCTCGCGTAGAAGTCGCGCAGGGGGCCGAGGTCGCCGCGGGCGGCGCCGCTGGACAGCCGATGGAAGCCCTCGACGGCGAGCTCCCGCCTCCGTACGACGGCCGCCTCGATCTCCTCGGGCGTCCCGTCGGGCAGCGTCGCGGCCTCCGCGTAGCGGTCCGGGTCGCCGACGATCTCGGGCGGGAACGTCATGACGGCGTCGCCCGCCTCGGGCAGCCCGGCGTTCGACATGACGACCACCACCTCCAGGCCGCCCCGGTTGACGGCGCGGTGGATGGTGCCGGGCGTGAACCACACGGTCGAGCCCGCGCCCAGCTCCGTCTCGCGCGGGCCGCTCAGGTCGAGGGTGTGCAGCGCCCCCCGCCCTCCTACCACCACGTACGCCTCCGTGGACGCGGTGTGCAGGTGGGGGGTGCCGCCCTCCAGCCCGTCGGCACAGGCGCCGATCGCATACACCGACAGCCTGCTGACCGACGTACCGCCCGGGAACGTCACGGCATCACCGCCAGGGCCGCCGGGGTCGCCCGGGAACGTCACGGCATCACCGCCAGGGCCGCCGGGGTCGCCCGGGAGCGTCACGGGCGTGCCGCCAGGGCCAGCCTGCCGTGGCTCGCCAGGAGTGGTGTGCCGTTCTCGCCGTGGTCGCCGTCGGCGACCACGACCGCGTACCGGAGCCGCATGGTCTCCCCGGCGGGGAGCTCCACCTCCTCGCTGAAGAACGGCGCCGGGCACAGGCAGGCGAACTGCTCGGTACGGGCGAACCACTGCGGCGGGTGCTGCGGGTTGGCCGTGTCGTCGACCATGACGATCGTCGAATGCTCGCCGGTCTCGTCGTGCCGGCCGCGGAAGCCGAACCACTCGGCCCGCGTGCCGCGCAGCTCGTCGCCGCCCGCGCCCTGCGGCGACTGGATGATCCCGCCGGTGAACGAGCGGGGGCCGCGCCAGAACAGGCCGCCGTACCCGGCGTTCTCGCGGCCCTTCGTGGTCGGCGAGCCGAACCAGAGTGCGACGCCCGACACGTTCGTCATGGCGGTCTCGAGCACGAGCACCCAGGTGGTGTCGTCGACGACGGTCGTGGTGAGGGAGCGGCTCTCCTCGATGACCGGGTCGCCGGACTGCGCGGTCCAGTCGAGCGTGTGCCCGACCTCGACCCGCTCCGGGGTGGCCGAGAGCGTGGTCATCTCGCGGTGCGTGGCGCTGCCGTTGTTGGCGAGCTGCACGTACTCGCCCTCGACGTACGTCGGCCCGCCCCAGAAGTTGTGCTCCCCGACGTGCGGCAGCGACCAGGCGATGCCCTTGTGCCAGACGTGGTCGTGCGGCCGGAACAGCGACACCGTGGCGCCGCCCAGCGTACGGACGGGGTGCAGGTACGGCTTCGGCGACTCCAGCACGGGCGTGTCCGGCCGGTAGGTGTAGGTGAACAGCTCGACGTCGCCGGCGGTGACGGCGACCGAACGGCCGAGCGCGTGGGTGGCCTGCAGGGTCACGGGTTCCTCACTCTTTCCCAGGGGGTGCCGGTGCCGTCCATCCGCTGGGCGAACGGACTGTCGGCGGTGATCTGTCCGGTTCGTACGCGCTCGCCGGTGAAGGCGGAGGCGTACAGGGCGGCGACGAACTCCATCGTGCGCCGGGCGTCCTCGACGGTGACCGGCGGCGCCTCGCCCTTGTCGAGCGCGTCCAGCACGGCCTTGAGCCAGTGGCCGTGGCCGCTGCGCCCGCCGTCGCCGGCGGAGCCGTCCCGTCCCCACAGCACCGTCACGTCGTCGTGGCCGGGCGCGGGAGTGACGGTCCAGTCGTCGTCGGTGTAGCCGTACAGGTGGTCGACCTCGACGGTGGCGCGCTCGTAGTCGAAGCGCAGCTGGGAGGTCTGCCGCGGCGACAGGACCGAGTTCACCACCGTGGCGACGGCGCCGTTCTCGAACGTGACCAGCGCCATCGACACGTCCTCGGTGTCGACGGAGCGGGACTGCCGGGCGGCCACGGCCGTGACCTCGCGCCACGGGCCGAGCACCGAGAACAGCAGGTCGAACTGGTGGATGCCGTGCCCCATCGTCGGCCCGCCGCCCTCGGACTCCCAGGTGCCGCGCCAGGGCACCGCGAAGTACTCCTCGTCGCGGTACCACTGCGTGAGGCAGGTGGCGAGCAGCGGGCGGCCCAGCTCCCCGGCGTCGGCCAGGCGGCGCAGGCGGATCGCGCCCGCGCCGAACCGGTGCTGCAGCACGGTCGCGACGTGCGCCGTCGAGCGGCGCTCCGCGTCGGCGAGGGCGTCGAACTCGGCGAGCGAGAGCGTCGGCGGCTTCTCCACCAGGGCCGTCACCCCGGCCTCCAGGCAGGCGATGGCCAGCGGCGCGTGCAGGTGGGGCGGCGTGCACAGGTGGACGAAGTCAGGTCGTTCCTCCCGCAGCAGTTCCTCCGCGCTCGTGTGGCTGCGCGGGACGCCGTACTTGGCGGCGAACTCGGCCGCCCGCGCGGCGTCCACGTCTGCCACCGCCACGAGGCTCGCCCGTCCTGAGGCCTGCAGCGCCTGCGCGTGCGCGTGGGCGATCCCGCCGGTGCCGATGATCGCGGCCCGGTAGTTCCGTTGCGACATCTTCGGTTCCTTCTCCTGGTGGTGGGGGTCAGGCGCCGGGCAGACCTTGACGCTGTCGGTGTACTCGACCGCCTGCTCGTCGTGCTCGGTCAGCCTCGGCGTGATCGCCTCGCGCATCGTGGAATTGGCCTGGATGCCGCGCCCCACCAGGTGAGGGGGAGGGTGACCGGTTCGTGGGAGAGCTTCTGGGAGACGGCGCCGCCGCCGCAGGCGCTGAGCGTGAGTGCCGCCACGGCGGGCCTCGCCACGTGCGGCATCCTCGCGTCCTTCCTCCGGCGGCTGCGGACGTTCGAAGACTATGGCCCACCGAGGGTGGCGTGGAGGGCCTGCCGGTGCCCTGGACGCTCCGGGCGGCGGGCGAGCTGCGCGTGAACGCCTTGAGCTTCCAGTGGGTGGAAGGTGCACAGTCGAGTCATGAGCCTCTACACGATCGGCCAGCTGGCCCGGCGCACCGGACTGCGGGCACGCACGATCCGATTCTGGTCCGACACCGGGGTGCTCCCGCCGGCCCGCAGGTCGGACGGCGGCTACCGGCTCTACGACGCGGAGGCGGTCGCGCGGCTCGACCTGGTGCGGACCCTGCGTGACCTGGGGCTCGGCCTCGACGCCGTCCAGCAGATCCTGCAGCGGCGGTCCACGCTGCGAGAGGTGGCGCAGGCGCACGTCGAAGCGCTCGACGCCGAGATCCGCACCTTGCGGGTCCAGCGGGCCGTCCTGCGCGTGCTCGCCCGACGCGACACCACCACCGAGGAGATGACCCTGATGAACGCGCTGGCCCGGCTGTCCGCACAGGAACGCCAGAAGATCATCGACGAGTTCGTGGACGGCGTGTTCGCCGGTGTCCTCGACGAGGACGCCGCCCTGGTGGCCGGCTGGATGCGCGACCTGCCGTCCGAGCTGCCCGATGACCCGACGCCCGAGCAGGTCGACGCCTGGGTCGAGCTCGCGGAGCTGGTCGCCTGCGCCGGCTTCCGGCAGACCGTCCGCCGGATGGTCCTGAGCGGGGACAACCGCCTGGAGTTCGGGCTCGACCTGCGGCCACTGGTGCTGGAGCACGCGGGCGGCGCTCTGGAGCGGGGCATCGCCCCTGAGTCGGCCGCCGCCGTGGGCGTCCTGGAGCGGGTGGTCCCCGCGGACCTTCCCGCCGCGGAGACCGCCGCCCTGATCTCCTGGCTGGCGATGGTCGCCGAACCCCGGGTGGAGCGGTACTGGCAGTTGCTGAGCGTCCTCGGTGGGCGGGCGCCCGCGCCGCCCGCGGTCCCGGCGTTCCACTGGCTGCGCACCGCGCTCACCGTCCACCGCACCTGACCGCCGCCCCCGGGCTCCCAGCAGACCAGCAAGTCGCCATATATCGCCTATTTCATGACAAATCAGATGACTGGTGCTTCGTGGCGGTTATCTAGACTTACTGCTGTATGGGGTTCCGTACGGTGCGACGCGGGTGAGCGGCCGGCGGGTCCTGTATGAGACGGCGGATCGGGGGCAAGGGCCGTGGAGAGGGGCCAACCCTCGCCTGCCGTCCGGTGCGGGCCCGTCGCGAACGGGGTCACGAGCCGCCCGGCAGCCGGCACCGGGAACAACCGCTACGACTGCACATCTAGGTGATCCCGATGAGACTCTCCAGAGGGGAACAGCGGGCCCTCGACGAGATAGAGGAGCGGCTCGCCTTCGAGGACCCTGATCTCGACGCCCTCCTCGCGCGGCCGCGCCCGGGCGAGAGCGCCCCGCGCCGACGCTGGCGGGGGCCGCGCACGGTGCCCGGCTACATGTGGCGGATCTCGGTCCTGATCATCGTGTGCGTGATCCTCATCATCGTGGGGCTGCTCCTGACCGTGCCTCACTGAGCGGGCCTCACTGAGCGGGCCTCACTGAGCGGGCCTCACTGAGCGGGCCTCACTGAGCGGGCCTCACTGAGCGGGCCGCTCATCGTACGGAGCTGAAGGGCCGTGACCGCGCGGACGCGGCCTCGGCGATGTTGCGGGCCATCCCGCCGAAGACGAACCGGTGGAAGGGCCACATGACCCACCAGTACAGGTGGCCCAGCAGGCCGCGTGGGTGGTAGACCGCGCGCTGCCCGTACACGGTGGTTCCGTGCTCCTCGCCGCACGTCAGCTCCAGCCAGGCCAGGCCGGGCAGCCGCATCTCCGCGCGCAGCCGCAGCAGCCGTCCTGGCACGACCTCCTCGACCCGCCAGAAGTCCAGCGCGTCCCCGACCCGCAGCCGGTGGGGGTCGCGGCGGCCCCTGCGCAGGCCGACGCCTCCCACCAGGCGGTCGAGGAAGCCGCGCAGCCGCCACACGGCGGGCACCGAGTACCAGCCGCTGTCGCCGCCGACGCCCTCGATCACCCGCCACAGCTCCGCCGGGGACGCCCGTACGGCGCGGCGCCGCTCGTCCAGGTACAGCACGCCGCCCGCCCAGTCCGGGTCGCTCGGCAGCGGGTCGCTCGGGGCGTCGGGGGTCGAGGCGGACGTCCAGCGGGTGGCGACGTCGGCGTCCTTGATCCGGCGCAGCGCCAGGTCCACGGCCTGCTCGAACCCGATCAGCCCGCCGGGCGGGTCGGGGATGTGCCGGGCGATGTCGTGCTCGGCGCAGACCGTCTCGTTGCGCAGCGACTCCACGAGAGGACGCGCGACCCGGGCGGGCACGGGCGTGACCAGCCCCACCCAGAGGCTCGACAGCCGCGGCGTCAGCGCCGGCACCGGGATGATCCAGCGCGGTGGCAGCCCCGCCACCGCGGCGTACCCGCGCATCATGTCGCCGTAGGTGAGGACGTCGGGGCCGCCGATGTCGAACGACCGGTGCACGGCCGGCGGCAGCTCCGCGCACCGCACCAGGTAGCGCAGCACGTCGCGGACGGCGATCGGCTGGGTCCTCGTACGGACCCAGGACGGGGTGGTCATGACGGGCAGGCGCTCGGTGAGGTACCGCAGCATCTCGAACGACGCCGACCCGGAACCGATGATCACCGCCGCGCGCAGCACGACGGTCGGGACGTCCGAGTCCAGCAGGATCCGCGCCACCTCCCCCCGCGACCGCAGGTGCGGCGACGCGTTGCCGCTCGGCGCGAGCCCGCCCAGGTAGACGACGCGCCCGACGCCCGCCTCGCGGGCGGCGGCGGCGAACGCGCGGGCGGCCGCGCGGTCCCGCGCGGCGAAGTCGCCTCCCGCACCCATGGCGTGGATGAGGTAGTACGCGACGTCCACGCCGTCGAGCGAGGCGGCCGTACGCGCCGGATCGGTCGCGTCGGCCTCGCTCACCTCCACCCGGTGACGCCAGGGCAGGTCGCGCAGCCGGTCCGGGGAGCGCACCATGCAGCGCACCGCGTGACCGGCCGCCAGCAGCTCCGGCACCAGTCTGCCCCCGATGTAACCGGTGCTCCCGGTCACCAGGCACCGCGCCATGGTCACCCCCCGAGCAGCTCGTGGTCCGGATCTCCCGACTGCCCGCCGGGAACGGTCCCACACCGGGGTCAGGCCGGGCGGCTCACTCCGGCCACCGGTTGTCGAGGATCACCTTGACGAAGTCGGTGCGCTGGAACCCGGCCATGTAGTGCTCCAGCACGTCGGCGTTGACGTTGCCGAAGGTGGTCTCGGGGCGGTGGATGTTGCCCTCGGTGAAGGCCTTCAGGATGCGCTTCTTGAAGTCGGGCCGCGGGTGCGCGGTGGTCACCTCGGCGCGCTCCCCTACCGTGATGTTCTCGTACCCGATGCCCAGCACGTCGGTCTCGACGCCTGCGGTCACCAGGGCGATCTCGGGGTCGAGGAACTCCGGGACGGCCGGCGTGGTGTGCAGCGCGATGCCGAGCCAGACCTTCCGGACGTCGCCGTCGGTGACGCCACGCTGCCGCAGGAAGTCGCGGGCCGCGTTGGCGCCGTCGACCTCGAAGCGCAGGTGCGACTCGCGGTAGCCCTCGGTCAGGCCGATGTCGTGGAACATCGCGCCGGTGTAGAGGAGTTCGAGGTCGGGACGCAGCCCGCGGACCCTGCCCTGCAGCGCCCCGAAAAGGAACACGCGGCGGGAGTGGTGGTAGAGCAGGTCGTCCTCGGTGTCGCGGATGTACTCCGTCACCTCACGGACGAGCTTCGTGTCGGGAATCGTGATCCCTGCGATGGTTTCAGCCATGGCTCCAGCGTCCGCCGTGGGAGGCCCCCGCCGCACGGTCCCCCTGGACATGGATCCCACAATTTCGGACATATCCTGGAAAACGTGGACGGACATACCGTGACCTTCCTCGTCTTCGACGGGGTCAAGCTCCTCGACGTCTCCGGCCCCGCGGAGGTGTTCACCGAGGCCAACCAGCACGGTGCCGCCTACCGGGTGCGGCAGGTGTCGCCCCGCGGCGTCGCCGTCAGCACGTCCGTCGGCGTCGTCCTGCCGGTCGGCGGCGACGCGCTCACCGACGAGCCCTGCGACACCCTCGTCGTGGCCGGCGGCGACCGGCTCGTCAACCGGCCGATCGAGCCCGAACTGCGCGACAGCGCGGCCCGCCTCGCCTCGCGCGCCGGGCGGGTGGCGTCCGTGTGCACGGGGGCGTTCGTCCTGGCCGCGGCCGGCCTCCTCGACGGACGCCGGGCCACCACGCACTGGCAGCACGCGCAGACGCTGGCCCGTGCCTACCCGACGATCGACGTGCAGCCCGACTCGCTCTACGTCGCGGACCGCGGGGTGTACACCTCGGCGGGCGTGTCATCCGGCATCGACCTCGCGCTCGCCCTCGTGGAGGCCGACCACGGCCCTCACCTCGCCCGCGCGGTCGCCCGCAGCCTGGTCGTCTACATGCAGCGGCCGGGCGGACAGTCGCAGTTCTCCGCGCCCCTGCGCGCGCCCGTGCCGCGCCGGCGCGCCCTGCGCGCCGCCGTCGACGCCGTCGTCTCCGACCCGGGCGCCGACCACACGGTCGCCTCGCTCGCCTCGCTCGCCATGGTGAGCGCGCGGCACCTCGGCAGGCTCTTCACGGACGAGCTCAACACCTCACCGGCCCGCTTCATCGAGGAGACCCGCCTGGAAGCGGCCAAGTCGCTGCTCGACTCCGGCTACAACGTGACCGAGACGGCGCAGCTCACCGGGTTCGGCAGCCCTGAGACGTTCCGCCGTACCTTCACCCGGCGCTTCGGCATCCCGCCGAGCCGCTACCGGCACGTCTTCACCACCGCCGCCCGTACGGGAGAGTGACCGTCAGTAGCCGGGCGGCGGGGTGAAGCCCGGCAGGATGCCCGACTCCTCCAGCGCGTGCGCGATCTCGACCAGCCTGACCTCCGACCAGGGCGGCCCGACGATCTGCACGCCGATCGGCAGGCCCGCCCCGTCGTGGCCCGCGGGCGCGGTCAGCACCGGCAGCCCCGCGAAGTTCGCGAACACCAGCTGCCGTTCCTGTCCTTCGTCCGCCATGCTGTCGTGCACGAACGCGGTGGTCGTCCCCGGTGGCGTGACCAGCGCGTCGTACTCGGCGAAGAAGTCGTGCCAGGCCGCCCTGAACCGGTCACGCCGGTCGAGCACCCGCAGATACCAGGCGAGCTCGCGGTGCGCGTCGGGCAGCACCGCGTCGGGGTCGAACACCGCGGTGGCCGCGCTCATCAGCTCGCCGGAGAACCGCTGCTGGCCCCAGTCGACCTTCGGCAGCCGTTCCGTCACGTGAGCCCCGGCGTCCGAGGCCCGCACCGCGACCCGTTCGACCTGCGCCCGCAGCGGGGCCGCGACCTCCGCGCCCGGCAGCGCCGGCGCCACGGCCAGCCGCAACCCGGCCGTCGCGACGCTCCGGCGCTCGCACAGCGGCACCGGCGGCACCTCGCCGTCGCGCCCGTCAGGTCCGGCGATCACGCGCAGGACGAGATCAAGGTCTGCCACGTCCCTGGCCATCGGCCCGAACGACATGAGGATCCGGGTCGTGCGCGCCCTGCCGTCCAGCGGACGCCAGAACCCGGTGGCCGGCACCCGACGCTCGGTCGCCATCAACCCGTACACACCGCAGAAATGCGGCGGCAGCCGCAGCGAGCCGCCGTAGTCGGACCCGACGTCGGCCGCGGCCAGCCCCGCCGCGACCGCCGCCGCGCCGCCGCCGCTGGAGCCGCCGGGCGTGCGGCGCGGGTCCCACGGGTTGCCGCTGCGCCCGAAGATCTCGTTCTCGGTACGGTACTGCGCGAGGAACGGCGGGACGTTGCTGTGGCCGACGATGATCGCCCCTGCTGCGCGGAGCCGGGCGGCGACCGTGCCGTCCTGGTCCGGCACGCGGTCGTAGACGTCGGTGCCGAGGGTGGTGCGCATCCCGGCGACGTCGTGCCCGTCCTTCAGGACCATGGGGGCACCGTGCAGCGGGCCCGCCGTGCCGTCCCGGGCGAGCCGCCGATCCGCCTCCGCGGCGGCCTGCCGCGCCCGGTCGAGGTCCGCCGAGACGACGGCGACGAGCGAGGGGTTGTACCGCGCGATCCGCTCGGCATGGGCGTCGAGCACCTCGACGGCGCTGACCTCCCGCCGCCGCAGCCGCTCCACGAGCTCAACCGCCGACGAGAACCACACCTCGGCCACGGACCCCCTCTACCCGCCCACCATCCCCCGAACCCCGGATCGGGCAGCGGCGGGGCAGCCGGAGCCCCACCCGCGTCAGGGGAAGCCGTACCTTCGTCTGATCTCCGCGGCCTCCTCCTCGGTGACCTGGGCGGGTGTGCGGCCCAGCTGGGCCTGCAAATCGGCGACGATCCCCTCGCCCGACGCGCGCACGCGCGACCTGAGCTGGGCGAGTTGCTCGGCGAACAGCTTCGCCGTCGGGCCCGTCCACACCGTTCCGCTCCGGAACTGCCGGTACGGCGTGTCGATGCCACTGCTGATCTCCTCGACCATCGGGCCGACCGCGCGCAGCGCGCTCTGCAGCGCCTCGTGCAGCGGGTTGGCCACCATCGCCGCCATGCTCAGCCCTTCTTCTTGCCGGGCGCGGTGGCGTCGGTGATCAGCTTGGGCGCGATCAGCTTCATGAGGGCGATGACGTCGGCCGCGTTGTCCCGTCCCTCGACGCCTCGCGACATCCCGACGAACAGCTGAGCCTTGCCCCTCACGAGCACCGCCCCGGCCATCGTCCTGTCCTCCTCCACGGTTCCACCCTGCGTGTAGAACCCGATGCCCCCAGGGACGATCTCGGGCAGCTGCATGTCACCGGCCGCGATCTGGGCCCGGACCATCTCCTCCCCGCCTTTCGGAGTGAGATCGACGTCGAGCAGCTTCTTCCTGTCGCCCGCGCGCTCGTAGAACGCGCATCCACCGACTCCCAGCCCCTTGCTGAAGGTCATGTCGAAGTCGCCGATGACGATCGGATCGCGCACGCCCGTCATCAGCTCGACCGCCCTGAGAGGAATGTGGTCGCAGGCGTAGGGCGGCGCGGCGACCGTCGGCAGCGGGGTCCTGTCGACGGGTGGCTCCGGCGGTGTGGTGCAGGCGGTCAGTACCAGGACCACCCCCGTCGCGGCCAGAATCCTCATTTGTACTCGCTGAAGGCTCGGTCGTAAGCGCTGATCAGGCCCTCTTTCGACTGCTTCCACATCGTGCCCCTGTGATCGTCCGCGATCCAGTTCTCGTAACTTTCGAAATGCGGATGTACGACGGCGCCCTCCGGTGTCATCTCCCCCAGCGTCATCAGGGAACCGTCGGGCTTGATGAAGCTCAACGGGCGACGTCCCTCCTCGCCGAAGTGCCCGTGGTCGAACATGGCCTGGGCGATGAGCTGGGTGGCCAGGAACTCCGACCTGGTCTTGGTCCTGTTGGCCTCGTACGTCGCATCGTCCTTGTTGAGCTCGGTCTTGGCGCTGTCCTCGACCAGGCCCGTCCAGGCGCCCACGACACCGGCCGTGACGGGCCAGCCGGCCGTCTGCGGGATGGCCAGCCCGGTGTTGACCACCGCCATGACCGCCTTGACCTTCCGCTCCTGCGCCTCGTCCAGTTCCTCTCCCTTGGCTATGCCGGCGAGGCCCGTCGCGTCGGTGACCAGGCCGAAACCTGAGCCGACCTGCTTCGCGGCGGCGACGAAGGCGTCGCGGTCGCCGCTCGCGGCGTTGTGGTCGAGCAGCCTCTGCGACCACACGGTCTGGGCCGCCATGAGCGTCACGACGGAGTCGGGGTCGTCCTCGAACACCTCCGCCATGACCTTTCGCACGTCCTCGGTGCGGAACTGAGCACCCCACGGCTCGTCCGGCGGCCAGTGCGCGGGCTGGTTGAGACGTACGCGGGACCCGCTCAGCCCCGACCTGTCCGAGACGAAGGACGAGTCAGGCATGTAGGCGGCGAGGATGAGCGCGGTCGTAGCGGCTGGAACCGCCGACTCCTTGCCCGCGCTGATCCGCTTGCGCTGCAACTCCACGAACTCCGAAGCCAGTTCGGCGGACACGAAACCGCGCGACGGATTGTCCACCGTGCCCTCCCTGTCCCGGAAGACCGTGATGGCCGCCTCCAGTGCCTTGCCCAGCTCGTCCTGGCCGTTCACCGTGGGACGCTCGGTCAGGTAGCGTCCGAGCGCCGTCGGGTCCTTGGCGAAGAAGTCCTGGGCGGCCTCGGGATTGCGGCCCAGCGCCCGCATCATGTCCACGATCGGATCGTGGTGCGGGTCGCGGAACACCGTTCCGCCCTCCAACGGGGTTCTGCGGTCGTGGGCGTCGACGGCCCTGGCCACCTGCAGCAGGAACGCCGGCTCGAACGTGCCGTGCGCGATCGCCTTCGCGAGCGCCTGATGGTCCCACTGGACCAGGCCGGAGGTCAGCTCCGCGCGCCAGCCGGCGTCCAGGCGGGAGCTTGCCGTGCCGAGGGCCTTGCTGAGCGCGACCTGGAGACGTTGCAGCTCCTCGTCGCCGCGCACCGTCCTCGCCATCACCTTCCGGTACGTCTCGGCGCCGAGCGCGTTCATGAGCAGCGTGGCGAAGGCGGGTTCGCCGATCCGCTGCTCCAACGCGGCGAGGGTCTTCTCGTCGACCTCGCCGGTGGTCGCGGTCTCTGCCAGCCGGGTGGCGGCGGCGTAGACGTCGGGGCTGCTGGAGGCGCGGTTGTAGAGAGCCTCGTCGAAGGGCGCCATGTCGGGGGCGTCGGCGCCCCACGTCGTCGTCAGCGACTGGATGGTCTCGTTGCGGCGCCGCAGTTCCGGACGCTTGGCGCTGATCCAGTTGCCCATCTCGCGCAGGGCCGCGAGCGCGGAGGTGTCGAGCCGTACCTGGTCGAGGGCCTGGCGGAGCCGCGGCTCGTGGGCGCGGAGCACGTCCTCGGCGCGGCTGAGGTCACGTTCGAAGCGGGTCATCTCCGACGGGGTGATGCCGGAGTAGTCCCAGTTCGGGGGTGCGGGAGTCAGTGACGGGCGCGCAGGGTCGGGGTCGCCGGTGGTGTCGGGCGGCGGCGTGGAAGGGGCGGGCGGGCGGACCGGCGGCTGCTGCGGCGTGGGGGACGGGCTGGGAAGAGGTTCGGGTACTGGAAAGCTCATCACGGGTCTCCAGCACGATGGGGCATGCGGGCATTGTCTCCGCTACCAGTACGCGTCGGCCGAGGTTCATAACGCAAGAGCATGGGCCGTCCCGGATCGAGGGTTCGCCGTCGCCAGGACGTACGGAAAGCAGGCGCTCGCGGTTCGCGTACCGGGAAGTGGTTTCTGAAAGTGGACCGGATTACCAGTCCGCTTTCGCCTCAGCGTGGGGCCATGAGGAGAAACAGCTACGTCGCAGGTGCGGCCCGCCGGGTCGCCCGGCCTCGCGGACGCCCTGAAGGCGGGGCGGGGGTGGAGGTTGCGGCTTAGGATCTCTGCACGGTGCTCGGTAGCCCCAGGTGCGTGGAGGAGCTCATGGCCGGTCCGCTGGAGCCGGGGGATCCCCGTTCGCTCGGGGGCTTCGTGATCGTCGCGCGTCTTGGCGAGGGTGGGCAGGGGGTCGTCTACGAGGGGCGCGGCCCGTCCGGTGAGCGGGTTGCCGTCAAGGTGCTCAAGGGGGGCGGCGATCCCGACAACCGGCGCCGGCTGGTCAGGGAACTGCAGGCCGCGCACCGGGTGGCGCCGTTCTGCACGGCCCGGGTGCTCGGGGCCGACATCGACGGGCCCGTCCCGTACGTGGTGAGCGAGTTCGTGGCCGGCCCGTCGTTGCAGGAGCGGGTGCGCGGCGGCGGGCCGCTGCGCGACGGTGATCTCGAACGGCTCGCGGTCGGCACGGCCTCCGCGCTCGCCGCCATCCACGGCGCCGGGGTCGTCCACCGCGACTTCAAGCCGGCCAACGTCCTGCTCGGGCCCGACGGCCCGCGTGTGGTCGACTTCGGCATCGCCCGGCCGCTCGACGCCGGTACGGTGACGTCGGCGTTGTCGGGCACTCCCCCTTACATGGCCCCCGAGCAGCTCAGGGGCGAGCACGGGTCCCCGGCGGCCGACGTGTTCGCCTGGGCCGCGACCATGGTCTTCGCGGCGACCGGACGTCCGCCGTTCGGCAGCGACACCGTCGCGGCGGTCTTCCACCGCATCCTCAACCAGGAACCCGATCTGTCGGCCGTTCCGCCGGGTCTGCGCGAGACCCTGGCCGTGTGCCTGTCGAAGGACCCGGGGAGGCGTCCCACTTCTCGTGCGCTCCTCATGCGGCTGGTCGATCCAGGAGCCGCGACCGTCACGGTGCCCGGTGTGGGGCCGGTCCCCACCGCGTACCTTCCACCTGACTGGACGGCGCCCGCTCCTGCGCCGCCTCCGGTGCGGAGGGCGCGGCGGCCGGCCGTCCCGGTGGCCGCCGTCGCGGTCGCGGCGGTCGTGGCGGCCGGCGTGCTGTACGCGACCGGCTGGTTCGGCGGCCTCGGTACGACGGCGCGACCGCAACCCACCACCACCCCCGCCCTCGCGGACCCCGCCACCACACCCGCCAGCGGCACCACCGCCGAGCCCGACGCGTCCACCTCAGCCGCAGCCGAACCCGGCGCTTCCACCACCGGGCCCGGCGCGTCCGCCACCGAGGCGTCGCCGTCCGGCCCGGCGGGCGGCGTCCCCACGGCCTTCGGGGGGACATGGACCGGCCAGGTCACCACGAACGACGCGCGCCAGGACACGTCCGACGTCACCCTGACCCTGCCGCCGGGCCAGGACACCGGCACCTGGCGGAAAGGCGACTGCGAGCAGCAGGTCACCCTCACGCGGGTCAGGACCGGCCCCGCGCTCGAACTGACCGTCCTGCAGCAGGGCACGTGCGTGGGCGGGGACATGACCCTCACCCTCGCCACCCCCGACACCCTCGACCTCAGGGCGCAGGAGGGCGCGGGCGCGCTGGAGTTCCGCGGCAACCTGCGCCGCCCATGAACCGTCAGGCGGCTCGGGTGATCTGGAAGGAGTACGCGCCGGTCTTCGCCGTGGGTGACCGGACGATCAGCGCGTAACGGCCGTCGCCGTTCGACAGCGGGAGGTCGAACTCGTAGCCGCACAGCGGGAACGGCTGTCGGGCGGTGGCCACGCTCCGCTCGGCAGCGTCGACCAGCTCCATCTCGATGGCCTCGCAGGCCCCGGCGCCGCCGAGGACCTTGATGGCCGTGGCGCCGTCCGCGGCGAACTCGAAACGGTCGATCCGTCCGGCGACGTCCAGCCGCCCCGCCCCGTCCGGGCTTCCCTCGCCGATCTGCAGCCCGATCGCCGCCGGGAACGTACGGACCTTGACGGTCGCGATCCTGAAGCTGTAGGCGCCGATGACGCCGGTCTCGCCCCAGACCTCCAGCCGGTGGCCGCCCGCCTTGGTCAGCTTGACGACGGAGGTGCCGAAGCTCAGAGCGATGCTCGAAGGGCCGAGCGGCCGGCCGTCCGCCTCGGAGAACACCTGCAGCTGGATGCCGTCGCCGTGCATGTCGGTGACGTAGAACTCCCTGGCGTCGCCCAGGTCGAGGGTGAACGTGTCCTTCTGTCCGGCGCGGGTCAGCTCGGCCGCGACCGTGCTGCCGTCGGCCAGCACCCCGCCCGGTTCGACCGGGGACGAGTTCTCCTCGGCGGCGGGCGCGTCGCCGCCGCCCTGATCCGCGGCGGGCGGGGACGCGTTCGACTGCGCGTCGGATTCCATCCTGGGTTTCGGGGGCGCGGTGACGCTGCTGGTCACATCGGCCGGCGCGGTGTCGCCGGCTCCGGTGTCACCACCGACCATGCCGCAGCCGACGACCGCCATCAGCAGGACACCGAGGACGGCGCCGCGCCGGACCGGTGTGACAGGACGTAAAGCAGGGAAACCAGTCATGCGGCCATTGTGGTGATGCCTTCTTACACGCTGGTTGCCTGCCGCTTTCCGGAGTTCACCGCACCGGGATGGCGAGCTCGCGTCCCCGGTAGAAGCCTTCCTTCTCCTCGACGACGTACGGCTCCATGGCCTCGCGCCGGCGCATCTCGGAGTCGGAGTTCCGCCAGGCGTCGCAGTCCTCCTTGGAGTCCCAGAAGGACACCCCGGTGATCTCCTGCCCGTCCTCCGACCAGTACGCGTACGCCTGGCGCAGACCCTGCGGGCACGGCTCCGGGCGCCAGGCCCGTTCGAACTCCTCCAGCGTGCCGGGCCTGATACGGCGCGTCGTCACCCAGATGAACTGCTCCCTCATCGCGGCCTCCTCCGAGACTCTCGAATCGGCTTGATGACGCTCTTTCCACCATAAGCACCCTGGCGGAACGGGTCGGCGGCGGGGAGCCAGGTGGTGGCCGGGTCGAGATCGAGGGGGGCGGTGTCGCGGGTCAGGGCCTCGATCGCGGCGTGCACGGCCGGGCGCGTCTCGGCGCGACGGGAGACGAGCGCCCACGTCCAGTACGGCGCCGGGTCGATGATCGGGCGCTTGACCAGGTCGCGCGGCACCGGCATGGTCTGCCCCTTCGGGTTGTTGAGCACGGGACGGCGCAGCCGGCGCACGTGGTCGAAGAACTCGGGGCCGGTGACGCCCCCGCCGGTGATGCGCACGATCGCGGCCCCGGTGGCCCGGGCGAACTCCTCGGCGTACCGGTTCCACGAGTCCCAGCCCGCCGTGTCGGCGTCCAGCAGCACCAGCGTGTCCTTGGCGGGAACCTCGGACGCGTCGGCGCCGGTGGAGACGGCGAAGAGCCGGTCGACGCCGAGCAGCCGGGCCTGCAGGTCGTGGGCGGCCAGGTCGTCGTCCTGCACCCAGCAGATGGCCAGGTCGATGCTGCCGTCGGCGACCCGCGCGGCCTGCGCGTGGGAGGGCATCACCCACGTGTCGAGGTGCAGGGGCGCGACGCCGGACACGCGCGCGACCAGGTCGGGCGGTCTCCAGTTGACGTAGCCGAGCCGTACCGGCTCTCCCTCGGCCATGCCGGCCGCCTGACGACGCAGGTCGTCGGCCCGGCCGAGCAGCGCCCTGGTGGGGGCGAGCAGCGCCTGCCCTGACGCGGTCAGCGTGACCGAGCGGCGGTCACGGTCGAAGAGGCGTACGCCGAGGTCTCGTTCGAGTGCCTTGATCTGCTGGGAGAGCGACGGGCCCGCGATGCGCAGCCGGGCGGCCGCACGGCCGAAGTTCAGCTCTTCGGCCACTGCGACGAAATATCGCAGCTGGCGTAGCTCCACCTGCCCATCGTAGTGCGGTGGGAGTTTCGGCCTACCAGCCGGGAGGAAACCGGTCGTGGCGCCGTCGCGGCCACTCCACGCACCCTGGCAGTACAGGCACCACCGAACAGCCGGAAGAGAGCCATGAACACACCCAAGGTTGTCGTGATCACGGGAGCGTCCGAGGGCGTCGGCGCGGCGCTGGTGTCCGCGTACCGCGAGCTCGGCTACGCGGTCGTCGCGAACGCGCGCTCGATCGCCCCCTCCACCGACCCGATGGTCAGGACGGTCGCCGGCGACATCGCCTGCCCCGCCGTCCGGGCGAACGCCATCGGCGAGGCGGTCAGCGCGTTCGGCCGCGTCGACACCCTGGTCAACCATGCGGGCGTCTTCGTGGCCAAGCCGTTCACCGAGTACACCGAGGACGACTACGCCCGCGTGACGGGCGTCAACCTGCGCGGGTTCTTCGAGATCTCCCAGCGGGCCATCGACGTGATGCTCACCCACGGGGGCGGGCATCTGGTCACCGTCACGGCGAGCAGGGACAACGGGCTGCCGTCGGCGCTGGCGTCGCTGACCAGGGGCGGTCTCGACGCGGTCACCAGATCGCTGGCCGCCGAGTACGCCTCCCAGGACATCCGGGTCAACGCGGTCACCCCGGCACACGCGCCCGGGGACGGCGACGTCGTCGACGCGATCGTCCACCTCGAGACCGCCGAGCTCGTCACCGGGGTCGTCGTGCGCGTCGACGGAGGCCGGTGAGCGGCTCAGGACAGGCGTGGCGGGTCGTCGGGCAGGGCGCGGCGGCGCTCGCCGCCGGCATGGGCGTCGGCCGCTTCGTCTACACCCCGATCCTGCCCTTGATGCAGGCGCAGGCCGGGCTGTCGCCGCAGACGGGCGCTGACCTGGCCACCGCCAACTACGTCGGGTACCTGCTCGGCGCGGTGGCCGCGATCGTCGCCCCCGGCGTGTTCGCCTCCCGGCGGGCGCTGCGCTCGTCGCTGGTCATCCTCGTCGCCACGCTGGTCCTGATGCCGGCCGTGCACGGCGGCCCCGCCTGGGCGTCGCTGCGCCTGGTCGCCGGCGTCGTGAGCGCGTTGATCTTCGTGGTCGCGGCCGACGCGATGCTCGCCGGGCTGCGGGGCCACGCGCACCACCTGACCGGGTGGGCGTTCGGCGGCATCGGCGCGGGGATCGCCCTGTCGGGTGTCCTGGTGCTGGTCCTGCGAGACGTCGGCACCTGGCAGCAGGCGTGGTGGGCCACGGCGGCGCTCACCGCGCTGCTGTCGGTGCCGGCCTGGCGGCTGGGCGGGGCCGCGACGCCGCCCCCACGGGTGGGGCGGCGAGGGCTGGGTGAGGGCACGGCGCCGTCCCCGCGGGTGGAGCGGCGAGGGCTGGACAGGGGCGCGCCCCCGCCCGGCCGGCGGTGGTTCGGCGTGCTGCTGGTCAGCTACACCCTGGAGGGGACGGGTTACATCATCGCCGGTACGTTCCTCGTCACCGCGATCGAGCAGAGCGCGCCCGGCCCGGCGGGCGGCCTCGCATGGGTGCTCGCCGGGGTCGCCGCGCTGCCGTCGTCGGCGCTGTGGGCGTGGCTGAGCCGTACGTGGTCGCGGCCCGCCCTGCTCGTGGCGGCGCTCGCCGTGCAGGCCGCAGGCATCGCGCTGCCGGTCCTGGTGGGCGGGGTCGTGCCCGCGCTGGTCTCGGCGGCGCTGTTCGGCGCCACGTTCCTCGGCGTCGCGACGCTGGCCCTGGCCGCCGGCGGGCACCTGCGGGTGCCGCGTGCGGTCGCGATCCTCACGACCGGCTACAGCGTCGGGCAGATCCTCGGCCCCGTGGTGGTGACCCCGCTGCTGCGCTCCGGCTACCGTCCGGCGCTGCTGGTCGGCGCCGGCCTCGTCGCGCTGGCCGCGGTCGCCGCCGGCGCGCTGCGCCACCGTTTCCCCCACCACCTCGGCCCGCTCCCCCGCCGCGTACGGGCATTGCCATGATCGCCAAGCGCTGACACCGCTGACCGGCCTGCTGCTGCCCCACCTGCTCGCCGCGCCCGGCCCACGGGTGGTCGCCCTCACCAGCCTCGCGCAGCGCTACGCCCGCTTCGACCTGGACAACCTCAACGCCGAGCGCGGCTACGCGCCCATGTTCACGTACGCGGTGGCCAAGCGGGCCGTCCTGTACTTCGCGCTCGAACTCCAGCGCCGGGCCGACGCCGCCGGGCTGCGGCTGCGCACCGGCGACCCCGCACTTGGCGACACCGTCACGGCGCGGCTGCTGTGGGAGGCCTCCGAACGCCTCACCGGCGTCTCGTACGAGAGCGCGCTGCCTAGCGCTTGAGCCCGTCGAGCCAGCCGATCAGCAGCCGGTTGACCTCGGAGGCCCGTTCCTGCTGGACCCAGTGGCCGCAGTCGTCGAGCAGGTGGGAGGCGACCAGGCCTGGCAGGGTCGTGGGGTGGGCGTCGATCGCGCGCGACAGCCACAGGGTGGTGGCGTCCTTGGCACCGCCGATGAACAGCGACGGCTGGACGACAGGGGCGCCGTCCCAGGGGGCGAGGTCCTCCCAGTCGCGGTCCATGTTGCGGTAACGGTTCAGCGCCGTGCTCAGGCCGGTGCGCTCGAACTCGGCGGCGTAGACGTCGAGATCGTCCTCGCTCAGCCAGGAGGGCAGGCGCCCGGCGGGGAACCGGTCGCGCATCCTGCCGCCGCGGGCCACGAACCCGGGTGCGGGCCGGTCGGGGCCCGGCATGGTGTCGGCCGACAGGGCCGCGTAGATGCCGGCCAGCCAGCCGCGCACGTCCGGCTCGATCTCGGCCTCGGCCCGGCCGGGCTCCTGGAAGTAGCTGATGTAGAACTCCTCGTCGCCGCCCATGCGGGCGAACGCCTCGGTGGGACGGGAGCCGCCGGGCGGGCTGTAGGGAACGCTGAGCAGCGCGACGGCGGTGAACACGTCCGGACGGATCAGCGCGCTGTTCGCGGCGATGGGCGAGCCCCAGTCGTGGCCGACGACGACGGCCGTCTCCTCGCCGAGCGCGCGTACCACGGCGACGTTGTCCTCGACCAGTTCCAGCATCCGGTAGGCGGCCACCTCGCCGGGCTTGGACGAGCGGCCGTACCCGCGCACGTCCACGGCCACGGCCCGGTAGCCGGCGGCGGCCAGCGCGGGAAGCTGGTGGCGCCAGGAGTACCAGGACTCGGGGAAGCCGTGCACCAGCAGCACGAGCGGCCCTTCGCCCTGCTCGACCAGATGGATCCGGCCCGCCGGTGTCGGCACCAGCCGATGGTTCATGAGTCCTCCTTGGAAGCACGTGTCTCCACGATGTCGCGGACCGCCGCGATCCCGGTAATTCCCTTGCCACTTCGGCAATACATCCCGAATTCATAGGACATCAACAAAGTTGCTAGCGAAAAGGGAGGGCCTTCCCTTTACTCTCGGGCAATGCGTGCATTACGAGCACTCGCGATCCTCGCCACCGCCGGCGTCTCCGCCGGCACGATCGCGGCCCTCCCCTCCGCCCCCGCCACGGCCGCGGCGGGCACGGTCGTCATCAGTCAGGTGTACGGCGGCGGCGGGAACTCCGGCGCCCCCTTCGCCAACGACTACGTCGAGCTCTTCAACCGCGGCGGCGCCCCCGTCTCGCTGGACGGCTGGTCGGTGCAGTACACGAGCGCCACCGGCACCGGGAACTTCGCCGCCAACCGGACGAGCCTGTCCGGAACCCTGGCCCCGGGCCGGTACCACCTCGTCCAGCTCGCGGCGGGCGCCAACCCCGGCACGCCGCTGCCCGCGCCCGACACCACCGGCGGCATCAACGTCAGCGCCACGGCGGGCAAGATGGCCCTCGTCCGCTCGGCCGACGGCCTGGCCTGCAACGGCTCCACCACCGCCTGCACGCCCGAGCAGCTCGCGCTCGTCGCCGACCTCGTCGGGTTCGGCACCGCGAACTTCTCCGAGGGCGGCGCCGCGCCCGGTCTGAGCAACACCACCGCCGCGATCCGCAGGAACGGCGGCTGCGCCGACACCGACGACAACGGCGCCGACTTCGAGGTCGCCGCCCCGTCCCCGCGCAACAGCGCCACCCCGGCGGCGCCCTGCGAGGGCGGCGGCGAGGACCCCACGCCCACCCCGACCCCGACGCCGGACCCCACGCCGGACCCCACGTGCGACACCGCGGCCACGCACACCATCGCGCAGGTGCAGGGCAGCGGCGACGCGAGCCCCGTCGCCGGGCAGGACGTCAGGATCGAGGGCGTCGTCACGGGCGCCTTCCAGGCGAGCGGCCGGCTCGGCGGCTTCTCCGTGCAGAGCGGCACGCCCGACCGTGACCCGGCGACCTCCGAGGGCCTGTTCGTGTTCTCGTCAGCGCCGGTGCGCACCGGTGACCGGGTGCTCGTCTCGGGCAAGGCGATCGAGTTCAACGGCCTGACCGAGATCTCGCCCGCCACCAAGGTGGACGTCTGCGGCGCCGCCAAGCCGGTGAAGCCCGTCAAGGTGGACCTGCCGCTGCCCAAGGGCGTCACGTTCGAGCGTTACGAGAACATGCTCGTCACGTTCAAGGACAAGCTGGCCGCGTCCGAGATCTACAACCTCGGCCGGTACGGCGAGATCACCCTCGCCGAGGGCGGCCGGCTCTGGCAGCCGACCGACCGCGCGGGCGTGGACACCGAGAAGGACGCGCGGCGCAAGATCCTGCTGGACGACGCCTCCACCGCGCAGAACCCGGCCACGCTGCCGTACCGCACCGAGGGGTCCGACTCCGTCCGGATCGGTGACGAGGTCGCGAAGCTGACCGGCGTGCTCACCTACGGCTTCGACCTCTACCGCGTCCAGCCGACGCAGCCGGTCGTCTTCCGGCCGAAGAACCCGCGCCCGGCCGCCCCGCGCAAGGTCGGCGGCGACGTGCGGGTGGCCGGCCTCAACACGCTCAACTGGTTCACCACGCTCGGCTCGCGTGGCGCGACCACCGCCGCCGAGCGCGACCGCCAGCTCGCCAAGCTGGTCGCCAACATCCTCACGCTGAACCCGGACGTCGCCGGGCTGATGGAGGTCGAGCGCAACGGCGACGTCGCACTGAACGCCCTGGTGGACGCGCTGAACGCGAAGGCCGGCGCGGGCACGTACCGCGCGGTCGGCCACCCCCTGCCCGGCACCGACGCCATCCAGACCGCGCTGATCTACAAGCCGGCCGCGGTGTCGCCGGTCGGTGAGGCGCGTTCGTCGTCCGACCCGATCTTCAACCGTCCGCCGCTGGTGCAGACCTTCCGTAAGACCGGCAAGAACGGCAAGAGCTTCACGATCATCGTCAACCACTTCAAGTCGAAGGGCTGCAGCGACGCCGACGGGCCCGCCACCGGCCCCGACGCCGACCAGGGCGACGGCCAGAGCTGCTACAACGCCAAGCGCGTCAAGCAGGCCAAGGCGGTGCTGAGCCTCGTCGACAGTCTGAGGCTGGACAACGTGCTCGTCGTCGGCGACATCAACGCCTACGGCGAGGAGGACCCGATCCGCGCCTTCGAGGACGGCGGCCTGACGAGCCTCAGCAAGAAGTACGTCGCCAAGGACGACCGCTACAGCTACGTCTTCGACGGCCTGTCCGGCGAGCTGGACCACGCCCTGGCCGGAAAGGACCTGCGCAAGCTGGTGACCGGCGCGACGATCTGGCACGTCAACGCCGACGAGGGCCGGTTCATGGACTACAACACCGAGTTCAACCCGCCGTACCTGTACGCGCCCGACCCGTACCGTTCGTCCGACCACGACCCGCTGCTGGTGGGCCTGAACCTCTGACGGACGCCCGTTGGGCCGTGGCGGGAGCCACGGCCCAACGGTTCAGCGGGCGAGCCGACCGAGCAGCGCCGAGGCGGCCGCGATGCCGAGGGCCGCGGCCACGACCAGCACCGCGAAGTCGAGCGGCAGGTTCGTGGGGGTGCCGAGCAGCAGCCCGCGCAGCGCGCTCACCTCGTAGCTGAGCGGGTTGATCGCGCTGATCACCTGCAGCCAGCTCGGCATGGACGCGGTCGGGTAGAGCGCGTTGGAGGCGAAGAACAGCGGCATGGTGATGGCCTGCCCGATGCCGAGCAGCCGGTCACGGGTACGGGCGATCCCGGCGATGGTCATCGACAGGCAGGAGAAGAACGCCGAGCCGAGCACCACGACCGCGAGCATCCCGACCAGGCGCAGCGGCTGCCAGGTGAGCGTCACGCCGAGGAGCGCGGCGATGACCAGCACCACCAGGGCCTGCACCATCGCCTTCACCCCGGCCGCGAACGCCTTGCCGGTGACCAGCGCGGCCCGCGGGGTCGGCGTGACCAGCAACTTGGTCAGCACGCCGGAGTCGCGTTCCCAGATGATGTGAATGCCGTAGAAGATCGCGATGAACATCGTCGACTGGGCGATGATCCCCGGGGCCAGGTAGTCGCGGTACGGGATGCCGCCGGTCGGGATGACGTTGAGCCGGTTGAACGTCTCCCCGAAGATCACCAGCCACAGCGCGGGCTGGATCGCGCGGGTGTACAGCTCGGTGCGGTCGTGGCGGAGTTTCTGCAGTTCCACCACGCACATCGCGACGACCCTGGCCGGGATCAGCCGCCAGGCGGGCCGCGCGCGCGGCGGGACGAACAGCAGCCCCTGCCCGGCCTCAGCCGACACGGGCGGCGGTGCGGCGGGTACGGCGGACATCGCGGAACTCCCCTCCTTCTTCGTCGAGACCGCTGCCTGCGACGTCGCGGAAGACGTCCTCCAGCGTGGGCGACGAGCCGTCGCCGCGGCGTTCGCGCAGGTCGTCGGTGAGCCGGTGCGGCGTGTCGAGCGCGCGGATCCGGCCCTTGTGCATGAGCGCGACCCGGTCGCAGTACTGCTCGGCCTCGTCCATGTAGTGCGTGGTGACCAGGACGGTCATGCCGCTGGCGGCGCGTACCGCCATGATGTGCTCCCACACGCTGGTACGGGCGATGGGGTCGAGGCCGATCGTGGGCTCGTCGAGGATGAGCAGGCGCGGCGAGCTGACCAGCGCCTGGGCGAGCTCCAGGCGGCGGACCATGCCGCCGGAGTAGGTGCCCGCCATCCGGTCGGCGGCCTCGGTCAGGCCGACGGCCTCCAGGGCCTCGGCGACGCGTCCGGCGCGTTCCTTGCGGGGCACGTCGAAGACGCGCGCGAAGAGCGAGACGTTCTCGCGGCCGGTCAGGCTGGAGTCGGCGGACAGCTGCTGGGGCACGTAGCTGAGCAGGCGGCGCACCCCCATCCGGTCGGCGGCCACGTCGTGCCCGAAGACCCGCACCATGCCCGCGGGCACGGGCAGCAGCGTGGTCACGCAGCGGATCGCGGTGGTCTTGCCGGCGCCGTTGGGGCCGAGCAGCCCGAACACCTCGCCGGACGCGACCGACAGGTCGAGCCCGTCGACGGCCTTGGCGCCGTCGCCGAAGGCGTAGGTCAGCCCGGTACAGGTCAGCGCGGCAGGTGTCTGTCCTGGTGGTGTGTTGTCGTCGGTCATGCGGACGTCACCTCTTCCCGCAGGCTGTCGGCCAGCCTGCGCAGTGCGGGGAGCGCGGCGGCGAGCGCCTCCTGGTCGTCGTCGCCGAGCCGTTCGACGAGTTCCCTGATGAGTGCCGTACGGCGCTCCTGCCAGGCGCGCAATCGCTCCTCGGCCTCTGGCGTGACGAGCAGCCGGGCGGAGCGGCGGTCCTCGGGGCGGGTCTCGCGCCGCAGCAGCCCCGCCTCGGTGAGCTGGTTGACGAGCGTGGAGACCGAGTTGCCCGCCAGGTAGAGCTCCTTGGCCGCTGCCGTGACGCTGATGCCGGGGCTGTCGGAGACCAGCCGCAGCAGTTCGACCTGCGCGCCGCGCAGGCGGGGGCCGGTGAGGTCACGCCGCAGCCTGCGCCGGACCAGCCGGTTGATCCCGCCCATGACGGCGGCGAAGGCCTCGGGCACATCTGCCGTACTCATATCCGAAATATTAGCTCTGCTTACGACGTATTTCGACATGTCGCTGGTCACAGGTACGAGGGGCGCATCCGGGCGCCCCTCGTACCGAACCTGCCTAGCCCCGGCAGAGGGTACGCCGCTCCGCGAGCCAGGCACGGTCGACGAACCGGCCGGTGAGCCGCCCGACGGCGACCAGGTGCGGGTCGATGTCGCTCTCGTCCCCGTGCCGGTCCTTGAGGTCGAGGTCGTCGAGCCCAGCCGCGTCGTACAGGCCGGGCACGGCGTGGAACTCGCCGGTCGCCCGCAGGTAGCGGAACGTGAACACACGGCCGTCAGGCAGCTCGAAGAGGGGCAACCCACCCGCGACCATCAGCACGACCGTCCATCCGGGCGCGTGCGGCCCGAACCAGAAGACGGACGGGTGTGACCCCGCGCCGTGCCAGCGCAACGCGGTGGCCAGGTCGCACTCGAAGGCCCCGGTGGTGTCGAGGCCGAGCCGGGCGGCGATCTCGTCGAGGTCGTCGCTCCCGATCCACATGGCCTGGAAGTCCTCGTGCAGCCCGGCCTCGGTCAGCAGCTGCCACTGGCTCTCTTCGGGTAACGGTCGCAAGGAACACCTCATCGGTAGATGACGGAACTCTTCCGTTCGCCCGGGTATACCATGATCAGCATTTCCACGGAGCCGTCCGGCGGCCACGGCACAGCCTGGACCAGCTCCCTGCCCCGCAGGTGAACGCGGACCCGATAGGAGCCAGGACGCCCGCCCGCGATGAGCCCGCCCAGCGTGTTCCCGATGCCGTCGCGGAGGGTCAGCGAGCCGGTCGGGCTCTCGTAGCCGACCTCGACCACCTGCTTCCAGCGCCGGGTCTCGACGGGCGGCCGCCTGGTGTAGGACTCGACGGTCACGCAGGCGTGCCCTGTCTGGCGGGCGGCCCAGAACGACAGCATCCCCGGAGCGCTGCCGACGACATCGGCGACCAGCTCCGGCGTCTCGTCCGGCATGGTCTCCTCGAAGCCCTTGTCGAAGGCGTTGATCTCCCAGAACTCGGTCCACATGGTGGTGCGGCGCTGACGTACCGGCTTGATCCTGGGGCGGTGCGCCGGGTGCGCGGCGCAGGCCCGCTCCCCCTTGGCGTAGTACTCCCGCTCCTCGGCCTGCCTGCGCTCGCCCTCCCTGACCTGCCACGCGGCCGCCGCCGGGCACAGTGGTCCGAGCGCGTTCCGCAGCGATCCGTGCGGCGCGTCCTTGACCTGCGGCGTGTCGAGGTTCCCGCCGTACCGCTGGGCCAGGGCGCACAGCCGTCGCCCCTGCGCGAGGACCACCGCGTCGGAGCTCCGCGCCCACATCTCGATGCCACCCAGGCCGTAGAAGTCGTTGTGGCCGCGCACGTCGCACAGGAAGGTCTTCTCGGCCAGGCTCAGGTGCCGGGCCGTGCCGTCGCCGAAACCGGCGCAGTCGAGCTCGCCCTCCGTGCTGATCCGGCCGCTCGGGGCCGCCTGCGCCGCGACCAGGAACGTCGCGGCAGCCGTCAGGACGGCGGCCGTCACCCGGAGTGGGCGTCCGCGCCGGACGAAGGCGCGGCGGGGCGACCGTACCGCGATGAGGACGAGGATCGGCGGCACCAGCTCGTAGATCCGCCAGTACGCGGTGAAGCTCACCAGCTCCGCCGGCCCCCATGCGGCGAGGCAGTGCGGCCCCGCCGCCGCGTCGATCAGGAGCGGCACGAGCAGGCGAAGCGACACGAAGATCAGCACACCGGCCGCCGTGCGCGCGACCGCCCGGCCGAGGCCCGGTCTGCCGCGCCGGTCGCTCAGCCACCACAGCGCGAAGGCGAGGACGATCAGCGGCGTGCCGTCGTACCGGAACAGCGGAACGGACGACACGACCGCCATCGCGGGGCGCAGCAGGGTGTTGATCTCATGCCCGGCGCACCACCCCGAGAACATGGTCGCGTAGAAGTACGACGTGGGGCCGCCGGACAGGAACTGGGAGTAGAGCGTGGGCGCCGCCGCGGTCGTCGCCGCGGCGGCCCACACGAATAATCGGCCGACCATGACAGCGCACCCTAGCGGCGCCCACCGTCAGTGCCGGAGCCGCGCGGCTCCGGCACTGACGAGCCGCACAACTCCGGGCGGGTCAGTCGACGTCGGTGGCGGCGGCCGTGAACTGGGCCGAGTACAGCCGGGCGTAGGCGCCGCCCTCGGCCAGCAGCGACTCGTGCGTGCCCTGCTCGACGATGCGCCCGTTCTCCATGACCAGGATCAGGCTGGCGTCGCGGATCGTCGACAGCCGGTGTGCGATCACGAAGCTCGTACGCCCCTCGCGCAGCGAGTTCATCGCCCGCTGGATCAGCACCTCCGTACGGGTGTCGACCGAGCTGGTCGCCTCGTCGAGGATCAGGATGGCCGGCTCGGACAGGAACGCCCTGGCGATCGTGATGAGCTGCTTCTCGCCCGCGCTGACCGTCGCGCCCTCCTCGTCGAGGACGGTGTCGTAACCGTCGGGCAGCGTGTGCGCGACGCGGTCGACGTGGGCCGCGGCCGCGGCCGCCTCGACCTGCTCGCGGGTGGCGCCCTGCGAACCGTAGGCGATGTTCTCCGCGATCGTGCCGCCGAACAGCCAGGCGTCCTGCAGCACCATGCCGATGTTCGAGCGCAGCTCCTCGCGCGACATCTGGGCGATGTCGACCCCGTCGAGCATGATGCGGCCGCCGGTCACCTCGTAGAAGCGCATGATGAGGTTGACCAGCGTCGTCTTGCCCGCCCCGGTGGGGCCGACGATGGCGACGGTCTGGCCGGGCTCCACGGTCAGCGTCAGGTTCTCGATCAGCGGACGGTCCTCGGTGTAGCGGAAGGACACGTCCTCGAACGCCACCCGGCCCCTGACCTGGTCGGGACGCGCGGGCTCGGCGGGCTCGGGCGACTGCTCGGGCGCGTCCAGCAGCTCGAAGACCCGCTCGGCGGAGGCGGCGCCCGACTGCACGAGGCTCGCCATGCCGGCGACCTGGGTGAGCGGCTGGCTGAACTGCCGTGAGTACTGGATGAACGCCTGCACGTCGCCCAGCGAGATCGACCCCGAGGCGACCTTGAGCCCGCCCACCACGGCGACGAGCACGTAGTTGATGTTGCTGATGAACATCATCGCGGGCTGGATGGTGCCGGAGATGAACTGGGCGCGGAAGCTCGAGTTGAACAGGGCGTCGTTGTGCTGGTCGAACGTCTCGGCGGCCTCGTCCTGCCTGCCGAACACCTTGACCAGCGTGTGGCCGCCGTACATCTCCTCGATGTGGCCGTTGAGCTTGCCCGTGGACGCCCACTGCTTGATGAACTGCGGCTGCGAGCGCTTGCCGATGGTGGCCGTGACGACGACCGACACCGGCACCGTGACGAGCGCGATGAGCGCCAGGACCGGCGAGATGAGGAACATCATGACCAGCACCGCGACGACCGTCAGCACCGAGGTGATGAGCTGGCTCATCGTCTGCTGCAGCGTCTGGGCGATGTTGTCGGTGTCGTTGGTGGCCCGGCTGAGGATCTCGCCGCGCGGCTGGCCGTCGAAGTAGCTGAGCGGCAGCCGGGACAGCTTGGCCTCGATCCGCTCGCGCAGCCGCGACGCCGACCGCTGCACGACGATCGTGGTGAGCCGGAACTGCGCGATGCCGAGCCCCGCCGCCAGCAGGTAGATCACGAGGACCCAGGCGAGGACGTGGGCCAGCTCGGTGAAGTCGATGCCGTGGCCGGGCACCACGTTCATGGACGACACCATGTCGGCGAACGTGTCCTGGCCCCTGGCGCGCAGCCCGGCCACGGCCTGTTCCTTGGTGATCCCGGCGGGCAGGCTGCCGCCGATGATGCCGGAGAAGATCACGTCGGTGGCGTGGCCGAGGATCTTGGGGCCGGTCACGGTCAGCGCGACGCTGGCCGTGCCGAGGACGAGGATGACGATCAGCAGGGCCCGTTCTGGCTGCAGCAGCTGCAGCACGCGGCGGATCGTGCCGCGGAAGTCGTGGGCCTTCTCGGTAGGCCCGGCCATCATCCGGGCGCCGGGGCCGAACCGGGGCTGGGGGCGGCGCTCGGGCGCCTGGGCGGTCATGCGCCCTCCTTGGTGGTGAGGGTTCCGCGCTCGGGGGTCACGCCGCGGCCTCCTGTTCGGTCAGCTGGGAAAGGACGATCTCGCGGTACGTCGGGCAGCTGGTCATGAGCTCGCCGTGGGTGCCGCTGCCGACCACACGGCCCTCGTCGAGGACGAGGATGCGGTCGGCGTCGCGGATCGTGTTCACCCGCTGGGCCACGATGACGATCGTGGCGTCGGTGATCTCCTCGGCCAGCGCGGCGCGCAGCCGGGCGTCCGTGGCGTAGTCGAGGGCAGAGAAGGAGTCGTCGAACAGGTAGATCTCGGGCCGGTGCACGAGGGCCCTGGCGATGGCCAGGCGCTGGCGCTGACCGCCGGAGACGTTCGTGCCGCCCTGGGAGATGGGCTCCTCGAGGCCGCCGGGCATCGCCTCGACGAACTCGCGGGCCTGCGCCACCTCGAGGGCGCGCCACAGCTCCTCGTCGGTCGCGTCGGGGCGGCCGTAGCGGAGGTTGGAGGCGACGGTGCCGGTGAACAGGTAGGGCTGCTGCGGGACCAGCCCGACCGCGCGGGACAGCGCGCGGGCGTCGAGGTCGCGGACGTTGACGCCGTCGACCAGCACCTCCCCCTCGGTCGCGTCGAACAGGCGCGGGATGAGGTTGAGCAGCGTCGTCTTGCCGCTGCCGGTGCTGCCGATGATCGCGGTCGTGCGGCCGGGGCGCGCGACGAAGGTGATGTCGTTCAGCACCGGCTCCTCGGCGCCCGGGTAGCGGAAGTCGACCGAGCGCATCTCGAGCTCGCCGATGCGCTGCTCCGGGGTGACGGGCTTCGCGGGCGGGTGGACGGTGGGCTCGGTGTCGAGGATCTCCTGGATGCGCTCGGCGCAGACCTCGGCCCGGGGGATCATCATGAACATGAACATCGCCATCATCACCGACATGAGGATCTGCATCAGGTAGGAGATGACGGCGGTGAGCGCGCCCACCTCCATGGTGCCGTCGGCGATGCGGTGGCCGCCGAACCAGATGACGGCGACGCTGGAGACGTTCACGACGAGCATGACCGTGGGGAACATCAGCGCCATCAGCCGCCCGACCCGCAGCGACACGTCGGTCAGCTGGGCGTTGGCCACGCCGAACCGCTCGCGCTCGTGCTGGTCGCGGACGAACGCCCTGATGACCCGGATGCCGGTGATCTGCTCGCGCAGCACCTGGTTGATGCGGTCGATGCGCTCCTGCATCGCCCGGAAGTGGGGACGCATGAGCGTCACGATCGTGCCGACGATGACGATCATCACCGGCAGCACGACGAGCAGCAGCGACGACAGCGCCGTGTCCTGGCGCAGCGCGAGGACGATGCCGCCGACGCACATGATCGGCGCGGCCACCATCAGGGTGAACGTCATCAGCGCGAGCAGCTGGATCTGCTGCACGTCGTTCGTGGTCCTCGTGATGAGGGACGGCGCGCCGAACCTGTTGACCTCCTGGGCGGAGAAGTCCTGGACGCGGTGGAAGATAGCGGCCCGCAGGTCTCTGCCCAGCGCCATCGAGGTACGGGCGCCGTAGTAGACGGCCACGACCGAGCAGAGGATCTGGACGAGCGTCACGCCGAGCATCACCAGCCCGATGCGCGCGATGTAACCGGTGTCGCCGGTGACGACGCCGTAGTCGATGATGTCGGCGTTCAGCGTGGGGAGATAGAGCGTGGCCAGCGTCTGCACGAACTGGAAGAGGACGACGAGCGTGATCTCTTTCCCGTACGGCCGCAACTGGCCCCGCAGGAGGCGAAGCAGCATCAGGGGGAGCTTTCTGTGGAGGGGGAGGAGTCGGCCCGGACGAGCAGCCCGTCGAGCAGGACGGAGACGATCTCGTCGTCGTCCATGTCGCCGAAGTCGGGGACCGCGGTGCCGCGGTGCACGGTCACCGCGACCAGCATGAGCAGCATCTGCGCCGTGGCCTCGGGAGAGCGGCGCAGCCGGTGCCGGTCGGGCTCCACCAGGACGGCGAGCGCGTCGGCCATGCAGTGCCGTGCGGCCATCATGCGGTCGCGGAACTCGGCGTCGTCGGCCATGAGCTCCCGGGGGACGGCGGCCAGGTTGGCGTTGGCGCTCATGCGGGCGCGCAGCGCCGCGACCGCCTCGCGGAGCCGTACGCGCAGGTCGGGCTGGTCGATGGCGTGGAGGGCGGCCACCGCCGGCTGGGGGTCGAACGCGTGCATCAGCGCCGCCCGCACGAGGGATGCCTTGTCGGGGAAGACGCCGAAGATCGTGCCCTCGGCCACGCCGGCGGCCTCGGCGATCTGACGCGTGCTGATCGCGGTGCCGTGTTCGCGCAGGAGGGGCAGGGTGGCGGCGATGAGTGCGGCACGTCGGTCCTCGGGCGCCATGGCCGGCACTCTTCGCCTTTTGGTCATGCCGAAGAGCGTACTGAGCGAGTACTCACTCGTTCAAATTGATTTTCGGAGACCCATCGTCATCGTGGAGCCCCAGGCGCCGCGCTGCCGCTCGTCGAACCCCATGGCCAGATAGAAAGCGAAGGCCCGGGGGTTGCCGCTGCCGACCCCGAGATGCAGGCCGGGCACGCCGCGCTCGCGCAGCGCGGCGGTCAGCGTCGTGATCAGCCGGCGGCCCAGCCCCTTCCCCTGGCCGCGCGGCAGGATGTCGATGTGCAGGTGGGCCGGGTGGGTCTCCAGGAGGTCGGTCTCGGTGCGCGGCGGGTCGTGGAGGTGGGCGACGCGCAGCCAGTCCTGGGTGCCGTCGCCCGGGTCGGCGGCCGCCCGCCGCGGATACCGGGCGCGCAGCCCCGGCCACCACTCCTCCTCCAGCCAGTCCTCGAAGGCCGCGGTGTCGGCCGTCGCGACGACGTACCCGAGCAGCCCGTGCTCGTCGTACGCGACCCAGGTCAGGCCGGGGTCGGCGACCGGGTACGGCCCCGCATAGACGTGCCCGAGCAGCTCGGGGTCGCGGTACAGCCGCGTGGCGTCCCGCCCGGAGTCGCCCGTCTCCAGGCAGACGCGGTACATGCCGGCCAGGTCGTACGGCTGGAACGGGCGGATCATCGCGTCACCGACATCGCGAGCAGGAACCAGGCGCTGTGCGGGATCCACTGTTCGGCCCACCGCCACGAATACCCGCCGTCGCGGTGCTCCTGCGGCATGAAGGCGATGTCGTGCTCGTCATCGAACCCGCTGGTGATGCCGTTGAGTATGCCGCCCGGCACGTTCTGGAAGGCAGTGGAGTACTCCACGTTGTTCCTGCCGCGCCCCTGGAGCATGGACGCGTCGAACGGGTTGAGCCCGACGATCCACTGCACCTGGTCCTCGGCCAGCACGCGCAGCCGCTCGCGCAGCGGCTCGGGGCAGCCGGGCGCCCCCGCGGCGAGCAGCGCGGCGTACGCGGTCGAGCTGATGCCCGCGTTCTCCCCCTGCCACCAGTAGCCGGTCTCGTTCTCGTGCGGGTAGAAGAAGCCGGCCCTGGGCTGCCCGCCGAGCGGCTGCGCGTACTGGCGGGGGTAGCCGAAGGGGTTGGCCACCTCGTCCGTCAGCGTGACCGTGTCGCGCAGCAGCGCGAGGGCCAGGTCGCGCGCCCGCTCCGCCTCGGCCGACGCGGGCAGCACCTCGGCGAAGCGCAGCAGCGCAACGGCAGGCAGGCCAGGCTCGGCCGCGTGGAAGAACGGCCGTCCCTCGACGTCGCCCTTCAGGTAGCCGAACCCGTGCCCCGAGTCGGTGTACCGGGCGGCCAGCGCGGCGGCCCGGCGCTCGGCCGCCGCCGCGAACACCGGCAGGTGCTCCGCCCCGAAGCCGTGGTGGGCGGCGTCGGCCAGTTCGGTGGCGGCCATCAGGGCGCAGTAGTCGTCGATCACCGACTCGTGGCCGTCGTACAAGTAGTCGGCGTTGTGTTCCTCCAGGTGGGTGAAGCCGCGGTGGGCCGCGGCGAAGTACTCGCGCGGCGTGAAGTCGCCGTGGTCGTCCTGGACGGCGGCCCTGGCCAGCGCCGCGATCGCCATCCCGCCGCCCTGCCGGTACGCGGCCTGCCAGCGGGTGGTGCGCACGCAGTCCTGCAGCGGCGCGTTGATCACGCGTTCGTCGAGCTGCTTGGTGAGGGCGTCGAAGACCGCCGTGTAGAAGTAGCCCTCCTCCGACTGGAACCGCACCAGGAAGTCGGCGCCGTACAGCCCCTCGTCGCGCAGCCTGGCGCCCAGCACGCGGAACAGCTCAGGATGCGTGGCCCTGAGGTGGTCGCGGGCGGCCAGGAACGCCCACGCGCACAGCGGGGTCTGCTGCGGGTTCATCATCCGGGTGTAGTTGAGGTGGCTGAGGAACTTGCTGTGGTCGCCCGAGGCGTCGAGCCAGCCGCCGCTCGCGTCGACCGTGCGTCCTGAGTCGTCGAGGTGGAAGCGGGCGTGCCGGTCCTTGCGGTCGATCTCGCCGCTGGAGCGTACGGCCTTGAAGTAGTACAGGACGTCCGAGAGCGTCTGGTGGTGGACGCGCCGCTCGGCGATCTCGAACGGCGCCGACGACCACGCGCCGTCCGCGGTGGTGACCTCCGCCCGGTACGTGCCCTCGGCGCGTACGTGACCGAAGTCGATCCGGGCGAACAGGCCGGCCGACCACCGGTCGACCTGACGCAACGGGCTCACGGCGAGGTCGGTCCGGCTGCCGTCGGCGGCGACGAGCCCCGCCGACAGCAGCTCGACCGGCTCACGAGCGAGCACCACCGCCTTCTTCGAACCGGTGGCGTTGTACCCGAGGTGACTGGTGAGAACGCTCAGCACCGCGCGCCCTTCTCGGCCGCGATCCGCTCGGCGTAGTAGCGGGCCGAACGCTTCGGGACGCGCTCCTGGGTCTCGTAGTCGACCCGGACGATGCCGAACCTGCGGTCGTAGCCGTAGGCCCACTCGAAGTTGTCCATCAGCGACCAGGCGAAGTAGCCGCGCAGGTCGACGCCCTGGGCGCGGGCGGCGAGCGCGGCGTCGATGTGGGCGCGCAGGTAGCGCTCGCGGTCGGCGTCGTCGACGTAACCGTTCTCGTCGGCGACGTCGGGGTAGGCGGCGCCGTTCTCGGTGATGTACCAGGTGGTGCCCGGGTAGTCGCTGTCGAGGCGCAGCAGCAGGTCGGTGAGCGCCTCTGGGGTGACCTCCCAGTCCATCGCGGTGCGCTCGACGTCGCGCGCGACCGAGGTGGACGCCGGCCAGCCGTTGTCGCCGGCCGGAGCCGCCCTCACCACCCGCGAGGTGTAGTAGTTGACGCCGAGCACGTCCACCGGCTGTCCGATCACTTCGAGGTCGCCGTCCCGCACCGGGAGCGGGCAGCCCAGCTCGGCCAGCTTGCCGGCGATGTCCTCGGGGTAGGCGCCGCGCAGCAGCGGGTCGAGGTAGAGCCGGTTGCTCATGCCGTCGTCCCAGCGGGCGGCCGCGAGGTCGGCGGGCGCGTCACTGGCCGGGATCTTGTGCGACAGGTTGAGCGTGATGCCGACCTCCAGACCGTCGGCGCGGCCGGCGGCGTCCGCCCGGTCACGGATCACCTGCGTGGCCAGACCGTGGCCGAGCAGCAGATGGTGGACGGCGGCCATGCCCGCGCGCACGTCCTTGCGCCCCGGCGCGTGCTGGCCGTGGACGTAGCCGAGCATCGCCGAGCACCACGGCTCGTTCATGGTGGTCCACTGGCTGACCCGGTCGCCGAGCGCGTCGTAGGCGATCGCGGCGTAGTCGGCGAACCGGTGGGCGGTGTCGCGGGCCGGCCAGCCACCGGCGTCCTCCAGCGCCTGCGGCAGGTCCCAGTGGTAGAGGGTGATCCACGGCAGGATGCCGGCCTCGAGCAGCTCGTCCACCAGGCGGTCGTAGAAGGCGATGCCCGCCGGGTTGCCGGGGCCCCTGCCGTCGGGCTGGATGCGTGGCCAGGCCAGCGAGAAGCGGTAGACGTCCACCCCGAGCTCCTTCATGAGCGCGACGTCCTGCGGCATGCGGTGGTAGTGGTCGCAGGCGACGGCGCCGGTGTCGCCGCCGGACACCGCGCCCGGGGTGGCGCAGAAGGTGTCCCAGATGGACGGGGTGCGCCCGTCCTCGTCCACGGCCCCCTCGATCTGGTACGACGAGGTGGCCACGCCCCAGAGGAACTTCTGTGTCATCGGTGGTGCACTCCTGTGTCGGGATGGATCACGGCTCGCGGGAGATCGACTCGACCCATTTCCTGGTCTCCTCGATCCGTCCTGGCCCGGTACGCCGCCAGGCGCCCGTGCCGCCGGCCTGCCAGGGACGGGGGCCGCCGGGCGGACGGTACTCCACGCCGAGGGCGTCCAGCCGGGGCAGGTGGGCCCGCAGCCGGTCCTCGAACGCGGCGGGATCGTCGACGCCGCCGCGCCACAGGACCTCGGCGAGCGCGCAGGCGCGCGGGAAGGCCAGGTAGTCGAGGTGCCGCTCGTGGGGCACCCACTCGCTCCAGACCTGCCACTGCGCGCCGAGCACCCGCGAGCGCAGCTCGGCGGGCCATTCCGGCGGCGCCGGGGTGAAGGCGGCCACGTCGGCCAGGGTGATCGGGCCGCCTTCCGAACGCCGTTCCTCCGGCAGGTCGGACTGGTCGAAGTTGAAGTAGGTGGGGAAGAGCGGGGCGCGGACCACGTCGTGGGTGCGCGCGGCGCGCTCGGCCACCTCGTGGCCGCGCCAGGCCATGACGATCGTGTCGGGCAGCACGCCGCCGGTGACGAAGGCCTCGTCCCACACGATCATGCGCACGCCGCGGCCGGCGAGGAAGCCGCCGAGCCCGCGCAGGAAGTGGCCGTGCATCTGGCGGGGCTCGGTGTAGCCGTGCGCCGCCATCTCGGCGGCGATGGCCGGGTCGTCCGCCCACCAGCTCATGTCGCACTCGTCGCCGCCGAGGTGCACGTACGGTGCGCCGGTCGCGTCGACGATCTCGCCGAGCACGTCGCGCAGGAAGGCGGCGACCGGCTCGGTGGGGCTGATCGAGGAGCCGCCCGCCCAGACCGTGTCGAGCACGGCCTGCTCCTCCCCCGGGCGGCCGAGTTCGGGGTAGGCGGCGCGCAGCGCGGACGTGTGCCCGGGCACGTCGATCTCCGGCACCAGCACGATCCCATGGGACCGCGCGTACGCGGAGATCTCGGCGAGGTCGTCGAGGCTGTAGTAACCGCCGTGCGGGGTTCCGTCGGGCACGCCGTCGGGGCCGAGCCTGGTGGACGGCCGCCAGGCGCCGACCTCGTGCAGGCGTGGGTGCAGGCGGCTCTCCACCCGCCAGCCCTGGTCGTCGGTGAGGTGCAGGTGCAGCCGGTTGTAGCGGTGAGCGGCGAGCAGGTCGACGTAGCGCAGCACGGCGGTCCTGGGCAGGAAGTGCCGGGCCACGTCGAGCATCGCGCCGCGCCAGCCGTACGCGGGGGCGTCGGAGACCGTGCCGCACGGCACGGTCCAGCCGCCGGACGGGACGCCCGCTCTGCGCCAGACCTGGTCCGGCAGGAGCTGGCGCAGGACGGTGAGAGCGCCGGACACGCCCTCGACGTCGCCGGCCTCGACGGTGACGCCCTGCTCGGTGACGTGCAGGGCATAGCCTCCCGGCGGCCCATCGACGGCGGCGCGCACGGAGAACCACGTGGTCTCAGTGGTATTCGGTGGCGTGTTCCCCGCCTCACCGAGGCTCGCGAGGAACCGGCGGGCGAGTGCCGCGGCCTCGGGCGGGCCGTCCACGGTGAGCGGCATATCCGCATGTAAACGGCAGGTACCGGGCTCCGGCCGGACCGTCGCCGGGCTCGGCACCAGGGAGGAGAAGCCGTTCACCGCTCATTCACCTCGTCATTTCGGGATCTGTGAAGGTCCTTCTTATAGTGGGCGAACGTACTGGTTGTCTTACTTTGGCGCAAGTGGTATCTTCCCGGTACTTCACTGGTATTTCGCCCTGGTCGCGGAGCTTTTTCCCGACTCATGGAGAGGTGATCATGGCGGTCAATCAGACCCTGCCTCGAGTGAACCCGCCACCCGAGAACAAGCTCCACACCCAGCGGAAAATGCCCTTCCTCACCAAGCTCTGGCGGGATTCGCCCCTGCTCGTCATGGTGGCTCCCGCGGTGCTCATCCTGCTGCTCTTCACCTACATCCCGTTACTGGGCAGCGTCATCGCGTTCATGGACTACGTCCCCTTCCTCGGCTTCACCGGGTCGGAGTGGGTGGGATGGGCCAACTTCAGCTCACTGTTCTCCGACACGGCGTTCTGGAACGCGCTGTGGAACACGGCGCAGATCACCCTGCTGCAGATCGTCCTGTTCTTCCCCGTGCCGATCCTGCTGGCGGTGCTGCTCAACACGGTCGCCATGCCGATGGCCAAGAGGTTCGTGCAGTCGGTGATCTACCTGCCGCACTTCCTCTCGTGGGTGATCATCGTCGCGCTGTTCCAGCAGGTCCTGGGCGGCAACGGCGTGCTGAACCGCTTCCTCCTCACGCACGACATGTCGCCCTTCGAGATCATGTCCAACCCCGACACCTTCAAGCTGCTGCTCACCACGCAGGCCATCTGGAAGGACGCCGGCTGGGGGACGATCATCTTCCTGGCGGCCATCGCCGCCATCAACCCCGGCCTGTACGAGGCCGCCACCATCGACGGCGCCGGCGCCTGGCAGCGCTTCTGGCACGTCACGCTCCCCGGCATGCGGCCGATCATCGTGCTGATGCTCATCCTGCGGCTCGGCGACTCCCTCACCGTCGGCTTCGAGCAGATCCTGCTCCAGCGCGACGCGGTCGGCCCCGGAGCCGCCGAGGTGCTGGACACCTTCACGTACTTCAACGGCGTGGTCGACGGCAGCTGGGGCACCGCGACCGCCGCCGGCCTGCTCAAAGGCGTGGTGAGCCTGCTGCTCGTGCTCGCCGCCAACAAACTCGCCCACCGGCTCGGAGAGGAGGGCGTCTACCGGCGATGAACACCCGTCCCGTATGGCTGGGCAAGCCCCGGCCGATCGCCATCGCCCTGAAGGCGCTCGCGCTCACGCTCATCTGCGCGGTGGTCGTCTTCCCGTTCCTCGTCGTGATCTCCACCAGCATCGCCACCCAGCAGCAGATCGACGCCAACGGCGGCTACGTGATCTGGCCGACGAGCGTCTCCTTCGAGGCCTACAAGGAGATCTTCAACGGCACGCAGGTGTCGCGCTCCATCGTGATCAGCGTGGGGGTGACGGCGGTGGGCACCGCCTTCAGCCTCGCCTGCACGGTGCTCGCGGCCTACGGCCTGAGCCGCAGGCAGTCGCTCTTCCAGCGTGGCCTGCTGTCGTTCGTGCTCTTCACCCTGCTCTTCGCGCCCGGCATGATCCCCGTCTACCTGATGGTCAAGCAGCTGGGCATGCTGAACACGTACTGGTCGCTGATCATCCCCACCGCGGTGAGCGCGTTCAACATCGTCATCGTCCGCGGGTTCATCCAGGCGATACCGCACGAGCTGTTCGACGCGGCCCGCATGGACGGCGCCGGGGAATGGCGCATTCTGCGGTCGGTCGTGCTGCCCAATTCCAAAGCCGTCATCGCGGTGGTGGGCCTTTTCATCGCGGTCGGCTACTGGAACAACTATTTCGGCCCGCTGCTGTATTTGAACGATACGGAGATGTGGCCGCTCCAGCTCGTCATGCGGACGTTCGTGCTGGACAACAACGTCACCACCAATGCGCAGGCCATTCCCGGATACGTGGCACCCCCCGCGCAGTCCGTGCAGATGGCGCTCGTGGCGATCGCCACACTGCCGATCCTGTGTGTCTATCCCTTCCTGACCAAGCACATGTCGAAGGGGATGCTCACCGGGGCCATCAAGGGTTGACCGGACATCTGTAAAGGAAGACATCATGTCTAGCAGAATCAGTCGCCGATCGCTGCTGCGGAGCGCGGGCCTGGCCGCGGCGCTCGCGCCCTTCGGCGGAGCGCTCGCCGCCTGCGGCTCAGGCTCGGGAACCAGGAGCGCGGGCGGCGGCGGGTCGGCGAGCGCCGGCCAGGCGGTGCCGCTGCCCACGTACGTGCCGCCGAACAAGCCCAAGCCGCTGTACGAGGGCACCGCCCAGGGCGTCATGGACGTCTACGAGTCCTTCCCCATGGACGGCCCGAAGACGGTGACCGGCCCCGTCGGTGACGGCACCGACTTCAACGTCATGATCATGACGTACGGCCAGCCGGCCCCGCCCCTGGAGGAGAACGTCTACTGGCAGCTGCTGAACAAGGAGCTCAACCTCAACATCAAGCCGGTGCAGGTGCCCTTCGCCGACTTCCAGACGAAGTTCCCCGCCCTCGTCGCCGGTGACGACCTGCCGGAGTTCGTCTCCGTACCGATCTTCCAGAACGTCTCCCGCCTGCCGCAGCTCGCCGAGGCGCAGTTCACCGACCTGAGCGAGTACCTCTCCGGCGACGCGGTGAAGAAGTACCCGAACCTGGCCGGCATCCAGGAGGCCGGCTGGCTCAACGGCTACCTCAACGGCCGCATCTACGGCGTCCCGCGTTCCGACCCCATCTTCAGCACGCAGATCTACACCAAGACGGACGTCATCGAGGCCGCCGGCGCCAACCCGCAGCCGAAGAACCTCCAGGAGTTCCGCGACCTCGCCAAGGCGGTCACCGACCCGAAGGCCGGCGTGTACGCCTTCGGCGGCAACATCGCCGGCTTCCTGCAGATGATGTTCGGCGTGCCCAACAAGTGGACGCGCAAGAGCGACGGCACCTTCGTCTCCGCCTACGAGCACGAGGCGTTCATCCCGGCCATCGCCGAGCTGGCCGCCCTCTACAAGAGCGGCGTCTTCCACCCCGACACCGCGACGCTCATCGAGAACAAGGTGCAGCGGGACGCGCTCTTCCGCTCGGGCAAGCTGGCCATGGTGCACGACGGCAACCGCGCGTTCGGCATCGTCGCCGACGACCGCGAGCTCGTCTTCGACATCATGCTGCCGTTCGGCAAGGACGGCGGCGACGCCGTGCACTGGACGGGCAACGGCGCCTACGCGATCACGATGATCAAGAAGACGACCGACAAGAAGCGCATCGACATGTTCCTCAAGGTGCTCGACTACATCTCGGCCCCGTTCGGCACCAGGGAGTCGTTCGTGATCAACTACGGCGTCGAGGGCGAGGACTACACGGTCAAGGACGGCGTGGCCGTGCTCACCACGCGCGGACAGCGGGAGCAGGACCTCGGCATGGCCTACATCGCGGGCGGCCCGCAGGTGCTGTGCAACCCGCAGGGCACGCCGGGCGTCGACAAGCTCAACTACGACTGGCAGCAGAAGGTGGTCTCGACGCTGCTGCCCAACCCCGCCGAGCATCTGTACTCGCAGACCTACAACACCAAGGGCGCCGCCCTGCAGAAGCAGATGGACGACGCGGTCGTCGCGGTGTTCCTCGGCCGCGAGCCCGCCTCCAGCCTGACCGCCGCGATCCAGAAGTGGAAGTCCGGCGGCGGCGACCAGATGGCCAGGGAGTACGCGCAGGCCCGCTGACCTGCGGAACAGGAGTCCTTCGGAATGAAACTCAGACACGGGCCCTCGGCACTGGTGATCGTCGAGGGCACCGATCTCCACCACGATCTGCTGGGCGCCGCGCTGGCGCTGCAGGAGATCGTGATCGAGGGCGGTCTGCCGGCCGCCCGCGCCGTCGGCCTCGACCGGTTCGTCGACCCGATGCCGGCCACGGCCGAGGCGGACGTCTACGTGCTCTACCGCTCGTCGGTCACCTTCGACCCCGTCCAGCAACGGGCGTTGTCGGAGCTGGTGGCGGCCGGGAAGGGGCTGGTCGCGGTGCACGCGAGCAACCTGTTCGGCTTCGGGCCCGGCGGCCTTGCCGCCGACCGGGCGGCGTACGAGCTGGTGGGCTCGCGTTACCTCTCGCACGGGGACGCGGGCTCGGAGGGCCGGATCGAGGTCTCGGTGCGCGGCGGACACCCCGTCACGAAGCACCTGGACGACTTCGCCGTCGACGACGAGTACTACGTGCTGGAGTACGCGCCGGACGTCCAGGTGGTGGCCGAGCGGCGCACGAGCGAGGGCACGGAACCGGTGGCCTACGTGCGCGAGCACGGCGCCGGCCGGGTCTGCTACACCTCGCTCGGCCACGACGCGCGGGCCTGGGGCAACCCCTGGTTCCGCCAGCTCGTCCGGCAGGCGGTGCTGTGGGCGGCCGGCGTGGACGACGACGCGATCGGCACCTGGTCCACCCGCTGGCCGCTGGGCAACGCCCGGTTCATCGGGGACCCGGTATGAGCGGCCACGTCCCGCCGGTCGCGGCGCAGCTCTGGTCGCTGCACGAGGACGCCTCCAAGGACCTGCTCGGCGTGCTGGAGCGCGTCGCGGAGATCGGCTTCGCCGCGGTCGAACCCATCAGCCTGTACAACCACCCGCCGTCGGTCGTCCGCTCCGCCCTCGACCGGCTGGGTCTCGGCCTGTGCAGCATGCACGTCCCGTTCCCGTCCGGCGCTGACGCCGCGGCCGTCCTCGACGGGTGCGCGGAGCTCGGCGTCGAGACGCTGGTGTGGAGCCTGGAGCCGGAGGAGTTCGGCACGCTCGACGGCGTCCTCGCCGGGGCGGAGCGCGTCAACCGGGCGGCGGCCAACGCGGCGGCGCGCGGCATGCGGATCGCCTACCACAACCACTTCGCCGAGTTCCGCAACGAGTTCGGCGGCCGGTGGGCCTACGACGTCCTGCTCGCCGAGCTCGATCCCGCGGTGGTCGTCGAGCTCGACACGTACTGGGTGGCCGTGGCCGGGCTCGACCCGGCGCGGGTGGCCGCGGGGCTGGGCGACCGGCTGGAGTTCACCCACCTCAAGGACGGCCCGGCGACCGGTATGGACGACCACATGGTGCCCTTCGGCGAGGGGACTGTCGACGTGGCGGCGGCGGCGCGGGCCAACCCGGCGGTCAGGTGGCACATCGTCGAGGCCGACCGGTCCCACCAGGACATGTACGAGCTGCTGCGCTCGTGCTACGACTACCTCGTCGGCGCGGGCCTCGCGACCGGCCGCCGTCCCGTGGAGGCGTCATGAAAGTTCTCCTGCTCGGCGGCACGGGCGTGATCAGCGCGGCCTGCGCCCGCCGGTTCGCCGCCGACGGCTTCGACGTCACCGCGCTGACCAGGGGCCGCAGCACCACGCGGCCGTTGCCGGACGGCGTGCGGGCGCTCACCGCCGACGTGCACGACGACGCCTCCATGCGGGCCGCGCTCGGCGACGAGACCTTCGACGCGGTCGTCAACTTCGTCGGGTACGTCCCCGCCGACATCGCCGCCGACGTGTCCAGGTACGCGGGCCGTACCGGGCACTACGTGTTCATCTCGACCGGCTCGGTGTACGCCAGGCCCGCGCCCACGCTGCCGGTCACGGAGGCGTCGGCACGGCGCGCGGGCGACTTCGACTACCCGGCGCAGAAGCTGCGCTGCGAGGAGGAGCTGGAACGTGCCTACCGCTACGAGGGTTTCCCGGCGACGATCGTGCGGGCCGCGCACGTCTACGACGAGACCGTGTTCCCCGTCCTGGCCGGCTGGACGGTGATCGACCGCTGGAGGCGCGGCAGACCGGCCGTCGTGCACGGGGACGGCACCTCACTGTGGAACCTCACCCACGCGAGCGACTTCGCCGTGGGGCTCTCCGGGGTGGTGGCCGGCCGGGCCGCCGTGGGGGAAAGCGTGCACATCACCTCCGACGAACCGCTCACCTGGGACGGCATTCATTTCTCGCTCGCCAGGGCCGCCGGGGTGGAACCCAGGATGGTGCACCGGTCGAGCGCGGACATCGGCCGGGAAATCCCGTGGATGGGGACCGTCCTGGAGGAAGATTTCCGGCATTCCATGATTTATGACAATTCGAGGATTAAACGGCTCGTACCGGGATTTTCGGCTCGGGTGCCATTCGAGCAGGGAGCCCGGGAGATTCTCCGGTGGTTCGACGCCGATCCGTCCAGGCAGAAGGTCGACGCCGAGCTGGACGCGGCCTTCGACCGACTTGCCGGAGATTGTGATGGATAATGGTATCCGGCCGCGGGGTTCGACGATGAGACACAAGCTGGGGACGGGAAAAGACATGGACGGGGTGAGCACGTCGCCTCAGAGGTCCCTCATCGCACCGGACAACCCAGAGCCGCTGTGGGTCCAGGCCGCCGAGCTGATCGAACGTCAGGTGCGCGAGGGCGTCCTGCCCGCCGGGCGACGGCTGCCCGCGGAACGCGACCTGTGCACCCAGCTCGGCATCAGCCGGGTGACGCTCCGCCGCGCGCTGCAACACCTGGTCGAGCGCGGCGTCATGCGGTCCTCGCACGGTCGCGGGTGGTATGTCGCGGCCCGCTCCGACCGCGAGTGGCCGAACTCGCTGGAGTCCTTCACCGAGACGGCCCGCCGCAAGGGCCTCGTGCCCACGTCGCGGGTGCTGCGCGCCGAGGTCAAGCACGCGTCGCTGGACGAGGCCGACGAGTTCGGCGTGGCGGCGGGCGCCGACGTCTTCCTGCTGGAGCGCGTCCGCATGCTGGACGGGGTGCCGATCGCGGTCGACTCCTCCCGCGTGGTGGCCAACCTGGTGCCCGGCCTCGCGTCCGTCGACTTCAGCCGCGCGTCGCTGCTGGACGAGCTCGTCGCGGCGGGCGCCGAGCCGGTCGTGGCCGAGTCCACCATCGAGGCCAGGGGGTGCGCCCCCGAGCACGCCGAGCCGCTGCAGCTCGAGCCGGGCGATCCCGTCCTGACCATGAGCCAGACCATGACGGACGCCACCGACCGGGTGGTGCTCGTCTCGACCATCACCTACCGGGGCGACCGCTACCGGCTGCGCACCTCGTTCGTCCGCGGCTCCTGACCCGATTCACCCACCCCCCACGTACACACACCCCGGCCGGCTCCCCACAGCGGCCGGCCACCGATGAATCCCCACAACCCGGCTCCTTTATGGCCTTACGTGGTATGGTGTGGTCTTATTAATGATATTTCTGGTATCTCCCCTCGAGAGGAAACCAACGACATGACCGGGGTGCGAATCCCCTTCCTGGCAGGACGGGCGGGCCAGCCGGCGGCCCTGGAGCGGATCGCGGCCCGGGTCGCGGCCCAGCTCCCCGCACTCGCCGCAGCGGACGGCGCGCTCGCCGGGGTGAAGCGGCCGGTCTTCGTCGGCATCGGGGCCAGCTACGCGGCTCTCACCCTGCCGGTCCAGCTGCTGGCAGAAGGCGGCGTCCTCGCCCGCCGCGAACTGGCCGGAGAACTCGGCGACGGCCTCTCGCTGACGGGAGCCGACCTGGTGCTCGCCGTCTCCCAGTCCGGGCGCAGCCCGGAGACCATCGACTCGCTCTCCCTGCTGCCTGGCGCGCACCGCGCGGCGCTGGTGAACGTCGTTCCCTCGCTGCTCAGCAGGGCCGCCGACCACTGCGTCGACCTCGGGAACGAGCCCGACAGCTACGCCTCCACCATCGGCTACACCGGCACGCTGGTCGCGCTCACCATGGTGGCCAGGACGCTGCTCGGCACGCCCGCGGCCGAGGTCGCCGAGGAGTGGTCCGGGATCGGCGCCGCCCTGGAGCGGCACGAGGAGGCGCTCGCCCCGGTGGTGGACGAGGTCGCCCGCCGCGCCGCCCGCGCGGTGGCCGCCGACGTCGTCTCCTCAGGCGTCTTCCGCGCCGTCTCCGAGTCCGGCGCCCTGCTGCTGCGCGAGGTGTGCCGGGTGCCCGCCTCCGCGCTGGTCACCCGCAACTACCTGCACGGCGAGATGGAGTCGGCCGGCGACACCCTGCACGTCGTCATCGGCGACGGCCGCGAGCTGGAGCTGGCCACGACCCTCGCCGCGGCCGGCCACCACACCCTCTGCGTCACCTCGGCAGACTTCGCGCCCGCCGAGCACCTGCACGTGGTGCCGCTCCCGGCCGAGGCCCCCCTCCCGGTGCGGGTCGTCCTCGCCACCGCCGTGCTGCAGCGCCTGGCGGCCGCGCTGGCCGAGGCGCGCGGCGTGGACATCGAGGACTTCGTCTTCCACAACAGCGACACGAAGGTGGAGGAACCCGTCGGATGAGCCGGGTCGTGGTGGGCGTCGACGCCGGCGGCACGAAGACGCGGATGCGCCTGCTCGACCTGGCCGCCGGTGAGATCGCCGCCGACCGCACGGTGCCGAGCACCGGCTGGCAGACCCGGTCGCTGCCCGCCGCCGCCTCGTGGCTGGCCGAACGGGTGGGGGCGCTGCCACGTCCTGGCGACGAGGTGGTGCGGGTCGTCACCGGGGCGCACGGGTGCGAGACACCCGAACAGTGCGACCGGCTCGGACGCGAGCTGGAGGCGGCCCTGGGCGTGCCCGCCACCGTGGTCAACGACGCCCAGCTGCTCGTACCCGCGGCGGGCCTGCCCGGCGGGATCGGCGTGGTCGCCGGCACCGGTTCGATCGCCGTGGGCCGCCACCGCGAGACCGGCGCCCACCTGTCGGCGGGCGGTTGGGGCTGGGTGCTCGGCGACGAGGGCTCCGGCTCGGCGCTCGTCCGCGACGCGGCCCGCGCGGTGCTCGCCCGCGCCGACGAGGGCGAGCCGCTCGACGCGCTCGGCAGCGCCCTGCTGCGCTCGTACGGCGTGCCCGGCCTGCCCGAGCTGGCCGCCGCGATGAGCTGGGACGGCGGGGTCGAGACGTGGGCCGCGCACGCGCCCGCCGTGTTCGATGCCGCGGACGAGGGCTCCGCCACGGCCCGCGAGGTCGTCCAGCGGGGCGGTGCGGCGCTGGCCCATCTGGTGGCGGCGCTGGCCAGGCGGGGCGCCGACACCCGTGCCGTGGTCGCGGCGGGCGGCGTGATCGTGGGCCGTCCTGCGCTGTTCACGGCGTTCGAGAGCGAACTAATGGCGCTGTTGCCCGGGGTGACGGCGACGCTGCTGCGCGAGCCGCCGGTCGCGGGCGCCGTCGAACTGGCCCGCCGCCTGGCGGTCCGGTGAATCGAGGAGGATGCGTGCGGTACGCACAGGTGGTGGCACCGGGTCGTTCGGAGATCGTCGAGGTCGCCGACACCCCGCCCGGCCCCGGTGAGGTAAGGGTACGGACCCTGGCCTCCGGGATCTGCTCCTCGGAGGAGTCGGCCTGGGCCCGCCACCAGGGACCCCCGACCCGCCTGGGACACGAGCTGACCGGCGTCATCGAGGCGCTCGGTGCGGGCGTGTACGGCTGGTCGCCCGGCGACCGGGTGACCGGCTTCGCCTCCCCCGCCTTCGCCGACGCGGTGCACGTCCCCGCCGCGGCGCTGCTGCCGGTGCCGGCGAACGTGCCGGACGCGGCGGCCCTCGGCGAGCCGCTGGCCTGCGTCGTCGAGGCGCTGTCGCGCTGTCCGCTCGCCCCCGGGCAGCGGGTGGCCGTGGTCGGGCTCGGTTTCATGGGCCTCATCGCGGTGCAGGTGGCGGCCGGGCACGCACCCGCCCGGCTGGTCGGGGTCGACCCGCTGCCGCACGTACGCGACCTCGCGCCGGCCCTGGGCGCCGACGAGGTGTGCACGCCGGAGGAGGCGGCCGGGCTCGCGTCCGGCTTCGACGTGGTCGTGGAGTTCACCGGCAGGGCCGCCGGCCTGAAGCTGGCGGGCGACCTGGTGACGCGGCACGGCACGCTCTGCGTGGCCGGCTACCACCACGACGGCCCTCGTGAGCTGGACATCGAGCTGTGGTATCGCGGGGTGACGATCGTCAACGGGTTCAGCGGCGAGCGCCGGCGGACCATGGCGGCGCTGCGCGAGGGCCTGCGGCTGATGGCCGACCGCCGCCTCACCCTCGAACCTCTGATCACCCACACCGTGCCCCTCGACGAGGTCGACCGCGGCTTCGGGTATTTCGCCGACCGGCCGCCGGGCTTCGTCAAGTGCGTCGTCACGGCCGGCTGAGCCACGAACGTGCACGTTGTGCATGAATGCACGACATGCACGTTCTACAGTGGTCGGCGACAGGCTTCCCGTGGAGAGGATGTGCCGATGACGAGCTCCGGTGACGAGAACGCGACCGTGCCGGCCGACGAGTCGCCCACCGCGATGCGCCGGCTGCTGCCGGCCGACCTGGTCGAGCGCGACGGGTGCCCCTTCGACCCGCCGCCCGGCCTGCGGCAGCGGCGCGGCCAGGGGGCGGTGCAGCCGCTGACGCTGCACAACGGCGCCTCGACCTGGATGGTCACCGGCCTGGACGAGGCCCGCGCCGTCCTCAGCGACCCCCGCTTCAGCTCCGACCGGGTACGCCACCCCGACGCCACCCACCAGCAAGCGGCCGGGCAGCCCGCGCCCCCGCCCGGGGGCCGTACCGATGGCATGTTCATCTTTATGGACCCGCCCGAGCACACGCGGCTGCGGCGGCTGCTCACCGGGCAGTTCACCGTCCGGCGGATGCGGGCGCTGGAGTCGCACATCCGCGACATCGCGGTCGAGCACATCGAGGCGATGCGGGCCGCCGGCACCGAGGCCGACCTCGTGCCCGCGTACGCGCTGCCGATCCCCTCGCTGGTGATCTGCGAGATGCTCGGCGTCGACTACGCCGACCGCGCGCGGTTCCAGCGGAACACCGCCATCGCGCTCGACTCCACCAGCGGCGACGACGAGCGGGCCCGCGCGGGCCTCGAACTGTACGGCTTCATCCAGGAGCTGGTGGCGGCCAAGCGGGCCGAGCCGGCCGACGACATGCTGTCCGGGCTCATCCACGACGCCGACCCGCCGCTGACCGACGCGCAGCTGGTCGACATGGCGCTCGTGCTGCTCGGCGCCGGCCACGAGACCACCGCCAACATGCTGGGCCTCGGCACGTTCGCGCTGCTGGAGCACCCCGACCAGCTCGGCGCGCTGCGGGCCGACCCGGCCCTCCTCGACAACGCGATCGAGGAGCTGCTGCGCTACCTGTCCATCATCCAGATGGGCGTCACCCGGGTCGCCACCGAGGACGTCAAGGTGGGCGACGTCGAGATCGCCGCCGGCGCCACCGTGATCATCGCGACGCCCGAGGCCAACCGCGACCCCCGCCACTGGAACGACCCCGACCGGCTTGACGTGCTCCGGCCCCGCACCTCCCACCTGGCCTTCGGGCATGGCGTCCACCAGTGCCTGGGCCAGCAGCTCGCCCGGGTGGAGATGCGGGTCGGCCTCGGCGAGCTGCTGACCCGGATGCCTGGCCTGCGCCTCGCCGTTCCAGCGGAGCAAGTGCCGCTGCGCAACGAGATGCTCGTCTTCGGGGTGCACTCGCTCCCCGTCACATGGGCATGACCGGCCGCCGCGAACGCAGGAAGCTCGCCACCCGGACCGCCGTCCGGGAGGCGGCGCTGCGCCTCGCCCTGCGCCACGGCGTCGAGAACGTCACCGTCGAGCAGATCGCTGCCGAGGCCGACATCGCGCTGCGGACGTTCTTCAACTACTTCCCCGGCAAGGAGGAAGCGCTGGTAGCCGCCGCCGCGGCCGGGGCCGAGGCGCTCATCGCCGAGTTCCGGGCCAGGCCCGCGACAGAGTCGGTGCTGGGAGCCCTGCGCGAGGCGGTGCTCGCCGTCGCCGATCGCGGTGACGCCACCGGCCGCGACTACGTCAGGGCGCTGCAGCTCGTCCGCAGGTCGCCGTCGCTCGTGCCGCATCAGCTCGCCGTGCTGGCCGCGCAGGAACGCGCGCTCGCCGAGGCGGTCGCCGAACGCGTCGGGCCGGGCACGGCCGGCGGGATCTATCCGGCGCTGTGCGCGGCGACGGCGCTCACGGCGCTGCGCGTGGTCATGGACCGGTGGCTCGAACGCGCGACCGACCCGGAGCAGCCGCCGCCCGTGGACGTCCTGCGGGAGGACGTCGACCAGGCGATCGCCGTCCTGGCCGGAGGGCTGGACCGGCCGTGAGGCGCGCGGGCGCTTCGCTGGACCGGCCGTGAGGCGCGCGGGCGTTCCACTGGGCGGGACGCAGGGGAGGCGGGAGGGACGCCCGGCGTTATAAGGGAAGTCGTGGATCGATCGCAGCACATCCTCGACGTGTTCGTGACGGAGTTCGGCCCGTCGATAGCCCGCGACCCGGCGGCGTTCCGGCGCAAGTTCCGCAAGATGGCCGCGTCGCCCTTCGCGTTCTACCGCGGCAGCGCGTGCCTGTTCTACGCCGACCTGACCGGCGGGTTCGCCGACGACGCCTACCTGGACAAGCCGACGAGCCGGGTGTGGATCCACGGCGACCTGCACGCCGAGAACTTCGGCACGTACATGAACGCCTCCGGCGAGCTGGTTTTCAACGTCAACGACTTCGACGAGGCGTACGTCGGCCCGTACATATGGGACCTCAAGCGGCTGGCGGCCAGCCTGGCGCTGATCGGTTACGCCAAGGCCCTGTCGGACGACGCCATCAGCGCGCTGGTGCGCCGCTTCGCCGAGGCGTACCTGTCGGAGCTGCACGCGATCGTGCACGGCGGCGACGACGCGATCGGCTCGCTCACGCTGGCGACCACCAGCGGCGTGCTGCACCACGTGCTCCAGCGGGCGCGGCTGAACACCCGGGTCGCGCTGCTCGACCTGGAGACGACGATCGAGAACTACGACCGCCGGTTCGGCGTGATGGAGGGCCGCGTCGCGGTCGGCGAGGCCGTGCGCCGCCGGGTGGAGGCGGCCTTCGCCGACTACCTCACCACGTTGCCGCAGATCCCCGGGATCGCGCTGGAGATCAAGGACGTCGCGCTGCGCACGGGCGTGGGCATCGGCTCGGCCGGGCTGCCGTCGTACAACCTGCTGCTGGAGGGCCACACACAGGCGCTGGAGAACGACGTCATCCTGTACATGAAGCAGGCGCAGACGCCCGCGGTGGCGCGGCACATCGACGACGAGCGGGTGCGGTCGTACTTCCGCCACCAGGGCCATCGCACGGCGGAGTCGCAGCGGGCGCTGCAGGCGTACGCCGACCCGTGGCTCGGTCACACCGAGCTGGACGGCGTGGGCCAGCTGGTCGCCGAGGTCTCCCCGTATTCGGCGGACCTCGACTGGGACGACGTCAACGAGCCGGAGGAGTTCGCCGGCGTCGTACGGCACCTCGGGGTCGCGGTGGCGCGCATGCACTCGGTCGCCGACGACGAGTCGGCCCACGACCTGGTCGACTTCTCCACCGAGGACGCGATCTTCGGGGTCATCGGCGACGACCACGATGGTTTCATCCGGGTTCTGGTGGACTTCGCGCACGTCTACGGCGTCCGCGCACGCGCCGACCACCAGCTCTTCGTCGACCTGTTCCGCAACGAACGCCTGATCCCGGGTCTGTGAGGCCCGGCCGTACCCGCTGACTCGCCGGAAAAGGCCGGAAAAATCACGCGGAAGCGCCGGCAATCGGTGAATGGCCGACCCAAATTCCGTGCCCGGAAAAGGTCAAGACCCACGAGCCGCGCGGGCGGGCGAATTGACCGTACAGGATGGGCAAAATCGCCAAATATCTGGTGTCCGGAATAAGACGCACAGTCGCGGGATAGGAGCATATGGAGTTTCCTCACCTAGGAGGAGGGGTCATGGCCGACACCCAGGCAACCGAGCGTGGGTCCGCCACGTCCAACGGCAAGGTGCCCAAGCGGTACACCCTTGACATGCCGATGCTGAGCATCGAGGTCCGCAAGCCGGACGTCTCGCTGCCGCATGTCTCGATGCCGCACATCCCGAAGCCGAACATCCCGATGCCGCACGTCAGCAAGCAGGAACTCGGTCACTACGTCGATGTCGCCCGTACGGTGCTTCCACCGCCGGAGCGCATCGCCTACTACGGCGCTCTCGGTGCGATGGCGGCGCTCGGGGCCATCGACTGGCCGGTCGCGGCCGCCATCGGCGTGGGAATGATGATCGCGCAGCGCCGCCGCCAGGCGGCCAAGGCGCGTGACGGGCAGCGTGAGACGGGCGCGCAGCGTGAGACGGGCGCGCAGGCCCAGAAGGAGACGCCCGCCGGGCGCGCGGCGCCCCGTACGCCTGCGCAGAAGGAACAGAAGGTGACGCCCACGCCCGCCAAGAAGGAGGAGGCGGCGAAGAAGCGCACGACGGCCACCAGGCAGCGAGCCGGCGCCAAGGCCGAGGACATCGGCCGCAGAGCCACCGGCGCCAGGGTCACCGCGACCGCCGGGCGCCGCAAGAACGCCTCCGGCAAGTAGCCGACACCGACCACCGCCATAGACAGGAGCGCGAGAGGTATGGCGCTGTTCGGCCTGTTCTCCGCAGACACGCTGCTTGACATGCTTCCCGATCCTGTTCGGAGCGTCCTGCCGCGCTCGCGCCGGATCACGCCGTGCCCCGGTGGGTACCGCATCGAGTTGCGCAACATCGGCGGCCCTCTCACCGAGGAGACCGCCCGCGCTCTCGAGGAGCGGCTCCGGGCGTCCGGCGTGGTCCGCGCGGAGGTGAACGGGGCGCTCCGCAGCGTGTTCGTGGGTTGCGACGAGACGTCCGACCTCGACAAGCTCCTGTCCATCGTGGACGACTCCGACGCGGAGGGCGCCCCCTTCGGCTCTGCCCGCGTGCTCGACGGCGCGGAGCAGCAGGCACGGGCCGCGATGAGCCTCGGCCTGCACCTCGCGGGCGCGGGGCTGGCCGCGACCGGGTGGCTGGCGCGGTTCCCCAGCGTGCCCGTCGCCGTGCCCGGCTTCGTCACGCTCGCCGAACACACCCCCTGGGTCCGTACGGAGCTGGAACGACGCCTCGGCAAGCCCGCGATGGACGCGATCCTGCTGACGACCAGGATCGCCTCCCAGACCCTGGCCATGCGCCCCCAAGCGCTGCTGGTCGACGCGGTCGCGGCGGCCGGCCGCTATCTGGAGGCGCGCACCCGGAGGCGGACATGGCAGCGGCGGGAGAAGGAGTTCGCCGCCGCGGAGGGCGCGTACCGGCACATCACGGCGGGCGAGCCCGCGCGGCCGCTCCCCCTGCCGCGCGGGCCCGTGGAGCGCTACGCCGACGCGGCGAGCGCCACGACGCTGGCCGCGCACGGGGTCACGGCGGTCGTCGGCCGCGACTACCAGCGAGGCCTGTCCGTGCTGATCAGCGGCACCCCCAAGGCCGCGGGGTTCGGCAGGGAGGCCTACACCAGCGCCGTCGCGCGCCGGCTGGCCGCGCGCGGCGCCGTGGTCCTCGACCGCGAGGCCCTGCACCGGATGGACCGCATCGACACGGTCGTCCTCGACGCCGCCGTGCTCACCACGGACGCCTGGACCATCGACGGCGTCATCCACCTCTCCCCCGACCTGAACTCGGACGAGCTGCACGCCCACCTGTACGGGCTCGTCGACCTCACCGACCCCTCGGCGGAGCGCGAACGGGAGGGGTGGAGCGTCCGTCCGCGCGCGGAGGTGCCCGAGGAGTGGCGGGAGCAGGACCTACAGGTGGTCGAGGTGGCGCACGACGGCACCCCCGTCGCCGTGGTCGGGCTGGCCAGGGAGCTGAATCCGCTCGCCGAGGCGCTGGTCAGCGCTCCCGGAGGGGCGTGCGAGGTGATCGTCGCCGGCGGCGAACCCAGCCTGGCCCGCCGCCTCGGCGTGGAGCGGGTCGAGGTCGGCGAGGCGGGGCCGGCCGTGGTGGTGCGGGAGCTGCAGGCCGAGGGGCACGGCGTCGCCCTGGTGTCGAAGGACGCGCGGCGCGCCCTGCGGGACGCCGACCTCGGCATCGGCGTGCTCGACGAGATGCGGCAGCTGCCGTGGGACGCCGACGTGGTGTGCGAGCTCGACGAGGTGCACCAGGTGCTGCGCTACCTGGCGGCGGCCAGGAAGGTGAGCAGGCGAACCGTCCGTACGGCGGCCGCGGGTGGGGTGGCGGGGGTCGGCGTGGCGTTCCTCGGCCCGGCCACGACGTCGGTCAGGCGTTCGGCGATCGCGCGCGACTGCACGGCGCTGGCCGCCTTCGCGGTGGGCGAATGGTCGGCCAGGGCGGTGAGCCGGCAGCCCGCGCCGGTGCGCGCCGACCATACGCCCTGGCACGCCATGGCGGGCCAGGACGTGCTGGACCGGCTCGGCACCACGTCGCACGGGCTGACCGAGGAGGAGGCCGAGCACCGCAGGACCTCCCGTCCCGCCGCCAAGGGCCCGCAGTCCCTGTTGGGCGCGGCGCTGATCGAGCTGATCAACCCGATGACCCCGCTCCTCGCCGGCGGGGCGGGACTGTCGGCCGCGTTCGGCTCTGTGCTCGACGCGGGGCTCATCAGCGGCGTGGCCGTGACGGGCGCGCTGCTCGGCGGCGCGCAGCGGCGGGGCGCCGACCACGCGCTGCACCGCCTCACCCGGACCACCGCCGTCACCGCGCGGCTGCGCCGCCCCGGCGGCTCCCTGATCACCGACGCCGACACCCTGGTGCCCGGCGACGTGATCGAGCTCCGGGCGGGCGACGCCGTACCGGCCGACGGGCGGCTGCTCCTCGCGGCCGGGCTGGAGATCGACGAGTCCACCCTCACCGGCGAGTCACAGCTCGTCGGCAAGACCGCAGAACCCACCGCCGCGCCCGCCGTCGCGGACCGCGCGTCGATGGTCTACGAGGGGACGACCGTCGCGGCCGGGCACGGTCTCGCGGTGGTCGTGGCCACGGGCGAGGCGACCGTGGCGGGCAGGACCGCGAGGCTGAGCGAGGCGGAGGCGCCGCCGAGCGGGGTGGAGCTGCGGCTGCGCGCCCTGAGCCACAAGATCCTGCCGACCGCGCTGGGCTCCGGCGTGGTGCTGCTGCTGGTCGAGCTGCTGCGCGGGGCGCCGGCGGCCCAGGCGCTCGCCCCCGCGGTGAGCATGATGGTGGCGGCCGTGCCCGAGGGGCTGCCGTTCGTCGCCACCGTGGCGGAGCTCGCCTCGGCCAAGCGGCTGTCCACCCGCAACACGCTGGTGCGCAACCCGTCCACCATCGAGGCCCTCGGCCGGGTGGACGTGCTCTGCTTCGACAAGACGGGCACCCTCACCGAGGGACACATCAGCCTGCGCCGGGTCTCCGACGGCCGGATCGAGCAGGACGTGGAGGACGCCTCGCCCGAGCTGCGCGCGATCGTCGGCGCGGCGCTGCGCGCGGGCCCGAAGTTCGGCGGCGGGCGCGCCATCCCGCATCCCACGGACCGCGCCGTCGTGGACGGCGCCGAGCGGATCGGGATCACCCCCGAGGACGGCCTGCGGACGTGGCAGCGCGTGGACGAGCTGCCCTTCGAACCGGCTCGCGGCTACCACGCCGTCCTCGGCCGGACCGAGTCGGGGCAGGTGCTGAGCGTCAAGGGCGCCCCCGAGGTGGTGATCGCCCGCTCCACCAACATGCTCGTCGACCAGCGCGAGGTGCCGCTGGACGAGAGCGCCAGGCGTGAGCTGATGCAGGAGATGGAGCGGCTGGCGCTGCAGGGCTACCGCGTGCTCGCCGTGGCCGAGCGGCCCGCCTCCAGCCGCGCCGACCTCGACGAGTCGCGCATCCAGAACCTGTGCTTCCGGGGGTTCGTCGGGCTCGCCGACCCGGTGCGCCCGACCGCCAAGCGCAGCGTGGAGCAGCTCGTACGGGCGGGCGTGCGGGTGGTCATGCTCACCGGCGACCATCCCAGCACGGCCGAGGCCATCGCGGCGGAGATCGGCGCGCTGAACGGCCTGCGCGTGATGACCGGCCCCGAGCTGGACGCCCTCGACGACGACGCCCTGACCAAGGAGCTGGAGTCGGTCGCGGTGTTCGCCCGCACGACGCCCGAGCACAAGGCGCGGATCGTCACCTGCTTCCGCGACGCCGGCAAGGTCGTGGCCGTCACCGGCGACGGCGCCAACGACGTGCCGGCCATCCGGCTCGCCGACGTGGGCATCGCCCTCGGGACGAACGCCGCCCCGGCCACCAGGGCCGCCGCCGACATCGTCATGGCCGACGACCGCATCGAGACGATCATCGACGCGATCGTCGAGGGCCGGGGCATGTGGGCCTCTGTGCGCGACGCCCTCGGCATCCTGCTCGGGGGCAACATCGGCGAGATCGCCTTCACGCTCGGGTCGAGCCTGCTGACCGGCCGCAGCGCGCTCAACACCCGCCAGCTGCTGCTGGTCAACCTGCTCACCGACATGCTGCCCGCCATGGCGGTGGCCGTGCGGCCGCCTGGCGCGTCCAGCCCCGAGCGCCTGCTGTCGGAGGGCCCTGAGGCGTCGCTGGGCTCGGCCCTCACCCGGGACATCTACCTGCGCGCCGTCATCACGGCGGCCGCCGCCACCGCGTCGTGGCTCATGGCCCGGGTGACCGGCACGCGGACGCGGGCCGACACGGTCGGGCTCATCGGGCTGGTGTCGGCGCAGCTCCTGCAGACTCTCGCGCTCGGGACGCGCGACAAGATGGTGGTGCTTGCCGCGGTCTCGTCACTGGCCGCGCTGGGCGTCATCGTCTCCGTCCCTGGGCTCAGCCAGCTCTTCGGCTGCAGCCCGACAGGCCCGATCGGCTGGGGCATCGGCCTCGGCTGCGCGGTCGCGGCGACCCTCGTGGCCATGCTGATCGAACGGCGTGCCATCACCGGATAGTCATCGAGGGTTCACCGAATCGATGCAGACTTTGATACCATATTGACATCTATGTGGTTAAGCATGCCTTTAATTGCCGCTATGAGCGTTAGGTAGACAGATGTCCGAGTTCCTCGCCTCGGTGCTTGCCAAGGCCGCCCTCATGCTTCTGGAGGCTCTGCTCGTGCGGATCGTCCAGAGCCTCGCCTCGTCGATCATCCGCCCGGCGGGAGTCCAGTTCGCCTGACCGCCCCTCAGGGCGCTTCTCCGGATTCGCACGTCCCGGCTTCTCCCGCCGCACGATCACCTTTCCCGCCTCACCCCAGGGTCACCCCGCGGGTTCCGCATGCCCAGGTCACGGCGGGTTCCCCTTCTCAGGCGGCCGGGCGGCGGACGCCGTCCAGCAGGACGCTCACCAGTTCGTCGGGGGTCAGCTCCGCGCCCTGAACCCTCGACCGGGTGAACAGCATGCCGAGGAAGATCGCGGCGATCTTCCTCGGTTCGAGGCGGAGCGCCTCACGGTCGGGTTCGACCAGTTGGGTCACCGCGGCGACGACGGCCTCCATCGAAGCCTCCCTGCCGTTCACCGCCGGCCTGCCCGTGGCGGGACGGCCGGCGGCGGCCCCGGGTGCCGGATCGGTGTCGCGGGTGCGGGCGTGGTGGTGGCCCGAGGCGTACAGGGCGCCGGCCACCGTGCCCATCCGGTCGAGGTGCGCGCGCAGGGCCTCGCCCGCCTGGACGAGCCGGGCGGCCAGGGGTTCGTCGAGCGCGATCGAGTCGAGTTCGCGCAGGACGTGATCGGGGTTCATGGCCTCGGCCATGCACGCCCGCAGCACTTCGTCCTTGTCGGCGAAGACCCGGAAGATCGTGCCTTCGCCGATGCCGGCCGCGCGGGCGATCTGGCTGGTGGTGACCGCGGCTCCGTGCTCGGCCACCAGCGGGAGCGCGGCGGCCACGATCATGGCCCTGCGCTGCTCGGTGCTCATCGCCGGCGCTCGCCGGCGGGGGGTGGTTTCCGTCATGACTTCACATTACGGAGTGAGCGCTCACTCCGTCAACGGAACAATCACCACGGGCCGCCGGCCTTCAGACGCTAACAGCCCAGTCAGCCCACGCCCTCCAGGGCCTCCGCCAGGCCGCCCAACCCGATCGGGCCGAGGGCGAGGGCGGCGGTGTGCCAGCGCTTGAGGTCGAAGCCCGGCTGCCTGGCCGCCGCCTGGCGGGCCTCCAGCCACGCGCGTTCGCCGAGCTTGTACGAGATCGCCTGCGCCGGCCAGCCGAAGTAGCGCACCACCTCGGGATGCACCCGCGAGGAGTTGGCCCGCCCGCGCTCGCTCAGCACCTCGCACGCCTTCTCGAACGTCCACCGCGACCCGTCCGGCAGCGGCAGGTCCAGGTGGACACCGATGTCGATGACGACGCGGGCCGCCCGCATCGCCGACGCGGCCAGCATGCCCAGCCGGGTGCCGGGCTCGGAGAACCAGCCGAGCTCGTCGCCGAGCCGTTCGGCGTAGAGCGCCCAGCCCTCGCTGTGGCCGCTCACCCCCACGGTCTTCGCGAACCGCGACAAGGCGTCCGGCGCGGCGGTCTTCTCGGCGCCCCGCTGCAGGTGATGGCCGGGCACGCCCTCGTGGAAGACCGTCGTCAGCTCACGCCAGGTCGCGAACCGCTCCCGCCCCTGCAACGGCCACCACGTACGGCCAGGCCGCGTGAAGTCCTCGCTCGGCGACGTGTAGTAGGGGGCGCCGGACGCCGACCCGTAGGCGATGACCACGTCGACGGACCGGAGCGGTTCCGCGATGTCGAAGTGCGTGCCGTGCAGTTCTGCGATGGCCCGGTCGTGCCGTTCCCGCAGCCACGCGTGGTAGGCGTCCACCCCGTCCACGCTGTGGGTCTCGTCGAGGTAGGCGCTCACCTCCTGCCAGGTCGCGCCCGGGCGGATGCGGTCGATCTCGGCGGCCATCTCGGCCTCGATCCGTTCCAGCTCGGCCCAGCCCCACGCGTACGCCTCGGCGGGGTCGAGGTCGTAGCCGAGGGTCTGCCGGGCCGCCACCGCGTAGCGCTCGGCGCCGACCCCGTCCTGCTCCACCGCGCGGGGCGCGTAGTCGGTACGCAGGTAGCGGGCCGTCTCGGCGTAGGCGGCGTGGGCGGTCTTGGCCGCCTCGGCGAGTTCCCCCGCCAGCCGTCCGTCGCCGTACGAGGTCACCAGCTTGTCGTGGATCCCGGCGAAGCGGTCGGCCTGGGCGGCGAGCTCCAGCACCTGCCGGCGCGCCACGACGAGGCCCTTCGACGCGCCGAGCTCCAGGCTCGTCCGCCAGCTCGCCAGCATCTCCGGCACGGCCGCGAGGCGGGCGGCGATGTTCCGCCACTGGTCGTCGTCGCCGCGCGGCAGCAGGTCGACGCTGTCGCGGATGGAGGTGACCAGCCCGAACTGGGCGCGCAGCATGCGCAGGGGCCCGCCGCTCGCGTGCCAGGCCGCCTCGGCCTCCAGCCGCTCGCGCAGGTGGGCGGCGGCGTGCCGGTCGGCCTCGGACGTCACCGGCAGCCCGTCCAGCGCGGCGAGAGTGCCGCGGACGAGGTCGGCGCGGGCGGCGTGGCCGTCGGGGCCGTAGTCGGTCGCCGGGGCGAAGCTGCCGGCGATGCCCCTGGCTCCCGCACCGACCGGATCGAGGACGGCTAACTTCCGGACATACTCATCGCAAAGCGCAAAAATCGGCGTCATCCGGCCACAGTATCCAACGGCGATCTCGTCACCCGGAGAAGTCGCCGTACGTCGGCTTTCCCGCCGGCTCGTAGACGCTGAGCACGCAGCCACTCCCGGTGCTCCTCGACTCGATCAGGCGCAGTGCCGTCGGCACGCGCCCCGGCCAGTAGGCCGCGAAGATCTTGTACGTCCTGCGCCCGAGGAGGAACGCGTCCGCCTGCTCGAACCACTGGTTCGTGAAGCTGTGGAGCCGGGGGTTCGTCCAAGCGAGGTCCCGCCTCCGGCCCGGGCCGTCTGTGACCCCAGCCCGGCCCGGAGGCGGAGCAACGCGACGCGTCAGTGCGGCGCGTTGCCGGCTTCCTCGGCCTGCGCGGCGGGCGCGGCAGCGGCCGCGCCGCCGCCCGCCCGCTCGTCACGCCGGGTCTTCAGCAGGCTCGCCACCGTGGTGATGCCGAGCACCGACACGATGACGCCGAGCGAGAGCCAGTTGTTGATCTCGGGAACCCACGTCACGTGCTCGCCGCCGTTGATGAACGGCAGCTCGTTCTCGTGCAGGGCGTGCAGCACCAGCTTCACCCCGATGAAGCCGAGGATGACCGCCAGCCCGTACGACAGGTAGACGAGCTTCTCGACCAGCCCGCCGAGCAGGAAGTAGAGCTGGCGCAGGCCCATGAGCGCGAACGCGTTGGCCGCGAACACCAGGAACGCGTCCTGCGTGATGCCGAAGATCGCCGGGATGGAGTCGACCGCGAAGACCAGGTCGGCCCCGCCGATGGCGACGATGACGATGAACATCGGGGTCAGCCAGCGGCGACCGTCGCGTTTGATGGTCAGCTGCGACCCGTGGTACTCGTCGGTCACCGGGAACATGCGGCGGACCAGCCGGACGACTCCGCCGTTGGGGTCGTACTCGTCGTCCTCCGACTGGTTGAACGCGAATTTCCAGGCGGTGTAGATGAGAATCGCGCCGAACAGCCAGAAGATCCAGCTGAAGTTCTGGACGGCCTGCGCGCCCACGCCGATGAACACGCCGCGCATGACGAGGGCGAGCACGATGCCGATGAGCAGCACCCGGTGCTGGTGAATCGCGGGGACCGCGAAATTCGCCATGATCATCATGAAGATGAACAGGTTGTCGACGCTCAGCGAGTATTCAGTGATGTAACCGGTCGCGAATCCGGCCGCGTGCTCGCTGCCGCCGAAGATCCAGACACCGACGCCGAAGAGCACGGCGCACCCGACATAGAAGGCCACCCACCTGGTCGCTTCCCGCACAGTGATCCTGTGCGGATTCCTGTTCACCACGATGAGGTCGAGCAGGACGAGTGCGGTCAAGGTGGCGAGGGCGACGGCCCAGACCCAGGCGGGCACGGACATAGGTGGGGGCATGATGCTCCTCCGACTCGGCGTTTGTACGTCTGTCGGAGGTCTTCTCCGCCCGCGCTCTCAGTCGGACCGACCGCGCCGGGCCCCGGATGGCCGGGTGCCGTATTGACGACGTGGCCGCGAAGGAGTACTCCCCTCCATTAAATTCTGTCGCCATCGTACATACGAGGTACCCCAGTCGGTAGAGGGGGTTTTGTTACGGGCTTCCGAAACGCCGCGCGTTACACGTCACTGCCGTTCGACTTTGCGGAGCCCGTGCGTGGGCGTCCACCATTCGACGACCAGCATCGTGGCCGCCTCGTCGAGGTGGGTGTGCACGACCTCGGCGATGTCGGCGACGAAGCGGTCGCCGTCGGGGCCGTCGGTGATCCGTCCGGCGGCGATCGCCCGGCCGGAGATCTTCGCCTCGCCCGGCCACTGCCCCTCGGCGCCCTCGACCGGGTCGACCGTGGCGCTGTGCAGGGCGAACCGGGGATCACGACGCAGGTCGGCGCCTTTGCGGGCGTTCGGCATCGAGCCGAAGAGGAGCTCGCCGCCCTCGAACGCCGCCTCGATGCCCGAGATACGTGGCGAACCGTCGGCGCGCAGGGTGGCCATCGTCTTGTGCCTGCGCGCGTCGAACAGCGCGCGCACGCGCCGCGCGAAATCCGGAACCGCCTCTTCGACCTCACGCCACGCCGTCATACGCCGATGATGGCACTGATCGGTACGGCTCCGGAGGCGGTTGACGCACGACAGGCCCTGTTCCCGTGGGACAGAATGGTCGAAGCCGCCGGTGCCCCCCGAAGGGATTCTTCCCGTCATGACGGACAAGCAGGACCTGCCCATCATCGCTTTCGCGTCCCGGGCCGCGTTCGAGAAGTGGCTCGACGCCGAGCACGAGGTGTCGCCGGGGCTCTGGTTGAAGATCGCGAAGAAGGAGTCAGGCATCGCGTCCGTCACCTACTCCGAGGCGGTCGACGTGGCGCTGTGCTTCGGCTGGATCGACGGGCAGAAGGCCAAGTTGGACGACGACCACTGGCTGCAGCGCTTCACCCCGCGCACGCCCAGGAGCAAGTGGTCGAAGGTGAACCGCGGCCGGGTCGAGGCGCTCGTCGCCGCCGGTGCGATGCGCCCCGCCGGCCTGGCCCGGGTCGAGGAGGCGAAGGCCGACGGCAGGTGGGACGCGGCCTACGCCTCACAGCGGACCGCGACCGTACCGGATGATCTTCAGGCGGCGCTGGACGCCGACCCGGCTGCGGCCGAGTTCTTCGCCACGCTCGACAGCGCCAACCGGTACGCCATCCTCTACCGCGTCGGCGACGCCAAGCGGCCCGCGACGCGGGCGGCGCGGATCGAGAAGTACGTCACGATGCTGCGGGAACACCAGAAGATCCACCCATGAGCCGTGGGGGTGCCAGGTGAATCACTTGACCGATGACGACCCCACGCCCGCCCTCCTGTTCGACGGGCCGACAGTGACCGTGTCCGAGTCCGGGCGTTCGGTGACCCTGACACCGAACCGGCTCTACCTCTACCGCGACGAAGAGCAGGAACCGGCGGTCGAGGGCGTCGCCTTGCTGGACGCCGACGGCCTGGTCATGCTCGACTTCCCGAGCAGCTGGGACGACGTCGAGCTGCGCGAGCCGGCCGCGTCCGGCACGATCCCGCTGGAGGACGTCAGGAAACGGCCCGGCCCCCAGGTGCGCGCGGTGCTCGCCGGCCGCGCCCCCGGCTGGCGGCGCGTGTCCGACCGGCCGTCCCGTCGTCTCACCGGCCGGCGCAAGGCGATCGTCGTCTGCGCGGCGATCCTGGGCGCGGCCGTCATGGCGTATTTGCTCTCGTCCGGGTTGTGGTTCGCCTGGCGTGGCCTGAGCGTGTTCGGGCGCATCATCCTGGACGTCATCGACGTCAAATGGCTCGCCGTGGCCTTCAGCCCGGCGCTCCTGGTCGTCCGTCCCGTCGCCGGCTGGATCCGCCGCCGCAAGGCCGGGAAAGGCGCGATCCTCATGTCGGCCGGAGGTCCGTACCTGACCGTCGACCACGCGGAGTACCTCCTCGTGCACCACGGCGACGTCGTCGTCGCGCGCCTCCGTACGGGGCCGTCCCGCAGGCAGGCCTTCAGCCTTCTCCTCTACCGGTACGAAAGCCTCACCGGCCTGTTCGTCCTCGACATGGACGGCCGTGCCCTCCACCACATTCCGGGCCGCTGGTCGGCGGAGAACGCGAACCGCTTCGCCGAACGCCACGACCTGCTCCTGTCGGTGCACCGGATCGACCGCTCGGAGTACCTCGACCTGGTCAGATCCGTCCAGGACGCGTCCCCGTGACGCCCCCGGCCCGCGTTCCCGAGCGGGTCAGGGGCTTCGGCAGGCGCTCGCCCATGGCGTTCAGGCGAGCGAGATCGTGTCGCCCTCGACCTTGATCTGCACCTCGGGCAGCGGCTTGGTGGCCGGGCCGCCCATGACGGTGCCGTCGAGGTTGAACATGCTGCCGTGGCACGGGCAGTTGATCATGCCGGACTCGACGCTGTCGACGGTGCAGCCCTGGTGGGTGCAGGTGGCGCTGAAGGCGCGGAACTGGCCCGCCGCGGGCTGGACCACGACGACCTTCTGGTCCGCGAAGATCTTCCCGCCGCCCTCGGGGATGTCGGAGGTCTTCGCGAGGCCCGCGCCGCCGCCGGCGGCCGGGGCGTCACCCGCGGGCGAGCTCGGCGCCTGGGACGCGGGCGCGGCCGCGCCGGCGTTCGGCTGGCCGTACCCGGAGCAGGCGGCGAGGACGGCCATCAGGCCCACGCCTCCCACGCCCATCATGACGGCGCGGCGCGAGGCGTCCACCGTCTCCCTCCGGTCGTCCGCCGCGACTCGCGCCGGGCATCCCTGACCTGAATTCGTGCACATATCGGTGGCCCTTCCCAGGTTCGTGCCTATCCGCTGGTCCCGGCTCCGTGCCGTACGACCTGCGAGCATCTCGGACAGTCTCTTCGGGCTCCGTCCTGACCCCGGACGGCGGCGTCTTGAGCGAAGCCCGTGACGAGCCTGCCGGAGGCCGACCGACCGGACCATGCACTTTTCCACACACCAGGAAATCGGCCTCCACCTGCGACGGCGCACGCGGGAAGGAGCCCCTGCGGGGCCCCTCCCCCGGCATGTCAGACGGCGGCCTTGGCCTCGCGGATCGGCTTGAGCGCGTCCGACCACAGGACGAGCTCGTCCAGCATCGCGCCGACCGCGGGCTCCTGGTGCGCGCCCGGGGTGAAGTGCGTCATCTCGGCGAAGTCGTGGAACAGCGAGAGCTCCACCTGGGGACGCACGGTGGCGACGGCGCAGTTGGCGAGGATGAGGCGCAGGTGCTCGACCGCGCGCACGCCACCGGAGGCGCCGTAGCCGACGAAGGCGGCGGCCTTGTGGTTCCACTCGGCGAAGAGGTAGTCGATCGCGTTCTTCAGCGCGCCGCCCGGCGCGTGGTTGTACTCCGGGGTCACGAAGACGAACCCGTCGTAGGACGCGATCTTCTCAGCCCACACGTGGGAGTGCGGCCGGCTGTAGCGGCCCATCATCGGGGGGAACGGCTCGTCCATGTGGGGCAGGGCGAAGTCGGCGATGTCGACGATCTCGTACTGCGCGTCACCGCGCTTGGCCGCGATGTCGTGCACCCACCGGGCGACTGCCTCGCCCTTGCGCCCAGGGCGCGTGCTGCCGATGATGATGGCGATCTTCATGATCGAAAGACCTCTCGAAAAGACAAAGCGCCAGGTCAGACCCTGTCGCTGATGCATCAACAAAAATAGGACCACTTTGCTGTCACGTCAACATCAGCTAGGATGGCCGGGTGACGGAGACCCGGTGGCTGGACAGTCGGGAAAATCGCACCTGGCTCGCCTACAACGACATGTCCCGTCACCTCAACCAGGCCCTGGAACGCCAGTTCGCCTCGGCGGGCCTGTCCAGCTCCGACTTCGAGCTGCTGACCGTGCTCTCCAGAGCCCCCGACCAGCGCCTGCGCGCCCGCGACCTCGGCCGGCTGGTCCGCTGGGACCGCAGCCGCATCTCCCACCAGCTCCGGCGCATGGAGCAGCGGGGGCTCGTCCAACGCAAGGACTGCGCCGACGACGCCCGCGGCGTGACCGTCCACCTCACCGACGAGGGACGCGAGGCACTGGAGGCGGTCCAGCCCGGCCACATCGACGCCGTCCGCCGCCTCTTCCTCGACCAGCTCACCCCTGACGAGATGGACGCGCTGACCACGATCGCCAACCGCGTCATGTCCCGCATCGCCGAGGACCCCTTCGGCCCCGGCACCTCCATCTACATCGCCACCATCCACCCCGACAGCTGACGCTGGTACGGAGTCTGATACCTGAAGCATGGTCTTCGGTATGGCGACGAAGAAGATAACGGTGACGATCCCCGAGGAGCTTCTCGACGAGATCCGTACCGAGGCGGCAGAGCGGGGTCTGTCGGCTTACGTCGCCGAGGCGTTGCGCTTCAAGCGTGACCGCGACCGGTTGGTGGAGATGGTCGACTGGCTGGAGGAAGAGTACGGCCCGGTCGCCGAGGACGAGCGCGCGGCGGCAAGGGAAGAACTGGACGAACTCGACGCCGAACACAAACGCCGCCGAACCGCAGGAGAGGCTGCGTGAACAAGCGAAGCGGTGCGCGCGGGACGACGCCGCTGCGGATCTTCGTCCTTGACCGCGAGGCCCTGTCCCTGGCCGTACGGGGCGACCGGAAGATGATCGCCTGGCTCGACCTCGCCGCCCGGGGTCAGGCGGAGGTCGTGACGTCCCCGATGACGGTGGTCGAGGCCCACGACGGCAGGACCACCGAGCAGCGCTGGGACTGGGTGCTCTCCCGGCTCGACGTCGCCGACATCGGCAAGGACGAGGCCCGCGAGGCCCGCCGCCTCCTGGCCGACGCCCAACTGCACGGCCACAAGCACGCGGTCGACGCCGTACTCGCCGTCATCGCCCGCCGGCAGAAGGGCCAGGTCACCATCTTCACCTCAGACGTGGACGACCTCGAAAAGCTCGTCCCGGATACCATCGTCATCAAGAAGGTATGACCTCGTACGGGAGCCCGATGACGTCGCTTCTGCTGTTTGCAGCGTTGTTCGCGATTGCCGTCGTTCTGGCCAAGAACGCATGTCGCCGAGCCTCTGCGCGGACTCGAACAGATGACTGATGGCGGCGCCGTGGCCTGATATGGCAGGGTGATCGGCGATATGCGTGGTTGCCATGGGAACTCACACTGCCGATTTGCACGGTGACAAGCACCGCGGCTCCGCCGTCGGCCATTCGCGAAGCGGTGCGTTAGAGCCGTCGGAGGTCGGGTGCGTCGCCGTCGGTGAGGTTGACGGCAGGAAGGTGGCCGTGTCGGGTGGGTCCGAAAGCACCGTGCGGGTGTGGGACCTCGCCACCCGAGAGCAGGTCGGAGACCCATGGGTCGGACGCGAGCGCGGCATCGCCTTCCGGGGAATGTCCATACGGCGGCTCGGCGTGGGACGCCTGCATCTCGGTCACCGCGCAATCGGCTGATGATTCACCCTCCCCTCGTAGAACACCGGAGTAGAGGGTCACGAAGACGCTGAAGCCGCCGCCAGATGGATCACCCAGTCCCGCAAGCGTATTTGTGGTGAAATATGACGAATGGAGCGGGCGAGGCAGTTGGTCGGCGAGATGTTGGTCTACTGTTTCGCCATTGTCCTGATCACCGGCGCGTATTTGACCTTCTTCTACAATCCCGACGGTGGAACGGCCCCGTATTCCGGGAGCTACACGCCGCTGCACGGGGTGGAGATGAGTGGCGCGTACGAGTCCGTCCTGCGGCTGAGCATGGAGTCGCCCAGCGGCCTGCTCGCCCGCCAGACGCACTACCGGTTCTCGACCTTGTTGGTGATCGGCGCCGTCATCTGGGCACTGCTGGGCCTCTTCCGGTACCTCCCCGCGCTGCTCGGCCTCGGCCTCGCGCTGCTCAGCGGCCTGGCCGGGTTCGGCGCCGTGGACGACCTGCTGTCCGGGACCGTCCTCGGCAGGATCCCCGTCCTCGTCTGGTACGTCCTGCACCTGCTGACCTCGCTGACCATGGCCGCCGTCCTGGTGATCTCGGCGCGCCAGGAGGCCGCCCGCCGCCCGAGGACGCCGGAGTTCGTGGTGCTGACCCTCGCCCTCACCGCGCTGGTGTTCTTCTGGCGCTGACCCGGTTCCGGTGTCGTCAGGTCAGAGCTTCTGTACGAACTTGACCTGGTGGCCGTCCGGATCGCGGACCCACGCGTAGTGGAGCCGCCCGTCAGGTGAGACGCGTGGTGTGCGACGAGACCACCGTGTGGCCCGACGGCTTCGCCATCTCCCTTGTCACGCCGGCACGGGCACGGTCGGTCCAGCCTGTCCGGCCGAGGACCTACGGCGAGTTCGCGGTCCGGTCGGCGGCCGCCGAGAACGCCTCGCTCCCGATGCCTCGCGAGAGGGTCGAGCAGGGTGAGGCCGACCGTTCTGACGGACCACAGCGACAGTAGCGTCCTCGCGGTGAGCCCAGGCCCACGCCATCGCCGCCCTGGACTGACGGTTCTCTACGGGAGTCGAAGGGAGGGCGTGCGAGTTTCGTCAGGTGTCGGGTGATACGGGTCGGGGTGGGCGGTTACGGTCGGCTCACCAGGCGGAGCATCGGTCCGGTGGGCAGCGTGAGCGCGGTGTCGTGTCGCGCCCCCTCGATGCCGTCGGGACCGCTCCGTCAGCCAAAGCGCTGACCACGAGGTGATCCACGATGACACGAAGAGCGCCGCGAATCCTCACTCTGCCGGTTCTGGGGGCCTTGATCACGGCCACCGGGTTCGCCGGGCCGGCCGCCGCCGACCCGCTGCCACAACCGGTCTTCGTCGACGGGCAGGCACAGGTGGTGCCGGAATTCGCCGATCAAAGCACCTGGATACGGGAGCGGTTATGGGTCGAGACCGAGTTCGACTCCGACGGCGACGGCCGGCGTGACCGCATGCACGTGGACGTGACCAGGCCGGGGCCGACCGCCGACGGGCTGAAGGTGCCGGTCGTCTACGAGACCAGTCCGTACTATGCCGGAACGGCCTCGACCGAGCGGCAGTACTTCTGGAACATGAACGTCGAGGTCGGCGCGGAGCCTCCGCCCCGCACCTCGCCGCCGCCCATCACGCACCGGCCCGACCGTACGTCCGTGTCGACCAGCGAGGTCGGTACGTGGGTGCCACGCGGTTTCGCCGTCGTGCACTCGGACTCGCCGGGCACCGGTCTGTCCCAGGGGTGTCCGACGGTGGGCGGCGCCAACGAGTCGCTGGCGCCGAAGGCGGTCGTCGACTGGCTGAACGGCCGGGCGAAGGGGTACACGAGCGCCGTCGGCGGTGAGCCGGTGTCCGCGACCGACTGGTCCACCGGCAAGGTCGGGATGACCGGTACGTCGTACAACGGGACGCTTCCGCTCGCGGCCGCGACCACCGGGGTCAAGGGGCTGGAGGCGATCATCCCGATCGCGCCGAACACCTCGTACTACCACTACTACCGATCGAACGGGCTGGTGCGGAACCCGGGCGGCTGGCCCGGCGAGGACATCGACTACCTCTTCGACTACATCAGCAGCGGCTACCCGGAGACCCGCGACTACTGCGCCCAGCACGTACGGGTCGACGAGATGAACCGGCACCAGGACCGGGCCACCGGCGACTACAACGACTTCTGGGCGGGGCGGGACCTGCTCAACCAGGTGCGCGGGGTGCGGGCCGCGACCCTCATGGCGCACGCCTTCAACGACTGGAACGTGGTGCCCGAGCACAGCGTCCGGATCACCGAGGCGTTGAAGAAGCAGGGCACGCCGGTGCAGCAGTACTTCCACCAGGGCGGGCACGGCGGCGCGCCGCCGCTGGACATGCGCAACCGGTGGTTCACCCGCTACCTGTACGGCGTCCGCAACGGCGTCGAGAACGACCCGAAGGCCTTCATCGTCCGCAACGAGACGGGGACGAGCGAGCTCACGCCGTACGCCGACTACCCGAACCCGGAGGCTGAGCCGGTCACCATGAACCCGCTGAGCGGCGGCGGGCTGAGCTCACTGGCCCGGCCGGGCAGCGGTACCGAGCAGTTCGTGGACGCCGGAGCGCTGGCCTGCAACGCGAGCACCCTGGCCACCCAGGAGTCGGAGAACCGGCTGCTGTACGTCAGCCCTGAGCTGAGCGCGCCCGTGCACATCTCGGGCACCACGCGGGTGAAGATCCGGCTGGCCGCGAGCAAGCCGGCGGCGAACCTGTCGATCGCACTGGTGAAGCTGCCGTGGACGGGCGGCGCGGGCTGCGAGTCCAGCACCCGCGGCTCGACGACCAGCGTCATCACCCGGGGCTGGGCCGACCCGCAGAACAGCCGCTCGCTGCGGCACGGCGAGCCGCTCGAGCCGGGCAGGTTCGTCGAGCTGACCGTGCCGTTGCAGCCGGACGACCAGGTCATCCCGGCGGGGTCGCGGATCGGGCTGATGATCTTCTCGACCGACCACGAGTTCACCCTGCACCCCGAGCCGGGCACCGTCCTCACCGTCGACCTGGCCAGGACGTCGGTCGAGCTGCCCGTCGTCGGTGGGCCGCTTGCCATGCCGATCTGCGCCGAGCCGGACACCGGGCCGACGGTCGTGGTCGGCGGGATCGACAGCGGCGTGCCGAACCGGTCGCTGACCGGCACCTGCACGGTCAACGACCACATCCTCGACACGGAGGAGTGGCCGAACCACGGCCAGTTCGTCCGGCACGTGACCGAGGTCGCCGACCAGCTCGTCAAGGCGGACGTGATCAGCCCCCGCGACCGGGCCGACCTCGTCCGCGCGGCCGCCCGTTCGAAGGTCGGCAAGTAACTCCGGACGCCCGGTGCCGCCGTCGGTTCCGGCGGCGGCACCGGCTGCCCGTTTCGGGTCAGAGGGTGCGGAGGTAGGCGAGTCCGTCCGCGGCCAGTGCGTCCTGGCTTTCCGCGAGGGGACGCCAGATGGAGGCCGCGGTGGCGATGCTCTGGTTGTGCGCGGTGAACGACTCGATGACGAGCGGCCCTGCGTAGCCGACGTCCCGCAGGGCTTCCGTGAAGCCGGGCCAGTCGAAGCGGTCGGCCCCCGGCGTGCCGCGATCGGTGCCGCACACCTGCACGTGCGCGATGCGATCCGCCGCGAGCCGCACCGCCTGGACGGGGTCCTTCTCCTCGATGTTCATGTGGTAGACGTCGAGTGCCAGGTGGCAGTCCTCGGGCAGCGCGTCGAGCGCCTGCTCGACCGTGTTGACGAGGCTGGTCTCATACCGGTTGAGCGGCTCGACCGCGAGCTTCACCCCGCGCTCGCCCGCATGGTCGAGTACGGGTCGCAGATGCTCACGCAACTCGGCGTAGACGCCCCGGCGTTCGTCCGGGGACAGGCGCCACGTACGGCCGACCGAGGCGTACGCCGGCCCCCCGACCACCGGGGAGCCGACGGTCACCGCCACGTCGACGCAGTGCCGCAGATAGTCCTGGGTCTCGCGGACGGTCTCCTGGAAGGCGGCCACGAGTTCGCGTCCCGGCGGCATGACCAGCACCACGGACGCGGCCAGCCCGTGCTCGGCCAGCACCGCCGCGGCCTTGTCCGGGTTCCAGTCGCCGGGCCGTTCGACGGGCAGCTCGACGACGTCGAACCCCCACCGGGCGATGCGCGGCGCGAGCCGCACCAGGTCGTCGTCGGTCAGCGGGGAGACCCAGACCCAGGTGTTCACTCCGATGGAGAACATTGGCACCCCTCTTCTTCGCCGGCTCGCCGAGGCGAGCCGATCAGCTCTACTTGCCGCCCCAGCCCTCAGGGAACCCGGGCAGGTCCTCACAACCGCACAGCGCGTAGTGCAGCGGCGGCATGTCGGGCTTGAGGTAGGCCGACAGGCTCTCGCTGGTGACCTTCGGCTGCGGCAGGTTCCACATCTCGGGCACCTCCTCGCCCTTGAGGATCTTCAGAGCGGCGATGACCGGGGTGCGCCACTGGTAGGTCGGGTATGTGGGTGCGACGGCGGTGAGGTTGGCGTCCTTCCACTTCTGCAGGAAGTCCTGCTGGTCCTCGCCGTTGATCGGCGGCACCGGCTGGCCGGCGTCCTCGAACGCCTCGATCGCGGCCACCGCCGTGGCGCCGGCGTCCATCCAGACGCCGTCGATCTTGCCGTGCCGCTGGATGTAGTCGCTGACGATGCTCTTGGTCTTGACGGCGTCGCCGTCGGTGAACTCCACCCCCACCACCTGGAGGCCGCTCTTGTCGAAGACCACCTTCGCCGCCGACCAGCGGGTCTCCAGCACGTCCACGCCGGGCAGGATGCGCAACGCCAGTACCTTCCCGCCCGCCGGCACCTTCTCGACCAGGAACTCGGCCGCGTCGGCGCCGAAGGCGTAGCCGCCGATGGGCTTGATGAACGTCACCGGGCAGTCCGTCTCCACGCCCCGGTCGAACACGATGACGGGCACCTTCTCGCAGGCGGCCGTCACGGCGGGGGTGAGGGTCGCCGTGGTGTTCGGCGAGACGATCAGCGCGTCACAGCCCTTGGCCTGCAGCTCGGCGATGTCGGAGATCTGCTTGTCGTCCTTGCCCTCGGCGTCGAGCGCGGTGAACTCCTCGATCTCCTTGTGCAGGCCCACCTCGGCCTGCATCGTCTTCCAGCCGACCTGACGCCAGGGGTTGTTGACGGCCGCGTTGGAGAAGCACAGGTGGTACGGCCCGTCCTTCTTGTACTGCGCCGTGTCGATCATCTTCGGGGCGATGGCCTGCTCCCAGGGCTTGGCCTCGGGGCCCTCGGGTGTCTGGGAGCGCATGGCCAGCTGGGCGTCGAAGTCCGCCTGGACGAAGAACTTCGACTGCGCGCCCGTGCCGGAGCCTGGAGCACTCGTGGCGGGCGTCGCCTGTGGGGCTGTGGCCACCGGTGCGTCGGTGGTGCAGCCGGCGAGGACGAGCGCGGCGAACGCGGCGACTGCGGCCTTATGACGCGGCATGTGCGTCTCCTCTTCGGGGGGTGGACTTCCGGGGAAGTCGGATGACTCCCGCCGCGACCGCGGCGATGATGATGACGCCCTGCACGGTGTACTCCAGCGCCCCCGAGATTCCGTACAGGTTGAGCAGGGTGAACAGCGCCTCCAGCGTGACGGCCCCGGCCATGGCGGCCAGCACGGAGCCGCGGCCGCCGCCGAGCACCACGCCGCCGAGGACGACCGCGGTGATGGCGGAGAACTCCAGACCCTGGCCCACCTGGGCCGAGACCCCGGCGAAACCGCCGAGCAGGATCGCCGCGACGGCGGCGGACAGACCGGAGAGCATGAAGGCGAAGACCTTGACCCGATCGACCCGGACCCCGGACAGCGCCGCGGCACGTTCGTTGTCACCGGTGGCCATGAGGATCTTGCCGAAATCGGCGCGCATGAGCCAGATCGCCGCCCCGCCCAGAACCAGCAGGATCAGCACCGACCACGGCAACGGCCCGAGGCCGCCGCGACCGAACGCCCGGAAGCCTTCCGACAGCGCGCCACGCGGCGCGCCGCCGGTCCAGAGGAAGACCGCTCCGCTGAGGACGAGCAGCATGCCGAGCGTCACGATGAACGACGGCACCCGCAGCTTGGTGGTGACCACGCCGTTGACCAGCCCGACGAGCAGCCCGACGGCGATCAGCAGGGCGAGGACCGGCCAGGTGGCGGACTCGTCGCCGTCGATGAGCCGCGCGGCGATCACCACTTCGGCCGTCACCAGCGAGCCGACCGACAGGTCGAACTCGCCGGAGACGATGACGAAGTACTGTCCCGCGGCGAGGATCACCAGCGGCGCGGCCCGTTTGAGGAACGCCAGGAACCCGGCCGGCTCCAGGAAGAAGGGGTTGACGACGGCGATCGCGGTGAGCAGCACCACGAGAACCGCGAGGATGGGAAGTGCCCGCTTCATGCCGACCGCCTCGTTCCGCGCCGGGCGTAGACGGCCACCGCGATGACGATGACCACGCCGCGGACCACGTCCTTGGCGAAGGAGTTGACCTCGAGCTGGTTGAAGATGGTGTCCAGGACTGCCAGCAGCAGGACCCCGCCCACGGTTCCGGCGACCCCGCCCTTGCCTCCGGCCAGCGCGGTCCCCCCGAGCACCACCGCGGCGATGGATTCCAGGTCGTAGCCGCCGTCGGTGCCCACCGTGGGTGTCCCCGCCCCGAGCCTGGCGGCCAGCAGCAGACCCGCGATGCCGGCGCAGAGCGAGCAGAGCACGTGGGTGATCACGGTGACGCGGGCGGTACGGACCCCGGACAGCCGGGCCACCTCCTCGTTGCCGCCGACCGCGTAGATCCGGTATCCCAGCCGGGTCCGGCTCAGCAGGAACCAGGCCACGACGGCCACGCCCGCCCAGAGCATGGCGGACACGGGGATCGGCCCGACGCGGGAGTATCCGAGGACCTGGAACGACGCGGGCACCTCGCCCGCCGGGCCGTCGTACAGGTGGTCGACGATGCCTTTGATGATCAGGCCGACGCCGAGTGTGGCGATGAAGGCGTGGACCTGGAGCCTGGTGATGACCAGTCCGTTGACCAGTCCCACCAGCGAGCTGATGACCAGCACCGCGGTGACCGCCGGCCAGATGTTCCCGTCCTGGCCCGCCATGATCTCTGCGGCGACCAACGAGGTCAGGCTGATCAGGTACGCCACGGACAGGTCGAGCGACCCGGCCAGGATCACCAGCGTCTGCCCGATCGCCACGATGCCGAGGGCCGCGGAACGCTGCTGGATCCCGACGACGCTTTCCATGGTGAGCAGCTGACCGCCGTCGAACGCGACGAGGGCCCAGCCGACCGCGACCAGCCCAAGCAGCGCGAGGAACACCACCTGCGTGGGTTCGCGCAGGTGGGCCGCCAGGCCGCCGTGCGCCCGGCTGCGGCGGGCGGGGCGGCGGACGCGCGTGCGCAGGTCCATTCAGGCCCCCTCTCCTGCGGCCAGGCGCATGACGGCCTCCTCGGAGGCCCCGGCCGGCAGCGTGCCCGCGATGCGGCCGTCGCGCAGGACGACGACGCGATCGCTCATGCCGATGAGCTCGGGCAACTCGGAAGAGATCATCATGATGGCCATGCCGTCGTTCGCGAGTTCGCGCATCAGGTCGTGGATCGCGGCCTTGGCCCCGACGTCGACCCCCCGGGTCGGCTCGTCGAACAGCAGCACCCGCGGCGCCATCGTCATCCATTTGACGAGCACGACCTTCTGCTGATTGCCGCCGGACAGGTAGCGGACCTCCTGTTCCTGGCGCGCGGCTGGGAGGCGTACCCGTTCGAGCAGGTCGCGGACGCCGGCGCGGTTCCCGGCGCGCACCGCGCGGGCGACGAGCAGGGCGTTGTCACGCACGGACTGGCGCAGCACGAGCCCTTCGGCCTTGCGGTCCTCGGTGACGAGCCCGATGCCCATGGCCACGCCTTCGCGGACCGAACGCGGGCGCGAGGGGGTCATCTCGCCCGCGGTGAACGGCTCGGCGCCGAAGATCGCTTTGGCGAGCTCCGACCTGCCGGACCCCTGGAGGCCCGCGATGCCGACGATCTCACCGGCACGCAGCTCCAGGTCGATGTCGCGGAGCTTGTCGTTGCCTGCTCCGCGCAGGCTGAGCCGTACCTCGCCGGCGGCCGCCGAGCGGGGCGGGAAGTAGGTGCCGAGGTCGCGGCCCACCATCAGGCGGATGAGTTCGTCGGGGGTCACCTCGCCGATCGGGAGCGTGGTGACGCGCGAGCCGTCCTTGAGCACGGTGACCCGGTCGGCGAGGTCGAACACCTCGCGTAATCGGTGGGAGATGTAGACGACGGCGACGCCGCGTTCCCGCAGCCGCCCGATCAGCCGGTAGAGCAGCTCGACCTCGTGCTCGGCGAGCGCCGCGCTGGGCTCGTCCATGACGACGAGCCTGGCGTTCATCGACAGCGCCTTGACGATCTCGACGATCTGCTGCTGGGCCACCGGCAGGCGCTTGACGAGGTCGCGAGGGCCGAAGGGGTCCTCGCCGAGCTCGTCGAGCAGCCGCGCGGTCGCCTCCTCCATGGCGGCCCGATCGACCAGGCCGCGCCTGACGGGCTCGCGGCCGAGGAACACGTTCTCGGCGACGGTGCGCTCGGGCAGCAGGTTGAACTCCTGGTAGATGATCGCGATGCCGGAGCGCTGCGCCTCGAGCGGATGGCCGAGGGAGACGGGCGTGCCGTCGATCTCGATCGTGCCCTCGTCCGGGGCGTGCACCCCGCAGATGATCTTCATGAGGGTGGATTTGCCGGCGCCGTTCTCGCCGACGACGGCGTGGACCTCGCCGGCCGCCACATCCAGGTCCACCCCGGACAGCACCCGTACGCCCAGGAAGCTCTTGCCTATGCCGCGCATGCTCAGCACGAGGTCCGCCCTTCCGCCCGGGCGGACGTGAGCGCGGCGCCGACACAGTCGCGGAAGCGGTGGGCGTGGAGATGGCCGGCCTGCCCCATGAAACCTGTCCCGATGAACCCCGCTCCGGGGCAATCGAAAAGTTTCAGGCTTGGATGCCTCATGATGCGGGATGCTAGGCGGGCTTAAATCGAAGGTCAAGCAAAAGTTCGTACCGGTACGACATAAAGTGGGGACGCCGCCGAAAAATGTCGTGCCGATACACGGAACTGATCCGTCGCCCGTACCGAATCCCTGGTCGAGAGCCTCCCCGAGGCTCTGTTGAATGGGACATCAGGGTAATTATGACGGCAAAGAGCGTACTTATGCTTGACCATCGGCATAACGAATCCAGGGCGGCCATCGTCAAAGCGGCGGCGGTCACTCTTGATGAGCCGTTCGGATGAGTCGTACTCATCGGGGGTGCTCGGGCGGGAAATGCCAGCTCATCAGTCATACTCTTGCGGGGAACGGCGAGGAGGAAGCACGGTGACCGACGCCCCGCGCGAAAGCGGATACCGGCCGGGCTACGAGGTGGCCGCCGAGCAGGTGCTGGAATTGATCGTCCAACTCGGCCTGAGCCCGGGCGACCGCATGCCCACCGAGAACGAGCTGGCCCGGCAACTGGGCACGAGCCGCACCGTGGTCCGCGAGGCGGTCAAGATCCTCTCCGCGCTCGGCCGCGTACGCGCCCAGAAGGGCCGCGGCCTGTACGTGGCCGACGACGAGGGGATGTTCGGCACCGGGCGCCGGGGGTCGTTCTTCCTCCCGACCGACCTCGACCACGTCTACATGCTGTTCGAGTTCCGCCGGGCGCAGGAGATGGAGACCAGCCGGCTGGCCGCCCGCCGCGCCACCCCCGGCGAGCTGAGGGCCATCGAAGAAGCGGCCGGCGTGTGCCGCCACGGCTTCGACACCGGACGCGAGGCGTTGTTCAACGAGGGGGACGACGCCTTTCACGCCGCCATCGCCACGGCCTCGCACAACATGTTCCTCCAGGTCGCCGTGCGGGAGGCCCGTAGGCTGCAGGCGCAGTCGAGCCTCATCGGCCTGCGCGGCTCGGTGGGCGGGCACGCCACCAAGGCCGTCGAGGAGCATGACGCCATCTACCAGGCCATCCGCGCCGGCGATCCCGAAGCGGCCGCCCGGTCCGCGGCGACGCACATCGACAACACCCTCGACGACTACCGCAAGGAGATCCAGCAGCGCCTCTTCTTCTCGTCGCACTGATCCGGCGTTCTCCGGCCGGGGCGCGGGCGGCGGCGGCCGTCAGCCGCGGCAGGCTTCGCCTCATCCCCGGGACCGCGTCGAGGAGGAGCCGCCGGTGGCCGCCAGCAGCCGTCGTCCGGCGTCCTCCGGCCGGATGTTGGGGCTGCCGGCCGCCCTGGCGTCCGGCAGCCGGGTGATCGCGTTGATCGCCTGCTCGTCGACCGTGATGCCGATGCCTGGCGAGTCGCCGAGGACGAACGCGCCGTCCTCGACGTGCAGATCAAGGGACAGTCCGAACGGCGGGTGCAGATCCTGCAACTCGCTGGCCAGGTGGTTGGGCACCGACGTCGCGGCGTGCAGCAGCGCGACGGGCGTGGCCCCGATCGGACTGACCGGCAGCTCGTGGGCGTGCGCCAGCGCGGACACCCGGAGGAAGTGGGACACCCCCCAGACGACGGCCGTCTGGACGATGTCCACGGCCCCCGCGGCCAGCAGCGGACGGAACTGCTCAAGCCCGGTGAGGTTCTCCCCCGTGGCGACGGAGGCGCGGATCCCGCGACCGACCACGGCCAGGCCTTCGGCGTCCCATCGCCGCACCGGCTCTTCGATCCAGGTGAGATCCAGCGTGCGTTCGAGCTCACAGACGTGCCGGACCGCCTGCTTGCGGGTCCAGGCCTCGTTCACGTCGAGCATCAGACTCGGCCGCGCTCCGCGCCCCGCCTTGGCCAGGACATCCCGTACCAGAGTCAGGCGGTGCCGGTCGCGTTCGATGTCGAGGCCACCCTTGATCTTGGCCGCACGCAGGCCGTGCTGGGCGTAGACCTGGTAGGCGGAGACGAGTTCGTCGTCGGTCAGGCCGATGTCGAGGCCGGAGGCGTAGGCGGGCACCTCCCGGTCGCGTCCGCCGAGCAGGCGCCAGAGCGGCTCACCGGCCACCTGTGCCTTGATGTCCCACAGGGCGGTGTCGAGTGCGCCGATCGTCCCGAACACGGCGCCGGCATGGCCCGCCTTGAAGGTCCGCCGCAGCATGCGGTCGTAGAGCGCCGTCACGCCACGCGGGTCCTCACCCTCGATCGCGGAGAAGACAGTCTCGATCTCCACGTGCGGCCCGAGGCCGACACCGGTGATCCCCTCGTCGGTGTCCACCATGACGAGCGGCACCGGCACGACTCCGTCGGCGAAGACGCCGTTGACGTCACCGACGGGACGGCCCCATTCCTGGATCGTCGTCATGGTGCGATACCCCGTGATACGCATGTCAGCCCTTCGTGGAACCGGCGGTGACGCCGTCGGCGATCTGGCGCTGGAGGAACAGGTACATCATCAGCAGAGGCACTGCAGCGATCAGTACCCCCGAGGCGAAGGTGGGGATGTCGTCGGAATACTGTCCGCGCAACGCGTTGACCCCGACCATGAGGGTGCGATGCTCCGGCGACGGCATCATGAGCAGGGCGATGAGCACGTCGTTCCAGCAGAACAGGGCGTCGAGGATGCCGACCGACAGCAGCGCAGGAACGCCCAGCGGGAGCATGATGCGCCGGTACACCCCGTACACCGTGTTGCCGTCGATCCTGGCCGCGTCCACGATCTCCCGCGGAATGGTCCTGTAGTGACTCGTCATCAGGAAGACGGTGAACGGGAGGAACTGGGCGACGTAGGCCAGGATCAGCCCCGGATAGGTGTCGACGAGCCCGCTGTCGGCCATGACCCTGGTGAGCGGGACCATGATCACCTGGAACGGGATGAACAGCCCCGCGAGGCAGCCCAGGAAGATCACCGAGGAGCCGCGGAACCGCAGCTGAGCCAGTGCGAAGCCCGCCATCGACCCCAACAGCAGCATCAGGGCCACGGCGCATGCCACAACGACGAACGAGTTGACGAAGTACCGCGCCATTCCGGCTCCGGCCCACGCCTCGGCGAGGTTGTCCCAGCTCAGGGAACCCGCCGGGGAGAACCGGTCGAGGATGTAGTCGCGACGGGACTTCATCGCGACGTTGGCGGTGAACACGAGAGGATAGATCGTCGCCAGCGCGAGACCCGCCATCGGAACGGCGGCCGCCCATCTGGCCAGACGCATCCCGGGCATCAGTCCTGCCTCCCTGCGCGACGGATCAGGGTGATCTGCAGGAGCCCCACCACGAGCATGACGACGAAGAGGACCGTCGAGGCGGCCGAGGCGAGCGCCGGCCGGTTCAGCTGTCCCTGCTGGTGCCAGATGTAGTACTCCGGCAGGTAGGTGGTCCCTTCCGGGCCCCCGCTGGTCATGACGAAGAGCAGGCCGAACATGGAGGTCAGCATTCCGATCATCGTCGTCACGAAGACGAACTGAATGGTGCGGGTCAGGCTCGGGATGATCACGTGCCAGATGGTCCGGCCTAGCGACGCGCCGTCCACGCGGGCGGCGTCCAGCAGTGAGGCGTCCAGGGTGCTGAATCCCGCGAGGAACACCACCAGGGCCATCCCGAACGTCGCCCAGACGTGCACGCCGGTGACCGTGAACATGGCGATGCCCGGATCGCCGAGCCAGTCGACGGGACCGGCGCCGATCACAGCGAGGACGGAGTTCAACGGGCCGTCGTACCCGAGCATGAGATTGAAGATCGCGCCGACGATCACCGGTGAGAGCACGGCCGGGAAGAAATAGACGCTGCGGTAGACCCGGTGACCCGGCACGCGCAGATAGATGAAGGTCGCGAGCAGCCCCGGGATCGCCACGGCCAGGGGAAGCAGCAGCACCAGCAGTCCGACGTTGCGCATCGACGTGCGGAACAGCGGGTCGCCGGCCAGCTCCAGGTAGTTGCCCAGCCCGACGGCAGTTCCGTTGAGCTCGCCGTCACCTGTGAAGGAGAAGTTCACTCCCAGGGCCAACGGCCACAGCCGCAGCGCCACGATGATCAGTACGGCCGGGGCCACCAGCACGTAGGGCGCGAGGCGCTCGGCGCGGGCCCTACGAAAGGACTGCCGGGTTGCCGTACGGGTGGCGCGGCGTCCCGGCTGCTTCACTGCTGCCCCGCCGGCCCGCTCCGAGTCGGCGGGGCGGGCCGGCGGCGACGGGCCTCCGGTCGGCACGCGGTCAGCCCGTCCGGTCGGAGGCGGCCAGCTGCTCCAGCGCCTCGTCCACGGTGGTCGACCCGCTCAGGAGCTGCTGGGACAGTCTTCCCATCACGTCCAGGGTCTTGGACGACAGCGCCACGTGCAGGGCGGGCTTGCCGGCCTTGATCTCGGAGGTGATCGTGGCGACGGCCGGGCCGGCCTGCCCGACGTCGATCGTCGTGTCGGACGCGATCGCGCCGGCCTTGACGTAGAACGTCGTCAAGGCGTCGGTCGAGGTCAGGGATCGCACCAGATCGGCGGCCAGTTCCGGGGCCTTGGTCCACTTCGCGACCGCGTAACCGATGCCGCCGTCGTACGGAAGGCTCGGGGTGGATCCGTCGGTGACGACCGGGGCCTGCATGACGCCGATCTTGTCGGGCGGCAGGAACTCCTCGAAGTCCCGCCAGTGCGCGATGTCCGACATCAGCCCGATGATGTGAGCGGCCTCGCCGGTCTCGAAGACTCGGAAGATGTCGTTGAACATCGCGGTGGAGTTGGCGCCCTTGCTGTTCAGTCCCTTGTCGCCGGCCTCCTTCCACAGCTCGAAGATCCGCCTCACCCGAGGAGAGGTCCAGTCGCGCTTGCCTGCGATCCAGTCGTCGTACTCCTGGGGCGTCAGGACGCCGGATCCGAGGCCCGACAGGAAGAACTGGATCCCGATGCCTTCCTTGTTGCCGAGCGCGAAGCACGCGGCCCCGGTCGCCTTCTTGATGGCGGCGCAGCCGCTGACGAACTCGTTCCATGTCCTGGGCGGGTCGGCGGGGTCGAGGCCGGCCTTCTCGTAGAGCGTCTTGTTGTAGTAGATCGGGTGCCCCTGCAGGGTCACCGGTGCGGCGTAGACCTTGCCGTCCTTGGTGAAGGCTTCCCAGCCCGCCAGCCGGCTCCTGTCCTCGGCCACGTACGGGTCCAGCGGAAGGAGCGCGTCGACCCGGTCACGGATCTGCCCACCTCCGTTGAACAGCATGACGTCGGGTCCCTTGCTGGCCTGGATCGCCGTGCCGAGCAGGGTGTAGTACTGGTCGAACGGCTGGGCGACGAACTCGACGGCGACATCAGGATGCCGTTCGGCGAAGTCCGCCTTCGCCTTGTCGATGTAGTCGGCGGCGGCCGGTTCGCCGGACTTCCAATCCCAGACCACGAGTTTTCGCTGGTTCTGCTGCGCGTCCCCGGACGGCGAGTCCGTCCGGCTCGCGCTGCCGCAACCGGTCACGGCCAGTGCCGCGACCATCAGGGCCGACCATAACGCTCGGTGCTTCATCGCTACCCGCTTTCCGGGAGCGGCCGCCGGATCCGGGCCGTCTGCGGCCGAACATAATTCGTATGACGTCTGACGGCAAGAGGCTGGCGTATACTGACCCGGGTGACGCTGTCACCTGCCAGGCCACCGGAGGCGCCATGACGGCATCGCAGGAAACAGCCGACAGTGTCCCGGCACCACCGGCCTGGGCGCGGCGCCCGGCGAGTCTCGCGAGAGCGGTGACCGCCGAGTTGGTGGAGCGCATCGTCCGCGGAGTGCACCCGCCGGGGACCCCGTTGCCGCCCGAGCCCGCGCTGTGCGCGGCGTTCTCCGTGAGCCGCACCGTCGTGCGGGAGGCGGTGAAAATTCTGCAGGAGAAAGGACTCGTACAGGTCCGCCAAGGCTCCGGCACCATGGTGACCCCACCGGCGACGTGGGACATGCTCGACGAGCTCGTCCTCACCGCGACCATCGCCGAGGACGAAAGCCTGGCGATTCTCGACGACCTCGTCGTCACGCGGCGCGTGCTGGAGTCCGACATGGCCAACGTCGCCGCCCGCCTGGCCGGGCCGGACGTCGTGGATCAGCTACGCGCCCTGGTGGATCAGATGGACGAGCTCGTGGACGACCCGGTCACGTACGCCGAGAGCGACCGCGCCTTCCACGACACCATCATGCGGACGTCCGGCAACCGCATCGCTCGCGGCGTCGTACGGTCGCTGGAAGGCCAGGTCGTCAACACCGCCCGATACCTGGGCCGGACCGAGCGGGATCTGTGCGTGGCCTCGAACCTCGGCCACCGCCGCATCTACGAGCGCATCGCCGCGCACGACCCCGACGGCGCCGCCGAGGCGATGTTCCAGCACATCACCGAGGCCTGGATCGTCCGCCGCAGCGGAACGGCCGACCCCGTACGCCTGCAGCGCTAGCGCGGGGGGCACGGATCAGGGCGAGGGCGCCTCGGACGGTTCGATCCGGGTGGGGCGTCGGGGCCGACACCGTTCAGATCATCGACACCAGGATCCTTCTCGGGCCGGTGTAGGCGTGGCGGCCGTGCATGACGAGGAGGTTGTCGATCATCATGACGTCGCCCTGCTGCCACGGGAAGAAGCACTCGTTCTGTTTGGCGACGTCGCGGACGTGCTGGAGGTCGGCCACGTCCAGTGGGGTCCCGTCGCCGTAGGTGGCCTGGAGGGGCAGGTCCTCGTCGGTCTCCGCCATCTCCAGCAGGGCCTCGGCCTCGTCGTCCGGGAGGTTGGAGACGTGCCACTGCTCGGCCTGGTTGAACCAGACCTCCTCGCCGGTGACGGGGTGCCGCCGGACGGCCGGGCGGGCCTGACGTACGCGGAGCTCCTCGTCGTCGGTCCAGCGGAACTCCGCGCCGGTCCCCGCCAGGGCCTGCTCCACCTCGGCCCGGTCGGTCGTCTCGTACGTGTCCTGCCACGACTTGCCGAAGCCGAACCCCCCGTGCAGGTTCTGCAGGTAGGCGACGCCACGGCCGGCGAAGCGCTCGCGGACCTCGGGGGCGAGGCCGGCCAGCACGGCCCGCGAGTCGGAGACGGGCGTCGCGCCTCCGGTCCCGGGGGCCTGGTCGCAGTAGAAGAACAGGCGCGAGGGCCAGCGGTGGGCGTACGACAGCTCGTTGTGCAGGGAGATCTCGTACTCCGCCGGGTACTCGGTGGAGGTCCACACGCCGGTCTGCACGGCCGTGCGGGGGGAGTTGCCGTGCCGGTAGTCGGTGAACGGTTCGCCGAACGTGCCGACGAACCGGTGGAAGTCGGCGGGTGAGGCGAGGCCGAGCCCGCGGAACAGCACGGCGCCGTACCGCATGAGCAGTTCGTCCGCGGGACCGCGCGCGGCGTCGTCGAGGACGGCGATCGTGGTCGCGCCTGAGGTGATCCTGTTCATGGTCAGTGCTCCTGCGGTTCCGGCATGCCCTTGGTCTTGAGTACGGGTGACAGCGCGAGCACGAAGATCGGGACGACCGCGCCCGCCGCGCAGATCAGCAGCGTGGCCCGCATCCCGATCCCGGCCGCGAGCAGGCCCGTGAGCAGGGCGCCGAGCGGGGCGAGGCTGAGGGCGACGGCCCGCTGTGAGGCCATCACCCGGCCCTGCAGCTGCTGCGGGGTGGCGCCCATGCGCAGCGTCGCGCTCGCCACCATCGCGATGGGCCCGGTGATGCCCAGCAGGAACTGGGTGGCTCCGATCATGACGAGGAGCAGCCAGGTCGGCCCGGTGGCCAGCGCGACGAGGAACAGCGAGAGGTTGCCGACCACGGTGGGCCAGAAGAAGGCCGGGCCGATGCCGATCCACTTCATCGACCGCGTGGCCAGCAGCGACCCGAGGATGGCGCCGGGGCCGCCGACGGCCAGCAGGATGCCGAGCCAGTACGGGCTGAGGCCGAGCCCTTCGACCATCCAGAGCGGCAGCAGCACCTCGATGCCGGTGTAGAAGAACATGTAGCAGCCGGCCGCGAGCACGCTGGGCCTGATCAGCCGGTCACGCCACACCCAGCGCAGGCCCTCCGCGATCGAGGAGAACACGCTCGGCCGGTCCCCTTCCGAGGAGGGCTCCGGCTCCGGCTTGCGGATCAGCGCGCAACTGACCGCGGAGACGAGGAACGTCACCACGTCGACGACCAGCACGAGGGCCGCGGCGAACACGCTGACCAGGGCGGATCCGATGCTGTTGCCGGCGATCCTCGAGACGGAGTTGCTCAGCTGCAGCTTGGCGTTGCCGTCGCCGAGGTGCTCGCGCCCCACCAGGAACGGCAGGTGCGACATGTTGGCGACCTCGAAGAACACGAACATCGAGACCGAGAAGAAGGTGATCGTGCCGAGCCAGAAGAGCGTGAGCGTCCCCGTGAGGTACATGACGACGATCAGGAAGAGCAGCAGGGCGCGGCCGACGTCCGCGGCGATCATGGTGGGCCGCTTGCGGAACCGGTCGGCCCAGAACCCGGCGAACAGGAACAGCAGGAACGGCAGGCGGCTGACCGCGCCGAGCGTGCCCACCTCGGCCTCGTTGGCGCTGAGGATGACGATCGCCACCAGCGGCATGGCCACCACGGTGATCTGGCTGCCCAGCTGCGAGGTGGTGTAGCCGAGCCAGAGCTTGAGGAAGTCCCGGTTCTTCCACAGGGACGGGGGCTTGTCTACGGCTGGTGCGGGTGCCGGTGTCTCAGTGGTCGGCGTGTCCGAGGCCACGGTCCATCCACCTCCTCCATTCGTGGGCGGTTCTGGTGACGTAGGGCTCGTACAACGCGCTGAAGCGGGCGCCGGGGATGGGCCCGGTGTCCAGGCCGGGGACGATCGGCCGCCAGCCGTAGTCCTCGTCGGCGGGCGCGTCGTCCTCTTCTGGGATCAGCAGGACGGCGGGCCCGTCGTAGACGTCGTGCCGGTAGCGGCCCACCGCGTGCGCGTTGGCGCGGAAGACCTCCACGTAGCGCTGGATCTGGTCGAGGTCGTCGGTCTCGGTCCGCAGCTGCCCTTCCTTGGTGGCCGCGTTGACGATCCGCAGCAGGCGCTCGGCCGGTTCGAGCCGGCTGAGCTCGCGCGGGTCGAGCGAGGTGGCGCCGCCGGCGAGCGCGTGCACCATCAGCGCGGTGTCGTCCTCCAGGGTCGAGCCGACCACCGGCTCGTCCGCCGAGGACCAGGCGAGGAAGACGTACGGCACCGACGCGCCGGACGCGCGCAGCCGACGGGCCACTTCGAGGGCGATGTTCCCGCCGATGCAGAAACCCCCCAGGAAGTACGGCCCTTCCGGGGCGATCTCGCGGATGTAGCCCGCGTACGACTCCGCCATCTCGTCGATCGAGGTGTGCACGGGGTCGCCCGCGGTGAGTCCGTGTGCCGGGATGGCGTACACCGGCTGGTCCTCGCCCAGGTGCTGGGCGAGCGGCCGGTAGCGGAACACCTGCCCGCCGAGTGCGTGGACGAGGAAGAGCGGCGGACGCCTGCCCGTGGTGCGCAGCGGGACGACCCGGCCGCGCGACACCGGGTTGTCGCCCTCGTCGGCGAGCGCCTCGACGAGCGACGCCACGGTGGGGGCGGCGAGGACCGTCGCCACCGGGACCTCGCGGTCGAGCTCCTGGCGCATGCGCAGCGCCAGGCGGAGCGCCAGCAGCGAGTGACCGCCGAGGTCGAAGAAGTCGTCACGGATGCCGACCCGCTCGACCCCGAGGATGTCGGCCCAGATCTCGGTGAGGGTCCGCTCCAGGTCGTCCCGGGGAGGTTCGTACGGGGCGCGGGACGCCGGCGCCGGGTCGGGGAGCGCACCGCGGTCGAGCTTGCCGTTGGCGGTGACCGGTAAGCGTTCGAGCTCGGTGAACGACGCGGGGATCATGTGCTCCGGCAGCCGTTCGCGCAGGAACCCGACCAGATCGTCCGCCCGGCCCACCACGTACGCCGCCAGCACGTCGCCCGCCGTCCGTACGGCCGCGGCCTGCACCTCGGGGTGCCGGACGAGGACCGCCTCGATCTCACCCAGCTCCACCCGCATCCCGCGGACCTTGACCTGGTCGTCCATCCGGCCCAGGTAGTCGACCTCGCCGTGCGGCAGCCACCGCGCCAGGTCACCGGTGAGGTACAGCCGCGACCCCGGCGGGCCGTACGGGTCGGGGACGAACCGTTCGGCGGTCAGGCCGGGCCGCCGCACGTACCCCTCGGCCACCTGGACGCCGCCGATGCACAGCTGTCCTGCCGTGCCGACGGGCACCCGCCGCAGGTCGGCGTCCAGGATCTCGATGCGCGTGGCCCGGACGGGCGCGCCGATCGGGGTCCGCTCCTCCCCCACCCGGCACGGGTGCCAGGTGACGTCCACCGCCGCCTCGGTCGGCCCGTACAGGTTGTGCACCTCCACGCCGGGCCATCTCTGATGGACGCGGGCCACGAGCGCGCTCGGCAGCGCCTCCCCCGAGCACACCACCCGCCGCAGGGACGGCACCGCGAGGTCCGGCACCTCCATCACCGCGTCCAGCATCGACGGCACGAAATGGACGACCGACACGCGCTCGCGCCGCATCAGCGCCACCAACGCCGGCGCGTCCAGGTGCGCGCCCGGTGGCGCGACCACCAGGCCGGCGCCCTCCACCAGCGGCCAGAACAGCTCCCACACCGACACGTCGAACGTGAACGGCGTCTTCTGCACGACCCGGTCGTCCGCTCCGAGCGGGAACGCCTCCCCCATCCAGGCCAGCCGGTTCGCGATGGCACGATGCGAGACCACCACGCCCTTCGGCCGCCCCGTCGACCCCGACGTGTAGATGACGTACGCGGGCGCTTCCTGAGGAACGGCCACCGGCTCGTGCGCAGCGTCCTGCGCGGTGGCGGAGACGGTCTCCACCTGGTCGAAGCGCTCCGGCGCCTCGGTGATCACGACCCGTGCCCCGGTGTCGGCCACCATGAACGTCAGCCGCTCGTCCGGGTACTCCGGCTCCAGCGGCAGGTAGGCGCCGCCCGCCGCCATCACCGCGTGCACGGCGACCACCAGGTCCACGCCGCGCGGCAGGCACACCCCCACCACGTCGCCCAGCCGCACCCCCCGCTCACGGAGGGCGGAAGCCAGCGCGCTCACCCGTGCGCCGAACTCCGCGTACGACAGCCACACCCCGTCGCCGCCGCAGACGGCGGGGGCGTCCGGCGTCGCGGCCACCTTCCGCGCCACGGCCTCGGGCAGCGACACGAACGGGTGCGCGGGGCCGGTCGCGTTCCACTCCTCCAGCGCCGCCACGTCCCTGGCGAGGAGCTCGGCGGCGCCGCGCGGGTCGCCCGCCGAGTCGGCGGCGATCGCGGTGAAGACCTGGTGGTAGTACTCGCCCATGCGCAGGACCTGGTCCGCGGAGAACTGGGTGACGTCGTACTTCAGCTTCAGTTCGAGCTCGCCGCTCTGCGGCGACCACGTGAAGTTGGCCGAGAGCGGCAGGTTGGTCTGCTCGAAGAACTCGCTCTCCATGACCTCGATCGGGCCGCCGGGGCCGAGGTCGCGGTAGACGTGGAAGTCGCGGTAGTCGAAGAGGACGTCGATCACCGGCGACCGGTCGGTGAGCCGCTGCATCTCGAACAGCGGGTAGAGCCGGTGCGGCAGGAGGGCCACCTCGGCGTCGAAGACCTTCTTGACGAGCTCCTGCCAGGTGCCCTCGTCCGTCCGCACCCGGACGGGAACGCTGTTGAGGAACAGGCCGAGGACCTGCTCGGCCGCCTCGTGCTCGGGCCTGCCGTGCGTGACCAGGCCGGTGACGGCGTCGGCGTCGCCGGTGAGCAGTGCGAGCACGCGCAGGTGGCCGGTGAGCAGCACGGTCCGCAGCGGCACCCTGGCCTGGCGCGCCACCTGTTGGAGCGCCGCCACGAGCGGCTTGCCGAGGGGTACGGCGTGCGCCGTCGTCTCTTCCGCGTCCCCCGTGCGGTAGCCGGGCAGCCGGGGCAGCGTGGCGGCCGGCGCGTCGGCCAGCACGTCCCGCCAGAACCGCCCGGTCCCGGCGGACGCCACCGCGGCCTTCTCCCTGGCGACGAAGTCACGGAAGGTCAGCTTCGGCGCCTCACGCGGCCCCGCCGGCTCTCCGGCGAACCTGGCGGCGTAGCGGCCGAGCAGTTCGGTCACGAGCGTGGCCACGCTCCAGCCGTCGAGGATCGCGTGGTGGAAGCTCAGGGTGAGCGCGAACCGTTCCGGCGCGAGGTGGTGGACGACGGCGCGGAAGAGCGGCGCGGCCTCCCAGTCGAACGGCCGCCGCTTCTCCTCCTCCCGCCAGATGCCGAGCCGCTGCCGCGGGTCCTCGAACCCGGACAGGTCGATCTCCTGCACGGGCGGCTCGACGTCGTCCCAGACGAGCTGGATCGGCTCGTCGAACCCGGTCAGGTCGAACGAGGTCCGCAGGACGGGGTGCCTGGCCATGACGTCGGCCAGCGCCGACCTGAACACCTCGCTCCGGTACGTGCCGCGCAGCATCAGGGTGAAGACGTCGTGGTAGGTCGCGGAGTCGTCCTGGTAGGCGCTGTGGAAGAGCATGCCAGCCTGCAGCGCGGTCAGCGGGTAGGCGTCCTCCAGCCCGGTCACGGAGTCTGTCGCCGTCAACGCCTGCCTCCTCGGAATCGCCGCTTGAGCCGATCGAGATCCGCCGAGCCGAGCAGGCCGAACGCCTGGCTGCCCGTGCTCTCGTCGGTGTCGCCGAGGCTGATCGCCCTGGCCAGTTCGCGTACCGTCTGGTGGATGAAGACGTCCTCGAGCTTGAGGGTGTAGCCGCGGGCCCTGAGGCGCGCGACGATCTTGAGTGATCTGATGGAGTCGCCGCCGAGGGCGAAGAACCCGTCGTGGGCGCCCGGCGGCGCGATGTCCAGCACCTCGGCCCAGACCTCGGCGACCGCCTGTTCGGCCGCGCCGCTCGGCTCCTCGTACGGCACGCCCGCCGGGGCCTCGGGCGTGGGCAGGGCCGCGCGGTCGAGTTTGCCGTTGGCGGTGACCGGCAACCGCTCCAGCACCGTGAACCAGGACGGGACCATGTGCTCGGGCAGCTGCGCGCGCAGATACCCCTTCAGCTCCTCCGCGTCCGGCTCGCCGACGACGTACGCGGCCAGGCCGCCGCCGTACGGCCGCACCACGGCCGCCGTGACCGACGGGTGCCCGGCCAGCACCGCCTCGACCTCGCCGAGCTCCACCCGCATCCCGCGGATCTTCACCTGGTGGTCGATGCGGCCGAGGTAGTCGACCTCGCCGTCCGCCGACCAGCGCGCCAGGTCACCCGTCCGGTACAGCCGCGAGCCCGGCGGCCCGTAGGGATCGGGGACGAACTGCCGCGCCGTCAGCGCCGGTCTGCCGACGTAGCCGTCGGCCAGGCCGACTCCGGCGATGCACAGCTCGCCCGCCGCGCCCAGCGGGACCCGCCGCAGGTCCTCATCGAGGACCTCCAGCCGGATGCCCCGGATCGGGGCGCCGATCGGGGTGCGGGTCTCGCCCGGCACGCACGCGTGCCGGCTGACGTCGACCGCCGCTTCGGTGGGCCCGTACAGGTTGTGCAGTCGTGCGTGCGGGATCCGCTCGGAGAACCGTCCCGCCAGCGACGGCGGCAGCGCCTCACCCGAGCACACCACGCGCCGCAGCGACGGCACGTCCAGGACGGGCTCCTCCAGCAGCGCCTCCAGCATCGACGGGACGAAGTGCACCATCGTCACCTCGTGCCGGCGGATCAGCTCGATCAGGGCGGACGTGTCGCGATGCGCATTCGGGGCCGCCACCACCAGCCCCGCGCCGGACATCAGCGGCCAGAACAGCTCCCACACCGACACGTCGAACGTGAACGGCGTCTTGTGCAGCACCCGGTCGCCGGGCTCCAGCGGGAAGGCCTCGCCCATCCACACGAGCCGGTTCGCGATCGCCCGATGCGGGACGACCACGCCCTTCGGCCGCCCGGTCGAGCCCGACGTGTAGATCACGTACGCCGGCGCGCTCTCCGGGACCGGCACGCGTCCAGGCTTCCCTTCGGCCGCCGGAGCGACCGTGTCGCACCCGGCGAAACGCTCAGGTTCCTCGGTGATCACGACCCGCGCCCTGCTGTCCGTCACCATGAACGCCAGCCGCCGGCCGGGGTCGCCGGGGTCGAGCGGCAGGTACGCCGCTCCCGCCGCCATCACGGCGTGCACGGCCACCACCAGGTCGACACCGCGCGGCAGGCACACGCCGACCACGTCCCCCAGCCGCACGCCACGCTCACGCAGGGCTCCGGCCAGCGCGTTCACCCGGCCGCCGAACTCGGCGTACGTCAGCCACGTGCCGTCGGGGCCGCACACCGCGGGCGCGTCCGGCGTCGCGGCCACCCGGGCGGCCACCGCGTCCGGCAGCGACACGAACTCCCGCGCCGTCCCCGTCGCATTCCACTCCTCCACCGCGGCCACGTCCCTGGAGAAGAAGGAGAGACCGGAGACGGGCGCGTCGGGGTCGTCCACGGCCGCGGCGAGCAGGGCGACGAAGTGCTCGGCCACGCGCTCGATCACGTCGGCGTGGAAGAGGTCGGTGCGGTACTCGAAGATGCCGCCCAGCTGCCCGGGGAAGCGCTGGAGGTGCAGCGAGAGGTCGAACTTGGCGGTCGTGGTGTTCGCCGACACCCACTCGACGTCGAGCTCTCCGGCCCGCAGCGCCGGCCGTTCCGTGTCCTCCAGGCTGAGCATGGCCTGGACCAGCGGCGTGCTGCCCAGGTCGCGGCGCGGCTGCAGGTCCTCGACGAGCGCCTCGAACGGGACCTCGGCGTTGGCGAAGGCGTCCAGCGTGGTGGTCCTGGCCTGCTGGATCAGCTCGCGGAAGGTGGGGTCTCCCGAGCAGTCGGTACGCAGCACCAGCGTGTTGAGGAAGAACCCGATCAGGTGCTCCAGCTCCGGCCTGGGCCGTTCGGTGGTCGGCGTGCCGACGGAGATGTCCCGCTGCCCCGTGTGCCGGGAGAGCAGGACGGCGAAGGCGGCGAGCAGCACCATGAACAGTGAGGCGTTCTCCTCGGCGCCCAGCGCCCGCAGCCGCACGGAGACCTCACTCGGGATCATGAACGGGACGTTGCCCCCGTCGTGACCGCGTCGGGCCGGACGTGGCCTGCTCGCGGGGAGTTCGAGGCGTTCCGGCATGCCGGCCAGCCGCTCGCGCCAGTAGGCCAGCTGGGTGTCCCGCAGCTCGCCCTCCACCCGGGCGCGCTGCCAGGCCGCGTAGTCGGCGTACTGGACCGGCAGCTCCGGCAGCGACGCGGCCCTGCCCTCCGACAGCGCCGCGTACAGCTCGCCCAGCTCACGGGCGAACAGCACCGCCGACCACGCGTCGTTCACCACGTGGTGCACCGTGACCAGCAGCTGGTGATCACGCTCGCTGTGCCGGACGACATGCGCCCGCAGCGGCGGCTCGGCCGTCAGGTCGAAGCGGCGGCCCGCCTGCTCCAGCAGGAACGGACGAGCATCGGGAAGCTCCACCACCTCGAACGGCACCACAGGCTCGGCCGCCACCGACACCAGCACCTCGTCATCCACCTGCACGAACCGCGACCGCAGCACCTCGTGCCGCTCGGCCAGCGCCAGCAACGCGCGCTCCAGCACCCCCACGTCCAGGGGGCCGCGCAGCCGCAGCCAGACCAGGGTGTTGTAGACGGCGCGCCCGGTCTCCAGCTGGTCGAGGAACCACAGCCGGCGCTGTCCGTACGACACGGGCAGCAGCCCGCCACGGGGCAACGGCAGCACCTCGGGCACCGGGGCCGCTGTCGTGCGCCGGGCGGCGGTGATGCGCTCGGCCAGGGCGGCCACGGTGGGCGCCTCGAACAGGGCCCGTACCGGCAGCTCGATCGCGAAGGCGGCCCGCAGGCGGGTGACCATCCTGATCGCCAGCAGCGAGTGTCCGCCGAGCGTGAAGAAGCCGTCGTCACGCCCCACAGGACCGGTCTGCAGCACCGACTCGAACAGCGCCGCCACCGAGTCCTCCACCGGGCCGCGCGGCGCCTCCCGCACCGGCCCGGCCGCAGCCCCCGGCTCTGGCAGGGCCGACCTGTCGAGCTTGCCGTTGGCGTTGGTCGGGAGCTCGTCCAGGAACGTGACGGTGGTGGGGACCATGTGGTCGGGCAGCCGCTCGTGCAGGAGGGCGCGGAGTTCGGCGGGTTCCGGCGGGACGTCGCCCGACGGCACGACGTACGCGGCGAGCACCCCGCGTACGGGCTGCACCACCGCGGTGCGGACGGCCGGGTGCTCGGCGAGGAGCGACTCGATCTCGCCGGGTTCGACCCGCATGCCGCGGATCTTCACCTGGTCGTCCATCCGGCCGAGGTAGTCGACCTCGCCACCGGGCAGCCACTTCGCCAGGTCGCCGGTGCGGTAGAGGCGGGCGCCGGGCGGGCCGTACGGGTCGGGCGCGAACTGCCGCGCCGTCAGCCCCGGCCGGCCGGCGTACCCCTCGGCCAGGCCGATGCCCGCGATGCACAGCTCGCCGGGGGTGCCGATGGGCGTCCTGCGCAGGTCGGCGTCGAGGATCTCGATCCTGATGCCCCTGATCGGGGCGCCGATGGGGGTGTGCGTCTCGCCCGGCTCGCACCGGTGCCAGGTCACCTCGATGGCGGCCTCGGTGGGGCCGTACAGGTTGTGCAGCTCGACGCCGGGCAGCCGGGCGTGCAGGCGAGCGGCGAGCACGGCCGGCAGCGCCTCGCCCGAGCAGATCACCCTGCGTACGGAGGGCAGGTCCAGCACGGGCTCGTCCAGCAGCGCGTCCAGCATGGACGGGACGAAGTGGATGGTCGTGACGTCGTGCCGGGCGATGAGCCGGGCGAGCGCGGCCGGGTCGCGGTGCGCGTCCGGCGGGGCCACGACGAGGCCGGCGCCGGCGATGAGCGGCCAGAACAGCTCCCAGACCGACACGTCGAAGGTGAAGGTGGTCTTGAGCATGACCCGGTCGCCGGGCGTGAGCGTGAAGGCGTGGTCGGTCCAGGTCAGCCGGTTGACGATCGCCTCGTGGGAGACGAGGACGCCCTTGGGGGTGCCGGTTGAGCCGGAGGTGTAGATCAGGTAGGCGGGAGCCCTGGGCGGGATCGTCAGCTTCAACGGCTCGCCGTCGCCCGCCGTCTCCGGGCCCGTCGTGACGAGGCCGGGGAAGCGGTCCGGCTCCTCGGTGATCACGACCCGCGCCCCGCCGTCCGTCGCCATGAACGCCAGCCGCTGGTCGGGGTGGCCAGGGTCGAGCGGCAGGTACGCCGCCCCGGCCGCCACCACCGCGTGCACGGCCACCACCAGGTCGACGCCGCGCGGCAGGCACACGCCCACCACGTCGCCCAGCCGCACGCCCCGCTCGCGCAGGACCCGGGCCAGCGCGTTCACCCGGCCGCCGAACTCGGCGTACGTCAGCCACCTGCCGTCGGCGTCGCACACCGCGGGCGCGTCCGGCGTCGCGGCCACCCGCCGCGCCAGCAGCTCGGGCAGCGACGCGAACCCCTCCGGGGCGCCCGTGGCGTTCCACCGCTCGATCGTCGCGGTGTCGGCGGCGGTGAGCGCGGGAGCGGCGGACAGCCGCTGCTCCGGCCCGGCGGCCGCGGCGGCGAGCACCTCGGTGTAGAGGGCCGCGACGCGCTCGGCGGTGGCCGCGTCGAACAGGTCGGTGCGGTACTCCAGGATGCCGCCGATGCCGCCCGGCTCCCTGCGGAGGTAGAAGGTGAGGTCGAACTTGGCCGTCGAGGTGCCGACCGGACGCCACGCCATGCTCAGGCCGCCGGCGTCGACCGGCGGACGGTCGGCGTCCTCCAGGCTGAACAGGACCTGCACCAGCGGCGTCGCGCCGAGGTCGCGCTCGGGCCGCAACTCCTCGATCAGCGTTTCGAAGGGGACCTCGGCGTTGGCGAAGGCGTCCAGGGTGGTGGCCCTGACCTGCCGGATCAGCTCGCGGAAGGTGGGGTCTCCCGAGCAGTCGGTACGCAGCACCAGCGTGTTGAGGAAGCAGCCGATCAGCGGTTCGAGTTCCGGCCTTGGCCGCTCGGCGACGGGTGTGCCGACCACGATGTCGTCCTGGCCGGTGGCGCGGGAGAGCGCGACGGCGAGACAGGCGACCATGGTCATGAACAGCGAGGCGTTCTCGTCGGCGCCGAGGGTGCGCAGCCGCTCCACGACCTGCTCGGGGACGGTGACCGGGACGTTCGCGCCCTGGTAGTCGCGCAGGGCGGGGCGCGGCCGGTCGGCGGGGAGTTCGAGGCGTTCCGGCATGCCGGCCAGCCGTTCGCGCCAGTAGGCCAGCTGGGTGTCCCGCAGCTCGCCCTCCACCCGGGCGCGCTGCCAGGCCGCGTAGTCGGCGTACTGGACCGGCAGCTCCGGTAACGCAGCGGCCCTGCCCTCCGACAGCGCCGCGTACAGCTCGCCCAGCTCACGGGCGAACAGCACCGCCGACCACGCGTCGTTCACCACGTGATGCACCGTCACCAGCAGGTGGTGATCACGTGCGCTGTGCCGGACGACATGCGCCCGCAGCGGTGGCTCGGCCGTCAGGTCGAAGCGCCGGCCCGCCGCCTCCAGCAGGAACGGACGAGCATCGGGAAGCTCCACCACCTCGAACGGCACCACAGGCTCGGCCCGGACCGACACCAGCACCTCGTCATCCACCTGCACGAACCGCGACCGCAGCACCTCGTGCCGCTCGGCCAGCGCCAGCAGCGCCCGCTCCAGCACCCCCACGTCGAGAAGGCCCTTGATCCTGAGGCAGATGTGCGTGTTGTAGACGGCGGCGTCCGTCTCCAGCTGGTCGAGGAACCACAGCCGGCGCTGGGCGTAGGAGGCGGGCAGCAGCCCGTCGCGCGGCACGGGGGTGACCGGCGGGACCTGGTCGAGCCCGCGGCCACGGACGGCCGCCAGCCGCGCGGCGAGGCCGGCGACCGTGGGCGACTCGAACAGCGCCCGCGGCGGCAGCCCCGAGCCGAACGCCTTGCGCAGCCGTCCCATGAGCTTGATCGCCAGCAGCGAGTGGCCGCCGAGCGCGAAGAAGCCGTCGTCACGCCCCACAGGACCGGTCTGCAGCACCGACTCGAACAGCGCCGCGACCAGCTCCTCCACCGGGCCGCGCGGCGCCTCCCGCACCGGCCAGGACACCGCGCCCGGCTCGGGCAGCGCGGACCTGTCCACCTTGCCGTGCGCGGCCAGCGGCAGCGCGGGCAGCTCGACGAGGTGTGCCGGGATCATGTGGTCGGGCAGCCGTTCTGCCAGGTAGCCGCGCAGCTCCGCGGACGGGGTGGCGCCGACGACGTAGGCCGCCAGCGCCGGTTCTTCCTCGCCGGTCACCACCACCACGCAGTCGTCCACGGACGGGTGCGCGGCCAGGACGGCCTGCACCTCGCCCGGCTCGACGCGGTGTCCACGGATCTTGACCTGATGGTCGGCGCGGCCGAGGAACTCGATCGCGCCGCCGGGCAGCCGGCGCGCCCGGTCGCCGGTGCGGTAGAGCCTGGCGCCCGCGCGCCCGGAGAACGGGTCGGGCACGAACGCGGCGGCGGTCTGGCCGGGGCGGCCGAGGTAGCCGCGGGTGACGGTGACCCCGCCGACGCACAGCTCGCCGACCACACCGTCCGGGACGAGGCCCAGGTTCTCGTCGAGGATGTACGCCTCGGCGTGCGGCAGCGGATGGCCGATGGGGGTGACGACCCCGGCCCCGGCGGGCTCCTGGTCGCCCGCGAGGGCGAGCACGCCGACGGTGGTCTCGGTGGGGCCGTAGTGGTTGACGACGGCGGGAGCGCCCGGCAGCGCCCGCAGGCGGCGTACCCACTCCCAGCGGGACGCCTCGCCGCCGAGCACGAGCGTACGGCGGGGCAGCAGGTCGGCGACGCCGGTGTGCAGGGCGGCCAGGTGCGACGGCGTGATCTTCAGCAGGTCGATCCGGTCGTCGCGCAGGTGCTCGGCGACCCAGGCGGCGTCCGTGGCCTGGGCGCGGGGCACCAGGTACAGGGTGCCGCCGGTGAGCAGCGCGCCGTGGAAGACGGTGACGCCGAAGTCGAACGTCAGCGGCTGGAGCATCGACGACCGCAGCCCCGGCGCCAGCCCGAGCAGGCCGGTGACGCCCGCGACGTAGGCGGTGAGATGCCTGTCGGCGACGCCCACGCCCTTCGGCAGCCCGGTCGAACCCGAGGTGTAGATGACGTAGGCGAGCGTGTCGGGGTGCCGGATCACGTCGGGCGGCGTGTCCGGGTGGGCGGCGACGAGGTCGGCGTCCGCGTCGAGGTCGACGACGGGGACGTCCGTCGAGGGGACGTCCAGCCCCGACCTGGTCAGCACGGCCGTCGCGCCGGAGTCGGCGATCAGGTGGCGGAGCCGCTCCTGGGGGTGCTCCAGGTCGAGCGGCAGGTAGGCGGCGCCGCTCTTGAGCACGGCGAGCACGGCGACGGCGAGGTCGACGTCGGTGTCCAGGAGGATCGCGATGGGGGTGTCGGGGCGGGCCGTCCCCGCGAGGTGCCGGGCGAGCCTGCTGGACCTGCGGTCGAGCTCGGCGTACGTCAGGGTGCGGCCCGCGGCGTCGGCGACCGCGACCTGGTCCGGACGCGCCGCCACCTGGGCGGCGAACGTGTCGGTCACCGACGCGGTCACCGCGACGGGCTCCGCCGGCGCGGCGGCCCGCAGGAGGCGCTCCTCCTCGCCGGGCAGCAGGATCGGCAGCCGGTCGAGCGGGGTCGCCGGATCGGCCAGCGCGGCGTCGAGGAGACGCCGGTAGCGCTCGGCGAAGTGCAGCACCCACCGCTCGTCGAACAGCGCCCTGGCGTACTCGATCCGCCCGTCGATGCGGCCGTCCACCTCGGCCAGGTCGATCAGCAGGTCGACCTTCGCGGTGCCGTTGCGCAGCTGCCCGTTGGTGACCAGCGAGGGCAGCAGGTTGAACACGATCTGGTGCAGCGGAGCGCCGGCCCCCTCGGCGTGGTCGGGCCGCAGCTCCTCGACGAGCCGCTCGTACGGCACCTCGTCGTGGTCGAGCGCGTCGAGGACGGTGGCCCGCGCCCGCTCGACCAGCTCGCCGAAAGACACCTCGGGCGCGCAGTCGGTACGCAGCAGCAAGGTGTTGACGAAGTTGCCGATCAGCGGTTCGAGCTCGGGCAGCGGCCGCCCGCCCACGGGTGAGCCCACCACCACGTCGGCCTGGCCGGCCAGGCGCGCGAGCAGCGCCTTGAGCCCGGCCAGCAGCACCACGAACGGGGTCGTGCGGAGTTTCCTGGCCAGCTCGTGGCAGGCGCGTACGGTCTGCTCGGGCAGCTCGAAGCCCACGTCGCCGCCGGAGTGGCGGGAGACGTCCTGGTCGGGGGCGCGCGGCGACAGCCGCAGCGGTCCCGGCAGTTCGCCGAGTTGCTTGCGCCAGTAGCCGAGCTGGTCGGCCGGCTTGCCGCGCTCCCACTGGCCGCGCTGCCAGCCGGCGAAGTCGCCGTACTGGATCGGCAGCTCCGGCAGGCCGGACTCGCGCCCTTCGAGAGCGGCGAGGAACTCGTTCTGGAGGATGGCCACGGAGGCGGCGTCGAAGGCCACGTGGTGCACGGTGAAGAAGAGGTGGTCCGCCTCGCCGCCGGTGCGGATCAGCCGAGCCCGCCACAGCGGGGCGCGGTCGAGCGCGATGGCCTGGGCGGCCTCGGCGGCGCGCACCCGGGCCAGCTCGTCCTCGTCACGGACGTCGGTGACGGGGAGGTCGATCGGCACCTCGGGCTCGACGACCTGCACGAGCCCGCCGTCGCGCGCGGCGAGCCTGGTGCGCAGGATCTCGTGGCGGCCGACCACCCGCGCGAGCGCGGCGGTGACCTCGGCGGCGTCGCAACCCGGCGGGACCGGGGTGCCGAAGCCGATGTTGTACACGGCGAGCCCTGGTTCGAGCTGATCCAGGAACCAGAGCCGCTCCTGCGCGAAGGACGCGGGAAGTTCGTAACCGCCGGCGGGATCCAGGGGCGCGCTCACCGTCTAGCCGGCCCGTTCGGGTTCCTGCATGGCCTCGCGGAGGCTGCGTGGCCGCATGTCCGTCCACATTCGGTCAATGTAGTCGAGGCAGGCATTCCGGTCGCCCGTAAACCCTTCCGCCCGCCACCCAGCGGGAACTGGTCGGCCGGCGGACCAGATGGAGTACTGATCCTCGTCGTTGATTACAACCTTGTAGTCGTCCCCGGGCATTGGCACGCCTTCTCCCTTTCGCGGCGCCCGGGTATCCGGGCACGCCAAAGAATGATGTGGGACCGCAGGCCGTGAAGTGAACAAGCTACGGCCTTGACCCGCTGGCAGCGCACAATCTCAACGCCGGCAGCGGTGTTCGCTCGAAACGCCAGAAGCCTCGCCGATTGAAGTCGATCAACACTGGCAAGTCAAGAGATTGCGGGGAATCACGGCCTTACCGATCGAATGTGCGTTTGACACGGTTGACGTCTATTGCCCCACTGACGCAGGATGTGCAATATTGACCCCGCCCAAATTCCGTCACCACAGAATGAGACAAACCAGATGGTTTGTCCGCTTCATGGAGTTAGTCCTTATTTCGCGCCAAACAGGCAGTGAGAGGGGTCCATCCAGATGACGGTGCACAGCGTCCTGCCCATCCCGCAGGCGACCCACGTCCCATGACCGACCCGGCCTCGCTGGTCGTCATCGGCACGGGCGGCCTCGCCCGAGCCATCACCTACGCCCTGGCCGTGATCTCCCACCCGATCCGGGTGACCGTGGTGGGCCGCGACCCCACCAAGGCCGCCGAGATCTGCTACGTCTCCTCCACCCGGGCCGCGGTGTCCGGGACGTCCGCGGAGTTCCACCCCGTGGCCGTTGACCTGGCCCGCGCCGACGCCCTGACGGACGCGCTGGCCGCCGCCGCTCCCGACGGCGTGCTGCTCGCGGCCTCCAGCCAGTCACCCTGGGAGGCGCGCACCTCGCCGTCGGCGTGGACGGCCCTCGTCCAGCACGCCGGGTTCGGCCTGACGCTGCCGTTCCAGGCCGACTCCGCCCTGCGCGTCGGCCGGGCCCTCGCGGCCACCGGCACGGACGCGTGGTTCGTCAACGCCTGCTTCCCCGACGCGGTCAACCCGGTGCTGAGCGCCTCCGGGGTGCCCGTGCTGTGCGGCGTCGGCAACGCGGGGCTCCTCGCCGCCAGCCTGCAAGCCGCACTCGGGCTCCCCGACCAGCGGGACCTGCGCGTGCTGGCCCACCACGTCCACCTGTACACCCCGTCGTCACCGGAGGACGAGGCGCTCGCCTGGCACGGCGACCGGCCGCTCACCCGCGTGAGCACGCTGCTCGCGGCGCAGCGAGCCGCCGGGCGCGCCGAGCTCAACCACGTCACCGGCCTCACTGCGGCGCGCCTGCTGAGCGGTCTGCTCTCCGGCGCGGAGATCGACACCAACCTGCCAGGACCGCTCGGGCTGCCGGGCGGCTATCCGGTACGGCTCTCCCCCGGACGCCTCGACCTGCGGCTGCCCCCGGGCGTCGACCGGGCGGAGGCCGTGGCGTTCAACCAGCGTGCCGCGCTGCGCGACGGCGTCGTCGTCGACGGCGGGCGCGTCACCTTCGGCCCCGCCGCCCAGGAGCAGCTGGCCAGGCCGGCGCCGGAGCTCGCCGACGGCTTCCCCGTCGCCGACCTGGCGCCCGCGGGCGAGGTGCTGGGCCGGCTGCGCGAGCGGCTCCGCGACCTGGCCCCGGAACAGAGCCTTCATCCCGTCACCCGTACATAACAAGAGGTGCGTCACCGCGATGCCGAACCACGCAGCGAACCTGTTGCTCGACTTCTACGATCGTCTGCCCACCTCGATCGCGGCCTGCGTCGACGGCACCGAACCCGTCAGGGGCGACACCGGGTTCTCCCCCGGTTTCCTGCTGCCCGAGCCGGACGCGAAGCTCGAGAAGTTCTTCTCCGTGGCCACCGCCCGCTGGCAGCCCCTGGGCTCCTACTCCGGCCATCGGCTCAACCTGCTCGACCTGACGTGCAACCCGGCGACGGGCACGACCAAGACCTTCCCCTCACTGCTCATCGTCGCGCGCGCGGTCGAGTACATCAGGCGGTACGGCGAGGCCGTCACGATCTTCTCCCCGACGTCGGCGAACAAGGGCGTGGCGCTGCGTGACGCCGTGCTGCGCGCCATCGACGCCGGGCTGGCCGAGCCCGAGCAGCTGCGCACCGTGATCCTGGCGCCCCGCTCGTGCCAGGCGAAGCTGCGCTCCAGCAGGTTGTCCACCGACCCGGCGCTGCGCGCGCTGAACCCGCTGCTGGTCTACGGCGGGGCCGAACCGGAGCAGGTGAAGGCGATCGGCCGGGCCTTCAGCGAGAAGTACGCGGGCGACCTGCGGGCGAGGGGCGAGAACCTGTGGTTCTCGCTGGAACTGGGCAACTACCTGGTGGCCGACACCGCCAGGGCGTTCTTCGAACAGCAGGCGGCCCCGGCGGGCGCCGCGCCCCGGCTGCACGCGCACGCCGTCTCCAGCGCCTTCGGGCTGCTCGGCTACCACCGGGGCAGGGCCGTCCTGGAGGGCTCGGGCGCGGTGAGCCAGGACTCCAGGCCGGCCAGCCTGCTCGTGCAGCACCTGGGCACCCCCGACATGGTGCTCAACCTGCGCAACGGCGACTTCGACCGGGCCGGCCTGCCCGCCTACGAGCGCGACGGCGGGCTCTACCGCCAGTCGGCCGACCCGCGCTTCCCGCAGGTGACCTACGACCCCGACGAGGTGCTCGACCCGACGTTCTACACCCACCGGCCGGCGACCTCCCCGGAGATGAACGGGCTGATCGAGCGGTTCGGCGGTGACGGCATCGTCGTCTCGCTGGCCGAGTGCGTGGCGCGCTACGCGGAGCTGCGCGAGCTGCTCGCCGGCTCCGGCTGCGAACTGCCCGCCGACTTCCGGCAGCTGCGCGAGTGGTCGCTGGTGATGGCCATGACCGGCGTGCTGAACGCGATCGACCGCGGCCTGGCCGACCCCTGGGACGACGTCGTCGTGCACGGCTCGGGCTGCTACACCGCGGCCGACTACCGGCCGCTCGAACCGGAGGCGATGCACGAGGTCTCCGGCGTCGAGGACGTCGCCGCGGTGGTCTGCGGGTGATGGAGCAGCACCCGGCGGACGGGATCGCCGTCGTCGGAATGGCCGGACGGTTCCCCGGCGCTCCCGACGTGGCCACGTTCTGGCGCAACCTGCTGGACGGCATCGACGCCGTGCACGACCACACCGACGCCGAGCTGCGCGCGCTGGGCGTCGGCGAGCGCCTGCTCGCCGACCCGGCGCACGTGCGCGCGGGCGGGCGCCTGCCGGACGTGGCCGGGTTCGACGCCGCGTTCTTCGGCGTTCCTGAGGACGAGGCCGTCCGCATGGATCCGCAGCACCGGCTCTTCGTCGAGCAGTCCTGGGTGGCGCTCGAGGACGCCGGGTACGACCCGGCCGGCTACGACGGCCTCATCGGTGTGTTCGCCGGGAGCGCGGTCAACCGGTACTTCCTGTTCCAGCAGTTCGGCGGCGACCCAGACGAGCCGCTGGAGCCAGGGTTCGCCGCCGACTACCTGACCGCGCAGGTGGCCTACCGGCTCGGGCTGACCGGGCCCGCGGTCACGGTGCAGACCGCCTGCTCCAGCTCCCTCGTCGCGATCTGCATGGCCGGGCAGCAGCTGCTCGACTACCGCTGCGACCTGGCGCTCGCGGGCGGGGTGAGCGTGCTGGAACCGAGGTTCGTGCACCGGCCGGGCGGCCTGGTCTCCCCCGACGGCCGCTGCCGCTCCTTCGACGCCGCCGGGCAGGGCAGCGGGTACAGCAGCGGCGTCGCGGTGCTCGCGCTCAAGCGCCTGGAGGACGCGCTCGTCGACCGCGACCAGGTCATCGCCGTCCTGCGCGGGTGGGCGGTCAACAACGACGGCGCGCTGCGGGCGGGGTTCGCGGCGCCCGGCCTGGACGGTCAGGCGAGCGTGGTGGCGGAGGCGCTGGCGGAGGCGGAGCTGGCACCGGCGTCGATCGGCTACGTCGAGGCCCACGGCAGCGGCACCCCGGTCGGCGACGCGATCGAGGTGGCCGCCCTCGCCCAGGTCTTCGGCGCGGATCCGCTGCCGCAGCGCTCCGTCGCGCTCGGCTCGGTCAAGACCAACATCGGCAACCTGGACACCGCCGCCGGCGCCGCTGGGCTGATCAAGGCCGTCCTCGCCGTACGGCACGGCGTCATCCCTGCCAATCTCCACTACGACCGGCCCAACCCGGACATCGACTTCGACTCCTCGCCGTTCTACGTCCCGGTCAAGAACGTCGGCTGGCAGGCGGAGGTGCGGCGGGCCGGAGTGAGCTCGTTCGGCCTGGGCGGCACGAACGCGCACGTGATCGTCGAGCAGGCGCCGGCCGAGCCCCCGAGGCCGGAGCCGGACGGGTGGCACGTGCTGCCGCTGTCGGCCCGCACCCCCGAGGCCCTGCGCACGGCGCGGACGCTGCTGGCCGACCACCTCGCGCGGGGCACCCGCCTGGACGACGTCGCCCACACGCTGGCGACCGGCCGCCGGGCGTTCGGACACCGGGTGGCGGTGCTGTGCCGCGACACCGCCGAGGCCGTCGCCGGGCTCCGGCACGACGCGGCGGTCCCCGCGGCCTCCGGCGCGCCGGAGGAGCTGCGGCGTCAGGCGGCCGCCTGGGTGGCGGGCGCGGGCATCGGCTGGCCGCTGCCGGACGGGCGCACGGTGTCGCTCCCCGGCCATCCGTTCCAGCGGCAGCGCTACTGGCAGGAGAACCGACCATGACCGACACCACCTCGCTGTCCCGCTGGTTCTCCGATCCCTCGCCCCGGCCGCGGGCGCGACGGCAGCTGTTCTGCCTGCCGTACGCGGGCGCGGGGGCGAGCGCCTTCGTGGGCTGGGCCGCCGCCGCGGGGCCCGACCTCGAGGTGCTGCCCGTGGTGCTGCCGGGCAGGGAGAGCCGCTACACCGAGCCGTTCGACGTCGACATCGCCGGGCTCGCCTCGGCCATCGCCGCCCGCGCCGACCGTCCTTACACGATCTACGGCCACTCCATGGGCGGCCGGGTGGGCTTCGAGGTGGTCCGCGAGCTGCGCAGGCGCGGCGAGCGGCAGCCGCTGCGGCTGTGCCTCGGCGGGTGCCGGCCGCCCGACATCCTGGAGCCGCTGGCCGAGCTGTCGTGGGTCAGTGACGAGGAGGTGCTGGGCCGGCTCGCCGAGCTCGGCGGGCTGCCGGAGGAGATCCTCGCCGAACCCGAGCTGTGCGAGCTGATCCTGCCCGTCCTGCGCGCCGACTTCACCTGGCTCGACACCTACGAGTACGAGCCGGGGCCGCCGCTCGAGGTGCCCATCGTGGCCTTCGCCGGCGCCGAGGACCGGTCCGTCACCCCGGACGACATGCGCGGATGGGCCAGGCACACCACGGCCGGCTTCGACCTGCGCATCCAGCCCGGCGGCCACTTCTTCCTCCACGAACGGCGGGAGCAGATCCTCAGGGAGGCGCTGGCATGAGTCACCGCATGCCGCTGGGCGGCACGGGCTGGTCGGTGTGGCGTGAGGCGCTGCTCCGCAGCACCGGCTTTCCCGCCGACGGGCTCGACAGGCTCTCCGCCCCCGCGTGCGCGGCCGCCGCGGACGCGTTCCTGGCGGGCGAGATCGGCGCGGAGGTCTTCGACGAGGCGCTGGAGCAGGCCGCGCGCGACAGCGCAGAGGAGCTGTGCGACATCGCCGCCGACCCGCTGTTCCGCGAGGCGGTCACCTGGCAGAACCGGGGCGTCCTGGTCTCGCTGGACGCCCTGGTGCGCGGCGGCCCGGCGGGCAAGCGCGACCCGCGCAGGCGCGAGCGCGAGCGGGTCGTGGTCAAGTACTGGCAGCGGTACTGCGCCAAGAACGAGACCGTCGGCTTCTTCGGCCCGGTGAGCTGGGTGACGTGCACGCAGGACGGCCCGGCCCTGACCGTCACGCCCGGTCCTGAGCTGTTGGGCGACCGGCGGGTGCGCTTCGAGGACTGGGCGCTGCGCTCGTCCATGGAGGTGCTGGCGGCCGATCCGGTGATCCGCCGTTCGCTGCCTCCGGTCCTGCAGCCGCACCTCGCGCTGGACGGCCGGACGATCCGGCGTCCCGCGCAGCCGCCGTTGCCCGTGTCGGCGGCCGAGGCGGCGGTGCTGTCCCGGTGCGACGGCAGGCGCAGGGCGTCGGACGTGGCCGCCGACGTGCTCGGCCAGGCCGGCATCCGTACCGAGGAGGACGCCTGTCTGCTGCTGGAACGGCTGGCCGAACGCGGGCTGCTGTCCTGGCAGGGCGACCTGCCGCAGTCGGCGGCCGCCGAGGAGCGGATGGGCGAGCTGCTGGCCGGCATCGAGGACCCCGCGGCGCGGGAGCGGGCGACGGCGGCTTTCAGCCGGCTCCGCGCCGCGAGGGACCGGGTGGCTCGCTCGGCGGGCGACCCCGAGTCGCTGGCCGCCGCACTGGACGCGCTGAGCGCCGAGTTCACCGCGTTCACGGGTGTCGCGGGCGAGCGCAGGGCGGGCCAGACGTACGCCGCGCGCGGCCTGGTCTACGAGGACACCACCAGAGACGTCCAGGTGACGTTCGGCGCTTCGCTGCTGGAGGACATCGCCGAGCCGCTGGAGCTGATGCTCGACGCCGCCCGCTGGCTGACCGCCGAGCTGGCGCACGCGTACGGCCGGGCGCTGCGCGAGCTGTTCGACGAGTTGCGCGCCGACGGGCCCGTACGGCTGTCCGACCTGTGGTACCTGGCGCAGGGCATGCTGTTCGGCGCGGGCCCGAGGCCCGTCGACGCCATCGCCGGGGAGTTCGCGCGCCGCTGGTCGGAGCTCTTCCGCCTCGCCGACGTGCCGCCGGGCACGGCGGAGCTGACCTTCACCGCGCGGGAGCTGTCCGCCTCGAACGCCTTCTCCGCCGACCGCCCCGGCTGGTCCGCGGGCCGGCTGCACAGCCCCGACCTGCAGATCTGCGCCGAGAGCGTCGAAGCGGTGAACCGCGGCGACTACCTCGTGGTCATGGGCGAGATGCACGCGGCCTGGGCGACGTTCGACTGTTCGGTCTTCACCCTCGCCCACCCCGACCCTGACGCGCTGCGCGACGCGCTCACCGCCGATCTCGGCCCGCACCGGATCAGGCCCCTGTATCCCGTCGACTGGCCGCGCTACACGGGCCGGGTGTCCCACTCGCTCAGCCACCCCACGGACAGGGAGCTCGGCTGGACCGCCGCGCCGGGCGCCGATCCTGACCGGTTGCTCACGGCGGCGGCGATGCTGGTGACCGAGGAGGACGGCGACCTGGTCGCCACTGCCGCAGGCGGCAGGTCCTGGCCGCTGATCGAGGTGTTCTCGCAGCTCGTGTCGATGCACGCGGTCGACGGTTTCAAGCTGGGCGGCGCCGACCGGCACGGGCACAGCCCGAGGATCACCATCGACCGGCTGGTGGTCGCCCGCAGGACGTGGCGGACCACCGTCCACGCCACGGGCCTGGCCGAGGCCAAGGGCGAGCGGGGCAGGTATCTGGCGGTGCGCCGGTGGCGGCACCGGCTCGGGCTGCCCGACCAGGTCTTCGTCAAGCTGAGCAGCGAGACCAAGCCGACGTACGTCGATCTCACCAGCCCGGTCTTCTGCGACCTGCTGTGCTCGATGGTCCGCTCCGCCGGCCAGAGCGCCGGGCAGGACGTCCGGCTCGTCGTGACGGAGATGCTGCCCACCGCTGACCAGGCCTGGCTGCCCGACACCGCCGGCCGCCGTTACTTCACGGAGTTGCGGATGCACATGGTCGACCCGCTGCAGGGAGGCAAGGGATGACTCTGCCGGAGTTGGTGCTCGCGCAGGCCGCGCTGCGCCCGCACGCGCCGGCCGTACGGCAGTGGCAGGACGTGCTGACCTACGGCGAGCTCGCCGCCATGGCGGGCGGGCTGGCCGCCCGGTTACCGGACGTGGGGCCCGAACGGCCGGCCGGGGTGTGCCTGCGGCGGAAGCCGGCCATGGTGGCCGGGGTGCTCGGCGTCCTGGTGGCGGGCGGCGCGTACGTGCCGCTCGATCCCGACGGGCCCGCCGCGCGCAGGAAGCAGATCGTCGAGGGCGCGGGCCTCGACGTCGTGGTGGTCGACGACGACACGGCGGACCGCTTCGACGGCATGGACGTACGGCTGGTCCCGGTCGAGGGCCGCCCGGCCGCGCCGGAGGGCCCCGGACCCGCGCTGCCGGGCAACCCCGCCTACGTGCTGCACACCTCGGGGTCCACCGGGGCGCCGAAGGGCGTCGTGGTCAGCCATGCCAGTGCGTGCGCGTACGTGCGCTCCGTCATCGAGTCGACCGGCGTGGACGAGCGCACCCGCGCGCTGGCGTTCGCCTCGCTCGGCTTCGACGTGTCGGTGCACGACCTGTTCGTCCCGCTGGCGGCGGGCGGCGTCGTCATGCTCGCCGGAGAGCCGGACAGGCGCGACCCGGCGCGGCTGCAGCGCTTCTGCGCCGAGCACGGGATCACGTGGGGCTGCCTCCCCGTCTCGCTGCTCCCCCTGCTGGACCCCGACGGCCTGCCCGCGTGGCGGACGCTCGTCACCGGGGCCGAGGCGCCGGGCCCCGAGCAGGTGGAGCGGTGGACCGCGGGCGGACGCAGGTTCCTGAACTACTACGGCCCCACCGAGGCCACGGTGGCGGTCACCTGCTTCGAGGCGACGGGACGCTGGGACCGCTCGCTGCCGATCGGCAGGGCGATGGGCGGCCATCGCGTCCATCTCGTGGACGAGGAGCTGCGGGAGGTGCCGGCCGGCGTGCCGGGCGAGCTGCTGATCGGCGGCCCGGGCCTGGCCCGCGGCTACCTCGGGCGCGCCGGGGTGACCGCTGAGCGGTTCGTCCCCGACCCATTCTGCGGCGAGCCGGGCGCCCGGCTCTACCGGACGGGCGACCTCGCCGTCCTGCAGCCCGACGGCGAGCTGCTGCTGCTCGGCAGGACCGACAGGCAGATCAAGATCCGCGGGCAGCGGGTGGAGATCGGCGAGGTGGAGACCGTGCTGCGCGGCCACCCGCGCGTCGGGCACGCCGTCGTCGAGGCGGTCGACGGCCCGGCGGGCACCCGCCTCGTGGCCTTCTGCACCCCGCTCGGCGCGGACCCGCAGCCGGAGGTGGTACGGGCGTACTGCGCCGAACGGCTGCCCGAGGTGATGGTGCCGGGCGAGGTGCTGTTCCTCCCGAGCCTGCCCACCTCGGCGTCGGGCAAGGTGGACGGCGCCGCCCTGCGCGCGCTGCTCACCGGACGGTCCATCGGTCACGGCACTCCGCCGAGCACGCCGATGGAGCGCGACGTGGCCGAGGTCTGGTCGCGGGTGCTCGGCCTGGAACCCGCGCTCGAGGACGACTTCTTCGCCTGCGGCGGCCATTCCGTCAGCGCCATGCGCCTGGTCGGCGGCCTGCGCGCGGCGGTCGGCCGCGAGGTCACGGTGGAGGACGTCTACACCGCCCGCACGCTGGGAGCCCTCGCCGGCCTGCTCGCCGGGGCCCCGCCGGTGACCGACGACCTGCCCGTGGGCAGCCCTCCCGCGCTGACGGCCGCGCAGCGACGCCTGTGGTTCCTGGGCCGGCTCGCTCCCGACAGCGTCGCCTACAACATCGCGATCGCCGAACGCCTCCACGGGCCCCTGGACGTGCCCGCGCTCGAACGCGCGCTCGCGGCGGTGGCCGACCACCACGACGTGCTGCGCTGGCGGGTGCCGGACGCGGGCGGCGTCCCGCACGTGGAGGTCGATCCGCCCGCACCGGTGTCGCTGGACGTCGAGGACGTCGGCGAGAGCGAGCTCCACGAGCGGCTCGCCGCGGCGGCGGCCCACCGGTTCGACCTGGCAGAAGGCCCGCTCTGGCGGGCCCGGCTGTTCCGGCTCGGGCCGCAGGACCACGTGCTGTCGGTGGCCTTCCACCACGCGGTGTTCGACGGCTGGTCGCAGCGGCCCTTCCTGGAGGACCTCGCCCGCGCCTACGCGGGTGAGCCGCTGCCCGAACGTCCGGCCCGGTTCGCCGACTACGCGGCGTGGCGGGCCAGACGCGACGGCCGGCGCGGCAAGGCCGACCTGAGCTGGTGGACCGACCACCTGGGGGACGCGCCGACCGTGCTGGACCTGCCGCGCGACCGTCCGAGGCCGGTCGTGCAGACGTACGCGGGCGCGCTGGCCACCGCCGCGCTGTCGCAGGCGACCACCGCCGCGATCCGCGACCTCGCGACCCGGCTCGGCACCACCGCCCCGAACGTGCTGCTCGCCGCGTTCGCCGAGCTCGTACGCCGCGTCACCGGGCGCGCCGACATCGTCGTCGGCACCCCGGCGGCCGACCGCAGGCACGAGGCCTTCCACGACCTCGTCGGCTTCTTCGTCGACATCGTGCCGATCAGGCTGCGGGCGGCGGAGGGGGCCGGCCTGGCCCAGCGGGTCCGCGACTGCGCCGACGCGGTCATCGACGCCCTGGCCAGGCCGTCCACCACGATCGAGGACATCGTCGACGGGCTCGCGCTGCCGCGGAACCCCGGCCGGGCGCCGCTGGTGCAGGTGCTGTTCAACGTCTACAACTTCCCCGAGGCGCGGCTCCGCCTGCCGGGGCTGAGCTCGACGGGCATCGCCACGGCGCCCGCCGGTTCGCCCTTCGACCTGACCGTCTACGTGGTGGAGCGCGAGGGCCGCTACGCGATCGACATCGTCTACAACACCGACCTGTACGCGGCGGAGCGGATCGAAGGACTGCTCACCGCGTACACGACCCTGCTCGGCGCGGCCGTCGCCGAGCCCGGCAGCCCGGTGGAGTCGTTCACGCTCCCCGGCATGGCGGCGCTCGCCGAAGGCGTCGCCGACGAGCCGGTCGCGAGCGCGCCGGCGGCGGACACCGGGCACAGCGCGCCGGAGACCGAGACCGAGCGGCTGCTCGCCGGGATCTGGTGCGACGTGCTCGACCGCGCCGAGGTGAGCGCCACCGACAACTTCTTCGACGTGGGCGGCACGTCCATGGCCGTCGTCATGGTCCGCGACCGGCTGGCCGCGCTGACCGGGCGCGAGACCACGGTCGTCGAGCTGTTCCGCTACCCGACCGTGCGTGCCCTGGCCGCTCACCTCGACGGCGCGTCAGGGCACCCAGAACTGAGCCGAGCCGATCGGCGTGCGGGTGCACGCCGCCAGCTGCGGGACAAGCGCAGGAGGAGACAGTGACGGAGTTGTCGCAGGACCCCCAGTACGACGACACGTACGACGACACGGGTGCCGAACCCATCGCCATCATCGGCATGAGCGCCCGCGTGCCCGGCGCCAACGATCTCGACCAGTTCTGGCGCAACCTCATCGACGGCGTGGAGTCGGTGACGTTCTTCACCGACGACGAGCAGCGCGCCCGCGGGGCCACCCAGGCCCAGCTCGACGACCCGAACTTCGTCAAGGCCGCGCCCGTGATGATCGACATGGAGCACGTCGACAACGAGTTCTTCGGCATGAGCGCGCGCGAGGCGGAGCTGGCCGACCCGCAGCAGCGGGTGTTCCTGGAGCAGTCGCACGCGGCGCTCCAGGACGCCGGTTACGACTCCGGCCGCTACGAGGGCGCCATCGGCGTGTACGCCGGCTCCGGTCCCAGCCAGTACCAGTGGCTGAACCTGCAGACCAACCCCGACCTGGACAGCGAGGCGCTCAAGCTCGGCATGTCCGTCGGCAACAACATCGACTACGTCGCCACCACGGTCTCGTACCGGCTGAACCTGCGCGGCCCCGCGATGACCGTCACCACGGCCTGCTCCTCGTCGCTGGTGGCGCTGCACCTCGCCTGCGAGGCGCTGCGCGGCGGCGAGTGCGACATGGCGCTGGCCGGTGGCGTGTGCGTCGAACTGCCGCACGGGATCGGGTACCCGGCCATGGACGGCTTCACCTCGTCCGACGGGCACGTCCGTCCGTTCGACGCGGGCGCCGACGGCACGATCTGGGGCAGCGGCGTCGGGGTGGTCGTGGTCAAGCGGCTGGAGGACGCGCTGGCCGACGGCGACCACATCCGCGCGGTCGTGATCGGCAACGCCATCAACAACGACGGCAGCAACAAGATCGGCTTCTCCGCGCCGAGTCACGCGGGGCAGACCGAGGTGGTGGCCGAGGCGCTCGGCGTGGCCGGGGTGGACCCGCGCACGATCGGGTACGTGGAGGCGCACGGCACCGGCACCGCCCTCGGCGACCCGATCGAGGTGGCCGCGCTCACCGAGGTCTACCAGCGCGCCACCGACGACAGCGGCTGGTGCGGCATCGGCTCGGTGAAGTCGAACCTCGGTCACCTCAGCCAGGCCTCCGGCGTGGTCGGCGTGATCAAGACGGTGCTGGCGATGGAGCGCGGCGTGATCCCGCCGACCATCAACTTCGAACGGCCCAACCCGCAGATCGACTTCGACACCAGCCCCTTCTACGTCGTGTCGGCGCCGTCGAAGTGGGACGCGGGAGCGCATCCCAGGCGGGCCGCGGTGAGCTCGTTCGGCATCGGCGGCACCAACGCGCACGTGGTCCTCCAGGAGGCGCCGCAGCGGCAGCCCGCGACCGCCGCCGCCGGGCCGCGGCCGCTCTGGCTGTCCGCCCGCACCGAGAGCGCGCTGCAGACCATGCGGGCCCAGCTCGCCGAGTTCCTCGCCGCGCAGCCCGACCTCAGCCTTTCCGACGTGGCGCACACGCTGCGGGTGGGCCGCGCCGACCACGCCCACCGCGCGGCGGTGGTCGCCGCTGACCTGGCGGACGCCGTGGCCGCGCTCGGCGACCGCAGGCGCTGCCACACCGGTACGGCGAGCGGCGCCGCGCCCAAGGTGGCGTTCCTGTTCTCCGGCCAGGGCGCGCAGTACGCCGGCATGGGCGCCGAGCTCTACGCCGCAGAGCCGGCGTTCGCCGCCGCTGTCGACGAGTGCGCCGAGATCCTTCGGGCCGAGCTGAACGAGGACATCAGGCCCCTGCTGTTCACCGAGGGCGGCGACGACCGTCTCCGCGAGACCCGCCTCACCCAGCCCGCGCTGTTCACGATCGAGTACGCGCTGGCCAGGCTGTGGCAGGAGTGGGGCGCGCGGCCCGCCGGGATGATCGGCCACTCCATCGGCGAGTACGTCGCCGCCACGCTCGCCGGGGTCTTCGCGCTGCCGGACGCGCTGCGCCTGGTGGCCGCCCGCGGACGCCTGATGCAGTCGCTCCCCACCGGCTCGATGCTGGCCGTGACGAAGGACGAGAAGGACATCGCCCCGATGCTCCCCGACGGGGTGAGCGTCGCCACGGTGAACGGGCCGGGCACGTGCGTGGTGGCGGGCACGTCCGAGGCCGTCGCGGCCTTCCGGGAACACCTCGCGGGCCAGGGCGTCAGGTCGACGCTGCTGCGCACCTCGCACGCCTTCCACTCGCCGATGATGGACCCGATCCTGGCCGAGTTCGAGAGCCTCGTGGCGGACGTGCCGCGCCGGGCGCCGAGCCTGCCGTTCCTGTCGAACGTGACCGGCGACTGGATCACCGCCGAGCAGGCGACCGACCCCGGCTACTGGGCCCAGCACATCCGCCGTCCGGTGCGCTTCGCCGACTGCGTGGCCCGGCTGCTGTCCGACGGCGCGTGGGCGCTGGTCGAATGCGGGCCTGGCAAGCAGCTCGCGAGTCTCGCGCGGATGCAGATGCATCAGGCGATCTCGAAGGGCGCACTGCCGCCGCTCGCCAGCCTGCCCGGCCCCGGCGAGAGCGACCTGACGGTGCTGTACGCCACGGTCGGGCGGCTGTGGACCGCGGGCGTGCCGGTCGAGCTTCCGACGACGGGCCGGCGGGTGCCGCTGCCCGGCTACCCGTACGAGCGCACGTACCGGTTCATCCCACCGGGTGAGGGCCGGGCCGCCGCGCCGAAGCGGTCCGCGGGGCCGCGCTCCCCGGAGGACTGGTTCGAGATCCCCACCTGGCGGCAGGTGGCGCCGCCGGAACCCGGCGAGCCGATCACCAGGTGCCTGGCGTTCGTGGCCGGTGAGCGGGGCGCGGAGCTGGTGTCCGCCATCAGGGCGGCCGGCGGGGAGGTGATCGAGGTCCGTCCGGGCGGCGTGTTCTCCGCCGAGCCTTTCACCGTGCGGCCGGGCGAGCGGGCCGACTACGACGCGCTCGTGGCCGCGCTGGCCGAGAACGGCGGGATGCCGGGCCGCGTGCTGCACGCGTGGGCGCTGGACGGCGAGCCCGCGGGCACGGACCTCGGCTCCCTGGCGGACGCGCAGGAGCACGGCCTGTTCAGCCTGCTCTGCCTCGTCCAGGCGCTGACCGCCGCGCAGCTCGCCGACGGCGTCGAGCTCGACGTCCTCACCGCCGGCACCGAGGACGTCCTCGGCGGCGACCTGACCAGGCCGGAGCACGCCACGGTCGCCGGCATCGCCCGGGTGGTGCCGCTGGAGGTCCCCGGCCTGCGCGTGCGCCATCTCGACCTCGATCCCACCGGCACCCCCACGCGGACCGTCCTGGCCGAGCTGCGCAGGCAGGCCGACGGTGACGTGCTCGCCCTGCGCGGCGAGCGGCGCTGGGTCAAGGAGTTCCAGCCGGTCAGCCTGCCGGACGGCGGTGAGGGGTCCGGGCTCAGGCAGGAGGGCGTCTACCTGATCACCGGCGGTCTGGGCGGCATCGGCCTCACCCTCGCCGAGCTCCTCGGCACCCGGTACCGGGCCCGGCTGGTGCTGCTCGGCAGGAGCGGCACCGTCACGCCCAGGGCGGCGGCCACCATCGCGCGGATCGAGCAGGCCGGTGGCCGGGTGACCGTACTCGCGGCCGACGTCACCGACCCCGTACGGCTGCGTCAGGTCAGGGACGAGACGCTCGCCGCGTACGGCGCCCTGCACGGCGTCGTGCACGCGGCGGGCCTGCCGGGCGGCGGCATGGCCGAGATCAAGGAGCGCGCCGCGGCGCAGGCCGTCCTCGATCCGAAGCTCGCAGGGACGGTCGCGCTGTGGCAGGCGTTCGGCGATCTCGACCTGGACTTCGTCGCTCTGTGCTCGTCGGTGACCGCGATCAGCGGCGGTTTCGGCCAGGTCGACTACTGCGCGGCCAACGCCTTCCTGGACGCCTACGCCAGGGCCTCGCACAGAACCCGCGTGATCAGCATCAACTGGGGCGCCTGGCTGGAGGTCGGCATGGCCGCGGCCGCCGCACCGGTCCCCGCCCTGTCCGGGGACGCGGTGACCGTCGCCGTCGGCCATCCCGTGGTGCGCAGCCGTACCGGCGCGGAGTGCTCCGGGCCGCTCTCGGCGGCCACGCACTGGGTGCTGGACGAGCACCGCATCGGCGACGTGCCCGTCCTGCCGGCCACCGGCCAGCTGGAGTGCGCGCGGGCCGCGTTCGCGGCGGCCGTGCCCTCCCCCGGCGACGGGCACGCGGTCGAGCTGCGCGACGTGGTCTTCCTCCAGCCTCTCGCGGTGCCCGACGGGACGACCGCCCAGCTCACCGTGGCCTTCTCCGACGACTCGTCCTTCGAGGTACGGGCGGGCGGCCGCCGGCACACCCAGGGCGCGGCCGCCTGGATCAGGCCCGAGCCCGCCGCGTCCACGGACCTCGCCGCGGTGCGGGGCAGGCTGCGCGCGGTCAGCACCGACGAGGGCGAGGAGCACGCGAGCCTGCTGACCTTCGGCCCGCGCTGGCGCTCACCGGAGCGGATCTGGGTCGGCGAGGACGAGGAGCTCGCGTTCGTCGAAGGGACCGAGCAGGTCGCGGCCGAGGTGGACAGCTGGGGGCTGCACCCGGCGCTGCTCGACCTCGCCACGTCCTTCGGCAGCGGCAGAGGGACCGGCGCGTATCTCCCGCTGAGCTACGGGCGGCTGCTCGTCCGGTCGGCGCTGCCCGCCCGCTTCTACAGCCATCTCCGGCGCAGGGGCGACGGCGGCGGTGAGGTCGTCACGGCGGACCTCACCCTGCTCGACGAGTCGGGTGCCGTGCTCGTCGAGATCGAGGAGTTCGTGCTGCGCCGCATCGACGCCGACGCGGTCACCGGCTCGCTGACGGTGGGCGGCCCCGCCTCCACCGCGACCGGCATCGCGCCCGGCCAGGGCGCCGAGGCGTTCGTCCGCGTCCTGGCAGCGGACCTGGGCCCGCAGATCGCCGTCAGCGCGACCTCGCTCGACGAGATCACCCGGCGCGAGCGCTTGACCAGGGAGAGCCTGGAGGCGCCCGTCCGGGTGCGCCAGGAGGACTTCGTGGCGCCGGAAGGGGAGCTCGAGGCCGCGCTGGCCAAGGTGTGGAGCGAGATCCTCGGCGTGCCCGAGGTCGGCGCCGACGACGACTTCTTCGACCTCGGCGGCAACTCGCTGGTCGCCGTCCAGCTGATCGCGCAGGCGCGGTCGGTGGCCGGGGTGCGGCTCCCGATGCGCACCCTGTTCGAGGCGCCCAGCGTGCGGCAGATGGCGGCCAAGGTCGAGCAGCTCAGGGCGGAACAGCAGGCGCAGGCCCCCGCCACGACCATTCCGCGCCTGTCGAGGAAGAGGTAGCAGGTGCTCGACGCATCGATCACGGCCCGCTTCTGGGCCGTGGTGGCGAAACATCCGCAACGCCCGGCGGTGCTCGACGACGACGGCGCGCTCACCTACGCCGAACTGGCGGAGGAGGCGCGCGCCGTCGCGGCGGCCGTGCGCGGGGCCAGGCGGGTCGGGCTGCTGCTCGGCCACGGCCGCCGCATGCTGGCAGGCATCCTCGGCACGCTCACCGCCGGCGCGACGTACGTCCCGCTCGACCCCGGCTACCCGCGGGTGCGGCTGGCCCGCATGGCCGAGCTGGCCGAGCCCGACGTGCTGCTCGCCCTGCCCGAGCACAAGGACCTGCTCCCGGGAGCCGCCGGCGTCGTGGACGCCACCGTCCTGCCGCCTGCCCCGGGCTTGCGGCCGGTCGCCGTGGACCAGGACGCGCCGGCGTACATCCTGTTCACCTCGGGGTCGACCGGCCGGCCGAAAGGTGTCGTGCAGACGCATCGGGGGGTGTTGTTCCAGGTCGGGACGCACACCGCCAACCTGCGTATCCAGCCGTCCGACCGGCTCAGCGTGGTCTCCTCCTTCAGCTACGACATGGCGGTGACCGACAGCTTCTCCGCCCTGCTCAACGGGGCCGCGGTGGTGCCGGTCGACCTCCGCTCGCACGGGCTGTCCCATCTGGCCGAGGTGCTGGCGGAGCGGGGCGTCACCGTCTACCACTCCACCCCGACCGTCTACCGGTACCTGCTCGACTCGCTGTCGCCGGAGGACGTCCTGGCCGGTGTGCGGGTCGTCCTGCTCGGCGGGGAGGAGGTCGTCCATGCCGACCTCGACCGCTTCCGCAGGCACTTCACCGACGACTGCGTGTTCGTCAACGGGTACGGCGCCACCGAGATCTCCTTCGCCGTCCAGAACCACCTGACCTCGGCCGATCTGGCGGCGGCCAGGGGCATCGGGACCGCGGTGGTGCCGATCGGCTTCCCCCTCGACGGTGCGGAGATCGTCCTGGACGGCTCCGACGGCTCCGAAGGGGAGATCGTCATCCGGAGCTCCTACCTGGCGAGCTACCTGGGCGCCTCCGAACGGGACCAGGCCAGGTTCGGCCGCGACCCGGACGGCACCCGCTTCTACCGCACGGGCGACCTGGGCCGTCTGCTCCCCGACGGCCGCATCGCCTATCTCGGCCGGCTCGACAGGCAGCTGAAGATCCGTGGCCACCGGGTCGAGCTGGGCGAGGTGGAGGCGGCGCTCGCCGTGCTGCCCGGGGTGTCCAGGTGCGCCGTGACGGCCCGGGAGATCAACGGTGAGCGGCGGATCGTCGCGTACGTCCTCGGTGACGCGATCGACACGGCCGCGCTTCGGCGCGGCCTGGAGCTGGTGCTGCCCGACTTCATGCTGCCGTCGGCCTTCGTGGTGACGGACGCGCTCCCCCTCACCCCCACCGGCAAGGTCGACACCGACGCACTCCCCAGCCCCGGGACTCCTGTCGAGGGTGCGCGGACCCCAGCCGATGGGGCTTCGGCCGAGGGCTCGCGGCTCACAGGTGCGCTCGCCGCTCCTGCCGAGCACGTCACGGCGGCCTGGCGAGCCGTCCTCGGGGTGCCGGTGCTCGACCCGGACCAGAACTTCTTCGACGCCGGCGGCCATTCCCTCCTCATGGCCAAGGTCCAGCGCCACCTCGAAAAGTCCCTGGGCAGACGCGTCCCGATGACCACGCTCTACGCCCACCCGACGATCCGCTCCCTCGCCGAGTGGCTCATCGAGGGAAAGGAGGACCCGGGAACGCGCCGTCCCCACACCCCCGCCGACCGAGCGGCACTCCGCCGCAAACGGCGCGCCACCCGCGACTCCTGATCAGGCGTTGTAGCCGCCGTGGGCGTCCAGTACGGCGCCCGTGATGTACGACGCGGTGGGGCCGGCCAGGAAGACGATCGCCGCGGCGATCTCCTCCGGACGGCCTATCCGCTGCAGGGACAGCGCGCCGAGCAGGGTCTTGAGGGTCTCGGCGTCCGGCGGCTCCATGCCGTTCTCCATCAGTCCGGCCTCCACGACGTTGGCCGTGATGCCCCGGTGGCCGAGGTCGCGGGCGACGCCCATGGTGTACCTCACGACCCCGGCCTTGGTCGCCGAATAATCGGCGACGCCGGGGAGACCCACCCGCGACCCCAGCCCCGAGCTCACCGTGATGATGCGGCCGTCGGCACGCAGCACCCTGGACGCGGCCCGGATGACGGCGATCACGCCGAGGTAGTTGGTGGCGTGCATGTGGTCGAGCGCGGCGGTGTCGGCGTCTGGGTCGTCCACGGTACGGCCGGACTCCGACGAGATCGCCGCGTTGTTGACGAGGATGTCGAGGCCTCCGAAGTGCGCGACCACGTCGTCGATCAGCGCCCCCGCCCGGCTCGTGTCGGCCTGGTCGCTCTTGAAGGCCACGACGTTCGCCCCCGTGCCGCGTACCTCGTCGACGACGGCCTTCGCCCGCTCGTCGGAGCTGACATACGTGAACGCGACGTCGGCCCCCTGCTCGGCCAACTGCCGTACGGTCGCCGCCCCCAGTCCGCGCGACCCGCCGGTGACCAGGGCGACCTTGCCCGTGAGTGGCTTGTCCATGCTTCCCACCTCGCTGTCAGACGTTCGAAGTCGCAACCATATTGGTTACGACAGCATGGTCGCAACTGTTCTGGTTACGACAGAGCTTGTCGTAACATGGAGCGTTACGGCTGAGGGGACGAGGTTCATGAGCGCCAACAGCAGGCTGACCATCGCCGCCCACGCGCTGGCCTGGATCGGGCTCTACGAGCGCCAAGGCTACGAGGTAGCCACCTCGGAACAGCTCGCGAGCAGCGCGAACACCAACCCCGTGGTGATCAGGCGGCTGCTCGGCGAACTCCGCCGCGCCGGGCTCGTCGAGTCCCGCAGAGGTGCCGGCGCGGGCTGGTCGATGGCCCGAGAGCTGAACGCGATCACGCTGCTCGACGTGTACGAGGCCGTCGAGCAGGGCCCGCTGTTCGCGTTGCACCGCGCCACCCCCGACCAGTCCTGCGCGATCGGCTGCAACATCCAGCCCGTGATGCAGGACATCTACGCGGGCATCGAGAAAACCCTGCGACACGAGCTGTCCCGCATCACCATGGAGGACGTCCTCCGCGACATCCTCGCGACACCCCGCTAGCGCCGCGTCTCCAGGTCTGCCCATCCCGGGACATACCGATCAAACGCCGGATCTCCTCTTTCGCCGGGTCTGCCCAATCGGCCGTATGCGGATTAAGCTCCGCCATGGGAGAACAGGAGTGAATCATGGCCCGAGTTCTTGTTCTGACCGGTGACGCGGCCGAAGAGCTGGACACCATGTACCCCGTCTTTCGGCTCCGTGAAGGGGGTCACGAGGCGATCGTGGCCGCGCCCACCACGCGCGCGGTCAAGCTGGTGGTCCACGACTTCGAGCCCGGCTGGGACGCCTACACCGAGCGGCCCGGCCATCAGTTGCCGGTCGACCTCGCGTTCGCCGACGTGCGTCCCGAGGACTACCAGGCGCTGGTGATCCCGGGCGGCCGCGCACCGGAATACATCCGCACCGACCCCGACGTCGCCCGGATCGTCCACCACTTCTTCGACCGCGACCTGCCGGTGGGCACGATCTGCCACGGCCCGCAGGTGCCGGCCGCGTTCGGCCTGCTGCGCGGCCGCACCACGGCGGCGTTCCCGCCGCTGCGGACCGACATGGAGATGGCGGGCGCGACCTTCGTGGACGCCCCCGATGTGGTGGACGGCACGATGGTCTCCTGCCGCGGCTGGCCGGACCTGCCCGAATGGTCCCGCGCCTTCATGCACGTTCTGGAGAAAGCCCCCGCACCCGCCGTCCGATAGAACCCGAGAGCCCTTCGTCCATCAGGACGAAGGGCTCTTCGGTGGTCAACGCACGAGTGGGCGGCTGCCCGTGCTCACAGCAGTCCTCTCCGGTGGAGATTCCCCATGAGGTCGCGGACGCCGAAGTTCCAGGGCGCGCAGTTCTCGGCGTGCTGGACGCGGTTGACCAGGGTGCCGAGCGCCGGCGAGCTGATGCGCACCACGTCGCCGGGCTTGTGCGTGAAGCCCTCGCCAGGACGGTCGCGGTCCTGGATGGGCGCGAACATCGTGCCGAGCATGAGGACCGCGCCGTCGGGATAGTGATGGTGCGGGCCGATCATCTGCTGTACGAGCGCTTCCGGTTCGCGCGACATCCGCGCCATCTCCGAGACCGCCTCCAGGTGGAAGCCGTCCTCGCCCTCGATGTCCAGCCGCACCACGAGGTCGCGCACCTGATCCAGGCCGAACCGCTCGTCGAAGAGCCGGATGAGGGGGCCGAGCGCGCACGAGGCGTTGTTGTCCTTCGCCATCGGCAGCAGGAGCGCGGACCGGCCCTCGATGTCGCGCAGGTTGACGTCGTTGGCGAGCGTCGCCCCCACGATCCGGCCGCTCGACTGGACGATGAGCGACACCTCGGGCTCCGGGTTGTTCCAGGTCGAGGCGGCGAGCACCCCGACCGGCACGGCGGTCCCCATGGAGGACAGGATCTGGCCCTTGGTGAAGATCTCGGCGTCCGGGCCGATCCCGACCTCCAGGTACTGGCTCCAGATGCCCTCGGCGACGAGCAGGTCCTTCAGCCGCGCCGCCTCGTCGGAGCCCGGCGACAGCTCGTGCAGGTCGGCGCCGACGCCGGCGAGCATCCGCTCGCGGATCTCCGCCGCGAGCGACATGTCGCCGCCGGCTTGCTCCTCGATGACGCGCTCGATCATCGAGACGGCGAAGGTCACCCCGGCGGCCTTGAGCGCCTGCAGGTCGACCGGCGCGAGCAGCCAGGGCCGGGTACGGTCGCGGTCCGCGACCCCGGTGTTGGCGAGCACGTCCGCGAAGCTGCCGACGTGCCGGCCGTTCAGCGCGGAGACCACGGCCGCGGGGTCAGGCAGCTCGCAGATGTCGCGGACCGTCGGGAAGTCCGCGCTGATGTCGAAGACCTCCCCGTCGCGGACGACCACGGGTGAGGGCCCTTCGACGAGGGGATCCCAGATCCGGCCGATCAGGACGCTGTCGGCGGCGTCGTCCGGCAGCGCGTCCGCGGCCGCCCCGAACCAGGCGGCCTGGTCGGTCGGTGACTGGCTCATACGTCGTCTCCCAGGTTGAAGAAGGACCGCTCGTCCCTGGGCCGGATGTCGAAGACGGCGTCCTGGAACATCCGCAAGGGGTGGGGCGTGAAGGGATGCCGGGCGATCGCCTCGAGATCGAGCTCGATGCCGAGACCTGGCCCGGTCGGGACGAGAATGTCGCCCTCCTCCGTCAGGACGAGTCTCTCGTTGGTGATCTCCGGACGCCACGGGACGTCGGTCGCCATGATCTCCAGGTAACGGAAGTTGGGCAGCGCGGCCCCGAGCTGCAGCGTCGCCGCGGTGCTCAGCGGTCCGCTGGGGTTGTGCGGCGCGAAACCGACGTAACTCGTCGCGGCGAGCGTCGAGATGAAGGCCAGCTCGGCGATGCCGCCGGCGTGCGTCACGTCGGGCTGGACGTAGTCGACCGCCTGGCGGGCGAGCGCCGGCGCGAAGCCCTGCCGCCCGAACCAGCGCTCACCGGCGGCGATGGGCACCGGCGACGCCCGGCGGATGTCGACGAGGGCGTCGAGGTTGTCCGGCGGGCAGGGTTCCTCGAAGAACACCGGATCGAACTGCGCGATCTCCCGCGCGATCTTGACGGCGTGGGCGACGTCGAACCGGCCGTGGCCCTCGATGAACAGCTCGACGTCGCGCCCGACGGCGGAGCGGACGGCGTCGATCTGCGCGATCACACGGTCCAGCTGCCCTGTGGTGATCGTGAGGTCGTAGTTCTCGAAGGGGTCCCACTTGAGGCCGCGGAAGCCGCCGGCGACGGTCCGTTTCGCGGCGGCCGCGTAGTCCTCGGGCGTGACGGCTCCGGAGAACCAGCCGTTGGCGTAGGCGCGGACCCGGTCGCGGGTGGCGCCGCCGAGCAGGCGGGAGACCGGGACGCCGAGCTCTCGTGCCGTGATGTCCCACAACGCCGTCTCGAACGAGCTCAGCGCGGTCATGACGACCGGGCCGCCGCGCCAGTACCAGTCTCGCGCCAGCTCGTACAGGGTGCCGGAGATCCGGGTGGGGTCCTTGCCGACCACGGCCTCGGCCAGTTCGGCGACGGCGCCCTGGACGGCGCGTTCCTTGCCCTCCAGGGTCGCCTCACCCAGGCCGACGATCCCTTCGTCCGTCGAGACGCGGACGATCACCAGGTTGGTGCGGTAGAAGTCGACGACGAGCGTGTCGACTGCGGTGATCTTCATCTTCCCGCTCAGCCCTTCACTGCGCCGGCGGTCATGCCGGCGACCACATACTTCTGTACGAACAGGTAGAAGACGACGGCGGGCGCCGTGAACATGAACGAGACCGCCATGACCGTCTGGATGGGGGTGCCGAGTTCGCCGATGAAGTTCGCGATGCCGACCGAGGCCGGCTGCAGTCCGGGGGTGAAGACGAACGTCACGGCGAACACGTACTCGTTCCAGGCGTGGAAGAACGCGATGACCGCGGTGGCGGCGAGCGAGGGGGCGATCAGCGGCACGTTGATGCGGAGCAGAACGGTGAGCGGTCGTGCTCCGTCGACCCGCGCGGACTCCTCCACCTCACGAGGCAGGCCGTCGATCGCGCCCTTGAGGATGAGGGCGACGATCGGCAGGACGAAGGCCGAGTTGACCAGGATGAGCCCGCCGAGGGAGTCGAGGAGGTCGAATCGCCGGAAGAGCGCGAACAGCGGCACGACCATGAGCGCCTCGGGCAGCATCTGCGTGAACAGCAGCACGACGGTCACGATGACCTTGCCGCGGAACGAGAACCGCGAGAGCGCGTAGCCGAGCGGGATGCCGAGCCCGATCGACAGGATCGTCGTGCCGGCGGCGATCACCAGGCTGTTGAGCAGCCAGGTCGTCGCCTTGCCTTCGGCCAGCGCGTCGATGAAGACCCCGAACTGCGAGAAGTCGGGGACGAGCCGGGCCTCGGAGGCGAAGAGCTCAGAATCACCGGTCAGTGCGGTGACGAACATCCAGTACAGCGGGAAGACGGCGACCCCGAGCACGAGGAGAACACCGATGATCCGCAGGGTCAGACCCACGTGGGGCAGTCTCATCAGCGGGCCTCCCTCTCGGCGGCACGGGCGACGAACCGGCTACCTGCGATGACGATGAGCGAGATGACGATGCCGACCATGCCGACCGCCGCCGCCGAGCCGAGTTGCTTGGAGTCGAAGGCCTGCGAGTAGAGGTCGATGACCAGCGTCTCGGTCGCGCCGACCGGTCCCCCCTTCGTCATGAGCCAGATGAGCTCGAACCGCCGCAGCGACCAGATGGTCATGAGGAGGGCGAGCAGGCCGACGGTCGGCTTGATGGACTGCCAGGTGACGGCGCGGAAGGTCCACCATCTTCCGGCACCGTCCATCGTCGCGGCCTCGGTGAGGTGCGGCGGGACGGCCTGCAGCGCCGACAGCAGCACCACAGAGGTGAACGGGAACAGCTGCCAGATGGTCGTCACGAGGATCGCCGGGAGGGCGTACCGCGGGCTGTCCAGGATGGCGCCGCCCGGCACGCCGAGGCCGATCGTGTCCAGGAACCGGTTCACGATCCCGTAGTCGGGGTTGAGCATCCAGATCGCGATGAGCGCGACCGCGATGCCGGGCGCCGCCCACGGAATGGTCACCAGCGCCCGCGCCAGCCCGCGGCCGCGGAAGCCCTTGTTGAGGAGCAGGGCGACCGCGAGCCCGGTCCCCACGGCGACGACGACGCAGACGACGACGTAGACGAGGGTGATGAGCAGGGTACGGCGGAAGTCCTCATCGCCGAAGATGCGGGCGAAGTTGTCGAACCCCACCCAGGTGCTGTGTGTGGGGTTCAGCAGCGAGGTCCGCGTGAAGCTCAGGAAGACTTCCTGCGCCAGCGGAACGACCTGGAACACCAGGATGAAGAGGGCTGCGGGGGCCAGGAAGAAGTAGGGCGTCCATTTGCTCCCCAGCGGGCTGCCTCGACGCCGGGTGCCGGATCGAGGCCCTGGAAGCTGCTGCTGTTCCAGCGCGGTCATCGCGTTCGGTCCTTCGAAAAACAGGACGCCGCCCGCGGGAGTGTCTCGCCGGCGGCGTCATTCGGTCAGCCAACCAGTTGGGACGCTTCTTGCTGGGCGTTGTCCAGTGCGGTCTTGAGGTCGACCGTGCCCTGGAGCGCCGCGATGACGTTCTTGACGACGACCTTGCGGATGTCCGGCGTCTTCGCCTCGAAGCCCAGGACGATCTGCGGCAGGCTCGACTCGGTGAGGTCGTCGAAGACGGTCAGGAACGGCGTCTCCTTGAGCTTCTCAGGGCTTCGCTGGGTGACCGTCGCCACGCTGCTCGCTCCGAGGATCTCCTGCAGCTTCACCTGGTTGGCGGGCTCGAGCGCCCACTTGATGAAGGTCGCCGCCTCCTCCTTCGCCGGGCTCGCCTCGTTGATGACGATGGGTGCGAGGATCGTGCCCTGCTTGCGGACGGGGAACGGGATGGGGGCGACGTTGAAGTTCAGGTCGGCGTTCTGACCGCGGGTCGCCGTCACGTAGCCGCCGTTGTTGAGCTCCATGCCGACCTTGCCCTCGGCGAACATGCGGCGGAACGTCGCCGCGTCCGTGCCGCGCGGGATCACCTTGGCGTCGTACAGGTCCTTGTACGCCTGCAGGCCCTTGAGGTTCTCGGGCGAGTTGATCGTCAGCTGCTTGCCGTCCGACCAGGCGCCGCCGAAGCCGTAGACATAGTTGAAGATGTCCTGCCACACACCGGCTTCCTCGGCCTCGGTCTGGCGGAACGCCAGGCCGTAGGTGTCGCCCTTGGTCAGCGACTTCGCCGTCTCGACGAACTCGTCGTAGGTGGTCGGCGCCTTCTTGATCAGGTCGGCGTTGTAGAACATCGCGTAGTTCGACGCCTCGAAGATGATCCCGTGCCGCTGGCCGTCGTGGACCATGAACTGGTCGGGCTGCTTGAGCAGGTCGTACTTGCTGACGTCGATCAGGTCGTTGAGCGGCGCGATGAGGCCGGCGTCCGAGGCGGACTCGAACTCCGGCATGTCGAAGCGGATCAGGTCGGGACCTTTACCGCTGCCCATCTGGGTGAGGATGGTCTGGCCGAAGGTCGGGTACGGCACCGCCGCAGGAGAGACCTGCACCTTGTTCTGGCTCTTGTTGAACTCCTCGAGCCACTTCGTCAGCAGCGGGCCGCGGCCCGGGTCGCCGAGCGTCGAGGCGGCGAACGTCAACTTGGTCACGCCGCCTTCCGAGCCACCGTCGGAGCCGCAGCCGGCCAAGAGAGCAGCGGCCATACCGGTGACGCTGACCGCCGCAACCATGCTGCGGCGAATGCGATGCAGCCTCATTTGTTACTCCTGAGTAAAAACCGGGCACTTCTCCGCCGGAATCGCAACGATCGTAGCGACATGTGCAACGCTGTCAAGTGGCAGTTGCACAGGTCATGCGATACATTGCAGCATACGCAACGCAAAGGAGGACGGTAGTGTCCCAATCGATCCAGCGTGCGATCGATCTGATACGCCGGTCGGCAGAGCATCCGATGTCCCTCACGGAGGCCGCGGAGATGCTGGGCGTCCACAAATCCACGGCGCTCCGGATCCTTCAGACGCTGGAAGGCGCACGGTTCGTGCGCAAGACGGGCGCGGGGACGTACGTGTTCGGCAGCGGCCTGATCGAACTGTCGGAACTCGCGCTCGGCTCGATGGATCTCCGTCAGTTCGCGTCCGAGCACCTGCGCCTGCTCCAGCGGCAGACGGGCCATACCGTGCACCTCGCACAGCTGACCGGCGACGAGATCATCTACGTCGACAAGGTCGACAGCCCCGCGTTCGACGCGGTGAAGCTGCCGTCGCGGATCGGCCGTGCCGTCTCGATCTACGCGAGCGCCGTGGGCAAGGTGATCCTCGCCCACCTCTCCCGGGAGGAACGCGATCGCCTGCTCGCGCACGTCACCTTCGAGCGGTACACCGACACCACCTTCGCCGACCGCGAGTCCCTCGACGCCGAACTCGCCCGCGTCGCCCAACGCGGCTGGGCCCTCGACGACGGCGAGCACGACGCGTACGTCATGTGCATCGCCGCACCGATCATGGATTCACGGGGAAAGGTCATCGCGGCCGTCTCCGTGACCGCGATCGAGGTGATCGCGAACCTGCACCAATTGAAGGAGAAGCTGCCGCTCCTGCTGGAGACCTCGGAGTTGATCTCCAAGGAGCTCGGGTTCACCCCCGAGCGTCCGTCCGCGCCGACGGCGAGCTGAGACGGCACCTTGCCGTGGCGCCTCAGGGGCAGGCGCCACGGCAAGGGCTCGCCGGAGGAGAACCCGCAGGTCAGCCGGCGTTCACCGGTGCGCTCTGCGAGGCGTTGAACAGCTTGTCACCCTGGTAGCGGGCGACCACGGGACCGTCGAGAAGCGCGCCGTCGACGGCCTTGCGGAAGGTGGCCGCACCATGCCTGACCGGCGCGGACCCGAGGTGGGTCGCACCCGCGTAGAACTCCACCCTCCCCGTCGGTGAGGCGACGTTGGCGCTCACGGCGTCCACCGTCGCCGTCGCGGTGAGCCTGACCTTGCCGGACTTCCCGGCGGGCTCGGCGTCGACGTCCACACTCGTCGTGGTCGTGTGGAACGCCAGACTCCGCAGGTAGAAGTTCAGCAGCGGACGCCAGACGTGCCACGTGTGGACGCCGTCGACGTTGTACTCGGTGACGTCGACGCCGGCGGCCTTGAGAGCCGCGGCCCGCAGCTGCGAGTTCTCCCCGATGTTGCCCAGACGATCCTGCAGGCCGGTGCCGATGAAGATGCCGCCGGGCACCGTCTTCAGCCGGTCGATCTGCGCCTGCGAGGCCGCCGGCCCGCCCGAGCTCCACGCGGCGTGGTAGCCGAACAGGTCGGTGTTGTCGTACATGATGGTGAAGGCGCGGCTCCCGCCCGCCGAGAACCCGCCGAACGCGCGGTCCTGCGAGCGGGTCGAGACGTTGTAGTTCTGCTCCACGAACGGGATGACGTTGTTCCGCAGCTCGTTCGCGTAACCCTGGTTGCCGCCGGGCAGGCCGTTGAAATCGGTCGACACCACGACCATCGGCTGCGCCGCGCCGTCGCGGATCGCGTTCTCCAGGATGTGGTGCGCCACGCCCTGCATCGTCCAGGCCGTCGAGTGGTCACCGGAGCCATGGCTCAGATACAGCGTCGGGTACGGCGTCGCCCGGTTCGGGTCGTAGCCGTGCGGGGTGTAGACGACGATGTCGTGCACCCCGGCCGGGTTGGTCGACAGCGGCGACGGGTACCGCCGCGGCTCCAGCTTGCCGAGCTTGGCGGCCGGCTTCTGGTAGGCGGTGTCGTAGGTGGGGAAGTCCTTGCTGACCGGTACGTACACCCGGCTGCGCACCGCGCCCGGCGCGCCCGGGTACGGCGGCGGCACCTCCCACCGGTTGACCGGGTCGTCATGCAGGTCACAGCCGGTGGCCAGCGGGCTCGTGCAGTCGTGCGTGAAGGCGTACCGGTACGTGCCGGCGGGCAGCGGGACCGTGGTCTCCCACACCCCGTCGGCCCCCTTCTCCATGGGCAGGATCTGCCACGGAGTCGCCTGGATGTCGCCCGGCTGCCACTCCGAAGGGGGACGGCCGTCGCCGCAGTCGGCGCACTGGACGTTCTCCGGCCGGGAGAAGAACCAGTCGCCGTAGATGTGCACGGCTTCGACGCCGGCGGGGGCCTCGTACCGGAACTTCACCGCGTACCCGCTCGGCGGGGCGTCGGTCCTGACCACGGTCGGCCCGAGAGGAGCGGCGGGAGCGGCGGGAGCGGCGGGAGCGGCCGACGCCGGACCCGCCAACGCGACGGTCGCGATGCCCACCGCGACCGTCAGACCCGCCAGAACCGACCTCAGCCGCCCACGCCGCTGTGATCTCGATAAAGGACGCGGATGTGCCAGAGGCATGCTGCATTCCTCCAGGAATGGGAAGTGATGGACATTCGGCCCGGCCGTTTACGCATGCGCAATGATCGTGAGCAACATACGCAACAATGTCAAGATCCGATTGCACATCCCGTCCATGCCGTTGCACATCATGCAACGCCCTGTCTCGTCGACAGGGCCGTCGGTCAGGATGCCGACCCGCCCTTCGGGCGCGTCGATCTCCACGCCGACGACGCCCGGCACCTGGATGAGCTCCGACCTGACGGCGGCCAGGCAGTGATCGCACGTCGCCGCGGACAGGCCGGTGATCCGATAGGCGACGAGGCTGCAGGCAAGAGTGATCAAGGGATGCCTCCTTCTGCTTCACAGCGGGGTACTGCGCCGCGCCAGATCCGATCGTGCTGCACGAAAGGCCTGCGGCCTGGCCGCCATGACCGCCGTCGTCACCCTGCGCACCCGCGCCACGGCGGACCATGAGGCCGTCGCCTCCCGTACGTGAGTCCTCAGGCGTGGCCGCGGGCGGCGCGGCAGGCCAGCTGGAGTGCGAGGCGCTGCCGCGGGTCGTCGAGGTCGGCCTGGAGCAGCTGCTCGATGCGGCGGACGTTCCTGCTGACCGCGTTGCGGTGCAGGTGCAGCTCCTCGGCGGCGCGGGCGGGCGAGCCGTGGTGGTCGAGGTAGGCGCGCAGGATGGTGAGCAGGCGGCCGGCCCGCTCACCGCCGAGGTCGAGCACCGGCTGCAGCAGTTCCCTGACGGCCTGCTGGGCGGCGTCGGAGGCGTACCACTCCTCCAGCATCCGGTCCAGCCCGGCCAGGTCGTACGTGGCCAGCGGCAGCTCGCTGCGCCGCAGCGCCGTCCTGGCCTCCGACGCGCAGGTGCGCAGCCCCAGCAGGCCCTCGTGCGCGGTGCTCACACCGCAGCGCAGCTCGGCGCCCGCCGGGCGGACCCGCTCCAGCAACCGCGTGGCGTCGCGCACCGCCGCCCGCAGGCCCGTCCGGCCCGGGTCGCGCTGGGCGGTGCGGACCACCACCAGGGCGTCGTCGGCCAGGGTGGCGTTCCAGACGGGGCCGACGAGCTCGCGCGTCGCCCGCAGGGCCCGCGAGGCCGCGGTCTCCAGCAGGGCGTGGCGTTCCTGGCCGGGGTCCATGACGGGTTCGAGGCGGAGGACGACGTGCCAGTCGTCCACCGGCAGGCCGAGCGCGCGGGCGCGCGGGGCCAGTTCCTGGGCCTGGGTTTCCGGGGCGACCAGCAGCTCGGTCAGGAGCTGTGCCCGTGAGCGGCCCGGCAGCTCGTCGGCCGGGCCGGCGGCGGCGGCCAGCGACGCGAGCCTGAGGACGATCGCGCTCGCCCGGCCCAGGTGCCCGGGATGCGGCTCTGCGGTGAAGGACGTGCCCTCGGCGGTGACCCTGACGCCGAGCGCGGCGCTCGCCGCCTGCGCGATGCGTTCCGGGACGCCGCCGGAGCGGACGACGTCCTCCGCCGCACGCGCGGTCCTGACGAGCGCGTCGGCGGCGTCCCCCGCGATGGCCCCCGCCAACGCCACCACGAGCCCGGCCAGATCGCCCTGCGCCACACCCGACCCGCCGGAATCCGGCACCGCCCTGCCCGGCCCGGCCAGGTCCGGTGCGCCGGAATCCCGTCCCGCTCTGACACGCCTCGCCTGGTCGCGTGCGACCTGATCCGGTGCGGCCTCGTCCTGGCCGGTGGGTGGGGCGAGGGCGAAGACCGCGACGCGGCCCCGTTCGGCGAGCGCGGCGGCGCTGCGGTCGAGCTCCGCCCCCTCGGACGTGAGCACCAGGGCGACCGCTCCCGCCGCGGCCGCGTCCCTGAGCGCGATGTCGAGCCGGTACCCGGCCGCCTGCCGCGAGGCGGCCTCCGTCAGCACGAGCACCGCGCCGGGCGGCTGGCCCGCCACCCGGTTCAGGTCCTCGACGAGCCGCACGCCGGTGGCGGGCTCCGGAGTCGCAGGTCCGGCGAGTTTCCGCAGCTCTTGCCCCAGATACATCCCATAAGTGTGCCATCAGCACACAGAAGGCATAAAAGGGGTGCTCTCCGCTCAACCTCCCTGAACTGCGCATTCGTACCCTCAACGGGTGGACATCGACACCGGGCTGCTGCCCGCGTTCGCCAGGGGCTGCGCCGTGCTCGGCTCCGGCGGGGGCGGCTCTGTCGCGATCGCGCGCGCGGCGGCGCTGCAGGCGCTGGAGGACCGCGGCCCGGTGCGCGTCGTGCCGGCCGCCGACCTCGACCCCGGCCTGCTCGTCATGCCGGTCGGCACGGCGGGCGCGTCCGCGGTGATGTCCGAACGCGTGGGCGGCGTGGACGAGCCCGCGTACCTGCGCGAGAAGGTCGAGGAACTGTTCGGCGTGCCCGTCGGCGCGATACTGGCCAGCGAGATCGGCGGCGCGAACGGCTGCCTGGCCGTTGCCTGGGCCGCCCGGGTGGGGCTGCCGCTGGTCGACGCCGACGGCATGAGCCGCGCCTTCCCCCGCATGGACCAGACCGTGATGCAGTTGCGCGGCATCGCGCCGACCCCGGCCGTGCTCTGCGACGAGCGCGGTCGCACGGTGGTCATCGACCGCGTGACGGGCGCGTGGCTGGAACGGCTCGTCAGGGCGTCGCTGGACGCGTTCGGCGGGCAGGTCGCGACCAGCGAGTACATCATGCGCGGCGACCAGGTCGCCGCCGCCACCGCACTCGGATCCGTCACCCGGGCCGTGCGCCTCGGCACCCGGCTGCCCGACCCCCTCGTCACCGGCAAGGTGGCGGACACGTCGGGATCGATCCTGGTGGAGGGCCTCGGCCCGGATGCCGGCCGGCTGGTCAGGATCGAGGCGGCCAGCGAGTTCCCGGCGGTGGTCGAGGACGGCGCGCCGCTCGCGGCCGTCCCCGACGTGATCGCCGTACTGGACTCGCGGACGGGAGAGGTGCTGCAGGCCGAGCAGATCCGGTACGGGCTGCGGGTAGCCGTGGTGCGCGTCCCGTGCGACCCGGTCTGGCACACCCCTGAGGGACTGCGGTTGGCCGGACCCGCCGCGTTCGGCCTGGCCGGTCTCGTCTCCCCCAGCGATCAGGAGCCGTCGTGAGGGCCGGGGTGGACGTCGGTGCCACCAACACCGACGCCGCCCTCGTCGCCGCCGACGGCAAGGTCCTCGCCACCGTCAAGGTGGCCACCGTCCCTGACGACCCGGTCGCCAGCGTCCGGGTGGCCCTGGAACGTCTCCCGCCGGCCACCGCGACACCCGGAGGGCCGGCGCAGATCGCGGTGGGGCTGCGCGGCGCGGCCACCGCCGTCACCAGGCGGGCCGGGCTGCGGAAGGTGGCCGTGCTGCGCATCGGCGGCGCGTCCGCGACCGCCGTGCGCCCGCTGTCCGGCTGGCCGCGTGACCTGCGGGACGCCGTCAGTACGGGTACCGCGATCGTGGACGGCGGCGGTGGGCTCGACCCCGAGGACCGCACCCCGCTCGACCGGGAGGCCGTGGCCCGCTTCGCCGCGCAGGTCGCCGGACAGGCGCAGGCGGTCGCCATCGCCGGCCTCTTCTCACCCCTGGACGGCGAGCAGGAACGCGAGGCCGCCGCGATCGTCCGGGCGGAGCTGGGCGCGGCGGTGCCGATCTCCCTGTCGGCCGGCCTCGGCACGCTCGGCCTGCTGGAACGCGAGAACGCGACCGTGCTGGACGCCGCCCTGTCGGGTTTCGCGACCTCGGTGTCCAGCGGACTGTCGGAGGTGCTTGCGGCGCTGTGCCCTGGCGCTGCGGCGTTCGTGACCCGCGGCGACGGCACGCTGATGAGCCTGGAGCACCTGGCCCGGCACCCGTCGCTCAGTCTGGGCAGCGGCCCCGCCAGCATGCTGCGCGGCGCCGGTGCGCTCACCGGCCTGGCCGACGCCGTGGTCGCCGACGTGGGCGCCGTCCGGGTGCGGGTCGGCGTGCTGGCCGGCGGCTGGCCCGAGGAGGCCGTGGGCGGCGCGGACATCGGCGGCGTGCCCGTCGGGCTGCGCATCCCCGGGCTGATCCGGGTGCCGCGGCCGGTCGACCCGGCCGAGCTGGCAGAGGCGGTGGACCGGCTCCAGCCGGCCGCCGGACGCCTGCCGCTGGTCGTCGTGGGCGGCGGCGCGCACGCCGTACCGGAAGGGACGCATCCCGAGCACGGGCCGGCGGCCGGCGCGATCGGCGCGGCCGTCAGCCCGGTCGGCGGCCAGTACGAGCGCATCGTGCGGCTGCCCGACCGCTCGGCACTGCCCGGCCTGCTGGAGCCCGTACTGGAGGAGGCCAGGGCCGCGGCGGTGCACGCCGGGGCCGACCCCCGCCACGTGCGGCTCATCGACGTGGACCAGACCCCGATCGCCTACCTCCCCGGCCCGTTCGTCCGGCTTCGGGCGCGCGCGGCGGGGCCACCGTCCTCTTGGTAACCCCCCTGAAAGACATCCCAGGAGCGTAGATGTCAAGCCGCAACGAACTCTGCGTGATGCGACCAGGCGGTCGTCTCGTCGTAGAGGGTGCCGGTTTTGAGGCATCCGTGCAGGATGCCGACGAGCCGGTTGGCGACCTGACGCAGGGCGGCGTTGTGACTGGAGCCGCGGGCTCGTTGCCGGTCGTAGTAGGCCCGCGCGCCGGGCGAGAGCCTCAGTGCGCTGAAGGCCTGGGTAAGCAGGGCGTCGATGAGCCGGTCGTTGTGGATGAACCGGGCCAGGGCGACCTTCTTCTTGCCCGACGCGCGAGTGATCGGGGAGGTCCCGGCGTAGTTCTTAC
>NZ_FNFB01000047.1 GCF_900100395.1 Nonomuraea maritima | reverse complement strand
GTACCGTTCTCGCCGGTGCGGTCATGGCCGGTGTGGCCGCCGCTCCCGCGCAGGCCGCCACCACGCAGGCCGCCGGTTCTGTGTCGTTCACGAAGCACTGGTTCGACGGGTACTCCGGTTTCAGCCGGGGTGAGTCGCGGGGTGAGCGTTCGTACTACAAGGGCTACTACTACTTCTCCAACGGTCGTTACTACTTCGACGTGGACGTGTGGGACCGTGACCGCGACCGTGAGAACACCTACGTCGACTTCGTCTACCACGACGACCGTGGCTGGCACCAGGGTCGCCGGTTCGTGACGGGCGGGCACGCGAAGTACCGCTTCAGCTACAGCGCCCGTGGCGTGTTCGACGGTTTCAAGTTCCGCATCGGTGAGGGCCGTCCGGGTCACTTCGACTGGAGCAGCTACTCCAACCGCTCCTGGTGAACCTGGCGTTGGGCCATGATCCTCCGAACGATCAACGAGTTCATCGCCTACGACGAGCGACAGCGGATGGTCCCCGCCGACCGCGCGCGGCTCGCCGCGGTCGTCAGCGCGGCACGCGACCGAGGTCCCACCGACCACGCGACCTTGCGCGCGGTCGGGATCGGGCTGCTGGTGCTGGGGGAGCACGGTGACGCGATCGGCCACCTCGAGCGCGCGCTCGACCTGGCGGACACGAGCGGCAGACGGATCGCCGCGTCGGTCAACCTCGCCGACGCCCACCGGTACTCGGGTGACCCGGCGGCCTCCGAAGCCCTCTGCCGTACGGCGCTCTCCCTCGCCAGGCGGGAGGCGCCCGAGCTGGTGAGTTTCGCGCTGCAGCATCTCGGCAAGACGCTCGCCGAGGCGGGGCGCGTACGGGAAGCACGTGAAGCGCTGGAGGAGGCACTGGCGCTGCGGGTCGCCGCGGGCGACCCCGAACTGATCGAGAGCAGCCGAGCCGCGCTCCGGCTTCTCGACCCCCGACAGTGACGAGACCTCCTGGTCGCGCGCTCAGGTTCGGAGCGTACCCTGTGGCTCGCCCGGGTCCTCGGGCCCACGGCCGTCCATTGTCATTGAGAGGGATGTTGATGAAGACCTTCACCTTGCCCGGCACCGACATGGTGGTGCCGAACGTCGTCCTCGGCCTGATGCGGATCCAGAACAAGACGGACGAGGAGGTGCGCACGCTCGTCAGCACGGCCCGCGACGCCGGCATCACCTTCCTCGACCACGCCGACATCTACGGCACCGGCGTGCACGGTTGCGAGCGCCGCTTCGCCGAGGCGCTGAAGCTGACCCCGTCGGAGCGTGAGCAGTTCGTCATCCAGTCGAAGGCCGGCATCGTCAAGGACGGGCCGTACTTCGACTTCTCCTACGAGCACATCGTGGAGTCGGTGAACGGCTCGCTCGAGGCGCTCGGCACCGACTACCTCGACATCCTGCTGCTGCACCGTCCCGACGCGCTCGTCGAGCCGGAGGACGTCGCGCGCGCGTTCGACGAGCTGTCGGCCGCGGGCAAGGTCCGCGCGTTCGGCGTCTCGAACCACACGCCTTACCAGATCGAGCTGCTGCGCCGGTACGTGACGCAGCCGATCGTCGCGAACCAGCTGCAGCTGTCGATCACGCACGCGTCGATGATCGCCCAGGGTGTCGCGGCCAACATGCAGGGCCTCGACCAGTCGATCGAGCGCGACAGCGGGATCGTCGACTACTGCCGTCTGAACGACATCACCGTGCAGGCGTGGTCGCCGTTCCAGGCCGGTTTCTTCGACGGCCCGTTCCTCGGCTCCGACCGCTACCCCGAGCTCAACGCCGTGATCGACCGCCTGGCGGCCAAGTACGGCGTGCCGGCGGAGGCGATCGCCGTCGCGTGGATCACCCGCCACCCCGCGCGGATGCAGGTCGTCCTCGGCACCACCACGCCCGAGCGCGTGGCCGCCGCCGCCCTCGGCTCGGACCTCCCGCTCACCCGCCCCGAGTGGTACGAACTGTTCCGCGCCGCCGGCTACACCGTCCCGTAACACCCGACAGCACGGGACGCCTTCTTACGGGCCTCGGGTGTCGTCGTGCGGGCTCGCGGGTCATGATCTAGGCATGAGGCCAGGGCGGTGGTGGGGGTTCGGCGGGTTCGCGGCCGCCACGGCCGCCGTCGTGATGGCCGTCGTCGCGCTCCCCGGCTCGCGACCCGGCGGGTTCGACCCGGTCAGCGCCACCGTCGCCCTGCTCGCGCTGGCGGTGAGCGTCTTCTCCGTCCAGATGGCCGTGCGCGCGTCCCGGTGGCAGCACCGGGACGTGACCGCCGCCGCCGCGCACCTGCTCGTGGACGTCCTGGACGAGGCGAACACCGCCCACCGGCACCTGCTGGGAGACGCCGGCACGGAGATCACCGTACGGTTCCTTCTCCGCCCGGCTTCCGCGCACAACGCCGCCGGCGCCGCGACGGGCAGCGACCTGTCGCAGGTCGTGGACTACTACGAGACCCTGTCGCCGCGCCGCATGGTGATCGCCGGGGCGCCGGGTGCGGGTAAGACCTTCCTCGCTCTGGAGCTCGTCCGTAGACTGCTCCGCCGACGCGGTCCCGGCGATCCGGTGCCGGTACGGCTCTCGGCCGCCTCCCTGGACACCGGTCAGGAGACCGCCACGGCGGTGGAGACCTGGCTGCTCCACCACCTCCAGCAGGTCTACGGCCTCCCGGCGGAGTCCGCGCGGGCGCTGGTGGCGGCACGGATGGTGACGCCGGTGATCGACGGGCTGGACGAGCTCGACCGCGCCGAGCGACCGGGGTACGCGTCGAGGGCCGGACAGGTGCTGCGCGCGGTGAACGCCTACCAGGACGTCTCCGGCGCGGGAGCCGTGGTGCTGACCTGCCGCAGCACCACGCTCCAGGCACTCGCGGGCGTGCACTTATGGGTGCGTGACGCCGCCACGGTGGAGATCGTCCCCGTCACCGCGGCACAGGCCGGCCGCTACCTGGCCGGCCGCGCCGCCCTCCCCGGCCGCTGGGCTCCGGTGCTCGCCAGGCTGCGGGCCGATCCGGACGGCCCACTGGCCGAGGCGCTCTCCACTCCGTGGCAGCTCACGCTGGCCGCCGACGTCTACGAATGGCGGGACCCGCTCGCCGACGGGTTCTCCCGCGATCCCGCGGAGCTGACCGGCGCCGGGCTCGACACCCCTGAGGCGATCCGTGACCACCTGCTGGGTCTGCTGGTCCCGGCCGCCGTCGCACGGCTGCGGCCGCCCGGCGACGTGGGCCCCGAGCGGGTGCGTCGGTGGCTGTCGGAACTGGCCCGGCACCTGAACGCCAACCTCGAGGCCATGCCCAGCCTGGGCGGACGGGTGCTGTCGGGCACCGACATCGTGCCGCACGAGCTGTGGCCCCTGGCCGGCCGCCATCGCGTCAGGATCGCGGTCGCCGCCGCCTGCGCGACGCTTTGGTCGGGGCTCTACGCGCTCGTCGTCGCCGTGACACTGTCGGCGGGCGGCGAGGTGTCGCTCAGCCGCCACCCCTGGCTCCTGGTGATTCCGCCCGTGATGGTCTTCCTGGTCTGGGACGGCTGGAGGGTCGTCTGGCACCGCCCGAAGGATGTGAACCGGCGTCCGCTCATGACGAGGGCCGGCCGGCGCAGGTTCGCCGGACAGGTCGGGCGCACGGCTGGTGCAGGGCTGGTCATCGGGGTCTGCTGCGGGATCTTCCTCGAGTACGCGGCAGGGCGCGGGTTCGCGGCCGGTCTCGCCGCAGGGCTGGGGGCGGGTCTCCCGGCCGGACTGGCGCTGGGGTTCTTCCTGGAGCCGCCCGTCCCGCGGGTGAGGCGGCCCTGGGAGGTCCTGCGCACCGACGTCGTCCTGCTGCTCGGGTCCGCGGCCTGCATCGGCGTGACGCTCGGGGTCGCGCTCTGGCTCGCCGACGGCTTGGCGCTGGGCGGCGTGATGTTCGTGGTGAGCTGGTTGCTGGTGGTGCCCGCCACGGGGAACCTGGCGCTGCGGTACGTCGCGTTCCTGCTGTGCACCCGACGCTGGAACAGGCGCTGGCTGCCCTGGCGGCTGGGGCGGTTCCTGCGGTGGGGCTACGACGCGGGGCTGCTGCGCACGGCCGGGATCGCGTACCAGTTCCGGCACCGCGAGCTGCAGGACCACCTCGTGCGCAGCCCGTGAGGACGCGGACGGCCCCGGGACTTTTCGTCCCGGGGCCGTACGGTCATGGGGTCAGCGCAGGCCGAAGGCTCGGGTGACCGTCTGGGTGACGGTGTTGCCGGATGCGTCCTGGGCTGTGGTGCGGAGCGTGGCGAACCGCGCCGACTTGGGGGCCTTCATGGTGAAGCGCCAGACGCCGTCCTTCTCCTTCGGCTTGTCGGCCTTCTGCCAGGTGGCGCCGTCGTCGTACGACAGCTCCAGGCCGATGTCGCGGATCTTCCCCGCGCCGTTCGCGTTCTTGAGGTGGGACGCCGTGACCTCGATGTCGGAGTGGCGCTTGGCCGTGCCGGCGAGGTCCGTGTCGACCCCGTAGTCGAGCTGGATCAGCGGCGGCTGCTGCGGAGTCTCCTCGACCTTGGTGAAGCCGAACGTCCACTCGGTCCTCGTCTGCGGCGAGTACGGCGAGATGTCGACCTTCTGGGTGGTCGTGAGAACCAGCCGCACCGGCGTCGGGCCGGGCGTGAGGGTGCCTTCCACGCTGCCGCCGAGCCCCTCGGAGATGAGCTGGTCGCCCTGGTACAGGCCGGCCACCCAGCTGATCTCGCCGTCCCAGGCGATGCCCGAGTGGCGCGGGTCGGCGTCGCCCCACGACGGCATGGTGTAGGCCGTCAGGTAGTCGCCGTAGATCACCGGCACGCCCGCGTTGATGTTCTGCTGGAGCAGGCGCGGCCGGATGACGGGCCCGAACCAGGTCGTCTCGGCCTTCTTGCCCGCCTGGTAGGTGAGCACGTCGGACGCCTCGGTGATCGGCAGCGCGACGGCCGACTCCATCCACTGGTCGCTGCCGCCGAGCCAGTCCGTACGCGTGCCCTGCGTCGTGATCGGGACGATCGCACCGCCGAGGGCGTTGCCCGGCTGCAGGGGGGAGATGTCGTAGCGCATGAAGACGCCGTCGCCGGCGACCGGGTTGCGGAAGTCCACGTCGACTCGGGCGAGGTCGCGGGAGGACGGCTCGTAGGTGAGCTTCGACGGGATCGTGCCCTCGTACCGCTGGACCAGGTCGTACACGTAGTCCGGGGCAGGGTGCGACTCGACGGTGAACTTGTCGCGTCCGCGGGCGAGCTGGGAGATCAGCTTCTCGCCCTGGTCGCGGCCGAGCGAGACGACGGGCAGGGGCGTCTTCGCGTCCTCCACTTCCAGCCAGGCGTCCAGGCGGCCGAGGCCGTCGTTGACGATGACGAGCAGCTTCGCCCCTGCGGCGGCGGCCGCGTCGGCCTGCTCCGTCGCGGGGACGTCGGCGTTGTGCCGGACGACGGCGACCTTGTCGCGCACCTTGGCCTGGGCGAACTCGGCGGGCGTGCCGTTGCCGGCGAAGGCCGTCTGCTCCTTGTTCTTGCCCTCTGCCGGGTACGCGGACCCGGCCTGCAGGCGGAAGTCGTCGTAGTCGTCGCCGTTCCCGCTGAGGGTCAGCGGCGGTTCGACCATGCTCCAGCGGACGCCGAGACCGAACGTGCCCTGGCTGACCTTCTTCTTGGTCGGGGTCACCCAGACGCTGTCGTACTCGTGGCCGATGATGTAGTTGTCGTTGAGCGGATACATGTCCGGATATGACCGGTGGTAGTCGACGCGGAACTCCTCCGTGGCGGCCTCCTTCGGCGTGATCGCCTTGGCCTGGCGCAGGTCGGCGGCGTTCAGCGTGACCGTCTGGTCAGCGTCCGCCAGGACGACCTCGGGCGCCACCAGGGCCGCCCGCCCGAGCGACGACGGGCCGTGCACGCCCTCGACGTCGGCGTACATGAGGAGGCTGTACGTGCCGGGCGGCAGCTGCAGGTCGAGCTGCCCGGACTCGTCGATCGAGTAGAGCTTCGGCGCGGTGTCGTGGGTGATCTCCTTCACCAGGATGTCGCCCGGCAGGCCGCTGCCGTCACGGTCCTTGGTGCGGACGGACAGGCCGATCCGCCGGCCCTCCTTGTTCATCCCGACCAGGGTGTGCACCATGGGGGTGCCGTCCGGCCCGGTCGCGACCACCGAGCCGTTGGCGTAGGTGTCGTCGTCCGCGCTGTCCAGGTTGACCGTCACGGTGACCTTGTCGGTCCCGTGGGCCGGCACCGTGACCTGGGAGGCCGACAGGGTGAACAGGCCCTCGGGCGCGGTCGGCGCGTTGACGGCCAGGTCGAGGGTGACGGGGGCGTCGCCGGTGTTGGTGTAGACGATCTCCTTCTCGACCTTCTGCCCCGGCGTGTACGGCCAGCGCAGGCCCGTGAAGTCGACACCGGTGGCGAAGACGGTGGCCGACGCCGCGGCGGCGACGTCGACGCGGCCCGAACCGGCCCAGTAGGCGTCGTACTGACGGGTGATCTTGCTGGTGCTGAGCAGGGCGTCCTTGAGCTGCTGCCCGTTCCAGTCGGGGTGCTGGGCGGCGAGCAGCGCGGCGGCGCCCGCCACGTGCGGCGTCGCCATCGAGGTGCCGTCCATCGTCAGGTACGGGCCCTCGCCCTCCTGCGCGTACTGCGAGCGGGCGGCGACGACGCCCACGCCCGGGGCGGTGATCTCCGGCTTGAGGCCGTTGTCACCGCGGCGCGGGCCGCGGCTGGAGAACACGGCGAGCCGGTCGAGCGAGTCCACGGCGCCCACGGTGAGCGCGGCGTCGGCCGTGCCGGGGGAGGCGACGGACTGCATGTCCGGGCCCGAGTTGCCGGCCGCGACGGTGAACAGCGCGCCGGTCTCGGCGCTCAGCCGGTTGACGGCCTCGCTCTTCGGGTCGGTGCCGTCGGTGGGGCCGCTGCCGAGGCTCATGCTGATGACCTTGGCGTGCTCCTCGCGGGCGGCCCACTCCATGCCGGCGATGATCCAGGAGTCCTGGCCCTCGCCCGCGTTGTTGAGCACCTTGCCGATGTGCAGCCGGGCGCCCGGCGCGACGCCGCGCTCCTTGCCGTCCGATGCGGCGCCGGTGCCGGCGATCGTCGAGGCGACGTGGGTGCCGTGGCCCACGCGGTCGATCACGTCCTCGTCGGGGACGAAGCTGCGCGTGGCGTCCAGCTGGCCGGCCAGGTCGGGGTGCTCGGCGTCCACGCCCGTGTCGAGGACGGCCACCGGGACGCCCTCGCCGGTGTTGCCGCTCGACCACACGGCGGGCGCGCCGATCTGGGCGGTGGAGTCGGCCAGGGTGGCGTGCACCTTGCCGTCCAGCCAGACCTTCGCGATGCCGCCGGTGAACGACGGGACGCCGGACGCCTTGCGCCGCTCGGCGGACGCGCCGCCGGTGAGGGCCGTCCAGAACTCCTCGGCCTGGTCGCGGCGCTGCTCGATCGCGGCGCCGCCGACGCTCGTGAGGGGGCGGACGGGTACGGCGCCCTCGGGCAGGGACGTGCTCTTCGCGCGCGCCGCCTCGTCCGTGTAGCTGACGATCAGGGGGAGTCGATCGACCTTGGCGTCGTCGTAGCCGTCCGCGATCAGCTGCGTCACGTTGAACAGCTGCTCGTCGAGGAGACCTGCGCCGATGTACGGGGCCACCGCGTCGGGGTAGACGTAGGTGTCCTTGCCGACGGTGACGACCTGGGCTCCGACCGGCCGGCCGTTCGGGTCGTGGACCGCGGTGGTGGTGACGCCGCCGACGGCGGCGACGGTGACCTTGTCACCGTTGATGAGAGTGATGGTGCGTGAACCGCCGGAGGCGGTCGGCGCCGGCTTCGGCGCGGTGGGGGGTGCGGTGGGGGGTGCGGCTCCGGACGCGGCGGTGGCCGGTGCGGCCGACCCGAGCGTCACGGCGATTAACGCGCCCACCGCCAGCGCACGCCGGCGGAAGGGATGAACGGTCAAGGCCCTTGTCTCCGATCAATTAGGACAAACCCCCAGATCTTCGCAGGCATTTGTTACAGCGAAGAATCTTGACGGGCCGGAGGTGTCACGCCGGGCTCGGGCCGACAGAACGGGCCACATCCCCTCAGGACGGGCGAGGGCCTGCGCTGGGGTGTGGGGGCGGGCGGGTGTGGGGCGAGCAGGATCTGCTCGCCCCGGTTGTCAGACGGACGTCTCGGTGACGAAGTCGCGGATCGCGGCGGCGAACTGCTCGGGTTCCTCGACGTGCGCGAGGTGGCCGCTGTTCTCCAGGACGACCAGGCGGGAGCCGGGGATCAGGTCGTTCAGCTCCTGCGCCCAGCGCGGGCCGCAGATCACGTCGTACCGGCCGACCACGACGAGGGTCGGCACACCGAGGGACGGGAGGGCGTCGCGGTCGTCGACGGTGTCGGGGGTCAGGTCCTCGTCAAGACCCGAGATGTAGGTGCAGGTCAGCGTCTCGCGCCAGGCCTTGAACTCGTGCTCGCGCGCCCAGTAGTGGGCGAGGTACGCCGGGAGGAGGTCGCGCAGCGCGGCGGTGATCTGCTCGTCGTCGGTCGCGCCGCCGACGGCCTGGAGCCCGGCGAGCACCCGGGGCAGCTCCGGCTGCCCCTCGTTCCGCTCGACGAACTCCTGCACCCGCGCGCCCGCCTCGGCCATGTGCTCGGGACCGGTCACCGGCGCGCTCCCGAACAGCACCAGGCCGCTGAGCCGGTCGGGGTGCCGCAGCGCGAAGTACTGGGCCACGAAACCGCCGTGCGAGTGCCCGAGCAGGTACGCGCGGGGCAACGACAGCGCGTCGAGCAGCCCGAGCAGGTTCCGCGCGTAGCGCTCCCTGGTGTAGCCGTGGGGGTGCGAAGAAAGCCGCTGCGCCCCGCCGGTGCCCAGCGGTTCGACGTACACCATGGTCAGGAACTCCTCCAGCGCCGGCGTGCGCAGGGACTCCCAGATGACGCCGGGCCCGCCAGGCACGGCCAGGCAGACCGGGCCCGACCCGTACACGTGGTAGCGCTGGCTCAGGCCGTCCACCTCGACGACGTGCGTCCCGGGCGACAGGAGGCCGGTCGTTTCTCGCTGCATCGCTTCTCTCCCTGTGAGTGGTGCGTCAGACACCCACAGGACGCGGCCGCGACGACGAAGTTCGATCGCCGTCGAGTGATCCGCGCCACAGCGCGCCGTCAGGACAGCCGCCGTACGACGTGCTCCGCGTCGTCCGACATCCCGCCGAGGAAGCCCGAGGCGAACGTGTGCTGGAACGGCATCCCGACGAACCCCAGCGAAGGGACGGTGGTGGAGATGCCGTGCCGGTGCGCCGGCCGTCCGTCAGGACCGACCGCGCCGGGGGTCAGCCACCCGAGGTCGGGCCGCAGGCCGGTGCACCAGACGACGTTCGCCACGTCCAGGACCCGGCCGTCGGCCAGCAGCGGCCGCCCGTGCCGCACGCCGGCCGTGCGCGGCACCCGCCTGATGCCGGCCGCGGTCAGGTCTGCCTCGGTCTGCCAACGCAGTGGGCTGCCGCGCCGCAGCAGGCGGCCGGTCAGGACGCGGCCGAGCCCGCCCGGCGGCACCCGCACGCCGTAGAGGCGGCGGACGGCGGCGCTGCGGACCACGGCGAGCGGCACCCGGCCGGTGGGCCTGCCCGACAGATGGACCTCGTGCCCGGACGCCAGGTCGAGCGCGATGTCGGCGCCCGCCGTACCGGCTCCCACGACCAGCACCGGCCCCGGGCGCAGGTCGGCGGGCCGCCGGTACCGGGCCGAGTGGAGGTGGCGGACCGCCGGGTCGAGCTGCGCGGCGAAGCCCGGGATCACGGGACGGCTGCACGCTCCCGTCGCGACGATCAGCCGGGCCGCCTCGATGCGGGTTCCGCCGGCCTCGATCCGGTGGACGCCGTTCTCCCAGCGGTGCGCGGTCACGGCGACACCCGAATCGATGCGGGTTCCGCCGGCCTCGATCCGGTGGACGCCGTTCTCCCAGCGGTGCGCGGTCACGGCGACACCCGAATCGATGCGGGTTCCGCCGGCCTCGATCCGGTGGACGCCGTTCTCCCAGCGGTGCGCGGTCACGGCGACACCCGACCGTACGGGGAGCTCGAAACGCTTCGCGTACTCCTCCAGGTAGTCGGCGATCTCGTCCTTGTTCGGGTGCGCCGACGCGGGGAGCGGCACGGGGAGGCCAGGAAGCCCGCAGAACGCCGCCGGGGTGAACAGCCGCAGGCACTCGTAGCGCTCGCGCCAGGAGTCACCGACCCGGGCGGCGCTGTCGAGGATCACGAACGACCGCCCGCGCCGCCGCAACTGCCACCCCACCGCCAGCCCAGCCGCCCCACCACCGACCACCACCGTGTCGACGCGTTCGGCTGGGTTCCGCCCTGGCAACGATCCTCTCCGTTCGCCGGCTCGTGCGGCGCCGGCCCGGTAGGGCGGCTCGGCGCCACCGGAAAGTGTCGCATCCGGCCCGCCGGTGCCTGTCAGCAGGGCGTTGTCTCATCTGTGCCTTTTGACGCGGTCGGTGTCGGCTCTCACGGACAGACTGACCGCACCGATGCGGCCGTGCGCGCCGGGTGCTCGGCGCGCGTGCATCGGTGGTCCGTACTGCTCATCTGATCAAGGGGTTCACCGTGGCGTGCCGGTCGTCGATCACCCGTCTGCTCGTCCTCGTGGCGATCGTGTTCGCCGCCGTCGCCGGGGTGGTGGCTCCTGCTTCCGCGCACGCGATGCTCAAGTCGAGCAACCCGGAGAACGGTTCCACCGTCACGGAGCCCCTCTCCAGCATCCAGCTGGTCTTCAGTGAGGACGTCCCGTCGGTGGGCACCACCGTCGCCGTGGTCGGGTCGGACGGGGTCCCGGTGACCGACGGAGACCCGCAGGTCACCGGGGCAACGGTGACCCAGCGGCTGAAGCCGGGCCTGGCGGGCGGCGAGTACACGATCGCGTACCGCGTCGTCTCGGACGGCCACCCCATGGCCGCGGAGCTGCACTTCACCCTGCGCACCCCCGAGGCGGCCGCGGCCGCGCCCGTCGGGTCGGCCGCGCCCGCTGCGTCGCTGCCCTCCGCCGGTGCCGCCGCTGCCGCCGCGTCGGTGGGCGGGCCCGACACGGGGGTGCCGGGCGTCCTGCTCGTGGTGGGCGCTGCGGTGGTCGCCCTCGGCGGAGTGATTCTCGTCGCAGGTCGCAAGCGCCCCGCCACCTCCCGCCCCGACACCAACCCCGCGGCCTGACCTCGCGCCGAGACGCCGACCCCGCGGCCTGACCCCACGCCGAGACGCCGACCCCGCGGCCTGACATCCCGCGCGCCCGGGTGCCGCTCCCGTGGCCTTGTCTCCTGCGACCCGGTGTCGCGCGCACACCCTGCAGCCCCCTTCCTCCGGCGCCACGCGCACGTCCTGAGGCCCGTTTGTCCCAGTGGTCTGCCGTGGTGGTGCAGGTCACGGCGGCATCGGCGGTCGCAAAAAGGACATACAATCACATACCCGGTAAATGGTTGCTTAGGGCATACATCTATATTGTTGTCCAAGCAACCAGTTGGGCAGGCGCGTCATCGCACTGTTGCGGTGGCCCGCCTGTCCTGCTGAGCGATGTCATCCAGTGTCCGGAGTGCCCGGAGCGACCCGCCATGTCCACGCGCGGCCCGTTCCGTCAGCACCCCAGAAATACGGGGAATTGCCGACCACCCACGTCCGCCGACGTACCGCCGACCCGACCTGCGGAAAGCGCCGCCCTCACGGCCCTCCGCACCGGCTTTCGCACCAACCTGGACACGCACCGTGCCCGTGTCCGCCCCCTCCCGCACGGCTTCAGACAGTGAAAGGAAATAGATGACATCCGCAGTACGGGCCGAGGTCCGGGAGGCTGCGTCCGCCGAGCCGATGACGCACCGGCAGATCATGGAGGCCCTGTCAGGGCTGCTGCTCGGCCTGTTCGTGGCGATCCTGTCCGCGACCGTCGTCTCGAACGCGCTCCCCACGATCATCGCCGAGCTGCACGCGACCGAGACCACCTACACCTGGGTCATCACCGCCGAACTGCTCGCCACCACGATCGCCACCCCCATCTGGGGCAAGCTGGCCGACCTGGTGAGCAAGAAGGTCCTCGTCCAGCTCGGGCTCATCATCTATGTGTTCGGCTCGGCCCTCGGCGGTCTCGCGCAGAACCCGGCGACGCTCATCGGCGCCCGGGTCATCCAGGGCATCGGCGTCGGCGGTCTCACCGCGCTCGTCCAGGTCATCATGGCGGCGATGATCTCCCCGCGTGAGCGCGGCCGCTACTCCGGCTACATCGGCGCCACCTTCGCCCTGGCGACCGTCGCGGGACCGCTGATCGGCGGCCTCATCGTGGACACCTCCTGGCTCGGCTGGCGCTGGTGCTTCTACGTCGGCGTCCCCTTCGCCGTCATCGCGCTGATCGTGCTGCAGAAGACGCTGCGCCTGCCCGTCGTCAAGCGGGACGTCTCCATCGACTGGGCCGGCGCCGTGCTGTTCTCCGCGGCGACCTCGCTCATCCTCATCTGGGTCTCCTTCGCCGGCGTCGACTTCGACTGGCTGTCGTGGCAGACCTCGGCCATGGTCGGCGGCACCCTGCTGCTCACCGCGATCTTCATCCTCGTGGAGATGCGGACCAAGGAGCCGCTCGTCCCGCTGCGCCTGTTCGCGAACCGGGCCATCAGCCTGTCGGTGGTGGCGAGCCTGCTGGTCGGCGTCGGCCTGTACGGCGTCACCACGTTCCTCAGCCAGTACTTCCAGCTCGCCCGCGGCGAGTCGCCGACCCACGCCGGCATCCTGACCCTGCCCCTGATCGTCGGCCTGGCCGTGACGTCCACGGTGGTCGGCCTGGTGATCTCGCGCACCGGTCGTTACAAGATCTTCCTCATCCTCGGCGGCCTGTTCCTGACCGCCGGGTTCCTCCTCGCCAGCACCCTCCGCTACGACACCGACTACTGGCTCGCCGCGCTGTTCATGGTGCTCATCGGCATCGGCGTCGGCATGACCATGCAGAACCTGGTCCTCGCCGTCCAGAACCAGGTGCGGCTCAGCGACCTCGGCGCGGCCAGCTCGGTGGTGGTGTTCTTCCGCACGCTCGGCGGCACCGCGGGCGTCGCCGCGCTCGGCGCCGTCCTGGCCAACCGCGTCGCCGAATACACCACGGACGGCCTGGAGAAGCTGGGCGTGAAGGGCGGCGGGGCCGCCACCGACGGCTCGATCCCCAAGCTGTCCGAGCTGCCCAAGCCGGTGCGCGAGGTGGTCCAGAGCGCGTTCGGCCACGGCGTCGGCGACCTGTTCCTGTACGCCGCCCCGCTGGCGGTCCTGTCGCTGATCGTCGTGCTGTTCATCAAGGAGGTGCCGCTGCGCACCTCCACCGACGCGCCCGCCGCCGAGGCGGCGACCCCGTCGGAGCAGCCCGCCACCTCGGGTCGCCACGCCCAGCGCCAGCTGAGCGAGCCGGACCTGGTCGCCGTGGCCGCGGACACCGGCAGGACCCAGCCGTCCGCCTCCAACGGCCTGCCGGTGCGCGTCCCGAACGTCGCCCACGCGTCGGTCGCCGGGCCGCAGCCGATCGACCTCGGCGGCACCGGGGTCCGCGGCTTCGTCCGCGGCGGCGACGGCGCTCCGGTGCCGCACGCCAACCTCACCCTGATCGACGTCCGCGGCCACCAGCTCGGCCGTACGGTCGCCCAGGCCGACGGCTACTACCAGGTGGCCACCCCGGGCAGCGGCACGTACGTCCTCATCGCCTCGGCCGCCGAGCGCGACCCGCAGGTGGCGACGCTGGTCGTGGGGGACGCGCCGCTCGACTTCGACCTGGTGCTCGCCGGCTCGGGCAGGCTCACCGGCACCGTGCGCGACCTCGCGGGCAACCCCGTCGCCCAGGCGATGGTCATCGTGACGGACGTGCGCGGCGAGGTCGTCACCACGGGCCTGACCACCGCCGACGGCATGTACGGCTTCAGCGGCGTCGTCGCCGGCACGTACACGGTCACGGTCAGCGCCGGCACCCACCGGCCGGTGGCCCTGCTGGTGGAGGTCGGAACGGGCCAGACCACCCAGGACGTCATCCTGCAGCCGGCCGCGCGGATCCGCGGCACGATCCTGCTCAAGGGCGCGGACCGTCCGCTCGCGGACGCCCGGGTCACCCTCCTCGACGCCTCCGGCAACGTCGTGGCCACGGCGACCACCGGCGAGGACGGCGAGTACGCCTTCGCCGACCTCCCCGGCGGTCAGTACACCGTCATCGCCACCGGGTACCCGCCCGTGGCGTCCGCCGTCACCCTCACCGGGCAGGGCGACGACGACCACGACATCCGGCTCGGCCACTCCGAGTGACACCACGCCGGCCCGGCCGTGTCCACGGCCGGGCCGCCTCGTGTGAAGGGAAAGCAAGACCTCATGTCTTCAGGCCATCAGGCCCCGGCAGGGCGGCGCGGCCTGCACGTCCGGATACGGACGAAGGACGGCTGGGCCGTTCAGCATGCCGTCGTCACCCTGACCGACATGTCCGGCAACCAGGTGCTCCGGACCGAAGCGGACGCTGAAGGGGTGGTCGTCACCGGCCCGCTGGCTCCGGGCGCCTACACCGCCGTCGTCACCGCCGTCGGGTACACGCCGGTCGCCTCGACGGCGATCGCCACCGCCTCCGGCGCCGCCGACCTGGGCACGCTCGTCCTCGCCCGGCAGGGCGGCACGGAACTCCCGCCCCCCGGCGTGTGGACCGTCGACCCGGCCCACTCGAAGGTGTCGGTGACCGCGCAGCACCTCGGGCTGTCCAGCGTGCAGGGACGCTTCTCGTCGTTCTCCGCCCGGATCGAGATCGGCTCGACCGCCGAGACGTCCGGCGTCGTGGCGGCCATCGACGCGTCGACCATCGACACCGGCAACCGCACGCGTGACACCCACCTGCGATCGCCCGACTTCCTCGATGTCGCCGCGCACCCGACCATCCACTTCTGGAGCACCGGGCTCACCCCCGTGGAGCCGGACCGGTGGACGGTGCACGGCGTGCTGACCATCGGCGGCATCAGCAAGGAGGTCGACCTCGACCTGGCCTACCTCGGCACCAGCCCCGACCCGTGGGGCGGCCTGCGCGCCGCGTTCCGGGCCAGGACCGAGCTGCACCGCGCCGACTTCGCGATGACCTACAACCAAGTCGTCTCGGCGGGCATCTCGCTGGTCGGGGCCACGCTGAAGGTCGAGCTGGACATCCAGGCCGTTCTCGGAGAACTGCCTCCGAGCTAGCTCCTGACCGCAGAACGCAGAGGAACGCTACCCGATGACACAGTCGCCGACCTCCGTCGACTCCGACGTCGACGAATTCGAGGTCTACTCCGAGGTGGAGCACCAGCTGGCCGTGCTCCTCCGGCGCTCGCGCGCGCTGTCCGCCAGAGTGGCCCGTACGGTGCATCCCGAGCTGGAGGCCGCCGCCTACAGCCTGCTGGTCCGCATCGACGAGACGGCGCCCGCCCGCTCCGGTGACCTGGCCGCCTACATCGGCGTGGGCAAGGCGACGATCAGCCGGCAGCTCAAGGGGCTGGAGGAGCTGGGGCTGATCGAACGCGAGCCGGTGCCGATGGACGGCCGCGCCCACTCGCTGCGGCTCACCGACGAGGGCCGCCGGCGGCTGCACTGCGTCCGTTCCGGCCGCCAGGAACGCTTCCACGCGCTGCTCAGCACCTGGCCGACGGAGGACGTGCGGCTGCTGGGCCAGATGCTGGCCCGCTTCAACGACCTCACCGAGTCGTACGGCGAACACCTCGCCTGACGGGCGGGGTCAGCCGTCCTGCGCCTCCGGGGTGTCGTGGTTGGCCGCCTTGATCACCCGCATCAGCACGTCGTGCAGCTGCTGCAGCTCCTCGATGCTCATGCCGAGCCGGGCCACGATGGCGGGCGGGATCTTCTCCGCCTCGGCCCGGAGCAGGCGGCCGGCGGGGGTGAGGGTCACGGCCAGGGCGCGCTCGTCGTGGCTGTTGCGCTCGCGGCGGACGTAGCCGAGCGCCTGGAGGCGCTTCAGCAGCGGGGAGAGGGTGCCCGGGTCGAGCTGGAGCAGCTCGGCGAGCTCCTTGACCGACAGGGGCTCGTGCTGCCAGAGCGCGAGCATCGCGAGGTACTGCGGGTGGGTGAGGCCCATCGGCTGCAGCAGCGGGCGGTAGAGGGCGATCACGCTGCGCGAGGCGATGCTGAGCGCGAAGCACACCTGGCGGTCGAGCGCCAGGAGGTCTGTAGTGTCTTTCACAGACTCCACGCGCCCCACCTCCGATGGTCTCTGCTAGATTGCTTGGTGTACCAATTAATAGTACGCCAACAGATGCTACCCCAATCGACTGTGGGACGGCTGCCGAGGAGGGCACCCTCATGTTTCACCGCAAGCCGCTGGAGGAGCGCATCGCCGAACGTCAGGCCAAGCTCCCGCCTCTGAAGGAAGGCAAGCACTTCGAGCACGGCCCGGCCAAGTTCGTGTTCGTCACGCTGCTCTGCGCGGTGGCGGCCATGCACCTCATCGGGCTCGCCGTCGTCATGCACTTCTCGTGAGCGTCCGCCGCGACCGGTGAGCGGCCCGCCGGCGTGACGGGCCGCTCGGCACGCGCTACCGCGTGACCGTCTCCTGCAGCTCGGTCACCCACGTCTCCGGGTCGCCCATGCCGTAGTTCAGGTACACCTCGCGGGCGAGGCCGGAGCTGCGGTAGCCGTTGTCCTCGATCCACTGCGCGAGGTGTTGGGCCGTGGCGTCCACCGTCGCCATGTCCCCGTGGTGCAGAACCGTGGCCGCCTGCTCGATGGCCGGCAGGTCGACGATGTCGAAGTCGTACGTCCTGCCCTCCTCCGGGTTCACCGGAGCGCCCGCGTGCACCCGCACGCCCTCGGGCACCTCTTCGTAGTACGCGACCGTGGGGCCGACGACGGTGAGCCCCGCCCGGTCGATCCGCGCGAACAGCTCCGGGTACAACGGCTGGATCACCGGGCCGATCTCCTCGGCCTCGTAACTGGCCGCGACGGCGCTCAGCTCGGCGAGCCGGACAGCGGGAACGCTCTTGATCAGGACGTCCATGGGGATGGCACCTTCCGTTTCGATCATCCGGAGCCTCGCCTCGACCCTGGCCATCCGCGCCGTGTCGGCGGCGACCCGCGCCTCCAGCTCGGCGCGACGGAGCCGCAGCATGCCGTGCAGCTCCTCGGGGCTGACCTTCTCGTCGAGCACCTGCTGGATCTGCGCGAGGCTGAACCCGAGGTCCTTGAGCGCGATCAGCCGGTTGAGCCGCGACAGCTGACGCGCCTCGTAGGAGCGGTAGCCGGTGACCGGGTCGACCCGGGCGGGCCGCAGCAGTCCGAGCGCGTCGTAGTGCCGCAGCATGCGTACCGAGACCCGGCCAAGGCGGGCGAAATCTCCGATGGTGAACATGATGGTCCCTGGTCTATGGCCTCACACGGTGTCAGGGTCAACCGCGCTTCATACGGTGTGGTCGTGCGGGAGTGCGGGGAGGCGGAGGACGAAGTGGGCGCCGCGGGGTGCGTCCGTGACATGCAGGGTACCGCCGTGGACGGCGGCGACCTGGCGGGCGATCGCCAGGCCGAGTCCGGTGCCTCCGGCGTCACGGTCGCGGGCGGTGTCCAGCCGGGCGAACCGCTGGAAGACCAGCTCCCGGTGGCTCGCGTCGATGCCGGGCCCGTCGTCGATCACGTCGACGACCGCGACGCCGTCGGGGAAAGACTCGGATTCCTGCTTGGTGGCGGGCACGCGGCACGCGCGGACGGTCACCTTGGACTCTGCGTACCGGTCGGCGTTGTCGATCAGCTTGACCAGCAGGCGCGACAGCTCGGTCCGGTCGCCCAGCACCGTCACGTCGCGTTCGAGCGAGCACTCGACGGTCTTGGCGGAGGTGCCCTGCCGCCGCCGGCACTCGGCGGCGACGAGTTCGGACAGGTCCACCGGCTCGCGTTCGACGAACCGCCCCGCCTCCAGCCGGGCGATGATCAGCAGATCGTCCACGATCGCGCGCAGCCGCTCGACGCTGTTGAGTACCTTCGTGCCGAGACCGGGGACGGTGGTCTCGTCCGGCGCGTGCAGGGCGTCCTCGACCTCGGCCTGGATCGCCGCGATCGGGGTGCGCAGCTCGTGCGAGGCGTCGGAGGTGAAGTGGCGCTGCTGCGCCATGGCGGCCTGCAGCCGCGACAGCGTCCGGTTGACGGTGACCGCCAGGTCGTGGATCTCGTCCTTGCTGCACGGTACGGGCACGCGGCGGTCGAGGGTGACGTCGTTCATCCGGTCGAGCTCGCTCTGGATGCGGGTGACGGGCCGCAGGGAGTTGGTGGAGATCCGGTGGGCGAGGAGCGTGACGGCCGCGGCCACCACCGCCGCGGCTCCCACCACCGTGGCCGCCAGCCACGGGGTGACCCAGAACGGGATGACGGGAGAGGCGACGTAGACGATCCATGGCTCTCCGTCGGGGTGGGCCTGCTGGCCGACCACGAGGTCGCACTCGTCGGCGAGGAAGGCACCGCCGCAGACGACGGAGGTGGACAGCTTCCTGCCGTCCATCGGGAAGGCCGCCATCACGGGTTTGCCCTGCAGCGAGGGGGACGCCGCCACCACCGCCCCCCGTGCGTCGACGACCTGCACCACGCGGTCGTGCCGCTGGACCATGGGCCTGAACGCCTCCCCGCGCTCCACCAGGCTGATCAGGCGTCCCCCTGCGGCGGTGAGCTCGTCCTGGAGCGAATCGGTCGCGTACCGGTGGAAGGCGGTCATGACGGTCACGGTCAGAAGCGCCGAGAGCAGCACTGCGAGCACGCCGGCGAACAGCGTAATGCGCTTCGTGATCGAGATACGGCGCCAGGTGTACATGCCCAATCCCCCCAGCCAGTTGAGCACACCGAACGCAGCCGGCGGTTCACGGGCAGGCTCGGCTCCGGCACAGGGGAGGGCAACACCACGTCAAGACTTGTGGCTGTTCGCCCGAGAAAGAGCGGATTGTGCCTGGAGCGGCGAGCCCGGGCCAGGCGAGGACGGGGCCCGGCGCCGGTGCGGCGTGCCCCACCAGAGGGACGGGGCCCGGCGGTGACGCCGGGCCCGGGTCGTCACCTCTTCTCGACCAGGGTCACGGTGACCTTGTCGCTCTTGCCGTTCCGCAGGTACGTGACCTCGACCTGCTGGCCGGGCTTGTAGCCCCTGACCTGGCCGACCACCGTCTCGCCGCCGTCGACCGCCGTGTTGTCGATCTTGGTGATCAGGTCGCCCTGCCGCAGCCCGGCCTTCTCCGCCGGGCTGCCCGCGGTGACCTGGCTGATCAGGGCGCCAGGCACGTCGCCGGTCGCGTCCGTGACGCTCACGCCGAGGAACGCGTGGCTGACCTTGCCGGTCTTGATGAGCTGCTCGGACACCTGCTTGGCGGTGTTGACGGGGATCGCGAAGCCGACGCCGCCGCCGGCCGCGTTCGAGGCGATCGCGGTGTTGATGCCGATCACCTCGCCGGCGGCGTCCACCAGGGCGCCGCCGGAGTTGCCCGGGTTGATCGAGGCGTCGGTCTGGATGGCGCCGCCGATCGTGGTGCCCGCGCTCTGCTGCTGCTGGCCCCAGCCCGGCGGCAGCTGCGGCTGCTCGGGGCCGGTGGTGAGCGTACGGTCGAGCGCGCTGACGATGCCCGCCGTGACCGAGCCGGCGAGGCCGAGCGGGCTGCCGATGGCCAGCACCGGGTCGCCGACCTTGAGGGCGTCGCTGTCACCCAGCCGGGCCGCGGTCAGCCCGGACACGTCCTCGGCCTTGATGACGGCGAGGTCGGTGGTGGGGTCGGTGCCGACGACGGAGGCCCTGGCCGTCCTGCCGTCGCTGAACTTGACCGTCATCTGGCCGCCGCCCTGCCCGGCGCCCTCCACCACGTGGTTGTTGGTGAGGACGAGCCCGTCCTCCGACAGCACGACGCCCGACCCCTCGCCCGTCTGCCCCTGGATCATCACGACGGACGGCTGCACCGCGGCCGCGACGTCGGCCACGGTGAGCTGGTCGGAGGCCCGCTTGAAGACCGGGCCAGGCGCGCTCAGGCTCGCGACCGGCGCGGGCTGGAACGAGGTGGCGACGGCGGCCCCCACGACGCCGCCGCCGATGGCCATGGCGGCCAGGGCGAGTCCGGCGACGGTCCTGCGGCCCAGGCCCGTGCTGAAACGAGCTTTCAGTGACCGTGCCGGCGGCTCCACCGGCTGTGCCATGGAGTGCGTGTCACGCCGGGGAAAGCCCCCGGCGGCGGGCGGCGTGGCGCCGAACTGGCTCCATCCGCCGGTGCCCTGCTCGCGAGGCTCGTTCGCGTTCATCTGTCATCTCCCTCGAATCCCGATGTCTCAACGGTGCCAAAACCCGCGTAAGAGCTGGTTAAGCAGACGGTCCGGAGAGGTGCTGGGCACTGACGGCGGCCTTATCGATCGACGTCGGACGGGTACGGGGAGTCTGGCGAAGCCCGGAAAATCTTTTGATCGCCGGCGGATCCCCGGGCCCGGCGGCCACGATCCGCCGCCCAGGGTAGCTGGAACAGCCATCCGGCGTGCGCCTTCAGCAGTGCCCGGTGCAGCAGCAGGCAGACGGCCGTCACGGCCGCGGTCACCAGCACCGGTTCGACGACGGAGAGCAGCAGCCGTACGGTGCCGTTCATGTCGGCCGACAGCGGCGGGACGAGCGCCCGGTGCAGCAGCGCGAGCACCGGCATGTGGATGACGTACACGGGCAGGGTCGTCCGGCCGAGCGCCGCGAGCCGGTCGCCCAGCGCGTCCCAGCGGCTGACCAGGGACGCTGCCGTCACCCCGAGCACGGCCGCGACGACACAGGCCGCCGGCCAGACGCCGAACCAGGTGTCGGCGCCCGTGACCCGCATCGCCACGACGGCCACGGCGAAGAGCACGCCGCTCACGCCGAGCCGCCGCCACGTCGCCGTCGCGGCGAGCCGTTCCACAGCCGGGCGCAGGTACATCCCGGCGAGGAAGAACACCAGGTTCTTGTAGACGCCGCCGCGGTCGCCGGGCTGGTCCAGCAGCCCGGCCGAGGCCGCCGCCGACAGGACGAACGCCGCCCCGAGCACCACAGGGGCAGGAAGGCGGCGCACGGTCTTGGCGACGGCGAAGTACAGGGCCAGCGCGTACAGGTACCACAGGTTGGACGGCGTGATCGTCAGCTGTTCCAGCAGGCCGGTGAGGTCGCCGGCGCGGGCGGTGTCGAACCCGGGGGCGAACGCCAGCAGGGCGGTGTGGATCAGCAGCCACAGCGCGTACAGGCCGTAGAAGCCGGCGACCTTCGTACGGGCGAGCACCGGCCACGGCCGGCTCACCGCGCCGACGGCGAACATGCCGGAGATGGTGAAGAACAGCGGCATGCGCAGCGGGAGCAGCTGCTCGGTGACCGTGCCCCAGGCGCCGGTGATCGGAATCGAGAGGTGCCAGTCGATCTGCAGGTAGTCCTTCATGACGACGTGCCAGAGCACGACCAGCAGGATGCATGCGCCTTTGGCGGTGTCCGCCCACTTCGTACGGACCTTCCCCTGGATCAGGGTGGTGGGCGGATGGGTGACGTTCATGCTGACAGACCTCTCGGGACCGGCGGCGCGCCGGGAGGGCGCACCGCGTCAGCCTCCGGGAGGAACGTGTCCGGTCCGTCGATGTCATGTATCAGCCACCGCTCAACCGCTTTTCAGTGCTATGTCGGTCGGGAGCTGTGACGGACGCCACCGTCCGAGCACTTGCGTTCGCATTCATGTGAAGGTTCGAGGGTTGTTCTCGACCCCGCATCGGGGGAGACAAGGAGGACAATCATGGCCATCGAGAACGACGTGCGCTACCTGCTGGACCGGCTGGAGATCCAGGACAAGATCACCCTCTACGGGTTCGGCCAGGACCTGCACCAGGCCGGCGCGGAGAACAAGAACCTCCTCGAGGAGTGGTCGCAGATCTTCGCGCCGGAGGTCGTCATCGACGTGACAAGCCTCGGCGTCGGGGTGTTCAACCTGCAGGAGTACGCCGAGCTCATGCGGGGCAAGGGCCTCAAGGGCGGCGGCCTGGAGGTCAACTTCAAGGCGTGGCAGCACATCGAGGGCATCGGTAGGGTGGAGATCGACGGCGACACGGCGACCTCCGTCGCCCTTCACTTCCACACGCACGAGGCGCGCCACACCGAGGCCAACCTGATCGACGCGGGTTACTGGCACGACCGGTGGGAGCGGCGTCCCGACGGGTGGAAGATCGTGCACCGCAGGCACCAGTCGCTCTACACGAACACCTACGCGGTCATCGAGGGCCCGGCGTTCCTCAAGGACTGACGCCCGCCGGAGCTCCGGGCCGGCCCAGGTCACGGCCGGTCCGGGCCGGTGAGGCGCCGGGCGGTCTCGGCCATCGGAATTCCCTCAGGGGGGTGCACAGTGCGAATCGCAGAGTTGTCCCGGCGTACCTCCGTGTCGCCGCGTCTCCTGCGCTACTACGAGGAGCAGGAGCTCCTGAAGCCGTCCCGTGAGCAGAACGGGTACCGCGACTACGACGAGGTGCTGGTCGGCCGGGTGCGGCAGATTCGTGACCTCCTCGATTCCGGTCTGTCGACCAAGCTCATCAAGGACGTCCTGCCGTGCCTCGCCGAGCCGCGCGGCGACATCCACTTCGACAACCCCGAGCCCGAGTTCATCGAGCGGCTGGTCGAGCACTGCGACCGGCTCACGGAACGCATCGACGTCATGACCCGCAACCGTGACGCGCTCAGGAACTACCTGGAGCGGCTCGCGAGCGCGGCCGACGCTCCGCCGCGCGATCCGTGATCGGTTCGTCTCGTGCGCGCCACCGCGCCGGGCAGGACGGCGTGGTAGTCCTGTCAGGACAAGGAGGCGATCATGCGGCAAGCGGCGGTGATCGACGTGGGCTGTCACAGCGCGTTGCTGATGGTGGCTCGTCGGCAACGGACGAAGGAGCGCGGCGGCGCCCGCGGACGCTGGGCCATGGCGCCCAGCGGCAAGATCCGGCTGGCCCTGCACGAGACGCTCACCGCCGACGGGCGGGTGAGCACGCGCGGCATCCGCAGCGTGCAGAGCGCGGTGGAGCAGTTATCGGGCGCCGAGCACCGCGGGCACGCGGTCTTCGCGTTCGCGACGTCCGTCATCCGCGACGCCGCCAACCGCGACGAGGTGATCGGCCAGGTCGCCGACACCACCGGCGTGAGATTACGCCTGCTGCCGGGGCGGGAGGAGGCGCGGCTGGCGTACATCGCGGCCCGGTGCTGGCTGGGCGGCGGGCCAGGCCCGCTGCTCGTGCTGGACATCGGCGGCGGCACCGTGGAGGTCGCCCACGGCGACGACGCCGAGCCCGCGCGGGTGCACTCCCTTCCGCTGGGCGCCCGCGCGGTGACGCGGGCGCTGCTGCCCGGCGGCGTGCTCCCCGCCGACCGCACCCTCGCCGACGTGCGGCAGCAGGTACGCGAGGCGCTGGACGGCGTCCCCCTGCCGGTCGCCCGGCCGGGCACCCGGGTGATCGCCTCGTCCAAGACCTTCACGCAGCTGGCGAAGCTCGCCACCACGATCGAACGGCCCACCCGGGCCCCCGCCCACCTCACGCTGTCCTCGGTACGGGCGGCCGTCGAACTGCTGGCCCGTACGGACCCGCGTCACCGCGGTGAGCTGAAGGGCATCAGCCGCCACCGGGCGGAGCAGTCGCTAGCCGGGGCCGTGGTCGCCGAAGCCCTCATGGAGGCGTGCCAGGTGCGCGAGGCGCGCATCTGCCCCTGGTCGACGCGGGAGGGCCTGCTCCTGGAACGGGTCGGCGAGAGCCGCGGCCGCCGCACGGCACGCACCACCTGACGGCCGGACGCCGGCTAGGTCAGGTACTCGCCGGTGAGCCGGTCGAGCACCTCGCCGAGGTTCAGTTCACGGGCGATGCCGAGCACGGCCCGCGCCATCACCGACTCCGGCCCCGAGCCCGTCATGACGAGCCCCACGCGCGGCTCGTGGGCGGCCCGTTCCATCCGGACGACCCGCATGCCTTCCGGCACGCCGAACATGTGCAGCCAGGCGTGCGCGATCACGCTCGACCAGCGCTGCGTGGCGACGTGCGCGTACAGGGCCGAGACGGTGTCGGTCTCGATGACGGGCACGACCACGGCGCCGGCGTGGCGGAAGTTGGCGTCCAGGATGCGGCGGTTGCGCATCTCGGGGGCGAGCAGGCACAAGGGCAGCGCGGCCACCTCGGCCCAGCGGGCCACCGGACGCTCGGCCAGGTGGCTGTCGGCGGGGGTGAGCAGCAGGTAGCGCTCCTCGTACAGAGGGCTGACCCGCACGTCGCCGAGGTCCTCGTCGTCGTCCTCGAGGTACGTCAGCGCCATGTCGATCTCGAAGTTCGCGAGCCGCCGCGCGATCTCCCGCGACGACAGCGAGGTCAGCAGGACCCGTACGTGCGGGTAGCGCTCGCAGAACGGCGTGGTCAGCAGGGAGGCGGCGGTCAGCGCGGTCGGGATGGCGCCCAGCCGGAGCGTGCCCGACAGCCCCTGGCGCATCTTGGCGAGGTCCTGGCGCAGGGAGTCGGTGTCGGCGAGGATGCGGTGCGCCCACAGCACCACGCGCTCGCCCTCAGGGGTGAGCCCGCCGAAGCGCTGCCCGCGCCGGACGAGCGGCACGTCGAGCTCGCGTTCCAGCTTGCGGATGGCCTCCGACAGCGACGGCTGGGAGACGTGGCAGGCCGCGGCGGCGCGGGCGAAATGCCGCTCCCTGGCCAGGGCGACGAGGTACTCCAACTGGCGCAACAGCACGCCACAGAATGCCCCGGAACCGCCCGCGCCGTCCATACCGCGAAGCAGCGAAACCGCCCGTCCAGAAGCCGAGGAGCCGCCCGCGCGGCCCAAACCCGAAGCCCGGGAACCGCCCGCGCCGTCCGTACCGCAGAAGTTCAGGAACGCTCGGAGGGCCGGGCGCGTGCGACGCGACCGGCCCCGCAGGAAGTCACCCCGCCGGGGGCAGCAGCGCCGTGGCGGCCACCACGAGCGGGTCGAGCCGCCCGTCACCGGCGCCCGCGTCGGCGAGCAGCCTGGCGCGCATCCGAGGGTCCCAGAAGGCGCGGATGTGGGCGGCGATCTGCTCGGCCGCCCAGGCCGGGTCGCGGTGCCGGAACTGCACCGCGATCTCGTTCGACATGCGGATGTGCGGGGGAGTCTGCGCAGCGCTCATGTGATCACTTCACCCGTGCGGGGGCCGGGTGCTTCGGCGACACCTGGACCGCGGTCACCTTGTACTCGGGACAGTTGGTCGCCCAGTCGGAGTTCTCCGTGGTCACGACGTTCGCACCCGTCACCGGGTGGTGGAAGGTCGTGTAGACCACGCCGACCGGCATCCGTTCGGCGATCTTGACGCGCAGGGTGGTCTCGCCGACGCGGCTGGCCAGCGCCACGGTGTCGCCGTCGTTGATGCCGCGCACCTCCGCGTCGTGCGGGTGCATCTCCAGCAGGTCCTCCGGATGCCAGGCGCTGTTGCCGGTACGCCGGGTCTGGGCGCCCACGTTGTACTGCGACAGGATGCGTCCGGTCGTCAGGATCAACGGGAACCTGCGGGTGCTGCGCTCCTGCGTCGGGACGTAGTCGGTGAGCACGAACCTGCCCCTGCCGCGGACGAACCCGTCGATGTGCATGATCGGGGTGCCCTCGGGCGCCGCGTCGTCGCACGGCCACTGGACGCTGCCGACCTCGTCGAGCCTGGCGAACGACACGCCCGCGAAGGTCGGCGTGGTCATCGCGATCTCGTCCATGATCTGCGCCGCGTCGTCGTACTTCATCGGGTAGCCCATCGCCTGCGCGATCTCGCAGACGATCTCCCACTCGTGTTTTCCGGTCTTCGGCGCCATCACCGGACGGACCCGGTTGATCCGGCGCTCGGCGTTGGTGAACGTGCCGTTCTTCTCCAGGAACGAGGTGCCGGGCAGGAACACGTGCGCGTACCTGGAGGTCTCGTTGAGGAACAGGTCCTGCACGACGACCAGCTCCATCGCGGCCAGGGCGGCGGTGACGTGCCGGGTGTTCGGGTCGGACTGCACGATGTCCTCGCCCTGCACGAACAGGCCCAGGAACGTGCCGTCGATCGCGGCGTCGAACATGTTGGGGATGCGCAGGCCGGGCTCGGGGTCGAGCACCCGGCCCCACAGCGTCTCGAACGTGCCGCGCACCACGTCGTCGGACACGTGCCGGTAGCCGGGCAGCTCGTGCGGGAACGAGCCCATGTCGCACGAGCCCTGCACGTTGTTCTGCCCGCGCAGCGGGTTGACGCCGACGCCCTCGCGGCCGATGTTGCCGGTAGCCATGGCCAGGTTGGCCATGCCCATCACCATGGTCGAGCCCTGGCTGTGCTCGGTGACGCCGAGGCCGTACATGATGGTGGCGTTGCGCGCGCTCGCGTACAGGCGGGTCGCGGCCCGCACCTCGGCGGCGGGGATGCCGGTGATCTCCTCGACCGCCTCGGGGCTGTGCTCGGGGGCGGAGATGAACCGCTCCCACTCGGCGAAGTCCTCGCAGCGCTCCGCGACGAACTCGCGGTCGACCAGGCCCTCGGTCACGACCACGTGGCCCATCGCGTTGACCAGCGCGACGTTGGTGCCAGGGCGCACCTGAAGGTGGTGCTCGGCCTGGATGTGCGGGGAGCGCACCAGGTCGATGCGGCGCGGGTCGGCCACGATGAGCTTGGCGCCCTGGCGCAGCCGGCGCTTGATGCGCGAGCCGAACACCGGGTGGGCGTCGGTCGGGTTCGCCCCGATGATCAGGATGACGTCGGACTTGTCGACGGACTTGAAGTCCTGGGTGCCGGCCGAGGTGCCGTACGTCTGCTTGAGTCCGTAACCGGTGGGCGAGTGGCAGACGCGCGCGCAGGTGTCGACGTTGTTGTTGCCGAACGCGGCCCGCACCATCTTCTGGACGACGTACACCTCCTCGTTGGTGCACCGGGATGAGCTGATGCCGCCGATCGCGCCCGCACCGTGGGCCGCCTGGATCTCCAGCATGCGGCGGCCGACGTGGGCGATGGCCTCCTCCCACTCCACCTCGCGCCACGGGTCGGTGATGCGCTCGCGCACCATCGGCCTGAGCTGCCGGTCGGGGTGCGAGGCGTAGCCGAACGCGAAGCGGCCCTTGACGCAGGAGTGTCCCTCGTTGGCCTTGCCGTCCTTGTACGGCACCATGCGGACGACCTCGTCGCCGCGCAACTCGGCCTTGAACGAGCACCCGACGCCGCAGTAGGCGCACGTGGTGAGCACGCTGCGGTTGGGCATGCCGAGCTCGACGACCGAGCGTTCCTGCAGCGTGGACGTCGGGCACGCCTGCACGCAGGCCCCGCAGGAGACGCAGTCGGACTCCATGAAAGTGCCGCCGGCGCCGGCCGCGACCTTCGAGTCGAAGCCGCGTCCCTCGATCGTCAGGGCGAACGTGCCCTGCACCTCGCCGCAGGCGCGCACGCAGCGCGAGCAGGCGATGCACTTGCTCGCGTCGAAGTCGAAGTACGGGTTGGAGCTGTCGGTCGGCAGGTCGAGGTGGTTCTCGCCGTCGAAGCCGTAACGGACCTCGCGCAGGCCGACCACGCCGGACATGTCCTGCAGCTCGCAGTCGCCGTTGGCCGGACAGGTGAGGCAGTCGAGCGGGTGGTCGGAGATGTACAGCTCCATGACGCCGCGGCGCAGCTCCGCCAGCTCGGGCGTCTGGGTGCGCACCTTCATGCCCTCGGCCACCGGGGTGGTGCACGACGCCGGCGAGCCCTTGCGGCCGTCGATGTCGACCAGGCACAGCCGGCACGAGCCGAACGGCTCCAGGTTGTCGGTCGCGCACAGCTTCGGGATGTCGATGCCGCACTCGGCGGCGGCGCGCATCACCGAGGTGCCCTCCGGCACCTGCACCGTCCTGCCGTCGATCTCCACGGACACGGTCGCCGGGCCGGGGCGCGCCGGAGTGCCGTGGTCGTGCTCCTTGATCAGGCTCATCGCCGTTCCTCCGTCACTCCGAAGTCGCCGGGGAAGTGGGCGAGGGCGCTCTGCACGGGCATCGGCGTCAGGCCGCCCATCGCGCAGAGTGACCCCTCGGTCATCAGATGGCACAGGTCGTTCAGGAGCTTGAGGTTGGCCCCCCTGTTCTCACCCGCGACGATCCGGTCGATGACCTCGACGCCGCGCACCGCGCCGATGCGGCACGGGGTGCACTTGCCGCACGACTCGGCGGCGCAGAACTCCATGGCGAACCTGGCCTGTCCCGCCATGTCGACGGTGTCGTCGAACACGACCACGCCGCCGTGGCCGACCATGGCGTCCGCCGCGGCGAACGCCTCGTAGTCCATCGGCAGGTCGAACCTGGACGTCGGCAGGTAGGCGCCGAGGGGCCCGCCGACCTGCACGGCCCGTACCGGCCTGCCGGACCGGGTGCCGCCGCCGTAGCCCTCGACGAGTTCGCCGAGGGTGACACCGAAGGCGGTCTCCACGACCCCGCCCCTGGCGATGTTGCCGCCGAGCTGGAAGACCTGCGTGCCGCGCGAGCGGCCCACCCCGAGCTCGGCGAACGCGGCCGCCCCGTCGGCCAGGATCATCGGCACCGAGCCGAGGGTCAGCACGTTGTTGACCACCGTGGGCATGCCGAACAGGCCCTCCAGCGCCGGGATCGGCGGTTTCGCGCGGACCGTGCCGCGCTTGCCCTCCAGGCTCTCCAGCATGGAGGTCTCCTCGCCGCAGATGTAGGCCCCGCCGCCGACGCGGACGAACAGATCGAAGGAGAAGTCGTGGTCGAGGACCCGCTTGCCGAGCCACCCCTGCGCGTAGGCGACGTCGATGGCCTCGCGCAGCGTGGCGACGGCGTCAGGGTACTCGGAGCGGACGTAGATGTAGCCCTCGCTCGCGCCGACCGCCCAGGCGGCGATCGCCATGCCCTCGATGAGGGTGAACGGGTCGCCCTCCATCAGCATCCGGTCGGCGAACGTGCCGCTGTCGCCCTCGTCGGCGTTGCAGCAGACGAACTTCAGGTCGGACTCTGCGCCGAGCACCGTCTTCCACTTGATGCCCGCGGGGAAGCCCGCGCCGCCGCGTCCGCGCAGCCCGGAGTCGGTGACCTCGGCCACCACCTGCTCGGGGGTGAGGGACAGGGCGCGCCGCAGCCCGGCGAGGCCGCCGTGCGCGAGGTAGTCGGCGGGGGAGACGGGGTCGATCACGCCGACGCGGGTGAAGGTCACCCGGGTCTGCTCGCGCAGCCACGGGATCTCGTCGGTCGGGCCGAGGCGGAGCGGGTGCTCGCCGCCGTCCAGCAGGCCCGCGGCGAGCAGCCCGGCCACGTCGTCGGGGGTCACGGGCCCGTACGCCACCCGTCCGGCCGGCGTCGTCACCTCGACCAGCGGTTCGAGCCACAGCATGCCGCGCGATCCGTTGCGCACGACGCGGACCCCCGGGCCGCCCGCGTCGGCGATGCGCTCGGCGACCTGGTCGGCTCCCACGGAACGGGCGGCGGCGTCGCGGGGGACGTGTACGGTCACGGGCTCGCCGGTCACGCGGACACCTCCAGGAGGCGGTCGAGGTCCTGCGGCCCGACCCTGCCGTACAGCCGGTCGTCCACCTGGACGGCCGGGCCGAGCGCGCAGTTGCCGAGGCAGAAGACCTGTTCCAGGGTGACCGCGCCGTCGGGGGTGGTCTCCCCGAGGCCGACGCCCAGCCGGTCTTTCGCGTGCTCCACCAACCCGGCCGCGCCCACCGACTGGCACGCTTCGGCCCGGCAGATCCGGACGGTCGTACGGCCCGGCGGTGACTGCCTGAAGTCGTGATAAAAGGTGACAACACCGTGGACGTCGGCCCGCGACAGGTTCAATTCCTCCGCCAGGACCGGGATCGCCGCGGGATCGATATGGCCCATCTCCTCCATGAGGCCATGGAGGACGGGCATCAGAGCACCCCGGTCGTCGCGGTGCCGCGCGACCACCGAACGTACCCGATTTTCAAGAGACTGCGTCGGCGTCATGACCAGCCTTCCGATAGGGGCTCTCATGGTCACGGTCACGCAGGGCGAGCGCGCGCGTCCAATCGTTTGCTTCTATCGGGTGAGAGGCGACGCCTATCGACGCAGGTGATCTTCTACCTGGTGCCGCTGAAGCTCGCCGGCTCGATGACGAAGATCACCCGTTCCTGGTCGCGGCCGCCGTACCAGGGGTAGGGCTTGCCGGTGTACTTGAGGGAGAGCTGCTCGATGTGCTCGGCGGCGCCCTTGGTGGTGACGTCGACCACCCGGCCGCGTACCTGGACGTAGTGCGTCGGGTCGTCCGGCGACGAGATCGCGACCGCCACCCGCGGGTCGCGCTCGATGTTCGCGGTCTTCACGTGCGTCCGCACACTGTTGATCAGTACGTGCTCCCCGTCGGTGTCGACCCAGGTCTGGTTGACATCCTCCCCCGCCTGAAGGCGGGGGATTCCAACAGCAACTACCCCACGAGGAGGAGGCCGCGTTGAGGTTCACGGTTCGCAAGCCCGCCCAACGGTGGGCCTCCCCGTGCAGCGACCGCATGCCCTGCGGCAGTATCGCGTACGTTCTTGGCGGCGTTGACGTCGGCGTTGTCCCGATGCCCGCAGGCCACGCACAGGAAGAGAGCTTGCCTCTCGCGGCTCTCCCCGGCGGTGTGCTTGCAGGCGTTGCAGGTTTGCGACGTGTGACGCGGGTTGATCTTCTGGATGCGGCCGGGAGCTTTGTGCTCCAGCCGGGTCACGAGCCGGCCCCACCCGGCGGCGAGGATGCCCCGGTTCAAGCCGGCCTTCTGGCGGACGTTCTTCCCGGGCGCGGAGATGGTGCCTTTCGCCGACCGGGTCATGTTGCGGATCTTCAGGTCTTCGACGGCGATCACGTCGAAGCGCCGGGCCAGATCGGTGGAGGTCTTCTCCACCCAGTCCTTGCGCCGGTCTGTCTCTCGGGCCTTCAGCCGGGCGATGGCGGCCTTGACCTTGCCGCGCCGGTTCGACCCGCGCTTGGCCCGTGCCAGCTTGCGCTGAAGCCGCAGCAGGCGGGCATTCTCGGCGTCGCGCAGGCCGGGAGCGCTCAGCAGTTCCCCGGTGGACAGGGCGGCGCTGACGGCGACGCCACGGTCAACGCCGACCACCTCTCCCGTGCCCGGCGCGGGCACAGGTTCGGGAATCGCGGCGAACGCGACATGCCAGCGCCCGGCGCGGTCACGGGTGACCCGGTACGACTTCACGCTCTCCGGGACGGCGCGGGACCAGCGGAATCGCACCCACCCCACCTTGGGGACCCTGACCTCGCCCACGTGGCGGGACAAGCGGCGAACGTCGCCCATCGTGACGGCGACGATCCGGAATCCTTCGCCCTGTCCGCGTTTACGCCACGTCGGGCGCTTGTGGGTCTTGCCGAAGAAGTTCGCCATGGCCTGCGCGAAGTCCTTGAGCGCCTGCTGCTGGACGATGATCGACCCCGCCCGCAGCCACTCGAACTCCGCCCTGGCCTCGGTCAGCTGGCGGCACTGCTCGGCGAACCCCGGCGCGCTTTTCCGGCCTGGCTTCCAGTGGGCGTGCTGCTCGACCGCCAGGTTCCACACGAACCTGGCATGCCCGCAATGCACCAGCAACGCCTGCTCTTGGGCAGGCGACGGCTGGAGCCGGTAGCGGGACATGACCATCAAGCTACCGACCGCAACCGACAGAACCCGGAGACCGAAGTGCCCGACCGTTCCGGCTTTCCTCCCCGCCCTAAGGACGCCAGCCTGTAGGTATCAGGTGACCTGCGGCGAGCCGTCGGGCATCGTGGTGGCGAGGTGGCAGATGCTCGGGCCGCGCAGCAGGTCGAGCAGTTCGTCGCTGAGTGTCACAGGTCCCTCAGGTGGTCGCGGAATCGCTGGAGCTCCTTCATACACATAGATCGACAGCGCTCAGGGAGACGGCGCGGCCGGTCTGCGGCGCGCCACGACCACGAGCGCCGGCCCGGCCGCGACAAGGAGGGCGAGAGCCGCGTAACCGAAGGCGAGACCGGCGGCCGTCGCGACGCCGGCGACCAGCAGCGGACCGCCCGCGTCGCCGAGTTCGCGGCCCAGCTCGGCGGTGCCCATGGTCCGGCCCAGCCGTTCTGGGGGAGTCGAGGCGGCCAGGGCCGCGAACCCGAGCGGGGTGACCAGGCCCGTTCCGGTGCCGACCAGCACCGCGCAGGACAGCAGACCGAACAGGCCCGGCAGCGCGGCGCAGGCCAGTCCGGCGGCGGTGAGCACGAGCCCGGCCGTGATGCCGCCGCGCGTGGTGAGGCGTCCGGCGTCGAGTGCGCGTCCGGCCCTCGGCTGGACGAGGGTGGCGCAGGCGGCGAGCACCGACACCGCGGCCCCCGTCGCCACGGTGCCGAGCCCCGCCGCGGCGCCGGTGACGGGCAGGAAGCCCACCCCGACCGACAGCGCGGCCGTCGCCGCGGCGAGCGCCGCGACCGGGCCGATGAACGCCGGTTCTGTGAGGCTCCGTACCAGGTCGACGACCGTCTGCCGGGCCTTGGGCAGCGGCGGTACGGACGGCACCACGAACGCGGCCCAGACGGCGACCACCGCGGCGAGCACGGCCAGCACGGCGAACAGCAGCCGCAGCCCGCCGCCCCACACCAGCACGCCGCCCAGCAGCGGGCCGAGCGTGTAGCCGAGCGACTTGTGGAAGCCGTACGAGCCGAAGGCCCGTCCGTGTCCGGTCGGCGGGCTGAGGCGCGCCACCAGGGCGGAGGCCGCGGGGGAGAAGGCGGACGCCGCCGCGCCCTGACCGAGCCGTGCCACCCACAGCGAGCCGGGACCCTCGGCGACCACGTACGCCGCCGAGGCCACCGCGAAGGCGGCGAGCCCGCCCAGCAGGACCGGGCGGGCCCCGACGCGGTCGGCGAGTGTGCCGAAGAGCGGCTTGAGCACGATCTCGGCCCCGTCGTAGAGGGCCAGCAGGCCGCCCAGCACCAGCAGCGAGGTCACCGCGTCGCCGGAGAAGCCGCCGAGGTTGGCGGCGATGCCGTGGGCGCCGAAAGCGGTGGTGAACCCGGCCGCGTACAGCGGCCACATCCGGCGCCTGTCCGCGCTCACGGGCGTTCCCGCGTCGCCGGGCGACGCTCAGCGGTGGAGGATGCCGGCACGTGCTGGAAAGTAGCACGCGCCAGGCGCGGCGTGATCGGGCGAGGGCGGGTCGCCTACGTGCGCGTCAAGCGGCGTGACGGGGCGAGGGCGGGTCGCCTACGCGCGCGTCAGGCGGCGGGACCGGGCGAGGGCGAGACCGCCTACGGCGAGGGCCGCCAGGCCCACGACCAGGGCCACGTAACCGCCGACGATTCCGTAACCGGTGCCCGGCCCGCCCTCGGCGGCGGCCACGACCAGCACGCCGCCGACGGCGCCCGCCAGCCCCGCCCCCATGGCGACGACGGCCCTCATCGCGGACGCGGGACGGGCCAGGGCGAAACCGCCGACGGCGACGCCGGCCAGGCCCAGCAGTGCGGCGACCAGCGACCACAGCCGTCCGGAGGTCAGGTCGTAGGCGCCGACCGGCGCGAGCACGGTGAGCAGGTGAGGCAGCGACATGAGGAGCGGTCCTAATCAGTTCTGGGAGTAAGCCATCCGGCAGACTCCTGGTGGTAGCCGCTGACAGGTGAGCACTCTGGGTTCCTGGACATCGAGTCCTGGTGAAAGACCGTGCCCCTGCCGGTCGGCCGGGAGAGTTGATCGCTGATGGGATGTCGTGCCTGCCCGCAGAGGCGTGAGCACTGCTTGATTAGGTCGCTGATGGTTCTCCCGCAGGCTGCTGAAGGTGATCGGCATCGAGAACGGGAGGACCGTTGCGACTGTTCGTGGGTGATGACTGGGCCGAAGACCACCACGACGTGGAGGTCATGGACGGCTCCGGCCGGCGGTTGGCCAAGGCCCGGCTGCCCG
>NZ_FNFB01000050.1:21062-28688 GCF_900100395.1 Nonomuraea maritima | reverse complement strand
GGCGTCGGGTAGAGGCGGAAGTTGTACCGAAGCTGCATGGTAATAAGTGTACCATTCGATCTATGGATGTTCGCATGGGTATTCGAGAAACCAGGGAACGACTCGGTGACCGAGTCAACGCCGCCCACTATCTTGGTGAGGCCACCATCGTCGAGCGAAACGGCACACCATACGCGGTCCTGGTTCCCTACGAGTGGTGGACCAGCCAGCAAGACCATCCCGACACCTCTGAGTGACGCCGGTTCGCCCAGCGGCGAATCGGCGAATCTTGCTCCGCTACGCGGGAGGGTCCGCTTCACCCCCGGCCTGAAGGCCGGAGCACAGCGGACGAACCTGGTAGCAGTGGAAGTGCAGCGTCCATGGCTCGTCGTCGGCGAGCCCTGAACCGGCGAACAACTCAGGGAGAGGGCGCAGGATCGCCGCCCCCATCGGACCGACGGCGTCGCAGAGCGGTGTGACCTCGACGCCGGAGACGGTCATCAGGTGAGGGGGCACCCGCCTGATTCTAGAAGCGTTCAGGCGGCGACGGGCCTGCGCGGGACGAACTCGAAGTCGATGTCCGCGGCGTAGACGGCCCGGCGGCAGTGCGCGCAACGGTACATGATCGGGCCCTCGTCGAGCTCGTGGTGGCACTGCGGGCAACGGTTGACGGTCTTCATGATTCCCCCAAGAAGGTCTCTGCATTTCATGGAACCCTCATCGAGTTGCAGGGGCCCTGCAGGACGCTTGACGCGATGGGGTGCCTTTCGCCCCGTGCGCGGTCATTCTCCTCGCCGTACGGGTGCGCTGGTGGACATTCTCCTGCCTACGCCGCCCGCTCGCCCGGCAAGACACGAGAACCGGCCCGGGAATAGTCCGAGCGGGCTAGGTGTTTCGTGGTACGGATGGCGTGGTAGCTTTCAACCAAGCGTTGAGCCTTTCGCTCCGCTGGTCTTCTCCATCCGGCCCTCGTCCTCGCGACCTCGGGCTTCTGTCTTCCTCACTCCGCCGGGTGCGGCATGCCCTGGCGCATTCCCTCAAGGGGCACACCATGTCCACGCGTACCGAAAATCGCACCGTTCCTGAACAACGCCCGGCTCCTGGTGCCGCGGTCCACCAGGTCAGTGGCCTGCTGGACGTACACGACAAGTCCATCTTCATCAGGGCCGCGCACCTGCCGCAGCCGGGCGACGTGCGCCTGCCGCCCGAGAAGGTCCGGCAGTACGCCCTGCGCCCCGGCGACCACGTGGTCGCGTCGTTCCAGGGCAACAAGCTCGTCGGCGTCGACGAGGTCAACGGCGGCGCCGAGTGGCGCGAGCGGCCGAACTTCGCCAACCTCACGCCCGTGCACCCGACCGAGCGGCTCACGCTCGAGACCGAGTCGCTGAGCACGCGCGTCGTCGACCTGTTCGCCCCGATCGGCAAGGGGCAGCGCGGCCTCATCGTGGCCCCGCCCAAAGCCGGCAAGACCATGGTCCTGCAGGCGCTGGCCGCCGGGATCAGCCGCAACCACCCCGAGGTGACGCTCATGGTGGTCCTCGTGGGCGAGCGGCCCGAGGAGGTCACCGAGATGCGGTCCACGATCCCCGGCGAGATCTACGCCTCCACCTTCGACCACCCCGACCGCGACCACGCGGCCGTCGCCGAGCTGGCCGTCGAGCGGGCCAAGCGGCTCGTCGAGTCCGGCCGTGACGTCGTGCTGCTGCTCGACTCGCTGACGCGGCTCGGACGGGCCTACAACAACCTGGCGCCGGGCGGGGGCCGCGTGCTGACCGGCGGCATCGACGCCCGCGCGCTGTATCCGCCGAAGCGGTTCTTCGGCGCGGCCCGCAACGTGGAGGGCGGCGGCTCGCTCACCATCCTCGCCACCGCGCTTGTCGACACCGGCTCGCGTATGGACAACAGCCTCTACGAGGAGTTCAAGGGCACCGGCAACATGGAGCTGCACCTGACCCGCGAGCTGGCCGAGCGGCGGCTGTTCCCCGCCGTCGACCTCGACGCCTCGGGCACGCGGCGCGAGGAGATCCTGCTGAAGGTCCCGGAGCAGCAGGTCGTCTGGCGGCTGCGCCGCATGCTCACCGGCCTCGACCGGCAGCAGGGCATGGAGCTCCTCGTCGACCGGCTGCGCAAGACGCCGTCCAACGCCGCGTTCCTGCACGAGGCCGCGGCCGCCTGACCCGGCGCATCCACCAGAATGGGCCGCATGCTGGCCGACATCGTCGATTTCCTCATCTGTCCCCTCTGCCGGGCCGACCTGCGGCTCGACGCCGCCGCCGTGCGCTGCGAGGCGGGGCACTCCTTCGACGTCGCCAGGCAGGGGTACGTCAGCCTCCTCGTCGGTTCGCGGCCGCCAGGCACGGCCGACAGCACCCCGATGGTGGCGGCGCGGGCCGCGTTCCTCGACCGCGGTCACTACGCGCCGCTCGCCGACGCCGTCGCCGCGACAGTACGGACGTACACCGCAAACAAGAACGTTCCAGAAAATCGTGCAGCATCCCCCGAAAACACTGACGACGCGGACCCGAAGGCGTACCGTGGGGCCCGAGTGGACGCCGGTTACGGCGCGGAGGACGGGGTTCCCGCGCGGCAGCCGGAGATCGTCGACGGTCGTCGCGCGGCGGGCAGGGTCGCGCCGCTGATCGTCGACGCCGGCACGGGCACCGGGCACTACCTGGCGGCCGTGCTCGACGCGGTGGACGATGGCATCGGGATGGCGTTCGATGTGTCGAAACACGCTGTGCGCCGGGCGGCGCGGGCGCATCCGAGGGCGGGGGCGTTCGTGGCCGACGTGTGGCGTCCGCTCCCGATCAGGAGTGGGGTGGCCGATGTGGTGATCGACGTGTTCGCGCCCAGGAACGGGCCGGAGTTCCGGCGTGTCCTGCGTCCGGGCGGCGTCGCGGTGGTCGTCACCCCCACGGCGAAGCACCTCAGCCCGCTGGTGGCCGAGCTGGGGCTGCTGTCGGTCGACGAGGAGAAGGAGCGCCGGCTGGCCAGGAGCCTTGAGGGGTTCTCGGAGGCCGAGCGGCGCACGATCGCGTTCGAGATGGAGCTGGGGCACGACGACGTCGCCCAGGTGATCGGCATGGGGCCGAGCGCCTGGCACCAGGACCCGGACGCGCTGGACGAACGAATTTCATCCCTCTTTTCCCGAAATGTCGCGAAAAGGCGTGAAAAAGTGGTGACGCGTGCGGCCTTTCATCTGTCTATCTTCGAGCCCGTCCCCCGATCAAGCCGCATTCCTTGACGGGCATAGGCGACCGATGTTACTGATGGGGCGTTTAGCCCGAAATTCCCCCACATTCCCTGAGTATTTCTCCGGCACAGGCGCGATACTGGACGGCATCCCACGCCCCGGGGCGCGGGACGACAACGGGAGGGGGCGCGCCGGATGAAGGCGGAGGAACGCTGGCAGGCCAGGTTCCGCGCGTCGCGCATGACGCTGCCGACCCCGGCGAGCCAGGCACCCAACCGCTCCATCTACCGCTCCAACGCCACCGGCACGTGGGAGGTCTACGCCCGCGACCGCGTGACCGGCGTCACCCGCCAGGTCACCGACCGCCCGTGGGGCACCGCGTACGCCGCGATCGACCCCGGCGGCCAGTGGATCTACTGGTTCGCCGACACCGACGGCGACGATTTCGGCAGCTGGTGGCGTCAGCCGTTCACGGGCGGTCCCGACGAGCCCGTGGCGCCCGACCTGCCGCCGGGCCAGCCCGCGGGCATCGCGCTGTCGGCGACCGGCGTGGCCGCGATCAGCCTCGCCAGCGAGGGCACGTTCCGCATTCACCTGGTGCACCCTGGCCGGCCCGCCACCACCCTGTACGAGCACACCGAGGCCGCCTGGGTGGCCGGCATGACGCTCGACGGCTCCCTCGTCGCGATCAACCACGCCGAGTACGGCGACTTCCGCCACCCCGCCCTGCGCGTCGTCCACCAGAACGGCGACACGGTGGGCGAGCTGCACGACGGCCCCGGCAAGGGCGTGGTCGGCCTCGGCTTCGCCCCCGTGCTCGGCGACCGCCGCCTGCTCGCCCTGCACGAGCGCCGCGACCGCCGCGAACCCATCGTCTGGGACCCGGTGACCGGCGAGCAGCGCGAGATCTGGCTGCGCGACCCGGGCGACCTGAACGCCGAGTGGTACCCCGACGCGCGCGGCCTGCTCATCATGCGCGACCACCGGGCCCGCAGCCACCTGCACCGCTACGACCTCACCGGCGGCGGCCTGACCCTCATCGACACGCCCCGCGGCGTGATCGAGGAGGCCGCGCCCCGTTCCGGCGGCCACGTCGAGTACTCGTGGTCGAGCGCGTCGCACCCGCCGGTCATCCGCTCCAGCACCGGCCAGGTGGTGGTCAACGCGAGCGGCCCGCCCGCCCCGCCGAGCGTCCCCATCCAGGACGTCGACGTCGAGGGCGAGGGCGGCCGCGTCCACGCGCTCGTCTCCAAGCCCGAGGCGGGCGCCGCCCCCTTCCCCACCGTATTCCTGCTGCACGGCGGCCCGGACACGCACGACCGCGACGCCTTCTCCCCCGAGACCGCCGCCTGGGTCGACGCCGGTTTCGCCGTCGTACGGGTCAACTACCGCGGCTCGACCGGCTACGGCTCGGCGTGGCGCAACGCGCTGCACGGCGACGTCGGCCACATCGAGCTGGCCGACGTCGCGGCCGTCCGGCAGTGGGTGATCGACCAGGGCATCTGCGACCCGTCCAGGACGGTGCTGACCGGCACGGGCTGGGGCGGCTACCTCACGCTGCTCGGCCTCGGCACCCAGCCCGACCTGTGGGCGGCCGGCATCGCCGCGGTGCCGATCGCCTGCCACCGCGACTCCTACGAGGACGAGGCGGAGAGCCTGCGGGCCTTCCACCGCGCCCTGCTCGGCGGCTCGCCCGACGAACAGCCGGAACGGTACGCCGCGAGCTCCCCCATCACGTACATCGAGCAGGTCAAGAGCCCGGTGCTGATCCTCGCAGGCGAGAACGACTCGCGCTGCCCGATGCGCCAGATCGAGAAGTACGTGGCCAGGCTGGCGGAGCACGGCCGCGAGCACCAGGTCTACGCCTACGACGCCGTCGGCGCCTCGCTCGTGGTGAGCGAACGCATCACGCAGACGGCGCTGCAGCTGGAGTTCGCGCGCAAGCACACGAGCGCCATGAAGATCGACGGCTAGGGCTCAGCGGGCGCGCAGCACGAGGATGGCGAGGTCGTCGGCGCTCGGCTCGGCGGCGAACTCGGCGGCACCCCGGCGGATGCGCTCGGCGACCGCCCTGGCCGACAGCCCGGCGCACTCCGACAGCATCCGGGCCAGGCCGCCGTCGTCGTCGAGCAGCCGCCCTCCTGAGCGGCGTTCTGTGACGCCGTCGGTCACGGCGAGCAGCACGTCGCCGTGGTCGAGGTGGACGGTGTCGGCCTCGAACGCGACCTCGTGGAAGACCCCGAGCAGCGACTGCGGCGTGGTGACCGCCTCGACCTTGCCGTTGGGCTTGAGCCGCAGCGCCTCGGGATGCCCGGCCGAGACCAGGCGCACCTCCAGCCCGTTCGCGACCGGCGTGATGTCGCCGTGCAGCAGCGTGAGGAAGCGGGCGCGCTCGCCCTCCTCCATGATCGCCTGGTTGAGCCGGCCGAGCACCGCCGCGACGCCGTAGCCCTCGCGGGCCAGCAGGCGCAGCGTGTGGCGGGCGAGGCCGGTCACGGCGGCGGCCTCCGGCCCGGTGCCGCACACGTCGCCGATCGCGAAGCGCCAGTAGTCGTCGCCCGCCTTGAACAGGTCGTAGAAGTCGCCGCCGACCTCGTTGGCCTCTCCGGCGGGCTCGTAGACGACGCCGTAGTCGAGCCCCGGGACCTCGGGCTCGTTGGGCGGCAGCAGGCTGCGCTGCAGGGCGCGGTTGGCGGCGGCCTGCTGGGCGTACAGCCGGGCGTTGTCCATGGCCAGGGCGGCGCGCCTGCCGATGTCCTCGGCGAACTGGATGACCTCGTCGGTGAACCGGTCGGGACGGCCCAGGCACATCAGGCCGAGGCTGCGGCCACGCGCGGTGAGCGGCACGGCCAGCACCTGCGTCTCGCCCATGGCGATCGCGGACGTGCGCCGGTTGTCGGCGGCCGAGACGTCCATCTCCGCGATCTGCTCGCGAAGGGCGTCGTTGCGGGCCTCGTCGGCGTGCCAGAGGTAGACGAGGCGCGGGCCCGCGTCGTCGGCGGTGTAGACGGCGCACCAGCTCGACAGCCGCGGCACCACGACCTGCGCGATGATCGCCGGCACCATGTCGGGGTCGAGCGTGCCCGCCAGCAGGTCGCTCGCATCGGCCAGGAACCCCAGCCAATGTGTGCCCCTGGAGCTCTCCTGCAGCCATTCGGCTGCCACTTGTTCGGCCGAGCCAGGTAGCGTGAGCCTAGCCCAGTGGACACGGGAATCGCCCGAGAAGGTGACTCCCCATTCCTCGACACTGACGGAAGGAGCTTTGGGATCGCCTTGGGGGAGGCTTCGCTGCCGCAGTTCGACCTGCACCGCGTCGCCGAAATGCTTCCAGATCACCTCGAACGGCTCGTCAGCGACCTGCTCGGCCAGGTCTCCCGCGATCTGCTCGGCGGTGTGGAGCACTCCGCCGGTGGCCCACGCGGTCATCACCTCGCGCGTGAACCGCATCGCAGACGTCACCGCCGTCTCGCCGGGCGCGAACGTCGCGGCGAGCACCGCATGAGGAGAACCAGTCATTCCCCCGTGCCTACCACACTTCACGCTGACTTGGGGTAAATCCAAGGGCAGGACTACGAGCTACTCAACGTGACAGACTTGAATCACTCGCCGGAGCCGGCCGCGAGTGAAGGAGGCCCCATGACCACGGCCAAGACAGAGCCAAGCGCTGAGGAGCGGACGTACACCGAGTCCGACCTCATCCCCATCCTGGAGACGCTTTTCTCGTGGCGTGACGGCGATTTCCGGCGACGGGTCCCCCACGCTCCCCCCGGGATCCTCAGCGAGGTGCGACTGCTGCTCAACGAGGTCGCCGACCGGCGCGAACACCTGGCCAACGAGCTGGTACGCGTCCGCAAGGAGGTCGTCAAGGAGGGCAGGTTCGGCGAACGCCTCACCCCTGGGCCGGGCGTCGGCGCCTGGGCCGAGAGCGTCGAGTCCGTCAATATGCTGATCGACGCGCTGGTGAGCCCGGTGAGCGGCGCCGCCGACGTCATCGACGCGGTCGCCAAGGGCGACCTGTCGCGGCGCATCGACCTCGACCGCTCGGCCCGCGGCGAGGTGCGGCGGCTGGGCAAGGCCATCAACGGCATGGTCGACCAGCTCGCCCTGTTCAACAGCGAGGTCACCCGGGTGGCGCGCGAGGCCGGCACCGAGGGCCGGCTGGGCGGCAGCGCCAACCTGCGCGGCATGTCAGGAAGCTGGCGCGACCTCACCGAGGCCGTCAACACGATGTCCTCCCGCGTGGCGGCGCAGGTGCGCGACATCGCCGTGGTGACCACCGCCGTGGCCAAGGGCGACCTGAGCCGCAAGGTGACGGTCGACGCCGTGGGCGAGATGTTCGAGCTGAAGAACACCGTCAACACGATGGTCGACCAGCTGTCCGCCTTCGCAGAAGAGGTCACCCGTGTGGCCCGCGAGGTCGGCACCGAAGGTCAGCTCGGCGGCCAGGCGCAGGT
>NZ_FNFB01000050.1:0-20240 GCF_900100395.1 Nonomuraea maritima | reverse complement strand
ATGGCCAACAACCTCACCTACCAGGTGCGCAACATCGCCGAGGTCACCACGGCCGTGGCCAACGGCGACCTCACCCGCAAGATCGACGTCGACGCCCAGGGCGAGATCCTCGCGCTGAAGACCACCGTCAACCGGATGGTCGACCAGCTGTCGTCCTTCGCCTCCGAGGTCACCCGGGTGGCCCGCGAGGTCGGCTCCGAAGGACAGCTCGGTGGCCAGGCCCGGGTCGAGGGCGTCGAGGGCACCTGGAAGCGGCTGACCGAGAGCGTCAACGAGCTGGCGGGCAGCCTCACCACCCAGATCCGCGCCATCGCCACCGTGACCAGCGCCGTCGCGCGCGGCGACCTCACCCGCTCGATCGCCATCGAGGCTCAGGGCGAGCTCGCGGAGCTGAAGGACAACATCAACTCGATGGTGGGCTCGCTGCGCGAGACCACGCAGGCCAACCAGGAACAGGACTGGCTGAAGTCGAACCTGGCCCGCATCTCGCGGCTCATGCAGGGCCACCGCGACCTGCTCGAGGTCGCCAAGCTCACGATGAGCGAGCTGACGCCGCTGGTCTCGGCCCGCTACGGCGCGTTCTACAGCATCGACCCCGACGCCGACAGCGAGCTGATCCTCATCGGCGGCTACGGCGTGCGTCCCGACCGGGGGCCGCGCCAGCGCTTCGCGATCGGCGAGGGCATCGTCGGGCAGGCGGCGGCCGAGGGCCGGCACATCGTGCTCGACGACGTGCCGCCCGAGTACATCACCATCGACAGCGGGCTCAGTCGCTCGACACCGGCGCAGATCGTGGTGCTGCCGATCCTGTTCGAGAACCGCGTGCTCGGCGTACTCGAACTCGCCTCGTTCACGCCGTTCGGCGAGGTGCACCTCGACTTCCTGACGCAGCTCGTCGAGACCATCGGCGTCACGATGAACACGATCATCGCCAACTCCCGTACCGAAGACCTGCTCACCGAGTCGCAGCGGCTCACCCGCGAGCTGCAGGAGCGCTCCGACGAGCTGCAGCGCCAGCAGGAGGAGCTGCGCAGGTCCAACGCCGAGCTGGAGGACAAGGCGGCGCTGCTGGCCAAGCAGAACCGCGCCATCGAGATCCAGAACTTCCAGATCGAGCAGGCCCGCCGGACCCTGGAGGAGCGCGCCGAGCAGCTCGCGGTGTCCTCGCGGTACAAGTCCGAGTTCCTCGCGAACATGTCCCACGAGCTGCGCACGCCGCTCAACAGCCTGCTCGTCCTGGCCAAGCTGCTCACCGAGAACGCCGAGGGCAACCTCACCTCGCAGCAGGTCGAGTTCGCCCGCACGATCCACAGCGCGGGCTCGGCGCTGCTCCAGCTGATCAACGACATGCTCGACCTGTCGAAGGTCGAGGCGGGCCGGATGGACATCCACCCGATCCAGGTGTCGCTGCCGAAGATGGTCGACCTGCTGGAGGCCGCGTTCGCGCCGCTGGCCCAGGACAAGGGGCTGTCGTTCAGCGTCGAGGTCAACCCCGACGTGCCGCAGGAGCTGCGCGCCGACGAGCAGCGGCTGCAGCAGGTGCTGCGCAACCTGCTGTCGAACGCGGTGAAGTTCACGCCCCGCGGCGAGGTCAAGCTGCGCGTCGCCAAGCCGCCGGTCGGCGTCGACTTCGACGACGAGACCCTGCACGAGGCGCGCGACCTGCTGGCCTTCCAGGTGATCGACACCGGCATCGGCATCGCGCCCGACAAGCGCGACGTCATCTTCGAGGCGTTCAGGCAGGCCGACGGCACCACGAGCCGCAAGTACGGCGGCACCGGCCTCGGCCTCGCCATCTGCCGCGACATCGCCCGCCTGCTCGGCGGCGAGATCCACGTCGACAGCGAGCTGGGCCAGGGCAGCACGTTCACGCTCTACCTGCCCGCCTCCTACACCGGCCCGCTGGCGGCGACCGACGGCGGGGCGGCGCGCCGGCCGCTCATCACGACGTCGGCCGACGAACCGGCCGCGCCGGCGCCCGAGCCGCCGATGCCGCTCGACATGCCGCTGCCGGAGCTGGTCGAGCCGCCCGTCGAGACACCCGTCCAGTGGCAGGGCGACGACCCGCTCAACGGCGCCAAGATCCTCATCGTCGACGACGACATCCGTAACGTGTTCGCCCTGACCAGCGTGCTGGAACGGCACGGCTCGACCGTCGTCTACGCTGAAAACGGTCGGGAGGGGATCGAGCAGCTCGAACGGAACGAGGACGTCGCGCTCGTGCTGATGGACATCATGATGCCGGAGATGGACGGTTGGGCCACCACCTCGGCCATCCGGCGCATGCCCCAGTTCGCCGACCTGCCGATCATCGCGCTGACCGCCAAGGTCATGCGGGGCGATCGGGAGAAGAGCATCGCCTCGGGCGCGTCCGACTACGTCCCGAAGCCGGTCGACGTCGACCGTCTGCTCGAACGGCTGCGCGGCTGGCTCAGCCGGGGCCGCGGAGCCGCGTCCGACTCGTCCGCATCCCCAGCCGAAGGGTCGTGATCGATGCCGGATCGTGCGAAGATCCTCCTGGTCGATGACCGCGAGGAGAACCTGATCGCTCTCGAAGCCATCCTCAGCTCTCTCGACCTGGTGCCCGTACGCGCCCGGTCGGGCGAGGAGGCGCTGAAGGCGCTGCTCAACACCGAGTTCGCGCTGATCCTCCTCGACGTGCGCATGCCCGGCATGGACGGCTTCGAGACCGCCGCGCACATCAAGCGGCGTGAGCGCACCAGGAACATCCCGATCATCTTCCTGACCGTGGTCGACAGCGCCCCCGACTACGCCTTCCGCGGCTACGCGGCGGGCGCCGTCGACTACCTGACCAAGCCGTTCGACCCGTGGGTGCTGCGGGCCAAGGTCTCGGTGTTCACCGAGCTGTACAACATGAACAAACGCCTGGCCGAGCAGGCGGCGCTGCTCCGCGACCGCGTGAGCGGCGAGCTGCCGCCGGGCGCGGGCGACCACTCGTCGGTGCTGCCGGAGCTGTCGCGGCGGCTCACCGCGGTGGAGGACGAGCTGTCGCGGGTACGTGAGCTGGCCCGCAAGTCGCAGGACCCGGCCCTGACGACACCCCTGGCCGACCTCACCGAACGCGTCGCCCACCTCCGCGCCGGCTTCGACGCCCTGTCCTGACAGGCCCCACCGCGCCCGAACCGGGCGCGGTGGCGGCCTCTCCCCCCACCCGCACCCGCCCGCAACCGGGCGCGCGGGCGGCCTCGCGCTGATGCATAGTGCCCTGTTGCGGGCGCGCGGCAGTTGGGGCCGTCGCGGGGCGGGCAGTGGCGGGGGCGTTCAGGGGTCAGTTGCGGGCGCGTTCGAGGGCGTCCCAGAAGCCGCGGCGCAGGGCGTGGCGGACCTCGTCGTGCAGGAGGAAGTCGATCGGGAGTGACGAGCCCTGCAGCAGGCGCGCCTCCAGGTCGGACGGCATGCGCGGCTTACGGGCCAGCACCGCCTCCAGCCACAGCGCGGGCGCGTCACGGGCGACCGATTCGCCGAAGTCGTGCCCTTCCCGGTGGGCGGCCTTGACGGCGTCGGCCAGCGTGGTGGCTCCGGCCGTGGCCGCCGAGGGCGGGTTGACCGGCGCGGGCTGCGGCCCGGTGTACGGCCCGAGCTGCCCCGGCTGGTAGGAGCCCGAGTTCGGCTGCGGCGAGGAGAACTGCCCCGTGGACGGCGACGGCGACTGGGCCTGCAACGGCCCGGTGACCGGAGCCGACGACGTCGGCTGGACGTGCGGCTGCGAGTCGGGCTGATAGGTGTAGGACGGCAACGCCGGCTGCGACGCGGACGACTGCCCGCGCCCGGACGACGACGACCCGTGGGCGCCGGACGAGCCGGAGGACGGCCCGTTGGCCGACGGCTGCCCGGACGAGGCGGCGGAGCCGGCCGCGTGGCTGCCGGTGGACGACGGGGTCTGCGGCTGCACCGGCGGCAGGGACGCCTGCACATGCTGCACCGGCTGCACGGATTGCCCAGGCTGCACGGGCGACTGCCCCGACGACGGCACGGACGGCTGGCCGGGCGGCAGCGAGGGAGCGGCGTGCCCGTTGCTGAGCGGCTGGTGGTGCCCGTTCGACGCCTCGGTGATGCCGGCGACCAGGCTCACGTACGGACGCAGATGGACGGCGCCCAGCTCGACGAGGTCGTCGCACTCCTGGCGCAGCGACCGCGAGACGGCCCAGCCGCCCTCGGCGGCGATGTGGATGACGCTGACCCGGATGCCGAGGTCCTGCGCGTCGCACACGACCTGGGCGAGGTCCTCGTCGCCGCTCACCACGACGGCGTCGCAGATGGCGTTGTTGCGGGCGAGCGTCATGAGGTCGCGGTGGACCTGGGCGTCGACGCCTTCGCGCCGGCCGGGCCGGATGCGCGACAGCCGCAGCTTGAGCCCCGGGATGTCGGCCAGGACGTCGTGCTCGGGCGTGCGGCGGCCTTCGACCGTCGCTTCGTACCAGTAGCAGCGCAGCAGCGGCAGGCCGGTGCGCTCGCGCGACAGGCTGGTCATCAGCTGGAGCAGGCCCGGGTAGTCCCAGGAGACCGCTTCGCGATGGCGGGTGCCGTGCACGGCCATCGCCCCGTCTGCCAGCAGATAGCCGGCGTCCACGAACAGCGCGCAGCGATCCACTGACACCGCCCCTTTCCTGGTGGTCCGACCTTGTTGGCTCTGCACCGTCAGAGACCGGACTCGGCGGCCCTCTCTCAGGGTAATGAAAGCGGGAGATCGTGCGAAGGTGAATCCCGACGATTCGGCCCTCGTCCACCGAGTCGCCAGAACAATCACGCAGACCGTACCAGTTTGGGCGGTTTTGGGTCACGGTCGAGACCGCACGCTCACCGCCGCGGCGCCGAACAGCACCACGTCCTTGTCCGAGGTGATCGTGAGGCCGGGATCGACCCCCAGCTCGGCGCTGACCGTGTCGACGTCGACCCCGAACGTCAGCCCGCCGCCGCGGCCCACCGAGCCGTCGAAGACGTTCGACGCGTCGCGCTCGCCACCGGACGGCGTGAGCGCGCCCGACCCCAGCGAGACGCGGTCGCCGCGGAGATCGGCGTCGCCCTCCCACGTCACCAGCTCCACCCGCGCGGGCGCGGCGGCCGGCCGCAGCCCGTGCAGCGGGAAGTGCGCGCGCCGCACCCGCCCGCCGACCACCGTGCCGCCGTCGAGCACCACGGCCTGGCCGTACGGCTCCGCCGGGTCGGTGACGACCAGCACCAGACTCCACCCCGCATGCCGCGCCACCCCCTCCTCCATCGGCGCGTCGGCCGCCCACCAGGTGCCGCCCGCGCGCACATCGGCGGCGAGCCCGGTCACGTCGGCGAACGCCTGGTAGACCGGGCCGAGCGGCAGTTCGCGCACCTTGACCTCGCTCGGCCGCACGGTGACGTAGCGGCGCAGGCCAGGCGGCCGCAGCCGGATCGGCCCGCCTTCCGCGCCGGCGGCCGACCAGTAGAGCCCGGCCCACACGACCTCGCCGCCCCTCGGCACCGACAGCACCGCCTCGCTGGAGGAGTCGGTGAAGGGGTGGTCGTCGCGGTCGAGCGCCGTCATGTGCCACAGGTCGTTGTCACGCTGCTCCCCTTCGCGCCGCCGCGCCTCGGGACAGCCCTCGAGATCGTCAGGGCAGGTCAGCAACGTGTTGCCGATCGCCCTGACGCTCACCTTGCCCTCGGTGGCGAACCTGGCCGGCGCCCCGGTCGCGCGCACGCCGCTCGCGGCGCGGGCCCGTACGCGCAGCCGCCCCGCGTCGACGCGGACGGTGGGGCCCGCTCCCTGCGGCGCCGCCCCGGACACCAGCACCCGCAGGTAGAGCGCCGTGGACCGGCCCGCCGCGAGCCCCTTCCTGACGCACCGGGCGCCCCGCTTGGACGGGCGGCACTCCCAGCCGTCGACCGTGCCGGCCGGCCCGGAGACGGACGCGCCTGGACCGGAGCGTACGTGCGGCACGAGGCTCACCCCGGGCGGCAGGCCGACGCGGGCAGCGAGCTCGTCACTGGCCGCCTTCCCGTAGTTGCGCAGGCGGACGCCGACGATGCCGGGCCTGGCGCGGACGAGCGAGCCGATCGGGTCGATCGTGACACGCAGCCGCGCCTCCGCCACCTCGGCGGGCGTGGACTGCCGGTCGATCGCGACGGGCGGTGGCGGCACCCGCGAGGTCCGCTCACCCGGCACCCGTGAGGGCCGCTCGGTCGGCAACGGCACGGGCACGGGATCGACCGAGGGAGGCGGCACCGCGACCGGGCCGAGCGTGGCGGGCCGGTCGACCGGCTCGGGCCCGGACAGCGCGCGTACGGTGGCCGCCGCCACGACGAGCAGCACGACGGCGCCCGCCCCCACCAGCCACCGGCGCGGCATCCGCCCCAGCCGCCGGACCGCGCGCAGCGGCCCGGCCCCACCAGGTCCTGACGCCTTGGCCAGCGCCAGCACGTAGCCGCTGAACAGCGGACCGGCGATCAGCGGCCCCACGACGACGCGCAGCCCGCGCTCGACGTCGGCCACCTCCACCAGCACGCCGTGGCACTCCTGGCAGGAGTCGACGTGCTCGTCGACCGTCCTGGCGTCGCGCCGCGCCAGCCCGCCGCGCACGTAGTGGCCGAGCCGGCCGAGCACCGTGCGGCACTCGGGCAGCACCCCGGGCCGCGCGTGCGAGCGCAGGTACGCCTGCCGCAGCCCCTCCCGCGCGCGGTAGGACAACGCGGCCACGCCGTTGGGCGACAGCCCGAGCAGCGGCGCCACCTGCGCCGGTCCGGCCCTTTCGACCTCGGTGTGCCACAGCACCGCCCGCCACCGTTCTGGCAGCGACAGGTAGGCCCGCGCGATCGGCGACCGGTCGAGCCCGGCCAGCGTCGGATCGACGAACGGCGCCGTCGGGTCGTACCGCTCGATCTCGCCCGTCACGGCGGGGCTGGACGCGATGCGGGTGCGGTCGTGGACCGTGCGCCGCACGATCGTCAGCAGGTAGGTGCGGAACGCCGACTCCGGCCCGCCGCCCCGGCACACCAGGTCGAGGATCTTGGTGAACGCCTCGGCGACGACGTCCTCCACCTCGACGCCCCGTACGAGCTGGCGGGCCATGGCGCGGGCGGCCGTCACGTGGCGCTCGTAGAGCTCGCCGTAGGCGGCGGCGTTGCCCGCCCTGACCGCACGCAGCAGGTCGGCGTCGCTTTGCGGAGCATCGGCACTCATAGTGACCTCAAGATGACGAGGAGTTACCCGGGTCATCATTCCGCAGCGACCGCCGTGGTTAAACCGGGTGCGCGGCTTTACCCCCGGATGGCCGCGGTGACCAGGACCCTAAGCTTGTTGCCATGACGGATCGCGACAACCTGCTGGCCGAGATCAAGAACAAGGCCCTCATCCACGGCAAGGTCATCCTCTCCTCGGGCAAGGAGGCCGACTTCTATCTCGACCTGCGGCGCATCACGCTCGACGGCGTGGCGGCGCCCCTTGTCGGCAACGTGATGCTCGACCTGACCGCCGACCTCGACTACGACGCGGTGGGCGGGCTCACGATGGGCGCCGACCCGGTGGCGGGCGCGATGATGCACGCGGCGGCCGCGCGGGGGCGGGTGCTGGACGCGTTCGTGGTCCGCAAGGCGCAGAAGGCGCACGGCATGCAGCGCCGCATCGAGGGCCCCGACGTGAAGGGCCGCAGGGTGCTGGCCGTCGAGGACACCTCGACGACGGGCGGCTCGCCGTTGACGGCAGTGGAGGCCTTGCGGGAGGCGGGGGCCGAGGTGGTGGCCGTCGCGACGATCGTCGACCGCGGCGCCAGGGAGCGCATCACGGCCGAGGGTCTCGAGTACCGCTGCGCGTACACGCTGGACGACCTGGGCATCTGACGCGCGGGGCGGGCGGCGTCCCCAGGGGAGCCGCCTGCCCGAGGGGTCAGTCGGCGTCCGTGGGGACGCGGTGGTGCCTGCCCGTCGGCACGGGCGCGGCCTTGGCCGCCCGGCGCTTCTTGACCACCTCGACGACGATCGGGATGACCGAGATCAGGACGATGAGGAAGACGCCCGGCAGGATGTACCGGTCGATCTCCTTGGGGTCGACCTGGTGACCGAGCACGTTGCCGAGCAGGATCATGCTCTCGGTCCACAGCACGGCGCCGACGGCGTTCCAGGTCAGGAACCGCTTCGGGCGCATGCCAAGCACACCGGCGACGGGGTTCATGAACGTCCGGACGATCGGCACGAACCTCGCCAGGACCACCGCCCTGGCTTCCCCGAACTTGCCGAAGAACTCTTCGGCCTGCAGCACGTGCTCCCGCTTGAACAGCCGTGAGTCGGGCTTGTCGAAGAGCCTGCGACCGTAGCGCGCGCCGAGGAGGTGGCCCAGCTGGGCGCCCGCGATCGCGCACAGCGGCGTGCCGATGAGCAGCACGGGCAGCGACAACGGCTCGAGGCCTGGGATGCCCTTGGCCACCTCCGCCGAGCTGAAGATCCCCGCGGCCACCAGGAGCGAGTCGCCGGGCAGGAAGAACCCGAGCAGCAGCCCCGTCTCCGCGAAGATGATCGCGAGGACGCCGATGGTGGCGAAGGCCCCGAGGATGGACAGCCACCAGGTCGGGTCGAGGAGGTTCATCAGGGATTGCACGGGCGAGAGCCTATCCGGTGACACCGATCAGACGAGCCCGCCGCCCTCAGCGCGTGGTCCCTACCCCATCGGGTAGACAGTCGGGATACTGGGCTTGGCGCGAAGCCGTACCTTCTCAGGGAGATGAATCATGCCCATTGCCACTCCAGAGATCTACGCCGAGATGCTCGACCGCGCGAAGGCCGGCGGGTTCGCCTACCCGGCGATCAACGTGACGTCCTCCCAGACGCTGAACGCCGCCCTGCGCGGCTTCGCGGAAGCAGAGAGCGACGGCATCGTGCAGATCTCCACGGGCGGGGCCGAGTTCCTCTCGGGCACCACCGTGAAGGACATGGTCGCCGGCGCGACGGCGCTCGCCGAGTACGCGCGGGTGGTGGCCGCCAACTATCCGGTCACCGTGGCGCTGCACACCGACCACTGCCCGAAGGACAAGCTCGACGGTTACATGCGTCCGCTGATCGACGTCTCGCTCGAGCGCGTCTCCAAGGGCCTCGACCCGCTCTTCCAGTCACACATGTGGGACGGCTCGGCCGTACCGCTGGACGAGAACCTCGAGATCGCCCGCGAGCTCCTCGAGAAGTGCGCGCGGGCGCGCATCGTCATGGAGATGGAGATCGGCGTCGTCGGCGGCGAGGAGGACGGCGTCGTCGGCGAGATGAACGAGAAGCTCTACACGACCGTCGGCGACGCGCTCGACACCGCCGAGGCCGTCGGCCTGGGCGAGCGGGGCCGCTACCTGCTGGCCGCCACGTTCGGCAACGTGCACGGCGTCTACAAGCCGGGCCACGTCAAGCTGCGCCCGAGCGTGCTGAAGGACATCCAGGACGCCGTCGGCGCCAAGTACGGCAAGGAGAAGCCGTTCGACCTGGTCTTCCACGGCGGCTCCGGCTCCGCGCTTGAGGAGATCCACGAGGCCATCTCGTACGGCGTCGTCAAGATGAACGTCGACACCGACACGCAGTACGCCTTCACCCGGCCGATCGCCGACCACATGTTCAGGAACTACGACGGCGTGCTCAAGGTCGACGGCGACGTGGGCAACAAGAAGGCCTACGACCCGCGTTCGTACGGCAAGGCGTCCGAGACGGGGATGGCCGCCCGGGTCGTGGAGGCGTGCGAGAGCCTGAAGAGCGCCGGGACGAAGCGCTCGGCCTGACGCTCAGCCCGACTTTCTCGGGCTGACTCTCTCGGGCTGACTCTCTCGGGCTGACTCTCTCGGGCTGACTCTCTCGGGCTGACTCTCTCGGGCTGACTCTCTCGGGCTGACTCACGGTCCGACGGTGGGCCCGTGGCCCGCCGCTCCGGCGCCGCAGCCGCTCGGCGCCGTGGCGGCGGGCCTTTTCCACGGGCTTTCCCGCCGGCTCGTTCGCGAGCTCGTTGACGGGTTCGTTGACGGGTTCGTTGACGGGCCCCCGCGGTAGCCACGTCGGCGGCACGGCGGGTATGACTTGTCCTATGGATAACCTTCTCGCCGGGCCGCCCCCGACGTACCTGCCGGACCTGCCCGAAGCCAGGGAGGCTCTGGAGACCGGCGCCAAGGCGGCCGACGTGGCAGCCCGGTTCCCCGCCCACCCGGTGGCCTGGGCCGTGCTCGCGGAGGAATACTTCGCCCAGGGCCACGCCGTCACGTCGTACGCCTTCGCCCGCACCGGCTACCACCGCGGGCTCGACCAGCTCCGCCGCAACGGCTGGAAGGGCCACGGTCCCATCCCCTGGGAGCACGAGCCCAACCGCGGGTTCCTGCGCTGCCTGTACGCCCTTGCCCGCGCGGCGCAGGCGATCGGTGAGAAGGACGAGGCGGAGCGCTGTCTGCAGTTCCTGCGGGACAGCACGGAGACGGGCTTCGACGCGCTGGTCAAAGGCTAGGCCTTGGGACGAATGACCACGTTCGGGTAGTCTCTCAACGCAAGAGCCCCTGTCGCACTTGCGCCAGGGGTTTTCGTTTTGTGCTCGGGAGACTGAACCATGCCGGCTGCCGTTCTCGTGGGTGCCCAGTGGGGCGATGAGGGCAAGGGCAAGGCCACCGACCTGCTCGGTGGCGACGTCGATTACGTCGTCCGCTATCAGGGGGGCAACAACGCGGGTCACACCGTGGTCATCGGTGACCAGAAATACGCGCTGCATCTGCTGCCCACCGGAATTCTGTCGCCGGAGGTGGTGCCGGTCATCGGCAACGGCGTGGTCATCGACCCGGGTGTGCTGCTCAGCGAGATCGACGGGCTGGCCGCGCGGGGCATCTCCGCCGAACGCCTGTTGATCTCGGCCAACGCGCATTTGATCATGCCGCACCACAAGGCGCTCGACAAGGTGACCGAGCGCTACCTGGGCAAGGCCCGCATCGGTACGACCGGGCGCGGCATCGGCCCGGCGTACGGCGACAAGATCGCCCGGATGGGCGTGCGGGTGCAGGACCTGCTCGACCCGGGCATCCTGACCAAGAAGATCGAGGTCGCGCTGACCGAGAAGAACCAGGTGCTGACCAAGGTCTACAACCGGCGCGGCATCGACCCGGCCGCGGTGCTGGAGGAGTACCTCGCCTACGCCGAGCGGCTCAAGCCGCACATCGCCGACACCTCGCTGGTGCTGTCGAAGGCGCTGGACGAGGGCAAGTTCGTGCTGCTGGAGGGCGGTCAGGGCACGCTGCTCGACATCGACCACGGCACGTATCCGTTCGTCACGTCCTCCTCGCCCACGGCGGGCGGGGCGTGCGCCGGCGCGGGCATCCCGCCGAACCGGCTCACGAAGATCATCGGCATTCTCAAGGCGTACACCACCCGCGTCGGCTCGGGCCCGTTCCCCACGGAGCTGGAAGACGAGATGGGCGAGTGGCTGCGCACCACCGGCGGCGAGTACGGCGTCACCACCGGCCGCAACCGCCGCTGCGGCTGGTTCGACGCGGTGATCGCCCGGTACGCGACCCGGATCAACGGCATCACCGACTACTTCCTCACCAAGCTCGACGTGCTGTCGGGCCTGGAGCGCATCCCGGTGTGCGTGGCGTACGAGGTCGACGGGGTGCGGCACGACGAGATCCCGATGACGCAGACCGACTTCCACCACGCCAAGCCGATCTACGAGGAGCTGCCTGGCTGGCAGGAGGACATCACCAGCGCCAAGTCGTTCGACGACCTGCCGCCCAACGCGCAGGCGTACGTGCGGGCGCTGGAGGAGATGAGCGGGGCGCCGATCTCGGCGATCGGCGTGGGCCCTGGCCGCGACCAGACGCTGCAGATCCGCTCGCTCGTCTGACGCGCGTCAGTCGACGGTGCGCGGGACGGCCTGCTGCTCGGGCCTGGCGCGCGCACCGTCCTTCTCCGCGGAGCGCCTCTTCGCGCGTTCCGTGGAGATCACCAGCGCGACGCCGACGAGGATGATCAGACCGCCCACGATCACCTGTACGGTGACCGGCTCGTCCAGCACCAGCGCGCCGAGCGCGACCGCGACGACGGGGTTGACGTACGCGTAGGTCGAGACCAGCGAGATCGGGGCGTGGCCGAGCAGCCACGCGAACGACGTGAAGCCGACGAGCGAGCCGACCAGGATGAGGTAGACGAGGCCCGCCCACGAGCGGCCGCTGATCGCGCTCAGGTCGAGCCGCTCACCGGTCGCGAGCCCGATCACGAGCAGGCCGGCGCCGCCGCTGAGCATCTCGACGGCGCTGGCGGCGAAGGCGTTGGCGGGCATCGCGATGCGGGCCGACAGGAACGAGCCGACGGACCACGACAGCGACCCGCCGAGGATGATCACGATGCCGACGCTGCTGCCGGCCTCGCCGCCGGTCAGCGACAGCGCGGCCACCCCGGCGAGACCGACGAGGACGCCGGCCAGGGTGAGCGGCCGCGGCCGGTCGCGTACGGCGAACCTGAACACCACCAGCCACAGCGGGACGGACGCCACGAGCAGGGCGGCCAGGCCCGTCGAGATGTGCTGCTCGGCGACCGCGACCATGCCGTTGCCGAAGGTGAGCAGCAGCAGCCCGACCAGCGCGGCGCCGAAGAACTGCCGGCGGGTCATCCGGAACGCCTCCCGGCCCGAGCGGGCCAGCAGGAACCCGCCGAGCAGCGTGGCGGCGGCGAAGAAGCGCATGGCGCCCGACAACAGCGGGGGGATGGTCTCCACCGCGAGCGCGATGCCGAGGTACGTGGAGCCCCAGACCACGTAGACGATGGCGAGAGCTCCCCAGACGGCCGGGGTCACCTTGGGGTCAGGGGCGTTTGCGGTCATGACTCATGACAGTAGCGCCGCGCGGAAGTAGTTCGTCTGGGTATTTCAGACCGTGAGATGACGTGACGGGAAATTTCGACTATCGGCGATCAGCCGGGCGACAGGCGATCTTTTTCCGGTGGCGGGGCGCGCCGGGCCTCGGGCGGGAGTGCCCCAGTGCCCCTCGCGAGCGCCGTGCGTGCGGCTACGGGCGTACGGTGCGGATTCCCTCATGTCGGGTAGCGCCGATGCGACGGGCCTGCCATGCGGGACTACAGCCGCTCGCCGGGGAGTGGTCACCCGAACGAAATTGGCGCCCCCGTCCGAATCACAGTCGATCGGGGGCGTCCGAGAACATACCCGCATCCGCCCGCGTCAACCAACCAGTTCACAAGAGACGGTACGGGAGAACTTCGCCATGTACTGATTTATCACCCCGAGGTGCCCCCAACCCCCACCAAAACACATGACCACTCCGAAGCCCTCCACCTTCAAGAGAGTCCGGAAGGCAGAAAGGGCGGCTTCGGCGGGCCCGAAGGCCCCTCCGCCTTCAAGGGCGAGCGCCCGCGACTCGGGAGACAGGAAGGGCGGCCCCGGAGGAACCCGCCTTCCTCAAGGAAGGGGACGGGGAATGGCTGCCCGGGAGACGGGCGGCGTGGTGTGGGCGGCTCGAGGGTCCGCCGTCCTCAAAGGGGGAAGGGCAGGACGGCGGACCCGGAACCGGGTGCGGTCAGCGGGGGCCCAGCTTCTCCACGATCAGCCGGTAGAGCTGCCGTGGCCGCCCCGGCTGAGGCGTACGGTTCGGCGGTAGCGGCCACGCGAGCCCCTCGTCAACCAGCGTGCGCAGCAACCTCCGTGCCGTTCGCGGAGTGACTCCCAGCATCTTGCCCGCGCCTTCTGCGTCGACGACCGTGTCGCCGCCCTCCAGCTTGGCCGCCAACCGGGACAGCACCTCGACCCCTTTGGGCTTGAGCGCCGTCGCGCCCGTCGGGGGCATGCGGGGCGCCGGGATGAGCGCACGCCCCTCCCGATCGACCGCGAACCCCTGGGCCTGCTTGCCCGCCTGCGTACGGGCCAGCGCGGCCCGCGCGTGCGACTCGGCGTCGTGAGTGGTACGGCCCATCCCCACGCCGACCTCGACCGCCAGCCCGAGCTCGTCCCTGATACGGCCGGCGAACGGCAGCACCCGGAACCCGTCCGTCGCCCCCGCGATCGACCCGCGCGTGGCCGTGACCAGGTAACTGTGGTCGTCGATCGGCCACACGGTGGCGTTGATGCGGTTGGCCTCCTGAACCAGGAGCCGGTGCAGCGACAGCCGCAGCTCGTCTCGCCAGTAACGCGGGGCCGCCCGGCGTACCGGCTCGCGCAGCGTCGGGACCTCCACGAGGACCACGGTGAGCTGCGACTCCTCCAGCCGGTGGTGCGCGCCGAGCAGCGCCGCCGTGTGCAGCGCCGTACGGACCGCCGCCGACGTCGGCCTGACCCTGATGACCGGGACGCCCGCCGCCTGGAGGCGGTCGGCCACCGCGGGAAGGCACGTCAGCGCTCCCGTGGTGGCACCCTGCCGGACCAGCCGTTCGTGGAAGGCCGCGATCGTGCCGGTCGCTCCCGGCTCGTCGCGGCTGTGCACGTCGGAGGCCGCGACGCCGAGATCGGTGTACGCCTCCTCCACGTCCGCCCGGCTGATCACGTCGATGCTGACCCTCTGGGGGTCGATGCGGGTGTCGATCGCCGCTTTCGCCAGCGCCGCCACCAATGCTGCTCCGCCGAGTTGCACGTACGTCGCGGGCATCGTCAACACGCCGGATCGCCGGGCCAGGTCGTAGGGGACCGGGCTGGCGAACAAGCATGCGTCGACACCGGGACCGAGCCTCGTCACCTTGTCGGGGGCCTCCTGCTCATCGCGGTACGCGGCCGCGACAAGGCGACATGGCAGGGGCGCCGCGGCGTGTCCCATCAGCATGACCCGTTCCACCAGATCGTGGGGTCCGACCACGCCAATGGTGAGGTCCGGTGTCATGGCGCCCGGGCGTGACACTCGGGGAGTTTCTTCGGCCCTCTCGACCAATGTTCGTCCCATCCTGCCGTCCGTTGCAGTGCTCTCTTTTGGAACGATCGCTCGCGAGGGCCGTAATGTCACGCCCGACTTTTCCGGAAAGCCGTTCTGGTTGGCTGTCCGACCAGATATCTCAGCAGCTCAACGCCGCTTTTCTGCGATTTTTCAGGCCTCGGAAATCTCTCGCGTAATGTCCGCCCCGAGCGCCCGCATTCGCGCCGCGAGATGCGCGTGACCGCGATCGATGAGGTATCCGGAGTCGATGACCGTCTCTCCTTCGGCCGCCAGCCCGGCGAGAACGAGCGCGATACCGGAACGCAGGTCGTGCGCCGTCACCTGGGTGCCGGTGAGAGGCGTGCGGCCGCGGACGATCGCGCGGCTGCCGTCGACCTCGACGTTGGCGCCCATCTTGTTGAGCTCGCCGGCCAGGGCGAACCTGCCGTCGAAGATGCGTTCGTGGATGTAGCTGGTGCCGTCGGCGAGCGCCGCGACGGTCATCATCGGCGACTGCAGGTCGGTCGCGAAGCCGGGGTAGGTGTCGGTGATGATGTTGATCGGCCGCAGCGGGCCGTCGCACCGCACGTGCAGCACCGCGCCCTGGGGTTGGAACTCGGCGCCCATCTGCTCGAGCTTGTGGCGCACGACGCCGAGGTCGAGGCCGGTGCCGACGAGGCTGAGCTCGCCCCCGGTGATCGCCGCGGCCATCGCGAAGACGCCGGCGTCGAGCCGGTCGGGCATGACGGTGTGCTCGACCGCGCGCAGCTCGTCGACGCCCTCGACGGTGATGAAGCCGGTGCCGCCGCCGCTGATGCGCGCGCCCATCTTGGTGAGCATGTCGATGACGTCGAGCACCTCGGGTTCGAGGGCCGCGTTCTCGATCACGGTTCTGCCCTTGGCCAGGGCCGCGGCCATGATGAGGTTCTCGGTACCGGTGTGCGACGGGGTGTCGAGGTAGAGGGTGGATCCGGTCAGACCGGAGGCCTTGACGTGGATGACGGTCTCGCCCTCGTCGACGATCGCGCCGAGCCGCTTGTAGCCGAGGTAGTGGAAGTCGAGGTTGCGGCTGCCGAGGTTGCAGCCGCCGACGCCCTCGACGATCGCCTCGCCGAGGCGGTGCAGCAGCGCGGGGGTGAACAGCACCGAGCCGCGGAAGCGGCGGGCGATCTCGGCCGGCAGCACGGGGCTGCTCACCTTCGAGGCGTCGATGACCAGCGTGCGCTCCGACTCGTGCAGCTCGACGTACGCGCCGACGGCCTCGGCCAGCTCGACGGCGCGGCGCACGTCTTCGATGATCGGCACATTGCGCAGGACGGTGCGGCCCTTGGGGGCGAGCAGAGCCGCACCGATCATGGGAAGCACGGCGTTTTTCGCGCCCTGGATGAACGCGGTTCCACGCAATGCGTTGCCACCGCGCACGCGGTAACGGACCATTCGTGCGGCTCCTTGGAATTCAACGGTGAGGCTCGAACGGGCCAACAGTAGTCGCTCGCACCACCTGGCCCGGCCGAATCATCCGCTAAAGGGAGCCCCCGTGATGCGTTCGTACGCTTCCAGGTAACGCTGACGGGTGCGCTCGACCACGTCGTCAGGAAGACGAGGCGGGGGGTTTCCGGAGGATTTGTCCCATCCCGATTCGGGCGAAAGCAACCAGTCACGTACGAATTGCTTGTCAAAAGCGTGCTGCTGACGACCGGGCTCCCAGTCGTCGGCCGGCCAGAACCGCGACGAGTCGGGCGTCAGCACCTCGTCGCCCAGCGTCAGCACACCCTCGGAGTCCCAGCCGAGCTCGATCTTGGTGTCGGCCAGGATGATGCCGCGCTCAAGGGCGATCTCGGCGCCGCGCCGGTAGACCGCCAGCGAGATCTCCCGCAGCTGCTCGGCGAGCTCCTCGCCGACCGTCTCGACCACCTGCTCGAAGGAGATGGGCTCGTCGTGCTCGCCCTGCGGCGCCTTCGTGGACGGCGTGAAGATCGGCTCGGGCAGCCGGGAGCCGTCCTGCAGCCCGGCGGGGAGCGGCACCCCGGAGACCGCGCCGGTCTCGCGGTACTCGTTGAGCCCGCCGCCCGTCAGGTAGCCGCGGACCACGCACTCGACCGGCACCATCCGCAGCGGCCGGCACAGCACGCTGCGGGAGTCGTCGCCGCGCGCCACGACGTGGTTGGGCACGATGTCCTTCAGCTGGTCGAACCACCACAGCGACATCTGCGTGAGGATCGCCCCCTTGTCGGGGATCGCGGGCTCCATCACGTGGTCGAAGGCCGACAGCCGGTCGGAGGCGACCATCAGCAGCAGGCCGTCGTCGGTCTCGTAGAGGTCGCGGACCTTTCCTGAGTGCACGTGTTTCATCGGGCGATGTCCGTCCTGTAGTGCGAGCCGCGCAGCGTGACACGGGCGGCAAGGTCGTAGGCGGCGCGGCGCGCGCTCTCCTGGTCGGGCCCGCTGCCCACCACGCTCAGCACGCGGCCGCCGTCGGAGACCACCTCGTCGCCCTCGCGGCGGGTGCCGGCGTGCAGGACGTACGCGTCGCTCGTCTCCTGCAGCCCCGTGATCACGTCGCCCTTGACCGGAGATGCGGGGTAGTTCTCCGCCGCGATGATCACGGTGACGGCCGAGCCGTCCTTGAACACCGGGTCGGGGCCCAGCTCGCCGGTGGCGCACGCCATCAGCAGGCCGCCCAGCGGCGTCTGGAGCCGGTCGAGGATCACCTGCGTCTCGGGGTCGCCGAAGCGCGCGTTGAACTCGACGACCTTCGGCCCCTTCCCGGTCAGCGCGAGGCCCACGTAGAGCACCCCCTGGTAGGGCAGGCCGCGCCGGGACAGCTCGGCGATCGTCGGGTGGACGACCTCGCGCATGACCTGCTCGGTCAGCCCCTCGGGCGCCCACGGCAGCGGCGTGTACGCGCCCATGCCGCCGGTGTTGGGGCCCTCGTCGCCGTCGTAGGCGCGCTTGAAGTCCTGGGCGAGCTGCAGCGGCACGGCCGTGCTGCCGTCGCAGAGCGCGAACAGCGACACCTCGGGGCCGTCGAGGAACTCCTCGATCACCACGCGCCCGCACGCCCGCGCGTGCGCCAGCGCCTCGTCACGGTCGTCCGTGACGACCACGCCCTTGCCCGCGGCCAGACCGTCGTCCTTGACGACGTAGGGGGCGCCGAACTCGTCGAGCGCCGCCGCGAACTCCTCGTCGGTGACGCACGTCCGCGCCCTGGCGGTCGGCACGTCGGCCGCCTCCATGATCTCCTTGGCGAACGCCTTGGAGCCCTCGATCATGGCGGCCCCGCTGGACGGCCCGAAGCAGGCGATGCCCGCCTCGCGCACCGCGTCGGACACGCCCGCCACGAGCGGGGCCTCGGGCCCCACCACGACGAGGTCGGCCCGCAGCCGGACGGCCAGCTCGGCGACCTGCCCGGGGTCGAGGGGGTCGACGGGGTGCACGGTGGCGACCTCGTCGATGCCCGCGTTGCCGGGGGCACAGTGGAGCTCTTCGACCTGGGGATCGAGCTTGAGGGAACGGCACAGGGCGTGCTCACGCCCTCCGGAACCAATGACTAGAACGCGCACACGCCCCATTCTCGCAGGCCCGCCGCACGCCACACCCAGGTGGCCGCCCGTACGCCCGACAGGGCGGGGATGCCGGAACACGCGGGAACCTTTGCGGTGTTCTTGATCCTGCTCAGGGCCTTGACGAGTATCGTCGGACGCGTTCAACTTCCCGTGGTAAGTTAAGGCGGCTTTGCGGCGTCCTCAGGCGATTGGAGGTGGTCCGGGATGAAACCTGGTGATCCCAGCAGTACGTGGCCCGTCACGTACGCCCCAGTTACCCCCGACCACTCCAATCCGGCAGCCTGATCGCGCCTCCACGCATGTGCGTTCGATTGAGGTGAATTTGTCATCGCACGTGGAGCGTGCCAGGTCGGGCGGAAAGAGACTGCCATGCGCTCGTCCACGCTCTTCCGTCGCATCAACCGTCACCCCGCGCCCCCGCGCACCCCTCGCCAGTTGATCAAGCCGCGCGCCGAGGTTCGCGTCCCTCCTGTCGACTCGGTCGTCGAGTACGGCGCCTACGTCCAGGGCCGCAAGGTCGACGCCTCCGGCATCGTCGAGGCCCTCGACCTCGTACGCGAGCACAACAAGACCTCCGAGGACGTCAACGCCTTCGTCTGGGTGGGCCTGCACGAGCCCGCCGCCCCCGAGGTGGAGTGGCTGTCCGAGGTGTTCGGCCTGCACCCCCTCTCTGTCGAGGACGCCGTCAAGGCCCACCAGCGTCCCAAGGTCGAGCGCTACGGCGACTCGCTGTTCATGGTGCTGAAGACCGTCGCCTACCTCGACCACGGCCAGTTGACCGCCGCCAGCGAGATCATCGCGACCGGCGAGATCATGGTGTTCCTCGGCGCCGACTTCGTGGTGACGGTGCGCCACGGCGGCCACTGTCCGCTCACCGTCGTCCGCGAGCGGCTGGAGGACCAGCCCAAGCTGCTCGACCGCGGCCCGGCGGGCGTGCTGCACGCCATCGCCGACCACGTGGTCGACCAGTACCTCCAGGTGGCCGACCTGATGCAGCTGGAGCTCGAGGACGTCGAGGCGACCGTGTTCGCCGACGTCAGCTCCCGCGACATCAACCGCATCTACCAGCTCAAGCGCGAGATGCTGGAGATGAAGCGGGCCGTCACTCCGCTGCTCGCGCCGCTGTCGGCGCTTCCCCAGCGCCGCGTCATCCCGTCGGAGATGCGCGAGTACTTCCGCGACGTCGGCGACCACCTGTCGCGCGTGTGTGAGCAGGTCGAGTCGTCCAACGAGCTGTGCAGCTCGATATTGCAGGCCGCGCTCGCCCGCTCCAACGCGCTCGCCAACGAGGACATGCGCAAGATCTCGTCGTGGGTCGCGATCCTCGCGGTGCCGACGATGATCGCCGGGGTGTACGGCATGAACTTCGACTTCATGCCGGAGACCAGGCAGCCGTGGGGCTATCCGGCGGTGCTCGCCGTCATGGTCACGGCCTGCGTCCTGCTGCACCGCGGCTTTCGCCGCAACGGCTGGCTCTGAGGCTTCCGCCGCAACGGCTGGCTCTGAGGGATGCTCCTATGGATGTCAAGCGACGTGTTCTTGATCGTTTGATGTGATGATTCGGTAGAGTTCGCGGGCTATGTAGCGCTTCAGGCAGCGGATGATCTCTTTCTTGGACAGGCCGTCTTGGGTGCGTCGTTCCATGTAGGCGCGGGTGCGTGGATCCCAGCGCAGACGGCATAGGACCACGCGGTAGAGCGCGGCGTTGGCTTGGCGGTCGCCGCCGCGGTTGAGGCGGTGCCGGGTGGTCTTGCCGGAGGAGGCGGGGATCGGGGAGACGCCGCACAGCATGGCGAAAGCGGCTTCGCTGTGCAGCCGGTCGTGGTTTTCGCCGACGGTG
>NZ_FNFB01000051.1 GCF_900100395.1 Nonomuraea maritima | reverse complement strand
AAGTCCGTGCACGACGCCGGATGGGGCCAGTTCACGGCGATGCTCGCCTACAAGGCCGCCCGGTACGGCCGCACGCTCGTCAGGATCGACCGGTGGTTCCCGTCCTCGAAGCTGTGCTCTGCATGCGGGACCGCCGCCGAGTCGATGCCGCTGCACGTCCGGTCGTGGTCCTGCCTGTGCGGGGCGGCCCACGACCGGGACATCAACGCAGCCAAGAATATTCTGGCCGCCGGACGGGCGGACAGGCTAAACGCCTGTGGAGGCCGGGTAAGACCATCGATCGCGGTGGCACAGGCCGACGAAACAGGAAGCCACAGAGGTGCCGCGTGAAGCGGCACGGGCTGAATCCCCGACCTTCAGGCCGGGGAGCGCGTCAAGGAGAAGGACGCCATGACTGAGACTGAGCACGAGGCAGCCTGGCCGCCCGAAGACATCGAACTGACCCTCGACTGCGACTCCGACATTGACAGCGACTCCGAAGAGATCTACGACGCCAAAGGCAACCTGATCACGGACGACTACGTACGAGACGCGATCAGTGACGTTCATCGCGCGATCGACGAGGGCCGCGTACACATGCCTACCGGCCGCCCCGGACGTCCCTCGCTCACGGGCGAGGGCGCGCATTCCCCAAGGGTCTCCTTCAGAGTTCCGGAGGAGTTGCGTGAACGCGCGAAGGCCCGCGCCTAGCGGGAAGGGAAGAGCGTGTCAGCGCTGGCGCGGGAAGCCTTTGAGCAATTCCTGAGAGCAGGATGAGCACTCGCCTCAGCGCCCGAACAACTCCAGTAGGGTCCGTGCCGGACGGCGCCGTCCGGGGACGGTCGGCACGTTCGTCGCCCGTAACACCGTGTCCGAGCGAGAGGCGCGAGCGCGACTGATCGAAATTGTCAGTGGGGCCGACTAGGGTGGCGGAAATCTTGACCACGGGCAAGGAGGCAGGATGTCGGTGCCACCCCGTTTGGCTCCACTGCTGGCGCAGCTTGACACATCGCTCGCGATGGCGCTCGAGCGCATGCAGGGGCTCACGGACGAGGAGTTCTGGTGGTTGCCCGAGCGCGACGCCGCCACCCTGGCGCCGAACGCCCGGGGCAAGCTTCGCCCAACACCACTTCCGGACGAGTCACCGCGTACGCGAACCATCGCTCTGCTCGTCGGCCATCTCGGTGACATGGGCATCATGCGCGCCGACTACACCAACGGCGGCCACACCCTCACACCCGATGATCTCGACTGGCCCGACAACGTGGCCGACGGGATCTCCTTCATGCGTGAGGGCTGGGCGACCTGGCGTGGCGCCCTGACATCTCTGCAGGATCACGAACTCGACATGGTCGGGCGCAGCGCGTTCCCTTGGGGCCTCGACCCCGGCCTGCCGATCCTCGACATCGCCTGGTGGATGAACCGCGAGCTCATCCACCACACAGCGGAGATCGCCTTCGTCCGCGACCTCTACGCCCGACGCGGCGCTTAGCACCGCGTTGCGGACAGGCTCCCGCGGTGCTTGTGCTCGGTCAGAGGGCGTGACCAGCTCCAGAACGTACGCGCTTTTCGTCACTTCACCGCGAGTGCAGCTCGGATCAGTGCCGCGTCGCGGTCGAGCAGCTCTCGCGGCCGCTTCTTCCAGTCGGCGGTGACCACAACGCCGTCGCCCGGATAGCGCGGCACCACGTGCAGGTGGACGTGGAAGACCTCCTGCCCGGCGGCTTCCCCGTCAGCCAACGACAGCCGCACCCCGTCACAGCGCAGCCCCGACGCCCGCAACGCGACGGAAACCTGCCCCGGCGTCCGTCGCCCGGCTGGTCTCCGTAGGGCGAATGTCCGGCGTAAGGCTAAACTCCGCGCCATGGAGATTGGATCATGAAGCTCGGAGAGGCGCTGGTCAGGGCGTTAGGGTACGGCTTCATCATGCTCGTGGCGACGGCCATCGTCGGAGCGGTCCGCTTCCTCATCGAATGGGATTTCATGGAAGCGCTGGAAAGCGGCAGCGCTTCTGCAGTGGCCATCACCGCCTGCTTGATATATCAAGATCGGCGGCAACGTAGGCGCGGCAAAGAGCCTCCGTCATCTGAATAGAGACGCCGCTCCGCAGAGTCCCTCACGGGGACTGTCCTTTGACGCGGGAAAAAATCCGCCGTCTCGGCCGGCCGTACCTGTAGGGCCCTCGTTGACGCACGGGATTGGCTTGCGGATCGTAGCCGGCCCATCGAAACATGATGACGGTGAAACCGACGAGTGTGGTGAATCCACCGGAGAAAAAGGCAAGGAACATCACCAAGGACATTTCCTCCGGATCATGAACCCCGACCGGTTCTCCATCGAGCCAGATCGTCGTGGCCCGGGCCTGCGTGGCGACGATCACTCCGGACACGGTCGTGATCGCACCCAGGACATATCCAGGGGTTCGCGTCCAGGATCTCGTGGCGGTGAGTACACAACCCACCACCAACCCGACAGGGACAGTAAGGAACTGGCCGAGCAGGAACGTCGTCAAGACTGCCAGCCGTGCGTGCTCGAAGCCGTCGTCGCCACGTTGCAGCCACAAGAGCGGCACTGCTATGGCGCTGCCAAGAAGACCGATCGCCAGCCACCGGAGTATCGCCACGCGCAGCATCATCGTGGACTCACTCGTGGCCGTGCCACCCCGAACTGAGTTCTGCACGTCCAACAGCCGGCCTGGATTCGCATCGTTGAGCATCAAAGCAGTCGCTCGGCGTGGGTCCTCGGCACATGCTCACTTCCATGAGCAGCCTCCCCGACCCTTTGCCGGAGTTCCTCGATTGCCACTGCCCGGACATCTATTACTGCGCCCGGGTCGGCGAGGTCGAATGCCCTCGGCACAGCGGCTTCGACGTCTGCTGCGACGCGATCGATCAGCACATACCGATCCGCGCCCTACCTGCCCCCCGACCGATTTTCCGCGCCTCGGCTCGCGTCCTGCTCGTCGACAACCATGATCGGATCCTGCTGTACCGGGCGCTGCCGTCCATCCAGGATCCTTACCACGCCTGGTACACCCCTGGGGGCGGCATCGAACCCGGGGAGACACCACGCGCGGCGGCCGCGAGAGAGCTTCGTGAAGAGATCGGCCACGTCGTCCGTCCCGAGGCTCTGGGACCTGTCGTCGCCACGAGCGCCGGCGACTGGATCCGCCACGACGGCACTCTGATGCGCTCGGAGGACTCCTTCTTCTTCCTGCGCGTGCCGGCCCTGCAGGTGGACATCTCCGCCATGGAGCAGTCCGAGCGCTCGCTGATCGACTTCTTCCGCTGGTGGACGCCGGCCGACCTGCACGCCTCGGACGAACTCGTGTTCCCCATAGGCCTCGCCGACCTGCTGGAACGCCTGGTGAGCGGAGAAACGCCATCCGAACCGGTGGTCATGCGCTGGGACGCACCGGACCCCACCACCGCACAGGACAGTGACCCAAAGGGCTGACAAACGTGGACCGATCGAGAACGTGGGGCAGACCGGCACATGCCACGCCCAGGCATCTCGCCGACCTGCTGACCCGCGTGATCAGGGCTCGTAGAGGTCCCTCTCGCTGAGGACCGGGCTGCCGTGCTCGGAACGGCCCAGCCGGGACGCTGAGCCGAACATGGGGCCACGAGCGCGCCGAATCCCGGCGAACCGTCCGAAACCGAGCGGCTGCGGCACATCATCGTAGACGGCCTCCATGCCGCCCTTGATCGAGTACGTCTCATGCCAGAAGCCGGTGCCGCCGGAGTCTCGCAGGAAGTCGAGCCACCATTGTCGATGGGGCTCCGACCGGGCGAAGGCGAGCAGCGACGGCAGGTCGCGCCAGTACTGCCGCATCCCCATGTTCATCGGGAAGATCGAGTAGTAGACGGGCTCGTGCAGCAGCAGTCCGTCCGGCTTGCCGGCGACCGACTCACTGATCTTCCGTCCGAAGCTGAAGAAGGTCCGGACACCGTACAGGTGGTTCACCCGCATGCCGAGATACAGGACCAGGAGATCTGGATAGGCGGAGAGGTCGACGGTCTGCCGGTTGACTCGGGTCGGCATCTGGGGTTCCTCCGGGGTCGGATCACGTCTGGTCTGAGGCCGGGCAACGACTCTCAAGCACTGCGAGTAGACGCCGTTTGTGCCCTTGTCATGCCCGGCAAGCTATGTCGGCGTACTTGACGACGACTGAACCGCCCGTTCAGTGTTCGTCCATTACCCGGGTTCAACGTGGATCTGCAACCGAGGTGCGAACACCACACCGAAAGGTCCACATCATGACGACAACTCGTAGAGCGGTGCTGGCAGGATCAGCCGCAGTCGCAACGGGCGCCCTGCTCGGAACCTCCCCGGCGCAGGCGCACACCCGCCGGCCGGGGGCCAAGCCCACGGTGGTCCTCGTGCACGGCGCGTTCGCCGACGCTTCCGGCTGGAACGATGTGGCGGCCCGGCTCATCCGCGACGGTTATCCGGTCATCGCCCCGGCGAACCCGCTGCGCGGTGTCGCCTCCGACTCCGCCTACCTGGCGAGCGTTCTCGCCACGCTCACCGGTCCGATCGTCCTGGCCGCGCACTCGTACGGCGGAATCGTCGTCACGAACGCCGCGGCCGGCAACCCGAACGTGAAAGCACTGGTCTACGTGGCGGCGTTCGCCCCCGACAAGGGAGAGTCGCTGCTGGAGCTGCAGACCAAATTCCCGGGAAGCAAGCTCGACGAGGCCGCGCTCGACTTCCGCCCGTACGGCGAGGGGACCGTCGACGGATACATCAAGAAGGAATTCTTCCGTCCCGTTTTCGCCGGCGACGTGCCGAAGCCTGCCGCCGACCTGATGCATGCCGGCCAGCGGCCCGCTGACGCCCGCGCGCTCGGGGAGCCCTCCGGCGCTCCCGCCTGGAAGACCATTCCCTCCTACTACCTCGCCGCCAGGAACGACCAGGTGCTTCCCGTCGCGGCGCAGCGGTTCATGGCCCGGCGGGCCGACTCGAAGATCCATGAGGTCAACGCCTCGCACGTCGCGATGATCTCGCAGCCCACCGTGACGGCCGACCTCATCAGACGCGCCGCTCGCTGACCCCCGCCGACGTCGCCCGGCGCGCGACGTACTGCCGGGCGACCGTGCAATCTGGAGGACAAGACCATGCATCAGCGTGCGTACGAAGGCCAGTGCACTGCTGAAGAGAACCGACACACCGCTGCCGAGTCGTCCCTCGGCAATCCGAGGCCGACACTGTTCGCGCTGGCGCTCGGCACCTTCGCGATCGGCACCGGCGAGTTCGGCAGCAACGGCATCATCCAGCTCTTCGCGGCGGATCTGGACGTGTCGATCCCGGTCGCCACGCACGCGATCACCGCGTACGCCATCGGGGTGGTGATCGGCTCCCCGGCGATCACCCTTCTCGCCGCCCGGGTCAACCGGCGCACTCTGCTGCTCGGCCTGATCGTGCTGTTCCTGGTGGGCAACACGCTGTCCGCTCTGGCGACGAACATCGAGCTGCTCGTCGTGTTCCGTTTCGTCGCGGGCAGCGTGCAAGGGGCGTTCTTCGGCGCGGGGGCCGTCGTCGCCGCGTACACGTACGGCCCGGGCAGGGGCGGCAAGGCGTTCGCCACCGTGATGGGCGGACTCACCGTCGCCACCATCATCGGGTCGCCACTCGGCACCTTCATCGGGCAGAACGCCGGCTGGCGCACCATGTACTGGACGGTGGTCGCCATCGGCCTGCTCGCCGGCGCTGCCCTGGTGACCTGGCTGCCACGTACCGACGACCTGCGTGGCGGCTCCGTCGCGAACGAGCTGAGCGCCCTCCGCCGGCTCGACGTCTGGCTGATGAGCGCCGTCGCGGCGCTCGGCATCTCCAGCATCTTCGCCGTCTACACGTTCATAGCCCCCTTCGTCACCGACGCGGCGATGCAGGACGCCTCGCTCATCCCGATCGCGCTCGCCGTCTTCGGCCTCGGCATGGCGGTCGGCAACCACCTCGGCGGACGCGTCGCCGACGGGTACGAGCACCGCGGTCTGATCCGGGGCTACGGCGGTGTGCTCGCGCTCCTGGTGGTGATCGGCGTGGCGGGCGGCAACCTGTGGATCCTGCTGCCCTGCCTGTTCGGTGTCGGCGCGACCATGATGTTCGCGATCCCCACCATCCAGGTCAGGCTCACCGGCTTCGCGCCGGACGCCCCGACCCTGATGGGCGCGCTCAACCTGGCCGCGCTCAACCTGGCCAACTCGCTGGGCGCGATCGGTGGCGCGATCACCCTCGACGCGGGCTGGGGAACGCTGTCCACCGTCTGGGCGGGCTTCGTTCTCACCTCAGCCGGGCTGCTCCTCTACGTCGTCGCTGTCGCCCGGGCGAAGCCGGCAGCCGGTCCCGGTCTCCTCCCGGCTACGGCTCGACCAGATGTTCCGGCCCGATAGGACGCCGCATGCCGAGCTCTCGCATCAGGTGCTCAGCCCGGCGGGTGAAGAGGTGCGCTCCCCGCTCGGCGGACAGCGTACGTGCCCGCTCGGCCGCTGCCCGGACCACTTCGACGCGGGCGCCTCCGGCCATCAGCAACCGGGCCCGCAGCAGGAACAGCAACCCCTCGGCGTAGCGCTCGCCGTAGGTCTCGACGACCCGTTCGGCGTGGTCGAGGGCGACGGCGGCGGCGTCCGGCCTGCCGGCGGCGAGCCACATCTCGCTGATCAGGCCGTACCAGGTGGCGCGGCCGGTGAGCGGCGGGCCGGGCAGCATCTCCGTCAGCAGGGCTTCGGCCTCGGCCGCGGCCGTGGCTGGGTCGAGGCCCGTCACGGCGCGCGCCCAGCACCGGATGACGCGGAGGTGCGCGCCGAAGAAGGCGAAGGAGAATCCGGGGTCCTCGGCGATGCCTCGTTCGGTGACGCGCAGTGCCCATGCGGGGTCGTCGGCGAGCGCCGCGATCACCGAGGCGAACGACGCCCATACCGTGATCGCGTACGGGTCGGACCCGGCGGCCTCCAACGTGTCGAGCACCGGCCTGGCCGCGTCGAGGTCTCCGTGCAGGGCGGAGATCTCGGCGTGCATCCCGGCCGCGATCAGGTGGAGATCGCGCCGCAGCGGGAACTCGCTGTAGCCGGCGATGTCCTCCAGCAGCGTGCGGTCCGACCGCCTCTGGTAGTCGAACGCGCTGCCGATCTCGCCGATGGCCCACTGGTAGATGGCCCACGCGTGCAGGCCGTAGGCGCGCAGGACGGGATCGGCCGACGCCTCGGTCTGGTCGAGGAACTGCCGCGCCAGCCGTTCGGCGCGGTCGAGCTGCATCCCCTGGCAGTAGGCCGCCTGGCGCGACAGCAGGAAGTTGACCGCCTCCTCCTCGCGGCCGAGTTCGCGGGCCAGGTGCTCGGCGCGTTCAAGGAGGTCGGTCGCCTGGCCGACGTACCCGGACCCCATGCCGATGACCGCGGTGAGCTGCGACAGCGCGGACAGTTCGAGCTCGGCGAGACCCGCCGAGCGGGCCACCCGCGTCGCCGACCGAAGGTGCTGCTCGGCCGCTTCGAGCGCGGATTTGGCGACCGCCCGGCGACTGGCACCGATGAGCGCCCTCGCGGTGCGGGACGGGTCCGCGAGGGGACCGGCGGCCCAGAGATGGCGGGCGACGGACTCCACGCTGCTTCCGGTGGCTTCCAGCGCGTCCGCCACGCGGAGATGCAGCCGGATCATCCGGTGCGGCGACATGGCCGTGGCGACCGACTCACGGACCAGGTCGTGCGCGAAACGCAGCGAGAACGGGTTCCCGGGAGTCGGCCCGAGCAGGCCGAGGTGGTCGACGGGCTCAAGCCGGTCGAGGCAGGCCTGGGTGTCGAGCCCGGCGACGCGGGCGAGCAGGCCGAGGTCGACGTCGCGGCCGATGAGGGCCGCGGCTTGGAGCAGGTCGTGCGCCTCGTCGTCGAGGTGCGAGACGCGGTCGCGCACGACGTCCCGCACGGTCGACGGCACGGTGGACGGCACGGCCGCGTCCCCGCTGATGTCGCCCCCCGCTGCGAGCAACCGGGACAGCTCCCGGACGAAGAACGGGTTGCCGGCCGTGCGCGCGTGTATGCCGCGCACGACGCCGTCCCCGAGGTCGCGGCCCGCCTCGCGGCGGACGAGTTCGGCGACCCCGGCCGGTCCCAGCGGGCCGAGGCGTATGCGGCGATGACCGGACACCCGGCTGGTCACCGCGAGCAGCCGGGACAGCTCCGTCCCCAACGTGGGAGCGCGGTCGCGGAACGTGCCGATGATCGCGACACCGCTCGGCAGCCGGACGGCCAGGTGACCGAACAGCTGCAGGGAAGCGACGTCGGCCCACTGGAGATCGTCGATGACGAGCACGACCGGCCGCACGGCGGAGACCTCGCGGAGCAGCGCGGCGACGAGTTCGAACAGGCGGAACCGGCCTCCGGCGTCGGCTTGCTCCGGCTCGGCCGGTGCCCGGTCGTCCGACTCGACGAGGTAGCCGAGCTCGCCGGTCAGCCACTTCTCGCGGGACGCCGGCGCCAGGGCGTCCAGGACCGCGCCGACGGACCGCACCCACGGCCACATCGACGGTGCGCCGGCGTCCTCCAGGCAGTTGCCCCACACGACGTGCGCGCCCTGCCCGTGCGCCGCATCGGTCACCTCTTCGACCAGCCGCGTCTTGCCGACGCCCGGCTCGCCCTCCACGAGGACGAGCCCGGTACGGCCGGACAGGGCGGACTCCACGGCCTGCCACACCACAGCGAGTTCCTCGACCCGGCCGACGAGCGCCGGCTGCCCGGCGTCGATCGGGTCGGCAGCGGCCCGCGGTGGCGGGACGCCGGCGCCCAGCACACGCTGGTGGGCGGCCCGCAGCGCCTCACCGGGGTCGATGCCGAGTTCCTCGACCAGTCGCGCACGGACGCCCAGGTAGGCGGACAACGCCTCGGCCTGGTGTCCGGCGGCCGCCAGAACCGAGACGAGCGCGGCCTGGACCGGCTCGTGCAGAGGGGCCAACGACGCGGCGAGGCGCAAAGGCGGGAGTACGCGCTCCGCCTGGCCCAGCGAGACGGCAAGCTCGGCCGCCGCGGTGCAGGCGTCGAAGAACTCGTGGTCGAGCGCGACGAACGTCGACATGGCGGCAGCCCCGTGATTCCAGCCCTCGGCCGCGGACCCGCGCCACAGCCCGAGGGCGTCGACGTAGCAGGCGAGCGCATCCGCCGGCCGCCGCTCGGCCACGGCGGCCCCGGCCGCCCTCACCCGGCGACGGAACTGGACGAGATCGAGGGTCTCCGACTCGGCCACGAACAGGTAGCCGTTCCCCCGGCGCTGCAGATAGGCCCCGCTCTCCCGCGCCGGCAGCGACGGTTCGAGGAGCCGGCGGAGCGCACCCACGTACTTCTGGACGATGTTGAGCGCGCTGGCCGGCACGTCGTCCTCCCAGATGAGGTCGATCAGCTGATTCGTGCTGACGGGCCGGCCGGCGTGGGCCAGCAGCAGCGCGAACAGGAAGGCCTGTTGCCGCGGGCCGGTGTCCAGCTCGACGCCGTCCTGCCAGACCCGCAACGGGCCGAGGACCTTGATGCGGAGCGCGCGCTCGTGAGCCACGGTCGGGATCCCCTTCTCTGCGGTGGGTCATGGACCCACCGCAGAGAAGCACCCGGTGCCCGGCCAGGACACCAGGGACGGTCCCTAGTCGTCGATCCCAGGGTTGGGCGCTCACGGGGAGCGGAGGGCCTCGGCGAGCTGGCGGCGGGAGGAGATGCCGAGCTTGGCGTAGATGTGGGACAGGTGGTATTCGACCGTCTTCTGGCTGACGTAGAGCTCCGCCGCGGCTTCCTGGTTCGTCCGTCCGCTCGCGATGACGTGGGCCACCGACAGTTCCCGTTCCGTCAGCGCCGGCAGCCGGCTGGGATCGTGTTCGAAGGCCGTGAGCCCGCTCGCCGACAGATCGGCCTCGCACCGCCGGACGTACGGGGCGGCGCGCAGCGCGCTGAAACGGCCGTGAGCCTGGTGAAGCCACACCGCCGCGTGCCGTCGCGACGCGGAGCCGGTGGCCAGGAGAAGCCTTCCGTACGCCTGCTCCACGACAGCCCGGTAGAGGGGCGCGGTGTCCGCGTCGGCGGCGACGGCCTCCTCGTAGATCGCGAGGGCGTCGTACGGACGGCCCTGGGCTTCGGCGAGCCGGCCTCCGAGTCCGGCGATGACGACCCCGGGATAGCCGTCGTCGTCGTAGGCCGCCCGCAGCTCACGCAGGGCCACCGCTGCGGCGTCCACCCGTCCGGTGCCGGTCAGCGCCTCGACGAGCAGCGACTGCTGCCACATCCAGAAGGGCTTGTGCAGCAGACGGAAGGACGTCCCGTCGAGCAGCGGCCGGAGCGAGCGCAGCATGGCCGTGTGGTCGGCCCTGGCCTGTGCCACGGTCGCGGCCGCCAGGGACGAGTAGACGATCTCGGCCGCCGAGCCGAGGGACTGCGCGATCCGCGCCAGGTCGACGAGGTGCCGCTGGGCGACGTCCCACTCGCCGCGGCCGGCCCTGACGCAGACGGCCGCGAATCCGGCCGGGGCCTCGCCCGCCAGCTGGTCCTGGGACGACGCGACGGCGAGGGCCCGCTCCGCGGTGGACTCGCTCTCGTCCCAGTCGCCCGCGACGTAGTGGACGACGGACAGGAGGGAGAGCGTCAGGGGGCCGAACTTGGATCCGGCCCCCTGCTGGTCGCGTTGCACCACGACCTGGAGGTCGGCGCGCGCCGCGGAGAGCTCGCCCAGGAACAGTCGCAGGACGCCACGGGTGGCCAGCGTGTCGAGATGGTGGTTGGGCGCCGCGGTGCCCTGGACCGGCAGATGCGCGAGGTCCAGCAACGCCGCGCGCGGACCTTCGTGCCAAAGCCGGCCGGTCGCCAGGGCCGCGCGGGTGAAATCGGTCGTGGCCGGGTCGAGATCGCCTACCGTCAGGGTGCGGCGGGCGATCTCCACCGTCTCGGCGCCCCGCCCGCGCCAGAGCGTGATGTGGGTCAGGAAGGTACCGGCCAGTACGGCGACCCAGCCGGGGTTCTGGAGCGACATGGCCTCCTGCCATGCCTGGGTGAGGTGCGCCTCGGCGGTGGCGAACCGGCCCGCCATCATGTCCAGGGCCCCCAGGACGCAGTCGCGCAGCGGCCCCGGCGAGCAGTCCTCCACCTGCTGCCGCAGGTTCGCGGCCCAGCCGGGCTGCATGGTGAGCAGCGACTGGGCGCAGGCGGTGAGGAGCCGTCGTTCGCGATCCGCGCGGTCGGCCGACAGGGACGAGGCCCACAGGAGGCGCGTGGCGGCGACGGCGTTGCGTCCGCCCGCCGCCTCTTCCGTTCCCGACCGGTCGAGCTCGTCCGCGAGGCGGGCGTCGGTGGTCGCGGCAGCCGCGACCCGATGGGCCCAGCCGGCGGCCGTGCCCACGAGCTCGGCCGCACCGGCGTGCAGGGAGCGACGCCGTTCAGGGGTGAGCGAGTCATAGATCGTGTCGCGCTGGAGCGCGTGCACCACGGCGACGGGGCTCTGCGGCTCCTTGGGCCACCACAGCGCGAGCCCTGCAGCCAGCGCGGGCCCGAGTGCGCGCGCCGGGTCCTGGAGGTCGGCGAGCCGACCGGCCGCCGACAGCGGAACCCGCGCGTCCAGCACCGCCATCGCCTCCAGGAGTTCGCGGGACTCCTGTGGGAGACGGTCCAGCTGCGCCCTGATCCCGACCTGCAGAGATCGCGGGACGGGCCAGCGCTCCAACCCGCCGTCGCGCAGCACGTCGGCCGGAATCTCCGACAGCACGGTCCGGACGTACAGCGGGTGCCCTCGGGTGTAGGCGTGCAGCCGGTCGGCCAGACCCGGCGCCAACCGGCCTTCGATCAGGGCCTCCACCAGCTGCGCGATCTCGGCGCCGCCGAGCCCGCCCAGATCGATTTTCACCGTCCGCTCCGACGAGCGCAGCAGCCTCTCCAGCGGGTCGCCGTCCTCTTCCGGCCGGGTCACCAGAATCGTCAGGACCCGGTCCGCCCAGAGGCGGCGCAGAACGAAGCCCAACGTCTGGACCGACAGCCGGTCCGCCCACTGGACGTCGTCCACGACCACAGCGACGGGGTTCCCCGACTCCTGCAACGCGCCCAGCAGAAGCAGCAACTGCCCGCCGACCACGTGCGGATTCGTCTCCGCGGACGGCACCTCGGCCAGCAGGGGGAACTCTTGCAGCACCGCTCGATCCACGTGCCGGCTGAGCTGTCCGATCACGCCGTAGGGCAGGTCGGCCTCCGACGGGTCGCCGATCGCCCGGAGGACCGTGAAGTCGTCCAGTGACGCGGCGAACCTGCGTACGAGGGCGCTCTTGCCGATGCCGGCCTCACCCTCGATGACGGCCAGCCAGGAGTCACCTTCCCTGACCTTGCCCGCGCAGTACCGAAGCCGCTCGGACTCACGCGTACGGCCGACGAACAACTCCGCATCAGGGTCCACGTGCCCGCCCCCCGCCCAGTGCCAGTCGTGACGGAGCATTGAGCACTGGGCTCATGCGCTCCGAAGGTAGGAAACCACAACGCTCGACGGACTCCCCAACGGCGCCGCACGCCTGGACGGCGGGCGGAGGTCAGGAGGTGGTGGCGGCGCGCTCGGCGGCGCTGCGCTCGACGCAGAACTCGTTGCCTTCGGGGTCGGCGAGAGTGACCCAGCCGGAGCCGTCGGGGCGGCGGCGGTCGCCGACCAGCGTGGCGCCGAGGGAGAGCAGACGCTCGACTTCCTCGTCGCGAGTACGGTCCTTGGGCTGGATGTCGAAGTGGATCCGGTTCTTCACCGTCTTGGCGTCGGGCACGGTGACGAACAGGATCGCGGCGCCCTCCGCCTCAACCAGGGCCTCGGGGTCACCAGGATGATCATCCTCACCGAGCTTGGCGTCCAGCACCTCCGCCCAGAACGTCCCGAGCTGATAGGCGTCCGCACAGTCAACGGTCACATGACGCACAAGAGAAGACATGACCGCAGTATGACGGAGAAACAGACCGAATCAGCTGCTCCACTGGCGGCACTTCCCGCCAGAAACCAAGCCGCAGCCGGAGCGCGGCGACACAGATCCCCGGCCTCAGAAGTTCGAACCACTCGTCTGCCGCAAGCGTCGCCGCGAAGTGGCGAGACGCGCTCCTGCACTGTTGCCGGTCTTCGCCATGAGACAAGCCGGTCCGGCCGGGGAAAATCCGGTCGACAGGCAAGCAGCCGCAGTGCACTGTGACAGTCCGGCCTGGGCCGATCGCAGGAGGTGCTCTTGGCGACCGTGAGAACCGCGGACACCCGCCCCACGATCAATGCCGCACTGGTCAGGAGGCTGGTTGACACGCAGTTCCCGCAGTGGGCCGCGTTGCCTCTGGAGCTCCTCGATCCGGCCGGCTCCGATCATGTGATCTACCGGTTGGGCGGGCAGCTGTCCGTCCGGATACCCCGCCACGGCGGTGCCATCGGACAGGCCGAGAAGGAACTGGAGTGGCTGCCCCGACTCGCCCCGCACCTGCCCCTGGCCATCCCGGTACCGGTGGCAGTTGGTGAGCCCGACTTCGGTTATCCGTGGCGGTGGGCGGTGTCCCGCTGGCTGGAGGGCGAGGTGGCAACCGTCGAGGCGCTGGCCGACTCATCCTCGGCAGCAGTCCAACTGGCGGAATTCCTGGCCGCCCTTCAGCAGTTCAGGTCCGAGGACGTGGAGGCGCGCGACGACCTCACCGCCCAGCCGTTGGCGAGCCGCGATCGCGCCACACGGGCCGCCATCGCAAGAACTCACGACGTGTTCGACGCCACCGCCATGACCGACCTGTGGAACGCGGCCATGAGCGCCCCAGAATGGGACCGCCCTCCGGTCTGGTTCCACGGCGACTTCCACACCGGCAACCTGCTGACCCTCGACGGCCGCCTCAGCGCGGTCATCGACTTCGGCGGACTCGGCATCGGCGACCCGGCCTGCGATCTGATGATCGCCTACACCCTGCTGTCCGCCGACAGCCGCGCCGTCTTCCGCGCCACACTCGATGTGGACGACGCCACCTGGACCCGCGGCCGCGGCTGGGCCCTCGCCACCGGCCTGAACGCCTACACCAGCTACGCCGCCACCAACCCAGGAATCGCCGCCCAGACCACCCGCCAGATCACCGAGTCCCTCATCGGCCGGCCCAGCCTTCCGTAGAAGTCCGTACAAGATCGAAAAGGGCCGCTCCCCGACCTGATGTTGACCACCTTGATGGCCCGGTGATCAGCCTGTGACGGGCAGTTGGCGAAGGTAGGGTCTGTCGGCTCGGTGGGTGGGCACGCGACAGGGCGTACCCGCTAGGGGTCTCCACGGCCCCCCCGACCTGCACCCCCTGCGGTGCGACGTATCCGGGCAACTTCGTCCTCGACCCGGAAGCTCCGCCCCCGTTCTCCTGGGCGCGGGAGCCCAGGAACTCTCTGTGTTCCTGTGACCCGCGATGGCCGCAGCTGATGGTCATGATGCACGGGCAGTGGTATCTCGGCTACCCGGGCTCAGAAGGGGAATCCGTTGTCGACGGCGCGGAAGAGGGAGCTTTCTGCCGTCGGTGCGGTGCCGAGTTCCTCGGCGACATGGTGATCGACCTCGACGACACGTCACACCTGGACGATCCGGACGCAACAGGCTTGCCCACCGTGAGTTGACCGTGCACCGCTGAACGGATCACAGTGAGCGGATGAACCGGGCCCTGACCGTGCTGACCTTCGGCACGTTGCTCGTGCTGCTGATCGGGGTCGTCGCATCCGGAGAGTCGCTGCCGTCGCTCGTGCTCGGCGCGGTGTTCACCGTACTGGCCACCGCCGGCTTCTCGTGGGTGCGGGCGCGCAATCAGCCGGCCTGGTCGCTCGGGTACGTCGCCGTGCAGCTGCCGATCGCGTTCGTCGTGTTCTCGCTGAACGCGGGGGTCGCCGCGACGCTTCTGCTCGTCGTGCTGGTCAGCCAGTGCGTGCTGCTACGGCTGCCGATCGCCGCGACGGCGGTCGTGGTCGGGCTGGTCCCGTTCGTCCACCTCGGCATGTCGTGGGACGAAGGGCTGCGGGAAGGGCTCGGCATACTTGTCGCCGCGATGTTCGCCGCGATCGTGACGGAACTGCTGCAACGCGAACAACGCGCCCGCGTCGAACTGGCCGAGGCGCACGAGCGGTTGCGTGACTACGCCGCGCAGGCGGAGCGGCTCGCGACCGTGCAGGAACGCAACCGGGTCGCACGCGACATCCACGACGGGCTCGGGCACTCGCTCACCGTCGTCCAGATGCAGGTCAAGGCCGCGCGTGCGATCCTGCCGACCGACACCGCGAAGGCCGACGAGGTCCTCTCCAAGGCCCAGGAGCAGGCCGAGGCCGCACTGGCAGAGGTACGCCGTTCGGTCCGCACGTTGCGCGAACCACGCGACATCCCTCCCCTGCCCGATGCCCTGCAGGCGTTGGCCGAGCTGACATCCGCCGCGGGCGTGACCACCAGCGTCGCGATATCCGGCGAGCGACGGCTGTTGTCCGACGAGACGCGCGAGGCCTTGTTCCGTGCGGCGCAGGAGGGTCTGACCAACGTCCGCAAGCACGCCCAGGCAACCCGTGCCGACGTGGCTCTGGACTACGCTGACACCGCCGTCCGGCTGTCCGTCCGCGACGACGGCGCGGGTTCCGCTTCGGCGCCCGCGTCCGGTTTCGGCCTGGTCGGGCTCAGGGAACGCGCCGAGCACCTGGGCGGACGGTTGAGCGTCGAGTCGGCACCCGGAGCGGGCTACACCTTGAGCATGGAGGTTCCCGGATGAGCCAGGTCCGCGTCCTGTTGGTCGACGACCAGGCTCTGTTCCGCGAGGCCCTGGCCACCCTCCTGGCCACGCACGACGCCATCGAGGTCGTCGGCGAGGCGGGCAACGGCGACGAGGCGATCCGCCAGGCCGCCGCACTCACCCCGGACGTCGTCCTGATGGATCTGCGCATGCCCGTCCTGGACGGCGTCGCCGCGACCCGCCGCTTACGTACCGACCACCCCGGCATCGGCATCATCGCGCTGACGACGTTCGACGACGAGGAGGACGTGTTCGCCGCCCTTCGCGCCGGCGCTCTGGGCTACCTGCTGAAGGACGTCTCCTCGGCTCAGCTGATCGAGGCCGTACTGGCCGCCGCCCGCGGCGAGTCGGTGTTACAGCCGTCCGTCGCCGCGAAGGTGGTCGCCCAGTTCGTCCGCCTGCCCTCGACCGGCGCCCCTGAACCGCAGCCGTTGGTCGTGCCGCTGTCCGACCGCGAACTCGACGTTCTCCGCCTCCTCGCCACCGGCAACAGCAACCGCGAGATCGCCACAACGCTCCACCTGGCCGAGGGCACCGTGAAGAACCACGTCACCAACGTCCTGTCGAAGCTGAACGCCCGCGACCGTACCCAGGCCGCATTACGCGCACGGTCACTCGGTTTGCTCTGACGATCCCCCCGGGTCATGACCACGTCATGACCTCGGTCGTGACCTTCGGCACAGGGCAGGACGGCGGCCGGCGACGACTCTTGTCGGTATCAGTCGATGCCGAATCCAAGAGGACGTCATGACGACCAAGGGAATCACCCGGAGTACGGGTCGCAAGCTGGGCCGGTTCGCGTGGCACTACGTCGAGATGGTGATCGCCATGCTCGCCGGGATGTTCGCGCTGGCGCCGCTGTGGCCGGATGCCTGGACGGCGCTGCCGGAGGTCCACGCGCTCGTCATGGCGACCGACATGACCATCGGGATGACCGTGGCGATGGCCTTACGCAGACATTCGTGGGCGCGGATCGGTGAGATGGCCGCCGCGATGTACTTACCGTTCCTCGTCCTGCTGGTGCCGTTCTGGCTAGGGGCGTTGTCGGCCATGGGGTTGATGACGGCCGGGCACGTGATCATGTTCCCGCTCATGCTGGCAGCCATGGTGTGGCGCCGCGACCACTACTGGCACTGAGGTTTCGATGCGTACTTTCCTGGGCCGCGCGCTCGCGGTGATCGCGGTTCTCCTGATTCCGATGGCGGGCGGGACGATCTCCGCCCTCGCCACGTTCGACGCCCTGTCCGCACCCGGGCCGGAGCGGCCCGTTCCGGCTGCCACTCCCCTGGCTTTCGACCCCGCCGAACCGACAGCGGTCGTGGTGATCGGCGACAACGGAGCCGTCGTGTCGGACGCCCTTGCCCCGTACGAGATCCTGGCCGCCTCGGGCCGGTTCAACGTCTACACCGTCGCGTCGCGAAGGCGTCCGCTGCCGTTGACCGGTGGTCTGGACCTGGTGCCGGATCTGAGCTTCGCGGATCTCGCCGAACTCACCGGCGGTGCCGCGCCGACGCTCGCGGTCGTCCCGGCGATGCCGGACGTCGGCGAGCCCAGTACCGCTCCGGTCACGACGTGGCTGCGTGACCAGGCGAGCCGCGGTGCGCTGTTGCTGAGCGTGTGCAACGGCGCCGGCGTCCTCGCCTCGGCGGGTCTGCTCGACGGCCGGCCCGCGACCGCGCACTGGATGCGGATCGGCTCGTTCGAGTCGGACTATCCCGCGGTGAACTGGGTGCACGGCAAGCGTTTCGTCGACAGCGGTACCGTCGTCACGACCGCGGGCGTGTTGTCCGGCATCGACGGAACCCTGCACATGATCGAGCGGCTGGCCGGTTCGACGGTGGCGGCGAACGCGGCCAAGGCCGTGCGCTGGCGGTACTACGGCAACACGCCGCCGGTCGTGACCGGCATCGCCATGCCCGCCCCGGCCGCGATCATCAACGCGGGTTGGACGTGGGCGCCGCCGACCGTCGGTGTGATGCTGACGCCGGGCGTCGGCGAGATCGACCTGGCGTCGGTGTTCGAGACGCACGACAAGTCGCTCGCGGACCGGATGTTGGCCGTGAGCGCGGACGGCGGCCCGATCCGGTCACGGCACGGCCTGACGTTCCTGCCCCGCGCCGATCTCGCCGGCGCGGCCCCTGACCTGGATCGCTTGCTCGTACCAGGAGCAGGCGTTCGCCTGGGCCAGGTCCCCGACGGCCTGGAGCCGGTGTACGTCCACTCCGGACAGGACTTCGCCTACAACGACGCCGTGCGGGACCTGGCCAGGACAACGGACGTGGCCACCGCCCGCTGGACCGCCGAGACCATGGAGTTGCCGACCGACGACCTGCGACTGGACGGCCCGGCGTGGCCGTGGCAGCAGACGGCGTTGCCCATCCTGTTGATCTTCGCAGGTATCGCCGCGGTGATCTGCCTTCCGCGCCCTCGGACCACCAGATCTCAGATCTCTACAACGACAGCTTGAACCCGTCGTGACTGCGAACGAAGCCGAGGGAACCGTAGAAGCGATGAGCATCGGTACGGCGCCAAGCCTCTTCTAGGAGCTGGGGGTCAGGTCCTGGAGGCCGAGGACCCGCAGCAGTTCGAGCCGCTGGTACGTCTCGGTGCCCGGCCGCGCCGAGTGCACGACGAGTTGCTGGCTGTGGCCGTCGCTGACCAGCACCTCGCAGTCGAGGTCGAGGACACCGACCACGGGGTGCACGAAACGCTTCGGCGACGGGCGGCGTACCACGACATCATGCGACTCCCAGAGCTCCTCGAACTCAGGTGACGCGGCGCGGAGTTCGGCCACGAGGGCGGCGGGGCCTGGGTCGTCGGGGCGTGCCGCGGTGACCGCACGCAGGCTCGCCACGTGCGCGCGGGCATGCTCCTCGTGGTTCTCGGGCGGGGCCAGGTCCCGTGCTCCCGGCACCGTGAACCAGCGGCGGATCACGTTCGTCCCCACATGGTCGCCGGTCAGGGCCACTGACATGGTGTTCTGTGCGAGCATCTGGCCCCAGTCGCTGAGCACCGACGCCGGGAGGTCGTGCAGCCGGTCCAGAACCAGCAGCAGCCCAGGGCGGACGTGGTCCGAGGAGCCGCCGGGCCGGGGCGGCTCCTGGCCCGCCAGGTGGAACAGGTGGTCGCGCTCCACGTCCGTGAGCCGCAGGGCGCGGGCGAGAGCGGTGAGCATCTGCCGCGACGGGTGGGAGCCGCGGCGCTGTTCCAGCCGCGTGTAGTAGTCGGTGGACATCCCGGTGAGCTGCGCCACCTCCTCGCGGCGCAGGCCCGGGGTGCGGCGCCGCGGACCCGCGTTCAGGCCCACGTCGGAGGGGGCCAGCCGGGTGCGGGCGCGACGCAGGAAGTCGGCGAGTTCGGTACGGTCCACTGTTCGAGGATGCCCTGCTCCCGGGCTTGTATCCAGGGAGTGCCGGTCCCTGGATGACCGCGTCTCTCCCGCCGATCCCGTCCGTCCCACACGCTTCGAAGGTGGCTACGACGATGAGGAGGCGGCCATGCTGATTTTGGTGACAGGAGCGACGGGCCAGGTCGGGCGGCGGTTCGTACCGCGGCTGTTGCAGAGCGCGGCGCCCGGCGACCAGGTACGGGTCCTGGTGCGGGACGCGGCGCGCGGCGAGCGGTTCGCGGAAATCGGCGCCCAGGTGCTGGTCGGCGATCTGCGTGACGTGGAGGTACTCGGCAAGGCGACGGCCGGCGTCGACGCGGTGGTGAACGTCGCCGCCGCGTTCCGCGGGGTGCCGGACGAGGAGGCGCGGGCGGTCAACCGGGACGCGGCCATCGAGCTCGGCCGGGCCGCGGCGGCTTCGGGCGTGCGGCGGTTCGTGCAGGTCAGCACCGGTCTCGTGTACGGCGCGGGGCGCGGCAGGGCGCTGGTCGAGAGCGACGAGACGGTGCCGGGTGGTCATCTGTGGGGCGCCTACCCCGAGTCCAAGTGGGAGGCCGAGCGTGCGCTCAGGGCCATGGACGGCCTCGACGACCTCCGCATCGGACGGTTGCCGTTCGTCTACGGCGACGGGGACCCGCATCTGGCCAACGTGATGGAGTGGGCACTGAAGTGGCCCGCCATGCAGCGCCTGCACATGGGCCACCATCTGGATGTGGCGCAGGGCCTGCGGCGGCTGCTGTACGCGCCCGGGGCACACGGCGTCTACAACATCGCCGACGATGCCCCGGTCAGCATGGCCGACCTCTTCCAGTTCCATGAGCTGCCGGTGCCGCAGGACGCCTACGACAAGGACGTCCCGGATCCGTGGCACGGCGTGATGTCGACGACGCGCATCCGTCACGAACTGGGCTACCGCCCGCTGATCCCCTCGCTATGGACGGCGCGGGACGCAGGAGTCCTGTAACCGGCTCCACCGAGGGCGGTGTCCCTCCCGGCCGGCCGCCGGCCGATCGACGTCGACGTGAACCGTACCGACAACGATCACCCACCACGGCCGGCCAGGGAAGAACCGGCAGGCCTGATCTAACGGGGCGCCGCACAACCCAGCGCTACCAGCGCTCCACCGACGAGCGCCGGCGCGAGGTCGCACACAGGCTTGACACCCTCACGCACACGGCGCACTGACCAAGAAGCCATCGAGTACGGCCCCACAACCGAGGCCCGCAGGAAGCGAAAGACCAGGCCAACGGCCTGGGCCTGTCATATGAGTGGAGCCTTCTGACATCCTGCTCGCAAATCGGCCTGATCTCCCTGCGAGATGGCCTCCACCCGCGAGAGCGACGGCCCGCGAGCGTCCGCGAGTGCCTCCCGTCGACCGCCCTTGATGGCCCGCGCGATCACGTCGCGTCGTGCCTCCTCACCCGGCCAGGATGCAGTTCTCACGTGGACGCTCACCGCCTGTCCAGCGGTCGCCGCTATCGTCCCGACATGCCACTGATCCGCAGTTATCGGCTTCCGGCTTGGCAGACGATGCCCTGTGTTGACCTTCCCCCTGGGTGAAGCCCCAGCATCGTCGGCACCGGCTACGGTGGCCGGAACGAGGAGGAGTGGTGCAGGAGCTGCTGACGATCGGGGCGTTCGCCCGGGCCGCGCAGCTGTCGCCCAAGGCGCTGCGGCTCTATGACGAACTCGGGTTGCTGCGGCCGGCCGCGGTGGACGGCGAGTCGGGATACCGGTTCTACGATCCGGCGCAGCTGGAGCAGGCCCGGTTGATCGCCTGGTTGCGGAGGGTGGGCATGCCGCTCGCCCGTATCCGGCGGGTGTGTGCCCTGCCCGCGCCGGCGGCGGCCGAGGAGGTCGCCGCTTACTGGGAGCAGGTGCTGGCCGAGACCGCCGCCCGTGGGCGGTTGGCCACCTTCCTCGTCGACTATCTCTCGGGAAGAGGCAGCGCCGTGGAAGACGCCGCGACCATGCTGGGGATCCGTTACGCCGCTCGGTCGGAGTTGGGACTGGTCCGTACGAGCAACGAGGACACCGCGTACGCCGGCGCCCGGTTGCTGGCGGTGGCTGACGGGGTCCTCGGCCCTGGGGGTGACCGCGCGAGCACCGCAGCCGTCGACGCGCTCAAGCCGCTGGAAACCTTGACCGTGCCGGCCGAGGATCTGCTCGGTGCGCTGGCCGATGCGGTCGCTGATGCCGACCGGGCGATCCAGGACATCGCTGCCTCGACACCGTCAGGTGAGGCGGTCACCACGTTGACCGCGCTGCTGTGGTCGGGGTCCCGGCTGGCGCTGGTGCACATCGGTGACACCCGGGCGTACCTGGTGCGCGACGGGGAGCTGTTCCAGATCACCCAGGATCACACCTACGTCCAGTCGCTGGTCGACGAGGGCCGGCTGACCGCGGAGGAGGCGGCCTCACATCCGCAACGCTCGTTGTTGGTACGGGCCCTGACCGGTACAGGCGGGGCCCGGCCGGACCTTTCGTTGCACGAGGCCGTGGCCGGTGACCGGTACCTGTTGTGCTCGGACGGGCTGTCCGCCGTCGTACCGGCCGGATCGCTGCGCGAGGTGCTGAACGGGCCGGGTGGACCCGAGCAGGTGCTCGACGGGCTGGTCGCGCAGGCGTACGCCGCAGGTGCCCCCGACAACATCGCCTGCGTGGTCGCCGATGTGGTGCGGCTGGAAACGCCGGCCATCCGTGACGGCGTGCCCGGATGTTGACCACGTCAAGGGTCCGATCGCTCGGTAGCTACACGGTTGACAGCCGCCCGCTGGCCATCGCGGCCTACCGACGGTTGTGGGTGGCCTCGGCGGTGTGCGCGGTGGGCGGTTCGTTCAGTGTGGCCGCCGTACCGACCCAACTGTTCACGATGACCGGCTCGTCGGCGACCGTGGGCGTCGCCGCCGCGGTGTCGTTCGTGGCGCTGGTCGTGGCGGCGCTATGGGGTGGCGCCCTTGCCGACGTCATGGACCGGCGGAGGCTGCTGCTCGCCGCCAACTGCGGGCTGGCGGTGACCTACGCGGCTTTTTGGGCCCAGGCGGCGATGGGTGCTTCCTCGGTACCCGTCTTGTTGGTGTTGGTGGCGTGCCAAGGGCTGACCTTCGGGTCAATCATGACCACGATGGGCGCCGTGGTGCCCCGCCTCGTCCCGGTCGAGTTGTTACCAGCGGCCAACAGCCTCAGCTCCCTGGTCCGTTACGCGGGGTCGATCCTGGGCCCGGTGCTGGCCGGCGCCTTGATCCCGGTTGTCGGGCTGGGCACGCTGTACCTGTTCGACGCCGTCGCGCTGCTGGCTGTCGTGTGGGCCGTCGCGAAACTGCCGTCGCTGCCGCCCCTCCCCCATCAGGCCGGATCGTCGAACGACCCGGCGGCGCAGCACCGCCAAGGCCGTTCCACGATCGGCCAGGTGCTCGCCGGATTCCGGTACTTGGCCGCCAGCCGGCTGCTCGTGGCGGTACTGATGGTGGACCTCGCGGCGATGGTCTTCGGCATGCCGATCGCGCTTTTCCCCGAACTGGCCCAACACACCTACGGCGGCCCGGCGGGAGGCGGCCCCGCATTGGGCTTGCTCTACGCCGCCTACCCGACCGGGGTTTTCGCGGTCGGCCTGTTGTCGGGCACCTTCACCCGCGCCCGCCGCCACGGCGCCCTCATGGCTGCGGCCGCCGCAGCATGGGGCATCACCGTCGTGATCCTCGGACTGGCCGCACACCTGTGGATCGCGCTGGCGGCGCTCGTCCTCGGCGGTGCGGTGAACTTCGTGCTGAGCACCTTCCGCAACGCCATCTCTCAGGCACTCACCGACGACGCCATGCGCGGCCGAATCCAGGGATCGCTCACCGTCGTCCTCATCGGGGGTCCACAGATAGCGAATCTGCTGCACGGGGCCGCCGCATCGATCTTCGGCCTCCGAGTGGTGATCTGCGCCGGTGGGCTACTTGCCACGGTGACCGTGGCAGCGATCGCATGGGCAGTGCCTGAGCTGCGGCATTACACCGCTCGGCACCCGTGATCAACTTCACCGTCAGGGGCCCGATCGGGCACGCGATGACGAGACTGCAACTGAAAACCCTTGTGATCACGGCACCCTGATGCGTGAACACGTAAGTTGAGTTCCAGTGCTGTGGGTCAGCTGGTCATGCGCAGGTCGGTGGCCGTCAACAGCGACGAAAGGCTGATGCCTTTTGCAGCCAGCGCTGCCGCACCTCCTTGTTCCCGGTCGATGACGCACAATGCCTCGCTGACCTGGGCCCCTGAGTTCCGGAGGTCAGCGGTGGATACGGCGATCTGGCCCCCGCTGGTGACAACATCTTCAACAACCAGAACCCGCCGTCCCACCACATCGGCGCCTTCAGCCAGACGACAGGTTCCGTACGTCTTGGCCTGCTTACGAACGAACGCACATGGCAGGCCGGTGTGCCGGCCCAGGGCGGTTACCACCGGGATCCCGCCCATCTCCAGCCCGGCCAACACCTCGATGTCCCGCGGGACCAAGGGAGCCATGGCCTGAGCGATCTCATCCAGCAGAATGGGATCGCCCTCGAACTTGTACTTGTCGAAGTACTCAGTGGCGGTACGTCCAGAGCGGAGCACGAAGTGGCCAGTGAGATGGGCTGCGGAATGAATCCGGCGAGCTAAGTCAGAGCGCGTCACAGGCACGCAGTTTCCCACGGCTGATGGCCTGTACCAGCACGGCGCGCAGCTACATCCGGTGAGCCAGGGTGAGAAATCGTCGACCACCCCCAAGCACGTACGGCGTCCTGTGCGGCGACGGGGCATCCCGCCATCTCGTCGATGGTGATCGCAACGAAGGCGTGCAACTCACCTGATCGGAGGAGAGCAACCAAGATCCCCTGTGGGGTGTCTGAGCCGGCCGCCTGAGGGCCGGGCACTCTGGTGTTCGACCGGTAGGGTCGCCCTTGTGCCCGAGCCGATCATGCGGCCTACCGCCCGCATCCTTCTCCTCGACGATCACGACCGCATCTTGCTCTTCCGTGGTCAAGGACCCGTGAATAACTCCGACGTGGCCTGGTTCACCCCAGGTGGCGGCGTCCACAGCGGCGAAGACCTGGCGGTGGCGGCCGCCCGTGAACTCCGTGAAGAGACGGGTCTGAAGGTGGAGCCGGAGAAGTTCGGCCCGGTAGTCGCCGTGAGCGAGGGTTACTGGGTGGGTTCCGATGACACTCTCCGCTACGCCACCGACCACTACTTCCTGCTCCGTGTCCCGGCGGTCACGGTGGACATCTCAGCGATGGAAGAGCTCGAACGCTCACTTCTCGACACATACCGCTTGTGGTCCTTGGATGAACTGCGGGACACGACCGAAAAGCTGATCCCACGTAACCTGCCCGATCTACTTGAGCCGCTGCTCAAGGGCGAGATCCCGGTTGAGCCGTACGTCATCGACTGGCACCACCCCGCGCCCGATCTCGTCGTGGCCGCTCGTGTGATCGTCGTCGACGACGAGGACAGGGTCCTCCTCTACCGCGCACCCCGGTGGGCCAAGAACGGCGGATCGGCCTGGTTCACTCCAGGCGGCCGCCTCAATCCCGGCGAGACCCCCGAGGTCGCCGCAGCCAGGGAACTACGTGAAGAGATCGGCTACCGGGTCGAGCCCTCAGCACTCGGTCCAGCGGTGGCGTTCAGCGACGGGGTCTGGGTCCGCGACGACGGCGAGGTGATGCGCTCGAAACATCACTTCTTCGTGCACCGCGTCCCCAGCCTGGAGATCGACACGTCGGAAATGGAAGAATTCGAACAGTCGCGGCTCGACTGCTTCCGCTGGTGGACCCTGCACGAGCTGCACGACACCACGGAACAAATCCTTCCCCCCGGCCTTCCCACGCTGGTAGAAGACCACCTCTCGGGCAACCTTCCAACCGAACCGGCCCTACTCGCCTGGGACCGGTAGGCCGCAACTGTGTCGACAGGGCTGGAACTCAGCGACCACCTGACGCCATCCCATGGCCGGCTTCGCGCACGCTTGAAGACAATTCCACTACCCAAACTTGAACCCAAGGGCGCAATTTTCTCATCATGCCCGAATCCGAAGTGACGACGAGCCCCGAAGCAACCTTGAAGGAAGAGATTTCCACTCTCTTTCGCCAACGAAATTTCCGTCGCTACTATGCCAGTATTTCAATATCCGCGGCCGGCTCCTCCATGGCGCCGGTCGCACTTGCTTTCGGCGTCCTTGAGCACTCCGGCTCGCCTGCAGCCCTTGGCACTGTGCTGACTGCCCAGGTCTTGCCCAATGTGGTACTCCTGCTTATCGGAGGCGTCGTAGGAGACCGCTGGTCCCGAAGCCGGATCATGGCGAGCGCCAACCTTGTCAGCGGAACGGCGCAGGTGGCCATCGCACTCACCATGGCGTTCAACGTGGGCGGCGTTCCACTCGTGGCCGCCCTCGCCACGGTCTACGGCGCAGCCAATGCCTTTTATTCGCCCGCCGCAGGCGGCATCCTGCCACAGCTTGTGGGAAAGAGTCACCTTGCTCGCGCGAATGCGCTGGTCAGACTGACAACTAGCTCTATCCGAGCCATCGGGCCTGTTGTCGCAGGCATACTTGTCGCTGCCGCCGGCGCGTCGACCCTCTTGATCTGGGATGGCCTTTCTTTCTTCATCGCATGCGCGCTGCTGTTTCGCCTTACCATCTCCCTGCCGCCAAAAGTTCGAATATCTCCCATCGCATCGATGATCGAAGGGTGGGGTCTCTTCGTATCTCGGAGGTGGCTCGCGGCTTGCACGTTGGTCATGACCGTCGGGGGCATGGCATGGCTGGCAGGGTTCCAGCTCCTCGGTCCAGTGACCGCCGCCGCACGAGGTGGCAGCACCTTCTGGGGTGCCGTCGTATCGTGCTACGCAATCGGACTTGTCAGCGGCGGCCTCGTCATGCTCGCCTGGCGGCCACACCGTCCTCTCGTCGCGGCCAATCTCAGCTCTTCACTTCTCTGCTTCCCGCTCCTGGGACTCGGCCTCTCCTGGCCCAACAGCGCTGTCCTCGTTTCAGCAGTTCTCGCTGGTATCGGCACGGAGATTTCCATGATCGCTTGGGCGACCGTCAAGCAAGAGAAAATACCAGTGGAAGAGCTCTCTCGAATCACAGCGTTTGATCAAGTGGGCGCCATCGCGCTTGCGCCGCTGGCCTATCCTGTTGCCGGCTTTCTTGCGGCGCATTTCGGATCCGCAGCTGTCATCATGGTTTGCGTTCTACTCATCGGCTTTCCGAGCATTGCTGTCTTGGCTCTACGCTCTGTCAGACGTGTACGCAGCGAGGCCAGGACGTAGGCGGCCTCGCCCCCGCGACGGCGGCGAGTCACACCAACGGGAGCCCTCCTCGGTGGCCTGCTTGCGGCTCCGGTGTCTCAGGTGCTCCAAATCGCGGATCGGATGACGGACAAGCGGTTTCGGGCGCTGGTCTGCTGGCCACGTTCGCGAGCCTGAGGTGGGGCGAAGTAATCGCCCTTCGACGGCATGACCCCGACCTGACAGCGCGCACGGTCCGGGTGCGGGAGCAGCTGGTCGAACTCGACGACGGTGAGATGCGCCTGTAGCGCAAGGCGGTCTTGTTGGCGCGCCATAGGTCCGGTAGGGGATCGCGTCTTAGGAGGTGACCAGAGGAGATCTGTTGAACAACGAGCAGAAACGCGACTTCGCCGACTTCGTGTCGGCTCGGTCGGACAGCCTGATCAGGCAGTCCGGGGGACGATCGTCGCCCACAGCGCGCTGACGCCCGCGACAACCGTGACCGGATCCTGCAGGCAGCACGGGCGGCGTTCGACGAGCAAGGCCCCCATGCCTCGCTCAACAAAATCGCCCAACAGGCGGGTGTCGGCCCCGGCACTCTCTACCGCCACTTTCCCAACCTCCAAGCCCTCCTGGTCGCGATCATCGGCGGCGACGTCGAGACCCTCTGCGCCCAAGGCCGTGAACTGCTGGAGCATCCGTCGCCCGACGAGGCGCTGCGCATCTGGCTGGGCGCTGTCGCCCGCCACGCGACCGCCATGCGGGGCCTGGTCGCGACCGAGATGATCGCCCAGCCCACCAAAGAGACCAGCACCGCCCTGGCCGCCTGTCACCAGGCGATCCACGCCACCGGAACCGCCCTGCTCGGTCGCGCCCAGCAGCACGGCAACGCTCCCGCGCGGATCGGCATCGCCGACCTCCTCATGCTCACCAACGCCATCGCCTGGGCCAGCGAGCAAACCCCACCGACACTGAGCTCCTCCACCGCCTCCTCGCTCTGATCAACACCGGCGTTCCCGATCCGACCCTCATGAGTCACGAAAATGAGCTGCAGGACGGGGTCCGTACCCGAACGAGTCGTACGCGAGCGTGAAGCTCGGGTAAGTGGACCGCGAGCCGGTGCAGTCGGCATGCGTGGAGGCCATCAAGGAGATCTCACAGCGCTACGGCTTCCCGATCCCTCAGGAGGGCGAGTGGGTGGAGAGCATTTGATGTCGTAGCTGTGCCTTGCAGCCGTACAAGATCGAAAAGGCCACGTCCCGGTCATGGGGAGTGGCCTTTGACCTGCGGTGGAGCCTAGGAGATTCGAACTCCTGACATCCTGCTTGCAAACGGGAAACGGTCACCCTGTAGAAAGGCCCCTGACCTGGTCAGGCGGCAGGCACAGGCTGATGACGTGTGATCATGCAAGACGGCGTTGCTGTACCTGCTGCTGTACGCGGCGCCCCGGACCAACGTGTCCATCCCCTGAAAGCGTGGAGACTCGGTTATGCGGCGATGGTCTCCTGAGACCTCGCCGTGGCGGCTGCTCGCGCGGTCATGATCTGCT
>NZ_FNFB01000052.1 GCF_900100395.1 Nonomuraea maritima | reverse complement strand
CCGATCACACCCCGCTCGCGCTGTGGCCAGTCACCGAGACGGACCCCGACACCACCGACGCCGCCCTCGTCTCCGACTTGCGCCGCGCCACCGGCCGCTTCCCCCGGGACAGTCGCCTGGCCGCGCTGGTCCGCGACCTGAGCGCAGGCAACGAGAGGTTCGCCGAGTTGTGGGCGAAGGGAGAGGTGACCGCGAACCGGGAGGTCCGCAAGACGGTCGACCACCCGTCGGTGGGCCCGGTCACGGTGGACTGCGATGTCCTGACCGACGGCGACACCGAGCTCAAGATCGTCATTATGACCGCCGTGCCGGGCAGCGAGGACGAGACGAAACTCCAGCTCACCACCGTCGTCGACCCACCGGCCGGCACGTCCAACTGATCCGCCCCGCGCGTCGGTCCCTGTCCATCGCTTCGCGTCGTGGGGAACCTTTCAAGCGGCCACCTCCGCGGAGGGGTCGGCAGTGGGACACGGCGCGACGAGACGCCCTTGTGCTCTCACAGGCCCGCAACGGAAACGCAGGTAGGTCAGCTGGGTTCGCCGGTTTCGAGCAGGATTTTGAGCAGGTCCTGCGGGGCGTCGCGCATGAGGTTGTGCCCGCTGTCGAGTGCGTGGGTGGTCCATGCGGGGTCCTGGCGTAGTCGCTGGTAGGTGGTGGTGAACGGTGATGGGGTCGGCCATCCTGCCGCATACACGTAGACGTCGCGGCGGCTGCGGGTGGGGCTGTTGGTGACGCGTAGTGGCTGCAGGAGGGAGGCGAGGGGGTGGGGGGTGGCTCGCGGGTCGAAGAAGGGCATCGGGCGGACCGCGTCGCCGGTCTCGGTGACCTCCAGGTACCACTGCCGTTCGTTGTCGGAGACCAGGTTCCACATGGATTCGCCGTCGCCTGGTACGACGGCGTCCAGGTAGATCAGCGATCTGACGCGTTCTGGCATGCGGTCGGCGACTCCGGTGATCACCATTCCGCCGTAGCTGTGGCCGACCAGGACCACGTCCTGCAGTTGCTCGGCCGCCAGCACACCGGTCACGTCCTGGATGTGGGTGTCCAGGTTCACGCCACTGTGCAGGAGATGGCTGCGCTCGGACAGTCCGGTCAAGGTCAGGGGGTACGCGCGGTGCCCGTGGCGGCGCAACTGTTCAGTGAGCTCGTGGAAGCACCAGCCGCCGTGGCACATGCCGGGAATCAGCACGAAGGTGGTCACTGTCGTTCTCCTTGTCTGGTGGCCGGCGAAGGCCGGCGTGCGGGTGGTCTCAGATGCCGGTTCGGTGCGTTGGTGGCCGGCGACGCGGGCGGTCGATGGCGGCCTGCAGTGGCGGCGATCACGGCTGCGGCGGCGCACAGGATCGCGGTCCAGGCCAGAGTGGCGTCGGTCGAGGTGTGATCGGCCAGGATGCCGGCGATCCACGGACCGGCGGTCTGGCCCACCGCGAACACGGTGGTGAAGGCCGCCAGTGTGGCCGTCCAGTCGGCGGGTGGGGTTCCGGCCTTGACCAGCGCGGTGACGGCGGCGGGCACGCTCATGAACGTCGCGCCATAGACGATCGCGGACGCGAGAACGAGGGGCAGGGCCGGGGATACCAGGGCGAGTGCCGCTCCGCCGGCGAGCAGGACCAACAGCGAGGCGAGCGCGGTGCCGCCGCGCCAGTGGGTGATGGGACGGCTCCACAGTGCCGGTGCCGCCACCACCGCCGTCCCCAAGGCCGTCCAGATGAGTGTCACCTGTGTGAGGGGGGCGTGGCGCTCAGCGAGGTAGGCGGACAGAAAAGTGATGTAGGTGATGTATCCGGTTGCGAACAACAGGTAGGCCAGGAGCACACGCCGCAGAGGGCGCAGTCGCGCTCGTCCTGCGGTGGCGGACGACTCCTCCCCATCCGGGCTCGCGGCCGTCCAGCTCACCAGGGTCGCCAGGCCGGCGGCGAGCCCCATGCCGACCCAGGCGATGCGCCAATGGGTGCCCAGTGCCGGAACGGTCGCGCCACTGAGGACGATGCCCAGCCCGGTGCCGGCGAAGTAGACGACGAGGGGGGCACCGGAGGAGGCGCGAGTGGCGATCCGCGATGCGATCACACCGCCGGTGATGAACACCACCGCCCCCGTCACGCCCGCCGCGGCCCTGGCGGCCAGCAGCGCCGGATAGTGGCTGCTGACCGCGGTGACCGCAAGCGCCACCGAGGTCAGCACCATGCTCCAGCGGAAAGCGGCCGCGCTGCCCACCCGCCGGACCAGGGCGGCGGTCACGAGCGCGCCGACCAGATAGCCGAGCCCGTTGGCAGCGCTCATCACCCCGGCCTGGGTCAGACTCCAGCCCAGATCATCGCGCATGGCCGGCAGGAGCAGACCATAGGCGAAGCGGGCAAGGCCCAGAGCCGAGGCGGTACCCGCGGCCAGCCATACCGCCTGCCTCACCGGCGGTCTCACCGTCCCTGCACCGGACGGGCCATCAGGACTCGACGATCGGCAGCCCCGCGCGGGGCGGCCCCGGTAAGACGATCGCGCCGACAAATAATGATCATGGTGACGCCGCTCCATGAGATCGAACCGCTCGGTAAGTTCTGTGACCCTAGCAGCAGATCGAACCGATCGGTACCATCTGTGCGCGCCAGTGACCAAGGGAACGACGCTCGACCTGGCGCGCACCCGCGCCGCCATCCTCCAGGCGGCCACCCCGCTGCTGTACCAGCGCCGACTCGACGGCATCGGCGTCACCGAGTTGTGCGAGCGCATCGGGGTGTCCAAGGAACCGCTCTATCGGCACTTCGGCACCAAGGACGGCTCGTCGCGGCCATGCCGGAGGCAGGTAGCCAGCTATTTTCCGACTGGCTCGCCGAGGCCGTCGCAACGACTGGAGACGCCCCCGCCGACCGACCGGCCGCGATCTTCGAAGCCCCGCGACAGTGGCATGACGAACCGACATGCGGATGCCGGGCGTGACTGATCTGGTCTGTCTGCGGCACTCCACCGACAAGCAGACCGACGCCCGCCAGCGGCCCGCCCTCACCGCCCTGCCGAGGGCAGGCGCCCCGGTCTACGAAGACCCCGCCATCTCCAGCCGGCAACGCTCCCTCGACCGCGCGAGCTCACTGCTGCACGAGGCCGCCATCGGCGACGCTGCCCGCCTGTTCCGCTCAGTCGCCGCGGCCTGCACCAGCGCGTCGAATCCGGACTGTTGTCCGGGATCGACCTGGCCGACGACGACCCCGACGCCAAATTGGCGGTCTCCGTCCTGAAGTTTCAGCGCGACATGTTCAGCGAGAACCCGCGAAGGGCGTCTTACATCACGGGTGCGGTGCTGGACGCTCACAGGAGCTACAACGCCTGACTTGACTTAATAGTAGTCAGCTGCCTAAGCTGACTACTAAATCGTGAAGCTAGGAGAGGCACGTGAGGATATTTCTGGCCGGTGCGTCCGGCGTGATCGGGCAGCAGCTGATTCCGCGCCTCGTCGAAAAAGGGCACGTGGTCGGCGGCATGACCCGCTCGCCCGGCAAGACCGACCTGCTGACCCGGCTCGGCGCCGAGCCGATCCTGTGCGACGTCTTCGACCGCGACGCGTTGATCCAGGCGGTTCGCGACTTCGCCCCGGACGTCATCCTGAACGAGCTGACCGACCTGCCCGACGAGGTGGACAAGATCGGTGAGCACGCGGAGCTGAACGCGCGCATCCGTACCGAAGGCAACCAGAACCTGATCGACGCGGCCCGGCAGAGCGGATCGCCCAAGATCCTCGCCCAGACGGTCGCCTGGCAGCTGCCGGACGGCCCCGACGCCGACGCCGTCGTCGAGCTGGAACGTTCCGTTCTCGCCGAGGGCGGCGTCGTGCTCAGCTACGGGCAGTTCTACGGGCCCGGCACCTACAACGAACAGCAGATCCCCGCCGAGCCTCGCGTTCGGATCGACCGCGCCGCTGACCGTACTGTGGAACTGCTCGACGCGCCGTCAGGCGTCGTCGTCATCACCGACCAGCCCGCGTAGGAATCAGGGGACGTCATGCCGCTCTCGTTCGAAGGTGTTCTGGCCGATCGGAGTACGTGGCGGCTGGACAACTGCTCGATCGGCAGGTCGATGGAGGCCATCGGCACGCGCTCCTCGATGCTGGTCCTGCGCGAGGCCTTCTACGGCACGACCCGGTTCGACGACTTCGTCCGGCGGACGAAGATCGGCGACGCCATCGTCGCGGCGCGCCTCAAGGACCTGACCGACATCGGTCTGTTCACCAAGCAGCCCTACCGGGAGCCGGGCAAGCGGACCCGCTACGAATACCTGCTGACGGAGAAGGGCAGGGACCTGTTCCCTGCCGTGTTCGCGCTCATGCAGTGGGGCAACAAGCACCTGCAGGGCGAGGACGGCGGACCGCTGCGTCTCGTGGAACAGGGTACCGGCGAGCCCGTCGTGATCGGCGCGCGCACCGCGTCCGGCAGGGACGTCGACCTCGAAGACCTCGCCATCGTGGCGCACGGCGACTGGGCCGGCCCGCAGAGCGACTGACCGTTCAACGGCCCTGGTCCACCCAGGCCTGTTCATCCGGCCCGGTCCACCCCGGCCGCCACCACTTTCTCGCAGACCACCGCACCCATGCGCGCGTGGTCTCTTCAGGGACCCGTTTTGTCATCTCAAGTAATCACCGGGAAGCACGCGACCCGCCGCCGGCGCACTCTCCCCGCCGGACTCGCCCTGACGGGCGCGGCGCTCGCGTTCACCAGCCTCTACCTCGCGGCAGGCGCGCTGACGCCGCTGCTCGTGCTCTACAAACAGCAGTGGGACTTCCCACCGTCGCTCCTCACCCTGGCGTTCGCCGTGTACGCGATCGGCTTCCTGGCCGCCGCCCTCACGCTGGGCTCGCTCTCCGACCACGTCGGCCGGAGCCCGGTCCTGGTCGGAGCCCTGGTCGTCCAGCTCGTGTCGAACGTCCTGTTCCTCGTCGCCTCCGACATCGGATGGGTGATCGCCGGCCGCATCGTGCAGGGCGTCTCCAGCGGCGCCGCGACGGCCGCCTTCACCGCGGTGCTCGTGGAACTCGCCCCTGCGGGAAAGAAGCGCCTGGGCACGGTCCTCGGCAGCGCCGGCCTGACCGGCGGCCTCGGGGCCGGATCCTTGCTGGCCGGCCTCGCGATCCAGCTCACGCCCACGGCGAACGTCATCACCTTCACCGTCCTCATCGTCCTGACCATTCTCGGGACCGTCGCCGTCGTCCTGTCGCCCGAGACCATGACCCGCACCCCCGGCGCGCTCCGCTCGATGGTCCCGCGCGTGTCGCTTCCGCCCGCCGCCAGGAAGGAGTTCGCCGCCGCCGCACCCGTGGTCGCCGCGGTCTGGATGCTCGCCGGCCTGTCCGGAGGGCTGGCGCCGAACATGGTCCGCAGCGTCTTCCACCTGGACAGCGGCCTGCTGAACGGCTTGACCGGGTTCATCGCGCCCGCGGTCTCGACCGTCGTCGGACTGTCGTTCGCCCGCATCGAACCGCGGCGGGCGATGACCGTCGGCATCTACGCGTCCGTCGCCGGGGCCGTCGGCATCATCGGCGGGGTGTTCGCCGGAAGCCTGACCGTCATGATCATCGGACAGGCCGTCGCCGGGGTCGGCTTCGGGGCGTCCTTCTCCGCGGCTCTGCGCCTGATCTTTCCGCTCGCGGCGGCGCACCAGCGGGCAGGCGTCGTGGCCGGTATCTACGTGGTCTCCTACGTCGCCTTCGGCGTGCCCATCGTCGTCGAGGGCCAGCTCGTCGGCCCGCTCGGCGAGATCCCTGCCGTCGTCTGCTACACGGCCCTGACCGTCCTGCTGGCGCTCATCAGCCTCTTCGCCCAGACCCGCGTGAGACGCAGCGCCTGAGCCAAGGGCTCAGCCTGGGCTGACGGAGGGGGACTACGTCCGCGAACCGAATGGACCCGACGGGGCTCAGCCTTCACATCCATGCATGGTGCATCACCGTCTAAATGAAACGGAAACCGCAATGACGCTTATCTCTACTCCCTTCGGTGCGCGTACTACTGCGGCGGAGGTTCTCGCCGGGGTCGACTTGACCGGGCGCCGCATGATCGTCACTGGAGGAGCGTCGGGGCTGGGAACCGCAACGGTCCGCGCCCTCGCCGACGCAGGCGCACGCGTCACGATCGCCACCCGTAACCCCACCATCGCCAAGCCGCTCGTGGAGGAGTCCCCGAACATCGACGTCGCCACGGTCGACCTCGCCGACCTGGACTCGGTACGTGCGTTCTGCGCGGCCTGGGACGGCCCGGTGGACGCCGTCGTCGCCAACGCGGGCGTGATGATGCTGCCCGAGCGCCAGGTCAACGCACAGGGCTGGGAGATGCAGCTCGCCACCAACTACCTCGGCCACTTCGCACTGGTGACAGGCCTGCGAACGGCCCTTCGGGCGGCGGAGGGGGCACGCGTGGTCATGGTCAGTTCCGGTGCGCACCTGCTGGCGGGGGTCGACTTCGAGGACCCGCAGTTCGAGCGGAAGCCATACGACTCCATGATCGCCTATGCGCAGTCGAAGACCGCCGACGTGCTGCTCGCCGTCGGGATCAGCCGCCGATGGGCGCAGGACGGCATCCGTGCCAACGCCTGCTCTCCGGGGCAGATTCTGACGAACCTGCTGCGTCACCTGGATGCGGCCACCCTGCAGGCAATCGGCGCGACGGACTCGGACGGGAACACGACCATTCCGGATCACTACAAGACGCCTGAGGAGGGGGCTGCCACCAGCGTCCTGCTCGCTGCGTCACCGCTCCTCGAAGGCGTGACCGGACGCTACTTCGAGAACAACCAGGAGGCTCCGGTCGTCGAGGGCGGCCCCCATCTGATGGCGGCGGGCGGCCCCGAGGCGATGGTGGACATGGTGGCAGAGTGGGCCGTCGATCCCGTCGCCGCGGACCGACTCTGGGAGTACGCGTCCACGACCATCCGCGACGCCGCCGATCTCTCCGGCGCCTCGGTCTCACTCTGACCTCGCGCCCCGGCAAAGGACGATCGTGAGCACACCTGACCACGCCTACTCCACAGCGGCCGAACTGATCGCAGCGATGGACGCCGGTACCGTCTCCGCCGTCGAACTCACTGAAGCGGCGATCGAGCGGATCGAGCGCCACGACGGCGACATCAACGCGGTCCCGGTACGCGACTTCGAACGCGCCCTGCTCGCGGCCCGTGACGCTGACGCGGCCAGGGCCCGAGGCGAGCGCGGGCCGCTGCTCGGGGTTCCGATGACGGTCAAGGAGTCGTTCAACGTCGCCGGGCTGCCGACGACGTGGGGCATCCCGGCGTTCAAGGACTTCGTCCCGGCGGAGGACGCCGTCGCGGTCGCCCGGCTCAAGGCCGCCGGCGCCGTCATCCTCGGGAAGACGAACGTGCCCGTGGCCCTCGGAGACCTCCAGACGTACAACCCCCTTCACGGAACGACGAACAACCCGTGGAACATCGAACGTACGCCGGGCGGCTCGTCCGGCGGGTCGGCGGCGGCGCTCGCCGCCGGTTTCGGCGCCGTGTCCATCGGCTCGGACATCGCGGGCTCGCTGCGAATACCCGCGCATTTCACCGGCGTCTACGCGCATAAGCCCTCGTTCGGGTTGCTGCCCTCGCGCGGGCACACGCCGCCGCCCGCCCCACCGCTGGCCTACGACCGGGATCTCACAGTGATCGGCCCTATGGCTCGCGGCGCCGGCGACCTCGCGGCCATGTTCGGTCTCCTGGCGGACCCGGACGAGACGGGACCCGGCATCGCCCACCGGCTCGCGCTCCGACCGGCCCGTCACGACGACCTGGCCGGCTACCGAATCCTCGTCGTGGACACCCACCCCCTCATCCCGACGTCGGCGGAGGTACGTACCACGATCGACCGTCTCGCCTCCGACCTGACCGCGGCAGGCGTCAGCGTGGAGCGCCACAGCGCCCTGTTGCCCGATCTGGTCGAGGCCGCCCGGCTCTACATGCGTCTGTTGCTCGCCACCATCGCCGCCGGGTACCCGCCGGTCCTCTACACGCAAGCCGTCGCGGCCGCGCGACATATCGACCCGGACGACGTCAGCCTCGCCGCCGCACGGGCCCGCGGGGCGGTGCTGAGCCACCGTGACTGGGTCACGACCGACACGCTCCGGACCCGGCACCGCGCCCGCTGGAGCGAGCTGTTCACCGAGTTCGACATCGTGTTGTGCCCGGCGGCGCCGACCACGGCGTTCGTCCATGACCAGAGCCCGGACCAGTGGACGCGCACCATCCCGATCGATGGCGTCCCGCACGACTACGCCGATCAGCTCGTGTGGCCCGGCATCGCCGGCACCCCCGGCCTTCCTGCCACGGTCGCGCCCATCGCCCGTTCAGATGACGGACTGCCCATCGGCGTGCAGTTGATCGGCCCGCTCTTCGAAGACCGCACACCCCTGCGGTTCGCCGAATTGCTCGAACGAGAGTTCGGGGGGTTTCAACCTGTGCCCGCCGCACACCCGGCGGCGGGCCCACGCGATTTGTGCGCCCACGGGAAGTAGGGCGCGCGCCGGCGCGGGCAAGCTGGAAGTAAACTGAAACCACCCTGGCCAGGGTGGTTCAGATCGCAACCCATCGGAGGTTCCAGATCATGAGCGGCGGCAGGGCCTGGACGAGCCCGCGATGCCCGGTCGCGCGGACCGTCGATCTCGTGGGCGACAAGTGGTCCTTGCTCATCATTCGCGATGCCTTCGACGGCATCCGCCGATTCAGCCAGTTCCAGCGCAACCTCGGGGTCGCGAAGAACATCCTCAGCGACCGGCTCCGCAATCTCGTCGACGCCGGCATCCTCGCGATCCAGCCGGCTTCCGACGGCAGCAGCTACCGGGAGTATGTCCTCACGAGCAAGGGCAAAGACCTCTTCGACGTGGTCGTGAGCCTTCGCCAGTGGGGCCAGGAACACGCCTACGCACCCGGCGAGGACTACGTCCGTCTCGTTGACCGGACCACCGATGAGCCCATCCCCCGGCTCACCTACATGACTCCGGATGGCTCGACGGTCCGCGCGGACGATACGCGAGTGCGCAAGTCCAGCGACTGAGCGCCGGCTCCGTCCAGCCGCCAGATGTGGCCACACGATCTGAGCTGCACTCCCAGAAAACCTTCACCAGTCCCGTGGGGACTGCGTCAAGGAACACCGGAAACCGAGTTTCAAGATCCTCACGGCGCGCGGTGGCGCTATTCGCATGGGGTACCTGCGATTGGGCGAACCTGGCCCCGCTCCGGCACCGCCCGATCGGCGGATCGCCCGTGAGCATCGACCTGAACGCATCAGCGACTTGTCTGGCCACTGTGCGGCATCAGGTCTGACGGGAACGGCCGGCATCGCACTCTTGGCGCCCACGACTTCGCACTGATCCTTCTCGCCCTCGGGCTGCTGAGCTCTGTGATGTCGAAGAAGCTCATCCACAACCACGGCCGGCTCGCAGCCCCGACATCCCGTCGCCACGGCACACATGCCTGAGCGCCGCGGCGCCGTCTCCGGATTACCCGCGACGGCATCTGGTTGCTATTTGAAACCTATCCAGCTAGGCTGGCGACAGCGCCAGGCCCTCGCGGGGTGAATCCGCAGACACTGCCGGCGAGAATCACGGTCGTCGATTGACGCACGAATGCGGCTGATGCCGTCGGCCCATCGACACGCGGCCACATCGATCGGCGGCATTGCGTACGCGACGTCCACGGCTCGGTGTCAACGGCAGGCATTGCGTAGCACGCACCCCCCTCCAAACCGATCTTGCCCGGCATGGGGCATCGCAGTCGCCGCTCGCGGCACTCTCGATACGGAGCGAAGAGGGGAGAGGCCTGTGATTGCCGATCGCCTGTCCCATCGCACAAGCCAACTGCGGCGACATCTATGTCGAAGACAACCATTTGGGCGGGGTTCGTCTTCTGGCAGCCCGCCATGGAAGAGCGGCTTCAGACCCTCTCGGCAGGCTGCGTCGGCCCGACCAGGTGAAGCGCGACGTAACAGCACGATCTGACGCTCCTGCCACCAGGCCGTGAAGCGGTGCGTGCAACATGCTCCTTTGTCCGCGTACCGGGAGGGCTATGGCTGCGTTCAAAGAGTGGAGGCGTTAACCCATGAGCAAACCCCGACGTGCCCGGCTGAGTGCCGACTCAATGGCCTCATACCCCATGGCGCGCACAGCGACGGCAAGGGAAACCACTGCCGTCGCTGTGATCGATGCGGGAGGAACCGTGATCGGATGGTCGCAAGCCGCCGAAGAACTGCTCGGATACCGGGCGGAGGACATCCTGCACCATTCCAGCTCTGCCTTTCTCAGACCAACTGACCGCGGGGACCGGATCTCGGCCTGGCTCAGAAGCATCGGTGACGAGGAGTATTGGTCCACCTTCGCCGAAGCCTGCCATCGCGACGGCGGCGAGGTTCTGCTGCACCTTCAAGGGTCCCGCCTGAGCAACTCCGACGGGACGACGTCCTGGCTCCTGTCGGCGACATCCGCGGCCGCAGGGCTCTCAGCGCTGGAGCCGCTCGTCAGCCAGTCCCCCGTGGGGATGTGCTTCTGGGACAGTGAGCTGAGGTGCGTCTGGCTCAATGAGTCTGCGAAGCGTCTGCAGGATTTCTTCTCGCACCACCAGCTGGGCAGTCTCCTGTGTCCTGACCGCGGGGATGGCCTACCGGGGAATAGCGATGACAGCCTGGCAACGGCGATGCAGCAGATCTTCTTCGACGGTAGCCCCATGATCGGCAGAAAGGTTCTGCGGACCTCTGCCGGCCGAAGCGAAAAGCGAACCTTCTCCATCTCCGCGTTCCGTCTCGAAGGCTTGGACGGGTCTCCGGTGGGACTGTGTGCGTACGTCACAGACATCACGGGCAGCGGAGTGGGTCGGCGCCTGAAACTCCTGATCGAAGCCGGCGCCCGAATCGGCAGCACGCTCGACATTGAGAAGACCGCACAGGAATTGGCCGACCTAGCTGTACCGGCCCTTGCCGACTACGTCACGGTCGATCTCGCCGACTCCGTCCTGCCGGACAGCGAACCTTTGCAGCGACTCGACTCCACGGCACTGAGCATCCCTATCGTCAGGCGAGTCGGTGTCGCCTCCATTCACCCAGGGCTTCCCGAATCGTTGTGGCGGCTCGGCGACGCCGTCTTCGCCCCTCCAGCATCGCCCTTCACCAAGGTGTTGTCCTCGGGCCGACCCCACTTCGAATCCGTGCTGGACGCCTCGCGCGGCACCTGGCTCGATCTGGACCCTACGCGGTTGGAGATCATCCATCGCACGGGTATGCATACCTTGATGATCGTGCCGCTCAAGGCCAGGGGCGAGATCCTGGGCATCACCGTTTTCGTCCGCACGAGCAACCCCTCACCGTTCACCGCGGACGACCTGATGCTCGCCGAAGACCTCGCCTCTCGCGCCGCGCTCAGCCTGGACAACGCCCGCCGCTACACCCACGAGCGCGCCACCGCCCTTGCGCTGCAGCACCGGCTCCTCCCCCGCAAGCTGTCGGGCGGCAACGCCGTCGAGGTCGCTTCACGCTACCTGCCCGCCGACGTACGCGACGGCGTTGGAGGCGACTGGTTCGACACCATCCCTCTGGCAGGCGGCCGAATCGCCCTGGTGGTCGGCGACGTGGCCGGACACGGCATCAACGCCGCTGCGACCATGGGACAGCTTCGCACCGCCGTGCGCACCCTCGCGATCATGGACCTGTCCCCCGGCGAGCTCCTCGCTCGACTCGACGACATGGTCGTCCTGAACGAGCAGGACTCATGCGGCGACGGGCCGTCCGCCGAGGTGCTGGTGACATGTCTGTACGCGGTCTATGACCCGGCCAGCCAGGAGTGCACCATGGCGACCGCCGGCCACCCCCCGCCGGCAGTCATCGACCCCTCCGGCGATGTCTTCTTCGCCGACCTGCCCAAAGGCCCCCCACTTGGACTCGGCCTGGGCACCTACGAGTCACTGCAGCTCAGACTCGCGGCGGGCACGCTCATCGTCCTTTACACCGACGGATTGATCGAAACCCGTGAGGCGGACATCGAGGCGGGCATGGAGCGCCTTCGCACCACCCTCACCCGGGTGGCGCCCCCGCTGGAACAGTTGTGCACCTCGGTGATCGACGCCCTGGTGGGACGATCCTCCCATGAGGACGACATCGCCCTCCTCGTAGCCCGCACCGGACCCACCAGGGTGTCGGGGCCACTTCATGAGGCGGTTGGGCGAAAGCCGACTTGTCTGCCGGAAGGAAAGCGGTCGATGTGAGCTGCGGAAGCTTCCTCCGCCGGGCCAGGCCTCGGTCAGTGGTCGTCGTCGTGTCCGGTCGGGCGTCGCGCCAGCACCCGGGCAAGGGCGGTGACGTCGTCAGACGCCAGCACCCCCCTCTCGACGAGCACGTCCTCAAGAGCGGCAAGCCAGTGCTCGTAATAACTCCAGTCGTTGTCCTGAGCGGCTTCCCAGGCAGCGATCCGGGCGCTCAGCGCGACCTGGAAATGGGACCAGGCAAACGCGCCCGCCTGGTGGAGAGTGACCGCAAGGCCGAAGGCGCGGCTCTCCCATGGTGCAGCGAACACCAACTCCCCATTCGAGCGCGGCGGGGCCGCCGGGCCCTCGATGTCCAGCGGCGCGCTCACGGCGCGGCCACCTTAGCCACGCCCACCATGGCATCCCTGGTGACAAGCGGCACCAACTGCTCTTCCGTCAACCCCTCGGTCCCGGCGGGACGCTGAGGCAGAACCAGCCACCGCACCTCGCTGGTGGAGTCACGGACGATGATCTCCACATCGTCATCAAGGTCGAGCCCCATCTCCGACAGCACCGCCCGCGGTTCGCGCACCACACGCGCGCGGTAGGCCGGATCCTTGTACCAGCTCGGCGGCAGGCCCAAAACCGGCCACGGGTAGCAGGAGCACAGCGTGCAGACCACAACGTTGTGCGTCTTGTCGGTGTTCTCCACCACCACGATGTGTTCGCCCTGCGTGCCGATGAACCCCAACTCCCCAAGGGCGGCAGTGCCGTCTTCGAGCAGCCGGCGCCGATAATCCGGATCGCTCCACGCCTTGGCGACCACCTTGGCACCGTTGAGTGGCCCGATGTCGGCCTCGTAGGTGTTGATGATGCCGTCGACCACAGCCGGATCAACCAGGCCGCGCTCAACGAGAAGCTGTTCGAGCGCCTCCGTGCGCAACGCAGCGGACGGCGTGGAATCGTCGCTGGTCATGAGTCCTGCTCCAGGTAACTCTCATACAGCTCGACAGTGAGCTTGAAGGGTCGACTGTCGGTCCCGGACCCGGAAGGCCACAGCTCACGCGAGTCGAAACAGACCGTGTAGACGTACTGCGGGTTCTCCCCCAGAAAATGCGCGTGCGTGTCCGGAAGCAGCGCAGCCGGCTGAACCGCCGCCACCACCCCCGCATGCCCCCGCACGTAACCGGCCAGCCGCGTGTGCCCAGTCGGCGACATGTTCTTCGCCCGCACTCGCTCCCCTACGGCGAAGGCGGCAGGGGCATCAACGGTCCGCAGCGAGCCCTCGGCTGTGGGCTTGTAGTCGGGTTTGCGGGGCTTGGGCGCCGGTGGTTCCGGAATCTGCTCACCGCGCAAGACCCTGGCTCTTGCTGTGACTGCGCCGGGCGCAAGAATCGCGCTGTCGGTGAGCATCAACTCGGCTGCATTGAGCCATCGGCCGAAGTAGCCGTCGTCGAGGTATGCGTTGCGGTCGAGACGTTCCAGCGCGTGCCGAAACGCGTCGACGTTCCGGCCGGATACCCGGATGGCCAGTAGTGTCAACGCGAACGCCCGGGCGTTCCATCGCTCGGGGAAAACTGGTTCGTCCCGTCGTGGCGGGCGGACCGGGCCCCAGCCCGTGGTGCCGCCCAGGTCGGCGATCCCTTCCATGCCATCACGTCTTCCGTACAACGGATGATCGACAGGGTCGCCGCCGATGTACGTGACATCAGCACCGCCCCCTATCGCGGTGGCGAACTGAAACCAGTATAGGTGGTTTCACATCACGACCACCTGCGGAGTGGCCACTGCGAGCCGCAAAGGCCGACACCGCAGCAGCCAAACCACGAGAGCCTCAGTCGGCGCGGGTCCCACATCCCACCTTCTGTACGTTGACCTCCCGCCTGGGCCGCGTGAGGGACTCCAACCGATCAGCCCGCCCATGGCCGTTCCTCGCTTGGCTGGTTGGGCGACCGTGTCAGGCTGCGTGCGCCGGGGGAAGCGTCGGGTAATCGGTGTAGCCGCGATGGTCACCGCCGTAGGCCCGGGTGTAATCGGGAGCGGTGAATGGACCACCGAGGCGCAGCCGCCGCGGCAGATCTGGATTGGCCATGAAGAGCGCGCCGAAGGACACCATGTCCGCCGCGCCGGTCTCGATGAGCTTCAGCGACTCCGGCCCGGTATAGGAGCCGGGCGTGTACGGGTTGAGGATCAGCGTTCCGTTCCAGCGCCTCCGCAGCCGGTGGGCGAGCTCAGCGTCAGAGCCCTCGGCGACGTGCAGGTAGGCGAGGCCGAGTGAGTCGAGCGCGTCGGCCAGCCCGAGGTAGGTGTCATGGAGGCCGTCCTCGACGATGTCGTTGTAGGTGGCGCCCGGCGTGATGCGGAGGCCGACACGGTCCGCGTCCACTGCGTCCGCGACGGCCTCGGCCACCTCGACAACGAAGCGGATCCGCCCTTGGACGTCACCGCCCCACTCGTCGTCGCGCTGGTTGGCGTTCGTTGCCAGAAACTGGTGCAGCAGGAAGCCACTACCTGCGTGGAGTTCTACGCCATCGAAGCCTGCGGCGATCGCGTTGCGCGCGGCCGCCGCGAAGTCCGCCAAGGTCCCTCGGATGCCGGCCCGGTCGAGCGGGCGTGGGGTGACGAACTCCTGCGGGCCGTCCATGGTGAACACCCTCCCGGCCGCCAGCACCGGCGATGGGCCGACAGGGATTGATCCGTCCTCATGCAGGCTGGGGTGGCCGACCCGTCCGGCGTGCATCAACTGGGCGAAGATGAGACCGTTCCGTTCGTGCACCCTGGCGGTCACCTTCCGCCAGCCCTCGATCTGTGTGGCGCTGTGCAGGCCTGGTGTGTTCGGGAAGCCCTGGCCGATGGGCGAGGGCTGGGTGCTCTCGGTGATGATCAGCCCTGCGTCGGCGCGCTGGGCGTAGTAGGTCGCCATCAGCTCAGTGGGACTCGTTGCCGACCCGAACGCTCGGTTGCGCGTCATCGGGGCCATGACTACCCGGTGGCGTGCGGTGCACCGCCCGACAGTAACCGGTTCGAACGCTTTTGGCATGACTTGTAGCTCCTTCAGGGATTGATGCTGATTGGCGTTGGCGGGGTGAGCGGCGGCAGTTCCTGCCTCGATTCGTGACCCAAGGCCGCTCGGCTCCCGCGACCAGTGGCGTCAGGCCATCTGTGATCAGTTGTCTTTGGGGACATGCAGCTGTTGAAGGTGCACACTCCGTCGCCGCGGCCTGCGATAGGGGTCCGACTCTGGTCGCGCGATCAGCTGGCGCAGCCGCCACCGACCCCGCACTGATCGCCCTCGCCGAACGGCATGCTCAGCGCGGGCCGGGTCTCCGCCCATACGCGCTCCATGGCGCGGACGAGCGCGGGCGTGCCGATTCCTCCTCCGATGCCGTACTTCCCGTCGATCACGATGAACGGCGTGCCGTGCGCACCCATCTGCTGGGCACGCGCCTGCTCGTCCTCGACCTGGCGCCGGTAGCGACGCGACTTGAGCACAGCGCGGGCCTCATCCCGGTCCAGGCCGATCTCGCCGGCGAAGTCGACCAACTGCTCAAGCGTCCAGAGCTGCCGGTTGGTGCCGAAGTGGGCCCTGAACATGCCGACCCACGCCTCGTGGTGCTTGCCCTGTTCGGTGGCGTAGGCGAGCAGCTCGTGCGTCAGGTCGGTCGGCCCGAGCGTGCGGTCGATCGCGTGGTAGTCACCGAAGCCTTCGGCTTCGGCCGAGATCTCGACCGGTCGCAGGATCGCCTCCATCTGGGCGACCGTCATGCCCGCGTTGCGGCTGAGCTGAGTCTGGGTGATGCCCTCGGGCGGTATCCCAGGGTGGACCTGGAAGGAGCGGTGGATCACCTCCACCTCGTCGCCGTGCTCGAACTCGGCCACCGCCTTCCGGAGCCGGTGCTGAGTGACCCCGCAGATCGGGCAGATGATGTCTGACCACATCTCGACAAGCATTCGCGCTCTCCTCGCACAATTTGTGTGTAACCACATCATGTGTGAGAATCAAAATCGTTACAAAATGCACATCAATGTGCGTAGAGGAGGCCTCGTGGAAGGTGTACGTTCCGCGGTCCGGCAGGTGCCCGGCCCTTGCTCCCACTGGAACGACGACGAGGCGGACTTCATCCGTCATGTCCTTGACCGCATCGGGGACAAATGGAGCGTTCTCATCGTCGGCACCCTCGAGGCCGGCGCGCTGCGTTACTCCGAGCTCGCCTACGCGATCCCCGGGATCTCGCAACGGATGCTCACCCTCACCCTGCGACAACTGACGCAGGACGGGATCGTGTCACGCACGGCGTATCCCGAGGTCCCGCCTCGGGTCGAGTACGAGCTCACGCCCCTCGGCCGCAGCCTGCTGGGGGTCGTACTCGACCTGGCGGCCTGGGCGGTGGACAACCACAAGGAGATCCACCACAATCGCACGGTATTCGCCCAGGGGTCGGCCTCTGCGGCGGGCACGGACTGAACTCAAGGCGTTGACGCCAGGTGATTGCAACACCGGGGTCTCCCTGGCAGTGCGGTGTACCAGGGCGTTGGTTGGACCGCCGCCCTGATCATCGTCGTCGGGCCTGATTCTGCTGCGATCAGGAGCGTTGGCCGGGCTGGTCCACGATCGTGGCTTCCACCTGCGCGGTCAGGCTCACCGTGCCTGCCTTGAAGGTCTCCTTACTGCCGTCGGCGCGCTCGTACGTCCGGTCCTGCAGCCGCGTCGCGTTGGTGCCCAGATACCGGAAGGTCTGCGGGTCCAGGACGAGCGATTGCCGCGCCCCGTCGTCGTCGAGGCTGAAGGCCACGCCTCGCCGTCCGTCGGCAACGGGCACGTCCTCGGTCATGGTGATGCCCTTGATCGTGGGCAGCGCACGGAAGAGCGCGGCCCGCACCTCAGGGGCGAGCCACTGCTCGGAGATGAGCTGGACCGACACCGCGACCGAGCAGCGCATTGATCGCAAGTTGGCCTTCTCCAGGTTCAGGCTGCTCTGATCAGGGACAACGCAATCGCGTGTACCTGGTGACAGCAACAGGCCCAACCTCAACGTGCTCGGCCGCTACAACGTCGCCACCAGCGTCCCGGCCGCCGGAGCTGGACGAGGACGTCGACGGGAGCGGTCAGGGTGACGGGCGGGACCTGGTCGGCGGCGCGCGGCCCCTGGCTCAGAGTGACTGCGGGGCGCCGTGTCGGAGGCCGTCGAAGAGGAGGGCGGTGATCTGCCGGGCCTCGACCAACCAGCCCTCCGTGGCGCGCATTCCGCAGATGCCGCCCAGGGCGCGCAGCAGGGTGGATCCTGTGACGTCGTCGCGGACGGTGCCGGCCGCACTGCCGGCTTCGAGCAGCAGGGAGAGGGCGTCGGCCATACGGGCGCGTGCGTCGTCGAAGACCGGTGAGTCCGTCGCCATGATGCTTTCCAGCACGATGGACATCCCCTTGCCCACCGCCGCGTGGTCCACGAGCAACAGCAGGAAGCGCCGCAGCGCCTCCTCCGGGGTGTGTTGGTCCAGCAGGACGCCGGGCGCGGCGCACAGGTCGTCGACCTCTTTGCGGTAGACCTCCTCGATCAGCGCCTCGCGGGTCTCGAAGTGACGGTAGAGCGTTCCGACGGCGACGCCGGCGCTGCGGGCGATGTCCTCGACGTGCGCGTCGGTGTCGCCGCCGAGGAACGCCTGGCGGGCCGCGGACAGCAGTGCCTCGCGGTTGCGTCGCGCGTCGGCGCGCAGCGGGCGTGATGCCGGCAAGAGAACCTCCATAAGGTGAGTCCGACTCCGTTTACGTGTACTGTTTCCGGAGTCAGGTTCATCTTACGGAGGAGATCTCCCATGCCGAACACCGACGAGGGCCTGGACGGCCTGCGAGTGCTGGTCACCGGCGGCAGCCGGGGCCTGGGCGCGGCGACCGTGCGCCGCTTCGTCGCCGCGGGCGCGACCGTACTGACGGCCTCCCGCAGCCGGCCCGAGCAGGACGGCGGCGCCATTTTCCTGCCGGCGGACCTCTCGACGCAGCAGGGCGTGGCCGAGCTCGCCCGCCGAGTCGTCGACCAGGTGGGCGGAGTGGACGTGCTCGTGAACAACGCCGGCGCGGCCAGCGCCCCGGCGCCGACCCTGAGCCGGTCCGACGCATCCTGGCAGGCGGACCTGGAGATGAACCTCCTCAGCGCGGTACGCCTGGACCGGGCCCTGGTGCCGGGAATGGTCGAGCAGGGCTCCGGCGTCGTCGTGCACGTCTCCTCGATCGCGAGCCAACTGCCCCAGCGCACCGAGGCGTCCTACGCCGCGGCCAAGGCCGCGCTCAACACCTACAGTCGCGAACTGGCCACCGAGGTCGGCGCGCACGGGGTGCGTGTGGTCTGCGTCCTTCCTGGCTTCGTCGTCACCGACGGCGCCACCGCCCACCTCCGGCACATGGCCGAGGCGCAGGGCGTGACCACCGAGGAGGTCACGCAGCAGATCGTGGACCACCTGAACGTTCCCATGGGCCGCCCCGGGGATCCCGAGGACGTCGCCGAGCTGATCGCCTTCCTCGCCTCCGGCCGCGCGAAGTGGCTCACCGGGGCGCAGTTCCGCGTCGACGGCGGCATCATCCCGACCGTCTGAGCACCGACCAGTACCAGCGCGAAGAACAGGATCGTCGCCATGTCCATCACCCTGAGTTCCGTGATCATCGACGCTGCCGAGATCGAGGCGGAAAGCGCCTTCTGGCACCGGCTGCTCGGTGGCTCGATCCATCGCACGCCGACCCATCACTTCATCCAGGCCCCCGACCTCCCGGTCATCGTCGTCCAGTCCGCCCCCGAACACGTCGCCCCGAGCTGGCCGGACGGCACCTCCCAGCAGATGCACCTCGACTTCGGCGTCGAGGACCTCGCGACCGCCGACCGCACGGCCACCGACGCCGGCGCCACCCGACTGCGGCCCACCGAGGAGATCACTTCGGAAACCCGCACCGGCGGCCGCGTATACGCCAGCCCGGCCGGACATCCCTTCTGCCTGCGCGCGGCCTGAGACCGCCACCCCTCACCGCCTGCCGTCAAACGAACGAACAGGCGTGACAGGTGACCAACGAACCCGGACTTTTCGGCCTGACGACGGCTCAGATCTCATGCGCCGAGCGCCGTCCCGTCGCGCAGGGCGAGGTCGGCCCCGGCCTCCGGCCGCGATCCAAGCGATGGGCCGGGCATGAAGGTTGCCAAGACGGGCGATGACCTTGGAGGCTCTCCTTACCGAACTTCCAGGAGTGTCCTGTGATCATCGAGGATCTGTCCGAGCCGGAACTCGCCCTCTGGGAGGCATTTCCCGCAGCGCGTCCTGTGGATCTTGCCGGAGCTCCCGTCCGGGCTGCGGTCATCGCAGAGATGTTGCTCGGCGCCCGGGAACCCCTTGCAGGGCAGACGCCTGGCGTGCACCTGTCCGGCGCCCGGATCGTGGGCCGATTGGACCTGTCGTACGCCGACGTACAGCACCCTCTGATCTTGACCGGGTGCGAGTTCGAGGAAGCGCCGGTCCTCACGGGAGCCCGCACCGGCCCGCTGGACCTCGCGGCCTCCCATGTGCCCGGGCTGCACGCCGTGGACGCTGTGATCGGCGGGGCACTGCGCCTGGAAGGCTGCGAAATGGCCGGCCCGATCCAGCTCGCCGGGGCCCACGTGTCCGGGACGCTGAATCTCAGCCGCGCGGCGATCCACGCACAGCAGGCTGTCCACGCCGACGGCCTGACCGTCGACCGTGATCTTCTGTGCGCCAACGCCGTCATCGACGGTGAGTTACGCGTTGTCGGCGCGCGGATCGGCGGGACGATGACCCTCGATGGCGCACGGGTCGGGCGGTCGGGCGGCTTCGGCCTCACCGCCGAGGGGGTCGTCATCGACGGCGGGTTGTCGTGTGCCCGCGGTTTCCGCTCCTGGGGGGAGCTGAGCGTGCAGGACGCCCGGATAGGGCGCCGGTGCGTCTTCAGCGGAGCTCAGCTGTCCAACCCGGACGGCATCGCCCTGAACGCGGAGAGACTCGGTGTCGAGGGCGGGCTGCGCATCGACGACGGCTTCTCGGCCGAAGGTGAAGTCCTTCTGCGCGGAGCCCGCGTGGCCGGTTCACTCCGTTTCGCGCAGGCGAGCCTCGCCAATCCGGGAAGACGCGCGCTGAACGCACCGCTGATGGAGATCGGCAGCGGGCTGCGGCTCACACCGGGTTTTGTGGCGAACGGAGAGGTCTTTCTGGACTCCACCCAGGTCCGCGGATCGGTCAACCTCGACGGCGGGACGTTGTCCAACCCGGGTGCGACGGCGCTCTCGCTGCGCCGGCTGGGGGTCACGGGCAGGCTCAGCTGCAGCGAAGGCTTCTGTGCCGACGGGGAGATCGTGATCGTCAACGCCCGGGTCGAGGGCAGCCTGGCGTTTCACGGTGCCGCCCTCAGTAATGCCGGCGGGCGAGTTCTGTCCCTGTGGGAGGTGGTCGCAGGCGGGGGCATCGACTGCTGCGAAGGCTTCGCGGCCACGGGAGACGTCTCGATCAGGAACTCCCGGATCGCCGCCACACTGTGCCTTACGGAGAGCACCATCGACGGCGACCTGCACCTTCGTGGTGTGGACGCGGCTTCGCTGAAGATCGGGCCCCGGACGCAACTGCTGCGGGCCGTCGACCTTCGCCACAGCCGGGTCGGCGTGCTCGATGACGCTCCCAGCCGGTGGCCTGCTCACGTCCTGATGAACGGCTTCACCTATGACAGCCTGGAGGCTCCCCTGCCTGTCCGGGAGCGACTTGACTGGCTGGCCAGGGAGGCCTACCAACCTCAACCCTATGAGCAGTTGGCCGCCGTCTACCGCCGGCAGGGCCACGACGAGGCTGCCCGCGACGTGCTGCTGGCCAAACAGCGTCGCCGCCGCGCGGGGCGACAACTCGGGGCGCGGTTGTGGGGATACGTGCAGGACTGGACCGTCGGGTACGGCTACCGACCCTTCCGCGCCGCACTCTGGCTCGCAGCCCTTCTCCTTGTCGGCACGGTCGTTTTCACCGCCCACCAGCCACCGGCCTTCAAGCCGGGCGAGGCTCCCCCCTTCAACGCCTTCCTCTACACCCTGGACCTGCTCCTCCCGATCATCAGTTTCGGGCAGGAGAGCGCCTTCGGCCCGCGCGGCGCACACCAGTGGCTCGCCGCGGCGATGATCGCTGCAGGGTGGGTCCTGGCGACGACCATCCTGGCAGGCATCACTCGCGCACTCTCCCGCCAATGACGCGACCGGAAGCGGCCGCTCACAAGGTGGTCACCCAGGAGCCGGGGCCACGGTCAGCACAGCACCCCCGGTCTCTGTCGTCACCCCGCGCGTACGAGGTGGCGCACGGTCGCGTCCTACGCACCCGGGTCCCAGGCGCTGAGCTGCTCGAAGACACGGCGGTCGCCGTCAAGCTCCAGGGAGTCGATCGGGATGCGGTTGTGCAGGATGAGGACCAGCTCGTTCGCCGTGCCCCGAGCGGAGAAGGAGGCGGCGTCCGGCTCGGTGCCGGGCCCGGGGAGGCGGACGGTCCGTGCGCCGTCGGCGGAGAGCGAAAGGCGCCAGGAGCGGCCCTCGGAGGCGTGGAAGTCGATGACAGCGGGCTTGTGCGGCCAGGCACTTGTCGTCGCGACGCAGGTGGACAGGAACTCGTCGACACCGTCGAGTGCCACCTCGACCGGCAACGGCTCTGGAGCACCTATCGTGATCTGGGCGTCGTAGGTGTGCACCGCCATCTGCTGGAGCTGGTGCCGAGCCACGGCACCGCAGGTCCGCGGCGACTGCGACGTCTCCCACCACGTCCAGCAACCGCCATCCGGGCCGGCCTCCCGCAATGCGTCCACCAGTTGCTCCGTGGACTCCGCCAACCAGGCCAGCAGGGCCTCGCGCTCCCGAGGCACGGCCGGGACGCCTTCCGCTGCGGACTTGGCCGGCGCAGGACCCGCGGCGACGGTGGCGGCCCAGTCGCGGCGCCCCTCGCCGATGTGCTGCGCCAGATCGAACAGCGTCCACTCGGGGCAGGTCGGCACCTGTACGTCAAGGCTGGGCGCGGAGGCGATCGCGGCGCGGAAGGCAGTCGACCGTTCGTCGATCAGTCGCAGCACAACGGGGAACTCGAGCGTCATTGTCACCGTGAATCTCTATCACCGCGTGCAGGCAATCGGATAGCGATTTTCCCAGCCGCCGTCGCGGGCGGACCATCACCACCACGGAGGAACCCTGAAAGACCTGTCCTCCGTGGCCGAGATCCGGGTGCTCGATCTCCGGGCGGCGCGAGAATGCCCGGATCGCCGTCGCGTGCGTCGAGTGACGGTGTGCGTGTACGTCGTCATGGAGGGCTCGTCGGCCCGCCTAGAGTGCATGGCAGGTTCGCTGGGGGCTCCGCGGCGCGGAAGGGGGATGATCATGTTCGGGGTGCGTTTTGGGCTGCTGGGCCCGATCAGTGTCGTGAACGGTGGCGTCGAAGTGGACGCGGGCCCGCCGCAGCAGCGGGGCGTGCTCGCCCTGCTGCTCCTCAACAAGGGCCGCCAGGTCTCACTCGACCAGATCGTGAACGCGTTGTGGTGCCCCGAGGCGCCGCGCAGCGCCGTCGTGACCACCCGCACCTACATCTCGCGCCTGCGTCGGGCGCTGGCCGACGGCGTCGAGGTGGAGATCACGTCGGCGGGCGACGGCTACCGGCTGGCCGTCGATCCCGGGACGGTCGACGTGACGGCGTTCCGCCGGATCACCGCCGCCGCCCGCGAGGCACGGAAGAGGGGGAACGCCGCCGAGGCGTCAAGCCTGCTTCGCGGTGCGCTCCGGCTGTGGCGGGGTCCCGCACTCGACGGGCTGGACGGGCCGTTCTTCGGCGGCCGCCGCGCCTGGTTGGAACGGCTGCGCGCCGCGGCCATGGAAGAGCTGTGGACGCTCGACATCGAGCTCGGCCACTACGGCGAGGCCATCGCCGGGCTCACCCGCGCGACGGCGGCGGAGCCCTACCGCGAACGGCTGTGGGAACTGCTGATGTGGGCCTACGAGCGAGACGGCCGCCCGGCCGAGGCGCTGGCGGCGTACCAGCGGATCGCCCACTTGCTGGACGACGACCTGGGCCTGTCACCCGGTCCCGGCCTACGCCGCGCGCACGCACTGATCGATACGGTCTCCCTGGTGTGAACCGCTGACGCCTGCGCGTCACGCCGCCGCCCGCACAGCACCTCGGCCTCACCGGCGGACGTCAGCGTCGAGCGGCGACGTTCGTCGATGAGGTCCCGGACGAGCAACGGCTCCGCTGGTGACATCTTGAGCTGTCACATACCGATACGAGCACCTGTCATTCCCAACATGTCATGGCATGTGCGTTTCCCTGACAGGGGAAGACCATGAAGGCCTGGCACCGCATGTCGATCACCACTCGTATCACCGTGTTCAGCGCGACAGCAGCGACCGTGCTCCGCGCGCTCCTGGCGGCCACGGTGATGATGGCCATCCATCGGTTCGCCACCGGCAATCTCGTGGCGGAGCCGGCCGCGACGGTGATCGGTGCGGCCGCGTTGCCGGCGCTGGCCGTCACCGGGCTCGGCCGCGGCAGCGCCACCGCTTCGCTCATGCCGGTGACCGCCATCCGCGCGGAGCTCGACAGGATCACGGAGACGTGCCCCGAGCAGCGCGTCTCGCAACCGAGGAGCCAGAATAAGACCTGCGCGCCGGCCGACAGCGTCAATCAGACCCTCGCTCGTCTTCAGGCCGCGATGGAGCAGCAACGCACGTTCACCACTGACGCCTCCCACGAGTTGCGCACCCCCGTCGCGGCGATACGCGCCGAGGTCGAGGACGCTCTCTACGCGCCCGAGGACACCAGCATCCAAGGAGTCGGGAACGCCGTTCTGCCCAGCCTCGACCGGCTCGAGACCATCGTCGGCGACCTGCTGACCATCGCCCGGCAGCAGACCGAGGACGTTCAGGGCGAACGCGAACCGATCGACCTCTCCGAGCTCGTGACCACGGAGTGCGGGCGGCGCGCGGAGACCGGAAAGAGCTTCGAGTACGTCCTCGAACCCGGTGTCATGGTGACGGGCAGCCGGCCGCGATTGGCGCGTCTGCTGTCGAACCTGCTCGACAACGCGGAGCGGCACGCCGGCCCCACCATCGCCCTGCATGTACGGCGATCCCCCTGCGCCAAACGCGACCTGCAGCGCTTTCCGCACGGCGTCGCGATGCTGGAGGTGATCGACGACGGCCCCGGCATCGATCCGGACAAACGCGAACTCGTCTTCCAGCGGTTCGCCCGGCTGGACACCGCACGCGGCCGGCACGCCGGCGGAACCGGCCTCGCCTGCCCATGGCACGGCAGATCGCCGAAGCACATGGCGGCTCCCTCCGCATCGAGGACAGCATCGAGGACAGCACTCAGGGCACGCGCCTCGTCCTCCGTCTCCCCCTCGCGTAAACCCCGATCGGGCCGGTACGCCGGCATGTGCAGGGCGTATATCCCAGGCCGTCAACGTTCTGTCGATCTCGGGCGCGCCCACCCCGGCTAGCTTTCTTCGTCGAAGCGGCTCGGAAGCCCCGCCGCGTGTTCGAAACGCGCCGCCTTGGACGGGACGAGACCGCACTCGTCCGTCGAGCTCGACGTTTCACCAGCTCGACGGCGACATCAACCACGAGGGAATCGATGATACGTACAGCGATACTCATAGCGGCGGCTGTGCCGCTCACCGCGTTCGCCCTGCCGGCGGCGTCCGCCGCGACGCCTTCGGCGACGGCCGGCGCCGTCACGGTCACATGTGCCCCCGTACCGGTCTCGGCCCCGGCGGGCGCGACGGTCGAGTCGGTACAGGCGGTGCGCAAGCCGGGGGGAACCGTCACGTTCCCGTCCACGCCGTTGTCGGCGCCCGCTCCCATCACCGGCGTGCCGCCGTACTGCGAGGTCACCGTCACGCTCACCCACCCCGGCGCGAACGACCACGTCAAGGTCGCGGTGGCGCTGCCGGAGACCGGCTGGACGGGCCGGCTCCAGGCCGTCGGCGGGAGCGCCTACAGCGCCGGCGACTTCGGCGCGCCGCTGGTGCAGGCCGTCAAGGACGGCTACAGCGGCGTGACGACCGACGCCGGGGTGGCCCTGACGGGCCTCGACACCACGTGGGCGCTGACCGCCGAAGGCGAGCTCGACAAGCCCCTGGTGAAGAACTTCGCGACGCGTTCGGTCCATGAGGCGGCGCTGGTCGGCAAGGACGTGACCCGGAGGTTCTACGACCGGCCGGCCTCGTACGCGTACTGGAACGGCTGCTCGACCGGCGGGCGTCAGGGTTACGCCGAAGCCCAGAAGTATCCCGGGGACTTCGACGGCATCCTGGCGAACGCCCCGGCCGTGCAGTGGGCGCAGTTCGCGGTCGCGACCCTGTGGCCGCAGATCGTGATGTACCAGGAACACGACATCCCCAGCAAGTGCGTCTTCGACGCGTTCAGAAAGGCCGCGATCAAGGCCTGCGACAAGCAGGACGGCGTGGCCAACGGCATCATCGACCGTCCTGACAGGTGCGGCTACGACCCCCGCAAGCTTGTGGGCACCGAGCTGGACTGCGACGGCAAGAAGATCACCGTGACCGCCGCGGACGCCAAGGTCATGCGGAGGATCTGGGCCGGTCCGACCGACGAGCGCGGCCGGAAGTTGTGGCCGGGCCTGCCGAAGGGGGCCGACACCACGTGGCTGGCCGGCACGCAGGCCGACGAGAACGGCGACCTGTCCGCGCCCGGTTTCCCCGTGGCCGTGGGCTGGGTGCAGACGTTCCTGAAGAAGCAGCCGGGGTTCGACACTTCGAAGATCACCTACAGCGAGTTCGCCAAGCTGTTCCGCCAGTCGGTCAAGCAGTTCGACGACGTCATCGGGACCTCGGATCCTGACCTGTCCGAGTTCCGGCGGGACGGCGGCAAGCTGATCACTTTCGTGGGCGCCGACGACCAGCTGATCCCGCCCGGCGGCACGCTGTACTACCGGCAGCAAGTGGAACGCGAGATGGGCGGCGCGAAGCGGGTGAACGACTTCTACCGCCTGTTCCTCGCCCCGGGTGTGGAGCACTGCTCCGGCGGCTCCGGCGCGGCCCCGACGCGTGCGCTCGGCGCACTGGTGGACTGGGTCGAGCGGGGCAAGGCGCCGAGGACCCTGGCCGCGGCGAACCCTGCCGGGACCGTGACCCGCGACCTCTGCCCGTATCCGCAGGTGTCCCGGTACAACGGACACGGTGACCCCGCGGTGGCCTCGAGCTACCGCTGCACGAACTCCTGAGACGTGCCGCCTGCGCCCCGTCCGGCGCAGGCGGCATTTTCGCTGGGACGGCCGGGCGGCGAACGGATGTCTCCCGCAAGAGACATCCGCCCCCGGCCGCCAATCGTTCGTCAACGTCACCTCCTCACGTGACTTCTACGCTCGCTGGCATGTCGACTTCCACCGAGGCCAAGGCTGTCATCGAGACCCGCCTCATCCACCGATTCCACCGCCGCGCCACGACCTTGCTGACCGAGGCCGCCGTCCTGTCGTCCGTCCCCCTGCCGGCGTTGGCGGAGCTGCGCGAGTTCCTCGTCAAGAATCTGCGCCATCACCACGAGACCGAGGACCGTCTGCTGTGGCCGATGATCGCGGCGGCCGCGCCCCACGTCGCGGAACGGTTCGCGGTGCTGAGCGAGGAGCACGACGAGCTCGACGCCGCACTCGACGCCCTCGAAGCCGTGCCTGTCGTGCAGGGCGCGGACCGTCTGCGGCTCGAACGCGCGGCAGGAGCGGTCCGGTCCCTCGTTCACCGGCATCTCGAACACGAGGAGCCGCTGCTGTTGCCGGCGTTGCGCGAGCACGTCTCCCCGCAGCAATGGGCCGCGTTCTCGAACGAGGTCATCGCGACCTCGCCGCCCGAGGCGGCCTACCTGATCGTGGGCTTCCTCGACCAGGTCGGCACGCAGGAAGAGGTCGCGCTCGTCCTGTCCGCCCTGCCGGAACCGGCGCAGCAGTTCGTACCCGCCATGCGCGACCAGGCGCACGTCGCCCTCGCGGTCCTAATCAGTTCTGGGAGTAAGCCATCCGGCAGACTCCTGGTGGTAGCCGCTGACAGGTGAGCACTCTGGGTTCCTGGACATCGAGTCCTGGTGAAAGACCGTGCCCCTGCCGGTCGGCCGGGAGAGTTGATCGCTGATGGGATGTCGTGCCCGCCCGCAGAGGCGTGAGCACTGCTTGATTAGGTCGCTGATGGTTCTCCCGCAGGCTGCTGAAGGTGATCGGCATCGAGAACGGGAGGACCGTTGCGACTGTTCGTGGGTGATGACTGGGCCGAAGACCACCACGACGTGGAGGTCATGGACGGCTCCGGCCGGCGGTTGGCCAAGGCCCGGCTGCCCG
>NZ_FNFB01000053.1 GCF_900100395.1 Nonomuraea maritima | reverse complement strand
CCGGCTCCCTGCCGGGCTCGGTACACGATCTCAAGGCCGCCCGAATCTGGGGCATACTGCGCCGCCTGCAAGCTGCCGACCTGCTCACCCTCGCCGACAAGGGCTACGTCGGTGCTGGTGAGCACGTGCGTGTCCCGTACAAGGGCCGCAACAAGCCCGCCTCGCAAAAGGCCGCCAACGCCGCCCACGCCAAGCTCCGAGGCCCCGGCGAACGCGCCAACGCCCAGTTGAAAACCTGGCGCATCCTCCACAAACTCCGCTGCTGCCCACTTCTCGCAGGTCAGCTCGTCAAAGCAATCCTTGTCCTTCAACTCCGCGACGCGGGATGAAAAGCGCTCAATGGCGGTAACTTCCACTGGAAGTCTTCGATTTCCAGTTATCGTGAGCCTGTGGGTGCTTCCCCAACCTCTGTGGGAGTTTTCTCCACCCTCTTGCAGGTTTAGGGCGGACAGGCGCCTTCCGCCGGAGTCTTTGAGAAATTCTGTCAGATTTTCCGGATCAAAGGGCTGCCCAACTCTTCGTTTTAGGGCCGTCGAAGGTTGATTTTCAAAAGCCCACGTGAAGGATCCTATGTCAACGATGGGTTTCGCCCGTACCTTCAGAGCAGGCTCACGCTCAAGTATTTGATCTTTTCCAGCCTCGGCACCCAACTGACCACGCGTTTCGATTTTCGGTATCACTAGCCATTGCAATAGAGTGGCTATCACTGCCCCAAGGCAAATCAGGCCGATCTGAGAAAGGAGGCCGTTCCCTCGCCGTGGTCGGTCGGCATCGTGGCCGGCGTGTGCCGCAGAGTCCGCGGCGTCACCTTTGCGCTGTGGCGGTTGACTGCCTCGCCTTTTGCCTTTCCGCTTGCGTCCCACGAGACTCCTGTCGGCTAGACGGGAGATGTATTGTACATGGATTACCGCTCCGGAAATCCAGGGTCTAAGGTCGTGGGTACTTCTGAGGAATGTGCATGGCTCGCCGACTGCAGTAAGGTCCAGCCTCGCCGAGCTGGGATCGAGAAGATCTTCGCTAGACTCCGCCACATTACGGTGCAATGCGCAACACGAAGTCCGGTGCGTACAAGGCGGGATCAAGGAGTTCGCTCGCGGGAATCCCCGCCTTGTAAGCGTCCGTGAGGATTCGATTGACGTATCCCCTCACGTACGCCATGTCCGGCTCCGGGTCGGCGATCCGGGTGAACCCCGCGGCTTGATGGTCGTCGGTCCACACATGTCCGAGCAGCCTTCCACGCTGATCGTGCAGTGCGGCCCGCCGTTTCGGGTTGGTGGTCTTGGATTCGTAGGAGTCGTTTCTGGAGACGGTGATGGGGGTGACGTAGTCATAGAAACGAGGGTTCGGGGTTTCAGTCATCGTAGGGTCCTTCCCATCCGAGGTCAGCATCCATGGATGGTGGGGCGTCCCAGTCGGGTGGCTTGATCCAGCCATCTGGTACGACATCCGCTTCCATGTACCACTGGCCGTTCTTACGGTACACATCACGCACGATGTACGACGTGCCGCGGCGAAGGAGGATCTCCCGTTCGCCGATCAGCTCGGTGATGGGATACATGTTGAGCGCTTCGTGTCCCTTGGGGGCCCGTAACATCAGGCGGACATCCCCATCGAATCCCGCTCGTCGGCCCACGCTCGTGCTCAGGTATCCGGGTTCGGTGATCACGGTACCTGCCATGGCCTCCATGTCGTCGAGTGAGTTGATGTCGACTCCGATCGCCTCCAAGAACTTGTTTCCGACGCCTCTGTGTAGGACCACGTCGGTAGGTAGATGAGATTTGGCGATTGCGCGGTCCATGGCGGCGATTTCGTCTGTCAGTTCAGGAGCCCAGACAGCGTCGGGGTCAGTGGCCTTTGCGCGCAGAGCCGCATTGATCTTCATGTAGCCCGGACCGCCGTAGTCCCGCAGCGCGCGCAATTCCTCAGGGGCCAGGTCCGGTAGCGGCATGCTGTCGCGTGCCCATGCGCGGCCCTCGGCGTTGCTGGTGTGCCGTAATGCGTCGTCCAGAGGATTCCCGCCTGTCGCCGGCGGGGTGCTCGTCGGGGCAGATGGCGGACCGTTCCCTTCGGTTATGTCCGAGGGGCGTGTGGTCATGTCCTGCCTGCTGAATGTGCCCGTGGGTCCGCCGTCTTGGTCGATGTGCAGCCTGGGGGTTCGCGGAGCAGAGGAGACCGAAGGCTTGCCGGGGATCACGGCTTTGGCAGCCTTACCCAAGGCTCCTACGGTTCGGGTGGCGGCCGAAGCCACGCTGCTGGAGCCTGCAGTGGTGGCGGTCGCCACGATGTCCGGGATAAGGCGGCCGAACGCTCGGTTCGGATTGGTTGCCCAGGTTTCCCAGTCCACCGCCGCCTTGACGAACTCGACGGGATTGTCAATGGCAGAGGCCAGCGACCGTCCCAGTTCGATGACGTCGCGTTGCCAGCCCATGAAGTCGACGATTGCGCGGGGGAGAGAGAAGTCGATGGCCATCTCGCCCAGCCCGACGACGCTCTCCACGGCACCCTTGACTTGCTCCGACAGTCCGTCGCCGGAGTTCAGGTTCGGATCGAGGCGGGCTTGGAGTTCCTGACCGATGCGGTCCCAGGACCCGCCTGTCGTGGGCAGTACCGCTCCAGGCGCGAGGAGGGATTCGTCGACGGAGATCGGCGGTTTGCCGGAACCGAAGAGCTCAGGATCGGCCAGCTCCATGCGCTCCAGAAGGATCAACCGCTTGTTGATCTCGGGGCCCTGGCCTCCCGCCCATGCCCCTGCCCGCAGGATCGTGTCGGCTGAGGCGGTCGGCAGCAATGCTTTGCGGAGTATGGCCCACAACTCCTCGCCGATGGCGTCCAGCGACACTTCGGCCTGGTTCAGCGCGTCCTTCAAACTGCGGACGCCTTCGGGGACCATTCCCTCCAGCTGACCCATGGCCTACCCCGGGCTGTCCGCTGGTGTACGGGCCAACAACCTTCGAAGCTCGTCGACCGCATCGACGCACGCCCTGAACAGGGCTTGGCGCTGAGCGGTCAGGTCGTCGGCAAAGCGCTGTGCGGCAGGGCCGGTCCAAATGTTCTGGGCCATGAGCCCAGCCGCGCGGTCCAGGCCGCGCCTGGCTTGGTCGGTGAGTTCTTCGGTACGGCGTAACGCCTGCTCCACTTGCTCCCGGGTCATGAATGACTCCTTCGGGTGCGTTGGTCAAGGTCGGACCCAAGACGTAGAGCCATTGGACGTCGCACTACGTACTGCAGCAACCGAATCGCCCGGATTGGTCTGGAGTGTCGAGTGGGACGCCGTGAGCCGTGGCAACAGCTCAAGGCCGTTTGGCGCAAGCGACCTGGTGAAATGCCTTCAAGATCGCCCCCCGTATGTCCCCTGATCAAGGTCCTATGGCTGCACACGGGTGCTCTCAGTGGCCCATCAAGGGACAGGAAAGCAAAAGACCTGCGGTGAAGAAACCGCAGGTCGGAGGCTGAAATGCCTGGTGGAGAGGAGTGCCCCCGGCAGGATTCGAACCTGCGGCACCCGCTTTAGGAGAGCGGTGCTCTATCCCCTGAGCTACGGAGGCGGACTCACGTAAGCCTAGCGAAAGTATGGCGCTGAGTGGGACTCGGGAGGTGGGTCAGTTTCGGGTGGCGGGTTATGGGTGCTCTGAGCTGCGGTAAAGGCATGACAAGCGCGCGGATTGTTGATCTTGGTGCGTGGATAGCGTTCGCCTGTGACCAGGAGGCGATGTACGCGGACCCGGCGGCCCGTCGTGTTGTTCGGGGCGTTGCTGGCTCCGGCGATCCTTGCCGGGGGGTTGTTGGCCGGGGAGATGCGCGGCCTGGAGAGAGGGGTGTCGAGCGCTCAGGCGGCGGGTGGGGGGTCTCGATGGCGAGGATTCGAGCCGATGCTGGTGCCCGAACCCGCTCATCCTGATCGTTGGTACGAGGCGCGCGTGCCTCCCTTGGTGCCGGTGGTGTCGGAGCGGCGGCCGCGGGTTCCGCGGGTCAGTGTGCCCGTACCTGTTGAGGTGGTGGAGGAGGAGCCTGTGCGGCCGGCACCGGCGCGGACGGAGGCTGGGTGTCCGGACGAGTGGGCGGACACCTGGCTGTGGGAGTTGTGCCGCGAACGCCGGCAGGAGATGGCGGCCCGAGGTCGTTGGTTGCCCGACATATGACCCCCTGCACGCGGTCTCGATATACGCGTCTCAACATGCAGGTGCCCTGAGGATGTCGAGATGCGGGTCCGATCTACGGGCCGGGACATGTGAGCGCTGGTGCTGCGGCAGCCCATGTTGAGCAGTTCTGGGAGTGTTCGGTCCACCGGCGCAGGCGGGTGGATGTACGGCTGGACGACGCGGTGGCACAGGGCCGGGCGGCTTACGACCTGAAAGCAAGTGGTGCGTAGGTCGGGGTGGACGTTCGGCTGAGGGGCGGCGGGTCTGGTGGCCCGGACGTCGGGCACGTCTGAGCGTCAGGGCAAGCGCGGCTCGGGTGGGAGTGGGGCTGGTTCGCGAGGTGAGGGCGACGTTTCTTGGGTGGGAGTGGCACAGGAGGTGTGGGTCGCTGCCCTGAGCAGCGGTCTGGTGAGGGCGGTGTGCGCCGGAAAGTCGGTCTGAGAGGTGCGGGCGCTTTTGAGTGGCGGATTGGTAGGTGCGGCGTGCTGCTCGGGGTCTGTAGTACGGCGTGTTGCCTGAGGGCGGTCTTGTGGGTGGCGGTCCGGCCGGTGGATGGTCGGTCTGGTGTGTGCGGCGTGCTGTCGGAGGGTCTCTGTACGGCGGCGAACGGCGGCGAACGGCGGCGAACGGCGGCGAACGGCGGCGAACGGCCGGGAACGGCGGCGAGCTCGAGCTGGCCACCCACATGGCCCATCAGGGCGGCGTGTACGTCTTGACGAGCCGACCGCCGGCCTGATCACCGGAGGCATGAGCGTGGTGAAGCCGCCCAGGCGGTGGCCGATCAGAGCCACGGAGGGCTGAACCGGTGGGCGGCTGAGAGGCCCGGTCAGGTAGGGGCGGTGTGCCCCCGTGGGTGGTCGCTCTGGGAGGTACGGGGCTGTGGATGTGGTGGTTCGGTGGTGAACCCCCTAGTGATTGGGGGCGTAGGTCGGTATGGGGGGACGTTCGTGAGCCGGGTTTGCGGAGGGTGGGGAGGAGCGGGGGCAGCTGTGTGCAGTGGGTGATTTGTCTTATAACGGCTCTTCGGAGTTGGGTCCGGCTACTCCGGGGGCTGTAGTAACGTGCGTCCCTGACCAGGGTAACGAGTTCGCAAATGGAGGAGTCCGACGTGCCAGCCCCTCGATCAGCGGGTCTGATCGCGGTCGTCATGGCGGTGGCTTTTCTCCTGGTGCCCTGGGTTCACCTGCCTGCGTACGCCAAGACGGTGGAGCAGGTAAGGCGTGAACCGACCAACCTGGCCGAGTTGCGGAAAGAGGCGGAGCAGTCGGCGAAGGAGCTCGAGGACGCCACCCGCGCCCTGGAGAAGCGCCGTACCGACATCGCGACCTCCGAGAAGCAGCTCAAGACCACGCTCGCCTCGTTGCAGCAGATGGAGCAGCGGCTCTCGGTGATGCGGCAGCCTGTGTCGCAGCTGGCCGAGCTGCTGTACGAGCAGCCGCTCGCGCAGAACAGCATCATCCCGTTCCTGTCGGGGAACGCGAGCGAGAAGACCCTGCGGGCGTTCACCAACGTGACCCAGATGGTGGCGGTACGTCAGCAGGCGGTCGAGCAGACGAGCGCCCTGTACGAGCAGGCCGAGAAGCTGGCCTCCGAGGCCCAGGAGCTGCGGGCCGGCAACCTGCTCGCCGAGGCGCAGCTCGCGGCCGAGGTCAACACGTTGCGGCAGCGGTCCGACAAGATCGTCAAGTCGTTGACCGCGGCGCTGGTGAAGCTCGGTGTGAAGATCGACAAGAGCGGGAAGGACGCGCTGGGCTGTAACCCGCTTCATGCGACCTCGGCCGGCGACTATCCGAACGGGTTGATTCCCAACGCCATGCTGTGTCCGCTGCAGCAGAAGGGCTTCAGCCTTCGGGCCGACGCCACCATCGCCTTCGTGAGCCTGAACGAGGCGTTCAAGAAGCAGTTCGGCAGGCCGATGTGCGTGACCGACGCCTACCGCAGCCTGGCCGAGCAGCAGTCGATCTACTACCGGCGGCCCGGGTTCGCCGCGGTGCCCGGACGCAGCAATCACGGGCTCGGGCTGGCCGCCGACCTGTGTGGCGGGGTGGAGCGGTCGGGGTCGGCGGAGTTCGTGTGGATGGAGCGGAACTCCAAGCGGTTCGGGTGGTTCCATCCCGCGTGGGCCTACAGCAACCCGTTCGAGCCCTGGCACTGGGAATACGACCCCAAGATCGACGCGCAGCTCTGACGGGGCTCTCAGCCGGGTCTGATGGTGATCGAGAGGCGTCCGTGGGCCTGGGCGCTCGCGAGCTCCGCCGCCTGGCCCGGCGTGGCCGCCACAACCATCAAGGCCCCGCCGTGGGTGTCTCGCTCGCCGGTGGGCGGGACGGTGATGACCGTCGTGCCGGACGTGATCTGGCGGGCCGGCACGCCCTCCTGCGCCGAGGACAGCAGATCGACCGTCGAGCCTGGCGAGACCAGCGTCGCCGTCGCCGCGTCGGCGACCCGTACCGGCGTGGCGACCAGGCCCGGCGGGAGGCGGTAGGAGGCGAGCAGCCGGACGTCCGTCAGTGGCTCGCCGCGGCGCATGGGGGTGGCCAGGGTCTGACCGGACGGGATCTCGCGGATCGCCCCGGCGGGCGGGGGATCGAGTGCGGCCGGGTGGAAGTCGCCAGAGCGTACCGGACCTGGCTGCAGGTCGCGGGACGCCACCAGCACCGTGGGCGCGCCGGCCGCCGGTCTCGTGGCGAGGTAGGCGGACATGACAGCGACGGCGGCCAGCGCCGCCGCGACGAGGCGGCGGCGACGGGCGTAGCGGGTGAACCAGGAGCGGGCGGTCATGGGAGCTCGAAGGGGAGCTTGATGCCGTCGAGGGCCGAACCGCACAGACAGTCGCGTTGCTCCGGCAGGGCCTGCACGGTCGCGGACACGAGGGTGCGCATACGGACGACGTTCTGCGCGAAGAACGCCAAGACCTCGTCGTGCGTGACGCCCTGGCCGGCCTCGACCCCGGCGTCGTGGTCGGTCACCAGCGAGATCGACGTGTAGCAGAGGGCCAGCTCGCGGGCCAGGATGGCCTCGGGGAAGCCAGTCATGCCGACGATCGACCAGCCGTTGCCCGCGAACCACTGCGACTCGGCGCGCGTGGAGAAGCGCGGGCCCTCGATGACGACGAGCGTGCCGCCGTCGACGGTCTGCCAACCGCTCTCGCGCGCTGCGCTTACGGCCACCGCCCGGCCCGCCGGGCAGTACGGGTCGGAGAAGGAGACGTGGACGGCTCCGTCGGTGTCGTAGTACGTCTGGACGCGGCCGGACGTGCGGTCGACGAGCTGGTCGGGGATCACGAGGGCGCCGGGGCCGTACTCGGCCTTGAGGGAGCCCACGGCGCTCGGGGCGAGCACCTGGCGGACGCCGAGCGCGCGCAGCGCCCAGAGGTTGGCGCGGTAGGGGATGCGGTGCGGCGGGAAGCGATGATCTCGCCCGTGCCTGGGGATGAACGCCACGGAACGCGAGCCGATGCGTCCGACGGTGACGACGTCGCTGGGCGGGCCGTAGGGGGTGTTGAGCTCGATCTCCTCGGCGTCGTCGAGCAACGAGTAGAACCCCGATCCGCCGATGACGCCGATGTCTGCGCGAGTGACCATGGCGCGAGAGTATCCGGAAGCGTGGTGGGGTCCGGAAGCCGGAACGGCATTCTGTGGACAATCGGCTTCGGCCGGAGTTCGGCCTGTGGATAACCGGCTTCAGCCGAACTTCGATCGGGTCTGCGGGTAACCGGTCTCAGCCTGGCTCCGGCCTGTGGGCGAGCGGTCTCGGCCGACGTTCCCGAAGCTCGCGACCGCCTACCGTGACGCGGGGGTGGCCGGTTGTCCGGGCTGGTGGACAACCGATCGGCAACGCTGGGGCTGTGGGCGACTGCGCCGGACACCCCGGTGGTAGGGGGCAGCCCGCCGAACGTCGGCCCTTCAGGGGCACACCCGGTGCGACGGTGTCCATGCGGACTTTCCGTCCGTCCGTGTTCACACACTCGCATGGGCGGCGGCGCACCATGCACAGACCGTCCGTACAAAATCACGCCTCGAGGGCGCGCGAGCGCGCGCCCGGGAAGGCGGTTGACCGGATCAACCCTGTACGAGCCCCAGCGCCGGCGACCCGGCAGGATGCGGAGGGGTCAGTTGGAGGCTGCGGCCGGGGCGGGAGCCGGGGAGGACGTCGCCGAGTCGGACTTGCTCTCGCTCGACTTCGACGACGAAGAGGACGACGACGAAGAAGGCTTGGACGAGGAAGAGGACGACGAGCGGTTGTCGGTCTTGTAGAACCCGGAACCCTTGAAGACGATGCCGACGGCGGAGAACACCTTGCGCAGGTTGCCCTCGCACTTGGGGCAGACCGTCAGTGCATCGTCGGTGAACTTCTGAACGACCTCGAGCTGCTCACCGCAGTCGTTGCAGGCGTACTGGTAGGTCGGCACGCACTCCTCCTTCAAGCATTTGGCACTCGAGCGATGCGACTGCCAATGCTAACCGATTGGGTGAAACACCTATTCCAAGCCTTGCTCCCCGTACCACCCTGCGAGCTTGCCGCGGCGGCTCACCGCGCGCAGCCTGGTCTCGACCTCGTCGCGGCAGGCGGCGGTGGTGACGACGAGCAGCTCGTCGTCCACCCGGAGCCGCGTGGAGCCCTCGGGTACGAACGAACGGCCGTCGCGTACGACGAGCGTCACCGCGGCGCCGGACGGGAAGCGCAGCTCGAAGATCTCCACGCCGTGCAGCTTCGAGCCCGGCGGGATCTTGACCTGGAGCAGGTCGGCGTTGAGCTCCTCCAGCGGCGCAGACTCCACCATGAGCTCGTGAGCCTCGCCGGGGGCGCCGACGCCGAGCAGCCGGGCCGCGAACGGCAGCGTCGGCCCCTGCACGAGGGTGAACACGATGACGATGACGAACACCTGGTTGAACAGGTCCTCGGAGCCCTCGACCCCGGCGGCCCACGGGATGGTCGCGAGGACGATCGGGACGGCGCCGCGCAGTCCGGCCCACGACAGGAACGCCTGGTCGCGCCAGCTCACCCGGTCGACCCGGAGCACCCGCGCCACCGCCGCGCTCACCGCCACGGACACCGGCCGGGCCAGCAGCACGAGTGCGGTGCCGGTGATCAGCGCGGGGACGACGGCCGACGGCAGCTCGTCGATCTCGGCCAGCATGCCCAGCATGACGAACAGCCCGATCTGCGCCAGCCAGCCTGCGCCTTCGGCGAACCCCCTGGTGGCGGCCCGGTGCGGCAGGCGCGAATTGCCCAGGATGACGCCTGTCAGGTAGATGGCCAGGAAGCCCGAGCCGTGCAGCAGCGCGGCGCCGCCGTACGCGACGAAGGTGAGGGCGAGGGCGGCGATGGGGTACAGGCCCGAGGCGGGCAGGGCGACGTGGCGCAGGGCGTAGGCGCCCGCGGGGCCGACGGCGAGCCCCACCGCGGCGCCGATGACCAGCTCGACCAAGGTCTCGAGCAGGAACGTTCCCAGCCCGGCGTCGGCGTGGGCCGACGAGCTGAGGAGCATCACGGCGATGACCGTGGGGGCGTCGTTGATCCCCGACTCGGCCTCCAGCGCGCCCGCCAGCCGCGGCGGCAGCGGCAGGCGACGCAGGACGGAGAAGACGGCGGCGGCGTCCGTGGAGGCCAGGACCGCGCCGAGGATCAGCGCCTTGGTCATGTCGAGGTCGAGCGCGTACCGGACGACGACCGCGACCACGACCGTGCTGACCGCGACTCCCACGGTCGCCAGCACCATGGCGAGCGGGACGGAACGCCGCACATGCGACCAGGTCGTCGTCAGACCACCCTCGGCCAGGATCAACGCCAGCGCGGCGAGGCCGATCTTCTGGACCGTCTCAGGATTGTGGAGAACCACTCCGAAGCCCGACGACATGAGCAGCCCGAAGCCGAGGAACACGAGGAGGCTGGGCAGACCCGTCCGGTGGACGAGGCGCACGGCCCCGATGGCCGCGATCACGATCACGGGACCGAGAAGGAGCCAGACGTCCAAGGTCATCTGGCTCCCCTTTCGTATCCGCGTTCACATAAGACTAGTGAGTCCCGAAGGGGTCATCGCGTAACGAACCGGCCGGTCATGGGGTTCGTGAGGGACATCCTCAACGAGCTCCCCGTCGTGCAGCAAGGCCACCGTCGGGACGTTCGGTCCGACCCGGGCGAGGGCGCGGTCGTACGAGCCGCCGCCGCGGCCGAGGCGGACGCCGGTGTCCCGGTCGACCGCGAGGGCAGGGACGATCACGAGCGCGGCCGTGCGGATGGCCTCGACGCCGCGGCGGGTGTCGACCGGCTCCATGATCCCGCGGCGGCCGGGGGCGAGCGTGTCGGGTCCGTCGTACACCGCCCAGTCGAGGTCGTCGTCGTCCCGCAGCACCGGCAGGATGACCGTGGCGCCGTGTTTCCACAGAGCGAACACGAGCCCGTGGGTATCCGGTTCGGAGCCTGTCGACCAGTAGCAGGCCACCAGCCCGGCCATCTGGACCCACGGCTGTTCGAGCAGCGTTTCGCGGACTTTGACGGCGTTGTGGCGCAGTTGTTCGGGGGAAAGGCGCGAGCGCGCCGCGTTCAGCCGGCGGCGCATGTTCTGCTTGTCCACAGATCCCTCCACTAGGGTCTACTCATGGCTGACTTCGACCCTGTGACGAAAGCCGTCGTGCCCGCCGCGGGTCTGGGCACCCGGTTCCTCCCGGCGACCAAGGCGACACCCAAGGAGATGTTGCCCATCGTCGACAAGCCCGCGATCCAGTATGTCGTCGAGGAGGCCGCTTCGGCGGGGCTGCTCGACGTCCTCATGGTCACCGGAAAGAACAAGCGGTCCATCGAAGACCATTTTGACCGGGCGTACGAGCTTGAGGAGGCCCTTGAAGCCAAGGGCGATGAACACCGTCTGTCCCAGGTCCGTGAGCCGGCCTCACTTGCGACGCTCCATTACGTCCGTCAGGGCGAGCCCAAGGGGCTCGGCCACGCGGTGCTGTGCGCCAAGCAGCACGTCGGCGGCCACCCCTTCGCCTGTTTGCTGGGCGACGACCTGATCGACCACCGCGACCGCCTGCTGCAGCGCATGATCGAGGTACGCGACACCTTCGGCGGCAGTGTGATCGCGCTGATGGAGGTGCCGAAGGAGCAGGTCTCCCTGTACGGCGTGGCCACCATCGAGGCGACGGGGGAGGACGACGTCGTCCGGGTGACCGACCTGGTCGAGAAGCCGCCGGCTAACGAGGCGCCGTCCAATTGGGCCATCATCGGGCGTTATGTCATCGACCCTGCCGTCTTCGAGGTGCTGGAGAACACGCCCCCCGGGCGCGGCGGCGAGATCCAGCTCACCGACGCGCTGCGCACGCTCGCGCAGCGCGGACGCGACGAGGGCGGGCCGGTGCACGGCGTGCTGTTCCGCGGCCGTCGCTACGACACCGGTGACAAGCTCGAGTACTTGCGGACCGTGGTGAAGTTCGCCGCCGGCCGTGAGGATTTGGCGCCCGACTTCGTGCCGTGGTTGCGGGAGTTCCTCGATGAGATCGGTTGACGAACACCTGGCCGAGATCCTGGCCACAGTACGTCCGCTCGCGCCGCTCGAGCTCGAGCTCGAGCAGACCCTCGGGGCCACTCTCGCGGAGGACGTGACGTCGCCGGTTCCGCTGCCGCCGTTCGACAACTCCGCCATGGACGGGTACGCGGTCCGCGCCGACGACCTCGCCCAGGCCCCGGTCACGCTACCGGTGATCGACGACGTGGCGGCCGGCTCCACCGACCTGCGGGCCGTGGGCCCCGGCCACACCGTGCGCATCATGACCGGGGCGCCCGTCCCGGCCGGCGCCGACTGCGTCGTGCCGGTGGAGTGGACCGACGGCGGCACGGTCTCGGTCACCATCGACCGCCGTGCCGAGGTCGGCCACGCGATCCGCCGGGCCGGGGAGGACGTCCAGGCCGGGGAGGTCGTGCTCAAGGCAGGCACGCTGATCGGTCCCGCGCAGCTCGGCATCCTCGCCGGGGTGGGGCGCAGGCGGGTGCTGGCGCGTCCGCGTCCCCGTGTCGTGGTGATCGCGACCGGCGCCGAGCTGGTCGAGCCGGGCAACCCCCTGGTCACCGGCCAGATCTGGGAGTCCAACAGCTACACACTCACCGCCGCCGTCCGCGAGGCGGGCGGGGAGGGCTTCCGGGCGGGCGCGGTGGGAGACGATCCGGCCGAGCTGCTCGACCGCCTCGACACCGCCCTCGTACGCGCCGACGCGGTCATCACCAGCGGCGGCGTCTCGATGGGCGCGTACGAGCCGGTCAAGGAGGCGCTGTCGCCGCTCGGCACGGTGAAGTTCGAGAAGGTGGCCATGCAGCCGGGCATGCCGCAGGGGTTCGGCGTGCTGGGTGACGACCAGGTGCCGATCTTCGCGTTGCCCGGCAACCCGGTGTCGTCATTCGTGTCGTTCCAGCTGTTCGTCCGTCCTGCGCTCGACAGGATGCGCGGCCTGCCCGCCGGCCTGCCGGCGACGGTCACGGCGCGGACGACGGGGCCGCTGCGGTCGCCGTCCGGGAGGCGGTCGTACCTGCGGGGTGTGCTGTCCGACGACGGCACGGTGTCGCCGGTCCACGGCCAGGGCTCCCACCAGCTCGCCGCCCTCGCCCTGGCCGACGCGCTCATCGTGGTCCCCGAGGACGTGACCGAGGTGCCCGCGGGGTCCTCGGTGGAGGTGATCAGACTGTGAACGAACTCACCCATATCGACGAGACCGGCGCCGCCCGCATGGTGGACGTCTCGGCCAAGGACGTGTCCGCGCGCAGCGCCACGGCCACCGGCCGGGTGCTGCTGTCGCCCGAGACCGTGGCGCTGCTGCGGTCGGGGGAGGTGCCGAAGGGCGACGCGCTCGGCGTGGCCAGGATCGCGGGGATCATGGGCGCCAAACGGACGCCCGACCTGATCCCGCTCTGCCACCCGATCGCGCTGCACGGCGTGAAGGTCACCCTCGACGTCGAAGACGGGGGCGTGGCGATCACCTGCCGGGTGAAGACCGCCGACCGTACGGGCGTCGAGATGGAGGCGCTCACGGCCGTCTCGGTGGCTGCGCTTGCCCTGATCGACATGGTGAAGGCGGTCGATCCTGGTGCGGTGATCACCGACGTGCGGGTGGAGGAGAAGCTCGGCGGCAAGACGGGCCGGTGGGCTCGGGAAGAGGCGTGATGCGGGCGTTGGTGATCACGGTCTCGAATCGGGCGTCTGCCGGGATTTATGAGGATAAATCAGGGCCGTTGCTCGCCGACCTGCTGCGTCGCGACGCCGGCTGCGAGGTCGAGGGTCCTGTCGTGGTGCCTGACGGAGACCCGGTCGAGGCGGCGCTCCGGCAGGGCCTCGCCGACGGGTACGACGTCATCGTCACCACGGGCGGCACGGGGCTGACGCCCATGGACCTGACGCCTGAGGTGACCGCCCGAGTAATTTCTCGCGAAATTCCTGGCATCGCGGAGGCCATCCGATGGGCGAACCGCGACAAGGTGCCTACGTCCGTTCTGTCCAGAGGACTGGCGGGTCAGGCGGGTGAGACCCTGATCGTCAATTTGCCGGGATCGTCCGGCGGAGTGCGCGACGGCGTCGCCGTCCTCGCTCCCATCCTCCAGCACGCGGTCGACCAGATCCGCGGCGGCGATCACCCCCGCTGAGGACGAACCCCTGATCCGTGGCGACATCGCGCCCGATAGGGGGATGATGAGAGATGTGGATCGACTTCGTGGCTGGCCGGCGACACTGAACGAAGGCCCGGTGGGGCTGAGGCCGCTGCGGCTGAGCGACGTGCGCGTCTGGCGCGAGACCCGCCTGCGCAACGCCGACTGGCTGCGTCCGTGGGAGCCGAGCAACCCCGAGACGCCCCTGTTCAGGACCGGGCTCGGGCCGTACGTCTCCATGGTCGGCACCCTGCGCCGCGAGGCCAGGCAGGGGCTGGCGCTGCCGTGGGTGATGACGTACGAGGGGCGGTTCGCCGGACAGCTGACCGTCGGTGCGATCGTGTGGGGTTCTGCCCGTTCTGCCCAGGTTGGTTACTGGGTCGACGGCGCGCTGGCGGGCAAGGGGATCACCCCTACGGCGCTCGCCATGGCGGTCGACCACTGCTTCTTCACCACCGGCTTGCATCGGCTGGAGGCGAACATCCGTCCTGAGAATCACGCCAGCCGTAGGGTGGTTGAGAAGCTCGGTTTCCGGGAAGAAGGCATACGGCGTCGCCAACTCCACATCGATGGGGCCTGGCGCGACCACATCTGCTACGCGTTGACCGTCGAAGACGTACCTGGCGGGCTTCTCGTGCAGTGGCGTCGCGCGCGTGAGTCCGCAGCTCACGGGGGGTCTCCCGTCGAAGAGGTTTGACGATCTCGCGACACACCGCACCGAATGCTCGTCAATCAGTGACACGCGGTCTTACGGTGCGTGACGTGAGCACATCGAAGACGCAACGAGCACAGTCGCGTCTTCGTGCTGCCCGGAGGTGGTGGTCGTGAGCAGCGTCCTCCTCTACCTGGCCATCGTGGTGATGTGGCTCTGCGTGTTGATCCCGATGTGGCTGCGCAGAGACAAGACCAATCTCGCCGAACTTGCGGAGCTCGAAGAGCACTACACCGGCGAGCACCAACTCCCCGACCTCGACAACCTGGACCCTTCGGACGGTGACGAAGACGACGGCACACCGCCGGCGGAAGTGGAGAAGGTCGATGTCCGACAGTTCCGGTTCCGCCGCCGCGCGATCATCGTGGCACGCCGGCGCCGGCTGCTCTTCTTCACCGCCCTGCTGGTGCTGGCCTCGATCGTCACGGCCGCCGTACACATGATCCCATGGTGGGGCGTTGCCCCGTCCGTGGTGGTCATGTTCGCGTACATGTTCTTTCTCCGCATCGCCGTACAGGTCGATCGGGAACGCCGCGAACGCGCCCTCCGGGCGCGGGCGGAGCGGCGGCGGAGACTGCGCGAGCAGCAGCGGGCCGCGACGGAGGCCGAGGCGGAGATCATCGACTTCACCCCGCCGAACCAGGACGTCCTGTTCGACCAGTACGCCGAACCGCCCCGCCGAGCGGTCGGAGACTGAACCGGATGGCGCGAGGACCCTCTGGAGTTTGCTAATCTGGTCGAGTCCTTGGGGATGTAGCGCAGTCCGGTAGCGCACTTCGTTCGCATCGAAGGGGTCAGGGGTTCGAATCCCCTCATCTCCACCCAGGTCAAAGGCCGCTTTCCCGTCGCCGTGGGAAGCGGCCTTTGCGTTGCTAGGGCACTGTGTGCGGCCGGGTGAGAGGGCGGTCTTGGGGCCGCCCTCCAGTTCGCGGCCATCACAGGATCGTGCCGAATTTGATTGCAGTCAGTCCGGGTAATCCGCAGCCTTGCTATTTGCTCCCCGCGTCGTCCGTTACCCGCTCCGGCAGCCTGGTGGGAGGAGCAGCGAACGGGTGCTGCAGGTCGCCAGGGGGCGGACATGTACCAAGTCTGACCGTTGTCATCGACCTCGGTGCGGGGACTAGAGCTTCCTGTGTCCAGATTGAGCCCGCTGTCCAGCCCACTCCGTCTTGGCCTCGCTGAAACCGCCGACCACGTCGAACATCGCCCGGGTGTGCGATTGCCTGGGCGTCTCGACGACTGATCTCGCACCTGGAGGGAGTGCAGGGTTCAGACCGAATCGCCAAAAGCACTTCCTGTCGAACTGACAAGAAGCTATGGTGGCTCCCATGTTCGACGATTCATGGGAGCCACCGGCCATCTTGCTCGCGGTCGACCTGGTGATCTTGACTCTTCGCGACTCCCGCCTGCACGTGCTGCTTATTGAGCGTGGAATCGAGCCCCACCGCGGCACGCTCGCGCTGCCTGGAGGGTTCCTCCGCGACGCAAACGAGGACATCGAGGATGCGGCACGGCGGGAGCTCAACGAGGAGGCGGGTCTAGCCGATGTCCACCTGGAGCCGCTCAACGTTTACGGCGAACCGGGACGCGATCCTCGCGGTCGCGTTGTGTCCGTCGCCTATCTGGCGATCACGCCGCGGCTGCCGGAGCCGGTCGCCGGGACCGACGCGGTCCGGGCCTGCTGGACGTCCGTGGAGGACGCCTTGTCGTCGGATGCTGAGTTGGCATTCGACCACCGGCGTATCGTCGCGGACGGCGTCGAGCGGGCGCGAACCAAACTGGAGCACACGGCGCTCGCCACCGCATTCTGCGGCGAGACCTTCACCATCTCCGAGCTCCAGCAGGTGTACGAGGCGGTGTGGGGCATCCAGCTCGACCCCCGAAACTTCTACCGAAAGGTACAAGGCGCGCGCGGCTTCATAGTCGCGGACGGCCCGCTGCGCCGGACGGCGAACGGCCGCCCAGCGCGACTCTTCCGGGCAGGGCCGGACCAGGTGCTGTATCCACCGATGGTCCGCACCGCCCATGTCGCGCCGCAGGGTCCGAACGGTTCGGCAAACTAGAACGGGCCCGGAGGAGGCCAGCATGAATGAGCGTCCTATAGTGATCCTCACTGCGCTTGACTTGGAGTATCAGGCCGTCCGGCGGCACTTGGCCGAGTTGCAGGTGCATCGCCACCCCGCCGGCACCCGCTTTGAGGTCGGTCGGCTCGCGGACGGTGGCTGCCGGGTAGCCCTGGGACTGGTCGGCAAGGGCAACCAGTCCTCAGCGGTGCTCGCCGAGCGAGCAATCACGGAGTTCGCGCCGCTCGCGATGCTATTCGTGGGTGTTGCCGGAGCCCTTTGGCCCGACATCGGATTGGGCGACGTGGTGGTTGCCACCCACGTATACGCGTATCACGGTGGCACCAGCGAGGATGACGGATTCAAAGCGCGTCCCCGCGCGTGGGAGATCTCGCATGAACCAGATCAGATCGCGCGTCACCTTCACCGCAGCGAGGTCTGGACCCGACGCTTGCCCGAGGGAACGGCCGTCCCGAGGGTTCGCTTCGGGCCGATCGCGGCCGGCGAGGTGGTTCAGGACTCCTCGATTTCCTGGCACGCCCAATGGGTGCGCCAGACCTACAACGACGCGCTCGCGATCGAGATGGAGGCAGCCGGTGTGGCGCAGGCCGCCCATTACAACAGGTCGCTGCCGATGGTCGTGGTCCGCGGGATCAGCGACCGGGCCGACGGGACGAAGGTGGAGAGCGACGGGGTCGGCTGGCAAGCGAGGGCGGTGGCCAACGCGGCGGCATTCGCTTCCGCCCTCGCCCAAGAACTAAGTCTGGAGCTGAACCACGAACTGTCCCCCAGAGTGGCGGCTGATAAGAAAGGTGCACAGATGACCCATGGCGTGCAGAACTTCGCCAACGGCAACGCACACGTCGGCATGCAGGCAGGATACGTCTACGGCAACATCACAATCGGCCAACCCCCCATAGCTGCTTCCCCCGACCCAGCGGCTCAGCTCGCCGAACTCCGCGACAGGCTTGGCCGAGCTCTGAAAGGTCACGAACTGGATGAGAACACCTTCGCCGCAGCTGACGAGGAGGTCGCTGCCGCCGCCGTGTCCCTGTCGCAGGGCACTGCGTACGGCAGGAGTAAGGCACTGATCGCGCTCAAGAAGGTGCGTGGCCTGCTGATGGACGTAGCCGACCTCGGTTCGCATGTGTCTGCCGCGATCGGCGCGATCCAAGACACCCCATGAACAGCTCGGGGTATCGCCGCGGACGGCTCGGCCACCGTGGGCAGCCAGGCACATTCAGCGGTGACGTCTTTTCGGTGGGGCGTCCATTCGCCAAATACCCCGGTGATCTGAGAAAAGGCGCGACGTCGTGACCGTATCGCAAGGAGGATGGGCCGCGACTGCATGGCGCTGATGGAGGACGCCATGTGGCATAACTAGCTGAACTTGCAGGAGCCGTTCTCTCCCATACGTTCGTCGAGGTGCTTGTGGAGGGACGGCTGAAGCGGGTCCACGGAGTTCTTCGGAATGTTGGCTCCTGGACTTCCGGTTACCGCGCGACGTATGCAGCATGAGACGACCAGCACCTTGGAAGGCGTCGCCGCGGAGAAGCGAACCGGCTCGACGTGACACCAAAGCGGAGAGCGAACATTGGCCAATCTCATGACGACAGGGGCGGGCGACCCCGCGTTCTCTGTCCTAGCGGCTGGGCCATCAGGGTGCAGCCTAATGCCGAATATAAGGCAATGTGCCCATATTGGATGAAATGAGCAACATCAGACTGTTCGAGAATAAACAGATAACGAATTGGTAATATCCATACATCTCTCTTTCTGAGATGGTTCATTGACCTATCGAGTCAATAACCGTGCCTGGAGGTACACGTGTCGGAACGGTATACAAATGTCGCCAGGGATGGAGCCCGCGTCGGCGCTCAGATCGGCAAGTCCGTTGGCGACGTCACCATCGAATCCACGCGTCTCAAGGACGACGACCTCTCAGGTCTGCTAGCCGAATTGCGCATGGCGATGCGCGGATCGGTCGTGTCAGGCGAGCTCGCGGCCGACGTGCATAACGAGGCGGAGGCCGAACTGAGCGAGGTCGACTCCTACCTGGAGCACGACGACAAGGAGGGTGACGAGGAGCGCCGCAGGAGGATGGTGCTCGCGCTGAAGAAGGTACGTGGCCTGCTCGCCGACGTTGCCGGCCTAGCGTCGATAGCGGGCGCCATACTCGCCGCGGGTCAGGGGCTGAACTGATGAACGCGGGCTGGCCGGGCGCCACGAACATCGCCATGGATGATGCCCACGTTGATGCGCAGATCGGATATGTAGACGGCAACGTCACCATATATTCGATCTCCGAGAGCGACGATCCACAACGCAAGTACCAGGTGGGGCGCAACTACCTGGACGGAGGTATGCCACGACGGGCCGAGAGCCTGATCATGGAGGCGGCGATGGCCGGCCATCGGTCCAACGAGGTGGCCTATTACTGGGTACTGGCAACGCTGAGCGAGCGCTCGTTCGACCATCTCGGCCCGGACGAGTTCGGCAATCTGTGGGCCGCTTACGCAATGGCGGACGAGTTCCCGCGCGACGCGTGGCGACAGGCGGTCGCTACGGTGATCGAGTTCGTCCGCTGCATCATCGAGGAGGAGGAGCGCGGGACTCCTGACCTTGATCGCTTCTCTGCCGCCGTCAATGCCTATCGGGCGCTGGCAAAGGATCGGCAGGACGAGATACACCGCCACCTCGAAATGATTATGAACGGCTGGATCCAGGACCAGGTTGAGTTCCTGGAGGCGCAACACGTGCAGACGATGCGCCTTAGCAGCGACCGGCGGAACCGGGTCTGGAAGTTCTTCGAGCCCGTTCCCACGGCCCCAAGGAGGATCATCTCTCCAGGGCCCATGCTGCCTCCCGCCAAGCGGCTCAAGGTGATAACTGGGGCAGCGCTCGTCGGGCTCGGGGTCCTCTGGACGATCAGTCTCATGGCCTCGGGCGGCCAAGCTGTTTCGATTGTGGCGCTCGCGCTCGTCCTGGTTTGGCTGATCGTCACCGTCAAGGTCGGTCTCCCACAGCGCCGCACGACTGAGTCACTGCCGCAGAAGTGGACTCCGGGCTTCGGTGCCGCGGTTTCTGACAGCGTCGACCATTGGTTCCACCAGTCGAGGCCGGCCGATCCCATGGTCGTGCAGCAGTGGCTGTGGGACACCGAACCGGTGAGGGCAAAGCTTAAGGCCGAACTGGTCCATCTTTACGGCGGCGACCACGCCAGGGTTGGTCCGATCAGATGGCTCATCAAGTGGCACGCTGAGAGCACTGCGCAACAGTTCCGCGGTGGCGTCCCGCTACGCAGCGGCGGTCCCTCTGCCGCTGTCATGGTAGGCAACGCCGCCCTGGCGATCGCCGGGCTGTTCGCGTTGATCAGCGCGGCCTCCGCCAGCTTCCTTGGCATGCTGGGGGCCGCGCTGGTGCTGGGCATCGGCGCCGCGATGGCCTGGACCGACGCGCTCCGCTTCCTGGCGGCGGCTGTCACCCACTCGCGCGACATCGCGGAGGCTAACCGGCGATTCTTCGCCGAGCAGCAGGAGTACGAGCGCTGGTGCGCCGTGCTCGCCAACCGGCCCACCGACGCGGAGATGGCCACATGGCTGGACTACGACAAGATGATGATCAAGTCGTTCGCCATGAAGCATTACGGCCTTAGCAATCGCGACGTCATTGGACACCTCACTCTCACCGAGGCCGCCCCACGCTGCCGACGCGCCCGCGTCCTGTACGGTCCGCCGCGGTATTCGGCCTACGTGGTGCTGCTCTTCCTGCTCACCGAGGGGGGTGTACGTCAAGTCACGGTCGATCTCGACTTTGCCACAGGTGCCATTCACGACGAGCGGCGCACCACGTTCAGGTACGAGATGATCGCCTCGGCGCGGGTCACAGAAGTGGGTGTGCGCTTCGAACAAGGCCATAGGCGGGTGATGGCCCGCGAAGAGATCCGCTCCCAAGAGCAGCACGCCCTCGTCCTCAGGCGCGCCTTCCGACTCTCGCTCGTCAACAGCCAGCACATCGACGTCCTCGTGGACAATTACGAGCATGGCCTGCACGATCGGCGGGAGAACATCAGGTTTCTGGCCGCCCTAGCGCTCGATACGTCGGGGGTCACCGGCGCGCTGAGGATCCTGGAGGCCGTGTCCGCTGAGGGCCGGGAGTGGCTCGCCCACGAGCGTGCTCGCCGCCAGCGCCGGCTGCGAGACTTCAGGGAAAGCCAACGCTTTCCCCAAGCTTTCGACGTTCTGCGCACGCCGATGAGTCTGCCGGGCACGCAGCAGGAGAAAGGCCCTTGGGACGGCTGAGGGGCTCGGGCCGCCACCAGGGGGCCGAGGTTGGCCGTGGTTCGCATATGGGTGATCGGTCCTGACAGCCTCCCGAGGGGCGTGGGCGGCACGGCAACGCAGCACAGGGGGAGACGGGTACAGGTACCCAACGAGGGAGCCTGCCCAGAGGGCGTGTGGATCAGATGTCTCTAGCTGTGCAAACAAGCTCTTCGCGCGGACTGATTGATCCAAGGTGAGCCTGGCACGGGCAGCGTTTGACCACGAGGGAGGGGCACCAGACGTCCAGGGACAGCGATAAAAGACGGCCAGAGCGGCCCGAACGCATTGGTGCGGTTTGCCTACCTGGGCCTCTGCCTACCCTGGGCCGTGAGTGACGATCGTGGGGACCAGCAGTAGTCGATGGTGAGTGACTAACTGGGTGACGATCGAGGCGTACGGCTGCGGACGTTCGCGGACTTCCGGAGATTGATGGACCAGGTCAGGCGGCGTTCCAGTGCCAGTAGCGGTCAGGCGCATGTGGCTTCGCATCGAAGGGGTCAGGGGTTCGAATCCCCTCATCTCCACCCAGGTCAAAGGCCGTTTCTGCTAGTCAGAGGCGGCCTTTTGCTTTGTCGTACAGCAGGTTCGTACGGCAACCGCTTCGAGCCGATGTGCCTCCGGCGGGGGATCCGGCACCGTCTCGATGGTGCTTGGCCCATTCATTGGCAAGTCGATGAAGGGGCGCAGGCTGAAGTAGGTGACTGACCATGTGGGTGGAATCGCGGCGGACGCTCCCGGACATCCGGAGACGGCTGAGGACACCCTTGCTGGTCAGGCGGTGCTTGTCCCGTGTCGAAGGCATGGGACAAGTGACCTGCATTGAAGGGGGCAGAGGTTCGAAATCCCCTCATCTCTACAACCGAGATAGATCACGGAGTCGGGGCTTTGCTATGCCGCTTGATCAGTTCCACCAGTCCCGTTCGGGGAGCCTCACCCACATGTCGGGTGGACCGGTGATCGCCTTGGCGTTGGTCAGGCGCAAGCTCATACGGGCACAGCAGTAGGCCACGGCGTGGTGGTGATAGAGATAGGTGGCGAGGATCTCCTCGGTGGGGTCGTCCGGGTATACGCCGCCACCACCGGGGTGGGTGTCCCCTTCCGCTATGACGCCGTCCCGGAAGACTGCCCCGTGATGGCCGCCCTTGGGATTGTCGTACATTCCGTAGTAGACGGTGCCTGCTGATAAGCGCTTGGCGGCTCCAGACGTATAGGGGACGTATCCCCATGGTTGGCTGACAACGCATCCGCCAGGTACATCTGTGACGCCGACGACGGTCCGGCTGTCGTCGAGGTGCGACCCAAGATCCTCGATGATCGCTGCAACGTCCTCGTCGTCGGCCGGTACGGCCTCCAGCCGCCGTACCGCCTCGCCGGCGGTGATGTCGGCCACGCAGGCCATGCCCAGCCCGAAATAGCTGAGATCCCCCAGCGCGGCTATCAGACGTCTGGCTTCGGTCACGGCGGCGGTCTCGGCTGGCGACAGACCGGCTACTCCAGGCGGGATACTGAACAGAGCGGGGGTGGGGCCGGCCAGGCTGAGCCGTCCGGGGGACCAGCCGTTCATCATGGGCCGCCACGGGTCCGCTCCGGCTGCCACCAGGACGCGCGCGTTGTCGGGACGATTGGCGAAGACAGCTGTCCAGAGCGCGGTACGGCCGGGATACTCCTCCTCATCATCGTCAACGAAGTCGACATCGTCGATGTGCTGGGCAACCTCCGCGACCGCCTCGGGCGAGTCGTTCTCGGCTGCATCGTGCAGCATGAAGTACTGCTCTGGGTCAGGGGCTGCGCCGATCTCAGGCAAGGGTCACCGGGGCCAGGTTCCTTCCGGGATGCGGCAGAGCAGTCCCGGTGTGGTGAACCAGGTGTCGTCGACGAACCGTCCGGTTGTGTAGGCCAGTGCGGCGAGGTAGAAGTTCATCTCGCGGCCAATGACAGGGGAGCCGACGAGGTCTGCTCCTTCCTGTCTGGGACGGTCCCAGTGATCGTCGGGGATGGTGTCTTCCCACTCGTCCCCGTTGAAATAGATCGGTTCGGTGATTTCACCCGCGTAGTAGGACAGGTGGAAGGCCTGTCCGCCCGGCTGCGGGAGCGAATCGAGGGCCCGCCATGGGGATAGTCCGGACACGGCGAACATCTTGACCCAGCCGGGGGCCTGTTCGGACACCCACACGAGGTCCTCTTTCGAGTAGGCGCGATACCACCGCCGCGCCTGCTCCAGGTCGCAGGCGAGTGTCTCCTCCTCCGCCCGCAGCGCGGTGACCACCGTACGGTAGTCGGGTGCCTCGACCCACGAGCACTCGAACCTCTCCGCCAGACCTCGCTCCTCGAAATACGACCACTGGTCTAATGCGTTGCGACTCATCACGATGCTCCGACTCGGGTACCTCGCTATCGATGACGTCCTGTGCCGCTCAGTGGTCAGGGGGGTGGGTTCGTCTCGGCGGAGGAGAGCCCGGTCTCCGCAGGCGGCCAGAACTGCACTTTGAACAGGACCAGGCTGATGATGTCCGTCGTGAAGTCCCCGTCGCTGGGGAACTTGCGGTGGATCCTGAACCTCCACTCCTGATCTCGGCGGCCGAGGTCGAACTCTGCACCGTACGAGCTGTCTCCGGACCAGGAGCTCATCGCGTAGATCCTCCCGGAGGTCAGGTGGACGCTCCCCGATCGGCTCTCACCCCAGCAGGACGGGTGGCTCGCTGTCCCATAGCTCGTACTTGACAAGAGCTTCCTCACAGTGGGTGGGGTCGAGTGCGATGGCATTGGGGCCGCTGTCGGACCAGATCCTGTCGGTGGTGGTGAGCTCGTAGAGCCACGTCGCATCGTCGTCCTCGACGTCCACGATCCCGTCCAGGCATCGCAAGATCTTATGGGGATCGAGAAACGTCTTGAGGATCTGTGCCATGGGCGCTCCTTGGTGCCGAGGGGTGAAAGTACGTGCGCGATCATGGCGTGTAGGGCTGACATTTCGGTAGGTGGCGGCCTCCGGGTGGGTCTCAAGCGGGTGTGGTGTTGTGGCGGGCGTAGTGGCGGGCGGCGCGGGCGCGGTTGCCGCAGCTCGGCTTGCACCATTCCTGCCGTCCGTGGGTCTTGACGAAGTAGCGGACGCAGCGCGGTGCGTTGCAGGCCCGCAGCTGATCGCGCTGCGGGCCGCTCAGGAAGTCGATGGCGGCCCGTGCCAGGCCGGCGATCAGCCGGACCCTGGCGTCAGGTTCGGCTGACAACACGTCCGTACGAGGTGTGCCGCCCTCCGGCCAGGTGAGTTGCGGGACGATCGCCTCGCGGGCGGCGGCCGCGTTGAGGTGCTTCAGCGCCTGCTCGGCGGGCATCAGCTGGTGGGCATCGGCCCGGCTGGGCGGCGCCGGGCTGACCGCCTGCGCGAACAGTGCCCGTACGGCCCGGCGGAGCTCGACGATCTCGCCTCTGAGCTGCTCGTCCATCGCGAACCCCGCGGTCATGGCCTGCTGGTCGAGCCAGCGGGTCGTGCTCTGCACTGTCGCCAGGTCGTCGGCGACACCGCCGTTGCCGTCGTGCCGGATCGTGCTCGCCAGTTCCAGGGCCGGCCAGCGCTCCACTCGAACCTCCCGGTTGCTCCGCGTTCGCTTCATAGCTTATGGTCCTAACGCCAAAATCAGTTTAACCGTTAGAAGGGGAGGCCGTACGATGACCTTGCTGCTGGCCCAGATCAGCGACCTGCATCTCGACGGCACCGACAGGGCGACCCGGCGCGCCACCCGCGTCATGGACCACCTGAGGGCGCTGCCCCGCCCCGTCGACGCCCTGCTGGTCACCGGCGACATCGCCGACCACGGCGAGGAGGTCGAGTACGAGCAGGCCGCCCGCATCCTGGACGCGCCCTTCCCCGTGCTCACCTGTCCCGGCAACCACGACGCCCGACCCGCGTACCGCAAGGCGCTGCTGCGCCGGGCACCCGGCCCCGAGCCCGTCAACGAGGTGCACCACGTCGCCGGCACCGCCATCCTGATGTGCGACTCCACCATCCCCGGACGCGACGAGGGCCGCCTCGACCCCGAGACCCTCGCCTGGATGCACGCCACCCTCGACGGGCTCGCCCCGGACACGCCCGCGCTGATCGCCTTCCACCAGCCGCCCGTCGTGCTCCATCACCCGTTGCCCGACTCGGGGCGGCTGGAGTCGCCCGGCGACCTGGCCGCGCTGCTCGACGCCCATCCGCAGGTCGTCGCGGTGATCAACGGCCACGCCCACACCGCGGCCGCTTCCACCTTCGCGGGTCGTCCCCTGATCGTCGGACCGGCCGTCACCTGGACCCTGCGCCTGCCCTGGGAGGGCGACCGGCCCGCCGACCGCGACCAGCCGCCCGGTCTCGCCTTCCACGTCCTGGACGACGACCTCCGCCTCACCACGCACTACCGCGTCGTGCTCCCGGCATGATCCACCCGTACGCGGTCGCCGGGTTCCTGCTGGCGATCCTGCCCGTCATCGCCACTCCTGGCGCGAGCCTGACCCTGCTTATCCAGCACGTCACGACCGGCGGTCGCCGCCGGTCTCTCCCCGTCATCCTCGGTACGGTCAGCGGCCTGTACGCGCACGCGACCCTGGCCGTCGCCGGCCTGTCGGCGCTCGTCATGCACTCCAGCCAGGCCTTCGCCATCGTCAAGCTCGCCGGTGCGGTCTACCTCGTCGGCCTGGGCGTGTGGACCTGGCGCTCCACCACCTCACCGCCGCCTCCCACGGCGAACCGGCCGAAGCGCACCGGCTCGATCTACACCCAGGCTCTGCTCGCGAACGTCCTCAACCCCAAGGCGGCGTCCATCTACCTGACCCTGGTGCCGCAGTTCGTCGTGCCCGGCACTCCCCTCGGCGGGCAGATCTTCACCCTGGCCGGCGCCCATGCCCTGCTGATGGTGGTGTGGCTGCTGGCCTGGACGGCTCTCGTCCATCGAGGCGCGCACATCCTGCACAAGGCGCGTCTCAGGCGTGCGGTCGGCAGGGTGACGGCGGTGGTGCTCGTCGTCCTCGGCGTCAGGGCTGCCACGGCGTAGGCGACTGTGGCTAGGCTGCGGCGATGGAACACGTGACCAACGAGCCCGCCGGCGTAGGACGTCCTGACTGGGTCGCGCCCGCTACCGAGCCGCTCGATCCGTCGATCCCGGTGAACGACTACGACAGCTTCGCCGAGGAGTACTCGGCCGAGAACGAGAACAGCCTCCTGAACGCTCATATCGAGCGGCCCGCGATGACAGCCCTCGCGGGAGACGTCTCCGGCCGCCGGATCCTCGACGCCGGCTGTGGCTCGGGCGCTCTGACCGCCGCACTGCGCGAGCGCGGTGCGGTCGTCACCGGCATCGACGCCAGCGCCGGGATGCTGGCCGTGGCCAGGCGGCGGCTCGGTGATGACGCGGACCTGCGGGTGGTCGACCTGCGTGATCCACTGCCGTTCGCTGATGGCACGTTCGATGACGTGGTCGCGTCGCTGGTCCTGCACTACCTGAAGGACTGGGGGCCGACGCTGGCCGAGATGCGGCGGGTGCTCAAGCCCGGCGGTCGGCTGCTCGCATCGGTGAACCACCCGTTCGTGGAGTGGCTGGCCGAGGATCCTCGGCCCAGCTATCGCGAGACCACCAGCCATACCGACCTGTGGACGTTCAACGGGAAGTCCTTCCCGTTGACCTTCTGGCGGCGGCCGTTGTCCGCGATGACCGATGCCTTCATCGACGCGGGCTTCTGCCCTCCCGCCATCAGCGAGCCGAAGACCGCCCCGGACGCACCGGAGTCGTTCTCCGGGATCAGCTTCATGTGCTTCGTCGCGCAGGTGCCGTCCTCGGGATGCTCCTATGGATGTCAAGCGACGTGTTCTTGATCGTTTGATGTGATGATTCGGTAGAGTTCGCGGGCTATGTAGCGCTTCAGGCAGCGGATGATCTCTTTCTTGGACAGGCCGTCTTGGGTGCGTCGTTCCATGTAGGCGCGGGTGCGTGGATCCCAGCGCAGACGGCATAGGACCACGCGGTAGAGCGCGGCGTTGGCTTGGCGGTCGCCGCCGCGGTTGAGGCGGTGCCGGGTGGTCTTGCCGGAGGAGGCGGGGATCGGGGAGACGCCGCACAGCATGGCGAAAGCGGCTTCGCTGTGCAGCCGGTCGTGGTTTTCGCCGACGGTGAC
>NZ_FNFB01000056.1 GCF_900100395.1 Nonomuraea maritima | reverse complement strand
GACCGGCTGGTCCCTGACGAGTTGTGGGAGCTGTTCCAACGCGTGGTGCCGCCTTCGCCGACCCGTCCGCAGGGTGGTGGCCGGCGGCGGGCTGATGACCGTCTGATCCTGGCGGCGATCGTGTTCGTGGCCACCACCGGCTGTACCTGGCGTCAGCTCCCGCCCGTCTTCGGGGCCTCTTGGCAGACGGTGCACCGCCGCTTCGCCGAGTGGAGCGCCGCCCGGGTGTGGGCGAAACTGTATCGGATCATGCTGGACGAGCTCGGAGCCCGTGGAGAACTGGACTGGTCGCGGTGCGCGATCGACTCCGTCAGCGTCCGAGCGGCCAAAGGGGGGATCTGACAGGTCCGAATCCTGTCGACCGCGGCAAGAAAAGCTCGAAGATCCATATCATCACCGAGCGAACCGGCTTGCCCATCTCTGTCGCGATCAGCGCAGCCAACACCCACGACAGCAAGGCCCTGGAACCGCTCATACGCGGCATCCCTCCCATCCGCTCCCGACGCGGGCCACGCCGCCGCCGGCCCGGCAAACTCCATGGCGACAAGGGCTACGACTATCCCCACCTGCGGACCTTCCTCCGCAGCCGCGGCATCGTCCCGCGTATCGCCCGTCGTGGAATCGAGTCCAGCCAGCGCCTGGGCCGTCACCGCTGGGTGGTCGAGCGGACGTTCTCATGGCTGGCCGGAACCCGCCGATTACACCGTCGCTACGAACGCCGAGCCGACCACTTCGGTTCCTTCGTCGCGATCGCTGCAGCCCTCATCTGCTACCGCCGACTCACCAAATGAGACGAGGTCTAAGTGATTGACCGCTGTTGACCACCCTAACGGTCACTCACGGGACGTTCTCGGCACAGGTCGGGGCCGTTTCGCCTGGAGATCAGGCCGTTTTGCAAGCAGGATGTCAGGAGTTCAAATCTCCTAGGCTCCACCTTGGATAAGCCCCAAACCGATCTTGGTGCGGCGTGTTCGTGCTTAGAAGTCACGCCACTCATCGAACCAGTCAGCTGCCTTGGAGTCTGCGACGCCGAGCCGTTGTGCCAGAGCGAAGAAGGCGTCTGCGGCTTCTTCCCTCCGGAGTGTGTCGATGATCTCGAAGCGTTCGTCGATCGTGTTGAGCTTCTCGACCAGGTTCTGCAAGATCTGCTGCGCTGCGATGGCCGTGGCGGGATTGTCGACGGGCAGACGGTCGATGGCGCGAAGGGCGGATGTGTAGGCCTTGCACGCTGCTGCGCCGGCCCGCTCGTCGTCATCGACCCAATCGCGCAGCGGGTTGTCGATGTTGGCCGCCAGCCAGACGTCGGATTTGGCACCCCACACGGTCGCCTGCACAGGCGTGCTCCGGTAGCGGGCCATGAGCACTTCGGACTGGCTGCGCCGGATGCCGTTGACCTCCAGCAGGCGCATCGAGGTGGCGGGATGCGGTAGGGAGGACGCGTCTACGCCGTAGGCGTCGGTGAGCCGCAGGGTATGTAGCCGGGAGAAACCGCTCAGGTCGGAGGCGTCGAGGAGTCCGCCGTGCGGGCGGTTCCAGCAAATGTGCAGGCACTCCAGGTCCGTCAAGGCCTCAAAGGCGATCAGAGACAGGTCACCGGATGCTTGGAGGTTCAGGCGGCGAAGTCCGTGGAGGCCGTGCGGTACGGCACGCGCGGACGAGGCCATGCTCAGATGGATCCACCGCCCTTCCTCAGCCGCCTCGACGGCTTCGGGTGGCTCACCCGTCAGGTAGAGGTCGATGAGTCCGCGTGGCAGGCGCAGTCGTTGTAGCCCGGTGCCGGAGAGCTTCAGCGTGGTCAGGTGTGTCCTGCTCAGATCAATTGTGTGCGGCGGATCGTCCCAGACCAGATTTTGGATGATGGGATGAGTGGTGAGCGCATTGGTGAGGCCGCGATCGGGACCCGAGATTTTCAGGGTGGTCAGCTGTGGCAGCGCGTCCAGGGCCGGCCAGCGAACATCTGCGAGATGAGCAGGGATGGTGAGGTCCGACGTGGTGGCGTACATGGTCTGCGGCACGTCGCCGAGGTCGACCGTGACCAGGCCGTGGGTGGCGTTTCGATAGGCCGCCTTGGCCGCTGAGGGCACGTGGAGATTCCAGCGCCGCTGGTAGGCGACGCTTCGCGGGATGTTCTCCCAGATGCCGATGGCGTTCGTCTCAGATGGGGCGTCAGCGTGGACCGGAACCTGTCCGAGCCAGACGAGGTCGGGTGGTGGTGGAGCAGCGCTGTCGACCATGAGGGCATCCGGTTCTCCCGACCGGCTGTGATGGTCAAGGATCATCGGGGCGGCCAAGGCAAGTTCATCGAGTGTGGGCAGCACGTCGGAGTACCAGTCGAGTGTGCATACCGTCACGAAGCCTTTGCTGGCTCCGCTTACCTGGCACGCGCCGTAGCCGCCTAGCGGAAGGGGCATGGCCGCGACGTCTCCGGCCCGCAACATGGGTGGGATGCTACCGACCGCCTACGACAACTACAGTCCAGTCGCGGATGACGAGGCGAGCGCCGCAACGGGCCGTGATCGATGCAGTTCCCATGCCGACAGCACGGGAAGATGCTCCTCTGAGAGATCTCTGCGGCGCCATTGATAATCACATCGTCAGCGGACGTATCTTTCCGACCTTGATGATCATGCGGGACCAGTTCGGTGACTCGATTCATGAGGCTCTCGACAGTTTCGCCGAGCGCTACGAGTACCTCCGGGAGGTGCGGCCTGATGACTTCACAAAGTCTCGCGAGGAGTACGGGCGAGGCTTTACTCCTAGGAGATCGCCGGGTCGTGGCCGGGCCGGGTTGCAGTTTGGGTTGCAGTTCACTGCCGTATCAGGTCGTTCCAGGAAGACCGGCGACGGGTGTTGGTCCAAGCGGGACGGTCGTGAACGATGGTCTCCCGAGCTGCTAATGCGGTTTGGTAAACGCCACCGCGGGCGGCCGTCCAGTACCCCTTACGATCGCCGGGCGAGCGCCGGTCCGGGTTTCCTCGCTCGGCCCGGCCAGCGGGGGGGACGTGGCTTGGCGCCGTTGCGGGACATATGCGGGATGGCGCCAATGGCCAACCGGTTGTCCCACGGTTTCTGCGCAAGTTGGAAGGGCCATGAGCCTTTTGATCGGCGCTCTACTTCTAATCCGACGGTCGCAGGTTCGAATCCTGCAGGGCGCGCAACCAAGACCAGCTCAAACACCGCCTGAGCTGGTCTTTTGCATGATCGGCCCCGTTGGCCCGTAGGCAGCGGGAGGCCACAGAAAGCAGCCCTGTGCCACCGTTCACGGAACGTACGCGGAATGCTCGCAGCCACGTTTCCCAGGTCGGCGTGGGAGTTTCGAGGCTTGGAACGGCGGCAGGACCCCGAGGTGTTCCGGGGTCCTGCCGTAGCTCCTGCGTCACGCCGCGAGCGCTTCCAAGATGCGCTGGTTGGCGATCTCCTGTTGGCCGTCGACGCACTTGGCGTAGACCCGGAGCATCACGTCAACACCGTGCCCCGCTCTCTCGGCCGCTTCCGGGGCGTGCACGCCCGCATTGAGCCAGAGCGAGACGGCAGCGTGCCGAAGGTCGTACAGCCGGCCTGCCAGGGGGGCGACCTGGTCGGGCGTGAAGGCGTACGTCCGAGCTTCCTGCCAGACCTTCGCGTACGCCGAGCCGGAGATCACGCCGCCCGTGCGCGTACGGAAGAGCCGGCAGTCCTCGCCGACTCCGAACGCCGCGACGGCCGCCGGGGGCCGTTTCCGTCGAGGCGCTGCACCGGCGTGGCCTCATAGCCGCCCAGGACAGTCCTCGAAGCCAGCCGGGACAAGCCACTGCCGGACTGGGCGGTGAGGGCGTTCACCCAGCTGGCAGAGGACCCGCTACATCCGTCTCGATCGCCAACTTCAAATCAGCCAGCGTGACGGCGATGGTGTGGCTGGCGGAGCGTCGCACTATGAGGGTGGACGCAACCAGCCCTCACCTGCCGTGATCCTCGCAGTTCCCGAGCTGGCAGCGCGGGTTCAATTGCCGTCACCCGATCCACGTGCGAAGGCCCAGGTCAGGACGCTGATCCAGACTCGCGCCTTGGTCATTTGCAGGGCTATGACCGTCCCCCGTCGCGAGCGTTCTCGCAGGCGGCACATACTGGTAAGGATGAAGTCAGCCAGCGGCGCGCCCCGCCGCCACTTGTCCACAAGTCCCTTCAAGCCCCCGCCCCCCGAACCGCCTGCCGAGCGGTTCAGCGTGAACGACCAAGTGACCCATGATCGGTATGGTCTCGGCGTCGTCATCGCTGTGGAAGACGAGATCGCCGTGGTCGTCGATTTCGGATCGCGGCAGGAACGAATCACTACACCGTTCAACAAGCTGTACAAACTTTGAGACCGTTGTCACACAGGGAAAGCACACGGCGCGAGCACATCCACGCCAGCGTCTAGCTCGGCCGAGCCGGCGTCCACAGGACCGTGTGGAGAGGTTCCTTCCTCGGCTCGGCCATAAGAGCATAGGTGTGCCGCAAGGAAGCAGAAGCCATGCCCTGTACCCCTTGCATGCCCGTCAGTGATGGAGACCAAGAGGGATCATAGGGAGCCGTGGCTACTCGATAGGCGTCGCGGGATATGCACGGGGATGATCTCCGTCTTCGGCTGACCCCCGACGCCTCATTCCGCAGATCAGAGGCTGTGCGAAGCCCATGAAGGGTTATCCACTTCTGATCCGACGGCCGCAGGTTCGAGTTGATCGTGCTCTGACTGTGGTTATGGGGGATCGGATGCGCCCTGGCAGCTTGCTGGTCCCTGTCTCGGCCCGGCAAGCGCGCCCGGCAGCCCGCATCTGCCAGATTCATCACCAGATTCCTGAGTGCCTGGATGACTCGGTTGGCCGGTCGGCGATGAGATCGCCGGCCAGTAGGGCGTCGGCCTGAGAGTGCAGGAATTCGGCCCATGCGGTGGAGGCCCGTTCGGGCGTCGGTGCCTGTTTGAGGATCTCCCAGACCGCGGGAGGCGTAGGCCAGGCGAAGGAGCACGGCCGACCGTGCAGTCGCACGCCGGAACTCGCGCACAGCGCTGGCACAAAGGTATGGACTGCAAAGTCCATTCAAAGGCGACCTGTGTCAGATGGGGCTGGTGAGACAACCCGGTGTTATGCAGGGGACACTCGTTCGTCGAGATGACACGATCTGCGGCGTCGGCCTCGAGAAGTTGGACGATATAGTCCAGTAGAGGCCCTGGGTGGACCAGCTGGACGTCTTGCGCATCCTGAACCTGCCTTCGGTGGTTTTCGGCAAGTTCTCCTGCGCGCCCGGCACCGACGCGATGCCATCGGCGCTGCCCGGTCGAGCCAACAACGAAGAGGGAGTGATGGTCATGTCGGTACGTACAGCCCTGATCACGGGCGGCACCAGCGGGATCGGGAAGGCGGCCGCGCGGACGCTGCACGAGCGCGGTTACCGCGTCGCTGTCACCGGACACCGTCAGGAGAGCGTCGCTCGGGCGCGGGAGGAGTTGCCCGACGATGTCCTGGTCCTGCAGGCCGACGCGCGGTCGCTCTCGGACACCGACCGGGTCATGTCCGAGGTCGAGGCGCGATTCGGCGAGCTGACCACGCTGTTCCTGAACGCCGGCGTGAACCATCCGATGACGCTGGAGACCTGGGACGAAGCCGGGTACGACGAGGTGTTCGCCGTCAACACCAAAGGGGTGTTCTTCACCCTGGCCAAGGCGTTGCCGCTGCTGTCCGACGGTGCTTCGGTGATCGTCACCGCGGGGATCGGGGCAACGCGCAGCCTGACCGGTAGCTGCGTCGCTGCCGGGTCCCACGGCGCGATGCTGGCCATGATCCCGACGCTGGCCCTTGAGCTCGCGCCGCGCCGCATCCGCATCAACGCGGTCAGCCCGGGAATGACCGACACCCCGATGACGCGGGCATCGATCCGGACGGCAACCGAAGACGTCGCAGGGACGATGAAGGCGATGGCCGAGCACAACCCGTTCGGTCGCCTCGGGACGCCGGAAGACGTCGCCGGGACTGTTGCTTTTCTGGCTTCGGACGACGCTGCGTACATCACCGGGCAGGAGATCGTCGTGTCCGGAGGGGCAGGCTTGGCCATCTGACCGAATCGTCACCAACGGCAGTGCGGTGCCGGCCGAGTGGACCGAAGCCGGCCGGTGCATGGGCCTGGACGTGCCGGCCGAAGCCCGGGTCGGGCTCGTCGCCGGCGACACTCCGGCTCGGAGTGCGCAGACGCTTACCCCTCCACCCGTGGAAACAGGATCGCTCGAGATCGATTCATGCACCACGTCCGTCGGTGTCGGGAGAGGTCGCGAAGGTCTGTACGTGGTCGATGGCTGTCTGCAATGCGTCCTTCAGTGGAGTGATGTCCCGTGCGACCTGGGAGAGGAGCATGCCGCCCTGGAAGGCGGCGAGGAGCAGGTTGGCCAGCTGAGTGGGATCCGCTTCGGCGCTGAGGCGGCCGAGTCGCTGCATGCGTTCGATTCCGTCGCGGAAGACGCTCCTCCACTGGTCGAACGAACTCGCGAGCTCGTCGTGAACGTCAAGGTCCGTCTTGATGATCTCGCTCGCCAGGGAGCCGAGGGTGCAGCCTTCCTGGTAGGCGCGCTCGTAACTGACGTAGAAATCGGCCCATGCTCGAAACGCGTCGAAGCTGTCGAAGCGGGTGAATCGTTCACTGCGGTGGAGCGTGAGAACGCGCTCGGCCTGCCAGCCGATCACGGCAAGGACGAGACTCTCCTTGGTCGGGAAGTAGTGGTTGAGCTGCGATCCGCTGACGCCGGCGGCGCGGCGGAGCTGTTCGTTGTTCGTCGCGTGGACGCCCTTGGTGTAGATGAGCTCCGCGGCCTGCTCCAGAATCCGGGCCCGCGTCGCCTGTCCCTTGGACGTGAGCTTGTGGGGCGGCGGAGCCGTAGTCGTCGTGGTCATGCTTCACAGTACCTCAAATTGGGCTTGACAGCCCAGAGGCGAGTAGTGTTCACTCCTGGGAGTGGGCCGGACAGCCCAAAAAATGTGCCGGGTCCACGACCACTCACACACTCACCGGAAGGCTGCTTCGCCATGTCACGACTGAACGCTCCCGAGTACGGCGATGTCCCCGCCCACGTGCGGAACACCCTCGACAAGGTCGGCATGCAGTTCGGCTTCGTCCCGAACATGTTCGCGACTCTCGCGTCGAATCCGGCCGTTCTCGACGTCGTCATGACACTGCAGGGCTCCTTGGCCCGGGTGCTGGACGCGAGGACGCGGCACACCATCGCGCTCGCCGTGTCGGAGGCCAACGGTTGCGACTACTGCCTGGCGGTGCACTCGTACGTGTCGTCCGAACTCGGTGGCATGTCGAGCGACGACATCGACCTGGCCCGGGCCGGGAGCTCGATCGATCCCAAGCGCGCCGCGGTCGCTCGATTCGCTCAGCAGGTGGTGGAGAGCCGCGGTCGGGTGAGCGACGCCGACCTGGCCGCTGTGCGAGGCGCCGGGTACACCGACCCGCAGATCCTGGCGATCGTCACGGTCGCGGTGCAGGCCCTGCTGACCAACTTCATCAACAACGTCAACCAGACCGACATCGACATCCCCGCCGCCAGCCCGGTCGGTACGCAGGGATGAGCCTCGGCGTCCCGCCGAGCCGCAGGGTCAAGCGCTCCAGCGCGCGAACCACCGTCCACACCCACTCATCGCAGAAGGAAGGCAGATCGACATGGATCTCGACAAGCTCATGAGCAAGCACCTCACCAGGTACTTCGACCCCAGCAGGACCATTCCGGAGGAGACCCTTCAGCAGCTGCTGAGGTTCCTGCGCTCCACGCCGACATCGGTGAACGTGCAACCCAACCACTTCTACGTTCTCGCCACACCAGAAGGCAAAGAGCGGCTCGCCGCCAACCTGGGCGAACGATTCAAGGACAACGCGGAGAAAGTCTTGAACGCGTCGCACACCATCATCCTCACCACCCGGGCAGATGTGCCTGACAGCCACCTCGAGGCGGTGTTCGCGAAGGAGAGGGTCGACGGCCGGTTCCCTGACCTGTCGAAGCAGGAGCTGTGGGAATCGATGACCCGAGACTTCCTCAGCCTGCGCAACTACGCCTACAAGGACGTGAACCACTGGATGGAGAAGCAGACGTACATGGCGGTGGGCCTGACCATGATGGCGGCCGCCGAGCTCGGCGTCGAGGCCACCCCGCTGGAGGGGTTCGACCCGACCAGTGTCGACAAGGCGTTCAAGATCCGCGAGACCGGACACAGCACGACGGTCCTGCTGGCCCTCGGCTACCCCGACCCGAAGAAGGTGTACCACAACCCGATCTCGCGATTCGACGCCGACCAGCTGTTCACCTTCATCTGAGAAAGGACGATCCAATGAAAGCCATCGTCGTAACCGACCCGGCCGCGGGAATCGCCGGGATGACGCTGACGGAGCGGCCTGAGCCGCAGGCGGCGATCAACGACGTCATCGTACGGATTCATGCATCGGGATTCGTCCCGACCGAGATGGAGTGGCCGTCAACCTGGACCGATCGGGCCGGCCATGACAAGACACCGTCGATCCCCGGCCACGAGCTGGCCGGAGTGGTCTCCGCCCTCGGCTACGGCACGACGGGGCTGTCGGTCGGGCAGCGGGTGTTCGGCCTCGCCGACTGGCACCGCGACGGCACCCTCGCCGAGTACGTGGCGATCGAAGCACGCAACCTCGCACCGCTGCCCGGCGACGTCGACTTCGTCGTGGGGGCGTCCCTGCCGATCTCAGGACTGACCGCGTGGCAGGGGCTGTTCCAGCACGGCCGCCTTCAGGCCGGACAGACCATCCTCGCCCACGGCGCAGCCGGGGCGGTCGGGACGATGGTGACCCAGCTCGCCCGTGAGGCCGGCGCCTACGTCATCGGCACCGGACGCGCCGCCGACCGTGACAAGGCACTCGACTTCGGCGCGCACGAGTTCGTCGACCTCGAGAACGACGCGCTGGAGGACGTCGGGGCCGTCGATCTGGTCTTCGATGTCATCGGCGGCGACGTTCAGCGGCGGTCCGCTGCCCTGATCAAGCCCGGAGGGACGCTGGTGTCCGTCGTCGGCCCGGTTGAGGCGCGGCCCGATGACGGCCTGGCGGTGGACTTCGTCGTCGAGGCCGATCGTGCCGAACTGGTCGAGATCGTACAGCGGGTGCGGGACGGGCGGCTGCGGACCAACATCGGTGACGTCGCGAACTTCGATGACGCCATCGGTGCCCTCAACCCGACCGCGCGCCGCAACGGAAAGACCGTCATCCGCGTACGCCCGTAGGGAGCGGATGTTCGATGGAGGAGCTGAGCACCTTGGACGGACAGGAACTGCAGAAGACGGCGGGCGACCACGGCGTGGGGCTGCCCGGAGCTGACCTGGAGCAACGCCCCGACTGGCACCTGTACAAGGTGCGGGGCAAGGTCTTCATGCTCATGACCGACATGCCGGGGCACCCCGTCGTGATCCTCAAAGCCGATCCCGACGACGCCGCAGCCCTGCGCGAGCAGTACGCGGACATCACCGTCGGCTACCACATGAACAAGCGGCACTGGATCACGGTGGGCGGCGGGGGCACCGTGGACGAGAAGCTGGTGAAGGAGCTCGTCACCGACTCCTACCGCCTCGTGGTCAGCGGCCTCCCCCGGTCCGAGCAGCCCGTGGACCCGCACACCTACGCCCGCCGCACCTGACCACCAGCAGCGAGAAGCTCCAGGACACGGCACTCGCATCCCGTCCATGAGTGTGAGGGAAGTTCTCGTCCCGATCGCGGAGCAGAAAGCCCGGCCGGCAGCCCGTATCCATCACCAGTTTTCTGATCGCTTGGATGACCCAGCTCCCGCTCGTGTCGCCCGATCGTACGGGCGGCCGGCAGAAGCCCCCGTCTGACCTGTGCTTCTGCGTGGTGACGGGGGCTCCCGTGCCGGCGGGTCGTTCGGGTGCTGGTCCGCGCTCTGGCCCCGGCCCTCGGCGATCTGGTCGAACGACAGGACCGGCCAGCAGATCAAGCGGTCGTTGCTCGCCTACGACCACTGAACGTCAGCGGTTTCAATCACCGGCTCGCACAGTGACGGAATGGGCCTCAATCGTGCCTTCGGCGGTGTCGTCGCCGAGGAACACCACGCTGTACAGGTATTCGCCTTCTTGGTCGGGCGTGTCGCCGATCTTGAAGCCTCCGCTCGCGGCGACCTGCGTCGTGCCGAGTTCCGTGCTGGTGCCGTCAGGGTTGGCACGGATCACTGTCAGGGACGGGCTGGTGGTGGGTGCATGGTCTCCGAACTTCAAGGTTCCCCAGAGGTAGAGCCGGTTTCCGACGATCTGTTCTGTGTTGCCGTGCAGGGTGAGCGACGAGGACTGGCGGGCGACAGCAACGGACGCAGACGCCGTACTGCCGCGGACGGTGGCAGAGCCGGGCCAGCTCGCGTCGTAGCTGACCGTTCCGGCCTTCGGTGGGGTGTCGGTGATGGAGAAGGAGCCGTCCAGCTTCGTCTTGGCGTAGGGGAGTTGCGTGCTGGTTCCGTCCGGAAGACGGCGGGTCACCTTCAAGGCCCGTAGGCCTGGGTTCATTCCTTCAGGCAGGGTGAGCCGGCCGGTCAGTTTGACGGGTTCCAGCGCTGTCGCCTCTTCCGCTGGGGCCGACAGGGCCACGGACGAGGGCAGCAGGGCGGCGTCCTCCAGCCGCCACAGGCGCAGGTTGGTGGTGCCGGAGGTGTAGAGGACGCTGAAGACGCCGTTGCCGACGATGGTCATGGTGAGGATTCTGGGGGTGGGCCATCCGCTGGGGATCTTCTGCGTGTACGTGATGGCTCCCGTGGCCAGGTCGTACAGTTCGACACCTCGATCGCCCAGCCAGCCGCCGGCGAGGTGATCGCCATCCGGGCTGACGGCGAATTCGATCACCTGGCCCGGGGCCGCCGGGTTCTGGCCGTAGTCCCGGAGCTTCGTCAGGCTCGCGAGATCCCACGACTCGAGCCCGCGCGAGAATGCCAGAACAGCTGTGGAGCCGTCCGGGGTGATGGTGAGACCAGGCTGGGAGCTCGTGCCCGGGTCACCCCCGTCGATCTCACCGCGCAACGTAGCGGAACCGGTGCTCACGTCGTACACCGCGACATCGGCGGGAGCGGTGTCAGGAAGGTTGAGCAGCAGGGTGTTGCCCGCTACGGCAATCTTCGGTGTGGTGCCTTGTCCGGTCAGAACCGTTACCGGTTGCGGGTCCGGGGCAGCCACGTCGAGACGCGTGACGACACTACCGGCGTACGGGTCGCACCCATGGGCCGTCCACAGTGTCTGTCCGGACAGAGCCAGGTCGGTCAGGCACGAGTACGCCGTGAAGTCGATCCGCCGGGTGACAGCCATGGTGGCGGCGTCGATCTCCACGACCTGGTGTGAGTCCGACAGTGCCGCGTAGGCGTGGACGCCGTCCGGTGTCGCCACGAGCTCTTCCACGCCGGGGAGGTCGGTGACGGCGCCGAGCAGCACGCCTTCGGTATCAGTGATCAGGACGCGGTCACCGGCGGACACGAAGACCTTGTCTCCTCCTGCGGAGACCTCGCTGTGGTCGGCGATGCTGAGGCGAACGCCGAGGTCGGTCATCGAGTCGGCGGCTGAGGCAGCGGATGGCGCGGTGACGACGAGCCCGGCCGTCAAGGTCATGGAACCCAGCAGGCTGATTAATCGGCGAGCCGGCCGGTTGACGTCCGGCCGTTCAGTGGGTGACAAGCGCACGTGTACTCCGCTCCGAGCAGTACCAAGGACAGAAGAGAACGTCCTGATCAAGCCAGAGATCCGACTGACGGTCAAGATCATCAATGGGTCACCATGTGATCACGTGGTGCGGCCTCACCGGTTGGGCGATGGCGGCAACCGCGCGCGGTCGGGCGGCGGCCGAACATCGTGAGGGCGAACATCTCCGGCGGGGCCTTGCTGATACAGCCTGTACGATCCGCAAAGAATGTGACCTGAGCCGCTCGAGGCTCCCGTGGATTGAGCTGCAGGCTACCGGGGTTGCCCAGGTTGTCGCGAAGGTACCGTTCGCGCGGGGCGAGCGCCGGCCGGGCGCGCAACGCCCCGACGGTACGGCAGTTCGAGATTGTTCCGGTTCATCAGGCATAAGCCGCATAAGACATGCCCTTGCCGGCCGGATAACGCACGACAAGCTGACGGTCACATGAACGCGTACTCACCATTGGCGTTTCGTTTTGATCATCTCGATGTCGGCAGTGATACTTGCAGCTCGGTACGCGAAATCGTCGCTGGAATCCCGATATTTTATTGCTCCGAGCGGCAGGGGCGGAATCGTACGTGGCTCCGTCTCGTCGATCAAGCGATCAGGGGGAAATTCAATGAAAACTCGATACAGGAATCGACTGAGTGGGGCCCTCATGGTGCTGGGGGCACTGGCAGGAGCGGTGACCTGTGCTCCGCAGGCATCGGCCCAGACTCAGGCACCCACCACGACGACGCTGACCGCGTCGCCGTCGTCGGCCGCCATCGGGCAGTACGTGGTCCTGTCCGCCCACCTCAGCGGATGTGCCGACACCAGCACCTCCCTCGGGATGAGCTTCTTTGACGACGGCGATCTTCTGGCGACGGTGCCGATCGCCGCCAACGGGGACGCGTCGCTCATCAGGAGCTTCTCCACGACGGGGACGCACACCGTCACAGCCGTCTTCAACGCCAGCCCCGAATGCGCCGTCTCCTACGCCACCACAAACGTCGTCGTCACCGATTCCCCTGCTCCGCCTGGGCCGGGATTGCTCGGTCTCAACGTCGGCGACATCCATATCGGAGACACGAAGAACGTCACCGGCTCGTACAACAATTCAGCAGAAGTGAACTACTACAACTAGGAGCGGGACGAGGTATTTTCTGAAACTACGGTGCATTTTCCAGGGCTGAATCGCAGTGCGGCCGCTCGTCGGTGAGGCGGTCGCGTGGTCGCTCAGTGCGCCGACTCGCGTTTACGGGCTCGGGAGGCGCGGAGGTTGGCGGGGTTGCCGCAGGTGCGGGTGCTGTGCCAGACGCCGTTGTTGTTGCGGGTTCGGTCGTAGAAAGTGGCGACGCACTGGGGGTTGGGGCAGATCTTCAGGCGGTGCCAGGTGCCGTCCTGTTGGGCAGTGAGGCATTCCGTCAGTACCGCGGAGGCGACCCAGCGCCATCCTTCACCGGTGGGCGCGGTGACGAAGCGTGGCCCGGGGACGGTCTCGATCGTCACGGTGGCGGCGACGAGGAGGGTGGGGCGGGCGTCGGTGGGGTCGGAGATCAGGCGGCGGAGTTCCTCTCTCACTTCTCGCAGGTGGGGGAGGTCCTTCTCCGAGAGCGAGGGGCCGGACAGGTCGACGCCGTGGGCCTCGCCGAGCGACTTCACGGCCGCAGCCAGCCATTCCTGTGCGGAGGCGAGGTCGAGGAGCAGGTCCGGGTACTTGTGCGTGGGCGCCGGCAGGCGGTCGGAGGTGGAGTTCAGGAGGTCCTGGACGAAGGCCAGGCCCCCCGGGGCCGGGACCATCCCGGAGATGCGCTCCGTCGCGATCCACTGCACGGTGACGTACCTGCCTTTCGTGGTGACCGTCCTTTCAGGGTGACACAGGCGTGCTGGGCGGTCGGCGGTGGGATCTCCGCCGACCGCGCCCCCTGATCGGCGGCGCCTGAGGCCGGTATCTGGCGCGTCCCCCCGGCAGCGCCCGGTACCGGCCGTGGGTCATCACTTGTAGAGGGCCAGGGCTCCCGACCACAGGGCGCCGGGGTTCAGGCGCTCGGGGTAGCGGTTGAGCATGGCGTTGAAGAAGTCCAGGGCGTTGTCGTGAGCGGGGAACAGTTCGTCGGTGGCGCGGAGGTAGCCGCGGGTCTCGTCGATGGTGCGGTGCGCTTCGTCGTCGAGGGCCTTGTTCTTGTGGCCGGCGACGATCCAGCGGGCCTGGAGGCCTTCGACGATGTCGATGGCGGACTGCCAGAGGTCGCGACCGCCGTTCGCGGACTCGCCGAGGTGCTGGTGGACGCCGTTGTAGATGACGTCGCCCGCCACGACCAGCTCCAGATCGGGGACATGGAGGACGGAGGTGTCGTCGGTGTCGCTGTGGCCGACCTCCACGATGACCAGGTCGTGGCCTTCGAGCTGGAAGCGGTTGTCCGGCACGGTCTCGGCGTGGACCGGGATGGTCGGGATCTGCCCGGGGAATCCCTTGTCCCAGACCGCGGCGCGGACCTCGGCGGAGGCGTGGAACTTCATCTGCTCGATCGTCCCGGCGCCGGCGACGACCTTGGTGCCGGGGAACCGCTCCACGAGGGGGCCGGCGGCGAACCAGTGGTCGCCGTGTCCGTGGGTGACGACGATGTGGGTGAGGTTCTTGCCCGACTTCTCGACCCAGTCGCCCACGGCGACGGCCTGGTCGGTGGTCATCGGCGGGTCGACGAGTACGGCGTCGCGCTCGCCGTGCACCAGGGTCGTGGACAGCGGGGAGAACCTGCGACGGTCGCCGTTGGGGACCGGCTCGGTCATGTTCATCGGGATCGGGTCGGAGATGAAGACCTCGTAGCCGAGGCCGGCGTCGGTGGACATGGATCTTCCTTCGGTGATCGGTACGGGGTTGCCTCGGCCGTCGCGGCTGAGGCGCATGAGTGGTCCGGTGATGCACTCGCGTGTGGCCGGTGGCCACATGCGCTCGCGTGTCCGGCCGGTTGCCACGGCGCCGCCTTCGGTGGACGAGGGCGAGCCTGGGCATGGCGAAGCGCGCGCCGGCCGGAACCTGGCCGCTCAGGGGGTGAAGCGACCCTCTCGACGAGGGTGAGCCGGTTGGGCCCGTTCGTGGGACCCGGGCCGGCCCGGGATTACCTCCCGCTCGGTGACCATCGTCAGCAGGGGACCGGGACGAGCGGGGGAGAATGCTCGCTCATGACATGACCGTAACCGTTTTGCTAGTGTCATGCAAACGGCGAGGGTCGCCCCCAGCCGCTTTGTCGGTGGCGGGCTCTACGCTCGCCGCTCGTGAGCCCCTATGTGGAGACCGTCCGGCTGGAAGTGGACGTCGAGGACTGCGGTGCTGTCCGGCTGATGGACGGGGACGGCGACGCCGTGGGCGACGTGGTGGGGTCCGTCGCGCTCGTCACGGTGTGGAAGGTCATGGCTGAACTGGCGATCATGTATCAGCACGGCCGAGGCATCCCCTTCACGGTGACCGTCGCCGATCACGACCCGGGCGCCGACCTCGACGGGTACGAGGAGATCGTGGAGATCGACTTCACGTCGACGACCGGGGAGGTCTCCCTGCTCGGTTGGTGCATGGACTGGGACGACACGGAGCTGCGCCGTCTTCCCGCGCTGCCCGCCGGTCCGGGCCTGTACCGGCTGCGTTATCACGTCCGGAGCACGATCGAGGAGCACCTGTACACCGACGGAAACCACCACTACCTGCAGATCTGGCCCGCACAGCCGTCCCCGCCCGTCGTCGTCAAGGAGGGCGAATGGATCGCTCATGAGAACGCCGGGGCAGGTCGCGACATGGAAACGCCGGCGCTCTGATCAGAGCGCCGGCGCATGTGGTGTTCGTCGATGAGGGCGACCAGCGGATCGCTACGACGACATCGGCAGTGGCTGGTAGTCGCAGTCGTAGCCGAAGTAGCGCGGGCCCGCCAGGGCGAGGCCCCCCGGTGAGGTCCAGCGGGGGTCGCAGGGGACGCCGATGACGGTCACGCGCAGGCCGTACCGCATCGCTTCCGTCGTCACCGGCTCGCCCGAGTCGGTGTCGAGGACGCAGATCAGGTCCGGCGTGGTCGCCACGATCTCGCCGTCCAAGCGCGCCAGCAGGTGCTCGTTCTGGAAGCTGAGCTCCAGCACCCCGGTGCCCTCCAGGCGCGCCTGGCCGCGGGCGAAACCGCCGGTCGTGCGCCGCTCGACGTCCACCACCTTGCCGCGGAACAGCTCGACGCCCGACAGCACCTCCGTCGCCGCCGCCACCGGGTCGGCGTGCCGGGTCCGCGCCTCTCGCACCGCCCGGCCCAGGTCCTCCGCCAGCGTCAGGGTGGCAGGCACCAGCCCGTCGCGCAGCTGGTCGCCGCGCATCACCGTGTCGGCGCATGACACCTGGCAGCCCATCTGCACGCACGCGGCCCGCGCCAGCCGCTCGGCCCAGAGGTTCGAGACCGCGTTGAGCACCAGGGTGTTGCCCTTGTCGTCGGCCACCGCCATCGGCGTGTTCGACACCCCGATCAGCGTCGGCAGCACCATCTGCGCCTCGGGGAAGGCCCGGCCCATGGCGTCGCCGTCCACGATCGGCAGGCCGGCCTGCGCGGCCGCGGCGATCGGGATCATCGAGTTCACGCCGCCGATCTCGATCGGCACGATGTGCGTGGCGGGCCGGCCGAGCGTCGCCTCCAGCGCGCGCAGCGCGGCCAGCTCCTCGGTGCCCGCGGGCAGCTTCTCCAGCAGGACGGTCGGCGCGCCCATGCCGGAGATCGCGACCACGGTCGCGTCCGCGGGCACCTCGTCGATCGCCACCAGCGGCACCGGGCCGTGCTTGCGGATCGCCTCGCGGGCCAGCAGCTTGCCCGCGTACGGGTCGCCGCCGCCCCCGGTGCCGAGGATGCCGGCGCCGCGCGCCATGTCGTCCAGCCGGTCGGCGGTGATCTCACGCATCGATCTTCTCCAGGTCCAGGTCGCCGACCGCCTTCACCCTGATCCTGGTCGCGTTGCCAGGCAGGTAGGCGAGCGGCAGTTCTTCCACGTCCACGATCCGCACGCTGCCCGGGCGCGCCCCGGCCCGCTCGGCGCGGGCGATCGCCTCACCGCGGGCCTCCTCCAGCACCTGCTCGCGCGGGCCGGAGAACACCCGGTCCACCTCGCCGCCCACCTGGGCGATGGCCGCGCCGACCGCGTTGGCGACCTCGAAGTGGTCAGGACGGCGTACGTCGTCGAACCCCGGCAGCTCGTCCACCAGGATGCTGCCGCCGCCCACGAGCACCACCGGCAGCGGCGCGGGGGAGGTGCGCATGCGGTCGACCGCCTCCGCGACGCGCTCGGCGATGAGCTTGAGCGGCCGTTCCGGGCTCACGTGGGCGACTCGGGCGGGGTCACCGATCGAGGCCAGGCCGGCGGCCACCGCGAGGTCGGTCGCGGTGAGGGTGTCGCCCCCGAACACCAGCGCCTCGTCGGTCAGCCGGAAACCCACGCTGCGCGGCCCTGTCGTACCGTCGTCGGCCACGATCGAGCCGCCGCCGATGCCGATGGACAGCACGTCCGGGATGCGGAAGTTGGTGCGCACCTCCGCGACCAGCGCCTCGCCGGCGGCCTCGCGCGGGAACCCGCCGACGAGAATGCCCACGTCGCTGGTGGTGCCGCCGATGTCCACCACCGCGCAGTCGGTCAGCCCCGACAGGTACGCGGCCCCGCGCATCGAGTTCGTCGGGCCGGAGGCGAACGTGGCCACCGGGTACCTGCGGGCCTGCTCGACGTCCATGAGCGTGCCGTCGTTCTGCGACAGGAACAGCGGCGCCGTGATGCCCGCCACCCGCAGCGCCTCGGCGAACGCGGCCACCGTGTGGTCGGCCAGCGGGCGCAGCGCGGCGTTCACGATGGTGGCGCTCTCCCTGGCCAGCAGGCCGACCCGGCCGATCTCCGCGGACAGCGACAGGTGGACCTCGGGGCCCAGCTCGGCGGCCAGCAGCTCCGCGGCGCGCCGTTCGTGCTCGTCGCTGACCGGCGAGAACGCGGACGAGATCGCCACGGTGCGCAGGCCGCGCCGCCTGATGTCGTCCGCGACCCGCTGCAGTTCCTCGGGGTCGAGTTCGGAGATGGGCGTGCCGTCGTACTCGCAACCTCCGTGGCACAGGTACGTTGCGCCCTCCACGACCTGCCGCAACCGATCCGGCCAGTCAACCAGGGGCGGCAGCGCGGCCGTGGCGGGCAGGCCGAGCCGCACGATCGCGACCGGCTCCAGCCGGGCCGCCTCGACCAGGGCGTTGACGAAGTGGGTGGTGCCGATCATCACCGCGGACACCCGGGTGGCGCCGAGCGCCGTGAGGGCGGAGGCGATGCCGCCGGTGACGTCTTCAGTGGTGGGACGCTTGACGCCGGCCAGCACCTGGCCGTCGTCGCCGATGAGGGCGGCGTCGGTGTTGGTGCCGCCCACGTCGATGCCGATACGCATGAGGGAGCTTTCTGTCGGTCGTTCAGGAGGCGGTCGCGGGCTGTTCCACGGGGATCTCCCGCGTGCCGCGGACCAGGCCCAGCCGGCCGGCCACGATGTACGCGAGCCCGGCGAGCAGCAGGGAGTTCAGTGCGGGGATGCCGATCCACTGGTAGTGGTCGCTGAGCCACCCGACCAGCGCCGCGGCGGCCCAGATGACCAACGTGGCGGGCACCCAGGTCGGCTCGGTGTCGGGCAGCGCGCCGCGGGCGCGTGACTCGTCCAGCGCCGGCCGCCAGCGCCGCACGATGAAGTACTCGGCGACCATGATCCCGGCGACCGGCGGCGTGATGACGCCGAGGATCAGCAGGAAGTCGGTGAAGCGCTCCAGGATGCCGGCCGCCGCCAGCAGGCTGCCCAGCACGCCGATGCCCACAGTCACCGCGACCCGGTTCAGCCGCCGGCCGGTCGTCGACTCCACGGCGTTGAGCAGGCCGAGCGCGGCCGAGTACAGGTTCCAGTTGTTGATCTTGACGGTGGCGGAGATGAGCACGATCACGCCGACCACGCCGGAGGAGGCGGTGATGATCGCGATCACGTCCGACGACTTGACCGCGTACGCGAGCAGCACGCCGGCCAGGCCGAGGACGTACTCGCCGAGCGAGATGCCGACGAGGGTCTGCTTGACCACGTCACCGGTGTTGCGGTTGAACCGGGTCATGTCGGGCGTGGTCACCGCGCCGACGATGTACGAGCCCGCGACGATGGTGGCGCCGGTCGCGATGGTGATCGGCTCGCCGAACGGCGGCGAGGCCACCAGGGTGCCCAGGTCGTGCCGGGAGATCTCCACCCACATCGCCCATCCGGCCAGGCCGAGGAAGGCGGGCACGGTGATGAACGCGGTCATGCCCATCGCCTTGAACCCGCGTACGACGAGCAGCGTCACGCCGAGCCCGGCGACCAGCGCCCACACCGGAAGCGGCAGCCACGACATGATCGAGTGCAGACCGGAGGCGAACACCGCCGTCTGCACACCGAACCAGCCGAACAGGCTCAGCGCGATGATCACGCCGATGAGTGTGGAGCCGTAGCGGCCGAAGCCGGTCCAGCGGGCCAGCATCGAGGTGGACAGGCCCTCGCGCATACCGGCGATGCCCACGAAGATGCACACCACCTCCAGGATCACCGAGCCGAGCGTGAACGCCCAGAACGCGCCCCAGAACGACAGCCCGGCGCCCAGCGTGGCGCCGAGCAGGAACTGCGTGAGGTCGGAGAGCTGGCCGAAGCGCTGCACGGCCACGTTCAACCAGGAGTAGCGGGCGCTGGGCGGCACACGCTCCAGGGGATAGTCGGAATCGGTGGTCATGGGGGTTCCTAATCAGTTCTGGGAGTAAGCCATCCGGCAGACTCCTGGTGGTAGCCGCTGACAGGTGAGCACTCTGGGTTCCTGGACATCGAGTCCTGGTGAAAGACCGTGCCCCTGCCGGTCGGCCGGGAGAGTTGATCGCTGATGGGATGTCGTGCCTGCCCGCAGAGGCGTGAGCACTGCTTGATTAGGTCGCTGATGGTTCTCCCGCAGGCTGCTGAAGGTGATCGGCATCGAGAACGGGAGGACCGTTGCGACTGTTCGTGGGTGATGACTGGGCCGAAGACCACCACGACGTGGAGGT
>NZ_FNFB01000058.1 GCF_900100395.1 Nonomuraea maritima | reverse complement strand
CGTTGTGGACCTCCGGCTCCCTGCCGGGCTCGGTACACGATCTCAAGGCCGCCCGAATCTGGGGCATACTGCGCCGCCTGCAAGCTGCCGACCTGCTCACCCTCGCCGACAAGGGCTACGTCGGTGCTGGTGAGCACGTGCGTGTCCCGTACAAGGGCCGCAACAAGCCCGCCTCGCAAAAGGCCGCCAACGCCGCCCACGCCAAGCTCCGAGGCCCCGGCGAACGCGCCAACGCCCAGTTGAAAACCTGGCGCATCCTCCACAAACTCCGCTGCTGCCCACTTCTCGCAGGTCAGCTCGTCAAAGCAATCCTTGTCCTTCAACTCCGCGACGCGGGATGAAAAGCGCTCAGTGCATCCGCAAGGGGGTGCATGCGGACGTCGAGACCGGCGTCGCGAAGATTCACGACAATATAGATCTCCCTTAGGAACGAGTAGTAGGCGTTCCCAACCCGCCAGCCCATAGAGTCCCATGCGGACTTAAGCGAGGGGCCGCCTGCAGCTTGGTGAACTGCCATAACGTGCTCTACTACGGGGTCCCACAGCATGGCCTTAGCTTGAGGATCGGTGCGCACGAAATTCAGAAATGTCTGCCAGGTGGGCAGACTACCCAGGGTCTCGACCGCGTAGTGGAGCGTGTGAGTAAAGGCGAAGCTGGGATGCCAGTCAACGATGGTCTTGACACTTTCAGCCACTGTCCGCTTCACCTGGCCGAGCGCATGGGCGGTTGTTAGGCACACCTGTTCCACAGCTGATGGGCTCAACGTGTAGACGGCGAGCGTTACGTGGGCCATTACATGAGGGACAACCTCAGCCTTGCCTGGGTCGTTGCACCACCGGTCGAACGCGATGCCGGCTGGCTTCGTCACGTTGAATAGGTTAAGGACGTCTTGAGCAGTGGTACGAGGGATCGTCATGCGTAGCCATCCGAGGGGGTCGTCGTCTACGAGGAAGATCGACTGTTCTCCTTAGGACCATACGTCACGCTTCCGACATTTACCGTACGTCCCTGTGGATCACCTGGATGTCTCGTTCCATGTGGGCCAATAGGCCGGAGTATGCCGAACTGTAATACTTTATCTGTTCTTTGTGGGCTTGATCTGATCAGCGGGTCTTCGGTCAGCCCGCTGCCACCTTGCGCGCTCAGAACATCTGGGTCCTCGCCGCGCTGGTGGCCGAGCGCGCGGCTGGTGCCGGGGGTTCGCCGCCCAAGCGAAATGGCTGGCCTTGCTGTTCCCCGCGTGATCTGGTCTAACAACTGGCGATCCAATAGCTGTACAAGGAGAGCCGCCGCCGCGCCGACGGGTCGGATCTTCCCTGGCTGAGAGCGGACATCCGCCTGAGCGGGCCCCATGCTGGTAGGGCGGATGTCTGCGTCCGCCCTCGTTCCGTGACCCTTGATCCTGCAGCCCTGAGCAGTTGGGGTTGTGACCCTCTTGGTTGCGGTGAGGTACGACCTACGATCGGGCCGCCGGACGACTTAGATGAGATCGTGCCGGCCTCTTCATGCTGAGGGCGGCAGACTGGCGTCGGGGGGGGCATGCCTCAGCGAGGGCGACCAATGAGGTTGTACGCCGACAGCAGACCGAGAGCAGGTCGAAGTCCGCCGCTACATGGGCATAGATGCGCTGGTCAAGGCTCGGGTCATCCCGGTGAAAAGCGCGCTGAGGATCTGCCGCCGCATACAGTCACGTATAACCTAAGGAACTCATGCGGAAATAGATGTTCGTGGACGCGATCGCGCCCGCCGACCGGGCTCCCGACGGCGCTCAACGTCCAGGAGAAGGGCAATCCTGGCGTTTCGCGAAGGACGCACCGTCCCTCACCGTTCGCTGTTGCGCATCGGGAGCCCGTTGAGGCTGGGGGTCAAGTGATCAGCGACCTCCGAAGTTGTCGGTACCAACCCTGTCGGGTTAACTGGTTCGGGTCCGACATAGCTTCCTATTGTGCGTTTCCTGACCCATGGAGCATGTCGTGGAGAGTCCTAACCAGTTGCTCATGTTCGGTGGCAGACAGCTGCCGGGCACGGTCGTAGACCGTGTCCACCCGGTTCCTGATGCGGTGCTTCGCTTGCAGCCAGGAGAGAAGGGTCCTCAGTTCTTGTGTGCGGAGGCGTCTCACATCAGGCAGAAGTTCCGCCAACGTCTCAGGGAGGCCTAGCTCCTGCCGTACAGGCTCGTTGCATCTCTTGCACTCGGTCTGAAGGTTATCGAGCTCAGTTGAGCCGCCCAGCTCGCGTGGTATCCGGTGGCCAACAGTGAGGGCTGCTCGTGAATTGGGCTCGCCTGGATACGGTTCTCCGTTGCCAACGCCGCACACGACGCAGCGTCTGTCATCTCGGTCGAACACACGGCGGCGCTGCCCTGCCGAAACTGCATCGCGTTTTGGCCGCGGACCAAGAGCGGGATGCCACCCCTTCGCGTCCAGCCGGTAGGTACCAACAGGAAGAGTCCGATCGTCCTTATTCGTGGGGACGTCCCAGCCGTCGGGCCGGAGGTTCCGCAGCCGGCGATTCAAATGCTCTGCATTGTTGGGGGCATCCTCACCTAGCGCCTGGCGAAGGTCTGCCATCGTGAACGTCTGTCCCTCTGCGAGGTTGAACGCCAGCCAAGCAGCGAGCTTCTGCTCGTCACCAAACGGGCGACGGCTTCCTGGCAAGACACGTAGGTGCCACCAGAGCTCGCCGCTGGGGGCGTAGGCCTCGGGCGGGTATTTGGAGTCGTCGGCCGAGTTGTCCGTGATCACAGGGATGTGTCTATCCTGCCTGCGCCGCCGTGTACAGACCTGAGTTCAGTCAAGGTCGGACGAGGAGGTGCAACATCAAGGTAGCCCCGATCATTCCGCTGACTAGACGGCCTTGACCCTCAGTCTGGCGCCCTGCCACAGCTGGAGCTGAGTCGATAGGTGCTTGGTGGCAAGAAGTAGTCAGAGACCGTCTCTCGGCTCGCGAAGATGCGATGCTAGCTGATTTTTGCCCTATTTTTCAGGAAGTGTTCATGTCGAACGTGATCATCTTGTCCTATGAAGGCCCGGAACTCGCCAAGCTTATAGGCGGTGGCGCTAGTGCTTTCTTTCATTTCAATTTGAAAGTCCCGCCCGAGCAGGGCGATCCTGCGCTCAAGTTCATGTGGTTCTAGCTTGAGTCCTGTGGCGTCACTAGGCTCTATTTTTCGCTCAATCGCGCGCGCAATTTGCGCGGCGGTCATGAAGTCGCCACTTTCTCGCAGGACACGATAAATCGGGTCGCCTTTGAGATTATTGCTGCGCTCATGGGGATTTGTTTCCTTCTTTAGAGCCGCTGCTATTGCTTTCCCGACAGCCGCGGCAACCGGGGGCGGGAAGGCATTGCCGATCTGGCGATATCGCGAGGTTTTCCTACCAGTGAATTCCCAATGAAACTCCTTGTCATCCCAGCCTTGGATGCGCGCGACCATCTCTGTGGTGAGCTTGGGCATGAAGTCGGGATCATCGTTCACAGTGGGAGGCGCGTCAGCGACACCGAGTGCATCGACTCCTATTTCGGCCCAGGCTCGCTTGGCCCTCGTTGGTCCCAGGTCGGCGCCACCATGTTTTTTCGAGCCGCCGACAATTGTGGGAGCAATCTTGTTCGCTTTCTCTCTCCAGGTCTCGGCGCCGCGCCATCCATCGGCAGCCATGAGTTCGAATAGCGTGTCACCGACTGTCGGGGGCTCGCCGAGCTTTTCGGGCCAGTGGAAGTAGTCGGCGAACTCCTCTTTCAGGGCGACAAGGACGAATCGCGGGCGTAGCTGAGGAACTCCATAGTGGGAAGCCTGGAGCAACCTCCACTCGGCGACATACTTGAGCTCGCGAAGCCGATCGAGGACATGCTGCCGATAGCCCGCGAAACGTGGCATGCTCAGCCCACGGACGTTCTCCAGCATCAGGGCCTGGGGTTTAACGCTCCCCACCAGCTCGACTGCCCATGCAAAGAGATCGCGTTCGTCAGTGGCTCCCAGCTGTTTGCCTGCGATCGTGAACGGTGGGCAAGGGACGCCGCCGGCAAGCAGGCTCACCCCCTCGAACTGATCGGGCTTCCATAGGCTGCTATCCACGACGTCGCCGGTCCTGACGTCCCAGTTCGGCCGGTTTCGGAGGAGGGTGGCGGAGGCATTCTCGTCTAGCTCCACAGCAAGCGCGTGCTCGAAGCCAGCCTTTTCCAGCCCAAGCGCCTGGCCTCCCGCACCAGCGCAGATCTCAACGACCTCAAGAGCCATAGGGGAGTCCTTTCGCGGTTCAGGAACGACTGGGGTGTTACTGGCTGTATCTTCACAGAGAAGGTAGGGGGCCTGCATGACGGGCGTGGATGTGTCTGAACACAAGAGGGAGCAAGCCCGCAAGCGGGCCTACGCCCGAGGCCTGTATCCAGAGCCCCTCAGTGAGGGGCGTTCTCGGAACATGCGGGCCAACCGCCGTACGAACACTAAGCCCGAAGTGGCTCTTCGCAGCGCGTTGCATCGGCTTGGCTACCGGTACCGCAAAGACCTCCGGCTGGACCTTGGTGGGGTGAAGGTCCGCCCTGACATCGTCTTCACGGCGCGCAAGATCGCTGTCTTCGTAGACGGGTGTTTCTGGCATGTGTGCCCTGAGCATGGTCGCCAGCCAACAACGAACGAGTGGTACTGGGCGCCGAAGCTTCGCCGCAACATTGAGCGAGATCGCGCAGCTGACGCTGCCCTGAAGGCTGCGGGCTGGCACGTAGTGCGCTTGTGGGAGCACGAACCGTTGCCGACGGCGGTGCAGACGGTGGTCACAGCCTTGAATCCCAGTACGGACCATGGCTGCGAGACTAACAACTCGGACTGACACACCCGCGCCACTGAGCCATCAGTTTGGAAGGCAGACTGAGATGGGCGTGCTGAGCCTCCTGCCGAGCTGCGGACCTGTGGCCTTCGGAAGACCTCTCGGCGAGATTGAGGCGTACTCGTCGGCAAGCGTCCCCGGGAGCGCAGGCCCGCCAACATCGAGCACTGCGAGGTGGCTGGTAGCCGGACCTTCCGTTTTTCAGGCAGGGCTATCTCCCAGCTCTGCTGATCGAGACTGTGGTCTAACGCGTGTGGACGTTGGCGCTGGTGCGTCGGTGTGTCGGAACGTTGCTGTCACCTCAGCCATGGTCACCCGGTGCCGGGGCCCGACGAAGGAGGGCCTCGGCGTCGATCGCCCCAGCCACGGCCGGCGAGAAGCGAAGTGGGCGATCGTCACGGCCTTGACCCGCGACATCGTGTCCGTTCCTACCAATTGAGCGCCTGGTTGCGAACGGGAGCCGATCACCTTGTTGAGGCCTGGCAAGCCTGGTCAAGCGGTAGATGCGTGTCGCGGCTCACCCTGCGCGGGCTGGGGCCGCGCTCCCGCGAGGGTGCCAACGCCCTGGGCGTGCTGCCGGACTTCGCGGCGTGGTGGTCCACGATTCGCCGGCCCTGTATGACGGCTACCCCGATGCCCGACACCAGTTTTGCGGGGCGCACCTGGTCCGTGAGTTGACCGCTGCTGCCGAGGACCACCCTGATCAGCGTCGGCCCGTCCAGGTCCGCTGGACGCTGGCGGAGCTGAACGAGCAAGCTAAGAAGGCGGCCGAGCAGGGCCTGGCCGATACCTGCGGAACGGGCGCTGGTCTACCTGCAGGCCTTCCACCAGGGTGCGGCCGTCGGGCTGTCGCTGCACCCGCGTGCCCCGGGCCGCAAACAGAGCCCGACCCGCAACCTGCTGGAGCGCCTGCGCGACCGCAGCGCCGACGTGCTGCGCTTCCCGACCTGCCGGGCCTGGTGCCCTTCGCCAACAACACCGGCGAGCGCGCGCTGCGACCGGTCAAGACCCAGGTGTAGATCTCCGGCTGCCATCAATCCGAGACCGGCGCCGCCGCCTGGCTGGCGGTCCGCTTGTACCTCGACTCGGCCCGTTACCACGGCCTGAATGCCCTGGACGCGATCCGCTGCGCCTTCACCGGCCACCTCTGGATGCCCAGTCGCCCTGACCGACTGACTAGCAAGCATCACACAGCGTCACAAAGCTGATGGATGCTTACGATCTAGTTGCGTGGCCGAGTTCGATATGGTTGCCAGATCCGCACGGGCGGCAACCGGCTACACCGCTATGTCTTGCGCACTTTTCGAGACTATTTCCCGAATTGCGCTGCGTGAGCCGTTTCGACTTCCTTCTGGGCAACTCTTTCCTTTCGATCGCACCTCCGCGTGACGCGCTATAGGCATTTTAGCGGGACGGCTTGCGCTTGTGCGTTATTCGGGGTTGAATGGAAATAGGAACAGCCGAACATGGAGGGCGAAAATGGCCGGAGCGCAAATTGAGGCGGGTGGCCTTGTTGTGTCGTCAGGTGGCCGCGTCATGCGGGTCGTCGGCGTTGATAGCGTCTCGCCCGACACGGTGACGCTCGTTCCTGCTGTCGACCCTGGCGCGGATCGTGAGCACACCGTGGCTGCCTTTGTTGCGCCATACCCCATCGACGGTCAAGTGATCAACTGCGGTGGGCACCAGTCGCATCGCTGGATCGACGCCACGCACACAAACAGGCTATCGGGATTTCGCCAGCGACTTATTCGCTGCGTCCTATGTTTCGCCGATGACGTCAACTTCCGCGACTGTGAGATCCACGCCATGAGCTCAACTGCTGATATCGACGAGTTCTCCGAGCGCTGATTTACCTCAATCGCCTGTGAATCTGTGCGCCGCACGCGCGTTCGGCGACAGCCGCGGTTCTATCCCGATCACTTCGCGAGCCGTCGCCCCACCGCGGAGCGGCAGCGGATTGGTGACGGAGTGCCAAGCTCGGGTTCGCGTGTTCGTCTGCTGGCCGCCGTTCCTCGGTCATGCGTTGCCCAGCGGTCACAGCCGGGCTTGACGCAGAGGAGCCGGGTTGCTGGATTTGCCTCGGCCGAGGGCGGGCGAGGTGATCGGTATCTCCTCAGCAGCTCCAGAGGCTCCCGTCGCGAGGCGATCACTTTGCGGCCGGAGATCCCCGTGGAGACGTCACTGCTGCCGGAGTAAGGCTGTGGCCAGCCGTACTCCGTGATGATTGTTGATCAGCTCAGGGTTGTTCGATGTAGCGGCTCAGCGCGTGGGCGGCGTGGGCCGCGACCGGCCGGAGAGCCGCAGCGCGGCCAGCGACCGCCCGACGCGCGGCAGGCCGCCGCAGGCGGACTGCCCTTGAAACCGTAGAGAAAGTTCTCATCCGTCTTTGCTGAACCGCATGTCCGTCGTGCGACCTGCTGCCGTTCCTGTCCCACGACATGCCTGACACCTCTCGACGGACCTTCGTCCTGGCTTGGTCGATTGGATCAGTCGGAGCGCTGGTGGCTCGCGTCGAGTTCAGCATCCTCACGCAGCGGGATCCGATTCAAGGCGTCGCGTGCCTGATCGGTGAGGTAAGTTGCGGCGCCGAGCCGGTTGTCGATGGTGATGTGCGCGGTGGGTGGGCTGGTCTCGGTGTTGAGAGTGCTGGCATATGACTCCCAGTTCTGGAGCTTCCAGGTATCGCGCGCATCACCACGAAGCTCGATGTGCTTGCGCATGGAGTCCACGTCGCAGCGCACCCACGCCACCACGACGTCGATGCCTCGGGACGTGCAGCGATCGCTCAGGCGCGCTACCCAGTCGGAGTCTGCCAGTTCGGCTATGAACGGAGCCGACACGACAGTTGAAGTTCCTGCCTCAAGGTTGTCGAACGCGGTCTCCATGAGGCAGCGGTACTCCAAGGGGCGGACGTCTTGGAGGTACAACTCCGTATGGCGGTCGTGAGGATCGCCACCAAGGGAGACGAGTAGACGCTCGACCAGGGGGCGAGTCAAGGTGTCCTTGTCGAGGAGCGCCCAACCAGTGATCTCGCAGAGGAAGCGAGAGAACTTTGTCTTACCCGACCCGGCATAGCCGGCGACGAGCGTGAGGACGGGCTGAGAGTTGTCCGGGCCGGGCTGGCACCGCCATGCGTCGATGACGCGATTAAAGAAGGTGTTCTGCTCGGCATCGGAGCGGTGACCGGTGGCTTTCGCCAGGAGCTGTTCGATCACCTGGGGAGCGGCGTTGCCGCCCACAGAGTCAGCGGGCTGGGACGGTCCCGAGGTGGGCTTTTCCACTTCGGCTATCTCGCCGGGAAGCGGCAGCGAGAAACCGAGCGATCATGTCTTGGTCTACCGCGGGCCGTTGGTCTGGTGCCGTGCCCCACCGTCGGAGTAGCTCTCGACGGCTGCAAGGGAGGATGCCGTGCCTCCGCCGAGACACTGAACGACAAGGTCGCGGACGTCGAGAGCCGCGTCACCCGCCAGCGTGACCACACTCCGACCACCAACCTAGGCCAGAGGCCCTTTGGCGGCTGTGAGCACATCCTTGACGGAACTCCTAGGACAGGTCGGCTGGCGGGCCTGCACCCCGTTCCGTTTGTCACCAGGCACGAGAGCGGGCCAGGTCGGGGTGCCGCACTAGCGACCTCGCGTCATCAGGTGTCGCCTATTCGATGTTCCTCAGTCTCAAGGAAGGTTGCGGAAGACCCCTGAAGCTCTGCCGATCGTCCCGGTGGCGAGGAGTGGACCACCGGGGACGGCGGACAACGAGGTGAGTTCGCCCCCGGCAGGAACTCTCGTCCAGCGGCCGAAAAGATCGCGGTGGGCGAGGGCTGACTCATGCCCATTGATGTCGGTGGAGCCGAGGAACCAGTGACCTCCCCTGCCGTCGTGCACGGGCGGAAGACCACGGCCCATACGCCCGGCCTTTGCGGAGGTGTCCTCGCGGTGCCAGCCGGAACCGGTCTGGGAGAGCAGGAACGACGACATCCCGATCTCCCCGGTGATCCAGATGCCGGACGGGTCGGCGGTGATGGCAAACAGCCGAGGGCTGAGTGGTCCGGGCGGGATATCGTCGGACGGAGGCGGGGACTTCGGCAGGTGCGAGCTCAAGTCCAGCCGGGTCCAGGTCCTGCCGTCGAAGTGATGCACAAAGGGACGGTCGACGTCGAGGGCCCAGATGTCGGAGGCCGAGCGGGCGCCGACTCGGAGGGTGCGGAAGGAAACTCGCGACTCCGACCAGGTTGTGCCGTCGTAGTACCACGCCTTGTGGTCGCCGAAGATCCACACGTCATCACCGACGACGGCGAGGGCCCAGGCTGTATCGGGCGCCTCCCGTACGATCGTCCAGGCACGCCCGTCCCAGCGCAGGACGGAGCCACCAGCCAGGGCCCACAGATTAGACGGGCTAGACGCGGCGACCAGGCCGACATCGCCGTGCTGGACGGGGAAGTCGCTTTTCGTCCAACGGTCGCCGTCCCAGTGGAATACCGTGGGGCGATGCGGGCCGTCGGCCACAGGCAGCCAGGCGGCGATGCCGAGGATGTCCCAGCCGAAGGCCCAGGCGTCGCGCTCGCCGGTGGCGATGACCTTCCCGTAGGTGACCGACGACTGGCGGGCCGCCAGTTTCCATCGGTCGTTTCCGTCCGCCCAGGGAGCAGCCCACCACAGCCACAGGCCGGCGACGGTCACGACCGTGCCTGATGCCCACCACATCCACACGCCAGAGGCACTCAGCTTCAGAACCATGATCCGCAGCGTATAAACGCTGCCAGAACGGCACATGAGTATCCGTACTCAGCTGGACAGGAGCAGAGTGCCCAAGATGTTCCTGCTCGACATCCGCGTCCACGCCCACTGGCGAGAAGGAACAGGGTGGTGGCGCCTCCCGGTCCGGCGTCGTGACGGTTGGTTACTGTGCGGCGCCCCCGAGCAATAGCCCGGCTGTCCACTCCAGGCCGATGGCCGTCGGTCCTCGATCAGCACCGCGTCACCGTGGACCGAACCCGGTCAGCTTGGCCGGTCATGCCCGTCGCAATCGATATTGGGCTGGCTCAGCCGATGTGGGGGTTGCTGTTCTGTAGGTAGTGACTGATCCTCAGCCGCATGGAGCGGTGCATGGGGTAGTTGCCCAGCTCATGCCGAGGTGCCCAGCGGACCTCGCGAGATTCGGTGCTGGGAGTCGGTCGGCCGCTGACCGCTCGGGCCGTGAGAACGATGGAGAATTCCTGGCGGACCTCGTCGTTGCTGGTGTAGCGGATAACGTGGCGAGGGTCGCTGTAGGTGCCGACCAGTCCAGTGATCTCACAGGTGATCCCGGTCTCTTCGAGAGTCTCGCGGATCGCTGCCTGGGGGATGGACTCGCCGAGGTCGATGGCGCCGCCGGGCAGGGCCCAGTTGCCGTTGTCTGATCGGCGGATCAACAGCACCTCGTCTGCGTCGTTGGTGACCACGACGTTCACTGAGGGGACGAGGCTGTTGGCGGCAGGCGCGTTCGGGTCGTTGTGGTAGTCGATCCGCTGGCTCATGGTCGAGGAACCTACTGCGCTGAGTGCTCGTCGGGTGTGACGAAACTGCCGAGGTTGGGAACGGTGTAGACCTTGCCGGCACCTCTGAGGCGTTCCATGGCCTTGCGGATGGTGGGGCGGGCGACTCCGAACTCTTCCATGAGTTTCACCTCGGAGATCTTGAACTTAGGTCCCCACTCCCCGGAGTCGATCCGCGTGACAAGGACTTCGAGGATCTGTTCCCAGCGAGAACGGTCCTCGTCGAACTCCCAGGTGCGCGTGTGCTCGACATATCTGGCCACGCTATGAGAGTAGGAGGGCGTTTCACGGACCTTCACACCGGATCATGCAGCTTAACGGCATTCCATGGCGTAGACAGGCACTTACAGGCTTGCTACCTTGAAGGTATGGCGTTGGTGGGCGATGGTCCAGGGCCCCTCCGGGTGGGGAATCGCGCTTGCGCCCGGCCTGTCTTCCAACAGAGTGCGCAGACATGGCCGGAGCTGGTCATTCGCTCACCAACGCCAGTTCGGCACCCGATGTTCTCGTCGGGACGCTGGCCCTTGCACGAGCACTCATAGAGGACGGTGACTCCGTGACCGGGTTCGATGACTACCACGGCATTCACCCCGCGCCGCCCCGACCGAACGCAATGGCGGTGCAGTGGTCGACTGGGCAGTCGCGCGCTCCTCGTATTCGGGTGCGAGCCCACACGTGCGAGTGTTCGTCTCTGCTCTTCGAGCAGTGCATGGCGGGCGGGCTGGGGTTTGTACGGCGCTATGACCGGTCGGTCTGGCCTGCGGTCGTAGTCGAGAGCCCATGGGCGAAGATCCGTGACACCGAGATGCTCTGGCTCCGGATCATGCGGGGCGAAGCGAGGTGACGACACACCGAACCAACGGAGTAGCACACGTAGCGTCACGTTTCACGATCTCTGTGTGATGACATGTTTCCGCAGGTCGAAGGCCGACCTGCGCTTTCGCTTGCCCGCTCACTGGCAGTTTTTCTGCCAGTGATGCAGGTCATCCGCCTTATCGTCGAAGCAGGCGACGACGAGAAGGGCGGGGATGTGGCAACAGAGTACGTGACGCAAGGCCAGCGGATCGCGCGGGCTCGTCACCGCAGGGGTTGGGATCAGGCAACTCTCGCCGAGAAGATCGGCCGTTCAGTCTCCTGGCTGTCCAAGGTGGAGAACGGCCGGATGCCGTTGGACCGGATGAGTGTGGTGGGGCAGCTCGCCGAAGTGCTCGGGGTCGAGGTTGCCGAGCTGACCGGCCAGCCGTACCAGCACGAGACGACGGAACTGGACTCCGGGCATGCCGCCGTGCCGGGACTTCGCCTCGCACTCCAACAGGCCTCGCTGCCGAGCGGAGTGGTACTGCCGGCCTCGGGGGAACCGCGGACGATGGAAGAACTGGAGGCGAACGTACGTCTTGCGGAGCAACTCCGCCAGGACGCGAAGTTCACCGCACTGGGCGAGGTATTGCCCACGATCATCACGGATTTGATGGCGATCACGAACAGCTCGTCCGTCGACCGTGACCGCGCCGAGGCGCTGATGCTACGGGCCTGCCACATGGCGCGGGTGTCCTCCAACCTTCTAGGACATCATGATCTGGGCTGGACCGCGGTACAGCGCGAACTCGTCGCCGCTCAAAGGGTTGGCTCGCCCGACCTGATCGCGGCGGCAAGCTGGGATCTATGCGGTGTGTGGTTGCACGAAGCGCAACTTGACCCCGCCAAGAACGTGGCCCTGTCGGCTCTCGACCAGATCGAACCGCAGGTGGGCTCAGACGACACGATCAAGGCGATGTGGGGAGCGCTGCACCTGCGGGCCGCCGTGGCGTACTCGCGATTGTGGGACCAGAGGGAAGCGGAAAGCCACCTTGAGGAGGCTCGCCGCGTCGCCGAGGTCCTGCCGCGGGACGGCAATGTCTTCCAGACGCAGTTCAACCGGGTGAACACCACCATTCACGCGGTCGAGGTCAGCATGGAGCTGGGTCGGCCGCGTGACGTGATCAGCCGGGCCGAAGGCGTAGAGATCGCCGAGATCGCATCGTCCGAGCGGCAGGCCCATTACTGGACCTGCACCGCGGCGGGCTATCACATGAACAGGAAGGACAATGAAGCGGCGGAAGCTCTGCTGCGCGCGGATCGGATCGCGCCGCAGCACATCCGCAATCGGCCGATGGTCCGCAACATCGTGCGTGACCTTCGCGACAGCGGGCGGCTGCATCGGCAGCGCGAGATTCTCAACCTCGCCAAGGTGATGCGGCTGCTGTGATCAGGAACGGTGAGCCCATCCGCTCATCGGCTCCCCACCCGTCAGGTAACCCGGGGGCGCCTCGGCGTCCTACCTATACGAATGGGGCTTTTGTGGGTCTCAGTGAGATCGAACGACAGGTCTTGCTACGCGAGCTGGCAGAGGTCGCGGCCGACTTGGCCGAACTCCAGCGGCGCGCGATCAGGATCACTTCCCGGCTTGATCAGGATGGGTCCGAGCGTCTAGCTCGTCCAGCCTGACTGTCAGCTTCTGCATGTGCTGACGAATTTCGCGTAGCTGCTCGGAAATGATGCGGAACTCTTCGCTGTGCTCCCCGGGGGTGGGGCCGGCAGACTCGTCGTCTGGCGCACGGCTGACGAAGCTGCCCGACCCCTGGCGGGTCTCGATGAGTCCTTCGTCGCGGAGGACGGCTAGAGCGTTGCCGATGGTCATCATGGCGACGCCGTAGTGATCCGCCAATTCGCGGGCCACGGGGAGGCGTTCCCCTACCGCGTACCGGCCCGATGCGATGTCGCGCCGGATGTCCTCGGCAATTCTCAGGTACGGCCGGCGCCGGTCGCTGGTTGCCATGACTCAACAGTAGCGGTTCTAGATGCCTAGGTCTCTGGGCAACCTGTAAGGAATTTCGAAGCAACTTAGCTATCTCGGTTTACAGAGCTAGATACCTAGGTATCTTTGTATCTAGAACATCACCTCACAAGGAGACCAGCTCTCATGCGAACCATCCCTATCCCTGTCGACACCTCCAAGCTCGTGATCACCTGCGTTAAGGCGCCCAAGCCGCGCCTGCTCAACAAGGACACCGGCGAAATCAAGACCGACAAGAACGGCAACACCATCTTCGAGGTCACCGTCTCCGTGGAAGACGAGTTCGGCCGGATAGAACTCATCAAGATCGGCACCTCGGGGGAGCCCCCGATCAGCGCCGGTCAGCAGGTCAACCCGACTGGCATGGTCGGCTACGTATGGGAGATGTCCGGCCGGTGGGGCATCTCCTACCGCGCCGCGGCGCTCCTACCGGCTGACACGGAGCCGCTCCGTGTCTGACACAACGCTCCTGGTGCTCGGAGTCCTGGCCGCTTCGGCGGCCGGGCTCTGGGCCTGGCGCCGCTGGCACTACCGGTCGTTCTGGCTGGTGGTCGCCTTCCCGCTGACCGCGATCAGTGTGTGGGCCACATGGCGGAAGATCGCCCTCGGCTGCAACCTCACCAAGAAGCGGCAGCGCTTCTGGTTCACCACCGTGCCCGGCCTCGTCGCCTCGACCGGCGTCGTCCGTGTCAGGCGCAAGTGGCAGCGCATCGCCGTGGACACCAAGCCGTTCATGTGGCTGCCGAAGCCGACCCGCCACGGCTGGCGGGTCACCCTCCACACCCTTGAAGGCCAAATTCCCGCCGACTACGCCAATGCCGCCGAACGGCTCGCCCACTCGTGGGGCGTCCACGCGATCCGCGTCTCGTCCCCTCGCCCTGGGCGGGTTGTGCTCTCCGCCACCGTGCGCGATCCGCTCGTCCGGGTCGAAGCCCTTCCAACCTCGACCGAGTTGCTCAACGTCATCGTGGGCCGTCTTGAAACCGGCGGCCCGTGGACCATCGACTTCAGAACCGTCCCACACTGGCTCAACGCCGGAGCTACCCAATCAGGAAAGTCCAACCTCGCCAACGCCCTGGTACAGGGGCTGGCTCCGCAACCGGTGGCGTTGGTCGGCTTCGATCTCAAGGGCGGTGTGGAGTTCACCCCGTACAACCCGCGCCTCTCGGCGCTGGGCACCACGCGAACCGAATGCGTCACCCTGCTGGACGACCTCGTCGGCGTGATGACCAGCCGCATGGCTCTGTGCCGCGAGGCCGGCACCCGCAACATCTGGCAGCTGCCGGACGACCAGCGGCCCGTCCCCGTCGTCGTCCTGGTCGACGAACTGGCCGAGCTGTATCTGATGGCTGACAAGAGCGAGAAAGAGGAGATCGCCAAGACCTCAACGTCCCTCCTGCGGGTCGCGCAACTCGGGCGGGCCTTCGGCATCTACCTCTTCTGCTGCGGCCAGCGGATCGGCTCGGACCTGGGCCCAGGCGTCACCGCCCTGCGCGCTCAGTGCTCCGGTCGAATCTGCCACCGCGTCAATGATCCCGAGACCGCCACCATGACCCTCGGCGACCTCGACCCCGCCGCGCTCGCCTCGGCACGGGCCATCCCCGCCGAGACACCGGGCGTCGCAATCGTCGCTTCCCAAGACGGTCAGTGGTACCGCGCCCGCTCCTTCTACGTCAGTGAGCAAGCCGCGGAACATGCCGCCACCGCCTATGCCGATCGGACTCCAGACTGGGCGGAAATCGTCTCCGGTCACGCCACCCAGATGAGCGACGCCGACCTCGCCGAGTTCCTCGACTCCATTCCTGATCCGCGAACGGCCTGACCGATGCGACGCCTCGCCTGTTGGCTCCTCGACACCGGCCCCGTTCTCGTCTTGGCCCTCATCGCCGGTGCTGGGTCCTTCACCCACATCCGCGACACGGCCAGTGAGCACGGGCAGTCCGGCTGGATGGCCTGGGCCGTGGCGATCTGCATCGATCTCACCTGCGTCATGGCCGCCCGCGAACGCCAACGCGACAAGAAGACCGGACGCGTACGCCGAGGACCGGTGTCCTGGCCCGTTCTCGTCCTGACCGGAGGCATCGTCCTGTCCCTGTCCGCCAACCTGCAACAAGCCGACCCGACCATGTGGGGCTGGATCACCGCCGCGACGCCGGCTGCCGCGTTCCTCGTCGCGATCTCCATGCTCGAACGTCGGACGTCCGGCCCTCGTCCCGGCCCGTCCCTGGACGTCTCCGAGACGTCTTCGACCCGAGTCCCGTCATCCCGACCTCGTCCGGACGAATCCGCCGCCGTCCCATCAACCGATCGACCCGCCCTCGTCCCCGCCCAGAACGTCCAGGACGAACAGCCGGGACCGTCTCCGGCTCTGGTCGACTACGCCCGTCGCGTGGCCGACGAACACCAGGCCAGGCACGGCAAGCCCATCACCCGCGACATCCTCCGCGCCCGCCTGGGCGTGTCCGACCAACTCGCCTCCGAGCTGCTCCGCACCCTGCAGACCGCTACGGAAGCCATCTGAAAGGCCACCACCATGCACAACGACCGAGACGTTCTCATTGTCCATCCCCTGAAAGCGTGGAGACTCGGTTATGCGGCGATGGTCTCCTGAGACCTCGCCGTGGCGGCTGCTCGCGCGGTCATGATCTGCTGCTCGTAGACGATCGGGGGCAGCCCGTCGGCGGCGCTGTGTCGGCGGCGGGTGTTGTAGAAGTCGGCGATCCAGGTGGCGATCTTCAGGCGGGCCTCGGCCCGGGTGGCGAAGTGGTGCCGGTGGACGTATTCGACCTTGAGGATGGAGTTGAACGATTCGGCGGCGGCATTGTCGAGCGCGCACCCGACCCGGCCCATCGACTGCACGACGCCCCAGTGCCGGCAGGCGGCCTGGAAGCGGGCGGCGCTGTATTC
>NZ_FNFB01000059.1 GCF_900100395.1 Nonomuraea maritima | reverse complement strand
CATGCCGCGCACGCCGACGTGAACGCGGCGGTCAACATCCTCAGGGCAGGGCTTGCCCTTCGCCAGGCTGCGGAAGCGGCTTAGCGAGAAGCCGCTCCCTTCAGAGAGCGGAGGAGTCACGAAGACGGTCGGCGCATCGCGCGACGTCCTCCCCTCAGAAGGGGAAGCCGTAGGTACGGCGGCGCCGTCGTCGTTGCCGGCGTCGACGGCGACTACCAGGAGGCTCGGGCGGAGGCGCGATCATGGTGAGGTTCATCGACATTTCCTCTCTGTGCACACCCGCACAGCAGTACAGCTACCCTCCCATCGTTGACATCCACATCTGACCGGTTGGCGGCGGTCACCAGAAGGCGAAGAAGATGACCACGGACGTCGACCAGGAGCTGATCCAGGCCGCGGCGCACATCGCGGCCACGCGCTGCCGGGGTGACAACCACACCAGATCAGACCCCCGTCACCGACCTGCTCCCGGAAAGCTACGTCTGGGCGGACCACCAACTGGACAGCCCGCTTCCGCTCGGCGCCGATGAGTTGGGGGAGGCCGGGTGGTCCACCTCCTGAGGGCAGCATTCAGGAGGTCAGATGGGTGCAGTGGTGCTGTACAAGAGCATGTCGTTGGACGGCTTCGTCGCCGGTCCTGACATCGGTCATGAGCATCCCATGGGCAAGGGCGGCATGCGGCTGCACGAGTGGATGTTCACCGACCGGCCCGACCCGCGCGACCAGGAGGTGCTCGACCGGATGTCGGCTTCGGTCGGCGCGGTCGTGGTCGGCAGGCGTACGTTCGACGTCGGCCTGCCGCACTGGCAGGACACCCCATATCCGGCGCCGACCGTCGTGCTCACCCACGAGTCCCGCGACGAGCTCGTCATGAGGAGCGGGACGTTCACCTTCGTCACCGGCGTCGAGGCCGCACTGAAGGCCGCGCAGGACGCGGCCGGCGACAAGGACGTGGTCGTCATGGGCGCCAGGACGGGACGGCAGTTCCTGCGCGGCGGATTGCTGGACGAGTTGCTGATCAACCTGGTACCGGTCGTGCTCGGCTCGGGAATCCGGCTGCTGGAGGACCTCGGTCACATCGAGTTGACGCGCACACACCTGGTCGCCTCCGACGCGGTCACACACCTGCGCTTCACGGTGAAGTGAACGCGCTCAGCCGGGGAGATCCCCGGCAGGGGGCTTGACGGACTCCCGCGCGCGGACCGGCATCGGCACCCGGTGCACCTGGCCCGTCCGCCCGGTGTCCGAGCGGCCGATCTCGGCGAACAGCACGTCGACCGCCTTACGGCCCAGCTCGTAGTGCGGCAGCGCCACGGTGGTCAGTTGGGGACGCATCCACGAGGCGATCGGGTGGTCGTCGAAGGAGACGACGGAGACGTCCGCGGGCACCCTGAGGCCGAAGTCGTCGAGCGCCTGGTAGGCGCCCATGGCGATCCGGTCGTTGAAGCAGATCAGGGCGCGCGGCCGGGCGGTCCCGAGGAGGTCCCGGGTCGCCGTGAGGCCGTACTCCGGCTGCCAGTCGGGACAGATGCGGGCGCCCGCCACCTCGACCCCGGCGGCGCCGAGGGCCTCCCGGATGCCGACGAGCCGCTCGACCGCGGCGACGCTCTCCGACGGCACGTCGTGCAGGCCGGGACCGGCGCCGATCAGGTAGACGCCGTCGCGGTGGCCGGCGTCGAGCAGGACACGGGCTGCGCTGCGGCCGGCCTCGACCTCGTCCGGCAGGACGGCGGGCAGGGGGGTGGGCTGCTTGGGGAGCGCGTTGAGCAGGACGGCGGGCACGGCCGTGACGGCCTTGGGCACCTCGATGGTCCTGGTGAACATCGAGGCCAGGACGAGCCCGTCGACCTGCCGGTCGTGCATGGCCTGGAGCAGGAGGCGTTCGAGCTCGGCGTCGCCCTCGGTCTCGCCGATGAACAGCATGAAGCCGCGGTCGCGGGCGGCTTCGAGCGCTCCTTTGATCATGTCGCCGGCCAGCCGCGAGGTGGCGACGGTGTCGGAGACGAAGCCGATCGTCCGGGTGGTGCCCGTGCGCAGGCCCACGGAGACGATGTTGGGCCGATACTCCAGCTCGTGGGCGGCCCGCAGCACGCGCTGCTCGACGTCCTGAGAGATCCGCAGTTCGCGGCCACGACCTGACAGCACGAGCGAGGCGGTCGTGCGGGAGACGCCGGCCGCCTTGGCCACGTCGGCCATCGTGACCCGTCGTGGGCTCACCCAGGACCTCCGATCAAGAGTGGGTTACGGAGGGTTGACATCGTACGACGCGCGTGGTGAGACTACGGGCGCTAACCCGATTTAGCAACGTGCTCGGGCTGTCTGCCCGGTGCCGCATGTCCCAAGCAGCAGAGGAGACGCACATGGCTCGTCGAGTCCGTCCCGGCCGGTCCGGGGTCGCGCTTGTGATCGCCATGGGGACGCTGACCGCCGCCTGCGCGCCGCCCGGGGGCGACAGCCCGCAGCCCCAGGCCACCAGCGCGGCACCGGTGTCCGAGGCGCCCACCTGCGGCACGGCGCCGGTGACGATGACCGGCTACTTCGAGACCGGCTTCCCGCTGCCCAAAGAGCTGACCACGGAGTTCACCAAGCAGCACCCGAACGTCACGTGGGACATCCGCGAGGACCAGTTCGCGGTGCTGACGCAGAACGCCCCGCGCCTGCTGGCGGACAACCCGCCCGACCTGATGCGCCTGCCCCAGCTCTCCGAGCTGGTCAAGGACAACCTCATGAAGAACCTGGACGGCTACGCGACCGCCTTCGGCTGGGACAAGTGGCCGGCGTCCCAGCTGGAGCAGCTGCGCCTCGGCCAGGGCGGCCGGCCGCGAGGGGAGGGCTCGCTGTACGCCCTCGGGCTCAACATGAGCATGACCGGCGTCTTCTACAACAAGAAGCTCGCCGAGCAGATCGGGATGTCCGCGCCGCCCGCCACGCTGGCGGAGTTCGACACGCTCCTGGACAAGGCCAAGAGCGCGGGCATCACTCCCATCGTCCAGTTCAACGGCGGCGCCACCGGCGGTCTCGCCTTCCCGCTGCAGAACCTCATGGCGTCGTACGGCCCGTCCGGGCCCATCAACGACTGGATCTTCCAGAAGCCCGGCGCCACCATCGACACGCCGTCGAACCTGCAGGCCGTCCAGCACCTCGAGCGGTGGATCAAGGCGGGGTACTTCCAGAAGGACGTCAACGCGGTCGACTACGCCACCATGATGAGCCGGTTCATCGACGGGCAGGGCCTGTTCATGTTCAACGGCGACTGGGAGTCGGGCAACCTCGACAAGCAGATGGCGGGCAACGTCGGCTTCACCCTGATGCCGTCCGCGCAGGAGGGCGGCAAGCTCGCCACCATGTCCGCGCCTTTGACCTTCGGCATCGCCGCGAAGGCGAAGAACGCCGACTGCGCCGCGTACTTCCTCAACTGGGTGGCCACCGACAAGCGGGCCCGCGAGATCGGCGTCGAGGTCGGCGGGTCGCGTCCGCTCGGACCGGCCGACGCGTACATGCCGGAGGTGGCTCAGGACACCGTCACCGCGGGCACGCTGGCCGCCGGGGCGGACATCGCCGCGGACAACGGCGCGATGGACTTCATCGCCAACGCCACCGGCGCCATCTACGCCAAGGGCTGGACGCCGCAGCTGCAGAAACTGGTGGCCGGGGAGCAGACGCCGCAGGAGCTGCTCAAGACGGTGCAGGCCGACTACTCCGGCCAGATCGAAGGGAACTGACCCAGGTGATGACCCGCCCCGCCGGCGCTCGATCCGTGCACCGGCGGCCGGTCGCGAGGAAGCTGCGCGGCACGCGCGGACTGGTCGGCTGGCTGTTCGTCGCCCCGGCGTTCGCCTTCTACGCGGTGTTCGTGCTGCGCCCGATCGCGCTGACGTTCCAGTACTCGCTGTACGAGTGGGACGGCATCGGCCCGTCCACCTGGGTGGGAGCGGCCAACTACGGCAGGGTCTTCACCGATCGGGACCTGTTCGAGTCGCTGGTCAACGCCTTCCAGCTGATCGTGTTCTTCAGCGCGGTGCCGGTGGTGCTGGGCCTGGCCGTCGCCGCGACCATCCGCAGGATCGCCGCCAGCCGGCTCGCCCTCGTCGCGCGGACCGTGCTGTTCCTGCCGCAGGTCATCCCGCTGGTGGCGGCGGGCATCGCGTGGAGCTGGCTGCTGGCGTCCACCGGAGTGGTCAACCAGCTGCTCTCGCTCGTCGGCCTCGGCGGGGTGACCCGGGCCTGGCTGGGCGATTTCGCGACCGCCCTGCCGGCGGTCGGCATGATCGGCGCGTGGGTGCTGCTCGGCCTGTGCACGCTGCTGCTCCTGGCCGGCATGAGCAAGATCGACCCGGCGCTGTACGAGGCCGCCCGCCTCGACGGCGCGGGTCCGTGGCGGGAGTTCGTCTCCATCACGATCCCGAGCCTCCGGCAGGAGATCGCGGTCTGCGTCACCGTGACGGTGATCGCCGCCCTGGCGAGCTTCGACATCGTCTACATCTCGACCCAGGGCGGCCCGGGCAACACGACCATGGTTCCCGGCCTGCAGATCTTCTACCTGGCCTTCGCCGACCGGGAGGTCGGCACGGCCTCGGCCCTGGCCATGGTGCTCATGATCCTCGTCATCGCCTGCGCCCTGCCCATCCAGTGGTTCGCGAAGGACAACAACCGATGATCACCCCCTGGCGGGAGGCCTGGACCGGCAGGCTGCTGCTCGTCCTCATGATGGCGATCACGCTGCTGCCGTTCGTCAGCCTGTTCGTCACCGCGCTGCACCCCTCGGGCACCTACCCCGCCGGGCTGGCCTGGCCGGACGACCCGCAGTGGGGCAACTTCCTGCGCGCCTTCGAGGCCGCCGAGATGGGCGAGCTGCTGAAGTCGAGCACCCTCATCGTGCTGGGCGTGGTCCCGATCTCCATCCTGCTCGGCACGATGGCCGGCTTCGCCATCGGACACCTGCGCGTGATCGGCGGTCGCGTGCTCTTCGTGCTGTTCGTGCTCGGCCTCACCCTCCCCTACGAGGGGATCATCACGCCGCTGTACTACCAGATCCGCGACATGGGGCTGCTCAACACCCGCTGGGCGATCATCCTGCCGCTCATCGGCCTGTTCATGCCCTTCTCCGTCTTCTGGATGCGCGCCCACTTCGTCAACATGCCCGGCGAGCTGTCCGAGAGCGCCCGGATGGACGGGGCCAACGTGTGGCAGCTGTTCCGGCGCATCCACGTCCCCCTGGCCGTGCCGGCGATCGCGTCCCTGGGCATCCTGCTGTTCCTGTGGACGTGGAACCAGTTCCTGCTGGCCATCGTCCTGGTGGACGACCCCACCAAGCGGACCATGTCCGGAGCCCTGGGCGCGTTCCAGGGACAGTGGGGTACCAACATTCCGTTGTTGAGCGCCGGGTCGCTGCTGATCCTGACGCCGACGCTCCTGGTGTTCCTCATCTTCCAGCGCCACTTCGTCAAGGCCCTGCTCCAGGGCTCGCTGAAAGGCTGACCGCGATGCACACGACACAGCCGCTGTACGGCGGGATCGAAGCGGGCGGCACGAAATGGGTGTGCGCGGTCGCCGACGCCGACGGAGACCTCGTCGCGACCGACGTGATCCCGACGACCACCCCGGATGAGACCATCACGGCCACGGTGCGCTTCTTCCGTGAACACCGGGGGCTCAGCGCCATCGGCGTGGGCAGCTTCGGGCCGGTCGATCTGCGACCGGGGTCGCCGGCGTACGGGCACATCACCAGCACACCGAAGCCGGGCTGGGCCCACACCGACGTCGTCAGCCCGCTGCGGGCCGCGCTGGACGTCCCCGTCGGCCTCGACACCGACGTGAACGCCGCCGCGCTGGGCGAGTGGCGGCACGGAGCGGGACGTGACCTCGACACGGTCGTCTACATGACCGTGGGCACCGGGATCGGCGTCGGAGCCGTGGTGAACGGCCGGCTGCTGCACGGCCTCCTGCATCCGGAGTTCGGCCACGTCCGTGTCCCGCGCGACCCCGCCAGGGACGCGTTCGCGGGCAGCTGCCCGTTCCACGGCGACTGCCTGGAAGGGCTCGCCTCCGGCGAGGCGATGCGCCAGAGGTGGGGACGACGGGCGGAAAGCCTCGACGACCCGGCGGCGTGGGAGCTCGAGGCCGAGTACCTCGCCCACGCGGTCATGAACCTGACCTACACGCTCTCGCCCGAGCGGATCATCATCGGCGGCGGCGTCGCCAAGCACCCCGGACTGATGGCGCGCGTCAGGGCACGCGCGTTCGACCTCGCCGCCGGCTACCCCACGACGCCGCCCATGACCGACGCGACCTTGATGGACGAGTACGTCGTCAGCCCGTCGCTCGGCGACCACGCGGGCATCACCGGGGCCATCGAGCTCGGCAGGCTGTCCACCATCAGCGGAAAGAAGGGTTGTTCATGATGCGAAGGCCCGTCGGCTCGCGGGACGTCGCGTGACCGGAGGCCGACCGGCGCGCTGGACCAGCCGGCACCTCGGCCTGCTCGCCGAGACCGCGTCGACCACCGCGCCCGTCTTCGACCCCCCTGCCCTGCCCCGGATCCTGCCGGACCTCGACCTGTGGGACCTGTGGCCGGTCCAGGACGAGGACGGCTCGACCAGCGTGGTCAACGGTCAGGAGCTGTGGATGGCGCTGTCCGCGCCCGCCGTCGGCCACCCCGAGGAGCGCCACGACCGGGCGCGGCTCCGCCTGCTGGGAAGGGACGGAGCCACGTGGACCGACCTCGGCAACGCCTTCGCCGACGGCGCCTCGCCCGGCAGCCGTGAATGGTCCGGGTCGGCGGTTCGCCGGGCGGACGGCACGGTCTCCGTGTACTACACGGCCGCCGGACGGCGCGGCGAAGCGCGCCCGACGTACCGGCAGAGCGTCATCGAGACCCGTCCGACGCTGATCGCTGACGGAGGCGGGATCCTGCTGCGGCGCGACGCCGAGCATCGGGAGGTGCTGCGCTCCGACGGCAGGACGTATCTGTCGGCCGACGAGCCGGACGGGGCGCCGGGCCGCATCAGGGCCTTCCGCGACCCGGGCTGGTTCCGCGACCCGGCCGACGGGCGCGACCACCTGCTCGCCGCCGCCTCCACCGCGCACGAGGACGGGTTCACCGGCGCGATCGCCCTCGCCGATGAACGGGACGGCGCCTGGTCGCTGCTGCCGCCCCTGCTGATCGCCGACGGCATCAACCACGAGCTCGAACGACCGCACGTCGTCGTCCACGACTCCCGGTACTACCTGTTCTTCTGCACCCAGCGCCACACGTTCCACCCCGCCGATCGGGCGCCCACCGGGCTGTACGGTTTCACCGCGCCCAGCCTGACCGGGCCGTACGAGCCGCTGAACGGGTCAGGGCTCGTGCTCAGGAACCCCTCAGGCGAACCCGACCAGGCCTACGCCTGGCTGGTGCTGCCGGATCTGCACGTGGTCAGCTTCGCCAACTACCGCACGCGCGAGGGCGTGGACCTCCGCTCGGCGGACGCCGCGCAGGCACGGGCGAACTTCGGCGGCACCATCGCCCCCACACTCAGGCTCACCCTGGACGGGGCGACGACGTCCGTCACTCCGATCACCGAGGCGATGCGTCAGCGCGCCTGCGAGGGCACGCGGCGGCCGAGAGCGGACCAGCCGCTCAGCAGGCGCAGGGCGTCGGCGGTGGGGGAGCCAGGCTCGACGTTGTAGACGCACAGCGCAATGTCAGCTCCCCGACGGCACCGCCCGCGACGTCGAGGAGACCCTGCGCTTCGCCGCACTGACCGGCGTACGTCCGCTCACCGAGACGTGCCCGCTGGAAGAGGTGGGCGCCGCCTACGCCCGCATGCTCTCGGGCAAGGCCCGCTACCGCATGGTCCGCACCACCGGCCGCTGACGCCCGGCAGGATTCGAGGTGGCTCAGCGTTTCATGGCGCCGTCGGCTATGGCGTCGGCGGCGTCGCTGATGGCGGTGCCGACGATCTCCAGGCGGCGGACGAGTTCTCGTTCTCGGAGGGCTTCTGAGGTCACCTCCGACGACAGGATGCGGGCTATCTCGTACTGGTACATGCGGCGGACCGCGCCGCCGGCCTTCTTGGCCTCGAGGGCGTCGGACGAGACCACCGGGGTGCTCGCGGCCAGGTCGCTCACCGCCTTCTCCAGGGCGTCGATGCCCATGATGACCTGGTCGAGCATGGGGGCGAAGCGCCGGCGGTCGTGGACGCGGTACAGGTGGGACTCGCGCACGAAGTCGCGCAGCGAGTCCAGGATGTCGTCTATCGAGCGGGACAGCCGGAACAGGTCCTCGCGGTCGATCGGTGTGACCAGGGCGCCGGCGAGTTCGGCGATCAGCTGGGCGCGGTAGGTGTCGCCTCGATGCTCGATCGTGCGCATCCTCTCGTGCGCCTTCGTCCGGCCGACCTCTCCGCTGATCATGGCCATGGCCAGCCAGGCGCCTTCTCGCGTCGCCTCCAGCTGGCCGGTCAGCGCCTGTAACAGCGTGCTGTCCATGCGTCCGCGGAGCATGCTCAGGACCCGCCCGAGACGTTTCACACGCCCACCCCCTTGATGATCAGAGCTGCGGCCAGGGCCAGGACCACGCTGACCGGCAAGGTCACCGTCCAGGCCAGCAGAATTTTGACGGTCGCGGCCCAGCGCACCCGGCGCACGCTGTCGGCCATGCCGGCGCCGATGAGTCCGCCCGCTATGGCCTGCGTCATGCTGACCGGCGCTCCCGCCGCGGCGCAGCCGATGACCGACAGTCCGCTGCCGAGCTCCGCCGCGACGGCGTGCAGCGGGCGGGCCGCCAGCAGTTCGCGGCTCAAGGTACGGCCCGCGCGCGGCAGGCCGTATATCGCACCGATCGCGAAGAGTGCGGCGGTCAGGAGGCAGATGAGCGGTGGTGCGCCGGTCACGCCCAGGGCGACGATGAAGACGGCCAGCATCTTCTGGCCGTCGTTGGCCGCGTATGCCAGGCATTGCAGCGCGAAAGCGCCCCAGTGCAGGCGTGGCAGCATGTGGGCCCGGCCCAGTACGGCCACCAGGCGGCCGGCGGCCACGGCCATCGCGCCGCCGGCGATGGGCGCGGCGACGCCTGCCACGAGCACCAGCAGGACGGCGGTCGGCGAGACCGGCAGGTCGAGGCCGACGGCGGCGCCGGTGAGGCCGCCGACGATGGCCAAGGTGAGGCTGGTGGGCCGGCCGCGGCTGCTCAGCGTCCAGACCACAACCAGCGCGCACACGACGGCGACGGTCATCGCGAGCTGTCCTGACGGGCCAGGTAACGCCGCCAGCCGGGTGGTGAACGTGGCTGCCACCTGGGAGGTGACCAGCGGTACGGTCGCGACCGCACCGACCAGGACGAGCAGGGCCGCCCCTGGACGCACGCTGCAGACCTTCAGCCCGGTGCCGAGCAACGCGCCGCCGTCGTTGATCCCGGACACGATCGCGAAGATTCCCGCGAGCACCGCTAACCCGGCTGACAACTACGCCTCGCCACCGTCTTCATTCCTACCAAACTACTCGGAATTTGGTGATATGTCTCGCCCTGTGGGCGGCTGATCGATTCCCGTTGTTCACTTGTTATTCACCTACGTCGCCACGTTACGGCAGCTCCGCCGGGTTGGCACCCGATTTGTTCACCTTCTGTTCACCTTAGGGGTATCCGTCGTGGCGGCAGGCTGAGGACCTCGACCGCCCGATGGCGAGGCCGCCGGGAAGGGGGATCAGCCGTGAGGGCCCCTAGAGAGTGTCTGACAAACGATCTACATGCACTGTTGAATGTCGGTCGTGGTGCGACGTGGTGAGCTGACGGACAAGGCGTGGGCACGTATCGAGCCGCTGCTGCCGGCGATGGACGGCCGGGGCCGTCCTTGGCGTGATCACCGGCAGGTGATCGACGGCATTTTGTGGCGGTTGCGGACCGGCGCGCCGTGGCGGGACATTCCCGAGCGGTACGGGCCCTGGCAGACCTGCTACGAGCGGTTCAAACGCTGGGAACAGGACGGCACCTGGGCGCGGCTGCTGGAGGAGATGCAGGTCAAGGACGACTCGATCGGCCAGGTCGAGTTCACCGTCAGCATCGACTC
>NZ_FNFB01000060.1 GCF_900100395.1 Nonomuraea maritima | reverse complement strand
GCCGGCCAGGTGCTGACCCCGGCGGTGCGCGCGGAGCTGCGCGCCACCCAGACCAGGTGATGTAGGTGACCGACCCCAGATGGAACAGCGGCGGTTGGGTCTCCCCGTCCCAGCCGGGGCCGCCTCAGCCCCAGCCCCAGTCGCAGCTGAGTCCCGACCCCGCCTCGCCCGTCCGCCCGTACGCGGTGACAGGTGGACGGACGGCGCCGCGGGTCAAGCTGGCGATGGAGGCCCTCGTCTCCTCGGCGACCGCCGAGCAGCGGGAGTTCTCCCACATCACGCCGGAGTACCAGGCGATCAGCCAGCTGTGCCGGCAGGTGCGGTCGGTGGCGGAGGTCTCGGCCCTGCTGCGGATCCCGCTCGGCGTGGTCCGCGTGCTGATCGCTGACATGGCCGCCGAAGGTCTGGTCCGCGTGCACCAGCCACAGCTGGACGCCGGGCGGCCGGACGTCAATCTGCTGGAAAGGGTGCTAAGTGGACTTCGCAGGCTCTAGCCCCGGTCTCACCTCGACGAAGATCGTGGTCGCGGGGGGCTTCGGGGTGGGCAAGACGACGTTCGTCGGGGCGGTGTCGGAGATCATGCCGTTGACGACGGAGGCGGTCATGACGGACGCCTCCGCCGGTATCGACGATCTTGGGATGACGCCGTTGAAGTCGACCACGACCGTCGCGATGGACTTCGGCCGGGTCTCCCTCGACCGTGACCTGATCCTGTATCTGTTCGGTACGCCCGGGCAGCACCGGTTCTGGTTCATGTGGGACGACCTGGTGCGGGGTGCCATCGGCGCGGTCGTGCTGGTCGACACGCGTCGCCTGGCCGACAGTTTCCCGGCCATCGACTACTTCGAGGAGGCCCAGCTGCCGTTCATCGTGGGCGTCAACGGCTGGGACGGGCAATATCCGCACAGCGACACCGAGGTGCGCGACGCCCTCACCCTCGCGCCGCACATCCCCATGATCCGGCTCGACGCCCGCTCCAAGGACTCGGTCAAGAACGCGCTGATCCACCTGGTGGAGCACGCGCTCTCCGTCCGGATGGCCGTCCCGGGCTGGGGCAGCTAGCCGCCGCCCCAGCCGGAGGACGGCGGACGGGTCAGTGCTGCCTGGCCTCGATGAGGTTCGCCCCCGAGCCGAGCTCGACCACGTCGGTGAGCGTCAGCCCCGCCCGGTCGAGCAGCGTCGCGTACTCCTCGCGGCTCCGCTCGGCGCCGCCGTCGAAGATCGCCAGCATCCGCATGTCGAAGTCCTTGCCCAGATGCGGCTCCTCGCTGTCGGGGAGCACCACTTCGAGGATCAGGACGCGCCCCTCGGGCTTCATGGAGTCACGGACACCCCGCAGGATGCGCACGGCGTCGCCGTCGTCCCAGTTGTGCAGGATGCTGGCCAGCAGGTAGAGGTCGCCGCCGGCGGGCACGCCGGTGAAGAAGTCACCCGCCACGACCTCGGTGCGATCGGCCAGCCCCTCGTCCGCGAGGGTGCGGGCGGCCCGCTCCACCACGTGCTCCAGGTCGATCAGGACGCCCCGCATGCCCGGGTTGGCGTGCAGGATCGCGGCCAGGATGTGTCCCTTGCCGCCGGCCACGTCCACCAGCGTCGCCTCGGGCGGGAACGCGTACCGCGTGGTGAGGCCCTCGATGAGGGTCCGCGCCCGGCCCGCCATGTACTCGTCGAACAGCGTGCTCGACGCCGGGTTGCGGGAGAGGTGCTCGTACAGGTGGCCGTGGCGCTTCACGAACGCCGAACCGCCGTCGCGCACGGTCGTGGGCAGCATGCCCATGGCGTACCAGAAGCCTTCCTCGCCGAGCATGCGGATCGACGAGCGGACGGAGCCGGGCACGTCAGAACGCAGCACCGCACCCTTGTCCGTCAGCGCGTACGCGTCGGGACCCGCGCCGGTGACGAGGCAGATGGCGGCCAGTTCGCGCAGCACCCGGCGCAGCGACGGGGCGTGCGCCCCGCACCGCTCGGCCAGCTCGCCGGTGCCGAGCGGCCCGTCCGCGAGCTGGTCGGCCAGGCCAAGCTCCGCCATGGTCAGCGTCGCGGCGAAGCGGGAGATGTCGCTGAGCGACCCCATGAGGAGGTCCGTCGAGTGCTGCATGGGTCCCTTCCTGGAGGTCACGGGTTGCGGGTGGCCTGCCGGTGCCAGACCAGCATCCGGCGTTCGGTCAGGACGAACAGGGCGTTCACCACGGCGCCCAGCGTGCCGAGCAGCGCGATCGCCGCCCACACGCCCGCGCCGTCGAAGCCGCGCTGGGCCTGCAGCAGCTGGTAGCCGATGCCGTCGGTGCCGCCGATGAGCTCGGTGAGGACCATGAGGATCAACGCCAGCGACAGGCTCAGCCGCAGCCCGGCGAAGATCTTCGGCGAGGCCGCGGGCAGCACGACCACACGCAGCCGCTGCGCCCGCGTCAGGTTGAAGACGGTCGCGGTCTCGATGTAGGTACGGTCGATCGCGCGGGCGCCGTCGATCGTGTTGAGCAGCACCGGCCAGATCACACCGAACACGATGGTCGCCAGCTGCGTGAGCAGGACCCCGTTCGGGCCGCTCGTGGCGAACAGCACGACGAACACCGGCAGCAGCAGTGGCGGCGGGATCGACTTCCCGAACTCGATCAGTGGGTCGACGTAGTCGGCGGCCCGGCGCGAGCGCCCGAGCAGCATGCCGAGCGCGATCCCGACCACGGAGGCCAGGATCCAGCCGCTGAACATGCGGCCGAGGCTCGGCAGGATGTTGTCGATCGCGTCCTCGGTGAGGAACAGCTGCCCGGCGGGGCCGGAGAACCACAGCTCCCACATGCGGACGAGGATCGTCGTGGGCGGCGGGAAGTCGGTGTCCTCGACCGCGCGGCCGATCAGCTCCCAGAAGACGAGGACGACCGGGATCAGCCAGTACCTGGTGACGGCCTTCATGACGGCGCTCCCGTCCGCACCTTGTGCCAGTGGAAGAGCCGGCGCTCGCCGGCCAGCAGCAGCATGTTGGCGAGCACGCCGAGCAGTCCGGCCCAGACCGTGGCCGCCATCACGAGGTCGACCCGGTTGCCGCTGCCCGCCGTACCGACGAAGACGCCGATCCCCGAGACGCCGCCGGCCAGCAGCTCGGCGCTGACCGCGAGCACGAGCGCGATGCCCGCCGCGATCCTGACGCCCGTCATGACGAACGGGGCCGCGCTCGGCAGGCTCACCCTGATCAGGACGGACAGCTTGCCGAACCCGAAGCTGCGCAGCGACTCCTTGGCCACCGGGTCCACGTCGTGCATGCCGTACAGGGTGTTGAGGAGGATCGGCCAGAGCGAGGCGTAGACGATGACCGAGACCTTCATCATCTGTTCCATCGAGATCAGCAGGATCGCCAGCGGGATGATCGCCACCGAGGGGATCGGCCGCATGAACTCGAGGATCGGCCGGACGGTGCGCTCCAGCGAGGGCACCGCGCCGAGCAGCACACCCAGCGGGACGGCCACCACGATGGCGATCAGCAGGCCGAGCGCCCAGTTGGCCATGGTCGTGGCGACGCCGGCCAGGAACTGGGGGTCGGCCGGCAGCCGCACGGCCTCGTACAGGATGGTCGAAGGGGCGGGGAAGACCAGGCCGTCGCTGATGCCGAAGCGGATGACCAGTTCCCCGACAACGAGAAACCCCGCGGCGCCGGCGGCGCCGCGGAGCAGTCGTGCGCCAGTCATGTCATCCGTTCGATGCAGGGGTGACGATGAGCGACTTCACGTCGAGGGGGCTCGTGAGGTAGCCGTACTCCTGCATCAGGTCGGCGACCTTCTGCAGGCGGTTGGCGTTCAGCTCGCTCGGGTACGTGCCGAGGGTGATCACCGACGCGGTCTGGGCGTCGATCTTCGTGTACTTCGGCAGCATGGCCTCGATCTCCTTGCGGTCGCTCGAGGCGAGCTGCTGCGCCTTGGAGATCGCGCGGTTGAACGCGGCCAGCGTCTTCGGGTACTTCGACGCCCACTCCTCGGTGGCCATCCAGCCGGCGATGGGCAGGTCGGCCGTCTGACCGGACATCGTGTCGACCAGCTTGCGGAAGCCGTGCTGGCTCTGGGTGGCCGTGATGAACGGCTCGGTGAGCCAGCCGGCGTCGGCCTGGCCGCTCATGATCGCGTTGCCCATGTCGGGGAACGGCTTCTCGACGAACTTGACGTCCTTGTCGGTGAGGCCGGCCACCTTCAGCTGGGTGGTCACCGCGAGCGTGGCGATGTTCTTGAGGTTGTTGACCAGGACGGTCTTGCCCTTCAGGTCGGCCACCGTCTGGATCGGGGAGTCCTTCGGGACCATGATGTTGAAGGTGTTCGGCGCCGCCTGGTACATGTCGGCGACCAGCTTGACCTTCTTGCCCTGGCTCGCGGCCACGAACGTCGAGACGTAGTTGGTCATCGAGATGTCGAGCTGCCCACCCTCGATCATCGGGACGGCGGCGGCGCCACCGGTGATGGTGACGGGCTCGACCGTCAGGCCCTCTTCCTTGAAGAAGCCCTTCTCATTGGCGATGTAGAGCGACACGGGGTCGGGAACGGGCAGGGCGCCGACCTTGATGGTGGTCTTCTCCAGGCCGCTGCCGTTACCGGCCGTGGTCGCGGTGTTGTCGGAGCCACCGCAGCCGGAAAGGGCCAGAGCGACTGTCACGCCGAGAGCGAGGGCGTGACAGCGCAGTTTGCGAGTCATCGGGGGGTTCTCCTACCAGGGGGAAGCTATCTGGAGATGTGGCACGGTATGCCGGGCGTGAAGCGTACCGGAGGCTAGATCAGTCCGGGAGCGCTATGCCACGTTTACCCGTTTTATCAACAAAAAATAACTGCACACCCCTATGGCAGTAAATCTGCGAACAACGCATGCTTTTTGGCTAAATGTCCGGATTGGGACATTGGTTGCGCTCTGTGATCGGGGGCTTGCGACGTGAACATTGTGGCTGTCGGACCGGTTAAATACCTTCGATACGTTGGCCTAACTATGAGGTTTATGCTCAAATTGGGCCTCGAACTTGCCTGCGATCACTCGTCTGCGTGACGAAGCCGCTGAGAACCCCCTAGAGCAGGCCATGGCGAGAGGTTGCCACCAGTGACGACAACAACGACCGGCCCCGGTCGTGGTAGCACTCCGGACGTTCCGGAACAGGCTGCGGGCGGTGAACCGCCGAAGGCACGAACTTCCCGATCGGGCAGCTCGTTCGCTCTGCGCAACTGGCGTGTGCGTACTCGTCTCATCGCCCTCATCGCCATCCCCACCATCGTCGGCGTGATCCTGGGCGCCCTGCGCGTCACCACCTCGATCTCCAGTGCCCAGCAGTACCAGGTCATCGGCGAGGTCGGCGGCCTCATCAAGCAGCTCGGCGACCTGTCCAAGGACCTCGGCCTGGAACGCGACCTGGCCGGCCGGTTCGTCGTCTCGGGCAAGCGGTCGTCCGAGCGGGCGAAGCTCGAGAGCCAGCAGCGGATCGTGGACGCGAGCGTCCGACGCACCCTGGAGGCGGGCAAGGCGACCGAGCCGTCGCTGAGCGACCTCGGCCGAAGGACGCTCAACCGTATCGAGATCCGTTTCGGACAGCTGAAGTCGCTGCGCGACACGGTCAAGGGCTCGCAGCTGCCGCCCCTGCCGACGATCGAGAAGTACTCCGAGACCATCGCCGACATGCTCCAGCTCTACGACGAGCTGGCCCAGGGCTCCACGGACGAACAGCTCAACTCCACCTCGGCCGCCCTGCGCTACATCGCGCGTGCCGAGGAGGAGGCCTCCAAGCAGCGGGCGCTGCTGACGATCGCGCTGGTCAGAGGCTCCTTCGAGGAGCCGGAGTTCAACGCCTTCCTCGACACCCGCTCCCGCCGTGAGAGCGAGCGGACGGCGTTCAACGCGGTGGCCTCGCCGGCGCAGCGCCAGTTCTTCGACAACACGGTCGCCAGCCAGCGCATCGGCCGCGCCGAGTTCTACATCAGCCGCGCCGTCCTGCTGCACAACACCAACCAGTCCCTGCGCCGTCTCGACACCGCGACCACCCGCGACACCGACAACTGGTTCGACTCCATCAGCGAGACCGTCGACCGGATGCACCAGGTGCAGAAGGCGCTGTCCGAACAGGTCGCCACCCGAAGCGCCGACGTCGCCACCTCCGACCGGCAGCTCGCCGCCATCAACATCGGCGTCGTGGTCGCCCTGCTGATCCTGGTCCTCGCGATCACCGCCCTCATGGCGAGCTCGCTCGTACGCCCCCTGCGGCGCCTGCGCGGCGACGCCCTGCAGATCGCCGGCCACACACTGCCCGACCTGGTCCGCCAGCTGCGCAGCACCGAGGTCACCCCCGAGCAGTTGCACGTGCCGCCGATCGCCGTCGACTCGAGGGACGAGATCGGTGAAGTGGCGCGGGCCTTCGACGAGGTCCACCGCGAGGCCGTCCGCCTGGCCGGTGAGGAGTCCAGGCTCCGTAGCAACGTCAACGCGATGTTCGTGAACCTGTCGCGGCGCAGCCAGACGCTGGTCGAGCGGCAGATCACCCTGATCGACGGTCTGGAGCAGGGCGAGCAGGACGAGCAGCGGCTCGGCAACCTGTTCAAGCTCGACCACCTGGCCACCCGTATGCGGCGTAACAGTGAGAACCTGCTGGTGCTCGCCGGTCAGGACCCGCCGCGGCGCTGGAGCCAGCCGGTGAAGCTGGTCGACGTGGCCCGCGCCTCGCTGTCGGAGGTCGAGAACTACGAACGCGTCGTGCTGGAGGTGCCCGAAGGCGTCTCCATCGCCGGCCAGGCCGTCAACGACGTCATCCACCTGCTCGCCGAGCTGATCGAGAACGCCCTGTCGTTCTCCCCGCGCGAAACCCGCGTCCCCGTCTCCGGCAGCCGCATCGACGGTGGCGGCATCATGCTGTCGATCACCGACTCCGGCATCGGCATGACCCAGGAGGAGCTGGTCCAGGCCAACGAGCGCCTGTCGGACGCGCCCACCGTCGACGTCTCCGTCTCCCGCCGCATGGGTCTGTTCGTGGTCGCGAGGCTGGCACACCGGCACGGCATCCGGGTGCAGCTGCGCCCGCACGGCTCCGGCGGCCTGACCGCGATGGTCCTCATCCCCGAGTCGCTGCTCGGCTCGCAGCCGGGCCAGTTCGCCGGCGCAGGAGCCGCGGGAACCGGCTCCTCGGCCGCCGGTGGTGCCGTGCGCGAGGAGGCGATGAGCGGGTCGCAGCCGGTGCCGAGCTGGCCCGCCTCCGGCTTCCAGCTCCCGCCCGCGCACCCGTCGTACCCCTCCTACCCGTCCACCGACCTGCCGTCGGGCAGCTGGCCGTCGGCTCCCGCCTGGACCGGCGGCGACACTGGAGGCGGCGCCGGCGTCGGCACTCTCGGTGGCTCCGTCGGCGGCGGCGACCAGGGCTGGCTGACCTCCGACTCGGCCAACGACGTGTGGGTCTCCTCCCGCGGCCCGGCCGGCGGCGACGTCGCCACGCCCCCGCGCGGCGGCGTGTCCGACGAGACCAGGCCCTGGACGCGCCCGGCCGAACCGCCCGCGCCTCCCACGCGCGACCGCTTCGACTTCGCGGACTCCGAGATCGCCGCGACGGGACCGATGCCGGCCGTCCCGGCGGCCGCGTCCGGCGACGAGTTCCTGCCGATCTTCGCCGCGGTCGAGTCGGCCTGGTTCGAGCAGGGGCCGGAGCCCAGCGCCGCTTGGGGCTCCTCCAAGGCGGACGAGGGCTGGAACGCGGCGAAGGCCGTCGTCGAGCCGGCCCGTGACGGTTCTACGGCGGCGGGCCTGCCCAAGCGGGTGCCCAAGGCGAACCTGGTGCCCGGTTCGGCCGACGCCGCCTCCGCCCCGAAGGGCGTCGCCCCCATGCCGGCGGTCTCCCCGGACCGGGTGCGCAGCCGCCTGTCGAGCTTCCAGCAAGGTTTCCGCGCAGCGCGCGATGACATCAGCGAGGGCAGGACGTACGGGTCCGGCCCCAGGAGTGACAGCAGGGAGGAGGGCGCGTGAACGACCTGAGCCACGCGGCACGCGGGGTGGACTGGTTAATCACCGACTTCGTCAGCACGGTCCCGGGGGTCGCGCACGCGGTGGTGGTCTCGTCGGACGGGCTCCCGCTGGCGGCGTCGGCGGGTTTTCCGGCGGACCGGGCCGATCAGCTGGCGGCGATCGCGTC
>NZ_FNFB01000061.1 GCF_900100395.1 Nonomuraea maritima | reverse complement strand
ACGATTCATGGAGTTCGCCGAGGTCTGGGGCGGCCGGTATCCGGCGATCGTGAAGCTGTGGGAGGACTCCTGGGCGGAGTTCGTGCCCTTCCTCGGCTTCGACACCGAGATCCGCCGGGTGATCTGCTCGACCAACGCGATCGAGTCGGTCAACGCCCGGATCCGGCGGGCGGTCAAGGCCCGCGGGCACTTCCCCAACGAGCAGGCCGCGCTCAAGTGCGTCTATATGGCGATCATGAGCCTCGACCCGACCGGCAAGGGCCGCAAACGCTGGATCACCCGCTGGAAAGCAGCATTGAACGCCTTCGCCGTCACCTTCGAAGGCCGCCTGACCCCCACCACCCGCTAAAACAAGTCACGCTGAGTTACACCGTCTACTGGACAGGCCCCCCGGTACCTCTGCCTCAGTCCATTGCCAGAGTGGACCTGACCTACGACTAGTCCATGTCTGGGGCAGCTACAGGCAACGCTGCGGCGTTAGGGCTGTCGGCGCTGTACGGCTTCTAAAAAGCGTTACATCTGCGAGGCACCAGAGGGCACTCCAGCTAAGCGAGGTTCACAACTATCGGCCTGGCATGGGTATCGGCACCCGAGTCTTCTTCCACAGGCTTCCGCGGTTCGTCGACAGGATCGGCGCTTAGGCCACTTTTGTGCTGTCTCGCCGGATGCGGTGTCGTCCGCCTGTAGAGCAATTCACCCAAATGTGGCTAGTAGCACGCAGATGCTTGCATACTGCGCTATATGGTGCAAGCATGTCGCAGGCAGGACAATCAGAGTGCGTGAACAGCCGCAGCCGATTACTTGGAACGCATGAGGGGACAAATGTCATCGACGCCAGAGATGTCGAAGGCCCAGTTGCTTCTGGCTGAATATCAGGCTCTGAAAGATGAGCAGAAAGCGAGGATCGGATTCCGTGACAACTTGCTATATGTAACGCTTGGAGCAGTGGTCACGGCGCTAATAGCAGGCATGCAGTTTCGTATTGCTTCAGCGCTTCTCGTTCTACCAGTGATATGTCTAATCCTTGGGTGGACCTATCTGGCGAATGACGAGAAGATTTCAGCGATAGGGCGCTACGTTAGCGGGAGCTTGACGTCACGGTTAGCCGATTCAGTTTCTGCAGAAGCCTCCGAGACGGATCTGTTCGCATGGGAGAAGTTCCATCAAGCGGACGAGCGAAGGAAATCGCGGAAGATATTTCAGTGCGGGATCGACTTGACCTGCTTCTGTCTAATACCGTTTGCCGCACTCGTGGGATACTGGCTATCTCCGGAACCTATCGGCTTGTTGATTTTGGCCTCCGTGCTCGAAGCGATAGCGATTCTTCTCCTTGGATGGCAGATGCTTATCTACGCACGGACACATTTTGGAGATTGACGCGCGCCAACCGCGCGCAGGGTCACGGAGGGTAGCGTACCGAATGCGGATTGTGACAAGGATCGTCACTCGAGCAGCTGCGGTCGTTGCGTAATACGCGCCGGTAGGTGGCCGCCAAGGCTAGGATGGACACACGTCGGCGGATCTAGGATGAGGGATGGATATGCCAGCCAGGGATGGGGTTGTCGTCGTGCTAACAGCACTGCCTCTGGAGTACCAGGCAATGCGCTCCCACCTAGAGGATGTACAGAGAGAAGACCATCCTTCCGGGACTCGATTCGAACTAGGGGTGCTACCTGACACGCCGTGGCAGGTAGCCCTGGCTAGAACAGGAGCGGGTAACAACTCTGCCGCTGTTATCACTGAGCGCGCGCACGCGATGTTCAAGCCAGAAGCGCTATTCTTTGCAGGAGTTGCTGGATCCCTCAAGGAGGACATCCAGCTCGGTGACGTAGTAGTCGCTACCAAGGTTTATGACTACCAGGGCGCAAAGGAGACAGGCGAGGGGAGGTTTGCTCGCCCAGCGGCGTGGGATGCGTCTCACTGGCTCGAACAGGCCGCCAGCGCGGCTCTGTGCGACGAACGATGGATGGACCGACTCCCGCCAGAAATACGCGCACAACAGGCGTCATCGAGAACCCCTAAAGTGCACTATAAACCTATAGCATCCGGTGAGACCGTGCTGGCGGCTGCTCACGGATCCACCGCGCACCTCCTGAGAACGACCTATAACGACGCGGCAGCCGTTGAGATGGAAAGCGCCGGCGTCGCAAAAGCTGCGCACATAGCTGGTGGGTTGCACACCCTTATAGTGCGAGGCATTAGCGACATGGCCGATGACGGGAAGAGCGCCGCTGATGCCTCTGGGTCTCAGCAACTTGCCGCTGCTAACGCAGCTGCGGCAGTTAGCGCGATCATTGCTGATTTGATTCCGCGCGATACTGGCCGAACCGTGGACTCTATAGCGGCGATCGCGCGAGCGAATGAACAACCACCTCCTAGAGACCATATCGACTTCCGAGGCAGTACCTTCTACGGACCGGTAATAGGTAAGAAGGAATAGTACTGCAACGCTTTCGAGGTCGTCATGGTGCTTTAGGGGTTCGCAAAAATGGGCGACGTTTTCGGCATTACAGTTCCTCGACTGCTTCGGCTTCGGGAAAAGGCTGACCCCAAGGGAGACGTTTTTCCTCTGGACTCAGATGGTTTCTTGGCTGACGGGTGGACCCTCTTCACGGCAAGGTCCGGGGTGTCAGCATCAGGCCTGCTAACCCCTGATGAGGCAGTGGAGGCAGGGGCTATGGTTCTCCTGGGCGAACCAGGAGGCGGGAAAACCACCGTCTTGCGCCAATTGATCCATGAACTTCCGCTCGCTGACGATGTTGGACCCTATGCGGAAGATCATCACCTCTGGGTCAACGGTTACGATTTGACTGAGTATTCTTATGAGGAGTTTCTTGGTCGTTTCCTCGCGGCGTTGGCTGGCCAATTAGGCGGCCCGCGGACTGCAGCTTCAGACGCGCAGGAGGCGGCGCCGGCGCGAGCCGGTCGCCTAACGGTTGTAATAGACCAACTGGACGAAAGCCCGATATCGCGGCTACTGCCGGAACGGTTGAATCGCTCGCTCAAAGGGCGAGACCCAGCAAGCCTTCGGCTCCTGATTGCATGTCGAACGGCTGACTATCCGCCTCATATGACTGATATCTTGAGCAAGCATTTTGGCGCCTGTCCATTAGCGGATCTTGCGCCGCTAGCTCGGACAGACGCAGTCCAACTCGCTAACAGCGCAGACGTCGACGGAGAGAGCCTGATTGCAGCAGCCATCGCTGCGCAGGCTGGCGCATTGGCAAGTGTTCCGCTGACTTTGGGGCTGCTGGTTGCCCTGTATAAAGATAACGGCACCTTGACTGGCACGCCTCGTGAGCTTTTTGAAGAAGGAACAAGGCTTCTAGTCCAGGAACATAGCGTTGCACGTACTGTAGCAACGACTGCATCCCCTGCACAGCATCTCATAGTTGCCGGGCGTATTGCTGCACGTATGCTGCTCGCTGGGAGACGTACCTTGTGGTTGGGTCCAATAAGCGTCAGCAGAAAGCATGATCTCGATTTAGATCTGGCCACGATAGCTGGAGGGTACGAGGAGACGGCCCCGGGGCAGTCGTTTGCTGTGACAGAAAATATAGTCAAAGAAGTGCTGCGCACCGGGCTCTTCACTACCTATGGCGACTCGCGCGTACTGTTCAGGCACTCTTCAATCTCGGCGTTCCTTGCCGCCGACTATATTGTAAGGCGCAAGGTAGATGAAAACCGTCTCGCCTCGCTGTTTCTAATCAAAACTCCAGATGATGAGAACTACATCATCCCTACACCCCTGCGCGAGACTGCAGCGTGGTTAGTCGCGCTTGATCCAGATCATGCCTCGTGGCTCGCCTCGGCAGATGCCGAGAGCCTTGCTGTTCATAGCGCTCTAGTTCAATCCGACCAAATCCGCGAGTTGATTGTTTCTCGGATGCTGGAGCGGGCAGGAGATGTCGAGCTCGGTGATGTTTCTTGGTATTATAGACATTGGAATCTTGGGCATCCCAGCTTGCCACGTCAACTGGCCGCTGTCCTTGAGGTAGATCCTGGCGATGTGGTTGCTGACTGGGATCAGTATGCTCGTGTTCGTGTCGCCCTACGCCTTGCCCAAGAATGTCCTGACCCTGAATTGAGCACGCTGCTGCTTGATATCGTACAGGACAATAGGTGGCCTTATCCTGAGCGAAGATTGGCAATGACTGCGGCCTTCGCTAGCGCGCCGGACATATGTGCTACGTCGCTCCGGCAGCTTCTGGCCGAGCTGGATGATGTCGAATATGCGGCGGCTGCTGATCCGAACGATGAATTGCGTGGGACTGCTCTGTCCCTGCTCTGGCCGGATTACGTCGATGTAAACAGCCTCCTCGACTGGATAACCTTTCCGCAGAACGAGAAGATGATAGGAGTGTACTCACGCTTCCTTCGTACGATGGCTGACTCTTGTTCTGATAGTGATATCTACGAGGTTCTGCGCTGGCTGCGTGACGTATATGAGGTCGAGCCAATCTCGAGGGCTGCAAGAGTTTCCGCCACCGGTGAACTGGAGGAAGTGCAGCGGCGCCGCAGCGCACGTGTTGACACTGAAATGTTCTCGCGTGGAAACTCTGCGGAGCAGCTTTTGGACTCGATTATCAATCGCGCGCTGATGGCGCCAAATGCTGATAAATGCATGTCGTTGATGGCGGACATAATTGTACGTCGGCTTCGGCAGTACGAGCGGATGCATATGCCGAGGGCGCTAGATGAGACTTCTGAAGCGGGCCTGGCGCGGGAAAAGAGCACCTCGCTTCGGCGCGCCTTAATGGATGCTCTCGTTCGAGCCAGTGCTGGCCTCGGAGAACACAAGCGTCACATGGCTTGGCTAATAGTCAATGAGTGGACGAGAGATCCAAAGTTTTCGTGGAGAACTTCAAGCTCCGAGGTGTCGGGACGCTCAACTCTAGCAGACTCATCTGATTTTGAATGGGCGCTTAACCAGGCCAATGCTGCTGCAGATGCTGGGGAAGTTGAGGTGGCTGACCTCTATGGGCTCGTTGCATCGTATTTGTTCAATGGGGAAGATCGGCATCTCTTTGAGCTCGCATACAATCACCAGCAGAATCCGGCGTGGCCGCACATCCAGTGGTTCTATAGTGGAATAGATATAAATGGTGATCTAGCAAAGGCGTGGCGAAGGAACTATGAAACTAGTCGACGCCTGGAGTGGCCGGAGTCGGCTAGCTTTGTCCTCGGCCTGCGCAACAAGCTTCAACAGGCGAAAGAGGGAAACACTGAGAGTTTCTGGCGCCTGCTATATCACCTGCAGGTTGATCCAAAGACAGGCGAAGGCAGGGAGCATTTCGATGATGATTTCCTGTCATGGCCTGGAGCCGCTGTCTTTGATTCCGGGGATCGTGCCGATATTGTTGCCAGTGCCCTGTATTATTTGGAGCATGAAAACGATCACGGAAGTGCCTGGTTGGGTCAGCCAATTTTGGACAGGCGTGCCTGGGCTGGCTATCTCGCACTGAGTCTTCTATTTCGCGAAGGTAAAATTGAGAAGCTCTCGCCGAGAGTGTGGGCGAAATGGACAGCCGCGGTCCTTGATATTCGTCTATCCAGCCCTGGTGAAGCGGGCAACGGTATAAAGAACGCCTTGTTGAAAGAAGCGGCGCTAAAGGCTCCGAAAGAATTTGCGCGCGATGCGGATAGGCAGATTCGAGGCGAGGCCGCTCGAGGAGAGCCTACCTGGGATCTGCAGCTATTGAATCCCTCGTGGTCAGCCGAGCTTTTTGTAACATTAGAGTGTCTCGCGTGTGATCTGAACAGAGCCTTGCTTTCGAGCGCTCTCATCGGCGAGAGTGCTGAGCTTAGATGTAGTTGCTGTCACAGTCATGAAGTCGGCGACCTTCTAGAACTGCCTAATACGCCTGAAGCTCGCACAGCAACGGTTCGTGTACTGTCAGATCTCCTCGGCGTCCTTGCCAACAATGGCAGCATGTTTGTCAGCGCGGCGGCGGAGGATGTTCTCGGCTACGTGAATGCCAATCGGCTTTCAAACTGGAGCCTAGCTGTTCTGGTCGCACGTGTCCTGTTGTGGTCGGATGCGTCAAAGGGATGGGAGCGCGTTAAGGCTCTCGTACTCTCTAATCCAGATTTTGGGCGTGAGCTGTCGGAAGCGTGTGCCGCGAGCGATGTCAAGCAACGTCTTGAAGCGTCGCTGACAGTTAACCAGCTAGAGAGTCTTTATCTGTGGCTTAATTCGCTCTACCCGCAAGACGACCTAGTCCTTGAGTCGGGAGCTAGTTGGGGTCGATCGGATTCGGAAGCAGCCAAATGGCGAGATGGTGTAGCGAATGCTATCGCGCGTAGATGTACGGCTGAGGCTCTCGCGAGTCTGGGAAAGTTGGCAGCTTGTTTCCCGACGAGACTTGCTTTGAGGTCATCCCTAGTGAAGGCGAGGGTTAGCTATGCGGAAGCCGGTGCGTTGCGTCCCTCTTATGAGGTGATTGTGGCCACGTTGGAATCACCTAGCGATGGGAGAGCCATCCATGCCTACTCTGGGGATCACATTGATTTCAGAGGAAGTACGTTCTATGGACCAGTCGCTGGGAAGCAGATGGGTGTCTCAACTCCTTGCTCGGACGGTTCTCCTGGGCAGCTCGACTAAACAATCTCTTCGATGCTCCTTCGAGGGCCGACATAGTACGGATGTGAAGGAAGGCAGTCTGGCTCGCAAGTTGACGGTATCGACGGATTGGCGTTGCCGAATTGGTCTAATAGCTATCAAGCGGCGGCGCGGCGCGCCGCCGTACCCCCGGCCCTCCACCCGCCCGCCGTCCGGGCGTGCGGCCTGGGGGCCGGTCCCGAACGGCGGCGGGACGCCGGGCCGGGCACCGCGCGCCGCCCCCGCCGTACCGACCGAACGCACCGGCCGGGGTTGCCGCACCGCCGCACAGATGCCGCCCTACGATCGCCACAGCATGGCTGAGCATCGTAGCTGGCTGGGGGCGATCGAAGGTCCGGGACTTCGTTCCTCAGCCCCGGCCCACCGGATAGCGGGCACCTGTCTGCACGTATGCCCCGTCCAGATGCCATCAAGGCGATAGGGGATCAGAACCAGCCTTCTTGCGGGAGAGGAGCAATCGGCGGGCATCGCGATCCAGGCTGATGATGGTCACCTTGACGCGGTCGCCGACCTGAACGTCCTGTTCGGGAGTCTCGACAGGCATGGGGATGAGCTCATTCAAGGGCACCAGACCCTCGATGTCTTCTACGACTCTGACGAAGACTCCGAACGGGACGAGCTTGGTTACGGTTCCGTGGAACTCTTGTCCCTCGCGAGCCGCGTCGGCGAACTCTTGGAAGGGGTCAGGCTGAAGTGCGCGAAGGGAGAGCCTGGCTTCGCCCTGATGGGTATCGAAGCAGAGAACGGAACAGGTACTACATTCGTAGGTCCGCTGGGAATGGGTCACCGCGTCGCCGGTAGTGGCTGATCAGAGCACGTGTCTGATGAAGCCGCCGGAAGTGTGACCAAGCCAGGACGTGATCGATGGCGTTGGCCGCTGGGATGAGTAACCGGGCCAGGACGCGGCGGATCTCGGCCAGTGAGAGCCGCACGAGTCTCACCCTGCCGGCGCCTCCAGGAGCAAGTGGTCTTTTCCCTCGTCTCCGGCTGCATCGGCGCCGGTGGGCAGGGCGGCGCGCATGACGGTCAGAAACGCCAGCGCGAGCATGGCGATGGTGACGTGCCGGTGCCATGGGGTCCA
>NZ_FNFB01000062.1 GCF_900100395.1 Nonomuraea maritima | reverse complement strand
GAGACACTTGCCTGGCTCCACGACCGCGCCACAAATGACCCACACGAGAACGTCCGAAGCGCAGCCCTTGAAGCCACCACCAAGGGCTGGCCTAACCGCCCCGAGGCCTGATGTATCGGCGTTCGAATATCCGAGCCCGCCGCTGACGCTGTGACCGGCAAGCTCTTCCGGCCCGAACTCAGATCGCAGCCGCAGCAACTGCTGGGCTTCGCTTCAGGGGCAAGCTGCTTGCGGAGGCTGCGGGCGTTGCATTAGGCCGGCGTATGTAGTTCGACCAAGGTCAGGGGACGGTACCTCATTCTTTCGAGGCCGCCAATGAATCTACGATCGCCTGCGCGCCGACAACGCCCGCCGAAATTAGTTCATTGGCGGTGCGTTGGAGTTCGGTCACGGCATAGGCGTTTACGGCCATGGCGTCGGAAGAGACGTCGAGCGCGGTGGCGACTGCGGCTTCAGCGTTGTCCTGCATGGCGTGAGCGCGTGCGAGGCAGGCTCCGTACCAGGCTCTGTCGCGACGGTAGTGGCCAGGGAGAGTGACCAAGCCGCGTGCAAGGTAGTCGGTGGCGCGGCGGCCGTCGCCGAGTTCGAGTTCGGCCATGCCGCGTTGCATGAGGAACCAGCCCTCGTCGTAGAAGTACATCCAGGGTGGTTCGTCCTCGGGGTGTTCGGCGGCGGTGCGAATGAGGTGTTCGGCTTCGGCGAGCTGGGTGCGGGCCTGGTTGGCTTCGCCCATCTGGGCGTGGCCTCGGCCGGCCATCTGGGCGGCCATGCCCTGCACTCCATAGGTGGTGCGGCCGTCGTGCCAGCGGGAGGCTTCGGCCAGGCGGACGCAGAGGTGTGGGTCGCCGAGGCTCCAGGCTTGGTGGGCGCGCATGTTCAGGGTGGTCGATGCGAGGCAGGCGTCGCCGGCCTCGATGGCCCAGGCGTGGGAGCGGTCGTACCAGGCCAGCGCGGCGGCACTTTGGCGGGAGTCGTGGCACATCCAGGCGATGAACTGGGCGTACTGGGCCAGGACGGCGATGGCGCGATCGGCGAGTGCGCCTCGCGCGCCTCGGGCCAGGTCCGCCACGGTGGACAGTTGGGCGTGGACGATCGGCAGGAGAGGGCGGCTGCCGATGGTGTCCTCGACGCGGCGGTGTTCGGCCAGGCAGTGTTCCAGCCATTGCACGGTCTGTAGATCGACGCGGCGCGGCTGTTGGATGGCGCGGGTGACGCGCTCGTACAGGTCGGGGTCCGGGGCCAGAGAGGGGAGGGCCAGGGCAGGCACGGGTTTGGTGGTCGTGCCGAAGAGCTGGTCCTCGGTCGCGTTGAAGGCGGCGCAGTAGAGGTTGGTGTAGAAGGCGTCCGGCCGGTGTTCTCCGGTCTCGTGGCCGCGGATTCGCCGGATGAGGCTGTCCAGCTCGGGCAGCGGCTTGTCCGAAGCGCGGACGAGTTCGCGGGCCAGGTCACGCTGTGACCAGCTCCGTGCCGTACGGGCCGCGAGCAGCCGGGCGGCCCAGACAGGGGCGTGATCGGTCATCCAGCACACCTCCGGAGGGGAGAGGCGGACACGGGGGCGGACACCTCGGTTCGCCTCCCGGTGTCCTCTTCTGACGTGTTCCCGCCTGTCGCTGCTATGTATGCGTGCACAGCAACAGCGACATCTTCTACGTGTGGACGGCCACCGACCAGTCCGGCCGGGGCACCTGCGGCGTCACCGGCGGCTCCGAGAGGGCCAGCGTCCTGCTGCGTGAAGCCCTCGGATCGCTGACTCCTGGTGCCGTCGGCAACGTCCGCGTGGCGTATCTGGACCGCCACGCGCGGCGCCCCTCCTACGTCTACGTCCGGACGGTCCTGCGCTTGCGGTACGTCGGCGACGCCGCCGCGATCGTCCTGGGTGATTGAGTCGGCGTGCACAGGTGGGAGCCGTACACCCGGCACGCCACACTCCGCGTGATGGAGACCTCGTGCTGTGGACAGTACGAGTGGTGCTGTGAGGGCGGCCTGTACCTCATCCTGCGCCGCAGCGGCCAGGGGTATGAGGAGACCGCCCGGGGACGCAACTCCGAGGCCCGGCCGATCTGGGAAGCTCTCGTCCGAGATCATCGCCACAGCCCTCGCGCCCTAGATTGACGGCAGCCCCACCAGCTCAGGCTGCTGCTGGGCACGTCGCTCCGCCGGGAAGAGCTGATAGATCGTGTCACGGAGTGCCTCGTCTCGTACCGATGAGATGAACTCTTCGGCGGTGCTGCCGCACAGGCGACGGAGTTCGGCTGACTCGTCCAGGAGCACTTGGATCAGCGTGTGCTGATCGGTGAGACGTCGGGCGGCACCGCCCTCGTCCACGAGGCAGCCGTGCTTGCCGACGTAGACGAAGCAGGGCGGGAGCCGGACTCCCGATTCGAGCGTCACAGGATGGCGATCGGCAGGCAGGCGGCGACGCCAGTAGTTCGGTTCGGTGACGTCGAGCGCCGCCAGCTCGCGTTCGTCGAGCCAGACCACGAAGAGCCGGGAGGTCTCACCCGGGGCCTCCACCGGCACGGCCGGCACGTAGCCCCACCGGTTGACGTGCGCGGAGACGCCTGGGGCGATGCCGTACACATCGGCGAGCGTCATGGGGATGATCGGTGAGAACCCTTGGCTCACGTACTTGCGGCGCATCTGACTCGGCGAGGCGTTGGAACCCACCGCGACGACCGGATGGCGCTCCGACATGGGGGAGCATTCGAGCCGCGCCAGGAACTTGTGCAGGGTCTCGTCGCCGAGCTGCCAGTCCTCGGCCGGGGCGTCTTCGACTAAGCGCAACGGCAGGTAGGCGTCGTCCACCAGCACGCCCGAGGTGGTGGGGATGCGGCCCGGATAGGTCAGCGGCTGCGCCATGGGGTCGCTGTGGAACAGGTCCACGAGGTCGGCCTCGGTCATGAGGCGTCGAGTTCGTAGACGAGCGTGTGCCGGTCTCCCGGTGCGATCGTGACCATCACTCGTACCGGTAGGCCGTCCGCGTCGTAGCCGGTGCGCATGTGCTCGGCCACCGGCGTGCCCGCAGGCAGCCCGAGCCGGGAGGACTCGTCCTTGGTGGGCATCCGGATCTGGATCTCGTCCACCATCCGAGTCTGAGCGCGTCCGATGGACGCGAGCAGACCGCCGGGGACGCTCACGTTCTTCGGCTGCATCAGCGCCGTCCCTCGGGCCAGGTCCTCCGGGAAGTAACTGTCGGCCACCTGGAAGGGGACGTCGTCGACGTACCGCAGCCTGCGCCGGACCACCACGATGTCCTTCTCGGGGTCGAGGTTGAGGCGTTCGGCCACCGCTTTCGGCGGGATCTCCAGGCCGACGCTCACTTCCTGAAGAGGCAGGTGGCCTTGGTCCTGGACCTCGTTGGCCCACGCGTCCGCGTCGGCGGTGTGGTTCCCCTGGCTCTCGAAGTGGGAGAGACGCCAGCGCAGGCGCGCCTGTGAGCGCACGGTACGGCCGCGGCCTCGCCCGCTGCTGAGCAGCCCTTCGTTGGTGAGCTGCTGCAAAGCCTGCCGGACGGTCTGACGCGACACGCCGTGGCTCTCTGCCAGTTCCTGTTCCGGCGGCACCGTGTCCCCGGGTGCGAGTTCGCCTCGCTCTATCGACGTACGCAGGGAGTCCGCGACGCGTTCGTACAGCGCGCGGGAGTCGGATCCGGTTGGCACTTGAGTCCTCCTAGGACGACTTGTACGTACTCACCGTACCAAGAAGCTTGACAGTGATCGAGCAGTCACGCAGAGTACATACACAGCGCGAAGTACGGAGAGTACGTACTTAGCTCGACGGACTTTCGCGTGCAGCAAAAAGCCGGAGCGCGGCCCTGGTCGCCAAACGAGAACCGCACTCCGGCGCCCCTTCTAGAGAGGTGTCCTCATCATGACCTACGGGTCCAAGACCATGCAGTCCGCCACGAACGACGAGAACCTGACCTGGTCCAGCCTGGACGACAGCGTCACCGACCTGCTTGACGACCTCATCAACGCCGAACCGGTGTGTGACTCCAGCCAGGCTGTGCTCTTCACCGGCCCGGACGTCGAGACCGACGAGGAGCGGTGGACGCGGGAAGCGACGGCCAAGGCCATCTGCCAGGCCCGGTGCCCGGCTCGCGCGGCCTGCCTCGCCTACGCGCTGGCCCTCGATCCGGAGGAGGGCGTCTGGGCCGGCTACACCGCAGAGGAACTGCGGGAAGTGCGCCCGCTTCTCTCCTTCCTCCCGCGCCACCGCACGGACGAGGTGGCCTGATGAACGGCCGCTTCCAGTGCTCCGACTGCGGTACGCGCTCGGCCAGCCCGTACGGCTGCCGTCGCTGCGGCACCACCACCGGCCGCCAGCTCCAGCGCTGCACCACGCACGGCGCGCGCTGCATGCCCGGCTGCCGCTTCTGCCGTCTCCTCACCCGTTCTCAGTGGAGCTGAACATGATCTCTGTCCTCGTCTACCTTCTGGTCTTCCTCGCCGGAGGCCTGTTCATCGAACTCGTACGCATGGGCCAGGAGCGCTACCGACAGCGACAGGTGGCCCGCGCGACCATCCGAAAGGCCGATTCCCTGGAACTCGCCGCCTGGGGCTGGGCCGCGTCCCCACGGAACTGGTGCAACAAGCCCGGCTGCCCGCGCTGCTGGGGACGGCGGTGGGGCCGATGAACCCCACCGAAGCCCTCATCGGCCAGGGCATGCCGCGTCCGCTGTCAGAGGGAGAACAGACCCTCATCTCGGTCACCGCCGCCTCGGTCGGCGTGCTGGGCCTGATCGGGTTCGTGATCTCGTTCGCCACGGTCATGCACGCGGCCACGCCGACCTTCGGCCCACTCGCCTTCCTGCTGCCGCTGGGCGTGGACCTGGGCATCGGGGTGTTCTCAGCCCTTGACCTCGTCCTGGCCAGACTGGACATGCGGGTTCGCTGGCTGCGGTTCGCCCCGTGGACGCTCACCGCCGCCACGGTCTACCTGAACATCGCCGCCTACCTCGGCACACCCAACGGGCCTGACTGGTTCGCCGTCATCGCCCACGCGATCCTGCCTGGCCTGTGGGTGGTGGCCGTCGAGATCGGCACGCACGCCGTGCGTAAGCGCGCCGACCTCGCCAACCCGTCCCGCCGTCTCGACAGCATCCGCGTCACGCGCTGGCTGCTGTCCCCGGTTCCCACGTTCGCCCTGTGGCGACGCATGGTGCTCTGGGAGGTCCGCTCGTACCCGGAGGCGCTGAACCGGGAGCGTGACCGCGTCCTGGCCAAGACAGATCTGCAGGACCGCTATGGCCGCCTGTGGAAGTTCAAGGCCACCCGCCGCGAGCGCGCCCTGTACAAGCTGGGAGAACTGGCTCCGGCCAACGCGCCGATCCTCACGGAGGCGGCACGACTCACGCCGCCGGATCGGCCGGACTTGGCCGCCGCACCCATCCGCCGGCCCCACCCCAAGCCACGCAAGCGCACTCGCCCCAGCCGTCCGGCCGTCGCCCCGTCCGAGGTGGACGACCTGATGCCACTGGGCTGGCAGATCGCCGCCGACCACGAAGCACGCGGCGTCACCCTGACCCGGGACCGGTTGCGCGACGCCGTCCGCCGGTCCGGCAAGTCCATCTCGACCGACCGGGCCGGAGCACTGCTGGCCCGCCTCCGGACCGAAAACCCGGTCCGGACGGAAGCGGAACGCGAGGTGGCCTGATGCGACGCCGTTCGACCTCGGTCCGACCGCAGCGGTCCGACCGCACATCATCCCTGACCCACCCAGTACGGGACGCGACCTCATCCGCCAAGACTCCGGCCGCGCCCCGTAACCCCGCCCGCACGTACGCACACGAGGTGTCCACATCATGACTCATCACCCGCAAGAGCACGAAGACCACGACGAGGCCGACCGCACCGAATCCGGAGGCGAGGTCGTCCCGCTGGACGCGGCACGCCGTCGCGCCCGCCGCGCGGACGAGCAGGAGTCCGACCGCGATGAGGACGAGTTCTTCGACCGCGAGACCGTCGCGATCGAAGGCACCGTCCTCGGCCCGCCGGTCGACCCGCCGGACGACGCCGCCGTTAGCTACCGCTCCGGCAACGGCCAGCGCCGCGCCCCGATCATCCCGTCCACGCTGCGGTCTTGGAGGAGCACACGCTCCATGCTGATCTGGGCGGCCAAGGATGCCGGGTACGTCGTCGGCTACCACGCTGTCCGCACGCCCAAGTACGTGGCCAAGGCCACCCTGTACGCACCGGTCGGCTTCTTCCGCGCCACAGGCAAGCTCCTGCACTGGGCCACGGCGGAGGAGGGCAATTGGGCGCTCCGCCAGTACGCCGCCGACCGCAACGACCCGGAGATGTGGCTAAAGCTGGACCGGCAGCGTCAACGTCAGTCGCGGTGGCGGTGGTCGGTCCTGGCCGCCGTCGCCGTGACGGCCCTGATCGGCCTGCTGCTCTTCCTGTTCGCCGACATCCCGACCTGGGGCCGGCTATTGGCGGTGGCTCTGGCCGTGCCGCTGCTGGCCCGCGTCGGCAGGCCCACGGACAAGCCCATCACCGACCGCGTCTCCGAGGGTCCGCGCTATCGCAAGCTCACCGCCGAGCTGGTCCGCCGCGCGCTGCTGTCGTGCGGCCTCTCCGGCATCAACCAGGCGGTGAGCAAGGACCCGAACGCCATCAGCTTCCCGCAGGAGATCCACCGCGACGGCCCCGGCCACCTGGCCGTCGTGGATCTGCCGTTCGGCGTGGAGGCTGCTGACGTGGTGGCCCGTCGCGGTCGGCTGGCCTCCGGCATGCGACTCCCGCTCGACCAGGTCTGGCCCGAGCCCGGCGATGGCCACCCGGGACGGCTCGCCCTGTGGGTCGGCTACGAACCCGCCTCACAGATGAGGCAACCGGCCTGGCCGCTGCTCAAGGACGGCAAGGTGGACGTCTTCAAGCCCTTCCCGTTCGCGACCACGCCGCGCATGGACACGGTCAACGCCGCCCTGATGTTCCGCAACTGGCTGGTCGGCGGGCAGCCTGGCTCCGGCAAGACCTTCGCCCTGCGCCTCGCCGTCCTCGCCGCCAGCCTGGATCCGCGCGCCGAACTGCGCATCTACGAACTCAAGGGCGTCGGCGACTTCAAGGTCCTGGAGCCGGTCTGTACCGAGTACGGCAACGGCTTCGACGACGAGACCATCGCCCGCTGCGCAGGGATGATCCGCTGGCTCTACAAGGAGTGCGAACACCGCTCCAAGCGGATCGCCCACTACGCGGCCCTCGGCAAGGCCCCGGAGAACAAGGTCACCCTGGAACTCGCCTCGTTCAAGGGCTCCGGCCTGCACCCGCTGATCGTCGCCATCGACGAGATCCAAGAGCTGTTCCTGCACCCCAAGTACGGCAAGGAAGCCGGGGAGATCCTGGAGAAGGTCATCAAGCTGGGCCGCGCCCT
>NZ_FNFB01000063.1 GCF_900100395.1 Nonomuraea maritima | reverse complement strand
CGCTGCTGGTGGTGCCCGTCGTGGTGCTGCGCCGCAGGCGGTGGGCGTCGCGGCTGGGCGCTGCGCTGCTGGCTCTGCTCGCTGTGGCCGCCGCCCTGCCGCCGTTCACCGGGTTGGGTGGGCCGAGCGAGGAGGAGATCCAGCAATATCTCGCGATTCAGGTCGCTGTTGGCGGACCCATCGACTTCGGGTTCGGTACCTATGGCGGCGCGTTGCGGTTCCTGCCCTGGGATGCCAACGACCTGCTGCTTCTCGCCGTGGCCTGCTTCGCCACGGCCGTTCTGCTGACGGCGCTCGGCCGCGCCGTCCATCGGAAGGGACGGCGTGAGTTTCGTCCGCTGCGCCGGCGGTGGCCGTTGGTCTTTTGGGGCGTCGCCCTGGTGCTGGTGAGCATTCCTCAAGCGATGGTGTGGAGCTCCCTCGCCGACGGGTCAGCCGAGTACTCGATCATGATTATGGACGGCAGCTGTTTCGGCAGTATGGAGGAGATCCTGCTAGGGCCTGCGATGGCCGTTCTGATCCTGATTCCGCAGCCGATCGTGCTGGGGGTGGGCTTCGGGCTCTGGGCGCTACTGGCACTCACCGGGCACCGCCCGCTGGGCCGGGTGGTGGGCTGGCTGACGTTGCTGCCTCTGGTGGTCCGTGACCTGATGATGAACTGGATGCCCGTGCTTGGGTGCGCGCAGTCTTCGGACGAGGCGATCGATCCCGTCACGATCGCATGGGTCCTGTACACGCTCCTCCCTATCGTCCTGGTTCTGCTGGCGGTACGGGTGCGCCGGGCAGCGGCTCCGAAGGAGGAACAACCCGTATGAGCGTGCGCACGCTTGCGGGCCCCCTTCTAGGGCCTGTACGGAGTTGAGATCAGAGGGATTGCCTGCGGTATAGCAGGCTGTCTCGGTAGGCCATCGGTCATGGCGCGTGGAGACCTCGCCGACGAGGAATGGTGCTTGATCGAGCCCCACTTACCGCTGGGTGAGTGGGGCCCGATCCCGGATCTGCGACGGCTGTTCAACGCTGTGATGTGGCGGTTTCGTACCGGCAGCCCGTGGCGGGACCTGCCGGCCGAGTACGGGCCATGGTCTACCGCCTACGACCGGTTCCGCTCCTGGGCGCTGAACGGCGTGTTCGAGCAGCTGATGCAGGCGATGATCGCCGAGGCCGCAGCCCGTGGGCAGGCCGACCTCGACCTGGTCAGCGTCGACTCCACCACCGCCCGCGCCCACCATCATGCCGCCGGGATGGTCTTGGACGGCGAGCTGAGCGCCGCGCTGGAAGAAGCCGCAGGGCAGGAAAAGGGGCTTCGCCAAAGGGGCAAAACGCCCGCGACGACGACAGCGGCGACGGGGACGGCGGGGACGGGGACGGCGGGGACAGGGACGGCGGGGACGGACGAAGGCGGCTACGACGCCGGCACCGGTTCCGGCTGAAGGCGGCCAAGCTGGGCCGCTCGCGAGGCGGCCTGACCAGCAAGGTGCATCTGTCGGCCGACCGTCGATGCCGTCCGCTGTCCTTCGTCCTGACTGCCGGCCAGGCCGGAGACAGCCCGCAGTTCCGCGCTGTGCTGGAGCGCATCAAAATCCGCCTGCCGATCGGGCGTCCGCGCACCCGGCCGGGCGCGGTGGCCGCGGACAAGGCGTACTCCTCCCGCGGCAACCGCGCCTACCTGCGCCGACGCCGGATCAAAGCGGTCATCCCGGAGAAGGTCGACCAGGCCGCCAACCGCAAGAGGCGCGGTTCTCGCGGCGGCCGGCCGATCACTCATGATCCCGATCTCTACAAGCAGCGCAACACGGCCGAACGCTGTATCAACCGGATGAAGGAGTGGCGTGGGCTGGCCTTCCGGTTCGACAAGACGCCCGACAGCTATCTGGCTGGCCTGCACCTACGCGGAGCCGTCTTATGGATTCGAAGCCTCCGACCAGCCTAGAGATCCGAACTCCGTACAGGCTCTAGCGGCCCTGCGCTCCGGATCCACTTGCCACCGGGCGGCATGGTTCCCATCTGCGTCTCTGCTAGAAGCACCCAGGTTGGAGCCGTCGAGACAGCGGTACGGCACGAACAGCATCGTCATCTGGCTGAACCCGGACGCCACCAGGCTCGAGACTCACGACACACGCAATAACGATAACGACGACTACGTCAACGGTGGGGGACGGTTCGTCAGCAACGCAGGATCCCAATGCACCATGGGCTTTGCATGGAATCAAGGGGGCGAAAGGCGCATAGTGACGGCGGGACACTGCCTGCCTGACGATGGATCTCTCGGTACCATCCCGTACGGGCTCCGCTTGTACAGCACCTGGAAGGATGGCACGGGATCAGTGAAGCTCCCTGGAAAGTCCACCACCCATGGAGATAGCGCACTAGTTTCGATGCTCAACCCGAAGAAGCCAACAGCGTCCATCTTCGTTGGCAGCGCAACGTCCGCTAGCAAGCGCCCGGTCAGGCGAAGCTGGACGCGGCGCGCTATGCCCGGAGATCTGTACTGTGTCGGAGGTGCGACATCGGGACAGATATGCAATTACGAAGTCGGGATCACCGAGGAAAGCTGGCCGTTGAACAATCCGGACGGATCATTCGCTGGCACCATCAACAAGGGCCAGAAGGGGGAAAGGCTAGGTTCATGCTCAACGGGGGGCGACTCCGGAGGGCCGGTCTACACCATCGAACCCGACGGCTACGTGATCGCAAAGGGGATCAACTCCGGCGGGAAGTCGGTCGGTCCCCTGTGTGCATCAATTTTCACCGACATCGATGATGTCCGTCGCGCGTATGGCGGCGACGTCATGAAGCGCCGATAGGAATAGATCACCTCAATGTCCTCAGCCCTTCTCGCAATAAGCAGCAAGGCACTGCTCGTGGCAACGGCGCTCCTCACCATGACCGCTTGCAGCCAGGCTCAATGGCAACAGATTCAGGTGGCGACATTATCACCGGACGAGCGCACATTGACCGTGGAAGTGAGCTTTGGGACGCCTGAGACCAGGCCCAGGGAATGCGAGCGGGTGACGGATACCGAGGTGCGCGAGTCTCCCTCCCAGGTAATCATCGGAGTGCAGGTGCATAACACCTGTTCGAGTCCTTGGCCCTGGGAGGGCGACACGCTCAGCATCGCCTATGTGCGCCGAGTATCGCTCCAGCTTCACCAGCCGCTCGCAGGACGGACAGTCTTGAACAATACTGGCCACAACCCCGTAGCGATCAACCGGTCGTAAGGCGCATTCTGAGTGCCCCAATCATTCACAGCGCGGCGGAGGATGTTACGTCCCTGCATTGCACGGAAGCCATGGTGCTGACGCCCTGGCAGGGACATGTGCGGGATGATCTCATAGCGCTCATGCGTCACGTGTGTTGTTTGCCCAGGTCAAGCCACCTGCGCAGCCTGAATAGCCCCCGCTCCCCTAAAGCGGTACTCATTGGGGCTGCCGCGGGGCTGCCGTTCCTCGGGCCTGGCGGCCCTGCGGTACGGGTCCCCTTGCCATTGGATGACGGGGCGGGTCGCCGGCCGGGGTGCCTGTGTACAGCAGCGGGATACAGCAACACCGCCTCATACGATCACACATCCCCAGGCCGCACGTACCACTAGACCAGGGCGAGGATCTCGCTACGTCGTGACTGGCACCCGTTTGCAATCAGGCAGTCATGCGCGGGCACCACCTGGGTCGCCAGTGCTGCGCTAGCTGAGACGGCCGGCGAAATGGGAGCATGCGGGGAGACGTTGGTGGCATCCGGTTGGATGAGGCTCATGACTGCTCGCGAGGTGGCGCGTCGGCTTCCCGGCACCCCGAAGCTCCGTGATCTTTGCCGGTCCATGGCGATGCTGGAGGCCATCCTGAGCCCAGAATGGTCCAGCCGCTACCACTCCTACGACGCCGACTGGGGCCCTGAGGAGGAACTGGCCTCGATGCGCAACGGCTCGGGAGACGAATACTCCATCGTCTTCGCTGCGGAGGGTACGTACATCCGCGGCTTCGCCCACGAGGCCGTGATGAGTCCTTATGGCAACGACGGGCCGTGGCCGGGCGTGCTCGACTCCGTCCCTGAGATGTTTCGTCAGCATGTGCAGGAGCCGGCGTTCTGCGACGAGCACGGCATGCCAGTCGTGACCGCTTGCCTGTGGCGCGCGGCCGATGACGACCGCTGGCGGGTGGGCGAGATCGACTATCCAGACGACGTGAGCGATCCCGATGGGGCGGCGTATCTGTTCACACGGCTTATCGAGCCTACGCCGGAAGCGTTCCGGCGGTTCGTGGAGGATTACTACGAAGTGTCCGTGGATCTCGATGCGGTGCGCCACGTATATGCCCTCCGTCCACTGACGCAGGCGGTGGTCACCGCGCTGAATGCTGACCTCTCCATAGAGGACCTCGCCAACGACCTTGCGGCAGCCCGGTATCCCTTCGTCGTCGGAGGCCGTGACGATCGCTGACTTCGGTGCTCGCCGTACGGGGCTGGGGCGATCGGCTGCCGCGGACCGACTTCGTCGGTCCTTAACACCGGGCACGGTGGGTGGCTGTGACGGCAACACTGACGGCAACGTCGGCCACCAGTCGCGTACGAACTGCACCGTGAGCAACCAACCAACCCAAGGTCAGTGCCGACGAGCGCGCTGATCGCTACACCTGAAAAGCGGAAGGTCGGCGGTTCGACCCTGCCCCTGACCACCAGCATGGAACAGCCAAGATGCCCCGTAGCGAAGATCGCTCCGGGGCGTTTTTGTTGTTCTGACGACAGTAGTCATAGCGGTCAGGTCGCAGGGGCTGGAGAATCCATGCTGTGAGCCGGACCGACGGCACGGTGCCGCTGCGCATGCAAGAGCAGGACGGCCGTCGTTACAGGCATGACGCGAGCGGGTCCTGCAACGGCATCGGCATAGACACGAGCATCGCTGAACTGAAGGCTCGGCAATGCGTTCGGTTGACCCTGCTACGGGTCGAGGAACCGGAACATCGCTACAGCGAGAAGTGGCTTTACTGGGGAACGTGGAAAAGCGCTCCAGGACCTCCTGGAGCGCTTCACGGATGAACTGCACCATCCGAGATTCGATCTTGTAGTCGCAGCACTTGCCGCCCTTCTTTGCGCAGCACCCGGACGGCTTCCGGGCCTTGTCCCATCCGCGCCGGCAGCACTGGCAGCCGGACCGAAGCGACGTCACGAACCGGCGGACGTCGGCAGCGTTGAGCTTGCCGAGGCGCTTCTTGCCCAGAGCGGGGATGAGCTAGCGACGGACGACGCGCTCGTACCCGGACGGAGGGAACGACTGTGACCACGTGGGCGTACCTTTGTGCTGATCGTTCGACACAGACACGCGTGAAGGAGCCCGTCGGGTGACCCGTACTCTGAGCTTACAAGCGCTGCGGCGACTGAGGACCACCCCCGGCGGGCAGCTCGACTGCCGGATCAGCTTCTCCGACGGACCGGGAGCTTCGCGGCCGGTCGCTTATGTGGAACGCGAGCTGCCGCCCAACGGCATATCCGCCTACCTCGCGGCTCGGAAGACGGGAGCCCGCTCCTTCGTTCTGTGGGCGGACGAGCACCGCCAGGCGCGGGTCGCCACCCTGGTCACCGTCTCCATGGGCAGCGGTCGGCCACAGTTCCAGGTGCTCGGCCCGCAGGGCGAACTGCTCGGTACGTTCACGCGCGACAAGGCGTTCAGCCGTGGACTGCGCACACGCTGGACGGTGAGCCGCGCCGGCAGCCCCGATGCAGTGGGATACAAGGGCCGGCTCTTCTGGTGGTGCGTGTGGTGGCTCTGCTCGCCTCTGCTGCCGCTCATCCTCGTGGCTGCCCTGCTCAACGGCGGCGGCGACTTCCCGCGCGGCCCCCGCCGTATCAAGTGGCGCTCCGGCGGACATGTCCCGCTGGAGTTCAAGTCGGCCGGTGACACGGTGCATCTGTATGCACCGGAGCTGGACTGGCGGCTCGGAGCCGCCCTCGTGGCCCTGATCCCCTCCTTCGACGGCTGGGTCGGCGACCCCTGGGACCGCAGGAGGGACTGACGGGCAGGGCGGCTTGCCGGCCGCTGGGGTCCTGCGGAATGTGCCTCCGCGTCGGCTCGTCGCCGGACACTGACTGGGGGATGAACGACTGGCCGTACGTCGGGCTTCGTCCCCGCCGTACAGCATGCGCCACGAGCGCCATGAACGTGGCGCGCCCGCCCCTCTGCTTACGCCACGTCCGGCCCACGCGGGCTGGTACAAATGGGGCATGAGCGAATCCGTCGGGTATCCCTCACAGCCGAACATGAGGTCGGCCCGGCGTGTCTACAGTCGGAGGTACCGCGTGTGGGCCCACGTGCTCCTGTGGACGCCGATCGCGCTCACGGTGGCCGGTGTCGTCCTCGGCCTGGGGCTGTTCGCAGTCGCTGACGCCGACCCGACGTACAGTTCGTCCGCGCTCGGCTATCTCGGCCTCGTCGTGTGGGGGGGCCTAATGGTCCTGTCGCCGGTCCTGCTCGGGTCGTTCATCGCCGGGCTGGTCATGCTGATCCGCACTCGCAGCTGAGGTCGAGGCGGGACGCGGCCCCGCCTCGACACGCTCCAGGCCGGCCGCCTGGACGACGTCGTGGTCGCGGATCGGGTGGGCGGGCCGCCGAGGAGGAGCGCGGACGCCTGCCAGGCGCCTTTTCCCGTCGTGGGCGGCGTGGACGACATGCCGGGAGCTCGGGCGCCCCGAGGGGAAGATCAGCGCTTCTTGGGGAAGGCGGCGCGCAGGGCGGGGCTGCGGGTGATGAACGCCACTCGGACGATGGGCAGTATGCAGACGGCCTGCATCGCGGCGTACCACAGGTGGCAGACCCCCGGAATCAGGTCGACGCCGATGACGTGGCCATTGCGGCGATCCCTGTGGCCGAGCTGCTCGTCGGTGTGGAGATGGCCGATGCGGCCCGGCGACCGAATCGCCAGGCCTTCGTGGACGAAGTCCTGGCGTTGATTCCCGTCGAGGAGTACACGACGGATGTCGCCAG
>NZ_FNFB01000064.1 GCF_900100395.1 Nonomuraea maritima | reverse complement strand
TATAGGGCAACCTATCAGGGGTTCAAATCCCCTATCCTCCGCGCCTGGTTGAGGCAGTAAACGCGAAGGGGCCGACCCTACCCAGTCGGCCCCTTTCGCTATGTCCAGTCTCAGTTTCAGTCTCAGTTGGCCTCTTCGGAGGGTTCCTCTCCCTCCTCGCCCACCTCCCAGAGCAGGCTGTCAACCTGCTTGGCCACCGTGTTCCGGATGCCGTCGGTGACGTGCTGGTTCCGGCGTGCCATGCCGCTAGGACTGGCTCGTTTCACGGGCCTGAGCTTCCGTTTGGTGAACCGGCGGCAGGCGGACAACGTCATTAGCGTGTGAAACCCATCCATTGGATCAGCATCGTCGTGGCGGCGGTCCTGCTCCTCGGCGCGGTCGTCCTGGTTCCGGGCACGGTCGGCGAGCCTGCGCCGCCGGTATCGGCTTCGTGTCCGCAGCGATGGGACAGCAACGAGATCGGCCACTGGGTGCCAGATGCCGCCGACCTCGACGGAGTCGAGGACTCGCTCGTGCCCGGTACGCGTGCGACCTCACATCGAAGAAGCGTTCAAGCGGCCGGAGGTCTCCATCGACTTCGCCGGGTTCTCCGGCGAGACGCTGCACGGGGCGGTGATGGAAGCGCTCGACAACATACGGGCGGGCCGCCTGACCCCGGAGCGCATCTCCATCCGGCTCCTCCTACCGGACACCGGCCGTCCGTGGTCTCTCCCTTGCCGGGTGGACAACGGGCAGGATGAACCGCTGTTCAGGCAGCGCGCCGAAAAGATCATCTCCCGGCATGCCCAAGCCATCGTGGACTCGGTCCACGAGCTGAGAGACCTCGGCCTGGTGCCCCATGCGTCCGCCGACGTCCGGATCAGCGGAGAACCGCCCAGGTTCAAGATGTACGTGATCAACGGGGAAGAGGCGTTCTTCGGCTACTACGCCGTGGCGGAGCACACCGTAGCGCTCGGCGCGGCGCCGGTCACGATGTACGACCTGATGGGCAAGGACACCGAGCTGTTCCACTTCGCGCTGAGCGACGGTCCCGATTCGACGTCGGCCCAGTACGTGCAGCAGTCCTCCGTGTGGTTCGACACGGTGTGGAACAGCGTCGCTCGCGAGGTGTCGTGATGGCGGTCTCGGGTCCTGACGCCGTACGGGCCGTCATGGACCAGGCGCGATGCCTCCTGCTCGACTTCGACGGGCCGGTCTGCGACATCTTCGCGGGACTGCCGGCGTCCACCGTCGCGGCCACCCTCCGCACCACGCTGGAGGAGGCCGGCGCGAAGCTCCCGGCGCAGGCTCGCGCCACGGATGACCCTCTGGAGGTCTTCCGGCTCAGCGCCTCCCTCGGCGCCGAGCTGAATCAGCTTACCCTGAGGGCGCTCATGGACCTGGAAGTGAAGGCGGCCAGTACGGCTCGCCTTACTCCAGGCGCGGCGGATCTGATGGAACGGGCACACGACAAGGGCCTGCCCGTGGCCATCGTCAGCAACAACTCGGTGGCCGCGGTGACGACCTTTCTGGATCGCGAGGGACTTGGCGGCCTGGTGCAGTACGTCTCGGCGCGAGCGGCGGCGGATCCTTCGCTCATGAAGCCGAGCCCTTACCTGCTCGAACAGGCTCTCAGCCATCTCGATGCGGAGCCGTCGTCCGCCTTGCTCGTCGGGGACTCGGTGACCGACGTCGAGGCGTCCAAGCTGGCCGGTGTGGTCGCCGTCGGCTTCGCCAACCGGGCGGGAAAACTTGACCGTCTAGGCGACGCGGGGGCCGACCTTCTGGTCACCAGCATGGAGGAGCTGGCGGACGCACTGACCAAGTCTGAGCGCGCATGAGAGCCCTTCTGGTGAGGTCCCTCATGGATATCCGGGCAACCTCGACCCTGCCTCTCAAGGTGGCTCAGTGCTCAGTCGTCGCCTTGATCGCTCATACTCGGACCAGCATCGATCGCCGACCGCGCAAGGATCACGGTGCGGCCGTCGGCGTAGGTGACCACCAGCACAGGTTCGCCTTCGGGGAGGCCCAGGGTTGTGCGCTCCGCGGCAGTCGGCATCCGGGCCGTGATCCGCGCTGGCTTCTCCAGGCTCACCACCGTGAGCTCCGGCGGGGTCCGTACGGTGCTTCCCCGCCGGTTCTCCGTGTCGATGAGCCCGTCGGAACGCAGCAGCCGCAACGCCTGGCGAACAGTGGCCTTGCCGGTGCCGAACTCCTCGGCCAGGGTGTCTTCGTTCTTGAGCTTGTCTCCAGGCTGTAGCGCGCCTCCCTCGATCTGGGCACGCAGAAGGTCAGCCACCTGCCGGTAGAGCGGCGTGAATGAGTTCGGATCAACCTGCACCGTCCTCATGATTCTCGCGCTATAGCGCTCCTGCACCTTTATGCTATTACGTAATAGCGCAACTATGAGCGCTCAGTGACCAACTCCACACGGAGAAGTTCAGCCATGACCGGGTACACGACCGTCCCGTACACGATCGCCTTCGCCAACGAACTAGTGAAAGATCCGATCGCCTTCGAGCCCTACGCGGGCCGAATGCGCCTGGCCTACCAGCCATCCCAGCCTGGCGACTGGATCAAGCCTCCCGCCGCTAACCTTGGGAGTTGGGCATCCTCCGCGCCAGGGTGCGTGACTACTGGACAAGCCCGACCTGCGCGGCTCCGAACGCATGAGGAAACTCAACACGCGGCGGCAGTGGCGGTGCATGAACAAGCTTCTCTGCCAGGTGTGCGGCGGTCCGGCGGTAGACCCGGAGTCGCCCCTGATCCCGTGGCTACTGACCAAGACGGTGTTCGAGCGCACCGGCCTGGACAGCGGCCGTACCAACGCTCCGCCGACGTGCTGGAACTGTGTCCCCACGGCCCTGGAGCAATGTCCCATGCTCCGCGACGACTTCACCCTGTACACCGTGAGATCCGTCGAGACCGCCGGTGTGCTGGCCAACCTCTACCGGCCGGGAATCTTCCGTGAGCCGATCCCGACCGCGCACAACGTCTTCGTTCCATGGGACGCATCCCGCTACCACCCTCGCACGCTGGCCGTCGCCAAGGTGCTGGAGTTGCACGGCATGAAACACGTGGGTCCGTAGAAGGGCTCTCAGTGTCCCAACTGTCCCAGGCGTCCCCACTCTGGCCATGACCAGGCCAAGCGCACTCTCCAGGCTAGGGACAGGTCACCTGGATGGCTGTCCCTCCTGTCCCTGGACCGTCGCGACGTGTCGGAACACGCGAAGATCAGAATGGTGCTGCGCACGTCCCCCATGGCGCTACGCGCCAAGAGCGGCTGCAACACCCGGGGGGCGCCTCTAACGAGTTTGGTTGCGCAAGGTAGCCGCGGCGAGATCTTGGGGTGTGAAGGTGGCTGCCGCCACACGGAATCGGGGATCAAGTGCTTGCCACAACTCATCTAGGAGGTTGTGCTTATCAGTGGCCTTGGTCAGGGCTTCGAGGAAAGGCTCCCCCGTGACGAGTTGTTGGCCGTCGGAGACGTAGGTGGTCATCAGAACGGCGTCACCGGGAGCGAGGTCTCGAACGGAAAGCGTCAGAAGGTTGGTTGAGGTTCTGTCGCTAAGACTGCGACGAGCTGCGCCGAACCACGCGTCCGCAGGGGAGTTCACATTCACGATCACGGTGATCCGGGGCGTGAAGATCGGTGGATCTGGCTCGTACTCCAAGCCGTTCAGCGCCGCTGCCGGCGACTGCCCTTCCTGTAGACGGTCGGCAACGGTGGCGACCTGCTTCCCGTTGCCGAAGGCGAGCCAATCACCACGCGCTGTGGCAGCAATGTAGTGGCGCAGCGGATCGTTAGCGGCCGGGCCAGTAGGGACGACAATGAGCTCTTGATCGACCAGGCGGAAAACACGCGCCTGCGATACCGGGCTGCGGCCTGTCAGAAGGTAGCCGCCACACATCACGCCGTCGAGAGTCCTTGCCCACACCACGCTCCGCCCCGGATAGCGGTTGGCCTGGAGAATCTCATGCAGCGGCTGCATGGACACCTTGGCTCCTTTCATGATCTTTCTGTATCTGGCCCTCGCGATAGCCGTGACGTTCTGCGAAGGTTCTACGACATTAGTCCTTACCTGCCCGTCCGGCCCTGACAGGAAGCCTCTCTGCTGTCTCCGAACGAGAAGTGCCGCAAGGGGCTACGTGCGGAGCCCCCCAGTGTTACAGCCGAAGCCCCTTCAGATGGGTCTCATTTAGGGTCTCGGTTCACCCCGCACACAGGCGTTCACCAGGGTTGGCGCAGGCTCCCACGCACCGGCCAGCCTAGACGACTAGCGAATGACACAGCTAGCCATTGAGCACTTTAGATACCACTTCAAGACCCCACCTTAAAAATGCATGTTCTGCAATCTGAAAGCGATGCGGGCTAGGCGGTTCTCTAAACGTCGCCACTTTGCCGTCTTCTCTCCTGTTCGGATTATGCAGTCGAACAATTAGGCCGTACCGAGCAAGATTAAGATGACTTTCATAGGCATCTCGACTTAGCTTATACCTAGCCTCCCGGATACCACGCGACAAAAACACTCCTTCCGCGTCGTGAACATCGGGATGGATTTTCTTAAGATCCAACAATATCAGATATGTGGCTATTTCGGCAGGCGACAATACGTGGACCCATCCGCTCGTAAAGAAGCGAACGGGAACATCGATGACCTCGTCATTTTCGATCGGCACGGTGTATCGCACACGCGCTCCAGCCCTTGTCGGTACTCCACCTTCATCCAGAAGTCGAAATCTTTCAAATCGGCCCTTCGCGCTCCTACCTCCACCCAGTTCAACCAACATTTCCCGTTCAAGATGGCGAAGCGCACGCTTGAACTGTCGCACGAGGTTATCTTGGGGAGTCGTTGCGCGAGTGCGAGACGCAGAAGGGGCTGCGATCAAGTCGAGCCATGAGAAACTTTCTCCTCGCCTAGGCAATAAAGGGCGACCGTTCTTCGGCTCCACGCCCGGCATGCACCTACACTGCGCCTCAAATAGGGCGACAAGATAGAGCTGGAGAGCAATTCCCCGCGAAGACACCAACGAGGAGAGCGGCGAATTATGCCAGGAAAGCGAAAACTCTTCCAGCTCTTCCGTTTCCCTGTCGCCAAACAATGACAAGGTCAAATTTCTTAGTGACAGAGTGAATCGAACATCAGTGTCCCTCGCGACCACAAATGATCGCCTAATCTTCACGCTCTGCAGGTTCTTTGGTGACTGGTAGGTGATCTCCTGACATGCCTGTCGGGCGTGTCTGTAGACCTTCGCGTGTTCCCTCAGGTTTCTTGCCCTCGCAAGCCGGGTGCCGTCCACGCGCCCTCCACTTCTGACCCATTGACCCGCATCCCAACGCGCGTGCGCCGCGCGGGCGCGCGTTGGCCACGAAAATTGATGCGGGCTAATAGGTCAATAGGTTAGACGCGCGAGAGGGTAATCCGCTGCCGCACGATGGGCTCACCTCAGCAAGAGATGAGCAGAAAGGGCGGAGCTTGAGACATGAGCGAGGATGCAGCACCGAATCGCCATCGCCAGGGACGGGGAGCCCTGAAGAACGGCCTTCAGCGAGCACTGATGGGTGGAGCGGTGATGACGCCCGCCTTGCTGGTCCACCAGAGTGTCGTGATCGGAATCGTCACAGGCGTCGCAGCAGCACTCATCGCGGGCGTTGTCCTGCCCGCTGTCTGGTCTACGCGCCGAAGTCGGAGGTTGGCGGCGCTGGAGGTCATGGACCGACTCCTGGGCAGAGAGCAGCCACAGCGAACGAATCGCAAGGCATGACCAGAACCGTTCAGAGGTGCGGGGCGAGACGACAGGCCTGCATGTCGGGTCGTAGACGTGCCTGTAGGCTCCTGTGGCCGCCTCGCATCGAAATTCTCGAACTGACTAGCGCCTCAAGCCCTTCGCAGGCCCAGGAGAGCTCTCAGGGTTCCCTCTCGGGGCTGCGTCCAATGGACATCGTTCGTGATGCGGTCCAGTCTCAGTCTTAGTCTCAGTTCATGTCCGTCCGGACGCGTTCAGGGACTGACGGTGTACCACCCGCGCTCAGCTCAGAACCCCTGCCGGACCCTCCTGAACCCCAGCTTGCAGACTTGGAAAGCGTGTATAGGGCAACCTATCAGGGGTTCAAATCCCCTATCCTCCGCGCCTGGTTGAGGCAGTAAACGCGAAGGGGCCGACCCTACC
>NZ_FNFB01000066.1 GCF_900100395.1 Nonomuraea maritima | reverse complement strand
TTCCAGGCCGCCTGCCGGCACTGGGGCGTCGTGCAGTCGATGGGCCGGGTCGGGTGCGCGCTCGACAATGCCGCCGCCGAATCGTTCAACTCCATCCTCAAGGTCGAATACGTCCACCGGCACCACTTCGCCACCCGGGCCGAGGCCCGCCTGAAGATCGCCACCTGGATCGCCGACTTCTACAACACCCGCCGCCGACACAGCGCCGCCGACGGGCTGCCCCCGATCGTCTACGAGCAGCAGATCATGACCGCGCGAGCAGCCGCCACGGCGAGGTCTCAGGAGACCATCGCCGCATAACCGAGTCTCCACGCTTTCAGGGGATGGACACGTCTTCCGAGAAGTCCTCATACGAGACAAGATGGACTGACATGATCACCTCTGAATAGGATGGAGCCCGTGTCGGAAGCCTTATCAGATTTACAAAACAATACGGGCGGCCCTCCGTCGAATGGAAGGCGGCGATGGTACCGCCTGACACTGTTCGTCGTAGCCCCCCTGCTTCTTCTCTACGTAGTGGCCATGGCGCCCGCATGGGTTCATGATCATCACCTCGACAATCTTGCAAACCGCGTCCTGGCCTATCCGCTGCCCCCCGGAACAGACTTCGGCACCTACGAACCACAGGCCGCGGTGATGCCGGGCGGTGGCCATAAGGACATGTGCGGTTACCGTGTCCGCTTCGATCTCGACACGTATATGACGGCGGAACAAATCCTGAAGCGCTACCAGGATGCGAACATCGAACCTGTAGATGGAGACAGGCCGCTAGAAATACGGGTATGGACGCTGTCTCAGTCATCGTCTTCTTGGACAGACGACGACCGCCAAAAAATCATCGTCGAGGTGCAGGATAATGGCCACGATGGCGGCGGCTGGGACATTCGCTGTTGGTGAATACGCCAGCAGGTCGAGCGAGCAATCGGACTGCCGCTGTCAGCTGGGGAACTGCAAGGATCACGGCATGTGAGGGCTCTGAGCTGCGCGGAAACCTGGCCATGAGTGACCGTGATTGACCCCTCGTTACCCTGTCTAATTGCACGCCAATTGCACGGCGACGAGCCCGTGACCTTGGGCTTCTCGCGCGATGCGCGCATCCCGCCCGTCTGAGATCGTCCCGTCTGCCCTCGACCCGTCCGAAGTGGAAGCGGGCGTGGGCCTGGGATAAAAGATGATCGTGCTGTGGGATTCGGGACATACGCCAGACGAGTTCGCGACCGTGATCTTCCTTACGGAGGGCGCTTCCGCGCGCTGAGGTGCGCAGTCAGCTGTTACCACCGATGACGCGAAGATCGGCCGGTTCGTATGTCGATCGATCACAGCAAGGCGATCATAAGCAGCGCCCTTACGCCATTATCTAACCTAGGATTCGCCCCAGCCACTTGGCCGTGTCATGGCTGCCCTAACTTGCGAGGCCTGTGTAACACAGGAGACCCGACCATCCCATGTAGTGGAGGACCACCTGCTTCTGGGCTGAATTGCTGGTGATGGCTCCGGTATCTCCGCGTGTAAGCCGGAAGTCCGAGGTCTGCACGCTGAGGTATCTGCTGGCTACGGTTACGTTCAGCGTCAAAGGGTCTCCTAGTGAACAAGAGCGTCCGGCTGCGTCGAGACTGTACGACATAAGAACGACAAATAAGCCCGCTCAGCGCCCGGAGTCGCTGGCGGCCGGGACCGGCCCCCAGACCGCATGCCCGGCCGCCGAGCGGACGCAGGGCGCGAGCAGTCTCGCCTTGGCGGTCAGTCGAGCAGGTCTGGGCGGCGACTGGTCAGCGCTCTGCGTGCGGTGATGAATCGTTCGTGGAACTCTTCGGCAAGGGCTTCGCGGCGGTAGCGCTGCCGTAGGACGCGGTCGAGGTCTCCGGCGCGGTTGACGAGGTCGGTGAGGGATCGGCGGTCGATGTCGAAGGCGGCAAGGCCTTGCTCGACGGCTGCGTCCAGGTCGCCGCGTCGGGCGTGGACGATGCCAAGGTCGATGTGGGCATCCGCGACACGCATGGGGGCGTTGCTGGTGCCGTCCGGGCGGGTGTGCATTTGGATGGTTTCGAGGGCGTGTTCCTCGGCTCGGTCGTCGTCGGCCAGCCAGGTGTAGCAAGTCGCGGCGTAGAAGACTCACTTGGCGTGGTCGAACACGAAGTGATGGTCGGGATGTTCCGGGATGGCGAATCTGCCGAGTACTTCGGCTCCGCGGGTGAGGGCGCGGTCGGCTTCGCGGCGGTCGCCGATGCGGGCCAGGCCGCGCGCTTCTTGCAGGGTGAGTTGGACCATGGCGCTGGATTGGCCGGCTACGGCCTGGCCCATGCGGGCGGCCGTGACGACGTCTTCGTAGCGGCCTTCGACGAGGGCGAACCAGGCTGACATCTCGTGTGCCCATCCCATGAGTTCGCTGTGGCCGACCTGGCGGCCCATTTCGAAGGCGGCTCGGCGGGCGGTCTCTGCTTCTTCTCGCTCGCCCAGGTCGTAGTGCACGCACCCGAGGAGGGCGGTGAGCCAGCCGGTGATGACCAGCAGTTCGCGGTGCTGGTCGAGCGTGAGCCGTCCGCTGAGCAGCCGGTTGACCTGGGCAAGGCGTTTCTGTGTGCGGTCGCGAAGTGTGGCGGCCGGAACAACGGGATAGGCGCGGCACAGGAGATCGACGGCTTCGGCAAGTGCTTCCAGGGTGCCGGTGCCGACGTCGGACGCCTGGAGTTGCTGGGCGAGTTCCATGGTGCCGTACAGGTCGGCCTCGGCCCGTAGGGCGTCCATCGGCAGGATGGCGGACGCCTCGATGAGGCCGCTGGTCGATCTGTTCTGCGAGAACCCCAGTGCCTCCGGTTGCAAGCCGGTCAGTTGGGTGAGTGCCAGCCGGTAGGGCGTGCGCGGCCAGCGCACCTCCCCCGCTTCCCAGCGCCGGATGCGTTCCAAGTAGCAGGCAGGCGCGGCGGGGCGGTGACACCTCCGTACGGAGGGGTACGGGGCAGGTCTTTCCCTGCTTCGTCGCGCCGCATCGTCCGGCAAGCGGTCGAGTCCATGCCCATGGGAGGAGCGCCCCCGTTACCTCCGCGGCTGCCTGCCGGGCCTCTTACTGCCCCGGTGAACATGTGGACGAGCGGGCTGGACTCGGGTTACGCTCAAACTTGGTAAAACAACCTGTCGGGTGTTGGACGGTCAAAATGTCGCTAGAGTCCGTACCGCCGAAGTATGCGCAGCTTGTGCAGGCCCTTCAACGGCGTATCGAGTCGGGAACCTACCAACCGGGCTCTCTGCTCCCCAGCGAGCACCAGCTCATCGCGGAGTTCGGCGTCTCGCGGCCGACCGTGGTGGCCGCGCTGCGGGTGCTGCGCGAGCAGGGGTGGATCGAGTCGCAGCAGGGCAAGGGCCGGTTCGTACGCGGTCGTCCCGCGATGGCGGCGGTGGAGTCCAACCGGCGTGGACAGGCGTACCTGACCAGTCCCGAGACCGACTCCCCCGGTGAACTGGTGGAGGCCGGTGCGGTCGCGCTACCCAACCGTGTGGCCACGTTGCTGGACACGCAGCCCAAGAGCCGGGCATTCCTGCGCCGACGCCTGGTGACCCGTGACGGGGAGCCAACCGAGCTGGTGTCGCTCTGGCTGCCCTTGGAGCTGTCGGAAGGCACTGATCTGACCAGCGGTGAGCCGCTGCCGCAGGGCATCCGTGAGCATCTGAAGGCGCGCAAGGGCGTGCGTTTCGATCACATCGTGGAGCAGATCACCGCGCGCATGCCCACCGCCGGCGAGGCCAAGCAGCTCGGCATGCCGAAGAACGTGCCGCTTCTGGCTGTGTTCGGTGCTGTCCGGGATGCCTCGGGCCGGCCTCTGGTGGTGGTAGAGGTGCTGCTTCCCGCCGATCGTCATGAGCTGGAAGACGCCTACCCTGTTACGTGATCACACGGACGTCTATGAGCAGGTTACGTTCCAGTCGCTGTGAGTGAGGTCTGTGAACTTCACTGTGACGGCTCCACCGTTGTCACTGTCGTCGCCGAAGTCCATGGAGACCTCTGCTTCATCTCTGCCGTCGGCGCCCGTGATGGCGGCCTTGCTGTAATAGGCGCGGATTTCCTTCTGCGACAGCGCGGTCTGAAGCACCATTTGGACGCCGTACTCGCAGTAGTCTCCGTTGCCGCTGCTGTTCCTGCCGAACGTGGCGTCGATGTCGCCCTTGATGCGGGTCTGCGGTGGCAGCGGATAGGCCAGCACTCGCTCTTGAAAGTCATCGAAACGGGCATTGTCCCGCCACATCGGGATGGCGATCAACAAGAAGAACCCGACGAACGGGGCCATCACCACAGCGGCTAAGCAACCCACCAAGATCCGCACAAGTTCCTCCCGGACACTCCCCATCACATCTTCGCGTTGACTGTCTATCGGTTCGGCGACACCGACGTCACCGTTATCAAGACACTTGACCTACACAGGTTGAATTCGTAGAGCCGGTCATGTGGTCACGGTGGTCTCCTCGATGATGAGTCCGGTCTGAGCCAGGCAGCCATCGATCAGGTGGGGCCGGTACTGAATCTTCTTGAGCTTGCGCTTGACGATCCGGACGAGTGTGGTCAGGTCGGTGACCACGAAGTTGGCCATGGAGCGCCGCATCAGCGACCAGACGCCTTCAGTCGGGTTCAGGTCGGGGGCGTAGGCCGGAAGCTGGTAGATACGTAACCAGTCGGCGTTGGCCTCGGCGAAGCGGGCCAGTTCGGCGACCAGGTGCACGCTCAAGTTGTCCCAGCACCACACGAGCGGCGTG
>NZ_FNFB01000067.1 GCF_900100395.1 Nonomuraea maritima | reverse complement strand
CAGGGCCGACAGATCCCGTTGAGGACCCAAGGTCAGTCAGTCGCTGGGTCAGACCCTGGCGGGAGACGCTCATCTACATCATCACTGTCAGTCGCCGTCGCGGCTCTGCAGGGCCTGTTCGCACCAGATGGTCTTGCCGGTGGTCGTGTGCCTGGCGCCCCAGCCCTGCGTGAGCTGCGCGACCAGCAGCAGCCCCCGGCCCCCCTCGTCGTAGGCCCTGGCCCGGCGCAGGTGCGGCGCGGTGCTGCTGCCGTCGGAGACCTCGCAGATCAGCGTGCGGTCACGGATCATCCGCATCCGGATGGGCGGGGTCGCGTACCGGATGGCGTTGGTCACCAGCTCGCTCACCACGAGCTCGGTGACGAACTCCATGTCGGCGAGCCCCCATGCGGTCAGCTGGTCGGAGGCGAGCTTCCTGGCGCGCGCCACCTGGGACGGGTCGGCGGGCACGTCCCAGGTGGCCACCTGCTCCGGCGAGAGGGCCCTGGTGCGCACGAGGAGCAGCGTGGCGTCGTCGGCCGCGCGGCCGTCCAGCAGGGAACGCGTCACCGTGTCGCAGGTGTCCTCCAGCGAGGCCGTCGAGTGCGCCAGGGAGCGCCGCAGCTCGTCGATGCCCTGGTCGATGTCACGCTCGCGGGAGACGACCAGGCCGTTGGTGAACAGGGCGACCATGCTGCCCGCGTCCAGGCTCAGCTCGGTGGTCTCGAACGGCAGGCCGCCCACGCCGAGGGGCGGCCCGACCGGTCCGCTCACGACCTCCGTGAGGCCGTCACCGGCGTTCAGTACGGGCAGCGGGTGACCGGCGGTGGCCATGGAACACTGGCGGGAGACGGGGTCGTAGACGGCGTACAGGCAGGTGGCCCCCAGCTCGGCGAACGACCCCCCGTCGCCTTCTGCCATGCAGGCCTCCTCGCCGGTGAGATGGATGACCAGGTCGTCCAGGTGCGTGAGGAGCTCGTCGGGCGGCAGGTCGACGTCGGCGAGAGTGCGTACGGCGGTGCGCAGCCGCCCCATGGCCGCGGAGGCGTGGATGCCGTGACCGACGACGTCGCCGACGACGAGGGCCACCCGGCAGCCCGACAGCGGGATCACGTCGTACCAGTCTCCGCCCACCCCGGCCTGGGAACACGTCGGCAGGTAGCGGGAGGCGACCTCGACCGCCGGCTGGGCGGGCGGCCGCTGCGGCAGCAGGCTGCGCTGCAGGGTCAGCGCGGTGTTGCGCTCGCGGGTGTAGCGGCGGGCGTTGTCGATGTCGACACCGGCTTTTGCGGCCAGCTCCGCCGCGTAGGACAGGTCGTCCTCGCCGAACGGCTCGTGCGCGCTCAGGCGCCAGAAGCCGGCCACGCCCATGCGCACCCCGCGGACGCCCAGCGGGGTGGTGATCAGCGACCGGAAGCCGTGCTCGAGGATCCGGTCGGCCCGGTCGGGGTCCTGCGACCGCCAGGCGGTGGACGTCCGCAGATCCGGCTCGATCATGGCGACCCTGCGGCCGAACGTCTGGGCCTGGGGCGTGGACTCGGCCGACGTCGTCATGGTGCCCACGGGATAGAACGGAGCGCCCTCCACGAGACCTCCGACGGCCACCCGGTACAGCGGCTCGCCCGCGTCGGGCGCGTGCTCGTCGCCGCGCACGACCGACGCCGCGAGATCGACCGTGACGAAGTCGGCGAAGTCGGGGATCACCGCCTGCACCAGCTCTTCCGCGGTACGCCGCACGTCGAGCGTGGTGCCCACCGCCATGCTGGCGTCGTACAGCAGCTTGAGGCGTTTGTGCGCCTCCTCGGTGAACCTGCGGCTCTCCTCGAGGGAGTCGCCCATGCTGTTGAACGCGGCCTCGAGCTCGCCGATCTCGCCGAACCCCGTCCCAGGCATGCGCGCCTCGAGGTCGCCGTCGGCCAGCCGGGTGGCGGTGGCGGCCGCACGGCGGACGGGCCGGACGATCTTCCGGGTGAGGAATCCGGTGTAGGCGGCGATGAGCAGGACCGACCCCACGATCCCACCGGTCGCCACGGCGACCGACCACCGCACCCGGCCCGCCGCGATCTGCTCCCGAGCCGCCAGTACGGACTGCGCGTCACGGTCGAAACGGTCAAAAAGCCCTCTCAGTACGTCGAGACGGCGCTGCCCCTCGGCTGTGCGCTGCACGCTCCACGCGGAGGGATCACCCCGCCGGGCCGCCTCGACCAGCGGAATCGAGTAGTCGCTGATGAAGGACTCACCCTGCTGCCTGATCTGACGCGCCAGGTCCCGCAGCTCGGTGGTGTCGGCGAGGCTCACGACCTGCTGCGCCTGCGCGGGGAACGCGGCCCTCGCGCTCTCCCACGGCTGGAGGAAGGACTCCTGCCGGGTGATGAGGAAGCCGCGCTGGCCCGTCTCCAGGTCGAGGACGAGCCGCTCCAGAGTGCCGGCCTCGACGATGGCCGTCCGGACATGCTTCCGCGCGTCCGTCGCCTCGCGCATCTCGCCGATGGCCCACAGCAGGATGCCGAAGACAACACCGAAAAGCAGCGCGATCAGGCTGCTCGCGACGATCGTGAGGCGCGTCAACCCCCATCCGGCGCGCCTCCTCGATCGGGTTGCGCTCATGGATCGCCCCCGTCGGCCGGCACTTGTCTACCATTCTACGAACGGTTTTCCTTACCTGCGCGCATCGCCGCAGGTCAGACATATCAAGCCGGCCGGCCGCACGGGGTCGCGCCAGGCCGGGCCCGTGGTCTGCAGGAGTGCCCGCAGGAGCGTCTGGCCCGGCATGGACGGCGCCGGGCGCACGCCCACGGCGAACTTCTCCGGGTTGTCGAACACGGGCTCCCCGCTGGGGCGACGGGCGTACGGGACGCGCCCGTAGTCGACGCCGTCGTTCTCGCCGTAACTCGTCCAGGTGATCGTCTCCTGTTCCCCTTCGCGGAGCGGATGGGCGGACGCGGGACGGCTGTAGACGGCCTCAGGCGTGGTGACCCACACCAGCGGGACGGCGAACACCCAGCGCGTGGCCCGGATGTCGGCCGCCTCGGCGGCGGCGCGCGTCTCGAACGCGGCCGCCGACCAGGGGTCGCGCAGGTAGTCGTAGTCGTGGTCGCTGAGCACGAGCCTGCGCTCGCCCTCCAGCGCGACGATCGCGGGATGCTCATGGGCGCCGATGCTCTGCTGCAGCCGCTCGACCACGTCGAAGAGCAGCGCCACCGTCTCGTCGTTCATCGTCTCCTCCGGAACTCGCGGCGGCCCGCGGCGGACGGCGTCCGGTGATGGCCCGGAGCTCGCTCCACCGCGGCGTGCCGGGCCCGCGCCGAACCGGCGCGGGCCCGCCTGTGCGGATCGCGCACGCGACCGTCAGATCTCCTCGACGCTGCTCGGCTCACGCCGGGACAGGTCGATTCCGAGCTCTTCCGCGGCGCGGAAGACGTCCTCGTCGGTGTCACGCATCTCGATCGAC
>NZ_FNFB01000068.1 GCF_900100395.1 Nonomuraea maritima | reverse complement strand
ACCCGCCTCGTTGCCCGTAGCGCATACATCGGTCGTACACCTACAACGGCGGACCGTCACGACTCTCTGACTCTACGAATTCAGCCTGTGTAGCCGACCAGATCAAGATAGAAAGTATGAGGACAAGCGCCGCGAGATTGCCTGCAATCGTTTAATTCAGCGTTTCTAGCTGGCTGCCCAGGGCTTCCGCTCTTTGGGGCTGACGACCCTGCGGTACGGGATCGCTTGCCACCCGGAAGAGGGGGTGTATCTACACCCTGAGCGCTGCCTTCGGGAACGAAGTACAGCAGAACCGCCCTACACGATGCCCGATGTCAGTGACCACTGCACCTGCAGGACGGGGCTCTAGCGCTTGCTCCAGGGCTCCTGGTACTCCGCCCTGGCCTCCCTACTCCGGGTCACCCTAATGCCCGATTAGTGTGGGTTCGGTCGGCTAGCCTCTACCGGGACCCGCACCCCGGCGAAACCGAAGCATCGGCGCAGACGCTCCCCTCGGCTACTTCGGGCATCACAAGCCACTCACAACAGGCTTACCAGTATCAGCTTGGCGCGGTATCGTAAGACAACTTCGAAGCGCTCCGTCGCCCAGGACCACTGCAGTACTGGTAGAACAAAAGGTTCTTCCCCAGAAAGGCTCTCTTCCAGTGACAGTTATCGAATCGGACCTTCTCATCAACACCGAAGAATTGAAAGAGGACGACGACAGCCAGATAGATGAATACTCCCTAGTTGCGTCGCCAAATGACTTCAACACCCTGACCATAAATAGTTTCATTGAGCAGGGTGCTATTAAAATCCCATCCTTCCAGCGAAACTATGTGTGGGACCGAAGGCGAGCTTCGAAGCTGATTGAATCGCTCATTCTAGGACTTCCCGTTCCTCAAATATTCCTTTACGAGCAAAGCAATAACGATTTTCTCGTTATCGACGGGCAGCAGCGTCTAATGACAGTCTTTTTCTTCGCTAAGCAACGATTTCCTCGCAAAGAGAAGCGGAGCATACTCAGGAAATTCTTCAACACTGAGGGCGGGATCGCTGCCGACATACTCGAGGATGATCAGTACTTCGAAACGTTCAAATTGAGCTTGCCAAATCTATCAGCCCAAAAAAAGAATAAGTTCTCCGGCTTGACCTATGACACTCTCGGCACCTACAAGCGGCAATTCGACCTGAGGCCCATCAGGAACGTCATCGTTAAACAAGTAAGCCCGGAGAACGACAACTCCTCGATCTTTGAGATGTTCAACCGCCTCAACACTGGCGGCGTAAATCTGAATCCACAGGAAATACGCGCGAGCCTATATCATTCGAAGTTCTTTGATAGAATCTTCGAGCTCAACGAGGAAAGCAAGTGGCGCGACTTGCTGGGCTCGCCAGAACCCGATTCTCGAATGAAAGATATCGAGGTGATCCTGCGCAGCCTCGCGCTACGAGAGGGTACAGAGCAATACGGAGGCTCAATGACGGCCTTCGTAAATCGCTTCTGCCAAGAATCAAAATCGTTTTCTGCTGCAAGGATCGAAAGAATCTCGAGCGAATGGCTTTGGTTTATGGATTTGAACTCCGCAAGCACGCGCAATACCTATAAAGCAGGATCCTCCCGGTTCAGTCCCCTCCTCTTCGAGTCCATCTATACTGCCGCTTTGAGCCTGCGAGATGAAGGAAGGGTGCTATCTCGTATAGAACCAGGGTGGGTCGAATCAATCGGAAGAAACACTGAATTTACGAAACACGCACAAGAAGGGTCTACCAAGACACTAAACGTCAAGAACCGCTTGAGGGCCACGGAGGAACTACTTAAAGAGTTTGCTCGGTGAAATCGCTGACCCCGGTACAGAGAATGTACCATGACAATAAGTACATCCTGGAGCACTTACGTAACGAGCGGCAATTTTCTTTCCACGCGTCTCTTCAAACCACGCTCCCTAAGGTACTCCTCCTGGCTGCTGCCAGTGAATTCGAAGAGGGAGTGTCAGAAACAATACGCGACTATATCCGCGAGCATGCAACCGACGATAACAAAATCCTTGAACTAGTGAACCAGAAAGCAATCCATCGCAATTACCATTCTCTTTTTGACTGGAACGCGCGAAACGCAACAAACTTTTGGGCATTATTCGGTTCCGGCTTCAAGTCTGGGATGAGGAAATACTGCCAGGGGCGCGCCGATCTCACTCGGTCCATATCTGCATTTATGGAGATAGGATCGTTGCGCAACTATCTCGTACACAATAATTATGCAATTGCAGTGTTAGACAAGACCGTGGACGAGGTTTACGATGTCTATGAACAAGGGCGCCCCTTCGTGGAAGAGCTACCTCAGCTACTTCGGATGAGCTTCTGACAACTCATGCATCGAGACATTAATAGAAAGCGGTTCGCGACCCGAACCAACCCCAGCCTGCTCTAAGCACCGGCGAGAAGTCGACCTTCAACGTACTCGGATACGTAGCGAGGAGCTCAGTTAGGTGGCTCACCACCAGCGGCGTGTAGCAGGGCGGCGGCAGGCTCACCGCAGACCGGCTCGGGGACAAATGCGGGATGATCTTGTGGGCTCCGGTTGCAACGTAGACTATTTGCCCAGCTCAGCTGGCCAAAACAGCCGAAGTGGCCTCCGCTCTCCTAAAGCGGGTGCCGCAGGTGCGAATCATGCCGGGGGCACTCTGTTCGACCAGTATCGAAGCACCCTTGACCAGCGGGAACGTTGGCTGAGGGCTTTTTGACGTGTCCGGTGGTGTACGGCTGTAGCTGATCGTTGGCGGGTGTCTGTGCCAAATACGTGTGCACGACCGCCGACATGCACATTCTCACCAGACCCATCACACCACCAGCCATCACCGTTGGCCCGCCACCCGAGGTCCGCAATGTCCGATTCTAAGAAAGTGCTTCAAAACAGCCTCCGCAGCCGCTAAACCCGCATGTCATCGAGGGTGCTCCCCGCGCACGCGGGGATGCTCCCCGGATCTCGGGCTGCGGCGCGCCGGTCGGGTTGTGCTCCCCGCGCACGCGGGGATGCTCCCGGTCTCAAGTGCATAACGAGCGTGACAGATCGCGCTCCCCGCGCACGCGGGGATGGTCCCGCCCCGGCGTCCCGGATGGTCGACTCAATGCCGTGCTCCCCGCGCACGCGGGGATGGTCCCCCACGGTTACCGGTACTACATTCGTAGGTCCGCTGGGAATGGGTCACCGCGTCGCCGGTAGTGGCTGATCAGAGCACGTGTCTGATGAAGCCGCCGGAAGTGTGAC
>NZ_FNFB01000069.1 GCF_900100395.1 Nonomuraea maritima | reverse complement strand
CACTTTCCTCTCATCAAGTGGCACAAGAATCCAGAAATCCACCTCCACTCAACGCGGGGCACACCAGAGTCTCCACGAAACCCGGCGCAGTTCAGCCGGCTCAAGGCCCTGCCCTGGCGCGAGGCGATCCTCAACGACCGCACCGACGAAACCGGGCACGGCCGCCGTGAGATCCGCCGCATGAAGATCTGCACGGTCCGCCCGGGACTGCCCTTCCCACACGCCGCCCAGGCGATCCAGGTCAAACGCCGCCGCACCGACCACCGCACCGGCAAAACCACCATCGTGACGATCTACGCCATCACCAGCCTCCCACCGGGCCGGACCACTCACGCCCAGCTCGCCGCGCTGATCCGCGGGCACTGGAGCATCGAAGCCCTGCATCACATCCGCGACGTCACCTACCGCGAGGACGCCTCCCGAGTCCGGACGGGCACCGTACCCCGGATCATGGCCAGCCTCCGCAACCTGGCCATTGGCCTAACCCGCCTGATCGGGTGGACCAACATCGCCACCGCCACCGACCACTACCGCAGCCACCCCGCCGACGGTCTTCAACTCCTTGGTCTCAGCAGGTGAGAACACATGAGGGCCATCGGTCGTGATGCCTCCGGCGAGTTGGCGCCCGCACGCGGTTCAGGTCAGCGAGCGCACGCCCGCGACGTCGTACTCGGCCACCGAGGCGGCGAGTATCGCAGCGCGTTGCGTGTCGCCAGGGCCGCTGCCGCGGAACGCCTCGACGGCCGTCTGCGACTCCCAGTGCTCGAAGATGTTGATACGGCGGACATCCACCAGGTCCGCACTGATAGCGAAGTCAAGGCAGCCGGGTGCGCGGCGAGCCAGCTCAATGACGCCCACGCAGTCCGCGAGATAGCGCTCGCGCTGCTGCGGGTCGACGACGATATGGCCCGTGACGATTACCACGTGCTGCTCCTCTTCCGAGTCCGAACTGATGGTTGTGGGCTATGACCGTCGACCGGGCAGAAACTCATCGGTACGCGCACGACGAACGTGACGATCCTGCGCCGCGCCGGCCAGCCCCGCTGAGATGAGAGCATTCTTGCTTGGCCGCATGCCCAGGTGGACCATGGGCCGCTACCCCGCACATCCCGGCCACCGTCTTCAACCCCCGGATCTCACCACGTGAGAACGCTTCAGCCCTGCATTCGTGGTACCGGCTGGAAGCCCCGGCCAGATCACTACCACACGTCCGTTTCTCAGAGTCGTTCCTGCGCAGGCTGTGTTGCAGCGACAGCTCTTTCGGAACGGGGATCCCGGCCGCTACAGTGACGCCTGCCCATGATCACGATCATGACGCCCGGGGCAGAACGTCTGAAAGGACGAGGAGATGGCGCAACGTGCAGTAAGGGCGGGTGCCGGACCGCTGGCGGTCGCGCTGGGGCTCCTGATAACCACATGCTGGTACACGCCTGCGGTGAAGGCGACGCCGATCGCCCACGCTAGCCAGCCCGCCAAACCAGCATCCCCTGCGGGTACTCCACCCTTCGGAAGTGAGCTGCGCGGACCGTTAAAAGGCCACACACGCGGCATCAGCGCGCTGGCGATCGGCGAGCGCAGCGACGGCACCCGAGTAGTCGTCTCTGCCGGCTTCGACAAGACACTGCGGGTGTGGAGCCTCGACACGGGCAAGCCGCTCGGCAAACCCATCACTGGCCATCAGCGCCCGGCGTACGACGTGGCGATCGGTGAGCGCAGCAACGGCACTCCCGTCATCGTCTCTGGGGGCGAGGACGGCACCGTACGAATCTGGAATCTCGACACCGGCCGACCTTTAGGTAAACCACTCAGAACCGGGCACACTTTCGTCCACGCGGTTGCCGTGGGGAAACGCAGCGATGGCACGCCGGTCATCATTTCCAGCGGCGACGGAAATAAGATGATGGCGATCCACATGTGGAACCTGGATACCGGCAAGCTCATCGGCAAGCCATGGTGGGGGCACTATTCCACAGTCATGGACATCGAAGTCACCAAACGCGCAGACGGGACGCCCGTTTTTGTGACCGGCAGCACTGACGCACGGATGCGGATCTGGAATCTCGACACGCGTAAACCCATCGGCAAGCCTCTCAACACCTGCTTTACCTGCATGGTGTACGGGATGGCGATCGCGAAGCGCAGCGATGGTCAGCGCGTGGTGATCTCGGCAGAGGTCCCAAACTTCCCGCTGGACGAGGGAAGCCCGCCAGCGACGCTGCGCATTTGGAGCCTGGAGTCGGGCCGGCCCCTCGGGGAGCCTCTGACACATGAAGGAGACGCCCGTCACGCCTCCGTCGTGACGACCAAGGACGGTGACGGCACGCCGGTCATCGTCTCGGGTGGCACCGATCGCAACCTGGTGGTGCGCGACCTCGACACTGGCCAACCCCTTAGCGGCCCCTTCACTGGTCATACCGACAACATCAGTGCCCTAGCGGTGGGCACACGCGAGGACGGAATCCCCGTGGTCGTCTCCGGCAGCCTCGACGCCACAATCCGGATGTGGAGTCTCGCCTGAGCAGGCCACCACGGACACCTTCTCTCCGGAAGAGCAATCTTGAGCGCGTTCCTGAGATGCCCGGTCAGGGTGATTGTTGACGTCAGGTGGGTCCCCCTCAGGAGATGTGGCGGGTCAGGCTGGCGATGTGGCCCTTTTACCGACCCCAACGGAGACTCGGCCGCATCAACGGCGCTGGCGATCGGGACCTCGCGCACCTCTTCCCATTTAGGGTCAGCCCGCGCCGGCTCAGCTTCAGAGTCGTGTCCGACGACATGCTCAACTGCGCATCGCTGTGTCTTGGCTCACTTGATGCTTGACGCTTTGGCATCGGATGATGCTTGACACTCCTAGCCGATCTTTCGCCTCTTAGTATGCGCTGTGGATTTG
>NZ_FNFB01000084.1 GCF_900100395.1 Nonomuraea maritima | reverse complement strand
TGGTGTGCCCCGCGTTGAGTGGAGGTGGATTTCTGGATTCTTGTGCCACTTGATGAGAGGAAAGTGGCATGGGACGACGGGGCTACCCGCCGGAGTTCCGGCGTAAGGTGCTGGACTTACTCGAAGCAGGCCGCACGGCTACCGAGCTGGCCTGCGACCTGGACATCAGCACACAGACGATCTACAACTGGCGGCGGCAAGACCGCATCGACCGCGGCCTGGAGCCTGGCCTGACCAGTGGGGAGAAGGCCGAACTGGCGGCCGCGAAACGGCGCATCGCCGAGTTGGAGGCCGAGCTTCACGCCACTCGCCGGGCCATCGAGCTGGTACGAGAGGCGGCGCCCCCAAAAGTCGGTTCGAGGCCATCGCGGTGATGGCCGGCGAAGGCATCCCCGTCGAGGTGGCCTGTCGTGTCCTGGCGGTCTCGATGTCCGGCTACTACGCCTGGCGGGTCCGGCCGCCCTCGCTGCGGACCGTCCGGCACGCGTGGCTGAGCGACCTGATCCGGCAGATCCACCAGCGCTCGCGGGGCACCTATGGCGCCCGGCGGGTGCATGCCGAGTTGACGCTGGGCCACCAGGTGCCCGTCAGCCACGGAGCGGTGGAGCGCCTCATGCGCCGCGCCGGGCTGGAAGGCCTCAGCGGCCGGCCCAAGTGGCGGCGCGCCAAGCCGGATCTGATCGCCACCGACCTGGTCGACCGGGCGTTCACACGGACTGAGCCCAACCAGCTGTGGGTCACCGATATCACCGAACATCCGACGCGTGAGGGCAAGGTGTACTGCTGCGTGGTGCTGGATGCCTACTCCCGTCGCGTGGTCGGCTGGTCGATCGACTCGACCCAGACCGCCACGCTGGTGACCAGCGCCTTGGGGATGGCCATCGACAGCCGCACGCCGCCGGCGGGCACGATCATCCACTCCGACCAGGGCGTGCAGTTCGGCTCCTGGATCTTCACTCAGCGGGCCAGGGACTCCGGACTGCTGCCGTCGATGGGCAGCGTCGGGGACTGCTTCGACAACGCCATGATGGAGTCGTTCTGGTCACGCATGCAGGTCGAGCTCCTCGACCGCCGGCGCTGGAACACCCGGATCGAACTCGCCAACGCGATCTTCGAGTACCTGGAGATCTGGCACAACCGGCAACGACGGCACAGCAGCCTGGGCATGCTCACCCCGATACAGTTCGAGAACGCGTCCACCGTGGCATGACAATCCAGAAACGCGACTCCACCGAAGTCGGGGCACACCA
>NZ_FNFB01000071.1 GCF_900100395.1 Nonomuraea maritima | reverse complement strand
CCGCCGCCGTCCGGGACCGGCCCCCAGGCCGCACGCCCGGACGGCGGGCGGGCGGAGGGCCGGGGGTACGGCGGCGCGCCGCGCCGCCGCTTGATACCTAAGAGATCAATTCGGCAACCAACTGCGGGGTTGGATCAGTTCTTCATACCGGGGACCGCTGGCGTCTCGCTCGGCTTGAGGCGCGCGAGGTTGCTTCGACGGGTGGGTTCGAAGGATGCGGTTACCTATGGTCTGCGCCGAGTCCGCGCAGCAAGAGAGCGGCAGACAAGAGCCCTGCGCCGAGCGCTGGGGCAAGCTTGATCAACCAAGAAACAAGCACCTTGGCTATGGCAATATTGTCACCTGGAGTTACGAGAGTGACCGAACTCGAACCCTCCACGATCGGATTGACTATCCGACCCAATACCGCTAGGGCCAGAAGGGTCATTGCCCATAGGATAAGCTTGTGCGCGGTGGACTTGTTCGATGCCGATGTCTCGTCTGGCATGCGAATATGCTCTACCGTCCGCCTTAGGCCACGCATTGCCATCGCAGCCGAAATCAATCCTACCCCGAGAGGGAATGTGAGGGCCACTATTGCCTCACAAATGCCGTAGACCAAAGGCATTCTGCTCTGTGGTATGGAGTCAGCTGTGAGCAAAAAAATCACGTCTGACAGAAACGCGCTAGCTAGAAACGTGCATGCAAGGGACACTCCGCCCCACGCAAAGAGCTTTCGAGGCGTCGGATTCCGTATCATTAGTTCCCTCTCCCATGCGGGAGCTATCCTAGTTAGCTAGATGCGCTGTGCAGAACTTCTTAATCTTGCTGCCAAATTTTGAAAGATATGCCTCGATTCTCGACTCCTCATAAGTGGCGATTTTTTTCAATTCGGCGACCTGCTCGGGCGACATGCTCGAGTCTACAGCATTCCTGTATCCCGGGTACTTGGTCTCCAAATACGGAAGCATTTGTTTGTATTGATTAGGATTGAGCGCTCGATCGTTAAGTGAACCTGCCGCAAACCGAAGACATGTCGTTGCTGATTTCTGGTCCGGCGCAAGAGGGGGTGGTGGAGGAGGCACCTGAACGGTGACCTCCAATGCATCCTGCATGGCATCGCTAATCATCTCGACATCCTTGCGAGGGCCGATCACGAACCAATTGGCACCGGTTACCAACGGGCGGCTTGGGCTAATCAAAGGTTGCCAATCCTGCAATACGGCGGCTACTGAGCTGGGGTGTCGATAGACTCGAATTGCTTCCACTTTCCCGTCGCTCTGGTAGCAATTGACGCCATACATTTCATCCCAAAAATAGATATCATTATAAACTGGCTCACTCTCGCGGCAATCGATTTTGCTGGCGATCTCTTGGGCAATACTGGCCAAGTCTTCCGTTCTCGATTCGCCATCCATCCTTGCCATCGCAATAACGATACAACCCATACACAAGGTAGCAGCGGCCATGATGCCGATGGCTGTTGTGTATCGCCGCAGCTTTGGTCGGGCCATACCTATTCCTCACGAATGAACGCAGCTACATATATACTGAGCTGGGTTTCCATCCGTGGGTGCTTAGTGTGGGCACCCACGGATGGAGACTAATCTTCTAAGTGGCTAGGAGCGTCTATCGACGTCCTCGTTGGCGTGACTAAGACCAGTTGATGGGCACGCTGAGGGGTGCGGAGATCGAGATCGATTGGAACTTCGGCACGCCGACGACGTTACCCCAAGAGGCAGAACCACTACCGGACTTACCGCATCCGAGAGTGATCCAGTAAGGGGAACTTGAGCGGTAACCCATGCCCTGGGCGCACCCCTCCGACTCCGACCAGTTGGGGGAGTTCCAGGAGTAGCCCTTGGTGGCGGACGAGGTACTACCGATGTAGGAGCAGTCGATCCACTGGTAGGTCGTCCACACAAGCGGGAAGCCAGTCCCGGCGTAGGGGCCGCAGGCGGCGGGGCGGGCGACGCTGGCGCCGGAGTTCTCCGGCGCCTGCACAATGGGCTTGGTAAGGTCGACATCTGGGGCCACCCAGACGTTCTCGGGGAGCTTCGGAGCCGGTGGAGTCGCATCTGCGAACGCGGCAGTCGCGTTGATACCACCGATCATGGTCAGGGGTATCGCGACCGCAGCGAGAAACATGAGGGGACGCTTGCGCATGAGGTAGGGTCCTCCTTGCATCGATTGGTGCCCCACGGGCAGGCCATCCGCCAAGATCGTCCTGCTCGTGGGACATAAGGGCTTCGTCTCGACATGAACCCCTTACAGGAAGCGATGGCTCATGTCGAAGCGATCTTGAAGCTACGCGATTAGTCGTATATCCGTCAACCCCTGATTTGTCCGATTTGTCATGGCCGGGAACGCACATGTTGCGGTTCGGGCAGCCCAACCGCCACTACAACTGAGCAGCCCCGGTCCTGCCGCTGGTCGTCCTGACGGAGCGATTGCTCGTCTTGTGGATCGAGTACCGGGGAGCTACAGCCGCGTTGCCAAGGCGCACACCCCGGCTACTACTTCATCCGCGACTTCTGGCGGGCCAATACAGGCATGCTTGCGGCGCTGTATGTGCTCGCCGGGCTGGGGGCAACGAACGCCTGTTGCCTGAGACTGTGGCTCAGGTCTTCGTGCTATTGCGCGTCCGATGAGCCCAGCCTTTGGGCCGGTACTTCCCTGCGAGGGGCGGCCTTGTTCTAATAGGCCCGCCCACGAAAGAGGTCACTCAACGCTGCAATGTCCATCCCCTGAAAGCGTGGAGACTCGGTTATGCGGCGATGGTCTCCTGAGACCTCGCCGTGGCGGCTGCTCGCGCGGTCATGATCTGCTGCT
>NZ_FNFB01000075.1 GCF_900100395.1 Nonomuraea maritima | reverse complement strand
GCTTCGACAAGCTGGCCAGCCGCTATCTGGCGGGTGTCACCATCGCCTCGCTCATGCTCTGGCTCCGGCACGCCGAATTATCAGACACGCCCTAGCAATGTCGGTTAAAGTCAGGGCATGGAGTGCTTCGCCATGAACATCCGCGTCGCCGCTTAGCGGCGGTATCGCGGTCCGTGAGCCCCTGCGTGGGGTCGGTGCCGGTGCGTACCGCCGGATCAGTGTCCTGTCCGGCAGCCCGATCGTGCCATGCTGCCGCTTCCGTGATCCGGGGAGCACATCCATGTCGCAGCAGTTCCACCCCACGCACCCGCACACGTCCGTCGCGGGCGCGGCCGCACCGCACCATGACGGGCGGCCCGAGCTCTTCCTGATGGTCGGGTTGCCCGGCGCAGGGAAGACCACCCGGGCCGAAGAGCTCGCCGCCGCACACCGCGCGCTGCGGCTGACCCCGGACGAGTGGATGATCTCCCTGTTCGACGGGACGCAGCCCGACGGCAAGCGCGACATCCTCGAAGGACGGCTCATCACCCTGGCCCTCCAGGCGCTGCGACTCGGCACCAGCGTCGTGCTCGACTTCGGGCTCTGGAGCCGTGACGAACGCTCGGCGCTGCGCTCGCTCGCCACATCGGCCGGGGCGGCCTGCCACGTCATCTACCTGCCCATCGACGAGGACGTCCAGCGCGCCAGGATCGCACGCCGCCAATCCACCGCACCGCACACGACGTTCCCGATGAGCGAGGCGGACATCGGCACCTGGCGGACGCAGTTCCAGGCACCGGACGCCGCCGAACTCGACGGCGGGGACATCCCCGCTCCACCACCGGAGTGGCCCGGCTGGCCCGAATGGGCTACCGACCGCTGGCCCTCACTCGTACCCGGCCATGCCGCGGAGGCGCGCAGGCGGTAGCGTCGTCGCCGCGCTCATCCCGACCGGACATCCGGCCTGGCCGGTCTCCCCGCCGCGGTCAACGCCATCCGGGACGAGCTCAGCACCTTCCGTGACGAACGCGGCCGCCGGCTGCTCGACCTGGCCGACGCACCGCGTCCGTCGCCGGACACACCGGCTCCCGTCCGGTTCCTCCCGGCTTCCGACAGCGCGATCCTGGGCTACCACGACCGTCAGGGAGGAGGCCCACGAGCTGTCCGTCTTCCTGGATCAGGACATCCGCTCCGTGCGGATCACGGCCGCCGTCGGTCCAGCGCGCCCGCGCGACCGGGCAACCGCGACGACTTCGACACCCGGCGACATCACCCTGTTGCTCCTGGCCAACAGCGGTTTCGCCGGACTGCCGAGAAAGACCGCCCTCGCCGCCTCCCGGCGCCTGCTCGCCTGCTTCTTCGAGGCTTTCCTGGCACAGCGCCCCGTACCTCTCCCGCCTCCCGCGCCGATGGGATGGCGCGACATCCGTCGGACACCGGTCCGCTCCTGAGGCCGATCACGCACCGTCCAGCCGGGAGAGCAGGGTTCTTGGCGCTGATGTGACAGCTGTCATGTCGTGGTCGTGACTCCGACCTCTACGCCACGTACCCGCTGTCGCGCGAAGATCAAACCATGACGAACTGCAAGAACTCGCTCAACTGGACAGGCGTGTGGCCGGGGATCGCGCTCGGCATGGGACTGGGTGTCACTCTGCACAACCTCCTCCTCGGCGTTGTGCTGTCCGCGTGTCTCGGAGTCGTCTTCTCGTCCGGCCTGCGGCGGACCGGACAGGACGGGAGTGCGGCGGGTCATGCCCGCCCGTGACACAGATTTCCCGGTACACAGGTTGAATTCGTAGAGCCGGTCATGTGGTCACGGTGGTCTCCTCGATGATGAGTCCGGTCTGAGCCAGGCAGCCATCGATCAGGTGGGG
>NZ_FNFB01000073.1 GCF_900100395.1 Nonomuraea maritima | reverse complement strand
TCAGCCCGCCGCCGGCCACCACCCTGCGGACGGGTCGGCGAAGGCGGCACCACGCGTTGGAACAGCTCCCACAACTCGTCAGGGACCAGCCGGTCCGCGAACGTCGTCACGCCTGGTCTAACGAGCGATCACCAAATAAGACACGGTCTAAGACTCGCTCACAGTCCCGTTCCCTAGGCCAGGGCGGCCCGTCAGCATATGCACTGGTACACACTCCCGCTCGCCAGGAGCACGCTTTACCTCATCTCCGACAAATAGGCTATACAGGAAATCTACTACCTTGAAGCTTTAGATAGCCACATTATCGCTAGCTACTGAACTAGTCGCTGTTCGCCTGCTATTCTGGCCTAGTGCCAATTCGTGAAATACTTACCCTGCAAGAGAAAGCCCTTCGGTCAAAGCTGGACCTCAGTCGCGGCTCACTTCGCGACTCGACCTCTAAGGGAAGTCAACTAGAGATAGCTACTCGCGGTTGGCTGCGGTCCGTACTTCCGAGAGGGCTATGGGTTGGCCACGGCGAAATCATTGACACTAACGGTTTTAGGTGTACTCAACAAGACGTGATCATCGCTTTCGACGATCATCCTAGATTTTTCGACGAAGAGATCCCGCAACCCTTTTTCTTTGAAGGAGTCGCGGCCGTAGTAGAAGTCAAGACAACGATAAATAGCAGCGTACTGAAAAACGTTGCCAAAAAAGCAAGCAGTGTTAGAAAGCTACAACATCAGTGGGTTAAGCTAGGTATCACCAAGAACGGCAACAAGATGTCCGCTGACATGCCGGACCAGCTCGCATATACAGCAGCTCCGCCATTCGCATTATTAGGCTTCGAGAGCACGATGTCGGCCTGCGAAGCCACGAAAGCCTTGTCCCGGCTCCCCAGTCGGCTAATTGACGCCGCTTTTCTCCTCAAGGAACCCAAGAGTACAGCGGGCAGCTCTAGCGCATGGTGCGTAAATTATCCTAACGGAAGCTTTCGCTACCAAAACTTTCTTGGTAGACAAGTTGCCGCCGGCTGGAATCACGATCACGGAGATTTCGCTCTGGCAGCCTTCCTGACATGGCTAGTCGACACGATCAATTACCGGCAAATGCCGCGAGGATTAATGGAGCCGTATTGGAGTAAGGCTCGAAAGCAGGCGTGACCTTGAAATCCCTGAGAGGAAAAAGGTGAAACAGGAACGTAAGTTCGGACAGCCAGATCCAATTTACAGCATGAAGATAAAATAGCTAGAGCAGAGAAAAGGTATGCAGCAGAATAAGACTGTGGACCAACCTAGCCCTTTGCTCAGGGCGATATCGGAGCTGATGGCTCTTCGAGCTCTAGAGCTTGCTGGGAAGCGGCTACCCACGCGTCGAGGTGGGCGTTCCGTCTATAACATCCATAGAAACGTACCACCGTGGGAGATTCATACAATCTTTCCCGCTCAATCGAATGAGCTTGACAAGATTCTCGTCAATGCTTGGAACATCCCAGCTTTCATCGGCGTTCCCACGCCTCTAATAGAAGCCCTGGACTCGCATGTGCGTGCGCTTTTGATTTCTGGGCTTCCATTCAGCCGCGCGGACCTACGCCTGACTCTATCGCGGGTAGAGTGCAATGAAAACGAACTTCCATGGTTCAACTAAAAGAGATGCCCAGCCCTTGGGGTGCCCTTCGCACGCACCTTCTGCGTCAGCGCATCCAGCCCGACGATGGTGTAGGGGCCGGCGTCGAGTGCGCGGGTGAGGAAGGCGTCGACCTGCTCATCCAGCGTCTTGGCCATCTGGGCGACCTGGCCTTTGGAGATGTGCGTGATGCCGAGCTGCTCGATCAGCTTGTCGACACGGCGCGTGGAGACTCCGAGCAGGTAGCTGGTGGCTACGACGCTGACCAGTGCTTGCTCGACTCGGCGGCGGCGTTCCAGCAGCCGGTCCGGGAAGTAGGCGCCAGAGCGGAGTTTGGGGATGGCCAGCTCGATCGTGCCGGCGCGGGTGTCCCACTCTCGCGTGCGGTAACCGTTGCGCTGGTTCGTCCGTTCGGCGCTGCGCCGGCCGTAGCCGGCTCCGCACAGGGTGTCGGCCTCGGCCGACATCAACGCCTCGGCCATGGTCTTCACCATGGATCGCAACATGTCAGGGTCGCTGGACTGGATCTGCTGCGCCAGCCACTGCTCGGGCGTCACACTGTTGTCCGCGGCCATCACGCGTCTTCCTTCGATCTTGGTCTAGCTACTCGAAGGATCACGCGATGGCCGTCACCATTTCACGACGCCACGCCAGCTGACCTGGCCAAACTCGTACACCACTCCCGTGGACGCAACCGGTCTGCACTGGCTGAGGACGCTCCTCTGATACCTATAGCGGGCATCGAAGAGCAGCAGGGCCCTGGGGAAGCACCCCTCTGAATTTAGCCGCGTATTGGCCGCGAGCGGCCGTGGAGCGCCGTTGATCGTCGTAGACGGTCGGACACAACGAGAGAGGCCCGTCACCGCGTTTTTGCTGGTGACGGGCCTCTTCTGGCTCGTGTGGCAGGTGCAAGGTTCGAACTTGCGTAGGCT
>NZ_FNFB01000074.1 GCF_900100395.1 Nonomuraea maritima | reverse complement strand
CACCCTCTACGACGAGACGACCGCCTGGTCGCATCACGCAGAGTTCGTTGCGGCTTGACATCTACGCTCCTGGGATGTCTTTCAGGAATGCCCAGAGTTCGGGATTCTCGGTCGCGGCCAGGGACAGGCCGATCCTTTCCCGTTCCTCATCGATATCGATCACTTCGGCGGTGACGCGCCGGCCGACCTGTATGACCTCATCCCATGGGTGACCCCAGGAGGCGTGCAAAGGCCCGATGTCCGCCGATGCCAGACCCAGCTGCCCGTCAAGCCTCACCGCGGCCCCGTGAGGAGGTCCCACCTGCGTGATTGTCCCCGAGACGATGTCGCCGACCCGAACCGCCCTCAAGATCTCCACTATGTCTTGATCGTTCGCCGGTCTGTCCACACTGCCCACTTTGTCATAACCACGGTGATGTCACCCGCTGCAAGCGCCGGGCCATTAGCGGGCCATCAGGAGGGGTGACGAGGGGTCAACCACGGTCACTCAGGACCGGTTTTCCGCCCAGCTCAGCGCCCCAGTGGTCCGTGATCGATGCAGTTCCCAAGCTGACAGCGCAGGTCCATGGACGAAGTTGTCGGCCTCCTCTGTCATGATCACCGAGATACGGCCTCGTGGAAGGAACGTGGATGCGCGGCGTGACGGCAGCGACCTATGAGTGGCTCTATCGGGAATTCACCGACGACACCGATGCCACCTGGCTCTACACCTGCTTCATCCGGGACCTGTCTCCCGAAGTCGCCTTGCAACGGATCGGCGTCCCCCCTGGCCCTCTGGGCGAGTCCGGATTCGGTGTCGCGGCCTACAAGATCATCTCGATCCTTACCGGTGACGATCTGCGCTTAGGAAGATCCGGAACATACACGGAACGATCTCCCTCCTGCATATCCGGTACGGCCGAAGACTCCAGGTCACGATGCCACACGCTTCGTAGAAGGCTTTCCACTTCTAATCCGACGGTCGCAGGTTCGAATCCTGCAGGGCGCGCGTTCGAGACCAGCTCAAACACCTTCTGAGCTGGTCTTTTGCTTGGGTACGGCTCTTGCCGGGTGTGCAGCAGTAGGCCGCCGAGAGCCCCTGTCTGTCGGTGGTCACGGGATATACGCGGGATGAAAGCGGCCGCATTCCCGCAGGTCGAGGCCAAGGTTTCGGGACCTCTGCGGGATGAGCCCCAGCGCACGACGAAGGGTCCCGGAGTGATCCGAGACCCATCGTTGTCACCTGATCATGCTGGTTCATGCGGCGAGGGCATCCATGATTCGCTGGTTGGCCACCTCGCGTTGCCCGTCGATGCACTTGGCATAGACCCTGAGCATGACATCCACGCCGTGCCCGGCCCGTTCCGCCGCTTCGGGCGCGTGGACGCCGGCGTTCAACCAGAGCGAGACGGCCGCGTGCCGCGTGCCGCAGGTCGTACGGTCGGCCCGCCAGGGGAGAGGCGACCTGATCGGGAGTGAGCGCGTAGGTCCGGGCCTCTTTCCAGATCTTGGCGTACGCCGAACCTGAGATCACGCCGTCCGTCCTGGTCCGGAAGAGCCGTCCGTCCTTGGCCGTGCCGTGCCTGTCGAGGTGCGTCCGGAGGATGGCCACCAGTTCGGGCGGAACCGGCCGCCGGTGGAGGCGTCGAAGTCCTTGACGGGTTCGACCTCGCCGACGATGTAGCAGCCGTGCGGGAAGACCATGGCGAAGGTGACGGGAATGGGGCCTTGCAGAGCCATAACGGCTCCTTTCTTGGATGTCATTCACTTGACCTATCAAGTGATGCTCCGAGATTAGATCGCTCAAACTTGCTACACAGGCTGAATTCGTAGAGTCAGAGAGTCGTGACGGTCCGCCGTTGTAGGTGTACGACCGATGTATGCGCTACGGGCAACGAGGCGGGTA
>NZ_FNFB01000076.1 GCF_900100395.1 Nonomuraea maritima | reverse complement strand
CGTCACCGCGTTTTTGCTGGTGACGGGCCTCTTCTGGCTCGTGTGGCAGGTGCAAGGTTCGAACTTGCGTAGGCTGAGCCGACGGTTTTACAGCGGGCTGATGTTCCGGACCGCATGAGGCCTGTGACCTCGGTGTACGGCTCACGCCTCCCCCGCACCAGGGAAGATCATCCCGCGTATATCCCGCGAGGCGAAGCTTAGGGGAGGTACAGACAGCTGTCGGCCGCGGCCGCTGACGGCAGTCCGCGCGCCACTTATGCAAGGATCATCGTCCACTCCCGCCAATGATCGGAGAGACCATCACGTGGATATCCGACCCCCCTCGACCGACGAGGTGTTCGGGCACTATCAACGGCTGGTCGGTGAGCCAGAGTTGGACGTAGCGGCGTGCTGGGCCGTCGTGGTTCCGAACGATGGCCTGGACTCTCTCCCCTTGCCTGAGGTAAGCGCGCGGCTGGGCGGAGGAACCAGCTATGAGCTGCGCGAAGTGGTGAAGCCCCACTTCGTCAACCTCCCCTTGCGCCGCCAGGGCCCCTGCGCGGTCGTGGATCGATCCGGTGCGGCGGTCGTCTTATATGGGCTCGACCATCTCGGGTATTCGAGCGGAGCGCTCCGGCGGCTGTCGTCGAATGCCCGGGTCTACAGCGCCTGGTGGAACGTCAACTCCGTGAACCACCTGTCCCTCACCGTGAACGGTGAAGTCCTTATCTCAATCGACGGACTGTTCCCGGGACGTCCTGAGGATCAACCGAACCTGGCGTCGTGGCCCGAACTGACGGCGATGAGCGAGTTCTTCCTCGACTACGTGGACGAAGACTTCCTGGGCAGAGACGACCGCTGGGACTGGAGGGCAGGTTTCCTGACGGCCATCGAGCTGGCCACGCAGGTGAGGCTGGACCGTCAGTGGCTGGATGTGGAACATCCCTATCTGGTGTTTTCGGGCCCCATCCCAGAGTGAGGTCGTAACAGAAGGACCAGGAGACGAGGCGTCGCCAGCAGATGATCTCGGCGGCGAGAGCCATGAACCTTACTGCTGCCAGGAGTTAGTTACAGCGCTTACGCACGTGAGACGCTTCGACGGAGTTCGACATCAGAGAACAACCACGCTGCTCGGTGAGCCAGGGTGAGGAACGAACCCTGGATCGTCGATCGCCCCCAAGCACGAATGGTGGCCAGCCATGCAGTGGCGATCGTAGGGCTGCATCTGTGCGGCGGCGCGGCAACCCCGGTCGGAGCGTTCGGTTGGTACGGGGGCCGGCGTGCGGTGCCCGGCCCGGTGTCCCGCCGCCGTCCGGGACCGGCCCCCAGGCCGCACGCCCGGACGGCGGGCGGGCGGAGGGCCGGAGGTACGGCGGCGCGCCGCGCCGCCGCTTGATCCCTATGAGCGTAATTCGGCAGTGGTTGGCGTCCGGCCCGTGTCTTGGCTCACTTGATGCTTGACGCTTTGGCATCGGATGATGCTTGACACTCCTAGCCGATCTTTCGCCTCTTAGTATGCGCTGTGGATTTG
>NZ_FNFB01000077.1 GCF_900100395.1 Nonomuraea maritima | reverse complement strand
GCCTGGGCATGCTCACCCCGATACAGTTCGAGAACGCGTCCACCGTGGCATGACAATCCAGAAACGCGACTCCACCGAAGTCGGGGCACACCACTCGGCTACTTGGTTTCTGCCGCAGTGGCTGCGGCTTGTTGGTGACGGTAGTGGATCGCTTCGTACTCTGCGGGTGGGATGTCGCCGCAGGCCGTGTGCAGCCGGCGATGGTTGTACCAGTCGAGGTACTCCAGCGTGGCCAGCTCGACGTCGTCCAGGCCCTTCCACGGCCCGTAGCGGCGGATCAGCTCCGCCTTGAACAACCCGTTGAAGGACTCGGCCAGGGCGTTGTCGTAGGAATCGCCGCGGCTGCCGACGGAGGCGACCGCGCCGGCGTCGGCCAGGCGCTCGGTGTAGCGAATTGATAGATATTGCACTCCGCGGTCGGAGTGATGCACCAGCTCTGACAGGTCGGCGCCGGTGTTGTAGCCGCGGCGCCAGATGGCCATTTCCAAGGCGTCCAATGCCAGGTCGGTGCGCAGATGGGTGGCGGTCTGCCAGCCCACGACCATCCGGGAGTAGACGTCGATGACGAACGCGGCGTACACCCAACCCGACCAGGTACGGATATTGGTGAGGTCGGCGACCCACAGCCGGTTCGGCGCCGCAGCGTGGAAGTCACGCCGGACCAGATCCGCCGGCCGCTCACCTTGGTCGCCGGTGATGGTGGTGCGCCGGGGCCTGCCGCGGACCAGTCCGGCGATGCCGAGGTCGCCCATCAGCCGCTGGATCGTGCACCTGGCGGCCGGCAGGCCCTCGCGGCGGAGTTGGTGGTAGATCTTGCGGGCGCCGTAACAGGAGTAGTTGTCCTGGTAGATACGGATGATCTCGGTTTTGAGGTGCTCATCGCGTACCTCCCGCGCCGATGGTGGACGGTTGCGGGCCGCGTAGTACGTCGATGGCGCGACCTGCAGGACCCGGCAGATCGGCGCGACGCCGAAGCGGTCGCGGTGGACGTCGATGAAGGCGTTCATCTGGGCGGTCGAGGGTCGAGTTCTCTGGCGAAAAAAGCCGACGCCGCCTTCAGGATCTCGTTGGCCCGGCGCAGCTCGCGGATCTCACGCTCCAACTCGGCGATCCGTTTGGCCTCATCGGTGCTGGTACCGGGTCGCTGACCGCCGTCGATCTCTGCCTGCCTGACCCAGTTGCGCAGCGATTCGGATCCGATGCCGAGCTGACGGGCGACGCGGGTGATCACACCGAACGACTCCCCGGACTGCGCGACGGCCTCCTGCACCATCCGCACTGCCCGTTCCTTCAGCTTCGGTGGATAGCGACGCTGGGCGGGGTGCGGGGAAGTGGATCGACCTGACATGGACTCCATCCTTTCCAACCGATGAAGTGGTGTGCCCCGACTTCGGTGGAGTCGCGTTTCTGGATTGTCATGCCACGGTGGACGCGTTCTCGAACTGTATCGGGGTGAGCATGCCCAGGC
>NZ_FNFB01000080.1 GCF_900100395.1 Nonomuraea maritima | reverse complement strand
CTGCTTTGAGGTCAAGTCCTCGGCCTATTAGTACCGGTCAGCTCCACACGTTACCGCGCTTCCACCTCCGGCCTATCAACCCGGTCGTCTACCGGGAGCCTTACCCCCTCACAGGGTGGGAGACCTCATCTCAAGGCGAGCTTCCCGCTTAGATGCTTTCAGCGGTTATCCCTTCCGAACGTAGCCAACCAGCCATGCACCTGGCGATACAACTGGCACACCAGAGGTTCGTCCGTCCCGGTCCTCTCGTACTAGGGACAGCCCCTTTCAAGTCTCCTGCGCGCGCAGCGGATAGGGACCGAACTGTCTCGCGACGTTCTAAACCCAGCTCGCGTACCGCTTTAATGGGCGAACAGCCCAACCCTTGGGACCTACTCCAGCCCCAGGATGCGACGAGCCGACATCGAGGTGCCAAACCATCCCGTCGATATGGACTCTTGGGGAAGATCAGCCTGTTATCCCCGGGGTACCTTTTAGCCGTTGAGCGACACCGCTTCCACACGCCGATGCCGGATCACTAGTCCCAGCTTTCGCTCCTGCTCGACCCGTCAGTCTCACAGTCAAGCTCCCTTGTGCACTTACACTCAACACCTGATTGCCAACCAGGCTGAGGGAACCTTTGGGCGCCTCCGTTACCCTTTAGGAGGCAACCGCCCCAGTTAAACTACCCACCAGACACTGTCCCCGATCCGGATCACGGACCAGAGTTAGACGTTCAAAACGACCAGAGTGGTATTTCACCAATGACTCCACCCGAACTAGCGTCCGAGCTTCCCAGTCTCCCACCTATCCTACACAAGACGCTCCAAACGCCAATGTCAAGCTGTAGTGAAGGTCCCGGGGTCTTTCCGTCCTGCTGCGCGTAACGAGCATCTTTACTCGTAATGCAATTTCGCCGGGTCTGCGGTTGAGACAGCGGGGAAGTCGTTACGCCATTCGTGCAGGTCGGAACTTACCCGACAAGGAATTTCGCTACCTTAGGATGGTTATAGTTACCACCGCCGTTTACCGGCGCTTAAGTTCTCACCTTCGCCAGACAAGCTGGCTAAGCGGTCCCCTTAACGTTCCGGCACCGGGCAGGCGTCAGTCCGTATACATCGTCTTACGACTTCGCACGGACCTGTGTTTTTAGTAAACAGTCGCTTCCCCCTGGCCACTGCGACCCCCACCAGCTCCAGCAGTAAATGCCATCACCAGCAGAGGCCCCCCTTCTCCCGAAGTTACGGGGGCAATTTGCCGAGTTCCTTAACCACAGTTCACCCGATCGCCTTAGTATTCTCTACCTGACCACCTGAGTCGGTTTAGGGTACGGGCCGCCACAACACTCACTAGAGGCTTTTCTCGGCAGCATAGGATCATCCACTTCGCCACAATCGGCTCGGCATCACATCTCA
>NZ_FNFB01000082.1 GCF_900100395.1 Nonomuraea maritima | reverse complement strand
CTGACAGTGATGATGTAGATGAGCGTCTCCCGCCAGGGTCTGACCCAGCGACTGACTGACCTTGGGTCCTCAACGGGATCTGTCGGCCCTGGCCGGGAGGCGCTCATCTGCACTCACCGGACGTGGCGCCCGTGACTTCATAGGAGCCTGGCCAGAGGCCCCATCACTGTCTTGTCCGCGTTGCCCGGCTGGTGCGTGCCGCCCTGCCCCCGGTCAAGACGACAGGACGACGATGACTTCCATTACACCCGAAAACCCGCCGATGCCAGAAGTCGCCGGCGGCGTGGACACTCACCAGGACACCCACACCGCAGCGATGATCGACTCGGTCGGCCGGGTCCTGGGGACCGAGCAGTTCCCCGCCACGGCAGCCGGATACACCGCCCTGCTGACCTGGATGCGCACCTTCGGGCAGCTGACACGCGTCGGGATCGAAGGCACCGGCGCCTACGGAGCCGGCCTCACCCGCCTGCTGCAGGCCGAACAGATCGACGTCATCGAGATCGACCGGCCCGACCGCAAGACCCGCCGCTTCCAGGGCAAGTCCGACCCGATCGACGCCATCGCCGCCGCCAAGGCCGCGCTCGCCGGCAACCGGACCAGCACCCCCAAGCAGCGAGACGGCCGCATCGAGGCGCTGCGGAACCTGCGCATCGCCCGGCGCAGCGCCATCGACCAGCGCGCCGACACCCAACGCCGCCTCAAAGCCCTGATCGTGACTGCCCCCGACGACCTGCGCGAACGCCTGCGCGGCCTGTCGATCACCAAACTGATCAGCACCTGCGCCGCCCTGACCCCCGACCGCGACGACGCCGCCAGCCCAGCCACCGCCGCCCAGATCGCCCTACGCTGTCTGGCCCGCCGCCACCAGCAGCTGTCCACCGAGATCGCCGACCTCGACGCGCTCCTGGAACCGTTGGTGACCGCGATCAACCCCCGCCTGGCCGCCGTCCACGGCGTCGGCACCGACACCGCCGGACAGCTGCTGGTCACCGTCGGCGAAAACCACGACCGGCTGCACAGCGAAGCCGCTTTCGCCATGCTGTGCGGCGTCTCCCCGATCCCCGCCTCCTCCGGCAAGACCACCCGGCACCGCCTCAACCGCGGCGGCGACCGCCAAGCCAACGCCGCGCTCTACCGCGTGGTCCTATGCCGTCTGCGCTGGGATCCACGCACCCGCGCCTACATGGAACGACGCACCCAAGACGGCCTGTCCAAGAAAGAGATCATCCGCTGCCTGAAGCGCTACATAGCCCGCGAACTCTACCGAATCATCACATCAAACGATCAAGAACAC
>NZ_FNFB01000085.1 GCF_900100395.1 Nonomuraea maritima | reverse complement strand
GACAGCCCTTCTACCAGGGGCTCTTCTACTTGTCGATCAACTCCATCCGCGCGGCATGCCCTCCATCAGCGGCTTCAGGTTGGAAAACCCTCACTATTTCGCGTAGACTTCTGGTGCGCTCGTACCGCGTGCAGCCTGCTAGTGAAGAACGCCAAGTTCCACAAGAATGAGCAAGGGCGAAAGATCCAGACTAGCGAGCTGCTGGGCGGCGCCACTCCTCCATTCAAATTTCACAAGATCCAGCTCGAGAAAGCCTCAAGATTCGGCGTTGTACATCTACCCAGCCCTGATGCCATCCGCTTGGTTGCCCAAGAACTAAAGGGCACCTCCCACAGCGCTCGTGCTACCAAAATTAAGTGGCGCGATGGCGAGCTTCGCCAACAACAGGGCGTGAGGGTGTGGCCTGCTCAGGACATTTCAGGATGATCTTAGATTGCACAGGTGCCAGGTCGCGCCTATTTCCCCAGCTCAAAGCACCTTGAGCGGCTGGCCGAAGAAGATTCGGGTCATTGTCCGCAAAAGAACGCCCGCACCCCGGCGCTCAGCTGTGCTTCACCGAGCACGGGCACCGCGTCAGCTGCTTCGTCACCGGCACCCAGGCGGCACATTCGCCGACCTGGAACTATGCCACCGCCGGCGCCAAAGAGTACGTCCGCACCGCCAGGGACACCGGCCTGCACAACCTGCCACCACACGACTTCACCCACAACAAGATCTGGCACAACCAGATCTGGCTGGAGATCATCGCCCTGGCCTGCGAACTGCTCGCCCGGATGCAGACGCTCGCCCTGCACGGCACCGACGCTCGCTACTACAAATCCCAAACGCCTACGGCTACGCTTGCTCGCCACCGCCAACCGACTGGCGCGCGGAGCCGCCGCCTGCACCTGCGTATCCCGACCCACTGGCCCTGGGCCAGGCAGATCATCACCGCTCTGCCCCGGCTACACGCCCTGCCCGCACCGACCCGACCATCATTCACCGCCCCGACGAGCAGGAAGGAATCCCGCGGGCCCGTGGAACCCCCGCCCACCCGGCGCGACAGCCGGGCAATCCTGCTGACCACCGCGAGGAAACCATCTCAGCGGAGATCTTACACAGGTTGAATTCGTAGAGCCGGTCATGTGGTCACGGTGGTCTCCTCGATGATGAGTCCGGTCTGAGCCAGGCAGCCATCGATCAGGTGGGG